>NZ_JAGQDH010000043.1 GCF_018069895.1 Roseovarius autotrophicus | reverse complement strand
GTTCCACGGTATAGATCTCCCCACCCTCCCTGCAGCCGCAAGAAGGGAAAAGTGGCAGAATTTTACTCCGCCCGCAGCGAGACTATCCCGCCGCTACCGTGGCCTAATTTTGCACCGCCGTTCTCAGCCGAACCGGCGGTACGAAGGTCAAGCGCGCGCTCGGCGTCCAGGCGGCGCTGGAATGGGCATTCCGGGTGGAAAAGGCGCAGCTGGAATTGCCGCCGCCAAAGGACGTGACCGAGGAGGGCTTCGGCTTTGGCCTCGAATATATCCTGATCCAGCGCGCCGCACTTGGCTGCAAGGTCGACGGCGGTCAGCATAAGATGGGCAGCTACACCCATCCCGATGCCGAGGTGATCGCCGCCACCGTCGCAGGCATGCCCGACAGTCTCGGCGGCATCCGCATGGCAATCCGCGTGGCGGAACTGGCGCGCGCCGGTCTGACGCCAGACTGGATGCACGGCGTCGCGCCGCGATGTGTACCGGTCGACGTGAAGCGCAACCAGCATGGCGAGCGGGCAACCACCATCGTCGTCGGCACCGAACGGGTGAAAACGCGCGGCAAGTGGCGAACGGTGCAGTTGCTGGCATGCCCAGTCACTTGGCGCCCGCATCCGGAGCAGATTGCATCAGCCCGACGCGGCTACGAGGATTGGTGGCTGGCGCTGGATTGGGTCCGGGATGGGCTGCTGGCGGGTGGGATGCTGCGCGAGGTTGAGGTGACGGGGGCGATGCCAAAGGGACGGCCGTGGGCTGCAAGCAAAAAGCCCCGTGAAAGATAAAGTTGTCTCGGTCCCTAAGCAAACTTGATGAAGAGCTCATCCTCGAGGCCGAGTTCAGTGAGGATGAATTTCATCCTCTCGAATTTGGTTGTGGAATCAATATTGCCCTCGACGAAGTAACCCTCCGCTACCTGAACCGACTGGCGCAAGCTAGCGGGATCGGCCGCCAACTGGATACGATCCCCAAGCTTCGTGCCGTGGAACGCGTCAGGTTGCTCAGAAAGCAGATGCTGGATGACCTCAACGTAAAGGCGGCTGACCTGTGTGACCCAGAGTCGGTTTCCCAAGAATACGGCATATTCCAGTTTCTTGAACTTCGGTTCTTCCGCCTCGAAGATATTAATCTCTTCAACGTCCGACCCGACCAGCACGTCCACGCTGGGCGCGGGCCAGACATCAAGAAAACGTTGTGCGATTCGTTCCGCCCGCGCTTCGATCTGTGCCACATTCCAGTGATCAAGGGTCTGCAGGTCGCGATTGAGCCACAGCCGACTGTAGCGGTAGCCTTGCTCAGCACCGTCGTTGTTCATATCCCGCTTTGCGGTAAACGTCTTATTTCCGAGCCGACCATTATTGCCCGACAGCGTCAGGTTGCCGATGGTGTTGAGGTAATGCTCCCCCATCGCGGCGTAGTCGTCTTCGTCCAGGATATTGCGCCATTCCGGATCAGGGTTTTGCGGGAAGATATGCTCGATCGTGATGCCCGGCACCGTTACATCGACTATCTCACGGTTGTTGTGGTTTTCGAGCCTGTCGAAGAAATAGGTGCGCGTGCGGCCCTTCACGCTGTACATGTCCTTCTCCTTTAGGACAGCCAGCACTTCGGCGTCGCGCGGAAAGCGCTGTGTGCCGCCGCGCTGCATAAGCGCACGCTGAATCGATGTCAGATAGCCCTCGCACTCAACTCGGTCATAGAGTCCCATGAAGATCTTGTTCAGTGCGTTGGTGGGCAGGCCAAGAATCGCACGACGCCAGACATAGCTCTGCACCAGACGCAGAACCGCAGCGAAGTCATCGCGGGAAATCACTCCAGCCTGGAAATCCCGATAGACCGGCATCAGGAAGGGGTAGGACACGTTGATTTCGAGCGTGCGGATGTAGCCAAGTTCGCGGGCGATCTCAGCATCCGGTTCCAGACTAGGGTTCAGCAAGCGCGCATATACATTCGACAAATCGCGGATTTCGACCAGCGCCTCCATCAGCTCGGGCGAGCTGGGAAGCGGGAACCGCTCCTTGAACTTGGCGTAAACCGCGCCCTTGTTGGGAATGTCCTTCTGCTTTAGCGTCAGATAATCCCTGATGAAATCGGACACGCGGCTTTCATTCACCTCGAGATTGCGCGCATTGCTCTCGATCGGCTCCCAGAACTTCCGGAATACCTGCTCCTGCTCTTTCCGTGGCAGCCCCATCAGGATGTAGTTGCGGATCAAGTCTGCCTGCGACAACTCCAGCCCGGTGGAGTTCAGGCTCTCGAAAATGCGCTGCGGATTGTCCTTCTGGCGGTCGAGCGCAATGTTGACAAATATCAGCTTGGACAGGCCTTTCAGGACGGTTGCAACATTGGACGCATCGATCCCGCTCTGGAAAAAGCGGAAATTCTCGATCAGTCGCGAGTATCCGCTGACCTTGACCGCTTCTTGCGGATCCATCATCTGCGCCAGCGCAGCCTTGTTATTGTCAGTGGGTTTGAGCTTCAGCTTCTCGGAATCTTCTGCAAACTCGTTGATCAGATAGGTCTTATAGATGCGCTGGGCTTCGCGCTCCTCGCCGACGGCAAGAAAGTGCCGGTAGATCGCGATATAGATCAAGGTCAGTGTAGTCAGGCGCTGCTGGCCATCAATGATGGTGAATTCCTGCAGGGCCGCGACGGCATGCACATCGTCATGCACGTACACAATACTGCCGATGAAGTGGCCCGATTGGTTGTCGTCACGGCCAACAGCCAGAATGTCCTTGAAGAGCTGGGCACACTGCGTCTTTGCCCAGTCGTAATTGCGCTGGTAAACCGGAATAGCAAATGCGGTCTCGTTGCTCCCCAGAAAACGATCGACCTTGGTCTCTGCTGCCTTCACCCCGTGCCTCCCAAACCATCACTCAAACATGACGCTATGAGATCAAGACCTGAGAGTCACGCGGGGTTGGCAGGTTTCCGGGGTAAGGACAGGTGAGGACTGCATATTTGTCGATGCGAAGCGTCGCGTGCTTGTCGTCGTCGCGCGACGATAGGGGGTCGCCGGGTCCTGAAAACGCAGTTAAGTTACGGTCGGAAGACAAGGAATTCTCATGACCGGAATTGACCGCATCCTGCAATCTTATCGCGACGCAGCTGTTACCGAACGCGAAAAGGGCACCTACTTTGAGCGTCTAGCCCTCGCCTTCTTCATGAACGACCCTGTTCAGTCAGAAGAATACGAAGCTGTGTGGACCTGGTCGGAATGGGCGAAAGCCAACGGCCGCGATGGCAAGGATGTCGGCATCGATCTGGTTGCAAAGTTGCGCAACGAAGATGGATTCGCCGCGATCCAAGCCAAGTTCTATGCAGCCGACACGCGCATCCAGAAAGCGCACATCGACAGCTTCATCTCTGCTTCCGGCAAGGATCCGTTCCGCAGGCGCGTTGTCCTAGACACGACTGAAAAGGAGTGGGGCACCAACGCCGAGGAGATGATCCGGGACCAAGCAATCCCCGTTGTTCGCATCGGCCTGACAGACCTTCGCGAAAGTCGGATCGATTGGACGATCTTCGAAGCGCGTGGCGAAATCGTCTTGGCCGACAAGAAGTCCCTTCGACAGCACCAGCGGGATGCGCTGGAGGATGTCAGGACCGGCCTGGCAGTGGCGGACCGCGGCAAGATGATCATGGCGTGTGGAACAGGCAAGACGTTCACCGCCCTCAAGATCGCCGAAGATCTGGCCGGCAAGGGCAAGCGCGTTCTGTTCATGGTGCCGTCGCTGGCACTTATGTCCCAGACCGTGCGCGAATGGACAAACGACACCGAAACGCCAATCCGCGCCTTTGCCGTCTGTTCCGATGCCCATGTCGGGAAACGGCGCAAGAATTCTGACGACATCGCCGAGATCGAGATCCACGATCTGGCATTTCCGGCCACCACTGATCCGCAAAAGGTAGCCGAGAAAGCCGGTGCCGACGACCCTGAGCGCATGACTGTCATCTTCTCGACCTACCAGTCCATCGTTACCCTGACCCGCGCGCAGGAAGCAGGGATGCCGGAATTTGACCTGATCATCTGCGATGAGGCGCACCGCACCACCGGTGCCACGCTCGACAAGGAAGACGAGTCGAATTTCGTCAAGATCCACAGCAATGATCACGTCGCAGGCAAGAAGCGCCTCTACATGACGGCGACGCCCCGGATTTTCGGGGACAATGTGCGCAGCAAGGCCGATGAGGTCGGTGCCGAACTGGCGTCGATGGATGATGAGTCCCTCTTTGGGAAAACCCTGTTCTATCGGGGCTTCGGCTGGGCGGTGCAGAACGGCCTGCTGACAGACTATAAGGTCATCGTTCTGGCGATGGACGAAGGTCTCGTCAGCGCGGCGGTTCAGAAACGCCTCGGCGACGCGGGCAGCGAGTTGGTGCTGGATGACGCGACCAAGATCGTCGGCTGTTATAAGGCGCTGACAAAGATTGACCTCAAGGCTGATGTCGAAGCCGATCCGCACCCGATGCGCCGCGCGCTGGCGTTTGCGCGCGACATCCGAAGCTCCAAGCTGATCCGCGATGAATTCTCCGCCGTCGTGGATGAATATCTCGGCCAGGACAGCCTGATCGACGACGACATCCCATCCGACCACCTGCACTGCGAAATTCAGCATGTCGATGGCACCTTCAATGCCAAGACGCGCGGTGCTCTGCTGGATTGGCTCAAGGCCGAGGCTGGCGACAACACCTGCCGGATCCTGACGAATGCCCGCTGCCTGTCCGAGGGCGTCGATGTCCCCGCCCTCGATGCGATCATGTTCCTGCACCCCCGCAAGAGCCAGATCGACGTGGTGCAATCCGTTGGCCGTGTCATGCGCCGGGCCGAGGGCAAGAAGATGGGCTATGTCATCCTACCCGTGGGCGTGCCCGCGGGGGTGCCGCCGGAACAGGCGCTCAACGACAATGAACGCTACCGTGTCGTCTGGCAGATCCTGAACGCCCTGCGCGCCCATGATGAACGCTTCGACAGCACCATCAACAAGATGTCGCTGGGGCAGGATATCAGCGACACCATCGAGATTGTCGGGATCGACGCTGCATCCGAAGAGCTGAAATCCGTCACCGCCGTGGTCGAGACGCTTCCGAACAAAACCAAGGCCGCTGGGTCAGGCATCGGCTCTGGCAGTGGTGGCACCGGGGACGATGTTATCGAGGGGCCGGAACACACCCAAACCGAGATGACCTTCGCAATCGACGAATTCTCGCGTGCCATCATGGCCAAGATCGTCAAGAAATGCGGCACCCGCGATTATTGGGAGGATTGGTCCGCCTCCATCGCCGAGATCGCCAAGAACCACATCACCCGCCTGACCGCCTTGCTGAAAGACCCGGACACCGACGCCCGGCGCGCCTTCGATGCCTTCCTTGCCGAGCTGCGCGATGATCTGAACGACACCATCTCCGAAGGCGACGCCATCGAGATGCTGGCCCAGCACATCATCACCCGGCCCGTCTTCGAGACCCTGTTTGAGGGCCACAAGTTCACCGCCGAAAACCCGGTTTCCCGCGCCATGCAGCGCGTGCTGGATGTGCTGAATGAGGCCAACCTCGACAAGGAATCCCGCGACCTTGAAAAGTTCTACGCCAGCGTCAAGCTGCGGTCGCAGGGCATCACCGACCCCCAGGCCAAGCAGAAGCTGATCGTCGAGCTCTACGACAAGTTCTTCCGCCGCGCCTTCCCGCGCACCACCGAAAAGCTGGGCATCGTCTATACGCCGGTCGAGATCGTGGATTTCATTATCCACTCGGTCAACGAGATGCTGCAGGAGCATTTCGGCCAGACCCTCGGCTCCGAAGGCGTCCACATCCTCGACCCCTTCACCGGCACTGGCACCTTCATCACCCGGTTGCTGCAATCCGGCCTGATCGCGCCTGAGGAGATGGAGCGCAAGTTCCGCCACGAGATCCACGCCAACGAGATCGTGCTGCTGGCCTATTACATCGCTGCGATCAACATCGAGGCAGTCTATCACGGGCTGCAGGGCGGCGACTATGTGCCCTTCGAGGGCATCTGCCTGACCGACACCTTCCAGATGTATGAAAGCGACGACCTGATCTCGCGTTACATGCCGGACAACTCGGAGCGGCGGAAGCGGCAGAAGGCGATGGATATTCGGGTTATCGTGGGCAACCCGCCCTATTCATCTGGGCAGAACAACGAGGACGACAACAATGCCAATGTGAGCTATCCGGCGTTGGACCGCCGCATCCGGGACACCTATGCCGCAAGGTCCAGTTCGACCCTCAAGAGCAAGATCTACGACAGTTACGTGAGAGCTATCCGCTGGGCATCGGACCGTATCGGTGATGCAGGCGTCGTTGCATATGTGACTAATGCCGGTTGGGTGGATGGTCATTCCACCGACGGCATTCGCGCATGCCTAGCACAAGAATTCACGGATTTGTATATTTTTCATCTTCGTGGAAACCAGCGCACCAGCGGTGAGCGATCCCGCAAGGAAGGCGGTAAAGTTTTCGGCTCGGGTAGCCGAGCGCCCATCGCCATCAGCATCTTCGTCAAGAACCCGGAGGCCTCCAAGCACGGCCGCATCTTCTTCCACGATATCGGGGATTATCTTGACCAAAAACAGAAGCTGGCAATCATCCAAGACTTTGGTGCAGTGAGTGGCATCGCGAAAGTCGGTGGGTGGGCGGAAATCACGCCAGACGACCAGAACGACTGGCTTAATCAACGCGATGCAAGCTTCGACCGCTTTCTGCCGATCGGAGACAAGAAAACTGCACTCTCAAATTCTTTGTTCGAAAACTACTCGCTTGGCGTCGCCACAAACCGGGATGTATGGTGTGTCAACTTCACGAGGATTGGACTTCAGAAGAACCTAGAGAGCTTCATCGCTTTTTACGAAAGCGAGCGACAGCGACTGGATGGACAGAGAGGAGATATATCTGACCTCGTCAAGATTGACCCCTTGCGGATTAGCTGGACAGGAGGGTTGAAGAAAAGGCTTGAGAACAATCGGGGGCTTGCCCTGTCAGATGGGGATTTTATTCCCTGTCTTTACCGTCCGTATGACCATGAATGGCTATTTTTCGGTCGCGCGTTAAACGAGCGTGTCTATCAAATGCCTCAGATGTTTCCGCATGCAGAAGCGGAAAACCTCGTGATCGGGCTTTCCGGACCCGGATTCAGGGGCAACTTTTCTGCGTTGATGTCCAGTGCGGTTCCCGCTCTACATGCCGCGGATCGAGATGGAGCACAGTACTTTCCTTTATATCTATATGATCAAGTGGATAAGGAGTCCGGTGGTCTTTTCGAAATACAATCCTCTGCCGGCCGACGGCGTGACGCGATTACCGATGTCGGGTTGGCCCATTTCCAGGCAGCGTATCCTGGGCAGGATATAGCCAAGGAGGACATATTCTACTACGTCTACGGCCTTCTGCATTCACAAGACTACCGTGACCGCTATACCGACAACCTGACCAAGGAACTGCCCCGAATCCCCCGCGTGAAAGCCGCCGCCGATTTCTGGGCCTTCAGCCGCGCGGGCCGCGATCTGGGCGACCTGCACGTGAACTATGAAACGGTCGAACCCTATCCCGTGACCTACAAGCAGGGCGACCCGCGCACATGGGTCATCAAGGACCCTGAAGCCTTCTACCGCGTCACGAAATGGGCTTTCGGCAAGGCTGGCAAGGAGAAGGACAAGACCACGGTCATCTACAACGCCAACATCACCATGCAGGACGTGCCCCTCGCCGCCTATGACTATGTCGTCAACGGCAAGCCCGCGCTGGAATGGGTGATGGAACGCCAGGTGGTCAAGACCGACAAGGCCAGCGGCATCGTCAACGACGCCAACCGCTATGCCATTGAAACGATGAACAACCCCGCCTACCCGCTGGAACTGTTTCAGCGCGTCATCACCGTGAGCCTGCGAACCATGGAAATCGTGCGCGGCCTGCCGAAACTGGAGGTGATGTGATGCGGCTGCCGATCCTGCTGCTGGCCCTGACCCTCGCCTCACCCGCGCTTGGCCAGAACTTTTCCTGCAGGATCGGAACACAGCCCGCCTGTCTTGATTACGGTGACAAGGTCTGCTCCAGAAACGGAATGTGCGTCGACAGCGATGCAGCCTGTTTCAATAAACGCCAGTGCAACTATGAAGGTTTCACTTGCAAATCCAACGTAACGGCGTGCATCGAGACCCATGACAGGCTCCTGCGCAAGCACAACAACCTGGTCGACGATTTCAACAAAAACCTGAAAATCGCGAAGGACATGGCATCGCGCCTGGACGACATCGAAAGCTGCCTGATCTACGCCAGCACCCTTGAGGCCGCCAAACGGTGTGCACAATGAAGCCCAGACCCGCCTTCGCGCATGACCATCGCCCGCCAGAAGGCAGTTTCCGCTTTGTCGCACTGGATGTTGAAACTGCATGTAGTGATGTCGCCAGCATCTGCCAGATCGGCCTCGCCTGCGTCCGACCCGACAACCAGATCCAGACCTTCTCCATGCTGGTCAATCCCGGCACCCGGTTTGACGCGTTCAACATCCAGCTCCACGGCATCGGTCCAGATCATGTAGCGGATGCGCCCCGGTTCCCCGACGCCTTGGACGTTCTGCTCCCTCTGTTGACGCGCCATCACCTCATCCAGCACAGCAACTTCGACAAGCAGGCAATGAATGCCGCCTGCGGGTTCTGCGGCATTGACGCCCCTGACCTGCGTTGGAGCGACAGCGTTCAGATCGCGAGGCGGGCTTGGCCCGAGTTGAAGGGTAATGGCGGACATGGGTTGGCGAACCTCAAGCGCAGGCTGAACCTTCAGTTCCATCACCACGATGCAGGTGAAGACGCACGTGCCGCCGCATTGGTTGTGCTGCATGCCGAACTTCATCTTCGGCTGCCGTTTGAGGAACTGATCAAACCAGCCGCCAGAAAAAGCTACTCGACCGCCATCACCATGGAGGGCGACCCAAAGGGCGCACTGGCAGGGTCGGTGGTGGTCTTCACCGGCGCGCTGGGCATGTCCCGCAGCGAAGCCGCAGAACTCGCCGCCCGAGTCGGCATGTCCGTGAAACCCGGTGTTACCAAGGAGACGACGCACCTGGTCGTCGGTGATCAGGATTTGAACGTCCTTGCAGGGCACAACAAGAGCAGCAAGCACCGCAAGGCCGAAGATATGCAGAGCGCGGGGTATCCAATTCGTATTATTGGCGAAAGTGCCTTCAAATCCCTAGTGGCGAATTCGAAGGCAAGCTGACCCCCCACGGCATGGTTCCTCCCCGGCCCCAAACGTATACGGGGGGGCGCAGCGCGGCATTTCGCTAGCGACAGGCAGTTTCACCGGGGAAGCCGGGCGGAATCCACCTGCCGGGTGATTCTGGAAAAAGCGACTCATTATCAAAGGCTTGCCGAATCACGACTTTGGCGTGCTGGATTCTTTTGCGGAATCCAGGGAATCCACTTTGCGGAAGCCACTTTTCCGGAAGCCATGTGTGGATGCCTCCCGTTGTGCAAGGAAAATTTTGACTTTCTGAGCATGTGATCGAGTGCGGTCATGTGTCAGGCCTCTCTGTGCGGCTTTTAACGTGCCGCGGGCCGGTATGGAG
>NZ_JAGQDH010000042.1 GCF_018069895.1 Roseovarius autotrophicus | reverse complement strand
AGTCACCCGCCAGCTACATGGAGAGCGCGGCTGACTGGCCGCCGCCCGCCACGCGCGCCCCGCAGAAACCCCAGGTGGCCTAGTTTTGCGCCGCCCCGTGGCCCAATTTTACTCCGGCGTTGACACAGAGAGGGTTCCTTGACGTTGTCCCTGACGCGCACCCTCATGGCCCTGATCACGTCCTCAGGAAGCGACTCGCGCTTGTCCCCCTCGGCCTCTGGGGGTGCATCCTTGCGGGTCAGGTCCATCGCCTTGAACGGGTTGCCCACCTTGCCCTCAAGGTCGAACTCGACGATTGCCAGATTGACCATGGCCACCAGCATGTTCTTTTCCCGTTGGAGAGACCCAGCAGCCAGAGGAGACCCGTCGGCCTTCGTCTCCTTGAGGAGGTAGTCCCTCAGCTTCCTTGCGTGTTCCCGTTTGAGGTCCACCATAGGGAGCTTGCGAAGGGGGCCTAGGGCCTTCTCGACGCGGGCACAGACACGCTCAAGCTGGTCCCGCTTGTTGCGCCCCTTCTCACCCTCAACACGCTCTGTGAAATACATCCTCTTCGCATCGAGCATCGTCACAGGGGGTTCCTCGGCCTCTGGGGCCATGACGGCCTTGACCAAGACAGGGTCGGCCCCTCTCTGGTGAAGATCATCGGCCAAGACTTCCCGCCGATCATCCTCCTCAAGATCACCCTTGATCGCTTCCACCATGGCCTCGGCCTCGGCAACGGCCTCTCTCCAATGCTCAAGGGGAGAAAGCGACCCATTGCCAGCAGCCCTCCTCTTGGCCTTGGCCACTATCTTGTCGAACTCAGCCACAAGGGCTTCCTGCTCTTTCACCAGAGCGGCACCTTCACGCGCCCTCATGGGAACCTGAAAGACCTCCTCCCCGAGAACCTGAGCGACAACCTTGGGGTAGCGCCTGCGGAATCGCTTGCGGCCCCCCGAGAGTTCATCAACGTGCTTGAGCTTCATCATCATCACCATGGCGAATGTGTCCCATATGTGTCCCGTTTTGTGTCTCGGGATGGGCGCTAGGTGCCTGATATACTTGAAAAACAGGGCCTTAAAGGGACCGTGGTGGTGCCCAGGAGAGGACTCGAACCTCCACGGCCTTGCGGCCACTGGCACCTGAAGCCAGCGCGTCTACCAATTCCGCCACCTGGGCAGGTGTCGTGAGGCTGGCGTTTAGACTCAGGCCGCACGGGTGTCAACGGCGATTTTGCGCGATGTGTCGCAAGGCGCTTATCGCCTTGTCGGGCGGGCACGACGGCGCTAGGAAAGAGGGCGTAAACTCTGCCCGGAGGCTCTCATGTCCAAGCTTGTCACCATCTATGGCGGATCGGGTTTCGTCGGTCGCTACATCACGCGGCGGCTGGCCGCAGAGGGCTGGCGGGTGCGCGTGGCGGTGCGGCGTCCGAACGAGGCATTGCATGTCAAGCCCTATGGCGTACCGGGCCAGGTCGAACCGGTTTTCTGCAACATCCGCGATGACGCCAGCGTGCGCTCGGTGATGCAGGGGGCTGTGGCGGTGGTCAATTGCGTGGGCACGTTCGACCGCAAGGGACGCAACAATTTCAAAGCCGTGCAGGCCGAGGGCGCCACACGCATCGCCCGCATCGCCGCCGAAGAGGGTGTGGCACGCATGGTGCATCTGTCAGCCATAGGCGCGGCTGAGGGTGCGGCCAGCGTCTATGCCCGGACCAAGGCTGCAGGCGAGGCCGGAGTTCTGGCGCATATGCCGGAGGCAGTCATCCTGCGGCCATCTGTGATCTTTGGCGCCGAGGATCAGTTCTTCAACCGTTTCGCCGGAATGACGCGGCTTAGCCCGTTTCTACCTGTTGTTGGGGCGGGCACCCGTTTCCAGCCTGTCCACGTCGATGATGTGGCACAAGCGGCGGTCAAGGGCGTCACCGGAGAGGCCGCGCCCGGCATTTACGAGCTTGGTGGACCCGAGGTGGGCAGTTTCCGCGAGTTGATGCAGATGATGCTGCGGGTGATCCGTCGTCGGCGCCTGATCGTCAATATTCCCTTTGGCATTGCCTCTGTGATGGCCGGGGTGATGGAGTTGATCGAAACCGTGTCGCTTGGCCTTGTGCCGCCACAGATCACGCGCGATCAGGTGCGCAGCCTGCACAGCGACAACGTGGTGGGCGCGGACGCAAGGGGCTTTGCAGATCTCGGGATCACACCGGTCGCACCAGAGGCGGTGCTGCCCGATTACCTCTGGCGTTTCCGTCCGACCGGGCAATACGAGACCATCCGGGAGTCGGCCCGCAACCTGCGCGCCTGACCGCACTCAGGCATAGGCGAACCAGAGCAGGACCACGCCAAGGCCCAGCCGATAGACAACATAGGGCGTGAAGCTGACGCTGCGCAGAAGCCGCATCATGAAGGCAAGCGCCAACAGCGCCGCCACGAAGGCGAATACCGCGGCAATCGCCGCGTCGCGCATGAGTGCAGTGTTCGCCTCCACCGCAACCTCAAGTCCAAGTAGCGCGCCGCTGGCAATGATCGTCGGAATGGACATCAGCATGGAGAGTCGCGCCGCCTCGTGGCGATCATAACCGAGGAAGCGTGCCCCGGTTATCGTAATGCCCGAGCGTGAGGTGCCGGGAATGAGTGCGATCGCCTGCCAGAGACCGAGGGTAAGCGCCTCTTTCACGGTCCAGTCGTCCCGAGTTTTTTCGATGCTCCCTCGCTGATCAGACCAGTAAAGCAGCAGGCCGAAGAGAATCGTCGCCCAGGCGATCACCGTGACCGAACGCAGGGCATCATTGAACCCCGTGAGCTTGAGAAGCAGACCGCACAGGATCACGGGGAGCGTCGCGATCAGAAGCAGCAGCGCGAGCCTCGCACCGGGCGTATCCGCCTTGCCGCACATCAGGCGCGGCAGGCCAGAGATGGCCTGTGCCACATCGGCGCGAAAGAACAGCATCACGGCAAAAAGTGTGCCAACGTGAACCGCCACGTCGATCACCTGTCCCTGATCTGCCATCCCGGTCAGTGCGGGAAGGAGAATCAGGTGGCCGGAGGAGGAGATTGGCAGGAATTCGGTTATGCCCTGAAGGACGGCGACCATAAATATCTGAAAAAGCGGCATTTCGAGATTTCCTGCGCGGACCTGCGCGCTTCTAGACCGGAACGCGGGGGGAGGGCAATTTCCGATATAGGTCCGGTTCGGATGTATGTGTGTTAAGATTTGCTTACCACGGCAAGCCTTGCGGTCACGAAAAGTTAATATTAGTCAGCATCTCTGACTTTTCATTCTCACGCAACCCGCTTATACGGTGCTTCTGGTCAGACTCGGGAGGGGGACGCATGGCGAAGCAGGCGATGTTGAAATTCGTGACTGTCGGGCGGGACATGCCGCAGAAGCGTCAAGCTGCGGAGCGGCGGCGGGATTTCAACGAGATCTATGCCGAGTATGCCGATGCCAAGGCCAGAGAGCAGGCGAGCCGGTGCAGCCAGTGCGGCGTGCCTTATTGCCAGAGCCATTGCCCGCTGCACAACAACATCCCCGACTGGCTGCGCATGACCGCCGAGGGGCGGCTGAAAGAAGCCTATGAAATCAGCCAGCTGACCAACACCTTTCCCGAGATTTGCGGGCGTATCTGCCCGCAGGACCGGCTTTGCGAGGGCAATTGCGTGATCGAGCAATCGGGTCACGGGACGGTCACCATCGGCGCCGTGGAGAAGTACATCACCGACACCGCCTGGGATGAGGGTTGGGTGGAGGCCATCGCACCCAAGACGGAACGTGTTGAATCGGTTGGGATAATCGGCGCAGGTCCGGGGGGTCTTGCCGCTGCGGATGTGCTGCGGCGGGCGGGGATTCAGGTCACGGTCTATGACCGCTACGACCGCGCCGGCGGGTTGCTGAGCTACGGCATTCCGGGATTCAAGCTGGAAAAGGATGTGGTGATGCGCCGCATCGAGCAGCTCGAGCAGGGCGGAGTGAAATTCGTGCTGAACTGCGACGTCGGCACGGACCTGAGCTTTGACGAAATTCGCAAGAAATACAACGCGGTAGTAGTCGCCACCGGGGTCTACAAAAGCCGTGAGCTGGACGGGCCGGGCGCGGCCGCGCAAGGGATCATGCGGGCGATTGATTACCTGACGGCAAGCAACCGCGTGAGCTTTGGCGATCGGGTGCCGGAGTTCGAGAGCGGCGAGTTGAACGCAGCGGGCAAGCAAGTTGTTGTGGTCGGCGGCGGCGACACCGCAATGGATTGCGTGCGCACAGCGATCCGCCAAGGTGCGCGATCGGTCACCTGCCTCTACCGGCGTGACCGTGAGAACATGCCCGGCAGCCAGCGCGAAGTTGCCAATGCAGAGGAAGAAGGTGTTGTATTTAAATGGCTTAGCGCGCCAGTGGGGTTTGCAGGCGATCCGGTGACGGCGGTAAAAGTGCAGAAAATGCGCCTTGGCGCGCCGGATGCGACGGGCCGTCAAAGCCCCGAACCGATCGAAGGCGCCATCGAGGACGCGCCGGCCGATCTGGTGATCAAGGCCCTTGGATTCGAGCCGGAGAATTTGCCAACACTTTGGAACCAAAAGGAACTTGAGGTCACCCGCTGGGGCACGATCAAGGCGGAATTCACCACCGGGCGCACCGCACTGCCGGGGGTTTACGCGGTGGGCGACATCGTGCGCGGGGCAAGCCTTGTGGTCTGGGCGATCCGCGACGGGCGCGATGCGGCGGCAGCGATCCTTGACGATCTCAATGCCGCGCAGGCGGTCGCGGCAGAGTAGCGGTGCGAACAAAAGGCACACAGTGGACGCGGTTTGTGCACGCACGACGCGCGATCACAGGCACAAGCGGCAAAGACCGCGCGAAACGACAGACAGGGCAGCGTCCCTGACCCACCGGGCAAAGGAAGGGTAACGACAGATGACGACATTCGATTCCGATTGGGCCGCCCGCGAAGAGGCCAAGCGTGACTGGCTCGCCGCGAACGGCATGTATGCCCATGAAGAGGAGCATTCTTCCTGCGGCGTGGGCCTTGTGGTGGCGATCAGCGGCCAGCCCTCGCGCCGGGTGGTGCAGGCGGGGATCGACGCGCTCAAGGCGATCTGGCACCGGGGCGCGGTCGATGCTGATGGCAAGACCGGCGACGGCGCAGGTATCCATGTGCAGATCCCGGTGCCGTTCTTCTATGACCAGATCCGGCGCACCGGGCATGAGCCGGATGAAAGCCGGTTGATCGCGGTCGGGCAGGTGTTCCTGCCGCGCACGGATTTCGGCGCGCAAGAGCGGTGCCGGACCATCGTGGAAACCGAAGTGCTTCGGATGGGTCACACGATCTATGGCTGGCGGCATGTCCCGGTGGACGTCACCTGCCTTGGTGAAAAGGCCAATGCGACGCGCCCCGAGATCGAGCAGATCCTGATTTCCGACGACAAGGGTCTCGATCAGGAGACGTTCGAGCGCGAGCTTTACGTCATCCGCCGCCGCATCGAAAAGGCGGTGGCCGCCGCCGGCATAAACGGCCTTTACGTCGCAAGCCTGTCCTGCCGCAGCATCATCTACAAGGGCATGATGCTGGCCGAACAGGTGGCGGTGTTCTACCCGGATCTGCAGGACGAACGCTTTGTCAGCGCCTTCGCAATCTACCATCAACGCTATTCCACCAATACCTTTCCGCAATGGTGGCTGGCACAGCCGTTCCGGATGCTGGCGCATAACGGCGAGATCAACACGCTCAAGGGCAACACCAACTGGATGAAAAGCCACGAAATCCGCATGGTCTCGGGCACGTTCGGAGACCTGGCCGAGGATATCAAGCCGATCATCCCGCAGGGATCGTCCGACAGCGCGGCGCTTGATGCCGTGTTCGAGGTGCTGGTGCGTGCCGGACGCAGCGCGCCGATGGCCAAGACCATGCTGGTGCCCGAAAGTTGGTCGAAACAGGCGGAGGAACTTCCGCAAGCCTGGCGCGACATGTATTCCTACTGCAACTCTGTCATGGAGCCGTGGGACGGCCCTGCCGCATTGGCGATGACCGATGGCCGCTGGGTCTGCGCCGGGCTTGACCGTAACGGGCTTCGGCCCATGCGTTATGTGGTCACCGGCGACGGGCTGGTGATCGCGGGATCGGAAGCCGGGATGGTGCCGGTGGACGAGGCGACGGTCAGGGAGAAGGGCGCGCTTGGCCCCGGTCAGATGCTGGCGGTCGATACCGCAGAGGGCAAGCTGTATCACGACGCGGAAATCAAGGACAAGCTGGCCCATGCCCAGCCCTTTGGCGAATGGGTGGGCAAGATCAACGAGCTTGACGATGTGCTGGCGAGCGTGACGGAAAAGCCGCTATTTACCGGGGCAGAGTTGCGGCGGCGGCAGATCGCGGCCGGTTACACCATCGAGGAGATCGAGCAGATCCTCGCGCCCATGGCCGAGGATGGCAAGGAGGCGGTGGTCTCGATGGGCGATGACACGCCCGCAGCGGTGCTGTCGCGGCAATACCGTCCGCTGAGCCATTATTTCCGGCAGAATTTCAGCCAGGTGACGAACCCGGCGATCGACAGCTTGCGGGAATTCCGCGTGATGAGCCTCAAGACGCGGTTCGGCAACCTCAAGAACGTGCTGGACGAGAGCAGCGCGCAGACCGAGATTATCGCGCTGGAAAGCCCGTTCGTGGCCAATGCGCAATGGGCCGAGCTGATCCGGCAGTTTGGCGGCGATGTCGCCGAGATCGACTGCACCTTCGCGCCAGGGGACAACGCACTTCAGGACGGGCTGGAGAGGATCCGCGCCGAGGCAGAGGACGCGGTGCGCACTGGCGTGGGCAACATCGTGCTGAGCGATCACCGGCTGGGCGAAGAGCGTGTGGGGATGCCCATGATCCTTGCGACATCCGCGGTGCACAGTCACCTGACACGCAAGGGCTTGCGGACCTTCTGTTCGCTCAACGTGCGCGCGGCCGAGTGCATCGACCCGCATTATTTCGCCGTGCTGATCGGCGCGGGCGCGACCACGGTCAACGCCTATCTGGCCGAGGACACGGTGGCCGAACGCATCGCCCGCGGGCTGATCGAGGGCAGCCTCACCGAGGCGATGGCGCGCTATCGCGCGGCGATTGATCTGGGGCTTCTCAAGATCATGTCGAAGATGGGTATTTCGGTGGTATCGTCGTATCGCGGGGGCCTCAATTTCGAGGCGGTGGGGCTGAGCCGGGCGCTTTGTGCCGAGTATTTTCCGGGGCTGACGAGCCGGATTTCGGGCATTGGCGTGTCAGGGCTTCAGGCCAAGGTTGAGGAGGTGCATGGCCGCGCCTTCCGGGGCGGTCAGGATATCCTGCCCATCGGCGGCTTTTACAAGGCACGCAAGTCGGGCGAGACCCATGCCTGGGGCGCGCAGACGATGCATATCCTGCAAACCGCCTGCAACACCGCGAGCTATGCGCTGTGGAAGCGTTATAGCGCCGCGATGCAGGCCAATCCGCCGATCCATCTGCGCGACCTGATGGCGATCAAGCCGAAGGGTGAGGCGATCCCGATTGAAGAGGTCGAGAGCGTGACCGCGATCCGCAAGCGGTTCGTGACGCCGGGGATGTCGCTGGGGGCGCTGTCGCCCGAGGCACACAAGACCCTCAACGTGGCGATGAACCGGATCGGGGCACGCAGTGACAGTGGCGAAGGCGGCGAGGACCCGGCGCATTTCACGCCCGAACCGAATGGCGACAACCCGTCGGCCAAGATCAAGCAGGTGGCGAGCGGGCGCTTTGGCGTGACGGCTGAATACCTCAACCATTGCGAGGAGTTGGAGATCAAGGTCGCCCAAGGCGCCAAGCCCGGCGAGGGCGGGCAGTTGCCGGGGATGAAGGTGACCAAGCTGATCGCACGGCTGCGCCATTCGACCGAGGGCGTCACGCTGATCTCGCCGCCGCCGCATCACGACATCTACAGTATCGAGGATCTGGCGCAGCTCATCTATGACCTCAAGCAGATCAACCCCGAGGTGAAGGTCTGCGTGAAGCTGGTGGCGCAATCCGGCGTGGGCACGATTGCCGCCGGTGTGGCCAAGGCCAAGGCGGATGTGATCCTGATTTCGGGGCACAATGGCGGCACGGGGGCCTCGCCCGCCACGTCGATCAAATATGCCGGGCTGCCCTGGGAAATGGGCCTGACCGAGGCGCATCAGGTTCTGAGCATGAACAATCTGCGCGAGCGGGTGACGCTGCGCACCGATGGCGGGCTGCGCACCGGGCGCGATATTGTCATGGCGGCGATGATGGGGGCCGAGGAATACGGGATCGGGACCGCCGCGCTGATTGCCATGGGCTGTATCATGGTGCGGCAGTGCCAGAGCAATACCTGCCCGGTCGGCGTGTGCACGCAGGATGAGGACCTGCGCGCCAGATTCACCGGCAGCGCGGAAAAGGTGGTCAATCTCATCACCTTCTACGCGCAGGAAGTGCGGGAAATTCTGGCAAGCATCGGCGCGCGGTCGCTTGACGAGGTGATCGGGCGGGCGGACCTGCTGACACAGATCAACCGAGGCTCGGCCCATCTTGACGATCTCGACCTCAACCCGATGCTGATCACCGTGAACGGCACCACGGCCCCGAGGTTCGACCGCAACCGCCCGCGCAACGAGGTGCCCGACACGCTCGACGCGGAAATCGTGCGCGACGCGGCGCGGTTCCTCAACGATGGCGAAAAGATGCAACTTCATTACACGGTGCAGAACACGCATCGCTCGGTGGGCACGCGGGTATCGTCGCATATCGTGCGGCGGTTCGGGATGCGCAACAGCCTGCAACCCGATCACCTGACGGTGAAGCTGACGGGCAGCGCGGGGCAGTCTTTGGGCGCGTTCGCCGCACCGGGGCTGAAGATCGAGGTGTCAGGCGATGCCAACGATTACGTTGGCAAGGGCCTGAGCGGCGCGACCATCGTGGTGCGCCCGCCGATGGCAAGCCCTCTGGTCGCGCATGAGAACACGATCATCGGCAATACGGTGCTGTATGGCGCGACCGACGGCCATCTCTTTGCCGCCGGACGCGCGGGCGAGCGGTTCGCCGTGCGCAATTCGGGCGCCAAGGTGGTGGTCGAGGGCTGCGGCAGCAACGGGTGCGAATACATGACCGGCGGCGTGGCGGTGATCCTGGGCGCGATCGGCGCCAATTTCGGCGCGGGCATGACAGGAGGGATGGCCTATATCCACGACCCCGAGGGCCGCGCGCCGACGCTGGTGAATGGCGAGACGCTGGTCGCCTGCAAGGTCGCAGAGGCGCATTGGGAGGCGGAACTCCGGGGTCTGATCGAGCGGCATCTGGCCGAAACCGGCAGTCGCCGCGCGCAGGACATCCTGCGCTACTGGGACCGCGAATTGCCTCATTTCGTGCAGCTTTGCCCGCGCGAGATGCTGGGCAAGCTCGCGCATCCGCTGGGGATGGAGCCCGAGGCGATCCCGGCGGAGTGAGGGGACAAAGCGCGGTGGCGTCCGGAGGAGCTCCGGGCTAGGCTGGCAACAGTCAGCCCAGAGCCCCCGCCATGCCGCCAGCCTTGCAGGACCTTTGCATTGCGCCCCCGCTGCGCATCCATTTCTCGCCGGGGAAGGAAGATACCCTCGTTGTGTGCTTTGTCGGCGTGGGCACGGTGCGCCACGCGCCTCCAGCCGTTGAAATGGTCGGCTCGGCGACGGTGGGTGGACGCTATCCCGTTATGTTTGTCACCGATGAAAGCCGAAGCTGGCTCAACGCGCCGGGGATGGCCGAGAGGATCGTCGCGGAAGCCATGTGTGGATGCCTCCCGTTGTGCAAGGAAAATTTTGACTTTCTGAGCATGTGATCGAGTGCGGTCATGTGTCAGGCCTCTCTGTGCGGCTTTTAACGTGCCGCGGGCCGGTATGGAGA
>NZ_JAGQDH010000041.1 GCF_018069895.1 Roseovarius autotrophicus | reverse complement strand
TGCAACGGTCCGGGGGTGGCGCACGCGGCCTCGTCCAGCAGCGTGTCGCGGTCACGCAGCGCCACGATGGCGTTGATCGCGGGGTTTGCGGCGTCGATCCGATCCAGCGTTTCCGCCATCAGATCCCGGGCTGTGAGGGTTCCGGCGCGCAGGGCGGTCAACTGGTGGGTTGCATCGTGGTTGATCATGGGCAAGTTGATGTCCTGCTGCACGAACAGGGTCAAGATACTTTTCGATGCGGCCCCGATGCCCGGATCGGGAAGAGGTGCGCGCGTCAACGTATGATCCGAACGGGACAGATTCCGGCCACGGCAGCATCGTGTTCGCAACCTTTACGACGCGCGCGGCATCCGCATCTCCGGAGGTCGGCTACCTTCGACCCACACGCAGCTTTGCGATACAACCCGACAGTTTCCGTGGCCAGCCTAAAGCGCGCGCTGCGTCTGGGATGAGGGCAGAATCGTATTGGCAGTGTCCTGAAGCTTGGGCAAGATCTCTGCAACGAGCCTCTCGCGATCCCAGGTATGTGCCGAAACCGAACATTGCACCGCTGCAAATGCGCGCCCGTCTGGGCCGATGATCGGTGCCGCAATCGCCAGTTCGTTCAGAATCATCTGACCGTTCGAGATCGCATAACCATGCTGCACCGCGTCCTCGACGCTGGCGCGGATCTTTTCGCGATCCAGCGTCGTGCTGGGGGTAAAGACCTTGATCGGCCAGTGATCCACCGCCGCGCGCCGCTCTTCTTCGGGATAGGTCGCAAGAATGGCGCGCCCTGCCGATGTTGACAGCGCGGGCAGGCGTCGCCCGATCACCGTCGCGGCAAAATAGGTGCGCTTGCACGGCAATCGGCTGACGTAGATGATATGGTCCCCGGACAATTCGGCAAGATTCACGGTCTCTGCCAATTCTTGACTGAGTTGGATCAGCTTGGGCATTGCCTGCCCGACAAGAGGGTCTGACCAGTAATAGGCATACGCCATTTCAAGCCAGGCATGCGAGGGACGAAACCGCCGTGTGCCGGGGTCTTTGTCCAGCATCCCCTCGATATGGAGCGTGTTGGCCAGGCGCTGCGTGGCGCTTTTATCAAGGCCGGTGCGCGCGGCAAGCTCCGACAGTGAAAGCTCGCTATGGCTTTCATCAAACGCCCGCAAGAGCCGCAGCCCCTTGGCAAGCGACCCGACATAAAGCGTATTCTGCTTTGTTTTCATGCGCATCTCACGAAATCAGGACACCCCCCCATGCAAAGGGTTGACGGATGCACTTGTCACGATCTTAATGGATCATATGACAACATTTAGTATCGCTATATGATACGCATGGCAAGCCCGGAAACCACCGCGATCCCATGATCGCCCAGAGACACGTCACATCGACAAGGGAGATACCGATGAAAAAATCCTGGTTGAAAACCACCATCGCCAGCGCTGCGCTGATCGCGGCTTGCGGCGGCGCATGGGCTGAAAAGGCGAATGACACCCTGCGTGTGGCCTTCACCAAAGAGCTTGAGAATGTGGACAGCTATTTCAATTCCTCGCGCGAAGGCGTGGTTCTGCAACGCGCCATCTGGGATGGACTGGTCTATCGCGACCCGATCACCAACGAATATTCCGGCAATCTGGCCACGTCGTGGGAATGGATTGACGATGTCACCCTCGAATTCAAACTGCGCGAGGGCGTGACTTTTCACAATGGCGAGGCGTTCAACGCCGATGACGTGGTCTACACCGTCGATTTCGTCGCCAAGGAAGAAAACGGCGTCAAGACACAGCGCAACGTGAACTGGATGAAATCCGCCGAGAAGATCGACGATTACACCGTCCGCATCCATCTCAAAGAGGCCTTTCCCGCCGCGATCGAGTTCCTGTCGGGGCCGGTCTCGATGTATCCCAACGAGTATTACGCCGAGGTCGGCCCAAGCGGCATGGGCCTCAAACCTGTCGGCACCGGTCCCTACAAGGTGGTTTCGGTGATTCCCGGTCAGCATTTCGTGCTGCAAAGGAATGACGACTATCATGACAGTCCCAAGGGCAAGGCCAGCATCGCCAATGTCGATATCCGCACGATCCCGGATGTGAACACCCAGATGGCAGAACTGTTCAGCGGCTCGCTTGATCTGATCTGGCAGGTGCCCGCCGATCAGGCCGAGAAGCTGGCCCAGATGGATCGGTTCACCGTGTCCAACGAATCGACCATGCGGGTTGGCTATCTGTCGATGGATGCCGCCGGGCGCTCGGGCGAAACGCCGCTCACCGATGTGCGCGTGCGTCGCGCCATAAATCACGCCATCAACCGCGAAGAGTTGGTTGCGGCCCTGCTCAAGGGCAAATCCAAAGTGGTATGGACCCCCTGTTTCCCAAGCCAGTTCGGCTGCGTTCAGGACGTCGCAACCCAGTATGAGTATAACCCGGAAAAGGCCAAGGCCCTGCTGGCCGAAGCGGGCTACCCGGATGGTTTCACGGTCGAGTTCTACGCCTATCGTGACCGCGAATATTCCGAGGCGATCCTGAGCTATCTCAACGCCGTGGGCATCAAGGCGGATTTCAAGTATCTGCAATATTCGGCGCTGCGCGAGTTGAACATGACCGGAGACGTGCCGCTGGCCTTCCTCACCTGGGGCAGCTTCTCGATCAACGACGCCTCGGCCATGGTCAGCCAGTTCTTCAAGCACGGCTCGCTTGACGACGCGCGCGACGATCAGGTGCTTGCCGATCTCACCATCGCCGACAGCGCAACCGATGACGCAACCCGGATCGAGCATTACGGCAAGGCCATCGCCCGCATCACCGATCAGGCCTATTGGGCACCGATGTTCTCGTACAACACCAACTATGTGTCCACCAAGGAGGTAAGCTATACGCCCACCGCCGACGAGGTGCTGCGTTTTACCACGATGACCTGGAACTGAACTCCGGGTCTGTCGGGGGGGCACATGCTGCCCCCCGCCTTTCTTTTCTGCCATGATCCACGTTCAATTCCCGTCGCCCGCGCCCATTCCTGCCCGCGCCAATCAAAGGGGCTGCCGCTGTGCTCCATTTCATCCTGAAACGCCTCGGGCTTGCCATCCTGGTGGCCTTTACCGTCTCTTTCATCAGTTTCAGCCTGCTGTTCATGGCCGGAGATCCCGCCGTTGCCCTTGCCGGTGAGACCGCCAGCGGCGAGGATATTCTGGCCTTGCGCAAGCTTTACGGCTTTGACCGCCCGATGCTGGTGCAATACGGCGAATGGCTGTTTTCCGCCCTGCGCGGCGATTTCGGAGAAAGCTATTACTTTCGCCTTCCGGTCGCCTCGCTCATCGTTGACCGCCTGAGCGTGACCATGACCCTTGGCCTCTGCGCCATCACCTTTGCCCTCGTGACGGCCGTCCCCCTCGGCGTCGCCGCCGCGATCCGCCCCAATTCGATCATCGACCGCGTGGCCCTGTTCCTGTCGGTCGCGGGTCAGGCAATGCCCAGCTTCTGGTTCGGCCTGATCCTGATCGTGATCTTCGCCATCCAGCTTGGCTGGCTGCCTCCCTCGGGCGCCTCCAGCCCGGTGCATTTCATCATGCCGACCATCGTTCTTGGCTATTACGCCATGCCCGCGATCATGCGCCTGACGCGGGCGGGTATGCTCGACGTGTTGTCGTCCGACTATATCCGCACCGCCCGCGCCAAGGGGGCCCCCGAAATGCGGGTCCTCTTCCGTCACGCCCTGCGCAACGCAATTATCCCCGTGGTGTCGCTGGCGGCGGTCCAGATGGGCTTCATGCTCGGCGGCTCTATCGTGGTTGAATCGATCTTCGCCCTTCACGGTGCCGGTTATCTCGCCTGGGAAAGCATCGCGCGCAACGACCTGCCCACGGTTCAGGCCCTGATCCTCGTCTTTTCGATGTTCTACATCGTCTTCACCTTTCTCGCCGATGTGCTGAACGCCTGGCTTGACCCCCGTATGCGGAGCAGCTGAGATGACCATGACCGCCGCCCCCGATCCCCTCTTGCAAGAGATCACCGGCCCCACGCCCGGCCAGATGCTTCGCAAACGGGTCTTTGGCCATCAGGGACTGTTGATTGGAGCCTCTGTCGTGGGCCTGCTGCTGCTGGTCGCGATCTTTGCCCCACTGCTTGCCCCGCATGACCCCTACGCCCAGAGCCTGATGACCCGGATGCAGCCGCCGGTGTTTCTCGGCGGCTCATGGGAGCATCCGCTTGGCACCGACCATCTGGGCCGCGACTATCTCTCGCGGCTGATCTATGGCGCGCGCGTCTCGCTTTTGATCGGGGGCGTCGCGGCCCTGATATCCGGCGTGATCGGCACGGCCATGGGTGTGGCCGCGGGCTATTTCGGTGGGCGCGTCGATATGGTCGTGACCTTCCTGATCAACGTGCGCCTTGCCATGCCGGTTGTGCTTGTCGCGCTTGCGGTGGTGGCGATCCTCGGTGGCTCGCTTCAGGTGGTGATCATGGTGCTCGGCTTGCTGCTCTGGGATCGCTTCGCCGTGGTCATGCGCGCCTCGACGCTTCAGGTGCGGAACCGCGAATATGTCTCTGCCGCGCGGGCCATCGGGGCCTCGACCCCTCGGGTGATCCTGTCGGAAATCATGCCCAATATCGCCAACAACCTGATCGTCGTGGTCACCCTTGAAATGGCCCATGCCATCCTGCTTGAGGCGGCGCTATCCTTCCTCGGCCTCGGGGTGCAACCCCCGACGCCAAGCTGGGGCCTGATGGTGTCCGAGGGCAAGAACATGATGCTGTTCGAGCCGTGGATGGTGCTTATCCCCGGCGCGGTTCTTTTTGTGCTGGTGCTGGCGATCAACCTCATGGGTGATGGGCTGCGCGATGTCACCGCCCCCGAAAACCGGAGCTGAGCCATGGAATCCCCGCTTCTGCGCGTCCGCAACCTGACCCTTGATATTCCCGTAGGCGGAGGCACACTCCATGCTGTGCGCGGTATTGATTTTGATCTCAAGCGCGGCGAAACCCTCTGCATCGTCGGCGAAAGCGGGTCGGGCAAATCGCTCACCTCGCTGGCGCTGATGGGCCTCTTGGGCAAAACCATCCGACGATCCGCCGATGAGATGAGCTTTGACGGCACCGACCTCACGCGCGCCAATGCCCGCACCATGCGATCCCTTCGCGGCGCGCGCATGGCGATGATCTTTCAGGAACCGATGACCTCTCTCAACCCCGCCTATACCATCGGCGATCAGCTTACCGAGGCCCTGTTGCTGCATAAACCCGTTGGAAAAGAGGCCGCGCGCGTGCGCGCCATCGAGCTTTTGGAAAAGGTCGGCATCACCGCCGCCGCAAGCCGCCTTTCGCAATATCCCCACCAGCTTTCGGGGGGGCTGCGCCAGCGGGTGATGATTACCATGGCCCTGATGTGCGAGCCGGAATTGATCATCGCCGATGAACCCACAACCGCGCTTGATGTGACCATTCAAGCCCAGATCCTGCGCCTGCTCCATGATCTCGGGCGCGAGATGAACATGGCGATGATCCTGATCACCCATGATCTTGGCGTGGTGGCGCGCGTCGCCGACAAGGTCGCGGTCATGTATGCCGGCGAACTGGTCGAAACCGGCTCTGCGACCGAGGTGTTCAACACGCCGTCGCATCCCTACACGCGTGGGCTGCTGCGTTGTATCCCCTTGCCCGGAAAGACCAAACGAGGCGGCACCCTTGGCACCATTCCCGGCATGGTGCCCTCCTTGATCGGCGATGTGGCGGGCTGTGCCTTTCGCACCCGCTGCCCCCATGCCGCGCCCGCCTGTCGCGGCGATATCCCACGCCACACCACCGATGATGGCCACGCCTTTCGATGCATCCACCCTGACGGCAAACGCCACGCAGAAGAGGCCACCGCATGACCACCGCCGCCCCCATCCTTGAACTGCGCGGCGTGACCAAGACCTACCGTGTGAAGCAGGGTCTGTTCGGCACGGCACGCCCCCTGACGGCGGTCAACGATGTGTCCATTTCCCTGCCGCGCGGCGAGGTGCTTGGCCTTGTCGGTGAATCCGGCTGCGGCAAATCCACCCTCGCCAAGATCCTGCTGGGGCTTGAACGCCCCACGGCGGGTCAGGTTCTGGTCGATGGTCAGGAAATCGGCGCACAGGATCGCATGGCCCTCGCGCGCCGGATTCAGCCAATCTTTCAAGACCCGTATTCATCCCTGAACCCGCGCAAGAGCATCTTTGACATCGTGTCTCTGCCGCTTCGGGTGCATCGCATCGGTGACGCTGCAAGTTGGGACAAAGAGGTCCGTAAAATTCTCGATATCGTCGGCCTTCCGGCCCGCGTCATGAACACCTTTCCAAGCCAGATGTCGGGCGGCCAGCGTCAGCGTGTGGCCATCGCCCGCGCCTTGATCATGAAACCCGAAATCGTGATCTGCGACGAACCCACCTCGGCGCTCGATGTGTCCGTGCAAAGCCAGATCCTCAACCTTCTCGGCGATCTGCGCCGTGAATTTGGCCTCAGCTATCTGTTCATCAGCCACGATCTGGCGGTGGTCGAACATCTCGCGACCCGCGTCGCGGTGATGTATCTTGGCCGCATCGTCGAAGAGGCGGCGGTCGACGGATTGTTCGACCATGCCCGCCACCCCTATACGCAGGCGCTGTTGAAATCGGTCCTGACGCCGGAGCCGGGTCTTGGCGTGCCCGACACACAGCTTGGCATGGCCTATCCCAACCCGATTGATCCGCCCTCGGGCTGTCATTTCCATCCGCGCTGCCCCAAGGCCACCGAGTTGTGCAAGACCAAGGCCCCGCGCGCGCTGCCTACGCCTTTGGGCCATGTCGAATGTCACCTCTATGACCCGAACGGCCCGATGAATACGCCCAAGGAGGGTTAGCAATGTCCGACAGCCTGTCGCGCAGCATGGTCACGCGCAAAACCGTCATTGAAACCGAATTTGGCGTCGTTGCCGCCCAGCATCGTCTGGCCGCTCAGGCCGGGGCCGATGTTCTGGCCGCCGGAGGCGATGCGGTCGATGCCGCCGTCGCCGTGTCGTTCGCCATCGGTGTGCTCGAGCCGTGGATGAGCGGCCCGGCCGGTGGCGGTGCCCTGATGCTCTGGCGCGCCGACACCGGCACCGCGCAGGCGCTTGACTATGGCATGCGCTCTCCGGCATCGCTTGATCCGGCAGATTATCCGCTGACCGGCAGGGGTATCGCCGGCGATCTCTTCCCCTGGGAAGAGGTGGTCGAGGATCGCAATGTCCAGGGTGCCACCGCAGTTGCCGTGCCCGGTCTTGTCGATGGCATGGGACAGATGCACGACCGCTTTGGCCGCCTGCCTTGGGCCGATCTTCTGGCCCCCGCGATTGCCTTTGCCAAGCAAGGGTTGCTGGTCGATTGGTATGCCGCCCTTGTGATCGCCTCAAGCACGCGCGCCCTCGCCAAAGACCCGGATGCGGCGGCGCTTTTCCTTGAAGATGGCCAGTGGCCCACCATCAGCGGCTGGACGGCCCTTGCCGAAAAAAGGCTGGATCAGAACCGCGTGGCCGACAGCCTTGACCAGATTGCCCGCCATGGCGCGCGCGCCCTCTATGACGGCGATCTGGGCGTCGCCATCGCCGGTGACATTCAGGCCAAGGGCGGCGCGCTCTCGCGCGAGGATCTGCTTGCCTACCGCGCCCGGATACTTGAGCCACTCAGCTTTGACTATCGCAAAACCCGCTTTCATGTCCCCCCCGGCCTGACCGCCGGGCCGACCTTTCAGCACGCCCTCTCGCTGATGGAAACCCGCGCCATGGGCCAAATCCCCGGCCCCGAGGCCTTCGCCGCCTATGCCGATGGCCTCAAATCCGCCTATGCCGCCCGGCTTGGCAAAATGGGCGACACGGGCGAGACCGAACAGGCCCCCGGCTGCACGACGCATTTCTCGGTGGTGGATCGCTCTGGCAACATGGTCTCGCAAACACAGACCCTGCTGTCGATCTTCGGCTCTCGCGTGGTCTCGCCCTCGACCGGCTTTCTGATGAACAACGGTATCATGTGGTTCGACCCGATTCAGGGGCGCCCCAACTCGCTTGGCCCGGACAAGGCCTGCCTGATGAACGTCTGCCCCATTCTGGGCGAGACCGGCGAGACGCACTTTGCATTTGGGGCATCGGGGGGGCGCAAGATTGTCTCTGCCATGGCCCAAATGGCGTCTTTCGTGGCTGATTTCGGCATGGATATCGCGGACAGCTTCCACCACCCCCGGATTGACGTTTCGGGCGGAGAGACCATCGTGGCCGATGAAACCCTACCGCCCGCCGTGATCGCGCGGCTGCGCGCCGATCACCCGGTTCACACCGCACGGCGAAGCCCCTTCCCCTACGCCTTCGGCTGTCCCGCCGGAGTGATGCGCCGGGGCAAGGTCAACGCCGGCTGCACCGAAATCATGTCGCCCTGGGGCGATGCAATCAACGAACAGACAGGACAGCCAGGCCAATGACGCGCAGCACCGCAATCGACACGGTTTCAGCCTATTTCGACGACAAGCGCTTCCAGTCAGAGCTTGCTGATCTGGTCGGTTTCGAAACCGAAAGCCAGAACCCCGCTCAGGCCCCCGAGCTTGCCCGCTATCTGACCGAGGCCATGGCGCCCCGGCTGGCGGCCATGGGCTTTACCTGTGCGACCTATCCCAACCCGGTTGCCAATGCCGGGCCTTTCCTGATTGCCGAGCGGCACGAGGACGATGACCTGCCCACGATCCTGACCTATGGCCATGGCGATGTGATCCGCGCCCAGACCGATCAATGGCGCGCGGGCCTCCACCCGTTCAGGATCGTCGAGGAGGGCGACCGGCTTTATGGGCGCGGCACCGCCGACAACAAAGGTCAGCACCTCATTAATATCGCCGCGCTGAATGCGGTCCTTCAAACCCGTGGCGCGCTTGGCTTCAATTGCCGGATCGTGATTGAAACCGGTGAGGAAACCGGCTCTCCGGGCCTTGCGGAGTTCTTCACCGCGCATCGCGACAAGCTGCGCGCCGATGTCCTCATCGCCTCTGACGGGCCGCGCCTGCAACCTGAAACGCCCACCATGTTCATGGGCTCGCGCGGCGGTGTCACCTTTGATCTGATTGTCGATCTGCGCAAGGGCGCGCATCATTCGGGCAACTGGGGCGGGCTTCTGGCCGATCCGGCCATGATCCTGGCGCAGGCGCTCTCGGTCATCACCGATGCCCGTGGCCAGATCCAGATTCCCGAATGGCGCCCCGACAGCCTGACGGACGATGTGCGCGCCGCCCTGCATGGCCTGCCGATCGAGGGCGGCGACGGTCCCGCCATCAACCCCGATTGGGGCGAGGAAAGCCTGACCCCGGTCGAGCGCGCCTATGGCTGGAACAGCTTTGCCATCCTTGCCATGACAAGCGGCGTGCCCGAGGCCCCGGTCAATGCAATCTCCGCCCATGCCCGCGCCACCTGTCAATTGCGCTATGTGGTCGGCACCGTGCCCGAGGACATCCTGCCCGCCCTGCGGCGCCATCTCGATGCGCATGGCTTTGACAGCGTTCGGATCGAACCCCACGACCGGGGCTTTTTCCGCGCCACGCGGCTTGATCCCGGCCACCCTTGGGTCACGTTCGTCGCCGCCTCACTGGAGCGGACATCGGGGCAAGCGCCCCATATCCTGCCCAATCTCGCCGGGTCGCTGCCCAATGACTGTTTCGCCGATATTCTTGGCCTGCCGACCGTCTGGGTGCCGCATTCCTATCGCGGTTGCTCGCAACATGCCCCGGATGAGCATGTGCTCAAACCCGTCTGCCGCGATGCGTTGCGCCTCATGGCCGGGTTGTTCTGGGATATCGGCGAAGGCGGCACGCCGACGGGCCAGGGGGGCGGTCACGGTCGGCGGCGACCGTGACGCTGGATGGGACCGGCTCGAACGATCCCGCCGCGGGGCAGCCGCTGAACGACCCGTGGACGCGGGCCGCCCGCGACCCGGCGTGACACTGTCGGATGCGGCGGCGTGTCCTGGGTTCACCAGACTCAAAAGTTCGATGGCCGCAAAAAGGCGAGTTTGGCTAGGCGATTGATTATCCGGCACATTTTCATCGCGACTCTTGGTAATCTCCCCCTTTTTAACGGGGTGCAGCCGTAGAATTCACGCAGCCATTTTCAGTTTCATGGCGGGTGTGATGCCGCCGATGCCCATGTTGGGGCGGTCGTTGTTGTAAGTCCATAGCCATTG
>NZ_JAGQDH010000040.1 GCF_018069895.1 Roseovarius autotrophicus | reverse complement strand
TCAGCGCAATCCGCTGGTCGAGCGGCAGCGCCTGAAGCTCTGCGGCCGAGAGGCGCAGCCGGGTCAGCGCATCGACGGCGGGCCCCGTGCCAGCAGCGGCCTGGCTCAGCCGCCGGGTCAGCTGCATTGCGGCCTGTTCGACCTGTCCCATCGACACGCCCGCCAGATCGCCTGCGCGCTCGAGCACCTGGATGCTTTCGACCGTGGTGCCGAGCGAGGCGGCCAATTTTGCCTGACCGTCGATCACCTGCAGGCCCGAGCGGATCATCGCCGTGGCTGCCGCCGCAATCGCCGCTGCGGCTGCGGCCATCGCCACCCGGGCGCGCCGGGCAAAGGCCGCGAGCCGCGCATTGGCGCGCTCCATTTCGCGCGACAGACGACCAAAGCCGCGCGTGCCAGCCTCGCCCACGCCCTCCAGCTCGGCCTTGACCTGCCGACCACCAGTGGCCGATAGGCGGACGCTGACGCGTTTCTCGCTCATGGGTCAGCCTCCCTGCTGCCATCCATCTGTTGGTTGAGATGCCGCGCCATCACCGCCTCGATCACGGGCAGGAACTCAGCGGCGGCGCGGGCGTCCACGCTGAGCGCGTTGGCCATCGCGAGGGCCGCGCTCATGTCCCAGCCGAGCACTACGCCGGGCACCGCGCGAATCTGGCCACCCAAGCGCCCGGACAGGTCCCAGACCTGCCAGCCCTCAAGCGTGCGCGGGGCGTTCAGGATTTCCGGGCAGTCTTTGCAGCTTTGCTTGCACGCTGCGCAGTAACCTTCGCCCCCGCCCCAGACCCAGTCTGCGAGGGAGCGGAGGCGTTTTTTTCCGCTTCCAGCTCCAGCCCCTTCGCCACATAGCCCATCTGGAACTTCTCGAAGATCGGCCAGATATCGAGAAGTGCGGCGATCCCTTCGGGTGTGACCGGTGTGGGATTGCCATCCGCATCACCCACGCCTTCCCAATCGAGGATGGCGCGTTCGGCCAGCGCCTTGCCGAAGACCACGGCGATCTCGTCGTCGGTCGTTTCCTCGGGCAGACCGCGCACGGCCGGATCGCTGCGCGCGGCCACCATCAGCGCGGTGGTCAGAGGTTCGACCCGGACGCGCACGCCAAGGCCAAGATCGAGCCAATACGGCTCGCGGGCGAGGTTCAGACGCAGCATGGCTCAGTACTCCTCGATGCCGTTGATCAGGGTGACGGTGCACATCCGGCCTAGTGTTGTGTCTCGCGCGGCCTGCCAGTCGAAGGTGGCCTGCACACCCTGCGGGCCGGCGATCTCGATGCGCGGGCGGGGCAGATAGACTGCATGCGCCACCAGCGTCAGGCTTTCGCCCGAGGGCAGCATGTAGCCGAACGAGAGCTCGCTGGGCGCGCCATTGATCGCCTGGTCCACAAGAATCTGATCGGCGAAACGGACCTCGATCCGGCCGGTCAGTGCGGCGATGGAAGGGTCGGCCCCGTCGATGCGCCCGTCCGAGCGGATGGTTTCTACGCGGTCGAGGTTGTTGGCGTAGGTGATCTCGGCCGAGACGATGTTGCCCAGCGCCGTGCCGTTGCGAGTGATCGCGCCGTTGAAATGGCCGAAGCGCTGCAGGGCGAGGTCGGCGATTGTACCGGCGGCCGAACTCGCCGCGGTGATTTCGCCCTGTGCCACCAGGCTGGCGGTCGCAGTCAGTAGCCCCGAGCGCTGCATTTGCCAGGAGAGCGTATCGAGCACGCAGCCGGAATACAGCGCAAAGCGCGGCACTTCCGGCATGCCGGTCTCGATGGCCATGCTGGGCAGGGTCCAGTTTCCCGAGCGGAACTCGTGCGTGTAGGGCGCATCCGCGCCGGTCGTGATCGGCTGCCCGAACGCCGCCTTCAGCCAGAAGCCGAAACCCTGCGCATCAATGGGCACGACGACATTGCCATCGGCGGTCACCGCATCCTTGATCGGCGGCAGCGGATCGCGGCCGTAGCCCAGAAGCTCGCTGTTCAGCAGCGGTTGCTCGGCGCCCAGCGTCGCGCTGGCGAAGGGCATCCGGACAAAACCGCTCGCGGGCGGCGTGCCATATGTCGTCTCGAACGCAAGCGCCATCTGCGCCCGCGCCCCCTGGGCTCGTGCCATGTCGTGTCTCCTCGGGTTGTCTGTTGGGGTCAGGCCAGGGGATCGGCCGTCGAATAATGCAGGATGATCGGGATGACTGCTGCCTTCAGATTGGCGGCTCCATCGACGGGCAGATCAACCGGCCGTGGGGCTTCGGCTTCGACCCAATCGCAGCGCCCGCCCAGCGTGCGGTCGGCAGAGATTGCCGCACCGATGCTGGCGCAGAGCGCGGCGAAGGCCGTGTCGCGATCGGCGTTCTGCACGACTGCCTCGATCTCGGCGCGGTGCTGGTAGTGGTAGCGCAGCGGCGACAGTGTCACGCCGGGCTCTCCCGGCTCACCATCGCGCAGGATCATCAAACCGGCGGCGTGAACGCGCTCGGGCAGGACCTCGCCGCGCAGCACCGGTACATGCGGAACCGTCCGCAACAAGTCCGCCAGGGCGGAGAGGATGGTTTCGCGGGGTGTCATCCGATCTTTCCTTCCACCCAGTTAGCAACGATCGCGCCTGGGATCGCCTCCTGCGCCCGCGCTGCATCGCGGGCGAGGTCCAGCCGCTTCGACAGCTTGACTTGCGGCACGAGCAGGAAGATCGGCACCGTGGTCACGCCACGGCCGGTCCGCGAACGTGAAGCCACGGCCCGGCCGCGCGTGTTCAGCCGCCCCTCGGCCACCAGCAGGCTCGGGCCCGTTCGCCGATAGACGAAGCGCAGGCGCAGCCCCGAGCGCCGTTCCCATTCGCCGGGGGTGATGCGCCCGCCGCGGGAGGATTTCCCGGCGGCGGGCGTGGGGATCGCCAGCCAGAACCCGTTCCGAGAGCGGATCAGCGGGCCGGTGTCATGGGCACCGATGATGACGGGGGCCTTCGACCAGACGACAGCCGCTGCACTGAGGCTGGGTCTGCCTTTCGGGAACTGCTCCGATCTGATGGTGTTGGCCAGCCGCTGGCCGAGGCCTGCACCGGTGATCTGCGCACGCCAGGAGGACTTTACGTTGTTGCCAGCCTCGCTGACCGCCTGGCTCACGGCCCTCTCGCCGGCTCTGATCTCGGCGGCCATCATCGCGACGAGGTCAGGGGTGATATCGAGTTGCAGCTTCATGCTGGCCTCAGATTAACGGTCCAGATGAGCCGTTCGCGATCCCGTACCGGCTCGCCCTGAATGAGAAACGCCTCGCCCTCGATCTCGACCCGGTCGCCCGGGCGCGGGGTTGGAACCTCGGCTACGCGCAGGTCGATGCGCGTGGTCTCGGACCAGAGCCGGGCGTCGCCAAAGCCAGTGACCTCATCCGCGCGGCGGGTGACCACGCGGACGAGAACCGGAGTGCCACTGTCCGCGATGTATGTGGCATCGCGGGCAATGTTCGGATCGGCAAACAGGTTGTCGATGGCGGCGGCGAAGACCGACATGCGCGCGCCCGTCAGTTCGAGCTGTGCAGGCGGATCGCGAGGCGCGGGCGCTTGTTGACCGGCAGGATCGAGGCCTCGGTCATCAGGTCGATCCAGCGGCCCTTGGCGTCCATCATCTGGCGGGCATAGAGCGGCAGGCCCACGGTATTGGCGGTTTCCAGCAGGTTTGCCGGGCCGCCATAGGTGGTGAAAGTGTCGAACGTCCCCATCGGAAACGCGATCCCCTCGCCGGTGGGGATCAGCCGCTCGGACGTGCCGTTCGAGAGCGTGACCGAGCCGTTGTATTCCTCGAAGAGAATGCCCGCGAAGGGAAAAGCGCGGCGCATGTCCTCGCGGAGCGGCTGGCCGCCGGTGGCCGAGAAGAACTTGTAGGCGTCCTCGGTCTTGGGGTGACTGATCAGCTTGTCGAAGAATTCGGAGCTGACCAGCGCATGCGCGGTGGTCATGGTTTCTCCCAGCAGGTTGTCCTCGATCGCGCGCAGGGTCGTGCGGACCTTGCCCTGGATGTTGGTGCCCGCCGTGCCGAAGACGAAATCGACCGAGATCTGGTCGAGGCCGAACTCGGTGAAGTAGTTGTAGAGGGTCGTGCCCGCGCCGTCCTTCACGATGCCGCGGAGCGCGTTCATCTCCATGTATTCGCGGGTCTGGGCATGCTTGCGGCGCATGAGCGTGAGCTTGCGGTTCATCACCTCCACGAGCGGATCGGCCGCGTCCGAGACGCCCAGCGCGGGCATGCCCTGGATATCAGCGGGTAGGATCACATCGTCATGCGGGATCCACGGCAGGGCGAAGCTGCGCATCGAGCGGGCCTCGCGGTTGCCGACGGTCGCGGGTGCGCCAAGCGGCACCGAGGGCAGGAGGCTGAGGACGCCTTCGCGCTGCTCAATGACGATGGAGCGCTGGGTGACGCCCTCGAAGCGAAACAGGCCGATCTGGCCGAGGCGGGTGTAGAGGTTGGGCAGGATGTTGATGGCCTGTGTCATCTCGGCGAGCGAATAGCCGCCCGCGTCAAACGGGTTGCGGGTGATGGTCATGGGAAACTCCGGGGAAAGAGGGGCAGGGAGGTTGGGTTCGCTGTGCGCTGGGCGGGTTCAGGCGATCAGCCGCTGCAGGACCGCTCATGCGGTGTCGCGCGGGACGATGCTCAGCGCTGCCAGCTGGCCATGCTTGGTGGCGGTCTTGGGCGCATCATCGACGGTGGCATCAAAAACGAGCGCCGCCTTCGAGACGATGGCGGGGCCGCGTGCGACCACCACGCCGATGGCGTCGGTGGCGCTGGCATCGACCGCGTAGAGCAGCACGGCAGCTGCGGTCTGTGCGCCATCCGAGCCGCCCGAGGTGGCGAGCTTGTACTTGCCGCTCGCGGTGATCCGGCCCAGCACGGCACCGACGGGATAGTTGGTGCCCTCGAGCAGCGTGACACTCTCGCGATTGAAGTTCGGATTGACCTCGTATTTGAGGACATCGCCCGTCGTCGCGGGTTGGTGAAGGACGGTCATGGCGGGGTGCCTTTCTCAGCGATGCAAGGTTTGAGCCCCCCGCCGCAGGGATGCGGCGGGGGTTGAGGGAGGGTGCGGTTTCAGGGTGGGGCGGTGTGAGACTGCCGGTCGTCAGGCCCGGTTGCCGGATGCCGCGGCGCGCTTCGCGGCGGCGACGATCGGGCTTTCCTTCGCCAGTGGCAGGACCGGCGAGCGGGGGGCCGCGACAATGTCGCGCGCGTCGGCGGCGGCACTGGCGCGTTCGAGCACCAGGCGGCGCAGGGCCTCGGGGGTGGTGCCCTCGCGGAGCGCCTTCGCCGCGTCGATGGCGATGCCGAGGCGGCCCGCCTGCGCCGCAATCTCGGCGATCTCCGCCGCCGCCTCGCGTAGCTGCGCCGAGAGCTCGGCCAGATTGCCAGCCTGCGGAGCGGTCTGCACGGGGACAGGAACCGCGGCAGCAGACGGTTGAGTTTCGGCGGGGGACGGCTCGGCAACGGCGGGAGGGTCATCGGTGACACCCGTTTCACCGTCCTCAATGTCCGTCACATCGATCCCGGTGTCCTGGGGGCTGTCGTCGTGTTCGTTCTCGGTGGCCATCATTGCCTCCTGTCTGGGGTGGGGAAGGGACGCGCGCCCGGGGCGCGCGGGGGAGAGGATCGGTGTGCGTGCCAGCATCTGCCGGAACGCCGCGAAGCCGCGCGCCAGATCGGTGACCTCGTCCGCAAGGCCAGCGGCGACAGCATCCGCCCCGCGGAAGGTCGCGGCCTCGGTGGCCAGCGCAGCGTCCTGGCTAAGCCGACCGGCGCGGCCAGCCGCCACGGTTTCCGCGAAGAGAAACCGCAGCACATCGATCTCGCGCTGGATGTCACCGCGAACTGCTTCAGGCAGGGGCTGATACGGGTTGCCATCGACCTTGTGGCGCCCGGAATGGATCATCGTGACGCGCACACCGTCCTGATCGAGCTGGCCGCTGAGATCGGCATGCAGCACCACGACGCCAATGCTGCCAAGCGCGCCGGTGCGTGGCAGGAGGACACGATCCGCCTGGCTTGCCAGCGCATAGCCCGCCGAGAAGGCATGTTCGGCGACAAAGGCCCAGACCGGCTTGGCTCCTCGGATGGCACGAATGCGATCTGCAAGGTCGAAGACCCCGGCAACCTCGCCCCCAAAACTGTCAATTTCCAACGCCAGACCGCGCACGGCTGTATCGCTCGCCGCCGCCTCGATCTGCGCCGCGATCCCCTCATAGCTGGTCTGGCCCGAGGATTGCCCAATCCAGCCGCCGCGATGGATCAGCACGCCCGCGATCTCGATCACGGCGATGCCGTCTACGACCGGGTAGGGCGCATCGCCATGTTGCTGCAGCCGCTGGGCGAGGTTCCCAGCCAGAATGCTGGCGCGGGCTGGCGGGGCGGCGGTGGCGTCTAGCACTTCGCCGCCATCCACCATCTCGACCCGCCGCCCGAGAATGCGCGGTCCGAGGCCGGACAGAAACGCCATGGCCTTGGAGGGTTCGACCAGAAGCGGTGTGTTGAAGGCGCGCGCGGCAATGCGGGCATGGAGCATCAGGTCTGGTCCTCGTCTGGGCGCGGGCCGTCCTCCGCGTCATCGGTTGTGTCCGTGTCTGTTTCTGTGTCGTCGTCGCTTTGCGGCAGCGCCTGCACGCCTTGCGCGGGCGAGCCGGGGCGACGAAAATCGAGGCCCAGCGTCCGCTCGCGCGCCCGTTCCGCCGCAATCTCCCGGTCGACCTGCTCGGCGTCGTAGCCGCGCTCTGCGATGGCCTGCGTGCGGGATTTGAGGCCCGCCTCGATCTGCGCGATTTCGGCATTCGCGTCCTTCAGTGGATCGACCCAGTCCCATTTTGTGGGCAGCCAGTCGGCGGCGAGCAGCCGCGCGCGGTTGGCCTCATAGCCGGGCAGGGTTAGCGCGCCCGACAGCACTGCCGCATCCATCCAGCGGGCATAGACCGGACGACACAACTGCCAGACCATCACCGAATGCTGCCAGGCCGAGACACGGCGGCGGAACTCGATCAGGGCGAGCCGCGAGTTCGAAAAGTTGCCCTTCACCATGTCATTGGCGAGGTACGGGTAGGGGATGCCCAGCGCGGCCGAGATCTGCAGCAGCGTGCGGTACTGGAACGGCTCATAGGTTGCTCCGCTGTCGGCGGGCTGGCCCACGGTGACGTCCTCGCCCGGATCGAGCCGCACGATCTGACCGGGGCTGATCTCGACCCCGTCTGGCACATCGTCATCTTCGGCAGGTGCCAGCGGGTTATCCGGGGCGGGTGAGGTCACAAACATCGCATACATCGCCGCGACCTTTTTGCGGTCCAGTTCTGCATCGTCATACTGATCGAGCAGGAACAGCTTCACGATGGCCGGTGCCAGCTTTGACACGCCGCGCAGCTGGCCACCCTCCACGGGGTCAATGACGTGGATGACCTCGGCGGCGGGGACGCGCACCACCTCGCCCGCCAGTCCTGGATCGGTGCTGTCGCCGGGATGGCGGCGGAAAAAATGATAGGCCACGCGTCGCCCGATCCGGTCGAATTCGATCCCCTGCCGGATGGCGTTGCCATTGGCCGCCGTCCCGGTCTGCTCGAGCGGCAGCATCTCCGCAGGCAGCATTTGCATCTGCAGCGGGACGGTCAGCCCGTCGCCCGCACGGCGCATCCGGATCCTGAAGAACACCTCGCCCGCCATGAACACCTCGCGGGCGGCACGGCGCTGCAGCCCGTAAAAATCCGTCAGCCCTTCGGCATCGGCTTCGTCGGTCCAGGCGAGCCACAGGCTCTGGAGCTCTTCCTTGCGTGCAGCATCTCCGATCTTTGAGATCGGCTTGATGCCGTCACCCACGGTGTTCGCCGCCCAGCTCTCGACTGCATTCACGGCATAGCCGTTATTGCGCACCAGCCACCGCGCGCGGGCGGTGATGTCAGGGCCCGAGGCCGCAATCAGCGCGTTGACATGGGCGCGGGTCGCACGGAAGCCGCGCAGGCGCCGATGGTGCTGACCAGCATCGAACCCGCCGATGAAGGCCCCGAGGCGCTGTCGCCAGTTCATCGAAACGCCCATCACAGATCCTTCACAGCGAACGGACGCAGCACCCGCCCAGCGCCACGCTCGGCCTTGGCGATCCGGCGCTCGATATCGCCAATTGCTGCGGCCAGTTCCGCGTCTGAGCCGTAATTCACGGTCTTACCGTCATAGCTGACCGACCGCGTGCCGCTGTAGCGCGCGGCCAGCAGCGCAGAATGGCGGGATTTGAGATCATCGAGGGTCATGGGGGTTCCGGTCATTCCATGTATCGGGGCGTGCTGATCTTCCAGCCGCGCCGCCTTGGCGTTGTCACTTGCCCGGCTTGCGGGGCTGTTGGTTTCTCTAGTGCAGCATCCGCAGCCACAGCGGCGGGTTCCACGCCCGCCTGCTTCTCCAGCTGCCGCCACATCCGCTCGTCGAAACGGTCGGCACCGAGGATCCACGCGGCGGCGCGTGCATAGACCCGGGCGTCGAGCGCCTCGTTCCGCTCACGCAGCTTCTGCCATTCCTGGCGGGCATAGCCGCGCCGGTCGCGGATCGTCACCAGTTGTTCGGCGACCAGCTGCTTGAGCCATTCGCTGTCTGCCCAGTCGGGCAGGTGAATGGTACCGGCCGGGATGGGCGCATCAGGTTCCGATGGCCGCTCGATCCGCAGATAGCGATAGGTCTCCGCCTTGAATGTGGCGGTCGCCACCGTCCAGAGCCGCGCGCCGCGTTTCAGTTTGCGACCATTCACTGTGGCATCCACGAAGGTCGGCCCGGACACGGGCGTGGCCCGGTTGAACCCCTCGAGACCCTTCACGGGTGCGACCTGCGCGATGCCCTGTTTGCGGGACCACGCGTATACAGCGGCGGACTCGTATCCGGTGTCGATCGCCAGCTTTGCCAAGGTCATGAAAGCACCGTTCTCGTGTGCCCATGTCTGGCTCAGCAGTGCCGTCAGCTTGTTCCAACACCCAGGATCATCCGGCCCGCCCGGGATTACGATGTGATCGACCAGCCAGCTGGTCATGCCGCGCCCCCAGGCCCAGATATCGACCTCGATGCGGTCCTTCTGGACATCGGCCCCGGCGGTCAGGAACAGCCCGCCTGCGGGGATCTGCGACGGGAAGGCGATGCGCCGGTCCGCCAGCCGCTGCCATTCCGGGGCCTCGCCGCTCTCGATCCATGTCTCGCCCAGCAGCGTGTTGCGCGCCGCGCGCAGCATCTCGTCCGAGCCCTGCGCAGCCAGCCAGTCCCGTGCGATCTGCTCCCAGCTCTTCCAGCCGATCGGCGAATAGAGCGCCGAGAGGTGGAAGCCGATGGCAGTCGGGTCGCTTGAGACTGCCGTTGCCCGCCATTCGCCCCGCGCCAGCATCTCCGTCTTGTGGTGCTCGGCGATGGGGCGCTCGCAGCCTGCGCAATGGTACGTTGCCGTTTCGGGTTTGCCCTTCGCCCAGCGCAGCCGCTCGAACTGCAGCCATTGCCCGTGGCCGCAATGCGGGCAGGGCACGAAATACCGCCGCTGGTCGCTGGCCTCGAACTCCCGCTCGATCCGGCTCAGCCCCCGGATCGTCGGCGTCGAGACCATGAACACCTTGCGCCGGTGCGCGAAGGTGGTGGTGCGCGCCTCGGCCAGCGTGACCGGGTCGCCCTCGTCGTCGGCCGAGGCGGGATAGGCATCAACCTCGTCCAGAAACACATAGCGCGCCGGCATCGAGCGCAGGCCCGTGGCCGAGTTCGCCCCGGTCAGCACCAGAATGCCGCCCGGGAACTCCTTGGACAGCATCGAGTTGCCGGCATCCCGCGAGCGGGCGGGGCTGACGCGTTCCTTCAGCGCCGGGCTGTCCTCGATCAGTGGGTCGATCCGGCCGCGCGAGGTGCGCTTGGCCATCTCGACCGTCGGCAGCACCGCCAGCATCGGCCCCGGCGCGTGGTGGATCACGAAGCCGATCCAGTTGTTGCCGGCTTCCGTGGCCCCGACCTGCGCAGCCTTCATGAAGGAGATGCGCTGCGCCGGGTGGTTGGGCGAGAGCGCATCCATGATGCCGCGCAGATAGGGGGTTCGCGCAGTGCGATAGCGCCCGGGCTCGGCCGAGGCGCGCGACGAGAGCCAGCGATGCACATCCGCCCATTCCGACACCGTCAGATCGGCGTCCGGGCGTATCCCCCGCCGCCAGGCCCGCAGGACATCCTCGGCCCCGTCGAAGCCGAGGTCGAGCCCTTCGGTCAGATCGTGTTCGTCTTCTCCTTCATGCAATGCTGACCCGGAGGTCTGCGAGGGCGTCGAGCTGCTCTCGGACATGGGTTTCCAGCACCCTCTGCAGGATCGCAGTCTCGATCGTCACGGGCACCCCCGATGCCTTCTCCATTTCTGCGGACAATTGCGCGGCCATCGTTGCTGCCACGCGGGTGGGCCAGGTGACCCATGTATCGCGCTCCTGGCGCGCAAGGCGAAACACCAGCGTCTCGGCCCGCGCGCGGTCGACCAGCACGCCCTTCTTCTTCTGGATGGCGATCTGCTTGTCCTGCGCCATGTACACGGTCAGCGCGGTGCGGGCCTTGATGTAGGACGAGGTCTCTCCCGGCCCGCTGATCACCCCCTCGCCACCGCCGCGCGACCGCATCTGCTGGTCCGGATCGGTCATCGCACCCCGGCGCGCATCCGAGGCCGCCGCGTTGATCGACCCATCGGCGAAGAGCACCAGCCGCCCGTTCTTGCGCGCCTTCTGCACCGCCCCGCGCGAAAGCCCGGAATGGGCGGCATAGGCGCGTTCGGACATACCTTCCATGGTGCTGTGATAGCGGCGTTGTTGCATGGAAGCTTCTGGAATCGGTTGGGGATTCCCAAATCGGGCCGAAAATGATTCACCCTATGGATGGCTCAGCGCTTCCGCACCCGTCCCGCCGCCAGCGCGAAACCGCGCTATCGC
>NZ_JAGQDH010000003.1 GCF_018069895.1 Roseovarius autotrophicus | reverse complement strand
CACAATCCCCAGACCCAACCAACCGCGCCTCAGCGCCGCCGGTGAAGGCGTATTTACGGGCGACCCCCAAAAGTCGCAAGAGCTTTTTTTCGCTTTCGTCACTTTTTCTGCATGTAAGCGGATTTTCACCGGAGATTAAGGGCTTAGGACAAGAATTTGGCGCCACGACTGCAGCCTGCGCAAGTTTGTTTCGCAGCATCCACGGCCAATCTGGCCACATCTTGTGTTATCCACAGACTTGTCCCCAAGAGGGCCTCCCAAATGTCCGGAATCGCCCCGACTCAGGCGTCGCGCCGTCGCCCCGCGGGCCGCAATCGCAGCGCCATCAGCCCCAGAATCACCGCAAGATAGGCCAGCGGCTCGATCTGAACGCCCTTCGACAGCCAGATGAAATGAACCGCCCCCAGAATCGCCACCACATAGGTCAGCCGGTGCAGTACCCGCCAGCACGCGCCCAGCCGCCGAACCGCCCGATCATTCGAGCTAAGTGCCAGCGGAATCATCAGCAGAAACGCCGTTATCCCGACGGTCACATAGGGCCGCTTGACGATATCGGCCCAGATACGGCCCGGATCGCGCACATCCAGGAACAGCCACACCGCCAGATGCAGACAGACATAGCAAAACGCCAGAAGGCCGATGGCGCGGCGAAAGCGGATCAGGTTCACACCCAGATACCGGCGCAACGGCGTCAGGCACAGCCCGATGATCAGCAACTGCAGCGCGATCTCGCCCAGCTCGCGCTCCAGCGCCTTGATCGGCTCTGGTCCCAGCCCGCCGGTCGCGCCCTGCCAGAAAAGCCACGGCGCCGCCCAGCCACAGCCCAGCCAGATAACCCAGACCGGCACACGCCGCGCCAGTGCGTTGATCCGGTCGCGCATCCTCAGAAAAACGTCTTGAGGTCCATGCCCGCGTATAGCCCCGCCACCTCCTCGGCATAGCCGTTGAACATCAGCGTGGGCTCGCGCCGCGAAAACAGCCCGCCCCCGATGCGCCGTTCGGTGGCCTGCGACCAGCGCGGGTGATCCACCTCCGGGTTCACATTGCTGTAGAAGCCGTATTCACGCGGGTTGGACTTGTTCCAGCTTGTCGGCGGCTGCTTGTCGGTCACCGTGATCCGCACAACCGACTTGATCGACTTGAACCCGTATTTCCAGGGCACCACCAGCCTGAGCGGTGCACCGTTCTGGTTGGGCAGGTCGCGGCCATAGATCCCCGTGGCCATGATTGTGAGCGGATGCAGCGCCTCATCCAGCAGCAGCCCCTCCACATAGGGCCAGTCAAGCACCGGAAAGCGCACGCCGGGCATCTCTTCGGGGCGCAGCACCGTCTCGAACGCCACATGGGTCGCCCCCGCCTGCACACCGGCCAGGGTCAGCAGGTCTGCCAGTTCGAACCCGTTCCAGGGCACCACCATCGACCAGGCTTCGACACAGCGGAACCGATAGATCCGCTCCTCGATGGTCATCTGCGCCATGATGTCGGCAAAATCATAGTCGCCGGGCCGGTCCACCAGCCCGTCGATCCGAACGGACCACGGAGATGTCGTCAGCATCCGCGCGTTGCGCGCCGGATCGCCCTTGTCGGTGCCAAACTCGTAATAGTTATTGTAGCGGGTGATGTCCTCCCAGCTGTTCGGCTCCGGCGTCTCCGCGCGCGCGCCGCGCGCGCCCAAAAGACCCGAGGCCGCCAGTCCGCCCAACACCGCACGGCGGTTGATCCAGAGCGCCTCGGGCGTGACATCCGCCGCCCTCAGCCGGTTCGTCCAACGATGGGCCATGACATCCTCCCGTTTGACCAGCAGATAGGCCGTCTCTTGCCCCAGGCCAGTCCCCTCAGGTCACGATCTCGGGCGGCTGATAGCTGGGCCTTATCTTGTTGAACGGAATCGAGGTGCCATCCGCCTGCACCAGCCGCACATGCCGCCGCCGCATCAGACGCGGCTCGGTCACGCCGACGGAATGGGCGATCATCTCCACCTCCTTGATGATGGATTGTGCATAATTGGCAACCTTCATGTACTTGTCCTCGACCACCAGCCCGCGTTGCAGCGAGGGATCGTGGGTCGTGATCCCGGTCGGACAGGTGTTGCGATTGCACTTGAGCGCCTGAATACAGCCGAGCGCGAACATGAATCCGCGCGCGGAGGCGACGAAATCCGCCCCCGCGCAGATCGCCCAGGCCACATCGCCGGGATTGATCAGCTTGCCGCTTGCCACCATGCGGATACGCTCCTTGAGGCCGTGGCGATCACGCAGATCGACCATACGCGGCAGCGCATCGCGAAGGGGCATCCCCACCAGATCCATCAGCGGCATGGGCGCGGCCCCCGTGCCACCCTCGCCGCCGTCGATGGCGATGAAATCGGGCGCACAATCAGGCCCGCGCGCGACGATGCGCTCAAAGAACGGCTCCCACGCCTCGGAAGAGCCGATCACGGTCTTGAAGCCCACGGGCCGCCCCGTCACCTGACGGATATGGCAGATCATGTCGATGAGGTCGTCGAAACCGTCCACCTCGGCGTGCCGGTTGGGCGAGATGCTGTCCTGCCCCTCGGCAATACCGCGGATGCGCGCCACCTCGGCATCCACCTTGGCACCGGGCAGGATGCCGCCCTTGCCGGGCTTGGCGCCCTGCGCCAACTTTATCTCGAACATCTTGACGCAGGGATGGTCCGAGACCTCGCGCAACTTCTCGTCCGAGAGCCGCCCCTCGGCATCACGCACCCCGTATTTCGCCGTGCCGATCTGATAGACGATATCGCAATTGCCGATAAGGTGATATGGGCTGAGTCCCCCCTCGCCGGTATTGAGCCAGACCCCCGCCTTGGCCGCCCCCCGGCTGAGCGCCTCTACGGCCGGACGCGAAATCGCGCCGTAGCTCATGCCGGAAATGTTGAAGATCGATTTCGCCTTGTAGGGGATCGCCGCCCCCGGCCCGATCTCCATCGGCGCGGTCACGGCGAACTGATCGTCGAGCGGTGGAAACACGGCCGGCACGAAGATCGGCGTTCCGGGCACACCCAGATTGCGGGTCGAGCCAAAGGCAATGGTATTGCCTTTGCCCTTGGTCGCGTGCTTCACCCAGTCGCGCTGCGCCCGGTTGAACGGCATCTCCTCACGGTCCATGGCAAAGAAATACTGCCGGAAGAACTCTCCCAATTTGGTGAACAGCCCCCGGAAACGCCCAATCACCGGGTAATTGCGCCGGATCGCGTCGCCCGTCTGCGTCCGGTCGATGATGTAGAATAACAGCACGGTCAGCGCCGCCGCCCCGAGAAGAAACACGAACACAAGCGCCAGAACCTCGAGGATCTGCGTGACATAACCCATAAGCACTCTCCGAATGATCGTTCGATCCCGGCCCCTCGCGCGGGATCTCTCGGGGCGACCCTGCCCCTTTCAGCGCAACCGGGCAAGACACGAATCTGCAGGATTTGGCGCCATCCGGTCAATTCGCCCGCCAGTTGCCAAAGCATGGTGAAACCCGCCTGAAACGCCTGTGAAACAGGGGCGGAATGCCGCCATATCACAAAATCGTGACTGGATATTTCAGAATGTCACGGCTTAGCGAGCACCCCCGTTCCGTCAAGCGGCGTCGGCGGGAATCCCCGCTGAACCGCCTTGCCCCGTCCGGCGTAACCGCTTCAGCGATACCACGAACGGTATCGTCCAAACGGTTAACCGAAGGAGACATTCCATGCTTCGCAGAACTTGCCTCGCACTTGCCGCCGCCACCCTGATGACCGGCCCCGCGCTTGCCGACGGGCACGGCTACAAGAAGGACATCGTCGATATTGCCGCGGGCAATGACAGCTTCTCGACCCTCGTCGCCGCGGTGACGGCGGCGGGCCTTGTCGATACGCTCAAGGGAGATGGCCCCTTCACAGTTTTCGCCCCCACCAACGAGGCATTCGCCGCCCTGCCCGAGGGCACGGTTGAAAACCTCCTCAAGCCCGAGAACAAGGACCAGTTGACCGCCGTGCTCACCTATCATGTGGTGCCGGGCATGGTCATGTCGGGCGATCTGTCGGACGGGATGACCGCCGGGACCGTTCAGGGTGGTGACGTGACCATCGGCACGACCGGGGGTGTCACCGTTAACGGCGCCAATGTGGTTCAGGCCGACATCGAGGCCAGCAACGGCGTAATCCACGTCATCGACGCGGTGATCCTGCCGCAATAAGCCAAACGAAGAGGGGCGGCTCCAACGAGCCGCCCCTTTGCCATCACACCCCGGTCTCGATCATGGCTTTTGCCAGCACCGGCACGGTCGCGGCATTCAGCCCGGCAATGTTGATCCGGCTGTCCCCGATCATGTAGATCGCGTGGTCCTCGCGCATCCGCGCCACCTGTTCGGGCGTCGCCCCCAGCCGCGAGAACATGCCGCGATGCTGCGCGATGAATCCGAAGCGGTCCGAGCCAGAAAGCCGCTGCAATTCGCTTGCCAGTTGCTCGCGCAGCCTGAGCATCCCCAGCCGCACCTCCTCAAGCTCGGCCTTCCAGTCCGCGCGCAAGGCGTCATCCCCCAGCACCATGCTCACCAGCCGCGTGCCATGGTCGGGCGGAAAGGAATAGTTCTGACGGTTGAGATAGGCCAGATTGCCCTGCGTGACCTTGTGAAGGCCCCGATCCTGCACCACGGCCATCAGGATGCCCGCGCGCTCTCGGTAGATGCCGAAATTCTTGGAACAGCTCGCGGCGATCAACACCTCGGGGCAATTCGCGGCCACATATCGCACCGCCGCCGCGTCCTCGTCCAATCCGTCGCCAAAGCCCTGATAGGCGATGTCGATCATCGGCAGCGCGCCCTTGGCATTGAGCAACTCCACCACCGCGCGCCATTCGGTCAGGTTGAGATTGGCCCCCGTCGGGTTGTGACAGCAGCCATGCAGCAGCACCACATCACCCGCGCGCAAGCCCTCAAGATCGGCCATCATCCCCGCGAAATCGACACCCACGGTCTCGGGGTCGAAATAGCGATACATCACCACCTCGATGCCCATATGCGCAAGAATGCTCAGGTGGTTGGGCCATGTCGGATCAGAGACAAAGACGCGCGCGCCCGGATTGACCATCTTGATAAGGTCAAACGCCTGCCGCACAGCACCCGTGCCGCCCGGCGTCGCAATCGCCGCGACCTGATCGCGCGTGACCGCCTTGCCCAGAACCAGCCCGATCATGGCATCGGCAAAGGCCGGATCGCCGGCAAGCGCGGTATAGGCCTTGGTGGTCTCGACCTCCCAGAGCTGTTTCTCGGCGGCCTTGACCGCGCGCATCACCGGTGTCACGCCCTCGGGGGTCTTGTAGACGCCCACGCCAAGGTCGATCTTCTGCGCGCGCGGATCCTCGCGATAGGCTTGCCCCAATGCCAAAATCTTGTCGGCGGGTTTTTCCTTCAATTGCTCGAACATCATGCCTCTCCAGTGGCGACGGGCAGGGTGGGAAAGGCCCCCCATTCCGCCCATGATCCGTCATAAAGCGCGTGGTCGGTCTTGCCGATCCGCTCCAGCGCCAGGTTGATGACCGACGCCGTCAACCCCGAGCCGCAGGTGGTAATCGCGGGCTTGCTCAGGTCCACCCCCGCCGCCGCAAAGGCCGCGCGCAGCCCGTCCGCATCCTTCATCGTCTTGTCAGGGTTGAGCAGGGTCATGAAGGGCACGTTCTTCGCCCCCGGAACATGGCCCGAGCGCAGGCCGGGCCGCGGTTCGGGCTCCTCGCCACGAAAGCGGGCGGGCGCGCGCGCGTCGATGATCTCGTGATCGCCCAGCTTGGCAGCCGCCGAGACCTGTGTGACGTCGCGCACCAGGTGGTTCTGCCGCCGCACCGTCATGTGCCGGTCGCGCACGATCGGGGGCATGTCCTCGATCTCGCGCCCCTCGGCCTGCCATTTCGGAAAGCCCCCGTCGAGCACGGCCACGTTCTCCTGCCCCATCAGCCGGAAAAGCCACCACACGCGCGCCGCCGAGAAAAGGCCATGCGTGTCATAGACCACCACCTGATGCCCGTCGCCCACACCCATGGCGCGCAGGCGCGACATGAATTTCTCGACCGGCGGCACCATGTGCGGCAGGGTCGAGCGCGCGTCGCTGATATCTTCGATATCGAAGAATCGCGCGCCGGGAATATGCGCCGCCTCGTATTCGGCCCGCGCATCGCGGCCCGAGCCGGGCAGAAAGGTCGTGCCATCGAGAACCCGCAGATCGGGATCCTTCAGGTGGGCGGCAAGCCACTCGGTCGAAACAAGCGTCTTGGGATCGTCGGACATCGGAACCCCCCGGAAAATGAACCTCTGTCTGCCTACAATCGGCGCGTCAAAAGGGCAAGGCCGTCCGCCCCTGTCACATCCCTCGCCGGGCTGTGATTTGCCGCAGGGTGAGGGCGCGGATAGGCATTGTTCGGGCAAGGAAAGAAAGGGCAGGCCGATGGACGGGCGCATTCTTCTTACTCCGCAGGACCGGCTCGACGGTCTGGCGCTCTTGATCCTGCGGCTGGGGCTGGCGTGGTTCATCTTCCTCTGGGCCGCACACAAGATCATCACGCCAAAACAATACCAAAGCCTCGCGCGGCATATCGACGGGGTCGATGTGAGCCTCGGCCAGGTCTACGCCATGGGCGGCGTGCAGATCGCGTTCTGTGTGCTCGCGGCGCTCGGGGTGCTGCGTTGTTTCAGCTATGGCAGCTTGCTTTTGATGCATTTTTTCACCATCACCCGCCGGTGGGAAGGATTTTTGGATCCCTTCGCACTCAATGATCGCGGCTTTCCGGTGAACCGCAATCAGGTCATCGACCTCGCGGTTCTGGGGGCCTTCATCGCGCTTGTGCTGCTCATCCGGCGCGACCATTTCAGCGTCGGCGGCTGGCTTGCCCGTCACGACCGTCCGCGCTGGTGGATGTAATCCATACCGGGGCTTGACCCCGAGCGCGCGGTTGCCGACATGGGAGACGCAACAGATGCGAGAGACCCGATGCCTGATCCCAACCCCGCCGCGCTGACATTTCTGCAAACACGCCGCTCGCGCCCGGCCAAGACGCTCGGGCTGCCGGTGCCAGACCGTACGGCGCTCATGCCGCTTCTCATATCCGCGCTGCGCGTGCCCGACCACGGCAAGCTGGAGCCGTGGCGGCTGATCGTGCTGGAGCGCGCCGCGCTCTTGCGGCTGGCAGCGCTGGTGCCCGAGACGGGTGCGCGGCTGGGGCGCGTCTCCGAGGATATCGCCAAGCAGCAGGCGCAATTCGCCGACGCGCATCTTGCCGTGGCGGTGATCGCCGCGCCGAAGCCGTCCGAGAAAATCCCCTTGATAGAACAGACTTATTCGGCCGCTTGCGTGGCCTATGGCCTGCTGAGCGCGGCGCTGGCGGCAGGCTGGGGGGCGAACTGGCTGACGGGCTGGGCAAGCCATGACCGGGGCTTTGCCGAGGCGGCGCTGGGACTGGCACCGAGCGAATCCATCGCCGGCTTCATCCATGTCGGCACCGAGACCGCCGCCCCCCCCGAACGCCCCCGACCCAACCCCGAGGCCGTGATCACCTGGATGGCGGGATGATCCTTTCGGCCTTTCTCAGGACGCTCGGCCAGATCGGCGATCGGCGCTTTCGCAAGGTGCTGTTTCTGGGGGTCGCACTGACACTCGCGCTGCTGGTGGCGGTTTACGCGTTGGTGCTCTGGCTGATCCAGACAATGGTTGGCGACACGACCGTGCTGCCGATCCTCGGCGAAGTGACCTGGGTCGGCGATCTGCTCAGCTTCGGCTCCCTCGCCCTGATGATCGCGCTCTCGGTCTTCCTGCTGGTGCCGGTCGCCTCGGCGATCACCTCGCTTTTCCTCGACGAAGTGGCGCAGGCGGTGGAGGATCGCCACTACCCCGGCCTGCCCCCCGCCCCCGCCGTGCCCTTTGGCGAGGCGCTCAGGGACACGGTGAATTTCCTTGGTGTCATTATCGGCGCGAACCTACTGGCGCTGATTCTCTACGCGATCTTCACGCCGTTTGCGCTCTTCATCTTCTGGGGTTTGAACGGCTATCTGCTGGGGATGGAGTATTTTCAGCTCGCCGCCATGCGCCGCGAGGGGCGCGAGGGGGCGCGGCTTCTGCGCCGCAAACACCGCCTGACCATCTGGGCGGCGGGGGTGCTCATGGCCATACCGCTCTCGGTGCCGATGGTGAATCTGGTTGTCCCGGTGCTGGGGGCCGCGACCTTCACCCATATCTACCACGCTATCCGGCGGCGGGCCCCATCCGGTTGAACATGTCCAGATCGCGAATCGTGACCATCCCCGAGAACATGACCCACGCCACAATGGCCCAGAGAACGGCAGCGATGCCGGTGGTGATCCAGGCCTTTTTCCTGAGATGATGATGCTCCGGCGCGCCTGCCTGCGTGCCGGGCACAATCTGCCCGAGATCGCCCTGCGTCTGGATACGGATCGGCAGCACGACAAAGAAGGTCATGAACCAGATCACCACATAGAGCACGATGGCCGAGGTGATGCCCATCAGACCTGCTCCAGCTCCACCAGGCAGCCGTTGAAATCCTTGGGGTGCAGGAACAGCACCGGCTTGCCATGGGCCCCGATCTTCGGCTCGCCCGCGCCAAGAACCCGCGCGCCGCTGGCCTTGAGATGGTCACGCGCGGCAAGGATATCCTCGACCTCATAGCAGACATGGTGAATGCCGCCCGAGGGGTTCTTGTCCAGAAACCCCTTGATCGGGCTGTCCTCGCCCAGGGGATAGAGCAGTTCGATCTTGGTATTGGGCAACTCGATGAAAACCACGGTCACGCCATGATCGGGCTCGTCCTGTGGCGCGCCGACCCGCGCGCCCAGCGCATCGCGATACTGCGCGCTCGCGGCCTCCAGGTCGGGCACGGCGATGGCGACATGGTTGAGACGTCCGATCATGGGGCGGTCCTTTCCTGCGGTTTCGGGCACGTTATGGGGGCTATGCGGGACCGAGGCAAGCGACAGGGGGACGCATCCAGCCATTAACCGGGCGTTCATCATGGCGCGGCAATCTGGGCGCATTCCAAGTGAAGAAGGAGCCCCGCGATGACCGAGCCTGAAACGCTTGTCCACCCGCGCGCAGCCTCGCCCTCCCGTCCCCTCCTCGGGCTGACGGTGCTTCTGGTGGAGGACAGCCGCTTTGCCTCCGAGATGCTGCGCCTGATGTGCCTGCGCAGCGGCGCGCGCCTGCGCCGCGCAGACAGCCTGCGCGCGGCGCGGCGGCATTTGCAGGTCTACCGCCCCTCGGTGATGATCGTCGATCCGGGGCTGCCGGATGGCTCGGGCCTCGATCTGATCGAGGCCCTGAACGCCGCGTACCCGCGCATCGGGGTGATCCTCGCAATGAGCGGCGATGCGGGACTTGAGGGTGCGGCGCGCCGCGCGGGCGCGGACGGGTTCCTGAGCAAGCCGCTGGCTGGGCTTGCGGATTTCCAGCAGGCGATGCTGCGCCACCTGCCGCCTGACCGCTGCCCGGTGGGCCTATACGCGCTGCCAGAGGCGCAGATTTCGCCCGATCCGCTCGCCTATCGCGACGATCTGGAGCATATCCGCAATCTTCTGGCGACCAGCCACGACGCGGCGGTGATGGCCTATGCGGCGCAATTCCTCTCCGGCGTGGCACGGACGGCACTTGATCCCGTGCTGGCGCGCGCCGCCAACGCTCTGGCCGGCCAAGGGGCCGAGGCGGGGCTGGCGCATGTCATGGGCCTGATAGAGGCGCGGCTGGCCGAACCGGTGGCGATCTGAGCGCTCACTCGCGGGGCAGCACCCGCAGCCCAAGCTCCATGAGTTGCTCGGACGTGGGATCGGAAGGCGCGTTCATCATCAGATCCTCGGCGCGCTGGTTCATCGGGAACATGATGACCTCGCGGATATTGGACGTGCCCGCGAGCAACATCACGATCCGGTCGATCCCCGCCGCACAGCCACCATGGGGCGGCGCGCCATACTGGAAGGCGCCGACCATGCCGCCAAAGCGCTTGCGCACCTCTTCCTCGCCATAGCCCGCCAATTCAAACGCCTTGAACATGATCTCGGGGCGATGGTTGCGGATCGCGCCCGAGACCAGTTCATAGCCGTTGCAGGCAAGGTCATACTGATAGCCCAGCACGCCCAGAGGGTCGCCGTCGAGCGCCGCGCGCCCGCCCTGTGGCATGGAAAACGGATTGTGCGAGAAATCCACGCGGCCGCTCTCCTCATCGGCCTCATACATCGGGAAATCGACGATCCAGGCAAAGGCAAAGCGGTTCTCATCCGTCAGGCCCAACTCCTCGCCAATCACCGTGCGCGCCTTGGCCGCCACCCGCTCGAACGCGCTTGGCTTGCCACCCAAGAAGAAGGCCGCATCGCCCACGCCAAGGCCAAGCTGCTGGCGGATCGCCTCGGTCCGCTCGGGGCCGATATTCTTGGCGAGGGGGCCTGCGGCTTCCAACGCGCCATCGGCCTCCCGCCAGAAGATATACCCCATCCCCGGCAGCCCCTCTTTCTGGGCAAAGGCGTTCATGCGGTCGCAGAACTTGCGGCTGCCACCCGTGGGCGCGGGAATGGCGCGCACCTCGGTGCCGTCCTGTTCCAGCAGCTTGGCGAAGATCGCAAACCCGCTGCCCCGGAAATGCTCGGACACGTCCTGCATTTCAATCGGATTGCGCAGGTCGGGCTTGTCGGTGCCGTATTTCAACAGCGCCTCGGCATAGGGGATCTGCGGCCAGGTTTCGGGCGCATCAACCACCTTGCCGCCGCCGAATTCCTCGAACACCCCCGCGATCACCGGGGCCACGGTGTCGAACACGTCCTGCTGCTCGACAAAGCTCATTTCCATGTCGAGCTGATAGAAATCGGTGGGCGAGCGGTCGGCGCGCGGGTCTTCGTCGCGGAAACAGGGGGCGATCTGGAAATACTTGTCGAAGCCCGAGACCATGATCAACTGCTTGAATTGCTGGGGGGCCTGCGGCAGGGCGTAGAACTTGCCCGGATGGAGGCGCGAGGGCACGAGAAAATCGCGCGCGCCCTCGGGGCTGCTGGCGGTGATGATCGGCGTCTGGAACTCCCGAAACCCCTTGTCCCACATGCGCTTGCGAACCGAGGCCACCACATCCGAGCGCAGCACCATGTTGCGCTGCATCACCTCACGGCGCAGGTCGAGGTAACGGTAACGCAGGCGCGTTTCCTCGGGGTATTCCTGATCGCCAAACACCTGAAGCGGCAACTCGGCCGCCGCACCAAGCACCTCCACGCCGCGGATATAGACCTCAATCTCGCCGGTGGGGATCTTGGGGTTCACAAGGCTGGCGTCGCGCGCCTTCACCGTGCCGTCGATGCGCACGCAATATTCGGCGCGCAGGGCCTCGGCGGCGGCAAAAGCCGGGCTGTCAGGGTCGCACAGCACCTGTGTCACGCCATAGTGATCGCGCAGGTCGATGAACAGCACCCCGCCGTGATCGCGGATACGGTGGACCCAGCCGGCAAGGCGGACGGTCTCTCCGACATGGGTTTTTCTCAGATCGGCGCAGGAATGGCTGCGATATGCGTGCATTTTGGCTCTCCGGGGCCGGGAACGGCGCGGTTCGGGTTTGTCTCGGGTTCGGGCCGATACACATGGGCCGGGCGGCAAAGTCAAGGCCGGTCGGGGCGGCGCGGGCCCGACAGCATTTACAGAAAAGACAATTTCGTTAAGATGTCGGGCAGCAAACAACGCGCCCGGCAAGATCGGACGCGAGGGACAGAGTCAGAACGCCGATGAGAAGCGCCAGAGGGCGCAGGATTGGAGGTGTGCGATGTGGACCAGTGCGCTTGACAGGCTGTTGCGCCATTTTTTCCGCCAGGGGCGGCTTCAAGTGACATTTCCTGACGGGACGCGGCGCAGCTACGGCCCCGGACAGGGCCCGGAAATCTCCGTGACGATAACCGACCCGAGCCTGCCGCGCCGGATCGTGCTGTCGCCCGACATGGGCGTGGGCGAAGGATACATGGACGGCACATTCACCATCGAGGGCGACGATCTTTACGGCTTTCTCAGCCTTGCCATGGCCAATATCGCGGCGCAGGGTCAACCCGCCTTTCGCCGTCCGCTCGAGGCGCTGCGCTGGCTCAAACGGCGGTGGGATCAGTTCAACCCCGTGCCGCGCGCACGAGCGAATGTCGCCCATCACTATGACCTTTCGGGCGAGCTCTACGATCTCTTCCTCGACGAGGACCGGCAATATTCCTGCGCTTATTTCGCGCGCCCCGACATGACGCTGGAAAAGGCACAGGCGGCCAAGAAGCAGCATATCGCGCGCAAGCTGCTGATCGAGCCGGGGATGCGCGTGCTTGATATCGGCTGCGGCTGGGGCGGCATGGGGCTGATGCTTGCGCGGGATTTCGGTGCCGATGTCACGGGCGTCACGCTCTCGCGCGAACAGCACGCCATGGCCAACATGCGCGCGGAAAAGGCGGGGCTGTCGGACAGGGCACGGTTCGAGTTGATGGACTACCGCGACGTGCTGGGGAAGTTCGACCGGATCGTGTCTGTGGGCATGTTCGAACATGTGGGGGTGCCGCATTACGACCAGTATTTCGCCACGGTGCGACGGCTGCTGGGCAATGAGGGCATCGCGCTCATCCACACGATCGGACGCGCCGGGCCGCCGGGCGCGACAAGCCCGTGGATCCTCAAATACATCTTCCCCGGCGGCTATTGCCCGGCCATGTCCGAGACGGTGGCGGCGGTGGAACGGCATGACCTCGTGACCACCGATGTCGAGGTCTGGCGGCTGCATTACGCCGAAACGCTGCGCGAGTGGCGCCGCCGGTTCGAGGCCAGCATCGACAAGGCCCGCGCGCTTTATGATGACCGTTTCTGCCGGATGTGGCGTTATTACCTGGTCGCGAGCGAGTTGACCTTCCGGCTCAACAATCAGGTGGTGTTCCAGTTCCAGTTGACACCGAAACAGGACGCGGTGCCGCTCACGCGCGACTATCTCTACCGCGAGGATGCGGGCGGTCTGCACCGGGCCGCCGAATAGACAATAGGCGTGTCGCGCCCCGTCCGGCCCCCCCCTGCGAGAGCGGCCCGCGAGTGGCAGAAAGGCCGGTCACGCAGTTGTCCGGGTGAGCCGCGCAAACCGCGCCTTCCACAGCGCCTCCTCGTATTCGCCCTCGGCCGTGCTGTCATGAACCACGCCGCCGCCCACATCGAGCCGCGCCTGCCGCCCCTCCAGCATCAGAGTGCGGATGGCCACGCTGAACTCGGCCCGCCCGTCCGGAGCGGCCCAGCCGATTGTGCCGCAATAGATCTCGCGGGCACGGCGCTCGGTCCCGGCCAGTATCTCCATCGCCCGGATCTTCGGCGCGCCGGTGATCGAGCCACAGGGGAAAAGCGCCGCAAGGATCGCGGCCAGTCCCGCGCCGGGCATGAGCCGCGCGGTGATGCGCGAGGTCATCTGATGCACCGTCTCGTAGCTCTCGACGGTAAAAAGCTCGGGCACGCGCACCGATCCCGGCACGCTCACCCGGCTGATATCGTTGCGCAAAAGGTCCACGATCATCAGGTTCTCGGCCCGGTTCTTTTCGTCTGATTGCAGGAAAAAGCGCCGCCGCGCATCCTCGGCGGTGTCATCGCTTCTTGGTTGCGTGCCCTTCATCGGGCGCGTCTCGATCCCGTCCTCGGCATCGGTGCGAAAGAATAGCTCGGGAGAGCGCGACAGGATCGCAGGCAGGCCGGGGGCCGTCACAAGCGCGCCATGGCGCACCGGCTGCACCGCGGCGAGAGCGGCATGGAGCGCCTCGGGCGTGCCCGACGCCTGCAGCGACAACGGAAAGGTCAGGTTCGCCTGATAGATGTCGCCCGCGCCGATCAGCGCATGAACCCGCGCGAAGGCGTGCGCATAGCGTGCGGCGTTCCATTCCGGCACGACCGGGCCAAGTGTGGCGGGACCGGCGGCCAGTGCCGCCGCCACGCGCGGTCCCTCGTAGACCCCGAATTGCAAAAGCGGCAGGCGGCGGTGCGTGGGCATAAGCGGCAACAGGCGCGGCTCGAGCGCGAACCCCATCTCGTAGCTGGCAAAGCCCGCAACCCAGGCGCCATCAGCCCGCGCCGCATCGAGTGCGGCCAGCGCGGGTGCAACCTCTGCCGCCTCATGAGCCACGATCAGCCGCGCCGCGCCCTGAAACAGCGCCGCCACCCCCTCCGGCCCGTGATCGAAACGAATCTGCACTCTGTCTCCCATGGCGTGACCGAGGCACATGTAGAGCCCTCACGACGCCTCCGCACCCCGAAAAACGCCGCATCGTCGCGGATTTGCGATCACCCTTGCGCCCCGCCGGGTGACCGCTATAACCCGCGAGAATTTGGGCGCGCGGCCCCTCTGGTCGGCGCCGGCTGCCAGACGTCAGGGGACCGACATGCCGAAAAGAACCGATATCTCATCCATCATGATCATCGGCGCGGGGCCCATCATCATCGGACAGGCCTGCGAGTTCGACTATTCCGGCGCTCAGGCATGCAAGGCATTGCGCGAGGAGGGCTATCGCGTCATCCTCGTCAATTCGAACCCCGCAACGATCATGACCGATCCCGGTCTGGCAGATGCCACCTATATCGAGCCGATCACCCCCGAAGTGGTCGCGCGCATCATCGAAAAGGAACGCCCCGACGCCCTCTTGCCCACGATGGGCGGGCAAACCGGGCTGAACACCGCCCTTGCCGTGGCCGATATGGGCGTGCTGGAGAAATTCGGCGTGGAACTGATCGGTGCCAACCGGCAAGCCATTGAAATGGCCGAAGACCGCAAGCTCTTTCGCGAGGCGATGGACCGGCTGGGGATCGAGAATCCCAAGGCCACCATCGCCAACAACATGGATGAATGTATGGCGGCGATTGATTATGTCGGCCTGCCCGCGATCATCCGCCCGGCCTTTACCCTTGGCGGCACCGGCGGCGGCGTGGCCTATAACCGCGACGATTACATCCATTTCTGCAAGACCGGCCTTGATGCCTCGCCCGTCAGCCAGATCCTGATCGACGAGAGCCTGCTTGGCTGGAAGGAATTCGAGATGGAGGTGGTCCGCGACCGCGCGGACAACGCGATCATCGTCTGTGCCATCGAAAACGTAGACCCGATGGGCGTGCATACCGGCGATTCGATCACCGTGGCCCCGGCGCTGACGCTGACCGACAAGGAATACCAGATCATGCGCAATGGCTCGATTGCCGTTCTGCGCGAGATCGGGGTCGAGACCGGCGGATCGAACGTGCAATGGGCGGTGAACCCGGCTGACGGGCGCATGGTGGTGATCGAGATGAACCCGCGCGTATCACGCTCCTCGGCGCTGGCAAGCAAAGCCACCGGCTTTCCCATAGCCAAGATCGCGGCAAAGCTGGCCGTGGGCTATACGCTCGACGAGTTGGACAATGACATCACCAAGGTCACGCCCGCCAGCTTCGAGCCGACGATTGATTATGTCGTGACCAAGATCCCGCGCTTTGCCTTCGAGAAATTCCCCGGCGCCAAGCCGCATCTGACCACCGCGATGAAATCGGTGGGCGAGGCGATGGCGATTGGCCGCACCATCCACGAGAGCCTGCAAAAGGCTCTGGCGTCGATGGAAACCGGCCTCACCGGCTTTGACGAGATCGCGATTGATGGCGCGCCCGAGAAGGCCGCGATTACCCGCGCGCTCTCGGTCGCTACGCCCGACCGGCTGCGCACCATCGCGCAGGCGATGCGCCACGGCCTCTCGGATGACGAGATCAACGCCGCCACGGCGTATGATCCGTGGTTCCTCGCCCGTATCCGCGAGATCGTCGAGACCGAGGAACAGATCCGCCGCGACGGCCTGCCGATGACCGAACACGGCTTGCGGCAACTCAAGATGATGGGCTTTACCGATGCCCGGCTCGCCGCGCTCACGGGCCGCGACGAAGGTCAGGTACGCCGCGCGCGCACCAATCTGGGCGTTCGCGCCGTGTTCAAGCGCATCGACACCTGCGCCGCCGAGTTCGAGGCGCAGACGCCTTACATGTATTCCACCTACGAGGCCCCGATGATGGGCGAGGTGGAATGCGAGGCGCGGCCCTCGGGCGCGAAAAAGGTGGTCATCCTCGGCGGCGGGCCGAACCGGATCGGTCAGGGGATCGAGTTCGATTACTGCTGCTGTCACGCCTGTTTCGCGCTGTCGGAGGCAGGCTATGAAACGATCATGATCAACTGCAACCCCGAGACGGTTTCGACCGACTATGACACGTCGGACCGCCTCTATTTCGAGCCGCTGACCTTTGAGCATGTGATGGAAATCCTGACCAAGGAACAGGAGAACGGCACGCTGCACGGCGTCATCGTGCAATTCGGCGGGCAGACGCCGCTCAAACTCGCCCGCGCGCTCGAAGCCGAAGGCATCCCCATCCTCGGCACCACGCCCGACGCCATTGACCTGGCAGAAGATCGCGAGCGGTTTCAGGCGCTGGTCACTCGCCTGGGGCTGAAACAGCCGCATAACGGCATCGCCAGCACCGATGCGCAGGCACTGGCCATTGCCGAGGATATCGGCTTTCCGCTGGTTATCCGCCCGTCTTACGTCCTGGGCGGGCGCGCCATGGAAATCGTGCGCGACATGGCCCATCTGGAACGCTACATCGCCGAGGCGGTGGTGGTCTCAGGCGACAGCCCGGTGTTGCTTGACAGCTACCTCTCGGGCGCCATCGAATGCGACGTAGACGCGCTTTGCGACGGCAGCCGCGTGCATGTGGCCGGCATCATGCAGCACATCGAGGAAGCGGGCGTGCATTCGGGCGATTCAGCCTGTTCGCTGCCGCCCTATTCGCTTTCGCGCGAAATCATCGACGAGATCACCCGCCAGACCGAGGCGCTGGCGCGCGCGCTCAATGTCGTCGGCCTGATGAACGTGCAATTTGCGGTCAAGGGCGACGATATCTACCTCATAGAGGTCAACCCGCGCGCCAGCCGCACCGTGCCCTTCGTGGCCAAGGCGACCGATTCGGCCATTGCCTCCATCGCCGCGCGGCTGATGGCGGGCGAGAGCCTGGACGCCTTTCCGCATCGCGGCCCCTATCCGCGCGACACGCGGCCCGGCACCTTGCCCATGGCCGACCAGATGACGCTGGCGGATCCGGACATGCCTTGGTTCTCGGTCAAGGAGGCGGTGCTGCCTTTCGCGCGCTTCCCCGGCGTCGATACGATTCTCGGGCCGGAAATGCGCTCTACCGGCGAGGTGATGGGCTGGGACGTGTCCTTCCCCCGCGCCTTCCTCAAGGCGCAGATGGGCGCGGGAGTGACCCTGCCCGAAGGCGGCACGGTCTTTGTCTCGGTGCGCGACAGCGACAAGACGGCGCAACTGATCGACACGGCGGAAATCCTGACGGGTCTCGGTTTTGCGATCGTCGCCACGCGCGGCACGGGGGCCTTCCTCAAGGACGCGGGGATCGCCTGCGAGGTTGTCAACAAGGTCTATGAAGGCCGCCCCAACATCGTTGACATGCTCAAGGACGGCGAAATCGTCCTGGTGATGAACACCACCGAGGGCGCGCAGGCGGTCGAGGACAGCCGCGACATCCGTTCGGTCGCTCTTTATGATCGCATCCCCTATTTCACCACGCTCGCAGGCTCCCATGCGGCGGCGCAGGCGATCCGCGCGCGCCGCGAAGGCGTGCTTGAAGTGATGCCGTTGCAGGGCGCACCGGCATAATCACCCCCTCCCCGCCATCCCCGCGACAGGACCGAGGATGGCGGGCGCGCGACGTCGCTTTCGGTCGCTGAAATTCCGTTTTTGTACGCCATGCACGCCGCGCCGCAGCACCATGCCGAAAACGCATGAATAAAGGCGTTTTCGGCCATTGCGCGGCCAAATAAATCGATTATGTGGCGGGAAGGATCGGCTTGACCCATCAGGCAAGGAGGCACGACATGACCCGCGACGAACTGAACCGCGAACTGCGCATGCATTCGGCATCCTGGCAGGCCGTGGTGATCGTCTATGCGGCGATCATCGCCACCTTCGTGCTTTCCGCGATGGCAATCCTCTGAGGGCGCCCGCGGGTTACACGCCCGCCCCCGTCACCTTGGGATCATCATGGGCGATCCGCGCCGAGGCGGCATCGCCCACATTGTCCACACCGCGTTCTTCCAGAAGGGTGGTGAGCCAGTTTGGATCCATCTCCGGCACCGAACTCAGCAGAAGGTCTGTATAAGGATGGTGGGGCGGCGTGAACATCTCGTTCTTTGGCCCCTGTTCGACCACCCTGCCATGCTGCATCACCACCACCTCATCGGCGATGGAGCGCACCGTCGCCAGATCGTGCGTGATGAACATATAGGCGAGGTTCAAGTCCTTCTGCAGCCGGTCGAGCAGCCGCAGGATGCCCTCGGCCACAAGCTGATCGAGCGCCGATGTCACCTCGTCGCAGATGATGAAGCTGGGTTCGGCGGCAAGCGCGCGGGCAATGCCGATCCGCTGTTTCTGCCCGCCCGATAGCTCGGTCGGATAGCGGTTGTAATATTGCGACGGCTCAAGCTCGATCATGTCGAGGAGCGCGTCCACCCGGTTCTTGAGCGCCACGCCTTTCAAGCCCCCATAGAACTGTGCCGGTCGGCCGATCAGCTCTGATATCCGCAGCTTGGGATTGAGCGCGGTATCAGCCATCTGATAGATCATCTGGCACTGGCGCAACTGGTCCTTGGTGCGGTCCTTGTAGCTTGGCGGGAAGGGTTCCCCCTTGAACCGAACCTCGCCCTTCATCGGCGGCAAGAGGCCGGTGATCACCCGCGCCGTCGTGGATTTGCCCGAACCGGATTCGCCCACCACGGCCACGGTCATGCCTTCGTGGATATCGAAACTCACATCGTCGAGTATCTTTTCACCGCGCGTATAGGCGGCATCGACATGCCGGACCGAGATGAGCGGCACCGCGCCCTCGGGCCGCGCTTTCTGCGGTCGTTGAAAGCTGCGGACGGCCCAGAGCGACTTGGTGTAATCCTCCTGCGGATTGTCGAGCATCTCCTTGGTGGGGGCCTCCTCCACCTCCTCGCCCTTGAGCAGCACCTTGATCGTATCGGCCATCTGCGCCACCACGGCAAGGTCATGGGTGATGTAGATCGCGGCGGTGTTGAACTGATCGACAATGTCGCGAATCGCGGCCAGAACCTCGATCTGCGTGGTCACGTCGAGCGCGGTCGTCGGCTCGTCGAAGATGATGAGATCAGGACGACACGACATCGCCATAGCCGTCATCGCCCGCTGCAACTGCCCGCCCGAAACCTGGTGCGGATAGCGAAAGCCGATTTCCTCGGGGTTGGGCAGGCGCAGCCGCCGGTAAAGCTCGACCGCGTCCTCCTGTGCTTCAAGCCGCTTCTTCAACCGGTATTGCAGCGGCGCCTCGGTATGCTGGTCGATGATCTTGTGCGCCGGATTGAACGAGGCCGCCGCCGACTGCGCCACATAGGCGATGCGCGAACCGCGCAGCGCGCGCCTGTCGGCCTCCGACGCGGTGGTCAGTTCCATGCCGTCGAACTCGATCGAGCCGCTGGAAATGCGCGTGCCGTCGCGGGCATAGCCCATGGCCGCCGCGCCGATGGTCGATTTGCCCGCACCCGATTCGCCAATGAGGCCCATCACCTCGCCCCGATGCAACGTGAGGTCCACCCCCTTGATGATCGGCACCCAGGTCTCGTCGGAATAGCCCTCGATCCTGAGATCGCGGATTTTCAGCAGAACGTCTTTCTTCTTTGTCATGGGTTCACACCTTCAGGCCGGAGGAGCGGTAGAGCATCCAGTCCACCACGAAGTTGACCGCCACCGTCAAAAGCGCGATGGCCGCCGCCGGGATGAGCGGGGTCAGTTCACCGAACGAAATCAGCGTCGCGTTCTCGCGCACCATCGACCCCCAATCCGCCGTGGGCGGCTGAATTCCGAGGCCGAGGAACGACAGGCCCGCGATAAGCAGGAAGACAAAGCAGAATTCCAGCCCGAATTCGGCCACCAGCGGCGCGGCCGAGTTGGGCAGGATCTCGCGGCGGATGAGATACCAACGCCGCTCACCGCGCAGCTTGGCCGCCTCGATATAATCCATCACCACCACGTTGCCCGCAACCGCACGCGTCAGCCGGAACACGCGCGGGCTGTAGATCACCGCGACCACGAGGATGAGGATGATCTCGGACGGGTTGAAGATCACAAGGAACCCCCCGGCAAAGGCGATCGCCGCCCCGGCCATGATCGCAAGCCCGATCACCCAGGACAGGACATTGCCCTCGGCGACCGCCGTGACGAAAAGAAGCCCCACCAGCACCGCGAACCCGCTCAGCAGCCAGAAACTTGTGGTGTCATTGGCCAACTCCCCGCCAAAGATCGACAGCATCAGCAGCGCGAAGATCAAGGACGGGATCGACATGATCACATCCGACATGCGCCCGAGGAACTGATCGAAGATCCCTCCCGTCGTCGCCGCCAGAAGCCCCGCCATCGCACCCAGCACGAAGGCCAGCACCGTCCCCGCCAGCGCCAGCGCCACGGTGTTGCGTGCGCCATAGATCATCCGGCTGAACATGTCGCGGCCAAGCTGGTCGGCGCCCAGCAGCATGGTCTCATCCGCCGGCGCGAAGGCCGAGGAAATCACCTGCGCCTCGCCAAAGGGCGCGATCCAGGGCGCAAAGATGCCCGCGATCGCATAGGTGAAGATCACGAACATCCCAAAGGCCGCTGTCAGCGGCGCTGTGCGCAATTCCTTGGCCATGTTGTGCGAGGCAATCGCGATCAGGAACTCGCGGAAGGCATAGGCGACCATCGCCGCCAGCGCCAGAAGCCCTGCCGAGATGGCCACGAAGCGCAGCGCTGCAACCCCGCCCACGATCCCCAGCACGAAGGAAACAAGTGTTAGCGAGAAGATCAGCAAAAACGCCGACCGCTTGTTGAACCAGGCGGCCAGGCAGGACGCGCCCAGAAGCAGCGTGTAGTAGAGGATAACGAAAACGCTCATGTCCCTGCCCCCCTTATTTCGGATGCCGCAGACGCGGATTGGTGAGGATCGCCCCCACATCCGCCGCGAGGTTGAGCAGGATGAACGTCGCCGCGAAGATCAGGCAAGCGGCCTGAACCACCGGGAAATCGCGTTTGCTGACCGCATCCACCAGCGCCTGTCCGATGCCCGGATAGACGAACACCACCTCTACCAGCACCACGCCGGTGATGAGATAGGCCAGATTGAGCGCGACCACGTTGATGATCGGCGCCCAGGCATTGGGCAGCGCGTGCTTGACGATCACCTTCCAGGGCGGCGTGCCCTTCAGCCGTGCCATCTCGATATAGGGAGAGGCCAGAAGGTTGATGATCGTCGCGCGCGTCATCCGCATCATATGCGCCGTGACCACCAGCACCAGCGTCAGCGCCGGCAGGAAGGTCCGGTAAAGCAGTTCACCGAAATCCATGCCCTCGCGCAGGCTGGCGATCGCCGGGAACATGCCGGTCTTGACCGCCAGATAGAGAATCAGGATGTAGCCGAGGAAGAATTCCGGGCTGGAGATCGAGGTGAGCGTGACCACATTCGCCACCCGATCGAAGATCGAGTTGCGCGCCAGCGCCACCAGAACCCCGAGGATGATCGAGACCGGCACCGCGATGGCCGCGGCGTAGGCGGCAAGGAAAAGCGTATTGGCAAAGCGGGTGCCGATAGTCTGGGACACGCTCGCGCCGGTGACGATGGAATTGCCGAAATCGAGCATCACCGCGCCCTTGAGCCATGTCAGGTAGCGCACGATGGCCGGTTGATCGAGGCCCATCTCCCTGCGCAACGCGGCAAGGTTCTCGGGCGTCGCCCCCTGCCCCAGCACCGCCTGCGCGATGTCACCGGGCAAAAGCTCGACCATGAAGAAGATGATCACGGAAATGATCAGAAGAATGACCAGTCCCAGACCGAGCCGCTTGGCCACAAGCCCAAGGATGTCCCCCATCTTTCCCTCCTGTTGTTTCTTGTGTTCCCGCGCCGCTGCACAGACTCCCTGCCCTCAGCGTAACGGCTTTTTTCGTGGGCGGTGCCGTTTTTTCCCGGCTTTCCCGCCAAAGTGAGCACCGGCCCCCGCAGCGGGGGCCGGGCCCGTCTCAATGGGCCGCGATCAGGCCGAGAACCACCAGCGGCTCGCGGCGCGAGCGCCGTCGCATTCCCAGCTTGCGGCGATATTTTCGGCGCGCTCGACGCCTTTGCCGCGCGCATAGACCCAGTTGTTGAAGAACGGCAGCAAGGTGCCCCCGTCATCGCGCATGAGCAGGCACATCTCGCGATACATCTCGCCGCGCAGATTGTCGTCAAGCTCCGCCTTGGCCTGAAGCAGCAGCTCGTTGAAGCGCGGGTTCTGCCAGCGGCTTTCGTTCCAGGCGGCATCGTCCTTGTAGGCCAACGTGAACATCACGTCCGGTGTTGGACGTGCGCCCCAGGATACGGCCGAGAACGGCTTTTTCAGCCAGACATCGGAATAGTAGCCATCATTCGGCTCGCGCACGACGTTGATGTTGATGCCCGCCGCCTTGGCCTGCTCGGCATAAAGCACGCACATGTCCACCGCGCCGGCATAAATGGTCTCGGCCACCGACATGTTGACCGAAAGCCCGTTGTGACCGGCCTCCTTCAGCAGCGATTTTGCCTGATCCGGGTCATAGTCGCGCTGCGGGATGTCGTCGGGCCAGTAGGGCTGCACCGGCGAAAGGTGGAAATCGTTGCCCTTGGTGGCCGCACCGAACGCGATCTTCTCGATGATCTCGTCACGGTCCATCGCCAGCTTGAGCGCGGTGCGCACGCGCACATCGTCGAACGGCGCCGTATCGCAGAACATCGGCATGGTGATCGCGCCGCCCGAAGGGACGTTTTCCACGTTGATGTCCGGGTTGCGCTGCAACAGCGCCATGGTCTTGAGCTCAATGAGCGAGACCGCATCCACATCGCCCGTGACAAGCGCGGTCTGCCGCGCGTTGGGGTCGTTGAGCACGATCATGTTGACGTGGTCGAACCACGCCCCCTCGCCATGCCAGCCGTCGTGGCGGCTCAGTTCCCACTGGATGCCAAAGCTGCCCGTTTCGATCTTGTAAGGCCCCGTGCCATCACCCGAGCGCCAGTCGATCGTGCCATCGCCATTGGAGGGGCAGATCGCGAAGTGATAGTCGGTCATCAGCCAGGGCAGATCGGCATTGCCGCGGGAGAGCGTTATAATGACGGTGTAATCGCCATCAGCGCGAATATCCGTCACATCGCTCAGAAGCGCCTTGGCCGCCGAGGTGCTGTCGTCGCCGCGGTGATAGTTGAGGCTGTCCACCACATCCTGCGCGGTGCATTTCTTGCCGCTATGGAACGTGGCGTTCTCGTTGAGCGAAAAGGTCCACTCGGCGGCGTCGGGGCTGGCCTCCCAGCCGGTTGCCAGATCGGGGCCAAGCGTGTTTTCCGGCGTGATCATCGTCAGATAGCTGCGATGAGTGTGCGCCAGATAGATCATCTGCCGGGTCACATAGGTGCCCGGATCATGGGAGTCAGAGGTGTTGCCGTCATGCACACCCCAGCGGAACGTTCCTCCGCGGGTGGGGTTGGCGGCGGCGGATTTGCTCCACAGCCCGGTGGCGGTCGAGGCGGTCACCCCCGCCACGGCGGCGTAATGCATGAACGAGCGCCGCGAGATGCTGCCCGTCCGGGCCGCCATCGCCAGCTTGTCCATCAGCATCTGGTCGGTTTTCCTGGTCATGAGTTTTCCCTGTTTTGTGGTTTATCCGTCGTTGCAAGGCGCGCAAGCGCGGCCTTGGATTTCAGCTTCCTGGTCAGGCGTCCTGTCTGGATGCTCAAAAACGACATGCCTTTATCAAAACACGAAATTTCCCGCGTTGCCACCCTTGATCACAAGGTTTTTTACGCCAAACGCCACGTTCAAAAGCGACATGGAGCCGAAATCCCGGCGATCCGCTCAACCCTTGCGGCTGCGTAACTTCGCGAAATATTCCAGCCGTTTCTTCAATTCTCGCTCGAACCCGCGCTCGGGCGGAGCATAGAGAACGGGCCGCTTCATGCCCTCGGGAAAATAATTCTGCCCCGAAAACCCGTCTTCCTCATCGTGGTCGTAGGCATAGCCCGCACCATAGCCCTGTTCCTTCATGAGCTTTGTGGGGGCGTTCAGGATATGCTTGGGCGGCGGCTCGCTTCCCGTGCGTTTCGCCTCGCGCAGCGCCGCCTTGAAACCCGCATAGCCCGCGTTCGACTTGGGCGCGAGCGCGAGATAGATCACCGCCTGCCCAAGCGCCAACTCCCCCTCGGGGCTGCCCAACCGCTCGTAGGCTTCCCAGGCGTGCAGGCACACCGACTGCGCCTGCGGATCGGCAAGTCCGATATCCTCGATCGCCATACGCGTGATCCGGCGGGCAAGGTAACGCGGATCCTCGCCCCCCGTCAGCATCCGCGCCAGCCAGTAGAGCGCCGCATCCGGGTCCGAGCCACGCACCGATTTGTGCAGCGCTGAAATGAGGTTGTAATGCGCGTCGCCCGATTTGTCATACTGCGCTGCCCGCTTCATCAGCCGCGCCGAGAGCGCGCCCGTATCAAGCCGCCCCTCGACGCGCCAGGCCGCCACCTGCTCGATCAGGTTCAGAAGCGCGCGCCCGTCGCCATCGGCCATCTCCAGCAGCGCCTCGCGCGCAGGGCCATCGAGCGGCAGCGCACGGCCCAATTCACGCTCGGCCCGCTGCGCCAGCCGTTCCAGATCCGCAAGCGAGAGCCGCTCCAGAACCAGCACCTGCGCCCGGCTCAGAAGCGCCGCGTTCAACTCGAATGACGGGTTTTCCGTCGTCGCCCCCACCAGAAGGATCGTGCCATCCTCCATATGCGGCAGGAACCCGTCCTGCTGTGCCTTGTTGAAGCGGTGGATTTCATCGACGAACAAAAGCGTTCCCTGCCCGTTGTCGCGCCGGTGCCGCGCCTCCTCGAACACGCGGCGCAACTCGGGCACGCCAGTGAAAATCGCGCTGATCTGCACGAAATGCAGGTCAGTCTCCGCCGCCAGAAGCCGCGCGATGGTGGTCTTGCCCACGCCCGGCGGCCCCCAGAGAACAAGCGAGCCAAGACTGCCCGAGGCCAGCATCACACCAAGCGGCGCCTCCGGCCCCAGCACCTGCTCCTGCCCGATCACCTCTGACAGCACGCGCGGGCGCAATCGGTCGGCAAGCGGGCGCGGGGGGCTGGCGCGCGGCGCGGGGGCGTCGCTGTCGAAAAGATCCGCCACCGCCTAACGCCTGAGCCGCAGCGTCACCCGCTGCCCGCGGCGCTGGACGTCAAGGACAAGACCGCGCCCGGCCTCCTCCAACGCCTGCGCCGCCTCGGCGCTGTTGCGCGTCTCAATCCCATTGACAGCGCGCAGGATATCCCCCGCCCGCAGTCCCGCCCGCGCGCCATAGGGCCCCGGATCCTCGACGATGGCCCCTTCGGCCCCAAGAGGCAGACGAAAGGTCTCGATCAGCACCGGGTTGATGGTCGCAAGCATCACCTCCGGCAGCGCCGCGCTCACCCCCGTGACAATGCGGTTGCGGGGCGGCTCATCCGGCGCGGCGATGAGGACCGCGGTGATCTCCTCAGCCGCGCCATCACGCAGTCGGGTGATCGTGGCCTCGGCCCCAACCCCCGCCAGCGACAGACGATAGACCATCTCGGCGGGGCTGTTCACGGGTTGGCCGTCTACCGCCGCGACCACGTCGCCGGGTTGCAGCACGCCCAGAAAACCGCTTTGCGGATGGACTTGCGAAATCACGATGCCGTCGGGCCGGTCAAGCCCCAGCCCCTCGGCCACATCGGGCGTGACCGGCTGGCCGCCCAACCCCGCCCAGGGCCGCTCGAACTCCGCCTTGCCGTCGCGTGCCTGCGCCACGAATTGCGCCACCAGCCCCGAGGGAATGGCAAAGCCGATCCCGTTCGAGCCACCCGTGCGCGACAGAATGGCGGTGTTGATCCCGATCAGACGCCCGTTCACATCGACCAGCGCGCCGCCGGAATTACCGGGATTGATCGGCGCATCGGTCTGGATGAAATAGCCAGGTGCATTGCTCATGGCCGCCCCCGACCGTGCCAGCCCCGACACGATGCCGCTGCTGACGGTCTGGCCGACGCCGAACGGATTGCCGATGGCCAGCACCAGTTCGCCCACCTCGACCGTGTCGCTGTCACGCAACTCCAGCGCGGGCAGCTCCGGTGCGCCCTCCACCTGAAGGATCGCCAGGTCCGCCTCCTCATCGCCCAGAAGCACGCGCGCGGCATATTCACGCCGGTCGTTGAGCACCACGCGGATATCGGTCGCCTCGCCCACGACGTGATAGTTCGACACAACGATGCCGTCTGCGGACAGGATCACGCCCGACCCAAGCGAGTTCTGAATCCGTGGGCGCACGGTGCCGAAATCCTGAAAGAACCGTTCGAAGAACGGATCTCCGCGGAAAGGGCTGGCGCGGGTGGCAACGACGCGGCTGGCGTAGATGTTGACCACCGCCGGGGCGGTGGCCTTGACCACCGGGGCGAAACCAAGAGCGATTTCCGCCTGCGAGCCGGGTACACGCGTCTCGGACAGGGCCGGGCTGGCGAGAATCAGAAGGGCGCAGAGGATGCGTAACAACGGGGGCCTCACTTTGCGATTACCCCGCCAGATATGCGCGGGCCGGTGCGCCATTGCAAGAACGCACCGGCCCCACAAGGCAAAACCCCCGCCGTTTCGGGCGGGGGCTTGAAAGCAACGGTATCGTGTTCCGTCTTCAGTCCTCGGCGGTCTCTTCGGCCTCAAGGCGCGCGCGGTCCTCGGCGCCCTTGGCGCTCGGGTCGCGGTCAACGAACTCGATGATCGCCATGGGTGCCATGTCGCCATAGCGGAACCCCGCCTTGAGCACGCGCACATAGCCGCCCTGACGTTCGGCATAACGGGGCCCGAGAACCTCGAAGAGCTTGGCCACATGCTTGTCCTGCTTGAGCTGCGCCGCCGCCTGACGGCGGGCGTGCAGGTCGCCGCGCTTGCCGAGGGTGACGAGCTTTTCCACCACGCGGCGCAATTCCTTGGCCTTGGGCAGGGTGGTCTTGATCTGCTCATGTTCAATGAGCGAGCCGGCCATGTTCGCCCACATCGCCTTGCGGTGCTCGTGGGTGCGGTTAAGGCGGCGGTATCCTCTGGCGTGACGCATTTTCTATCTCCTTAGCGTTTTGCTTTGTCCGGGGGGCTGATGCGTGTCAGCCCCCTCTCCTTGGGGCGGAAGTGCCCGGGGTGGTAGAGGACGCCCTAAAAGGCGTCCTCGAATTTCTTGGCGAGATCCTCGATATCGTCGGGCGGCCAGTCCTCGACATCCATGCCGAGATGCAGGCCCATGCCCGAGAGCACTTCCTTGATCTCGTTAAGCGACTTGCGGCCGAAGTTCGGCGTGCGCAGCATCTCTGCCTCGGTTTTCTGGATGAGATCGCCGATATAGACGATATTGTCGTTCTTGAGGCAGTTGGCGGACCGGACCGACAGTTCCAACTCGTCCACCTTTTTGAGAAGAAGCGGGTTGAACTCAAGCCCATCCTCGTCATCCTGACGGAGCGAGGATTCCGGTTCGTCGAAGTTCACGAAGATGCCAAGCTGATCCTGAAGGATACGCGCGGCATAGGCCACCGCGTCCTCGGGCGTGAGCGAGCCGTCGGTCTCGACCTTCATGGTCAGCTTGTCGTAATCAAGCACCTGCCCCTCGCGGGTGGGCTGCACGTCATAGCTCACGCGCGTGACCGGCGAATAGATCGCGTCGATCGGGATGAGCCCGATGGGGGCGTCCTCGGGCTTGTTCTTGTCGGCCGCGACATAGCCCTTTCCGGTGCTGACCGTCAGTTCCACATAAAGATCCGCGCCCTCGTCGAGGTGACAGATGATGTGGTCGCGGTTCAGGATCTCGATGCCTGCGCTGTCCGAGATATCGCCCGCGGTAACGGCGCCCGGCCCCTTGGCATTGATCGAGAGACGCTTTGGCCCTTCGACCTCCATGCGGATCGCTACACCCTTGAGGTTGAGCACGATGTCGGTGACATCCTCGCGAACGCCCGCCACCGAGGAGAACTCGTGCAGCACGTTGTCGATCTGCACTGCGGTGATGGCCGCGCCCTGAAGCGACGACAGCAGGACACGCCGCAGCGCGTTGCCAAGCGTCAAGCCAAAGCCGCGTTCAAGCGGCTCGGCCACGACCACCGCCTGACGCAGCGGATCGTTGCCCGGCTTGATCACGAGCTGCGCCGGCTTGATCAGGTCTGACCAGTTCTTGTGGATCATGCGTCCCTCCATTCCAGTCGCCGCCCCATGTCCGAAAGCCGGCGACGCCCGAGGATTTCAAATGACGTAAAGGACCGCGCGATCTGCGCGGCCCTGTTGGCAATCGCTCGGGTCAGACCCGGCGGCGTTTCGGCGGACGGCAGCCGTTATGGGCAATCGGCGTCACATCGCGGATCGAGGTGATGTTGAACCCGACAGCAGCCAGCGCGCGCAGCGCCGATTCGCGGCCCGATCCGGGGCCCTGAACCTCGACCTCGAGGGTCTTCATTCCGTGCTCCTGCGCCTTGCGGCCCGCGTCTTCGGCAGCCAGCTGCGCGGCGTAAGGCGTCGACTTGCGCGAGCCCTTGAAGCCCATCGTGCCGGCAGAGGACCACGCAATCGCGTTGCCCTGAACGTCCGAGATCAGGATCTTGGTGTTGTTGAAGGAAGAGTTCACATGCGCCACCCCGGTGGCGATGTTCTTGGAAACCTTCTTTTTCGTGCGGCGGGTATCGCGTGCCATGTTTCCAGCCCTCCCTTATTTCTTCTTGCCGGCGATGGGTTTCGCCGGGCCCTTGCGGGTGCGGGCGTTCGTATGCGTGCGCTGACCGCGAACCGGCAGGTTGCGGCGGTGACGCAGACCACGGTAGCAGCCGAGATCCATCAGGCGCTTGATGTTCATCTGCGTCTCGCGGCGCAGGTCGCCCTCGACGCTGTAATTGGCGTCGATATGCTCGCGCAGCGCCAGTGCTTCGGCATCCGAAAGCTCGTTGACGCGCCGGGAGGGGTCGATATTCACCGCCTCGCAGATGGCCTTGGCCGAAGTGTGGCCAATTCCGGTGATGTAGGTGAGGGCGATCGGGACCCGTTTGCTGGTCGGGATGTTAACGCCGGCGATACGTGCCAAGTGTCTTTTCCTTTTCGTTGCGGTTCCGTGATTCCAGAACCTTTTTTCACAACGTAAGCCCGAGGCTTGCGCTTCGGGCCGCGGCTGATCTCAGGTGATCGACTCGATGAGGGGGGCGACCCCGCAGGGAATCAACAACAGATTAGATGGTGCGTGTTAGGGATATTCAGCAGGAGCGTCAAGCCCCTCGCCTCTCATTTGTCAAGCACTGCAGCGATCGCCGCCTTCACCTCGTCGATCGCGCCCAGCCCGTCGAGCGAGGCCAACTGCCCCTTGGCATGGTAATAGCCGATGAGCGGCGCGGTCTTCTTGTAATATTCTATCAGGCGGTGGCGCACGGCCTCCTCGTTGTCATCGGCCCGGACGGGCTGACCGGCGGCGGCGGCCTCCTCGGCGCGCCCCACGATGCGCCGGATCAGCGTTTCATCGTCGACCTGCAACTCGATCACCGCATCCAGCGTCTCGCCCAGTTCTTCCAGAAGATCGGCCAGGGCATCGGCCTGGGCAAGCGTGCGCGGGAAACCGTCGAAGATGAATCCGCCCGCCTTGTCGCCCTGCAACCTTTCACGGATGAGACCGATCACGATCTCGTCGCTAACAAGATCACCGCGCGCCATCACATCGGCAACGACGCGCCCCATCTCAGAGCCGCTGTCCTTTGCCGCACGCAGCATGTCGCCGGTGGAAAGCTGGATCATGCCGCGCGTCTCGACCAGAGTCTGCGCCTGCGTGCCTTTGCCCGCGCCGGGCGGGCCAAGAAGAATGAGGTTCATCGCCGCGTCGGTCCCTTGCGCTTGCCACGTTTGCGACCCTTGCCGCTCAACTGCGATCGTTCGATCAGCCCCTCGTATTGATGGGCAAGAAGGTGGCTTTGCACCTGCTGGATCGTATCCATCGTCACCGAGACCACGATCAGGACAGACGTGCCACCAAAGTAGAACGGGATGGCGAACTGGTTGCGCAGCACCTCGGGCAGAAGACAGACCGCCGTGAGATAGACAGAGCCAAGAACCAGGATCCGGTTGAGCACATATTCCAGGAATTCCTCGGTGCGCTTGCCGGGGCGGATGCCGGGGACAAAGCCGTTCTGGTTCTTCAGGTTTTCGGCCACCTCATCGGGTTTGAACGAGACGTTGAACGTGTAGAAATAGGTGAAAAACACGATCATGACCGAAAAGAACAGCAGGTAAAGCGGCTGTCCGGGTCCGAAATAGGCCATGATGGTGGACATGACCGGATTGGTGGAATTACCCGAGAATGTGCCGATGGTCGCAGGCAGAAGCAGCAGCGAGGAGGCAAAGATCGCCGGGATCACGCCCGCCGGATTGACCTTGACCGGCAGGTGCGACGAGCCGCCGTCATAGACCTTCATCCCCACTTGCCGACGCGGATACTGGATGTGGATCTTGCGCAGGCTGCGCTCCATGAACACCACGAAGGCGATAACGGCCACCACCATCACCATCACCCCGATGATCACCGCCGGGCTGATCGCGCCCGACCGCCCCGAGGCGAAGAACTGCGCCAGTGCCGCGGGAACCTCTGCGATGATGCCGACAAAGATGATGAGCGAGATGCCGTTGCCGACGCCGCGCGCGGTGATCTGCTCACCCAGCCACATCAGGAACATGGTGCCGCCCACGAGTGTGATCATGCACGACGCGATGAAGAACAGACCCGGATTGGTCACCATGTCGCCCGATTGCAGGCTCACGGCGAGACCATAGCTTTGCAGCGTGGCAAGGCCCACGGTGCCATAGCGGGTATACTGGTTGATCTTCTTGCGGCCCTGCTCGCCCTCTTTCTTCAACTGCTGAAGCGAGGGCACCATGGCCGACAGAAGCTGCACGATGATCGAGGCCGAGATATAGGGCATGATCCCGAGGGCAAAAATGCCCATCCGGCCAAGCGCGCCGCCTGTGAACATGCTGAGCATGCCACCGATGGTGGCCTGTGCGCCCTCCATGAACTCGCGCAGCGCCGCACCGTCGATCCCCGGCACGGGAATGAACGTGCCAAGGCGGTAGACGATCAGCAGCCCGAGCGTGAACAGGATGCGTTTGCGGAGATCGGTCGCCTTGCCAAGCGCGGACCAGCTTGTATTGGCCGCCATTTGCTCTGCTGCAGATACCATGCGAGGGTCTCTTTCATGTGCGAACGCCGCCAAAGCCGGTTTCCAGCTCGGGCGGCGTCATCGGAAAACCTGAGGCCTATGTAAGCGGGCGCTGGACCGCTCACAACCTCTTATTCGGCGGCCGGAGCCGTCGTGACCGAAAGCGAACCGCCGGCCTTGGCCACCGCGTCGATGGCGGATCTGGACGCGCCGGTCACAGCGATGTCGAGCTTGCCCGTGATCTCGCCCTTGGCGAGAACGCGGATTCCGTCAAGCTTGCGCCGCACGAGGCCCGAGGCCACGAGCACGTCCTCGGTGATGGGCTGGCCCGCGTCAATCTTGCCCGCATCGACAAATTTCTGGATCAGGCCGAGGTTGACCACCGCATAGGCCTTGCGGTTGGGCTTGGTAAATCCGCGCTTGGGCAGACGCTGATAAAGCGGCATCTGGCCGCCCTCATAGCCCTTGATGGCCACGCCCGAACGGGATTTCTGGCCCTTGATACCACGGCCACCGGTCTTGCCGACGCCCGAACCGGGGCCACGGCCGATACGCTTTCTGGATTTCGTCGCGCCGGGATTGTCGCGAAGTTCATGAAGTTTCATTGTCGCTTCTCCTTGCCGGATACGGCCCCCAGCGACGGGAGTGGCCGACCACGGCGTGATTGTGGATGACTCGGGCCCTTCAGGCCACCGCTGGCGTATAGACGCCACGCGCCCGTGAATCAACCCGTGAATCAAGACGCCCGGACAGCCCTCAAGGCAGGAAACGGGCGACCGCCTCGACGATGAGGGCGGGCACTTCGATTGGCGCGTAGCCGCCGGGCTTGACCGAGATCGCCCAGATCACAAGCCCCGCCGCCGTCACCAGCACCAGCGCACCGACGCGCGGCGGCCGTCCCTCGGACATGGCCGACACCAGCGACGGCACCGACAGGACCCCCAGCACCGCTCCGATGGCCATGGCCAGATCCGGGTCCATCCTCCTCCTCAAGGCAGCCGCGACAGTGTGTCTGTATCTCAGCCCGGATCGGTGGCGTAAATCAAGCTTTCCTTGCAGGGGGCAACGCGCAGGATGTTGGTGGTGCCGGGGACGTTGAAGGGCACGCCCGCAGTCACCACGATCTGATCGTCCTCGGTCGCATAGCCCTGTGCGCGAGCGGCGCGGGCGGCATTGATCACGGCCATCTTGAAGCGGGTGAGTTCCGGCGTCATCACGCAATTCACCCCCCATGTCAGCGCCAGCCGCCGCGCCGTGGCGCGCAGGCTCGTCAGTCCGATAATCGGCACCTGCGGACGTTCGCGCGCCGTCAGGAGGGCGGTGGTGCCCGATTCGGTATAACAGCAGATGGCCTTGATATCCGTGGTCTCGGCGATCTCGCGCGCGGCCACGACGATGCCGTCGGCAACGCTCTGGCGGTTGACCTTGCGGCTGGCCTCGATCACCTCGCGATAGGTGGGGTCGCTTTCCACCTCACGCGCCACGTTGTCCATGGTCCGCACCGCTTCGACCGGGTATTGGCCTGCCGCCGATTCAGCCGACAGCATGATCGCGTCCGAGCCCTCGTAGATCGCCGTGGCCACGTCCGAAACCTCGGCGCGGGTGGGCATCGGGCTTTCGATCATTGATTCGAGCATCTGCGTCGCCACGATCACGGGCTTGGCCGCCGCGCGGCACTTGCGCACCAGCCGCTTCTGGATGGGCGGCACGTTCTGGACAGGCAGTTCCACGCCCAGATCGCCGCGCGCCACCATGATCCCGTCAGAGACCGCAAGAATGTCGTCAAAGCACTTCACCGCCGCCGGTTTCTCGATCTTCGACATGATCGCGGCGCGCCCCCGCACCAGCACGCGGGCCTCGTTCACATCCTCGGGGCGCTGCACGAAACTGAGGGCGAGCCAGTCCACGCCCAGTTCACAGACGAATTCGAGATCGGCGCGGTCCTTCTCTGAAAGCGCCGCCAGCGGCAGCACCACATCGGGCACGTTGACACCCTTGCGGTTGGAAATCGTGCCGCCCACCGTCACCTCGCACTCGGCGAAATCGGGGCCGCAGTCCTTGACCTTGAGGCGGATCTTGCCGTCATTCACCAGAAGCTGCACCCCCGGTTCAAGAGCGGCGAATATCTCGGGATGGGGCAGGCAGACACGGGTGGAATCGCCGTCGGTCTCGTCGAGATCAAGCCGGAAGTCCGCGCCCTCGATCAGTTCTTCCTCGCCGTGCGCAAAGGTGCCCACCCGCAACTTGGGCCCCTGAAGATCAGCGAGAATGGCGATGGGGCTGTCAAGCTCCTCCTCGATCCGGCGTATGATGGCATGGCGCGCGGCGATCTCGTCGTGGCTGCCATGGCTCATGTTGAGGCGAAACACATCCGCCCCCGCCTCGTGCAGCGCGCGGATGGTGTCGTAATCCGACGAGGCCGGGCCAAGCGTGGCCACGATCTTGACTTTGCGGTGACGTCTCATCTGCTCTCCTTCGTGGTCGTCATGGCCTTGTTATCGCTAACACGGTTTCATTTCGGCTTATGACCCAATTCCCTTTTCCCGGCAACTGTCCTAGACGAGTCCGGCAAAAGAAGCCAACCCGGATCATGTATCACCCTTATGACATCACGGGCGCCGCGCGCCCCTCCCGCTGGCTTGTGACCTGCGATCACGCCGCCAATACCGTGCCCGATTTCGTCAATGGCGGCACGCTCGGCATCGCGCCTGAGGACATGGCGCGCCATATTGCCTATGATGTGGGCGCGGCGGGGCTGGCGCAGGCACTGGCACGGGCGCTCGATGCGCCGCTCATAGCCACGAACTTCTCCCGCCTCGTGATCGACCCGAACCGGGGCGAAGATGACCCGACGCTGGTGATGAAGCTCTATGACGGCACGGTGATCCCCGCCAACCGCCATGTGACCGACGACGATTTCGCGCGCCGCCTCAACCGGCTCTACCGCCCCTATCACAACGCGCTGGCCGATCTCGCGGCGCGGCGCACCGATACCGCGATTCTCTCGATCCACAGCTTTACCCCGCAACTGCGCGGCCGCCCCCCGCGCCCGTGGCATATCGGCCTGCTCCATGCCGCCGACAAGCGGCTGGCGCGCCCGCTGCTGGCGCGGCTCCGCTCCGAGCCAGATCTCTGCGTGGGCGACAACGAGCCTTATGGCGGCCACCTGCCCGGCGACAGCATCGCCCGGCATGCCATCGCGCTTGAGCGGCCCAATATCCTGATCGAACTGCGCAACGACCTGATCACCACGCCGTCGCAACAACAGGCCTGGGCCGCGCGCCTCACGCCGATGTTGCGCGACGTTCTCACCCATGTCTGACCCCTTGCACCCCGCACCATGCGCCTGCATCTATGGGGAAACCGGAGGAGAGAGCCATGGACGACCAGACCCGTATCGAACTTGAGGCCGCCGCCTTTCGCACACTGCGCCATCACCTGATGGAAAAGCGCACCGATGTGCAGAACATAGACCTGATGAACCTCGCGGGGTTCTGCCGCAACTGCCTGAGCCGCTGGTATCAGGAGGCCGCTCACGAGCGGGGCCTCGAGATGAGCAAGGACGAGGCGCGAGAAGCCTATTACGGCATGCCCTATGCCGAGTGGAAGTCACGCTATCAGACCGACGCCGACGCCGAGAAACAGGCCGCGTTCGAGGCCGCCTTTGCCGCCAATGTCGGGGAAAAGACCTGATCGGGCGCGCCGCGCACCATGACCTACCGGCTGCATTACGCCCCTGACAACGCCTCGCTGGTGATCCGGCTTGCGCTGGAAGCGATCGGCGAACCCTATGAGACGGCGCTGGTGGACCGCGCCGCGCGGGCGCAAAAATCCCTCGCCTATCTGTCGCTCAACCCGGCGGGCCTCATTCCCGCGCTCGAAACCCCCGATGGGGTGCTCTTCGAGACCGGCGCCATTCTCCTGTGGCTCGCCGACCGCCACAGGCAAGGCGCCCCCGCGCCCAAGGCCGCCGACCGGGGCGATTTTCTCAAGTGGCTGTTCTACCTGTCCAATACCGCGCATCCCACGCTGCGCATGAGCTTTTACCCCGAGCAGTATCTGGCCGGGGGCGGCGATTCGTTGCGCAGGTCGGCGCAGGCGCGCTTTGGCGAATGCCTCGACATTCTGGAAACCCGCGCCGCGCTCTGGTTCAGGGCCGATCGCCCCTCGCTGCTCGACCCCTATCTTGCCTGCCTGATGCGCTGGCGCGCGCTCTATCCCGCCCGCGCCGGGGTCACGTTCGCACCACACCGCTGGCCACGCCTGTTCGCCATGCTCGGGCGGCTCGAGAACAGCCCCGCCACCCGCGCCGCCATCACAGCCGAGGGGCTGGGCGCGCACCCGTTCACAGCGCCTGACTATCCCGATCCACCCGAGGGCTGCGCGCTCTGATCATGCACATGTCAACGCGCAGCCCTTGAAGCGTCGCTTTCGGACAAGTAGCTCTGACAGGGTGCGGCGATAAGCGGCGCACGCAACGGGGGCGCGCCATGTTTCTTTCGGTTTTCGAGATGTTCAAGGTGGGGATCGGCCCATCGTCGTCGCACACGATGGGGCCTATGGTCGCCGCCGCGCGCTTTCTTGACCGGATGCGCGCCGAGCCGTTTCACTACGCCGGCTTGCGCGGCTCGCTCCATGGCTCGCTCGCCTTCACCGGGGTGGGCCATGCCAGCGACCGCGCCACGATCCTCGGCCTCGCGGGTTTTGTGCCCGAAACCTATGACCACAACCGCGCCGAGGCCACGCTGGAGACGATCCGCGAAAGCCACACGATCACGCCGCCGGGCCTGCCCACGCTCACATTCAGCCCGAAAGAGGATCTGATCTTCGATTTCGGCCCCAACCTGCCCGGCCATGCCAATGGCATGATCCTCATGGCCACCGACGCGCAGGGCGACGTGATCCTGCAAGAGACCTATTATTCCATCGGTGGCGGCTTCGTGATGACCGAGGCAGAACTGGTCGCCGGCAAGGCGAGCGACGCGGGGCCACCGGTGCCCTATCCGTTCCAATCCGCCAACGAGATGCTCGACATGGCCGAACGCTCCGGGAAAACGATCGCCGAGATGAAGCGCGCCAACGAGATTTCGCGGCGAGGGCATGACGGCTTGCGCACCGGCGTGGCGCGTATCTGGCAGGTGATGAACGACTGTATAGAGCGCGGGCTTTCCACCGATGGCACGCTGCCTGGCGGGCTTGGCGTCAAGCGCCGCGCCAAGGGCATCCGCGACGCACTTCTCGCCGAGCGCGGCACCAACCTCAGTGCGCCGCACAAGATCAACGACTGGATGAGCGCCTATGCCATGGCCGTGAACGAAGAGAACGCGGCCGGCGGACAGGTCGTCACCGCCCCCACCAATGGCGCGGCGGGCGTGGTGCCAGCGGTCATCCGCTACTGGCTCGACCATGTGCCCGGCGCGCATGCGGGTCGGGTCGAGGAGTTCCTGCTGACCGCCGCCGCCATCGGCGGGCTGGTCAAGTTCAACGCCTCGATCTCCGGGGCCGAGGCGGGCTGTCAGGCAGAGGTGGGCAGTGCCTCGGCCATGGCCGCCGCCGGGCTCTGTGCCGTGATGGGCGGCACGGCCCAGCAGATCGAGAACGCCGCCGAAATCGCGCTCGAGCATCACCTCGGCATGACCTGCGACCCGGTGCGCGGCCTCGTTCAGGTGCCCTGCATCGAGCGCAACGGGCTGGGCGCGATCAAGGCCGTGTCCGCCGCCTCGCTCGCGCTTCGTGGCGACGGCACCCATTTCGTGCCGCTTGATGCCTGCATCGAGACCATGCGCCAGACCGGTGCCGACATGAGCGCGAAATACAAGGAAACTTCGCTTGGCGGCCTTGCCGTCAACGTGCCGAATTGCTGATCGGCATCACTTGATCTGTCGTCCCGACTGCACCCGAAACGGCTCCATCCGGTCGCCATTGACCCAGGCCAGACTGCCCGCATCGGTGCGTACAAGCGCGTAGGGCGTCCAGCCCGTGCTACGCCACCAGCTCTCATAGTCGTTGGTCTGCGGATTGGTGCGCCAGCGCCCCTCGTCGGGCTTGCCGCCATCAGGAACATAAACCGTCGTCCCATCGGTGGCGAAATACTGGCGATAGGCCGTGCCGGACCAGGTGCCGACAATGGTGTTGCCGGAGAGAAGCGCCTCGATCTCGCTGGCACTCAGCCTGACATTGGCCGCCCCCGCAGGCAGCGACGCCAGCAGCAGCAGGGCAGCGAGAAGGCCGAAAAATGACCGTCGGTGCATGGGCAAACTCCGTAGATAACGATTTATTATCGCAAACTTCGGGGGGTGATGCGACTCGATTCCCGTCGCGACGCGGCGTCAGGCGGGCGCAACAAGGATGGCGCGGAAATCATTGACATTGGTCAGCGTGGGGCCGGTCACCACCTGCCCGCCAATCGCGCCAAAGAATCCGTGCGCGTCATTGCGCGCCAGCGCCGCCGCAGGATCGACGCCCGCAGCCCGCGCCTCTGCCAGAGTCTCGGGCCCGATCAGTGCCCCCGCCACCTCTGCCGCGCCATCAACCCCGTCGGTATCGCAGGCAATCGCATGAATGCCCGACGCCCCCCCAAGCGCCAGCGCCAGCGCCAGCGCATATTCCGCATTCGGCCCGCCCACGCCGTCGCCGCGCCGCGTCACCGTCAACTCGCCCCCCGACACAAGCAGCACCGGTGCATCCCCGCGCACCAGCCCCCGCTGCGCCGCCAGCGCGCGCGCGGCATGATCGCGCGCCACCTCTCGCGCCTCGCCCTCCAGATCGTCACCCAGAACCTCCACCCGCAGCCCCTCGGCCCGCGCCATCTCCGCCGCCGCCGCCAGCGATTGCGACGGGGCCGCGTAAATCACGTTCTCGACCCGCCCCAGACGCGGATCCTCTGGCGCAACCACTTCCGTCGGCCCGTTCAGAACGGCCTCGGCCGAAGGCGGCAGGGCGATGCCATACCGTGCCACGATCGCGCGCGCGTCCTCGGGCGTGCTCGCCTCGCCCACCGTGGGGCCAGAGCCGATCATCCCCGGATCATCCCCCGGCACATCCGAAATCAGCAGCGCCAGCATCCGCGCGGGCCAGGCGGCGGCGGCCATCTGCCCGCCCTTGACCCGGCTCAGATGTTTGCGCAGCACGTTCATCTGCCCAATGGGGGCGCCCGACGCCAAGAGCGCCGCGTTCACCGCCTGCTTTTCCCCCAGCGTCATTGCCCCCGCAGGCTGCACCAACAGCGCCGAGGCCCCCCCCGAGATCAGCGCCAGCACCATGTCGCCCGCGCCAAGCCCCTCGACCAGCCGCAGCATCCGCGCGGTGGCCGCCATTCCCGCCGCATCGGGCACCGGATGCGCCGCCTCGACAATCTCGATGCCCGCACAAGGACGACCGTAGCCATAGCGCGTGATCACCAGCCCCTCGCAGGGGCCCCAGACCGCCTCCACTGCCTCAGCCATGCGCGCGCTCGCCTTGCCCGCGCCGATCACCACCACCCGGCCCTCGGGGCGCGGCGGCAGATGCGCGGCGAGGCTCTGCATCGGGTCGGCCACCGCCACGGCACGCGCGAAAAGCGCGCGCAAAAGGGTCTCGGGATCGGTCACGAACGGGCTCCTTCAACGGGTCGCGCCACGCTACCCCGCACACGGCCCGACCAAAAGAGGGCACGCGCCGCTTTCCGCGCCGCGCTGCCGCATTTGCGCTTGCCGGAATCCGGTGGGCTGCTACGCTCGGGCTTGTCAGGGTGCCGCCCCTCGGGGCGGAGAATTGGGAAGCCGGTGAAACACCGGCGCTGCCCCCGCAACGGTAAGGGAGGGCGATCCGGCACGATGCCACTGGGACCAAGGGTCTCGGGAAGGCGCCGGAACGCACGGGCCAGCAGGCCCACCCCCCAAGCCCGGAAACCAGCCTTGGCATTGTCGCAATCGCGGGGGGCGATGCGGGCGCGCGCGCCCTGCCCCCTCGCCCCATCCGGTCCGGGGTGCGACCGGGGAGAACCACCATGATCCTGACCCGAATCATCGGCGCGCTCGAGGAAAGCCCGGCCATGGGCGCACAGGCGCAAGCCCTCGCCCGGCTGGGATTTCTGGAATGGGTATTTGCCGCCCCCGGCCCCGTCACCACCGACACGGCGCGCGAGGCGCTCGCCAGCCAGGCGGCCCAGGGCGCGCAAAGCGCGGCCGCCCGCGCCTTTGTCGATTTCCTGAACGCCGCCGCCCTGCCCTGCCCCACACCGATGCGGCGCGGGCGTGCACGCTGGCTCAACTGACGGGAAACCCCCGAAAACAGAAAAGCGGCGACCCCAGGGAGGAGGAGGGGGGTCGCCGCTTCCTGACACGTCCGGCCCAGGGAGGAGGAGAGGGCCATTCGCGATCTCTCGGGATCATGCGATCCCGGTCTTTCGGTCACGGACTCCAGGGAGGAGGAGAGGAAGCCCGAGACCGTTACGGCCGCACCAGGGAGGAGGAGAGGCGCGACCGATTCCTTCGCTTACGACCTGTGGCCGTAAACCGTTTCGTATGCGACTCGCCGGATCTCGCTGCGATGCAGGCCAAGATCGGCCAGATCGTGCGTGCTGAGATCTGACAACTCGCGGATCGTGCGACGATAGGCGCGGTGATCCGCGAGACGCTGCATTGCGGCATTGACGGCCCGGCGCAGCTCTTCGCCGACCGAGGCGGCGGCGCTGTCGCGCGTGACGATCGACTGTGCCATTTTCGTATCCTTGCGATTCTGTTCGTTCCGGGCAGCAAGTTCTGTCTGCCGTCCTTCGTTGAACCAAAGATAGTCGGTTTCTGCATCTGCACAATACCCGACACAAACAATTCTGCCATGCAGAAATTGCATAGGCGGAAATTGACTTAAGGTTAACCTTTTGAACGCTTTTCAGGCACATCATGCTGCCGAATCCGGCAGAGTGCAATATTTGTGCGCTCGCAGCGATAGCGCAATCAAAAACATGTTCGCCCCCGAAATCTCTGGACCGACACATGAGAGATGCTACGACAGGCTCATGACACCGAACGATCTGGTTCTCACCCCGCTTGGATTGCGCTTTCAGGGACGGCGTTACCCCTGCACCATCGGGCACGGCGGCATCAGCACGCGCAAGCATGAGGGCGACGGCGCGACGCCTTCGGGACATCATCGTATCGTGGGGATGCTCTATCGCCCCGACCGCATGACGCGCCCCGCCGATTGGGCGCGGCCCATCCGCCCCGGCGATCTGTGGTCCGACGATCCCACCCATGAGGCGTATAACCTCATGGTCCGCGCCCCCTACCCGCACAGCCACGAGGCGCTTCGCCGCGCCGATCCGCTCTATGATCTGGTGATCGTCACCGACTGGAACTGGCCCTACCCGGTGCGCGGGCGCGGCTCGTGCATCTTCATCCACCAGTGGCGGCGGCCCGGCTATCCCACCGCAGGCTGCGTCGCCCTCGACCCCCGCCACCTGCGCACCATCGCCGCCCGCCTCACCTTCGGCGCGCGGCTGATCGTGCGGGGTCGTTAATCGTAATCGCGCGCGCCGAAGATCGCCGACCCCACCCGCACATGCGTCGCCCCCTGCGCGATGGCGCGCTCGAAATCGTCGCTCATGCCCATGGACAGGCCGCTCAGCCCGTTGCGCGCCGCCAGTTTCGCCAGAAGCGCGAAATGCAGGCTCGGTTCCTCGTCCACCGGCGGGATGCACATGAGGCCCACGACCGGCAGATCGAGCGCACGACATTCGGCCACCAAGGCATCGGTCTCGCCCGGTGCGACCCCGGCCTTTTGCGCCTCCTCGCCGGTGTTCACCTGAATGAACAGCTCAGGACAGCGCCCCAATTCCTGCGCCAGCCGCGCCAGCACCTGCGCAAGCTTTGGCCGATCAACCGAATGAATGGCGTCGAACATCTCTACCGCCTGCCGCGCCTTGTTGGTCTGCAACGGCCCGATGAGATGCAGCGATACCCCCTCGAACCGCGCCTGAAACGGCGGCCAGCGCCCCGCCGCCTCCTGCACCCGGTTCTCGCCAAAAACGCGGTGCCCTTGCTGCAGGACCGCCTCGACGCGCGCCTCGGGCTGCACCTTCGAGACGGCGATCAGTGTCACACTGCCCGGCGCACGCCCGGCGGCCACCTCTGCCTGCCTGATCCGCGCGGTGATGTCGTTCAGCCCCACCTTGTGCCTCCCTCGCCCTGATCCTGTCGCCTGACTGCCACGCGCAGCGGGGCGCGTGCAAGGCCCCGCGCATCGGGCTTGCCCCTCAAGCACGGCTTGGATAGTAGGGTGGAAACAATACCGGACGGTGCCATGACCCATTCGCGTCTCAAAATGCTCGGCCTGACCATGGCTTGCCTCGCGGTTCTCGCAGGGTGCAGCGGGTTCAAGAACACCCGGCTCGACCCCGAAGCCATGCGGGTCAAGGGTGGACGCGAAGCGCGCGCCAATCCCGCTGACGGGTCGCTACTCGACGCGTTCCGGGGCGGGCGCGAAACCGTCAAGGTCAACCGGTTTCTGTGGACCGCCTCTCTTGAAGTGCTCAATTTCCTGCCGATCGAGGCCGCCGATCCGTTTACCGGCGTGATCTCCACGGGCTTCGGCGTGCCGCCGGGCGGCGGCCAGGCCTATCGCGCGACCGTGCTCATCAGCGATCCGGCGCTTGACGCGCGTTCGCTCAAGGTCGCGCTCCAGACGCAGCGCGGCCCGGTCGATGCCGCCACCACCCGCGCCGTCGAAGACGCCATCCTCAACCGCGCGCGCCAGTTGCGCATTCAGGCGGGCCGGTTCTGATCCGCCCTACCGCGCGGCGATATCCGTGACCCATTTGACCTGACGCGGCAGGCAGATGCCGCGCAGGTCATAGCGTTGCTGAATAAGCCGCCGCGCGGCCTGACCGAGCGCGCGGCGTGCCTCCGCGGCCTCAAGCAGCGCGCAGACCTCCGCCACCAGAGCCTCGGCATCGAAGAAATCCACCAGTCGCCCGGTCTTGTCCTGCGTGATCACCTCTCGCACGGGCGCGGTATCGCTGGCGACAATCGCCGCCTCGCAGGCCATCGCCTCCAACAGCGACCAACTCAGCACGAAAGGGTAGCTGAGATAGACATGCACGCGGCTTACCTGCAAAAGCCGCAGGAACCGATCATAGGGGATGCGGCCCAGAAAATGCACCCTTTCCCAGTCGGGCGTGGCGATGCGCCCGCGCACCTCGTCGATAAAGATCTGCTTCCAGGTCTGCCCCTTGGGCGGGCGCGCGCCATAGCTCACCTCGTCGCCGCCCACGATCAGCACGCGCGCGTGGGGCCGCTCGCGCAGGAGGCGCGGCAGCGCGCGCATGAAGATGTGATAGCCCCGGTAGGGCTCGAGGTTGCGATTGACGAAGGTGATGACCTCATCGGCGCGGGTGAGGGTGCCCGCCCCCTCCACCTCCAGCCGCACATCCGGCGCGGGGCAGGCGCTCAGCGTGTCGATGCCGTCATGGCTTACGGTGATGCGGTCGCGGAACGGTTCGGGGAAGGTATCGGCCTGAAACCGCGTCGGGCTGATCCCGGCATGGGCCTCGGCAAAATGCAGATGGTTGTTGATATTGCGCATGCGGATGCGCAGCGGTTCGACCTCGGGCTCGTGGCTCGGGAATTCGCGGTCGAACCCCAGATGCGGCCAGTCGGCAAGGTGGTAAAGCTCGCAATAAAGCCCAAGCCGCGCCTCAGGCCAGACATCGCGCAGAAACAGCGATTCGCCCCAGCCGGGATGGGCAAGGATGAGATCGGGCGCATAACCGCGCTCCTTCAGCGCCATTGCCGCGCGCCAGCACGCCTCGCCGCGCGTGAGCTTGCTGTCAAGGTCCACCAGCCACGGATGCAGCGCCTGCGCGTCCCGCCTGGGCAGGGCATAGGGGACCACCCGCACGCCCTGCCATGTGCTCGCCTCCTTCACCCGCAGCGTAAGCGCCACGCAATGATGCCCCTGCCGCACCAGCAACGGGGCCAGATGCTTGTATTGCCCCGGAAAATTCTGGTGGATAAAGAGGATTTTCATGCACTCGCCCGCCTGCGCCCCTCGCGGTTATAAATCCGCACCCCCGGCCCGCAAAGCCCCGGATTCTGCGCCCGCCCTCTGGACCCAGCCGGGTGAAGCGCCTATCACCCCTGCCAACACCACGAAAAGCAAGAAAGGCACGGCCAATGTCGCGCTATTCCCCCGCCGAGATCGAAGCGAAATGGCAGGCTGCCTGGGACGCAGCCGGCATTTTCCGCGCCGCCCGCGATGACGCGAAGCCCAAGTATTACGTGCTGGAAATGTTCCCCTACCCCTCGGGGCGCATCCATATGGGCCATGTGCGCAACTACACGATGGGCGATGTGGTCGCGCGCCACAGGATCGCCACAGGCCATAACGTGCTGCACCCGATGGGCTGGGACGCCTTCGGGATGCCCGCCGAAAACGCCGCCATGGCAAGCGGAGGCCACCCCAAGGACTGGACCTACGACAATATCGCCACCATGCGCGCGCAGATGAAGCCGCTCGGCCTCTCGATCGACTGGAGCCGCGAGTTTGCCACCTGCGACCCCGAATATTACGGCCAGCAACAGGCGCTGTTCCTCGATTTTCTCGAGAAGGGGCTGGTTTACCGCAAGAACGCGGTGGTGAACTGGGATCCGGTGGACATGACCGTGCTCGCCAACGAGCAGGTGATCGACGGCAAGGGCTGGCGCTCGGGCGCAGAGGTCGAGCGGCGCGAACTGACGCAATGGTTCTTCCGCATCTCGGATTTCGCGGGCGAGTTGCTTGACGCGCTCGACGGCCTCGACAACTGGCCCGCCAAGGTGCGCACTATGCAGGAGAACTGGATCGGCAAATCGCGCGGGCTGCAATTCGCGTTCTCGCTCATCGACGGGCCAGAGGGGTATGACCGGATCGAGGTCTATACCACCCGGCCCGACACCATGCTGGGCGCGTCGTTTCTGGGTATTTCCCCCGATCACCCGCTGGCGAAATCACTGGAGCGCGAGCGCGCGGATGTGGCGGCGTTCTGCGCCGAGGCGCGGCGCGGCGGCACCACCGAAGAAGCCATCGAGAAGGCCGAGAAACTTGGCTTCGACACCGGATTGCGCGTGCGTCACCCGTTTGACAACACCTGTGAATTGCCGGTCTGGATCGCCAATTTCATTCTGATGGATTATGGCACCGGCGCGATCTACGGCGTGCCTGCCCATGACCAGCGCGACCACGATTTCGCGGTCAAGTACGGCCTGCCGATCATCGACACGTTCCAGCCGCGCGACGGCGCGCATGACGTTTCCCAAAGCCCCTTCATCCCGCCCAAGTCAGAGGCGGTGCGCTACACCCGCCCGCTGGCGGGCGACGAGATTCAGACCGGGGCGCAGGCCATCGACGCCGCCATCGCGCTGTGCGAAGAGAATGGCGTGGGCCAGGGCGTGACCAGGTTCCGCCTGCGCGACTGGGGCCTGTCGCGGCAACGCTACTGGGGCTGCCCGATTCCGGTGGTGCATTGCGATGCCTGTGGCGTGGTGCCGGAGAAAAAGGAAAACCTGCCGGTCCGCCTGCCCGACGATGTGAGCTTTGACGCCCCCGGCAACCCGCTTGACCGCCACCCGACATGGGCCGCGTGCCCCTGCCCGCGCTGCGGCGCGCCCGCCCGGCGCGAGACCGACACGATGGACACCTTCGTCGATTCAAGCTGGTATTACGCCCGCTTCACCGCGCCCGATGCCCCGACGCCCACCGACATGGCCGAGGCCAACTACTGGATGAACGTGGACCAGTATATCGGCGGCATCGAGCACGCGATCCTGCACCTGCTCTATTCCCGCTTCTTCGCCCGGGCGATGCAGATTTGCGGCCACCTGCCCGCCCGCGCGATCGAGCCGTTCGATGCACTGTTTACGCAAGGGATGGTGACGCATGAGATCTACCAGACCCGCGATGCGGCGGGCCGCCCGGTCTATCATCTGCCGGAAGAAGTAGTGGAATTTGTTGGAAAAGACGGCAAGAAAAGGGCTAGCTTGAAAAGCGAACTAGGCTCTGGTGATGACGTGCTGCTTGCTCAGCGGCTGGCTCAGGCGCATATGGAGGGCAAACTCGCGGAGCACGACCTGATCGAAGTGATCCCCTCCGCCAAGATGTCAAAATCCAAGAAGAACGTCGTCGATCCCTCCACCATCATAAGCCAATACGGCGCCGATACCGCGCGCTGGTTCGTCCTGTCGGACAGCCCGCCCGAGCGCGACGTGGAATGGACCGCCTCTGGCGCCGAGGCCGCGCATCGCCACCTTTCGCGCGTCTGGCGTCTGGCGTCAGAAGTGGGCAGCGCCCCCGAGACGGCCACGCCAGAGGCCGATGAGGCATTGTTGCGCGAGATGCACAAGACCATCGACGAGGTGTCCAGAGGCGTCGAATCCTTCGGCTTCAACGCCGCCATCGCGCGGCTCTATGCCTTTACCAACACGCTGATGAAATCGCAGGCGGGCCATGCGGCGAAACGCGAGGCCGTCCGCACCCTGGCGCAGCTCATGTCGCCCATGACCCCGCACCTGTCGGAGGATATCTGGGCCATGCTGGGCGGCGAGGGCCTTGTAGCCACGGCGCCCTGGCCCCAGGCCGATCCGGCACTGCTGATCGACGACACGGTGACGCTGCCCATCCAGATCAACGGCAAGCGGCGCGCGGAAATCACCGTGCCACGCGAGATGGGCAAATCCGAGGTTGAAAAGACGGCACTTGCCCATGATGCTGTGCAAAGGGCGCTTGAAGGGGCCGCGCCGAAAAAGATCATCGTTGTCCCCGGACGGATCGTGAATGTCGTCATCTGACCGCCGCCTGTTCCTGCTCTCGGGCCTCGCCGCGTTGGCGGGGTGCGGCTTTTCGCCGGTCTATGCGCCGGGCGGTGGCGGTGCGGCGCTGACGGGGCGCATCGAGATCGCGGACCCCGACACGCGCGCGGGCTTTCTGCTGACGCAAGAGCTTGAGGGTCGCCTCGGTCGTGCTGCGGGCGCGCGTTACCTGCTCACCCCCGCGATCTCGCTGCGCAAGCAGGGCGTATCCATCGACCGCAGCAACATCACGCTGCGTGTCAACCTTCTGGGGCGTGTCGATTACACCCTGCGCGACCGGCAGACCGACGAGATCGTGACCAGGGGAACGGTCGATAATTTCTCCGGCTATTCCACCTTCGACACACCCGTGGCCACCCAGGCCGCCGAGCGCGATGCCGAGGCGCGGCTGATGTCCATGCTGGCCGATCAGCTTCTGACCCGGCTCGCCGCTTCGGTGCGCGATCTGCCGCAATGAAGCTCTCGGCCCGCGATGCCCCGCGCTATTTCGCCCGGCCCGATCCGGGGCGCGCGGGCCTTCTGATCTACGGTTCGGACGCGATGCGCGTGGCGCTCAGGCGGCAGGAGGTCATCGCCGCCCTGCTTGGCCCCGGCGCGGAGGAGGAAATGCGCCTGACGCGCCTGCCTGCCGCCGATCTGCGCCGCGATCCGGCGCTTCTTCTCGATGCGGTCAAGGCGCAGGGCTTTTTCCCCGGCCCGCGCGTGGCCTTTGCCGAGGACGCGACCGAGGCTTTGGCCGAGCCGATCCTTGCCGCCTTGGCCGACTGGCAGACGGGCGACGCGCAGATCGTCGTAACCGCCGGTCAACTCAAGGCCACGTCCAGATTGCGCAAGGCGTTCGAGAGCCATCCAAACGCCTATGCCATCGGCATCTATGACGAACCGCCCTCGCGCGAGGAAATCGAGGCGGTGCTGGCCCGCGCCGGACTGCACGACATTCCGGGGCCTGTCATGGGCGATATCGTGGTGCTGTCGCGGGCGCTCGATCCGGGCGATTTCCGCCAGACAATCGAGAAACTCGCACTCTACAAGACGGGTGATCCCGCGCCGCTTTCGGCCGACGACATCACGGCCTGCGCACCCGCCTCGACCGAGGCCGATCTTGACGAGGTGCTTGCCATCGTGGCCGAGGGGCGCTCGGGCGGAATCGCGCCGGTGCTGCGGCGGCTGAAGGCGCAGGGCGTGCAGCCGGTGGGCCTGTGCATCGGGGCCGCGCGCCATTTTCGCGCGCTTTATACCGCCGCCGCCGATCCCGGCGGCGCGTCCCAGGGCATCAATCGCCTGCGCCCACCGGTCTTTGGCCCCCGCCGCGACCAGATGCTGCGCCAGGCCCAGGGCTGGGGCGCGGCGCGGCTTGAACAGGCGCTGACGATCCTGACCGAGACCGACCTTCATCTGCGCTCCGCCGCGCAACGCGCCCCCGAGATGGCGCTGGTAGAACGCGCGCTGATCCGTCTCGCGATGCTCGCGCGGTCGCGCTAGCGTTCGCCCCCTGACGCAATATACCTGGTGCAAAGCGGCTGCAAAGTGTCCGTTGATGACCCGCATGGACATTCCCAATTGAGGGATGAGCCGCGCGGGTGGCAGGAGGCCAGCGTCAGCGCAAGGCCATTCAACGCCCCTGGCATTCCAGATTCCGCCAACATGGCGCGCCTGCTCAATACCGGGTAACTTATGTCAGGTGGCGAACACTAGCGCCGCCCGCTACCCCGCCTCCAGGAACCGGATCACCGTCGCGCCATAGCGCCGTTCCTCGATCAGCCGCAGCCCCTCTTGGGGCGTGATGACGGCGCTTTCCTCCCAGACGATCAGCGCGCCCGGCGCGATCCAGCCGCCCGCCAGCGCCGCCGTCAGCGCGGCCTCGCCCAGCCCCTTGCCATAGGGCGGATCGAGAAACACCAGATCGTGCGGCGCCTGCGCATTGGTCCCCGGCCGGCGCGCATCCGCCGCGATCACCCGCGCGCGATCCTCGGCGCGGCAAAGCGCGATATTCTGCCGCAAAAGCGCCAGCGCCTTGCGCCCGTTTTCGACGAAGGTGGCGGCCTGCGCACCGCGCGACAGCGCCTCCAACCCGAGCGCGCCGGTACCCGCGAACAGATCAAGCACCCGCGCGCCCGTCACCGGGTCGCCATAACCACCCGCCAGCACATTGAAAAGCGCCTCGCGCACCCGGTCCGAGGTCGGGCGCAGATGCGCCGCCGCATCGCCCTTACCGACACTGGCCAGAGCCCGCCCGCGATATGCGCCGCCGATAATTCTCACGCGAGCAGCACCCTGAGATCCACGCCCGGATCGGCCACAAGGGACGGATCGGCGCTCTGCCCCGCCTCGATCAGCCGCTTGCCCACCATATAGGCGCGCGGATCGTTCATCGCATCGACCGCCCGCAGCATCGTCCCCTCGTAATACCAGACCGAAAACGCGCCCTCCGCCGCGCGCGTCACCACCCGGTCAAAGCCCGCATTCAGCCCTGCGATCTGCAATTTCACATCGTATTGATCCGACCAGAACCACGGGCGCGGCACATACGGCACGGCGCGCCCCATGATATTGCCCGCCACGCAGTCGGCCATGTCGATGGCATTGGGCACGCTTTCCAGCCGCAGCCGCCCGCCCTTATAGGGGAAAGAGGCGCAATCCCCCGCCGCCCAGATCACCGGGTCCGAGGTGCGGCCAAGCTCGTCAACCGCGATGCCATTCTCAATGACCAGCCCCGCCGCCTCGGCCAGCCCCGTCGCGGGCGCGATCCCGATGCCGACGATCACCATATCCACACCGATTTCGCTGCCATCCGAAAGCCGCGCGCCCCGCACCCGGCCTTCGCCCGACAGCCGCTCCAGCCCGACGCCCTCACGGATATCCACGCCATGCCGCCCATGCAGCGCGCGGAAATAATCAGAGGTCTCGCGCGCGGCCACCCGCTTCAGGATACGGTCGGCCATCTCGATCAGCACCACATCCATACCGCGCGCCGCCGCCACCGCCGCCGCCTCCAGCCCGATATAGCCGCCGCCCACGATCAGCACCTTTGCCCCGGCGACAAACCCCGGCGCCATCGCATCCACATCCGCCAGCGTGCGCACCACATGCACGCCCGCCAGATCGCCGCCAATCGCGGGCGGCAGGCGGCGCGGCACAGACCCGGTGGCCAGCACAAGATGTGCATAGCCAAGCCGCTCCGCGCCGATCACCACCTCCCTTGCGCCCCGGTCGATGCCGGTCACGCGCGCGCCCGTGCGCAGATCAATCCCCGCCTCGGCATAATAGCTCTCGGGCCGCAGATAGAGCCGCTCCAGCGCCATGTCGCCCAGCAGGTATTTCTTCGACAGCGGCGGGCGTTGGTAGGGCGGCACCGGCTCCTCGCCGATCAGCGTGATCGCGCCGTCATGGCCTTCGCCCCGCAGCTTCGCCACCAGCGTGGCCCCCGCCTGCCCGGCCCCGATCACCACCACTCCCGCCATCGCGCGCCCTCTCGTTTTGCCGTGGCCCCTTGCCTAACACCGGCCTATGGTTACATCCAACCGCAAACCGACAGGAGAAAGGAAACGACCATGACCATTTCCACTGGCGACAAACTGCCCGAGGCGACGCTTTTGCGTCTCGGCGCGAACGGCCCCGAAGAGGTCAGCGTGACGAGCCTCACCAAGGGCCGCAAGGTGGTGATCTTCGCCGTGCCCGGCGCCTATACGCCCACCTGCTCCTCGGCCCATGTGCCAAGCTTCATCCGCACCAAGGCTGAATACGACAAGAAGGGCGTGGACGAGATCATCTGCATCTCCGTCAACGACCCATTCGTGATGAAGGCATGGGGCGAGGCGACCGGCGCCACGCAGGCCGGAATCACCATGCTCGCCGACCCGCAAAGCGCCTTTACCAAGGCGGTCGGCATGACTTTCGACGCGCCGCCCGCAGGCCTTATGGCGCGCTCGAAACGCTATGCCATAGCGGTCGAGGATGGCACCGTCTCCGTGCTCCATGTCGAGGCAAGCCCCGGCACCTGCGAGGCGACAGCGGGCGAATCGCTGCTGGCAGAGATCTGAACGGCAAGAGCGGGTGCGAGGGGCCAGCCCCTCGCGCTCCCCGGAGTATTTTCCGAACGATGAAAGCGCGCCCGCCTCGCTTCATCGTTCTTCGAATAGTGACACCCGTCAGTTCAGCCCGCGAGCCCGTCAAGCTTGCGCGCGAGTTTCACGTCAAGCGCGCTCAGCCCCCCCACGTCATGGGTGGAGAGCGTCACCTCTACCCTCTTGTAGACGTTGAACCACTCGGGATGGTGGTTCCACTTCTCTGCCCAGAGCGCCGCGCGCGTCATGAAGCCCACGGCCTCGACGAAATCGGCGAACTGATAGGTCTTGGCGATGGCGTCGCGCCCCTCGACCATGGCCCAGCCGTTCTCCAGAAGCGGCGCGAGCGTGGTCTTGCGGGCCGTGTCGCTGAGTTTCTCGGTCATTCGTGATCCTCCATGACGGTGCGGCGAAACGGGCCATAGCCGGTCAATATGTCAATTTCCTCATCCACCGCGGCGCGCTCGGCCTCCAGATACTCGGCCACCGCCCTGGCAAAGCCCGGATCGCGCAGCCAGTGCAGCGAATGGACGGGCCGGGGCAGATAGCCGCGCGCCAGCTTGTGCTCGCCCTGCGCGCCAGCCTCGACCCTTTGCAGTCCCGATTCAATGGCAAACTCGATGGCGCGGTAATAGCACAACTCGAAGTGAAGACAGGGGTGATCCTCGACGCAGCCCCAGTAGCGGCCATAAAGCGCCGAAGCGCCAATGAAATTCATCGCGCCCGCCACCGGCCTGCCCCCGCGCAAAGCGAGGATCAGCAGGACATCGCCGCGCAACCGCTCATGTGCGAGATCGAAGAAGGCCCGACGCAAATAGGGCGTGCCCCATTTGCGTGCGCCGGTGTCCTGGTAAAAGCCCCAGACCGCCTCCCAGTGCTCGGGGCGGATCTGGTCGCCGGTCAGGTGCACGATCTCGCCGCCAAAGGCCTGCGCACGGGCGCGCTCCTTGCGGATCGTCTTGCGCTTGCGCGATGACAGATCATCAAGAAAGTCGTCAAACCCGCCATAGCCGCGATTTTCCCAGTGATATTGCTGGGTGCGCCGCGCGAGATAACCCGCCGCCTCGCCCGCCGCGACCTCCGCTCCGGTGCAGAAGGTCATATGGACCGACGAAATCGCGTGCCGCGTCGCCACCTCGCGCGCACCCTGCAAGAGCGCCGCCCGCCCCGCCGCCTCATGGCCCGGACGCGCCAGCAGGCGCCGCCCCGTCACCGGCGTGAAGGGCACCGCCCCTTGCAGCTTGGGGTAATAGCGCCCGCCCGCACGCTCATAGGCATGGGCCCAGGAATGGTCGAAGATATATTCGCCCTGGCTGTGGGATTTGGCATAGAGCGGGGCCACGGCGATCACCGCGCCCCCCGCCTCGGCGCGCAGATATTGCGGCTGCCAGCCGGTGCCGCGCCCGACAGAACCGCTCTGTTCCAGCGCCGACAGGAACCGGTAGGTGGTGAACGGGTCTTCGGGGCGCGCGCCACCTGCCGCCTCGGGGCAGGCGCAGGCGTCCCAATCGCCCTCGCCGATCTCGGCGATGCGGTCATGGAGCGTGATGGTGATCGCGGTGTCGGTCATGCCGACTGTCCTATCTGGCGGGCGGGCACGGCCGATCAAGCGGGGAGGGCGGCCAGATAACCCTCAAACGTGATGTTGTCCACGACCTGCCGCGCGCGGGCCTCCACCTCCGGGCTGCGCACCGTCCAGCACAGGATCGCGGCCCCCTTGGCGCGCAATCGGGTCAGGTGCGGATTGTCGAGGTCGTCCACGTCATGGCTCACGAACGCGGCGCCCGCTCGGTCATAATCGGGGATATCGCGGAGCCGCGCGCGGGTCTCCTCGCGCAAGAGCGGCCAGTCCTCGGGCGTGTAGGCGCAGGTCACGATGCCGCGCGGCCGCTCGGGGGCGAGGTCGGCCATCGCGACCACCATCTCGGGGTTGAAGGACATCAGCGCCACCGGCCCCGCATAGCCCCGGAGCGCCTCGGCGGTGGCCGCCTCCAGCGCGCCATCGGTCGCGCCCATCCGGCCATGCTGGTCCTTCAACTCGATCAGCAGGGGCACCCGGCCCGCGACCAGCGCCAGCACCTCGGACAGATCGGGAATACCCTCGTCGCCGCCCTTGAGCGGGATTTGCGCGAGCTGTGCCGCATCGCGCTGGCGCACCGGCCCCGTCTCGGACGTGAGCCGCCCGAGATCGTAGTCGTGAAACACCATGGCGCGCCCGTCACGGCTCGATTGCAGGTCAATCTCGATGCCATAGCCCGCCGCCATCGCCGCCCGGATCGCGGCGCGCGAGTTCTCGGGCCGCCTCGCCGTCACATCGTGGAGCGCGCGATGCGCAATCGGCAGGCGCAGAAACGCCTCGGGCAGCGCGCTCATTTGATCTGGAATATCCCGTCGATCTCGACCGCCACGCCAAACGGCAGCGACGCGGCAGAGACGGCGGCGCGGGCGTGCTTGCCTGCCTCGCCCAGCGCCTCACCAAGGAAATCCGACGCGCCGTTGATCACCGCCGGCTGCTGCGTGAATTCGGGGGTGGAATTGACAAAGCCCGTCAGCCGCACCACCCGCGCCAACCGGTCAAGATCGCCGCCACAGGCGGCCTTGACCTGCGCCAGAAGCGCGATCGCGCAGACCCGCGCCGCTGCCGCACCCTGGGCCACATCCATATCCGCGCCCAGCTTGCCGGTCATCAGGGTGTCGCCCTCCTTGGCGATCTGCCCCGAGACATAAAGCATGTCACCCACCTGCACATAGGGCACATAATTGGCCGCGGGCGCGGGCGCGTCGGGCAGGGTCACGCCCAACTCGGCAAGACGTTTCTCGAACTGGCTCATGTCACTCTTCTCCTCTTGTCGCGAGTTGATCCGACGCTAGCGGTGCCGGCGCCCAATGAAAAGCCCCTGCCGTGCCGGAGATGGCAGACCGGACAGCCCCAAGGCGCATGACCGCGCATCCGCCACGCGGATAAGGTTACGTCTCGCTTTTATCCCTGTCTTGCGTCAGTCTGACGAAATCCGTGTCAACGCGATCCGTGGTCTGGCGCACCCATGGCTTGCCTGTCGCCAATCTGCCACAAGAACGTGAACGATACGGTCTTGATAGTGGGTTTAACCCGATATTCGTTTAAGTAGAACCAAAGATGAGATTCAGCCTGTGGATATGACCTTGCATTCAACGACTTTTGCTTCGATCCGTCGCTATCTGGGTGCCGCGCCGCTGATTGCGGCGCTTTTCCTGTCGGCCTGTGCCAAGCCTGACGAGGCAAGCCGAGACATCTTCGATCCGTTCGAGGCCGAGAACCGGCGGATGCACGACTTCAACCGCGGCTTCGACCGCTCGCTTTTGCGGCCCGTGGCACACGCCTATGCCGCCGCCGTGCCCGACGACATCGAGACGGTGATCATCCGCTTTGCCGAGAACCTGTCGCTGCCTGCCGATGTGGTGAATAACGTGCTGCAACTCAACATGCGCGCGGCCATTCAGGATACGGCGCGCTTTGTCGTCAACACCACCGTGGGGCTTGGCGGCTTCTTCGATCCGGCAAGCGAAATGGGCATGGCCGCCGCCTCCAACACCGATTTCGGCCAGACGCTGCATGTCTGGGGGGCAAAAGAGGGGGCCTTTATCGAACTGCCCCTGCTTGGCCCATCGACCACGCGCGACACTTACGGGTTGTTCTTCGATCTCTTCACCAACCCGCTCAGCTATGTGATCGACTCTCCCGAGAACCTCGCCGGGACGGCGGCGGGCGTCGCCTCGGGCCTGTCACGGCGGGATCGGTTCTCGGAAACGATCGACCAAATTCTTTATGAAAGCGCAGACAGTTACGCGCTATCGCGCTCGATCTTCCTGCAAAATCGCCGCTTCAAACTTGGCGGAACGGGGAGCGATACCTATACTGATCCCTATGACACCATGTCCTCCGGGGCATCGGTAACCCCGTTGGAGGATCCGTATGACGAGTGACATTTGCCGCCGAAGCTTCATGGCCTCCGGGCTGGTCGTGCTCGGCCTTGCCGGGCTGACGCGGCCCGCATTTGCCCTGACCGAAGCGCGCGCGCGGGCGCTGGTCGATCAGGTCGTGTCCGATATCAACGAGGTGATCGCCTCGGGCCGTCCGATCGCGCGCATGGTCTCGGATTTCGAACGGATCTTCACCCGTTACGGCGATGTGCCGATCATCGCCCGCTCTACCCTCGGGGCCGATGCCAACCGCGCCTCGCAGGCGCAGATGCGCGCCTTCACCGAGGCGTTCCGTGGCTATGTCGCGCGCAAATACGGCAAGCGTTTCACCGAGTTCGTCGGCGGGCGCATCGAGGTGAAGGGCGTGCGCGAGGTCAAGTCCTGGCACGAGGTCAAATCCATGGCCTATCTGCGCGGCCAATCGCCGTTCGAGGTCAGCTTTCTGGTGTCGGACCGCTCGGGCAAGGATCTGTTTTTCGACATGATCATCGAGGGGATCAGCCTGCGGCTGAGCGAACGCACCGAGATTGGCGCCATGCTTGACCGGCGCAACGGCAATATCGACGCGCTGATCGAGGATCTCAAGCGCGCCGGCTAAGCGCCCGGGCAGGCCCGCGAACACCACCCTGACGAGTGCCGTTTTCAGTTTCCGAAGATGCTGCGCAAGAGTTTCTCGATCGGATTGCCGCTGGCCACCGGCGCGCGGCGCTGCGTCTGCGGCACGGGCATGGGTGCGGGTTCCGGACGCGGCGCCGGGCGCAGCATCGGCAGCGGTCGCGGCTCCAGCCCCTCATGGACGCGCACCATGGTTTCGCGCCAGATCGCGGCCGGAAGGCCACCCCCCGTCACCCCCTTGAGAGGCGTGTTGTCGTCATAGCCCATCCATACGCCCGCCACATAATCGGCGGTAAAGCCCAGAAACCACGCATCGCGCGCCGCCTGTGTGGTGCCGGTCTTGCCTGCCGCCTCGCGCCCCGGCAGGCGTGCGCGCGTGCCCGTTCCGCTCTCGATCACCTTGGACATCATGTAGATCAGTTCGCGCGCCGCCTCCTCGCGGATCACCCGCTCGCCGATGCCGCCCTGCCGGTTCATGAGCGGCGCATCCTCGCCCATCAGCCGCAATTCGCTAAGGCCATAGGGCGTCACCGACGAGCCGCCATTGAGGATGCCCGCATAGGCGCCGGTCATCTCGATCAGCGTGCTTTCCGAGGCCCCGAGCGCCAGAGCCGGACCATCGGCCAGATCGCTCTCGATGCCGAAATCGGCAGCGACCTTGCGCACCAGATCGCGCCCGACGCTCTCCGAGACCTTCACCGCCGGAATGTTGATCGATTCGGCCAGCGCCCGTGTCAGGCTCACCCGGCCCTTGTGATCGCGGGTGTAATTTTCCGGGCACCAGCGGCCAGAACCGGGGATATTCAGGCAAAAGGGCTCATCCACCACCACGGAATCGTGGCTGTAGCCCAGTTCCAGCGCCGTCGCGAAGACGAAAGGCTTGAAGGCCGATCCGGTCTGCCGTTTGGCCTGCGTGGCGCGGTTGAAGGCCCCCACCACCCTTGTCGCGCGCCCGCCCACCATGGCGCGCACGGCACCATCGGCACTCATCACAACGATGGCGGCCTGCGCCTTTGATTCCTCGCTGACCCTTTCGTCAAAGACCGTGCGCAGCGCCTCTTCTGCCGCGCGCTGGATCCGCTGGTCAAGAGTGGTGCGGATGATGACATCCTCGGTCGTGTCACGCGTCAGAAATTCCGGCCCCGAAGCCATGACCCAATCGGCGAAATAGCCGCCCGCGCGCCGCTCTGCCGCCTCTGACAGGACCGCTGGATTGGCCAGCGCCACCGCGGCGTCGGTATCGCTCAGATAGCCCTGCCGCCGCATCAGCCCGACAACGATCCGCGCGCGGTTCTGCGATCGCTCCAGATTCGCGGTCGGCGCAAGCGTGGAGGGCGCGGTCAGAAGCCCCGCGATCATCGCCCCCTCCGCGGGCGTCAGATTCGCCGCGGACTTGCCGAAATAGCGTTGCGCCGCAGCCTCGGCCCCATAGGCCCCGCCGCCCAGATAGGCGCGGTTGAGATAGATCGTGAGAATCTGATCCTTGGAATATTTCGCTTCCATCGCCAGCGCATAAAGCGCCTCGCGGCCCTTGCGGATAAGTGAGCTCTGCCGGCAATAGGCCACATAGGCCGCCTCGCTGTCCCATTTCGCCGGGTCATAGACCTGCCCGAAACACAAGAGCTTGGCGGTCTGCTGCGTGATGGTCGAGCCGCCATTGCCCGACAGCGGCCCGCGCCCCTCGCGCAGGTTGATGCGGATGGCGCTTGTGATGCCGATCGGGTCGATGCCGGGATGCCGATAAAAGCGGCGGTCCTCGGTGGCGATCACCGCGTTTCTCAGATGCCGACTGACGGTATCCGCCGTCACCACGCCGCCGAACTGATCGCCGCGCCAGGCGAAAACCTCACCGTCGCGGTCAAGGATCGTGACCGAGCCGCGCGCCCGCCCGTCGATAAGCGTCTGATACTCGGGCAGTCCCGCATAGATATAGGCCACCGACAGCCCGATAACGAGCGCCAGCACCGCCGTCACCCGCCAGCCGATCCCCCAGACGATCCGCCAGACAAACCGCAGGATCGCCCCGAAGAACCGCACCAGCGGATTGCGCGAGCGCGCCGCGCGGCGCGGCTTGCGACCCCTGGCCTTGCGCGGCGCGGGCTTTGCCGCGTTTGTGCGTTTCGGCGCCACCAGTGGCGGTTTGCGTCGTCCTGAATTGCCCATTGCCCTGCCCGGCTTGCCATTTCGTGGCAGTCTACCGCGCCACGCCCCGAATGTAGAGACCCGCCGTCGCGGCGCAATGTCCCCATCATGAATGAATATTAAGCAAATAAATATTAATGCCTATAAATTAATCAATAACGACGTGCCAAACCGGGAAATGGCACGCACCACCCTTCCCCAATCGCCCCAAAGCGATTGTCCTGCATCGGCAAAGCGCACGTCTCACGTGCAGCCAAGGGAAAGGGGAAGACGTGAAACTCATCATCGCAACGATCAAACCATTCAAGCTCGAGGAGGTCCGCGAGGCGCTCACCGGCATCGGTGTGCGCGGCATGATGGTCACCGAGATCAAGGGCTTCGGCGCGCAGTCGGGCCATACCGAGATCTATCGCGGGGCCGAATACGCCGTGAACTTCGTGCCCAAGGTCAAGCTGGAAGTGGCCGTGACCAACCCGCTTGCCGATCAGGTGGTCGAGACCATCGCCGGGGCCGCGCGCACCGGCAAGATCGGCGACGGCAAGATCTTCGTGCTCGATCTCGAACAGGCCCTGCGCGTGCGCACGGGCGAAAGCAACGACGACGCGCTCTGAGATGCGCGAGCGAAAGGACAAGGACATGACCCTGAAAAAGACAATCGGCATCGCCGCAACGCTCGCACTCCTGCCTTCCCTGGGGCTGGCGCAGGAGACAACGGAGGTTGCAGAGGCCGCGCCCGACATCAACCCCTACATCTTCACCACGCTGCTGTTCCTGATCGGCGGTTTCATGGTGTTCTGGATGGCGGCCGGCTTCGCCATGCTGGAGGCGGGGCTGGTGCGCTCCAAGAACGTCACCATGCAGCTTACCAAGAATATCGGCCTCTTTTCCATCGCCGCGATCATGTATTGGCTCATCGGCTTCAACCTGATGTATCCCGGCGATGGCTGGTGGGTCGAGGGCATCATGGGACCGTGGTTCGCCCCAACGGTGCTCGAGGCGGTCGGGCTTGACGCCGCCGATGCCGATCTCGGCTATGCCTCGGTGGGCTCGGACTTCTTCTTTCAGTTGATGTTCTGCGCCACCACCGCCTCGATCGTCTCGGGCACGCTGGCCGAACGAATCAAGCTCTGGCCGTTCCTCATCTTCGTCGCGGTGCTTACCGGCGTGATCTACCCGATCGAGGCATCCTGGCAGTGGGGCGAGGGCTTCTTGTCCGACGCAGGATTCAACGATTTCGCAGGCTCGACCCTCGTTCATGCCGCGGGCGGTTTCGCGGCGCTGGCGGGCGCGCTCATCCTCGGGCCGCGCATCGGCAAGTATTCCAAGGATGGCCGCGTTGTCCCGATCCCCGGCTCGAACCTGGCGCTGGCCACGCTCGGCACCTTCATCCTGTGGCTGGGCTGGTTCGGCTTCAACGGCGGATCGCAACTGGCCATGGGCACCGTGGGCGATGTCACTGACGTAAGCCGCATCTTCGCCAACACCAACATGGCCGCCGCAGCCGGGGCCGTCACCGCACTCATCCTCACGCAAGTGATGTTCAAGAAGCCGGACCTCACCATGGTGCTCAACGGCGCGCTGGCCGGTCTCGTCTCGATCACGGCCGAACCGCTTGCGCCCACGCTCTTCGGCGCGCTGTGGATCGGGGCCATCGGCGGGGTGATCGTGGTTGTTGCGGTGCCGATGCTGGATCGAATGAAGATCGACGATGTGGTGGGCGCGATCCCGGTGCACCTGATTGCGGGCATCTGGGGCACGCTGGCGGTGCCGTTCTACAATGCCGACGCGAGTTTCGGCGCACAGATCCTTGGCATCGCGGCGATTGGCGGCTTTGTCTTCGTGGCCTCGGCGGTGGTGTGGTTCATCCTCAAGATGACCATGGGCATCCGCGTGGGCGAGGAAGACGAAATCAACGGCCTGGACATGTCCGAACTGGGCATGGAGGCCTATCCCGACTTCTCCAAGGGCTGATTCCCTCCTCCCGATCACCCCTTCGAGAGCTTGCCCCGGGCGTCCGCGCCCGGGGTTTTTCTTGGCGGGGACGCTTTCAGAATCGCGCGGCTTCATGCTAAGTCTTGTGACATGAACACGCCCGCCCCCAAGATAAGCGCCGATCTGCCCCGCATCCGGCAGCTTGACGAGGCCGCGATCAACCGCATCGCGGCGGGCGAGGTGGTCGAGCGTCCGGCCTCTGCCGTCAAGGAACTGATGGAAAACGCGCTCGACGCGGGCGCGCGACAGATCGAGATCACCGTCGCCGATGGCGGCAAGACGCTGATCCGGGTGAGCGATGATGGCTGCGGCATCGCACCCGAGGACTTGGCCCTCGCGCTCGCGCGTCACGCCACCTCGAAGATCGACGGCTCGGACCTTCTGAACATCCGCTCCTTCGGCTTTCGGGGCGAGGCGTTGCCCTCGCTCGGCGCGGTCGGACGGCTCACCATCGCCGCGCGCGTGCCGGGGCAGGACGGGGCCGAAATCACGGTGAGCGGCGGGCAGATGGGGGCGGTCAGACCGGCGGCGCGTGGGCCCGGCACAACAGTCACCCTGCGCGACCTCTTCTACGCCACGCCAGCGCGGCTCAAGTTCCTGCGCTCGGACCGCGCCGAGACGCAGGCCATCGCCGATACCGTCAAGCGCCTCGCCATGGCAGCACCCCGCGTGGCGGTGACGCTGCGCGATGTCTCGGGCGGGGGCGAGGGGCGCGTCACCTTCCGCGCCGAGGCCGAGACAGGCGATCTGTTTGATGCGCTCTCGGACCGCCTCGCGCGGATCATGGGGCGCGAGTTCACCGACAATGCGCTGCGGATCGACGCCACGCGCGAGGGGGTGCGCCTGTCGGGGCTTGCGGCGCTGCCCACCTATTCGCGCGGCGCGGCGGTGGCGCAATATCTCTTCGTCAACGGGCGGCCCGTGCGCGACCGGATGCTGACGGGCGCGCTGCGCGCCGCCTATCAGGACGTGCTCGCGCGCGACCGTCACCCGGCGGCGGCGCTTTTCATCGACTGCGATCCGCATCTTGTCGATGTGAACGTGCACCCGGCCAAATCCGAGGTGCGGTTCCGCGATCCGGGGCTGGCGCGCGGCCTCGTCGTCTCGGCCCTGCGCCACGCGCTGGCCGAGGCCGGGCACCGCGCCTCCTCGACTGTCGCCGGCGCCACGCTCGGGGCGTTCCGGGCCCCCGGTCCGGCGCAGCCCTACCAGATGGATCGCCCCTCGGCGCAGGCGCGCAGCCTCTCCTATCAGGCACAATCCCCCGGTTTCGCCGAGATGGCCGGAGCGTGGAGCGGACGCGTCGAAGAGGCCCCGCACGGGGCCGGGGAGCCCCCCGCCACCGCCCTGCCGCTGGGGGCCGCGCGCGCACAACTGCATCAGAATTACATCATCGCCCAGACCGAAACGGGCATGGTCATCGTCGATCAGCACGCCGCGCATGAACGCCTCGTCTATGAACGGCTCAAGGCGGAGGCTGCCACGGGCATCACGGCGCAGGCCCTGCTCATCCCCGAAATCGTGGACCTGCCCGAGACCGATTGCGCGGCCCTGATGGACCACGCCGCCGATCTGGCCACACTTGGCCTCGTGATCGAGCCGTTCGGCGCGGGCAGCCTTGCCGTGCGCGAGACGCCCGCGCTGCTTGGCCCGATCAACGCAACGGCGCTTTTGCGCGACATCCTCGATGAGGTGCGCGACGCAGGCGACAGCGGCACGCTGCGCGCGCGGATCGATGCGGTGCTCTCGCGCATGGCCTGTCACGGCTCGGTCCGCTCGGGCCGCCGCATGTCGGCCGAGGAGATGAACGCACTCCTGCGCGAGATGGAGCGCACACCCAATTCCGGCCAGTGCAACCACGGGCGGCCCACCTATGTGGAACTGCGCCTGTCGGATATCGAACGATTGTTCGGCCGCACATGATCCAGATCGGTCCCTATTCTCTCGACACCGCCGATCCGGCTGCACTTGCGGGGCTGATCGGGGCGGGCGTGCTCTTGCTGATCCTCGTCCTGCTCATCGCCGCCTTGCGCGCCGCCACGCGCTCGGCGCGTCTGGCCGAGCCGCTGGCGCAGCAGATGATGCAGCTTGGCGCGCGCGTGCAGGGGCTCTCGGACGGGCAGCACCAGCTTGCCGGCGGGCTCAACCATGTCTCCGAGGCACAGGCCGCGAGCCAGGCCCATATGCTGCAACTGATGGAAAAACGCCTCGCCGAGGTCGGCAGCCAGATGACCGAGAGCCTGCAAGGCTCTGCCCGCCGCACGGCACAGAGCCTTGGCGAATTGCAGCAGCGCCTGCAGACCATCGACAAGGCACAGGACAATATCACCAAACTTTCGGGCGATGTGCTCTCGTTGCAGGACATTCTCTCGAACAAGCAGACGCGCGGGGCCTTTGGCGAGATCCAGTTGACCGATATCGTCACCAAGGCGCTGCCCTCGGACAGCTACACGTTGCAGGCCACGCTGTCCAATGGCCGCCGCGCGGATTGCCTCATCCACCTGCCCAATCCACCGGGGCCGATCTGCATCGACAGCAAGTTCCCGCTGGAGGCCTACGAGGCCCTGCGCCGCGCCGCCACCGAGCCTGACCTTGCCGCCGCCGCCCGTTTCCTGCGCGCCTCCGTGCGCAAGCATATCAAGGACATCTCCGAGAAATACATCCTCGATGGCGAGACCGCCGATGGCGCGCTCATGTTCCTGCCCTCCGAGGCGGTCTATGCCGAGTTGCACGCCAATTTCCCCGAGGTGGTGCGCGAGGGCTTTGCCGCGCGCGTCTGGATCGTCTCGCCCACCACCTGCATGGCAACGCTCAATACCATGCGCGCAATCCTCAAGGATGCCAGGATGCGCGAACAGGCGGGCGCGATCCGGCGCGAACTGGGCCTCTTGTTCGCCGATGTGGACCGGCTTGGCGCGCGGGTCGAGAACCTCGACCGCCATTTCCATCAGGCGGCCAAGGACATCTCGGATATCAGGATTTCCGCCGACAAGGCCGGCCGCCGCGCGCGGCGTCTGGACAATTTCGACTTCGAGGAACTCGCCCCGGAACCAGAGCCGCCGCTGCCCCGGTTGCCGGATCAACCAAAGCCCTGAACGCCCGTGCCCTGCGCGCCCACGCGCGGGTCGCCATGCCTGGTCCGGCCGGAAAAATTCCCCCGGCATTTCGATTTTTTTCGGAGTCACATCGATCGCCGAAGTGCTGCGCCTGCTTGACGGGCCGATCGCATCCCTGCCGTGTCTGTCGCGCCGCGGCCTCTTGGCGCCACCGCATGTCAGCGGCGCGGCGAGGGGCCCCTTGGCGCGTCTGCAAGCGCGCGGCGCTCTCTGGGAAATCTCTGCCCTCCCCGATAGCCGCGAGCAGGGCGCCGCTCTGGCGCGCGCGCCTGGTGACCATGACCGTGTCGCAGAGCAGAAAGCCTGACGCACGTCTTCGCCACACCGCCACGGCAGGTCTCTGGTGACACCGACCGCGCCGCTTGCATCCATATGCCCGGTCCGGGGCGGCCCGTCCCTCCTGTCGGGGCTGATCCAGGGCCCCTTCGTTCCCGGCCGGGTATCGGTGATCGCACCGCTGCGCATGCCTAACGTCCGTTCTGCAACAAGCTCAGGGCGATCGCCTGAGACGACTGGAAACCGACGCTCGACAACTGCTCGCGCAGCAGAAACTGGCGCGAGAGTGCCTCCCGGATGTCGATCTGGGCAAAATCCTTCGGGCTGGCCGCTCCGAATTGTCGGCCGGAACGGGATTTGAACTCCTCAAGTTGGCGGTCGATATCGAGCTGACCAAAGCCCCGAGGCAGACCCAGGGCCACTTCGAATACCCGCCGCAGCGGCGGGGTTCCGAGAATCCGGAACCAGAGCGCATTGTCGGATCCCTCATCCAGGGCCAGCTCTGCAAGCTCGCGTTCGGCATTGAGGGCAAGCCGGAGGGATTCGTCCTGCAACCCCACCGCGGTCTCGAACTCCCGGCGCCTGAACTTGTCGAGGATGGAAGCGGCAAAACCTTCCTCGCCGGTTCGGGGAGGTGCCGAGCCGGAGAAACCGAAGGCATCAGAGAACCGGCGATACCGGTCATCCGCCAACCGGTTGGCAAGGGCGTCCGGGGCCTCGGTGCCTTGCTTGAGAATGGCGCCGATGAAGGCGCGGCTGTCGATGTCGTCCTGAAGCCCGAACGCCCCGAGTGCCACGCGAAGAAGCCGCCGGTCCGATACAAGATCCTCAACGGTCTGGACGGCGGCTATGTTCTGCTCGAAATACTCGGTATCGCGCCTCAGGGTCGGGGATTGGTTGAATAGCTCCGTCTGCCGCGCCAGGGTCCGGTTCAGGAGGGTCAGACCGACGAGGCCACCAACAGGAATGATCGGGGAAAAGGTCATGTCGGATCACCATGGGCCAGCAGCCGCGCCTCTCTGGGCAGGAGCGCGCGGAGAGCCTTGAGGCAGGCATAATGCTCGTCCGCGAGCAACGCGTCGCTGGCCCGCACAAGCAGCGCGCGGCTGTCCGGATCGCGCAGAACCTGACTTAGTTCCTCGATCCGGCGCAGCATCTGGTGGCGCATGTCCTCGGGGGAAACATCGCCTGAAAGAACAAGCTGCGCCGCAAAGCAGGCGCGCCTCACGGGCGTGGTGGCATCGTCCGGATGGATCGCATCCCTCAGCCGCAGAATGCGCGCGTCCGGCGTCATCACCGACAAGCGCGAGCGCCGATCGCCGTTCTCGATCACGGCCCCGTTCACGAGCACACGTTCTTTCGGTCCAAGCTTGAGAACGAGTCCGCTCATTGTTCTCTCCCTGGTCCGGCAAGTCCGCGCATCAGCGCCATGTTGATATCCACGAGCGGTTCAACCGAGGCCCCCTCAAGCAGGATCCTCCGGCTGTGCACGCGCGTGAACCTCGCGAGTTCCAGAATCTGTGCGCGCAGGGTCAGGGGCAGAGGATTGTGCGGATCGGCGACATCGACCGCGAACAGAATCCACAATTCCTGATTGGCGTGCACCGCAGCCGCAAGCCGTCCGATGGCATCCGGCCTGTCGACCGGCGCGTTCCTGAGACCGCGTGTGACGCGGGCAAGCGCGTCATATTCCAGGGCGCGCGGGGTTCGCACGGTCTGGACCTGTGACCGGAACGCGGCCTGGGCCATGAGAATTGCGTTCACCTCGGTTCCTTCCAATGATGCGCCGGGGGGCCTGTGGCGTGCGTCAGGGGACATCCCGAAGGATGCCCCCTGGGTGGTTTACCGGAACAGCGCCAGGATCGATTGCGGGGCCTGGTTGGCAATCGAGAGCGACTGAGTGGCAAGCTGTTGCTGAACCTGCAAGGCCTGCAGACGTGCCGACGCCTCCTCCAGATTGGCGTCTACCAGGGCGCCAATGCCGGACTTGAGTGCGTCGGTGAGCTTGCCCACGAATTCGCCCTGATCCGAAATGCGCTTGGCCGACGCCCCGAGCGAGGCCGCACCCTCGAGCGCGGTTTGCAGGTAGCCCTCGATCTCGACCAGCGCGGTCGCGGCAGTGGCCACATTGGTGATCGATGTCCGCATGGCAACGTCAAGAGCCCCCTCGAAATCCACACCGGCCACGTCGATTGTCGAGACGGTGGGCGGGTTGGCATTCGTCGAGTCGTTCTGGCCTGCCCGGTCGAGCGAGGAAAGAACGGTCAGTTGCGTGCCGCCGTTGCCGTCTACATCGGTGGCCAGCAGGTTCACGCCGTTGAACTGCGACGCCGCGATGATCTGAACGATCTGTTCCTGCTTTTGCAGCATATCGGCTTCGATCTTGGCAAAATCGGCGGTCTCGCTGTTGGCCGCGACCGCCAGCTCCTTCATTTCCTTGAGAACCGAGACGATCTGCTCGGCCCCGGCCGATGCGACCGCCACCGTCGCCTCGCCGACCGCCAACGAGTTGGAGATCGCCTTGAAGCCCGCGACGTCGGATTCCATGACCTTGGAAATCGCGAAAATGGCAGAGTTGTCCTTGGCGGTCGCCACTTCCTTGCCGGTCGAGATCACGTTCTGCGCTTTGGCGAGACCCTTGTTGACGCTTTGCAGGGTTTGCAGCGCGACCATGGCGCTGTTGTTGGTCAGAATACTGGACATGTTCGTTCCTTCTACGATACGGCGCGGTCGCGCCCGTTTTCCGGTTCGCCCGTTCGGGCAGCGTTGAATGTCGTTCTGACGTCTGCGACCGGATCGCTATCGGACCGGCTGCGCCACCCGTCGCCGGATGCAGGGCAAGACTTGCCCGCGATCCCCTAAAAGAGTGCTAATGCCGGACCGGAAATTCGCGTGCATTCTAGACAAATCCTTCAGGCCCGACGCTCGAGGCGATGCAGGACAGCGCCGGGGATGGTCGCCTTGCGACCCTGAGGGTCATAGGTTGCCATCTCCTTCCGCAATTGCCGATAGGCGGCAAGGCGGGCGCTGGCCCGGCGAATTCCGTGCAAGGCCGCATCCAGAAGATCCTGATTTCGAATAACCTTTTCACGCAGATCGGCAAACAGGGCGGGTTCTATTGCGCCCGTCGCGCGGAGTTGCGCGACAAGCACCTCCTTCTCGCCGGCAAGGGTCGCAAGCGATGCCAGGTCACCGCGCAAAAGGCAGTTCAACTCGCGCTCCAGCAACGTCGAGACGGCGCGAATCACGCGGTCCCTTTCATCATTCGCCATGACCACGCTCCTGCAAGGAAGCAGCAATCAGGGCAGCCAGCCCAAGGCCCCCCTTGCGCACGATCTCCTGTGCCAGCGCCTCACGCTGGAACGAGGCGAACTGCGCCTCGCCGGTGCTGCCGCTGAAACTGTTGGTCTGCTCGCCAAGACCGGCGGATCTGAGCATCTCGGCCAGAAAGCTGGCCTCCAACCCCTCGGCGGCGCGACGCAGCTCGGAGTGCGCCGGCCTGGGCGTCACATCTGTGGCGATTGGGAAAATGATCGACTCTGTCACGGGAATACCTCGAATTGTCTGCATTTCACCCCATCAAACCGCAAAGCCGTAAAGAACTGGTAACCGGGTTCCGGCAAGGTTCGATGGTTCGAGTCGCAACCGGAAAACCCGCATGTTGACAGTCACGGAAAATCAGCCTGCGCTGCTCGTCAGCTTTCAGAGGAGCGGCGTGCCCTCGGCCCGGAACGGTGCGATCTTTTCGGCCTTCATGGCCGATGAGGTGTCCGCCAAACCTGAGACGGCGCAAGAGGGCGGGGCCGGGCCGCAAGGGCCGCTGCCCCGGGACAACAGGGACGAACCAGCATCAGACCCTGCCATGGGGGCCGGTCTGCCCGCGCATAGGGAGGAGCCGGATAACGACCTGCTGGCCGGGGCGGTCATGGGGCCGCGTCAGGGTCAGGAGCCGCGACCCGGTCCGCAGCCGGTCACCGTTTCCGGGCATGAACGGGCAGCGGATGCGCCCGGACCACAGGCACGCGACCTGACCGAACCACCGGCCGCCGCAACCACCCCGCCACGGGGCGCACAATTGACTGACGCGCGGGTAACGTCCCTTTCGCCGACATGGACCAACGCCGATCCGGACACGCGCGCGCCTCTTGGGCGCCTTCCCCTGCCCGGCATTGCCACGGTGCGGGAGGGTCCGCAAAACGCGCCCGCATCGCCACGCGCCGCATCGCCCGCACCCCCGGGCACCACCTTGCTCCATGGCGCAGGGACCACGATCGAACGGGCGCTCGGGCTGGCCCGCCATGCCGACAGCCGCGAGGCTCCTGGCCGGGGCGGCTCGCCAACGGCACCGCTGGCGACACAACCCGGCCTGGCCTGGATATCCGGACACCGGACCAATGCCGACATGGCGGGCGATGCCCGGATCGACACCGTGGCACCGGCCGACATCACCCCGGACGCCCGGACAGATCCGGCAGCCCCCGGTCCGGCCCCGGTCGCGCTTCAGTCGGCGGCGCTGACCCAGGCCGCACAGATGCCACAACATGCCATGGCGCAGGTTGCCGCCGCGCTGATCCGGACCATGGCAGACGGGCGCAAATCCACCGAACTGCGGCTTGACCCCGAAGAACTGGGGCAGGTCCGCATGCGCCTGAGCGTCATTGACGGTGCCCTGACCGTCACCCTCCTCGCCGACCGGGGCGAAACCTTGGAACTCATGCGCCGCAACATCGACCTGCTATCCCGGGACCTGCACCAAAGTGGCTATGACAACGCCCGGTTCGTGTTCCCGCAGGGCGACACCGAAAGGAATGACCGGCACCAGGCAGAGTCCAGCCGCGCCCCTGCCCCCCTCGTCAACGCCACCGATCTTCCCGACATGCCCGGATCCGTCCTGGTCACGCTGGATGACCGGCTGGATATCCGCCTGTGACAGCCATGACGGCGCATCACCGCATCCTGACCGAACCGGCACGGGGGCTGCCGCATCAGACGCTGCCGGCCCGCCGACCGGACAAATCCCGAACAGCCCCCGAAAGGAGCACGCATGGAACCGCTGACCGCAATTCCCCCTTCGACGGCCATCCCCACCGCCAGCGCCGCGCCGCCCGGCCCCTCGACCGCCAGCGCGCTCAGTTCCGATTTCGAGACCTTCCTGCGCATGCTCACCACGCAGATGCGCAATCAGGACCCGCTCAATCCGATCGATTCGGCTGATTTCGCGGTGCAACTGGCCACCTTCTCTTCGGTCGAGCAACAGGTGCTGACCAATGATCTGCTGGCCGGTCTTGCTGCGCAGATGGCAACGCTTGGCATGGGGCAACTCGCCGGCTGGATCGGATTGGAGGCCGAAGTGGCCGCGCCTGTGCGCTTTGCAGGCGCACCTGTGTCGCTGAGCGCAACGGTCGCGCAAGGGGCCGATGCCGCCGAACTGATCGTGACCAATGACCTCGGCGGGATCGTGCAGCGCATGGCCATCGCGCCCCGAAGCGGCCCTGTGATCTGGGACGGCCGCGATCCGTCCGGGCTTCCGCTGCCGGACGGCACCTACCGGATCACGGCGCACTCACTCGCGCGGGGCGATACGATCGCACGCCACGAGGCTCATCTTCATGCCCGGATCGACGAGGCGCGCCTCGACCGGGGCGAGGTGCGCCTCGTCCTCGAAACAGGCCAGGGCGTCGGCGCGGGCGAGGTGCTCGGCCTGCGGCCATCCACGCCCTGATCCGGTCGGGCGTTGCTAAACAAGCGTCAGCGCCATGATGGCCACGGCGCCACCCACGACCGCGCCGGCACCGGACCAGATCAGACGCGCGGGCCAGCGGCGGGCGGCAACGGCGACCGGCGGATGCGCCTGCCGGATCAGCGCCGCCTCGAGCAGACCGGGCAAGCGAGAGCCGTATCGCGACAGAACCAGCGCCGTCCGCCCCAGATCGCGCAGCGCCGCCCGCGGCCCCATGGACTGACGGATGTAATCCTCGACCACAGGCCGGGCGACCTGCCAGATGTTGATCTGCGGATCGAGCGAGCGCGCGACCCCTTCCACCACCACCATCGTGCGCTGCAAAAGGATCAGCTCGGTGCGCGTTTCCATCCCGAATTTCTCTGTAACTTCAAATAGATAACTCAGGAGACTGCCCATCGAGATGCGGCTCGCGTCCATGCCGAAGATCGGCTCGCCGACCGCGCGCAGCGCGCGGGCAAAGGCGTCCACATCCCGGTCGGCCGGCACATATCCGGCCTCGAAATGCACCTCCGCCACGCGCCGGTAATCGCGCTTGATAAAGCCATAAAGGATCTCGGCATAGACGCGCCGGGTATATTCGTCGATATGGCCCATAATCCCGAAATCATAGGCAATGATGTCGCCATTGGCAGCCACCTTGAGGTTGCCCTGATGCATGTCGGCATGGAAATAGCCGTCGCGCAGCGCGTGGCTGAGAAAGAGTTGCAGCACCCGCGCCCCAAGCGCGACCCGGTCATGCCCCGCCGCGTCGAGTGCGGCATTGTCCCCAAGCGGCAGCCCGTCGGCCCAGCCCATCGTCATCACCCGGCGCGAGGACAGGTGCCAATGCACCTTTGGCAACTGGAACCCCTCGTCGCTCTTCGTATTGACCGCGAATTCCGAGGCCGAGGATGCCTCGAGCCGCAGATCGAGTTCGCCCATCACCACGCCCTCGAAATGTGCGATCACATCCGTGGGCCGCAGCCGCCGCGCGGCAGGCGCAAGCAGTTCGACCATGCGCGCGGCGAAATAGAAGGCGTCGATGTCGCGGCGAAAGGCGCGCTCGATACCGGGACGCAGCACCTTGACCGCCACCGCCTCGCCGCTTTCGCGCAGCCGTGCCTTGTGCACCTGCGCGATCGAGGCCGCCGCCACCGGCGGGCTGAAGTCGTCGAATATCTCGCCCACCGGGCGGCCAAGCTCCGCGGCCACGGATCGCTGCGCCTCATCGGTGGCAAAGGGCGGCAGCTTGTCCTGCAGGACGCGCAACTGGTCCGCCAGCCCCTCGCCCACCAGATCGGGCCGCGTCGACAGGATCTGGCCGAACTTGATATAGGCCGGCCCAAGCGCCGACAGCGCGCGCACCGCCGGCGGCATGGCCGGATCGCCCCGGTCGCCCAGCCATTGAAACGGCCAGGCAAGCGCCCGCATCGTCGCGCGCACCAACGGCGGCGCCTCGAACGCCTCCATGATGAGGGCCATGGCGCCCGTGCGCTCCAGCGTTGCGCCAGTGCGGATGAGCCGCAAGAGGTTATGCGGCCCCCTCAAATCTTCCACCCCGAATGCAGGCAGGCGATGCCCATGGAAAGATTGCGATATTTCGCGTTCCCGAACCCTGCCGCGCGCACCATGCCCAGAAATGTCTCCTGATCGGGAAAGCGGCGGATCGATTCGACCAGATACTGATAACTGTCACGATCCCGCGCGATCGCCTGCCCCAGCCGCGGGATGATGTTGAAGGAATAGAGGTCATAGACCTTCTGCATCAGGTCATTGGGAATCTGGCTGAATTCCAGCACCATCAGCCGCCCGCCGGGGCGCAGCACCCGAAACGCCTCGTTCAGCGCCTCTTGCGGGCGGGTCACGTTGCGGATGCCGAAACTGATCGTGTAGACGTCGAAACTGTTATCCTCGAAGGGCAGCGCCATCGCATCGCCCACCACCCAGTCGAGACTGTCCGCCAGCGCCTCGGCCTCGGCGCGCTTGCGCCCCTCCACCAGCATCGGCTCGGTCAGGTCAAGCACCGTGGCATGGCCGCTTCCGGCGCGCCGCAGGAACCGGAAGGCGATATCCCCCGTCCCCCCCGCCACATCCAGAAGCCGCTGGCCCGCGCGCGGCGCGAGCCAGTCCATCATCGCGTCCTTCCAGATGCGGTGGATGCCGAAACTCATCGCGTCGTTCATCACATCGTATTTCGACGCGACCGATCCGAAGACCCCGCGCACGCGCGCCGCCTTCTCCGATTCGGGCACGTCCTGAAATCCGAAATGGGTGGTTTTCTCGTTCATGCCGCGCTCCGGGGCTTGCTCATCACTGGTCCCGCCCTTCTTATAGGTTGCTCAACGGGGGTTACAATGCGCCGCTTGCGCGCGCCGGGGGCCATCATGCCGGAATTGCCAGAGGTTGAAACCGTCCGCCGCGGCCTTGCGCCGGTGATGGAGGGGCAGGTGATCGCGCACGCGGCGATCAACCGCCCCGATCTGCGCTGGCCCTTTCCGCAGGACATGGCGGCGCGACTCACCGGCGCGCGGGTGCTGGCGCTGCGGCGGCGCTCGAAATATCTGCTGGCCGATCTCGACCGGGCCGAGACGCTGCTCATCCATCTCGGCATGTCGGGGCGGATGCTGGTTTCCGGCGCCCCTGTCGGGCGGTTCGTCCATGACCACCCCGCGCCCGAGAAACACGATCATGTGGTGTTCGACATGGCCAGCGGCGCGCGCATCACCTTCAACGATCCCCGCCGCTTTGGCGCGATGGACCTGATGGCCACCGCAACGGCCGAGACACATCCGCTGCTGGCGAAACTCGGGCCGGAACCGCTTGGCAACGGCTTTCACGAGGCCCACCTTGCCACCGCCCTCGACGGCAGGCGCACCCCCATCAAGGCCGCGCTGCTCGATCAGCGGATCGTGGCGGGCCTGGGCAATATCTATGTCTGCGAGGCGCTTTTTCGGGCGGGCATATCGCCGCGCCGCGGGGCAGGGACGCTTGGCCCGACCCGCATCGCGCGCCTGACCTCGGCCATCCGCGACGTCTTGGCCGACGCCATTGCCGCGGGCGGCTCTTCCTTGCGCGATTACCGGCAGGCCGATGGCGAACTGGGCTATTTCCAGCACGCCTTTGACGTCTATGGACGCGAGGGCGCACCCTGCCGAAAACCCGGCTGCGGGGGACAGATCGCCCGCCTCGTGCAATCCGCGCGGTCGAGCTTCTACTGCCCGCGCTGTCAAAGATAGGTTGAACGACAGCCCCGACATGGTAATGACTCGGGTCGAGCGAAACCAAGGAAAGCTGAATCCATGGCCTATGAGACGATCATCGTCGAAATAGAAGACCACGTCGCCCTCATCAAACTCAATCGCCCCGACGCGCTCAACGCGCTCAACGATCAGCTGATGTCGGAACTGGCCGAGGCGCTCTCGGAGGCACAGACCAACGACAAGGTGCGCTGCATCGTGCTGACCGGCTCGGAGAAGGCCTTTGCCGCCGGGGCCGACATCAAGATGATGAGCGACAAGAGCTTTGTCGATGTCTTCACCGAAGACCTCTTCACCGCCGACAGCGACGCCATCATGCGCATCCGCAAGCCGATCATCGCCGCCGTCTCGGGCTATGCGCTTGGCGGCGGGTGCGAACTGGCGATGATGTGCGATTTCATCATCTGCTCGGACACCGCGAAATTCGGCCAACCCGAGATCAACCTCGGGGTCATTGCCGGGCTTGGCGGCACGCAGCGCCTGACCCGGCTGGTGGGCAAGTCCAAGGCGATGGACATGAACCTCACGGGCCGTTTCATGGATGCCGAGGAGGCCGAGCGCGCAGGACTGGTCAGCCGCGTGGTCCCCGTGAAAAAGCTCATGGAAGAAACGATGTCGGCGGCTCACAGGATCGCAGAGAAGTCGATGATTTCGGTCATGGCGGCGAAAGAGGCCGTGAACCGCTCTTACGAGACCACGCTGCGTGAGGGGCTTCTGTTCGAGCGGCGCGTGTTCCACTCGCTTTTTGCCACCGAGGACCAGAAAGAGGGCATGGCCGCCTTCGCCGAAAAGCGTCAGGCGCAGTTCCGCGACAAGTAAGGGCGTGCGCGGGCCTCAGGCTCAGGCCCAGCGCCCCACCGCCGTCACCATCACCTCGGGCGCGCTGCCTTGTGCCTGCGCCGCCATGGCGCGGAGCGCACCAGAGGAGGCATTGCCTGCCCGCGCCGTGATCCAGACGCCCTCCGCCGTTGTGGCGCTTGCCGTAAGTGTCGGGCGCGTGCCGGGGGCAAAGGCGGCGGGATAGGTCCAGACCGTTTCCGACGCCCCCGCAAAAATCGCGCCTTGCGCCACATCGGGAGCATCCAGCACAAGCACATGCTGGCAAATCTGCGTGCCGTCGGGGGTGCGCACCGCCTCGCCCTGCGCCCCGCTCACCCGGCTCACATTGTGCCCGCCATGAAGCGCCTGCCACCCGCCCCATGCGCCGCCCGTCCACAGCCGGAACGCCAGCACCGTGCCCTCCGCCCCGAAAAACACCTGTGCCAGCGCGCCTGCCCCCTGCCGCAGCACAAGGCACCCGCCCTCCGTTGCCCCGGCGGGGCGCGCTCCCAAAGTTGCCGCACCCACCGCAAAGCTGCCCGAGGGCTGCGCGGGATCGTCAAGATCGGCCAGAGCGGGGCTTGCCTGCCCGCCATCCTGCCCCCAACCAAACGCCCCCGTGCGCAAGAGCCGCCCCGGCGTGGCATCCGCCGCAGCCGCCTGCACCGCTGCGCCGGTGGCCAGCCCGCTTGCCGCATCAAGGCGCAGCGCCGTGCTCCAGGTGCCGCCATCGACACTCACCTTGATCGCGAAATCGTCGTTTCCACTCGTGCCCATCTCGGCCCGCCCGCCAAAGCCGGTCTGAAACAGCAGGCTTGCCGTCTCGCCCGCCGCCGCCTTGTTGATCTTGAGCTGATGGCCCCCGCCTTCGTGGTTGAACAACGTCGCAGGCGACGAAACCGCCAGCCGGTTCACCGCGTCGTGGCTGGCGTTGATCCCCACCCCGTCGAGATTGTCGAGCACCGGCGGCGCGATCGCCACCCAATCGCCGCCCGCACGCCGGAACAGCCGCCCGTCGCTCTTGTCGAGGGCAAGCCATCCCTCGCCCGGCGCCATGAACTGCCAGGCCTCGTTCATGAACCCGGCCAGCATTCCCGCCTGTCCGGCCCAGCCCCCCGTGGGCGCAGACCCCAGCGCCCAGATCTGCCCCTCCTCGGGCAGGGCCGGGGGCGTGGCCGCGCCGATCCCCTCCACGGCCAGTTGCACGGCCATGTCGAGACGGCTCAGCGCCTCGTTATGGGTAACATGCTTCTGTGCCTGCGAGGGCAGGATGAAGGGCAGCGCAAGGCGCGGGGACTGATCTTGCATCGGGGCACTCCGGGTTCAGGACATCACAGGGACGTGCCCAAACTCCGGGCGAGGTCTTGCCAAATCCTGAACGCTCCGTGCGCACCGCCCCGTGCGTCTCAGCCCAGAAGCCGCGCCACCATCGCGCTTGCCGGATCGGCCAACGGCTCGATCACGTTGAAATGGTGCTCGCCTTGCGCGATCTCCAGCGGCGCGCTCCAGGCCTCGGCCAGCCACCGCGCCTGATCCAGGAACACGGGGCGTTCATCCCCGCCCACCCAGACCGTGACCGGCACGGCCATGGGCTGCATCAGCACCGGGCTTTCCGCCTCGGCGCCCGCCATATCAAGGCAGAAATCGGCGTTCATCGAGGTTTGCAACAAGGGCCGCAGGTCCGACACCGGCGAGATCGGCATGACATGGCGCAGCCGCGCCGCCATCGTCGAGGGCAGCACCCCCGCCACCGCCATGCGCGCCACCAGATGCCCGCCCGCCGAATGCCCCGCCAGTGCCACCGGCCCGGCCACGCGCCCCGCCGCCACGCTCACGGCCTTCGCGATCTGCCGCGTGATGTCGGCGATCCGCACCTCGGGACAAAGGTCATAGGACGGCATGGCCACCGCCCAGCCCCGCGCCAGCGGGCCCGCCGCCAGATGCGACCAGAACGACCGGTCGAACCGCAGCCAGTAGCCGCCATGCACAAAGACACACAGCCCCTGCGCCTCTCCCGCCGGATGGAAAAGGTCAAACGCCTGCCGCGCGCCGTCGCCATAAGACAGGCCAAGCTCCGCCCGCGCGCCGATCCGCGCGCGAAATGCCGCGGCCGCCACTGTCCAGCGCGCCGGATACTGCGCACCGCCCGGAATATGCGGCACGTTGGCATAGGCATCGTCCAGTTCCGCCATCTCAATCCCCTCCTCTGGCCCTAGACATTCCTTACGCAAGCTGGTCTCACTGCGCGAGACAAAATGACATGACGGAGGGAGACGCCATGACCACGACCGATCTCAAATCCATGCTGAAAGATCCCGGCCTTCTGGCCGAGCGCGCCTATGTGGGCGGGCAATGGGTGGATGGCGACAACGGCACGTTTCAGGTGATGAACCCCGCGCGCGGCGATGTCATCGCCCATGTGGCCGATCTCAGCCGCGCGCAGGTCGCCCGCGCCATCGCCGTCGCCGAAACAGCACAGAAGGATTGGGCGCAATGGACCGGCAAGGAACGTGCCGCCGTGCTGCGCAAATGGTTCGACCTGATGATGGAGAATCAGCACGATCTGGGCGTGATCCTCACCGCCGAACAGGGCAAGCCGCTGGCCGAGGCCAAGGGCGAGATCGCCTATGGCGCCTCTTTCGTCGAGTTTTTCGCCGAGGAGGCCAAGCGCATCTATGGCGAGACCATCCCCGGCCACCAGCGCGACAAGCGCATCACCGTGATCAAGCAGCCCATCGGCGTCGCCGCCTCGATCACGCCGTGGAACTTCCCCAACGCCATGATCACGCGCAAGGCCGCGCCCGCGCTTGCCGCCGGTTGCGCCTTCATCGGGCGGCCTGCCGCCGAGACGCCGCTTTCGGCCACCGTTCTGGGCGTTCTGGCAGAGCGCGCAGGAATCCCGGCAGGCGTGTTCAACATCGTGCCCTCCTCGCGCTCCTCCGAGGTGGGCAAGGAATTTTGTGAAAATCCCGGCGTGCGCAAGCTGACCTTCACCGGCTCGACCGAAGTGGGCCGCATCCTTTTGCGTCAGGCCGCCGATCAGGTGATGAAATGCTCGATGGAGCTTGGCGGCAACGCACCCTTCATCGTCTTTGACGACGCCGATCTCGATGCCGCCGTCGAGGGCGCGATCCTGTGCAAGTTCCGCAACAACGGCCAGACCTGCGTCTGCGCCAACCGCATCTATGTGCAATCGGGCGTCTATGACGCCTTCGCCGCCAAGCTCAAGGTGGCGGTGGAAAAGCTGCGCATGGGCGACGGGTTCGACGAGGGCACGACGCTTGGCCCGCTGATCAATGCCGATGCCATCGTGAAGGTGCAGGAACACGTCGCCGACGCCACCGCCAAGGGCGCGAGCGTGCTCATGGGCGGCGGCACGCCCGAGCAGGGGCCAGGCCATTTCCTGCCGCCCACCATCCTCACCGATGTGACGCAGGATATGCTTGTCGCCACCGACGAGACCTTCGGCCCCCTCGCGCCGCTGTTCCGCTTCGAGACCGTCGATGACGTGATCGCCATGGCCAATGACACGATCTTCGGCCTTGCCTCCTATTTCTACGCAAGCGACCTGAGCCGCGTCACACGGGTGGCCGAGGCGCTCGAATACGGGATCGTCGGCGTCAACACCGGCATCATCTCGACCGAGGTCGCGCCCTTCGGCGGCGTCAAGCAATCCGGTCTTGGCCGCGAGGGCAGCCATCACGGCATCGACGAGTTTCTCGAGATGAAATACATCTGCATGAGCGTGTGATCCGAACCGGCAGCAACGCAACGCCATGTCACCCTCGGGCCTGTCCCGAGGGTCTCATGCCGCCACAAGATCCCCGCCTGCGCGGGGATGACGGCGCGCCAGCCGAGCGGCTCAGGGCAATTCCGCCTCCGGGATGATCGGGAAAAACTCACCCCCCGACCAGAGACCGAACCACCCCTCGTGCCGCGCGCCGATCTCCACCAGCCGGTAAAAGCTCTTTCGGTCGATGAGCGCCTCGAGATTCGCCCGCACCATGACATAGGGCGCAGGCTCGCCGGTTTGCGCGTCACGCTCCACCCTAATCGGATGCTCGGCCCCCGCGCGCACATGATCGCCCACATTCGTCTCGAATCGCAGCACCTGCGCGCGCCCCGCGCCCTCCGCCTCGACATCCACCGCAACGAACGGCGCGTCATCCACGGTGATCCCGACCTTCTCGACCGGCGTCACGAGAAAATATTTCTCGCCGTCCTTGCGCAGGATGGCGGAAAACAGCCGCACCAGTTCCGGCCGCCCGATCGGCGTGCCAAGGTAGAACCACGTCCCGTCCCGCGCGATCCGCATGTCGAGATCGCCGCAGAACGGCGGATTCCACAGGTGCACCGGCGGCAGGCCGCGCCCCTTGGCGGCGGCGCGCGCAGAGGCGGCAATGCCCTCGGGTGACGGTGATGTGACGGGTCTTGCACTCATTGCTTTTGCCATTTCCGTTTAAGGCGATACATTCTGCGGATAGGATATAGGTCTGACAGGAGTTTTGCCATGACCGAGGATACCGAACTTCTGGCCGATCTCGAGGCGCTGGAGGAGAAACTGGCCCGCGCGCGGGCCTCGATCACGCGGCGTTTCATCGGGCAGGAGCGGGTTGTCGATCTCTCGCTCTCGGCGCTTCTGTGCGGCGGGCATGGCCTTTTGATCGGCCTGCCCGGCCTTGGCAAGACCCGACTGGTCGAGACGCTCGGCACGGTCATGGGGCTGGCCACCAACCGGGTGCAGTTCACCCCCGATCTCATGCCCGCCGACATTCTCGGCTCCGAGGTGCTGGAAACCGCCGCCGATGGCAGCCGCGCGTTCAAGTTCATCGAAGGCCCGATCTTCTGCCAGCTTCTGATGGCCGACGAGATCAACCGCGCCAGCCCGCGCACGCAATCGGCGCTGTTGCAGGCGATGCAGGAACGCCGCGTGACCGTCGCGGGCGAGACGCGCCCGCTTGCGCCGCCCTTCCATGTCCTTGCCACCCAGAACCCGATCGAGCAGGAGGGCACCTATCCCCTCCCCGAGGCACAGCTTGACCGGTTCCTTGTGCAGATCGACGTGCCCTACCCTGACCGCGACACCGAACGCGCGATCCTGCTCGCCACGACCGGGGCGCAAGAGGACGAGGCGCATGAGGTTCTGACGCCGGAGGAGTTGATCGCCGCGCAAGCAATGCTGCGGCGGATGCCCGTCGGCGAAAAGATCATGGAAATGATCCTCGATCTTGTGCGCGCTGGCCGCCCCGAGGACGCAAGCGCCTCCGATCCGGTGCGCGAGAGCGTCGCCTGGGGGCCGGGGCCGCGCGCGGCGCAGGCGCTCATGCTCACGGTTCGGGCGCGCGCCATGTTGCAGGGCCGTCTTGCGCCCGACGCAAGCGACGTGGCCGCCATGGCGCAGCCCGTTCTCGGCCATCGCATGGCGCTCAATTTCGCGGCCCGCGCGCGCGGCGAGAGCCTGCCCGCGCTCATCGCTCGGCTGGTCGAAGACACGACGCAGATGCAGGCCGCCGCCTGACATGGCCACCGCCACCCCCACCCTGCGCCCCCGCGCCGAGGCCGAAGCCGCCCGCCTGCCGCCGCTTCTGGCGCGCGCCGAACGGCTGGCGCGCACCGTGCTTCTGGGCGAACACGGACGCAGGCGGTCGGGCGCGGGCGACGATTTCTGGCAATACCGCCCGGTGCAGGCGGGCGACAGCCGCACCATGATCGACTGGCGGCGCTCCGCGCGCTCGGACGCGCAATTCGTGCGCCAGCGCGAATGGCAGGTGGCGCAAAGCGTGATGCTCTGGGTCGATCCCGCCGCCTCAATGCGCTTTGCCTCCGATGCCGCCTTGCCGGAAAAGGCCGACCGCGCGCGGCTTCTGGCGCTTGCCGTGGCGCTGCTGCTGGATCGCGGCGGAGAGCGGGTGGGCCTCACCGGCGGCGCTCTGCCGCCCCGGCGCGGCGCGGCGCAGATCGCGCGGCTGACCGAGGCGCTCATGGCCGAAAGCGCCGAGGAATACGCCAGCCCCGACATGAGCGGGCTGGTGCCCCATGGCCGCGCGCTGCTCATCTCCGATTTCATGGGCGATCCGGCCCCGGTGCGCGCGGCGCTCACGGCGGCGGCGGACCGCGGCGTGCGTGGCGTTCTGCTTCAGGTTCTCGACCCGGCGGAAGAGGCGTTCCCTTATCGCGGGCGCACCATATTCGAGAGCATGGGCGGCGCGCTGCGACACGAGACGCTCAAGGCCGCAGACCTGCGCCCGCGCTATCTTGAACGGCTGGCCGCGCGCAAGGACGAACTGGCCCGCCTCGCGTCGGTGACCGGCTGGACCCACTCCTGCCACCACACAGACGCCAGCGCGCAATCCGCCCTCCTGTGGCTTTATAGCGCCATTTCCGAGGGGGGCCGCGCATGAGCCTTGGTGCCATCGGTTTCGCCACTCCCTGGCTGCTCTGGGCGCTTTTGGCCCTGCCGGTGTTGTGGATCATCCTGCGCGCCGTGCCGCCCGCCCCGGTGCGGCGGCGCTTTCCGGGCGTGGCGCTGCTTCTGGGCCTGCGCGACGACGACAGCGTCAGCGACCGCACGCCCTGGTGGCTCCTGCTTTTGCGGATGCTCGCCATTGCCGCCGCCATCATCGGGCTGGCCGGGCCGGTGCTCAATCCCCGCGATGCGGGCGAGGCGGCGGCGCGCGGCCCGCTTCTCATCGTGGTCGAGGACAGTTGGGCCGCCGCCCGCGACTGGCAGGCACAGCGCGGCGTGATCGACGCGCTTCTGGCCGAGGCCGCGCGCGACGGGCGCACCGCCGCGCTGCTGCGGCTGAGCGCGCCCGAAGCCCCGGTATTTCAGGCCGCGCAAGTGATCCGCACCCGCCTGCCCGGCCTCATCCCAGAGCCATGGACCGCGCACCCCGAGACCTATGCCGAGGCACCCGCGTTGCTCCCCGAAGGCGGGTTCGAAACGCGCTGGTTCTCCGACGGTCTCGCCCGCGAGACGCGCGCGCCCCTGCTGACCGCGCTCGAGACGCGCGGCCCCGTCACCGTGCACGAAAGCGCGCGCCCCCTCATGGCCCTCACCCCGCCCGCGCTGCGCGACGGGGTGGTGGAACTGACCGCACTCCGCGCCCGGGCCGGCCCCACCCGCGAGATCACCGTCACCGCCCATGGCCGCGACCCTGCAGGCGTGGAGCGGGTGCTTGCCTCGTTGCCCATGACCTACGCCGAGGGCGCGCCCGAGGCCACCGGCGCGCTGTCTCTGCCGCCCGAGTTGCGCGCGCGCATCACCCGGTTCGAGATCGCGGGCGCGCGCCATGCGGGTGCCGTCAGCCTCACCGATGACGGGCTGAAGCGGCGAGAGGTGGCGCTCATCGCGGGCCGCGAAGACCGCGAGGGGCTGGAGCTTCTGTCGCCGCTCCATTACCTGCGTCAGGCCCTCGTGCCGACCGCCGACCTGCTCGACGGCGCGCTGCTCGACATCCTGCCGGCCAATCCCGACGCCATCGTGCTGGCCGATGTGGCCACGCTCTCGCAGGCCGAGGAAACCGCCCTGCTCGACTGGGTCGAGGGCGGCGGGATGCTGTTGCGCTTCGCCGGTCCGCGCCTTGCCGCAAGCGATGTGTCGCGCCGCGACGAGCACGCGCTCATGCCGGTGCGCCTGCGCGCGGGCGGGCGCACCGTGGGCGGCGCGATGAGTTGGGGAGAACCCAAATCCCTCGCCCCTTTCCCCGAGGGCAGCCCGTTTCAGGGCCTCGCCATTCCCGCCGATGTGGCCGTGAACGCACAGGTCATGGCACAGCCCGATCCCACCCTCGCCGAGCGTGTCATCGCGCAACTGACCGACGGCACGCCGCTGGTCACGCGTAAACGCATCGGTTCGGGTCAGGTCGTGCTCTTTCACGTCACCGCCAATGCCGAATGGTCCTCGCTGCCGCTTTCGGGCCTATTCGTGCAGATGCTGGAACGGCTGGCGATTTCCTCTGTGAATGCGCCGCCCGATACCGCCGAACTGGCGGGCACCACATGGCAGCCGGTGCATGTGCTCGACGGCTTTGGCCGCATGACCGAGGCAGGCACCCGCGCGGGTGTGCCGGGCGAGCGTCTGCTGGACGCGGCCCTTGGCCCTGACCTCTTGCCGGGGCTTTACGACGGGCCGGAACGGCGCGTGGCGCGCAACGTGATCGCCCCCGACAGCGCGCTTGCCCCCGCCACATGGCCCGCGCGCATTCCTGTCGAGGGGCTGGAACGGGCGCCCGAAACCCCGCTCGGTGGCTGGCTTCTGGCCACGGCGCTGTTGCTCATGACGGCCGATATCCTCGCCGCGCTCGCACTTTCGGGTCGGCTCTGGCGCGCAGGCGTAACCGCGCTTGTCGCGTTCGCCCTTGCCTTGCCCCACGACTCCCGCGCGCAGAACGACACCCGCGCCCTGGAGGCAACAGCCGAGGTTGTCCTTGCCCATGTGCTGACCGGCGACCGCGCGGTGGACGATACCGCCCGCGCGGGGCTTCGCGGCCTCGGGCGCGTGCTGCGCTTCCGCACCTCGGTCGAACCCGCAGAGCCGATCGGCGTCGATCTCGAACGCGACGAACTGGCCTTTTTCCCCATGCTCTACTGGCCCGTGACCGCCAATCAACCGCTTCCCTCGGCCCAGAGCTATGCCCGCCTCAACGCCTATCTGCGCTCCGGCGGCATGATCCTTTTCGACACGCGCGACGCCGATATCGCAGGCTTCGGCGCGGCCTCTCCCAATGGTGCACGGCTGCAACGGCTGGCAGCACCGCTTGACATTCCACCCCTGGAACCCGTGCCCGAGGATCATGTGCTGACCCGCACCTTCTACCTGCTCGGCGATTTTCCGGGCCGTCATATGGGCCGCGCCGTCTGGGTCGAGGCAGCCCCCCCCGATGCCGAACAGATCGAGGGGATGCCGTTTCGCAACCTCAATGACGGGGTGACGCCGGTGGTGATCGGCGGCAATGACTGGGCCGCCGCCTGGGCCATCAACGACCGCGGCGATCCGATGTTTCCGGTGGGGCGCGGCTATGCCGGAGAGCGGCAGCGCGAACTGGCCTTCCGCTTCGGCGTCAATCTGGTGATGCATGTGCTGACCGGCAACTATAAATCCGATCAGGTCCATGTGCCCGCGCTTCTGGAAAGGCTGGGCCAATGACCGGCACCGTGGTGTTCGATCCCCTCCTTCCCGTCTGGCTCATTGCCGCGCTCGGCGCGGGCGCACTCGCCGGTCTGGCGCTTGCCGTCTGGCGCGGGCTGGCGGGCTGGGCGCTGCGGGCACTGGCCGCCGTGGTGCTGATCGGCGCACTGTCCGGCCCCGCCTTCCGTCAGGAGGAACGCACACCGCTTTCGGATATCGTGCTGCTGGTCGAGGACCGCAGCGCAAGCCAGACCCTCGCCACGCGCACCGAGGACACCGATACCGCAGCCGAGGCGCTCGCCGCGCGCCTTGCCGCGCGCGAGAATACCGAGGTCCGGCGCGTCACCGTGGGCGACGCGCCCGAGAATGGCGGTTCGCGCGTCATGAGCGCGCTCGCCGAGGCCATGGCCGAATTGCCGCGCGGGCGCATCGCGGGCGCCATCCTGCTTTCGGACGGACAGATCCATGACATCGAGGCCACGCCCGACCTGCCCGCGCCGCTGCACCTGCTGCATACGGGCCGCGCGGGCGACTGGGATCGGCGGTTGCGCATCGACAACGCCCCCGCCTTCGCCATTCTGGGCGAGGAGGTGCGCCTGACCCTCACCATCACCGATGACGGGGCCGCACCCGAGGGCGTCATCTCGGTGCCGCTCGACATCGCCGTGGACGGGGCCGAACCCAGGCGCTTCGAGGTGCCGCTCGGGCACCCGATGACGCTGCCCCTCACGCTGCCGCGCGGCGGGCGCAACGTGCTGCAATTCTCCACCCCCACCGCCGAGGGCGAGCTGACCGACCGCAACAACACCGCGCTGGTGCAGATCAACGGCGTGCGCGACCGGCTGCGCGTGCTGCTTGTCTCGGGCCAGCCCCACGCAGGCACGCGCACATGGCGCAACCTGCTGAAATCCGACAGTTCCGTTGACCTTGTGCATTTCACGATCCTGCGCCCCCCCGAGAAACAGGATGGCGTGCCGGTGCGGGAACTGTCGCTCATCGCCTTTCCGACGCGCGAATTGTTCCTCGACAAGGTGGACGAGTTCGACCTGATCATCTTCGACCGCTACCGCCGCCGGGGCATCCTGCCGACGATCTACCTTGAGAACGTGCGCCAGTATGTCGAGGGGGGGGGCGCGGTGCTTCTGGCCGCCGGTCCCGATTTCGCCGGGGCGGAAAGCATCTATCGCGGCCCGTTCGAGGCGATGGTTCCAGCCCGCCCCACCGCGCGCGTGCTCGAAGAGGGCTATCGCCCGCGCGTTACCGATCTGGGGCGACGGCATCCGGTCACGGCGGGGCTGGAGGAGGCATTCGGCGGCGAGTGGGGCCGCTGGCTGCGCCAGATCGAGGTCGAGCCGACCGGCACCGGCGATGTGGTCATGTCGGGCGCGGGCGACCGCCCGCTTCTGCTGCTCGACCGTGTGGGCAAGGGCCGCGTGGCTCTGCTCACGTCGGATCACGCCTGGCTCTGGGGGCGCGGCTATGAGGGCGGCGGCCCGCAGCTCGAATTGCTGCGCCGCCTCGCCCACTGGATGATGAAGGAACCCGAGCTTGAGGAAGAGGCGCTCTGGGCCGAGGCCACGGGTCAGGAAATGCGCATCATCCGCCGCTCGCTCTCGGGCGAGGTGCCCAATGTGACGATCACCACACCCTCGGGCGAGGTCGGGACGCGACCCTTGGAGGAGGTCTCGCCAGGCCGATTCGAGACCCTTTATCAAGGCGCCGAGATCGGCCTCTACCGGCTCGAGAACGGCGATCAGGAAACGGTGATCGGCCTTGGTCCCGCTGCCCCGGTCGAGTTCGAGCGCACGCTGGCAACCGATACGATCCTCGCCCCGGTGATCGCCGCCACCAATGGCGGCACGCTGGCGCTCGAAGGCGGGCTGCCCGCCATCCGCGACGTGCGCGAGGGTCGCCCCGCCGCCGGGCGCGGCTGGATCGGCCTCACCCCGCGCGGCGCCTTTGAGACCGCAAGCGTGCGCCAGATGGCGCTTTTGCCGCCGTGGCTCGTGCTGCTGCTGGCCGCGGGGTTCATCATCGGCGGCTGGCTGCGCGAGGGACGGCGCTAGCGCGGGGCATTGGGCTGTAAATGCTCCGCGGTCTTGTCTCTGAACAGGGGCGGCGCACCCTGGACAAGTCAGCGGGCACGCGATCACCGTCACGACAAGAAAAAGGGCCGCGCACGCGCGGCCCTTTCCGGTTTCCCTGACGGGTGGGGTGGCTTACATCATGCCGCCCATGCCGCCCATGTCGGGCATCCCGCCACCGCCAGCGTTCTCTTTCTGCGGCTTGTCGGCAATCATCGCCTCGGTGGTGATCAGCAGACCGGCGATCGAGGACGCATCCTCAAGCGCGGTGCGCACGACCTTCGCCGGGTCGATCACGCCGAACTTGAACATGTCGCCATATTCCTCGGTCTGGGCGTTATAGCCGAACTTCGGATCATCGCTCTCGCGCACCTTGCCCGCGACGACCGAGCCATCCACACCGGCGTTCTCGGCGATCTGGCGCAGCGGCGACTCAAGCGCGAGGCGCACGATCTCGATGCCGCGGTTCTGGTCCGAATTGATCCCGGTCAGACCGGCAAGCGCCTTGGCCCCCTGCACGAGCGCCACGCCGCCACCCACGACGATGCCTTCCTGCACGGCGGCGCGGGTCGCGTTGAGCGCGTCATCGACGCGATCCTTGCGCTCCTTCACCTCGGTTTCGGTCATGCCGCCCACGCGGATGACGGCGACGCCACCGGCCAGCTTGGCAACACGCTCCTGAAGCTTCTCGCGGTCATAGTCCGAGGTAGTGTCCTCGATCTGCTGACGGATCTGCGTCACGCGGGCCTCGATCTCGGCCTTGTCGCCCGCCCCATCGACGATGGTGGTCTCGTCCTTGGTGATCGACACCTTCTTGGCGCGGCCGAGCATGTCGATGGTGACATTCTCAAGCTTCATGCCAAGATCTTCCGAAATCACCTGGCCGCCGGTCAGGATGGCGATGTCCTGAAGCATGGCCTTGCGACGGTCGCCAAAGCCGGGCGCCTTGACGGCGGCGATCTTGAGGCCGCCACGCAGCTTGTTCACGACGAGCGTGGCGAGCGCCTCGCCTTCCACGTCCTCGGCGATGATCAGAAGCGGCTTTTGCGACTGGATCACGGATTCGAGCAGCGGCACCATCGGCTGAAGCGACGAGAGTTTCTTCTCGTGCAGCAGGATCAGCACGTCATCGAGGTCGGCAATCATCTTGTCGGCATTTGTGACGAAATAGGGCGACAGGTAGCCGCGGTCGAACTGCATCCCCTCGACCACCTCAACCTCGGTCGCCAGGCCCTTGTTCTCCTCGACGGTGATCACACCCTCGTTGCCGACCTTCTGCATCGCATCGGCGATGAAGCGGCCGATTTCGACCTCGCCATTGGCCGAGATGGTGCCGACCTGCGCCACTTCGTCGGAGTTCTCGACGGTGCGGGCGGCGCCCTTGATGTGCTCGACGACCTTGGCGGTGGCCAGATCGATGCCACGCTTGAGGTCCATCGGGTTCATGCCGGCGGTGACGGCCTTGAGGCCCTCTTTCACGATCGCCTGCGCCAGAACGGTCGCGGTGGTGGTGCCGTCGCCGGCCTCGTCATTGGTGCGGCTGGCGACTTCTTTCACCATCTGCGCGCCCATGTTCTCGAACTTGTCTTCCAGTTCGATTTCCTTGGCGACGCTCACACCGTCCTTGGTGATGCGCGGCGATCCAAAGCTCTTGTCGAGCACCACGTTGCGGCCCTTGGGGCCGAGCGTCACCTTGACGGCATCGGCCAGAATGTTGACGCCGCGCAGCATACGCGAGCGAGCATCGTTGTCGAAACGGACGTCTTTAGCAGCCATGTTCTGACTCTCCTGATATCTTGTCTAGTCTTGCGATTGGGGAAACGGTCGGACGGCTCAGGCCGCCTTGGCCGCCGCCTCGTCCTCGATGATCCCGAGGATATCGCTTTCCTTCATGATCAGCAGCTCTTCGCCATCGACCGTCACCTCGGTGCCCGACCACTTGCCGAACAGGATGGTGTCACCGGCCTTGACGGCCATGGGAATGAGCTCGCCATTGTCCTTGCGCGCGCCCTCGCCGCAGGCGACAACCTGGCCCTGGCTGGGCTTTTCCTTGGCGGTGTCGGGGATGATCAGGCCGCCCTTGGTCTTTTCTTCGCTCTCAACGCGACGGACGAGCACGCGGTCATGCAGCGGTTTGAATGCCATCTTCGAGGCTCCTTGGCTCAAAGTTTCTGTTTTCATGGCCCCTTCGGGACCATTAGCACTCCCTCCCGGCGAGTGCTAACGTTCGGCAAATAAGGAGACCAAAGACCTCTGTCAACACCCCATTTCCGGAAAAATCGAACCACCTCTCCCGCGCCCCCGTCATCCTCTGGCTTGACCAGAGGATCTCTTGCCACCAGAGACCCTCGGATCAAGTCCGAGGGTGACGGATTTCATATGGCGAAGCACGGGTAAAGCAGGCGAAGGGCCTTGACCACGCGACGCCCGATTGCCGCAGTGCAGCATTGGCAGGTGACAATCCCCCGCGCGCGCCCTATAAGGCGCGCAAACCCCTACCAGCCAGGAAAGACCCATGACCACCCTTGTTTTCGGCCATAAATCCCCCGACACCGATTCCACCGGCTCGCCCATTCTCTGGGCCTGGTATCTCAACGAGATCAAGGGCCAGAGCGCCGAGGCCGTGCTTCTGGGGGAACCCAACACCGAGGCCGCCTTCCTTCTGCGCAAATGGGATCTGCCCAAGCCCCGCATCATTGCGGATGTCGAGGACGGTCAGGTCTGTGTCGTCGTCGATACCAACAACCCGGCGGAACTGCCCGCCAATATCAACGGCGCGGATGTGTGCGCGATCATCGACCATCACAAGCTGGTCGGCGGGCTGGAAACCAAAGGCCCCATCGACATCACCATCCGCCCGCTGGCCTGCACCGCGACCCTCATGCTTGACCTGATGGGCGACGATGCGGCGAAAATGCCCGGCTGGGCCAAGGCCACGGCGCTGACCTGCATCCTGTCGGACACGCTCGAATTCCGCTCGCCCACCACGACCGCCCATGACCGCGCCGTGGCCGAGAAACTCGCCGCCGATCTGGGCATCTCGATCCCCGATTACGCCGCCGAGATGTTCGCCGCCAAATCCGACGTGTCGGCCTTTTCCGACGCCGAATTGCTGCGCATGGACTCCAAGGAATACGAGGTCGGCGGCAAGAAATTCCGCGTGAGCGTTCTGGAAACCACGTCGCCCGCCATCGTGCTCGACCGCAAGGCCAGCCTGATGCAGAGCATGGCGCAGGTCGCCGCCGAGGACGGTGTCGATCAGGTGCTGCTGTTCGTGGTGGACATCCTCAACGAGGAGGCGACGCTTCTGGTCCCCAACGATCTGGTCAAGACCGTCGCGGAAAAGAGCTTTGGCGCAACCGTGTCGGGCGATGCCGTGGTCCTGCCGGGCATCATGAGCCGCAAGAAGCAGATCATTCCCAATCTGGCGCTCTGACGATCCGCCGCCGCGATACCGACATGAAAAAAGGCCCGCGGGGACACCGTCCGCGGGCCTTGCCTTGTCCGGCGGGGATGCTCAGCCCCGCCCGGCTTCGATCACATCCTCGACCGTGCGCAGCCCGGTGCGCGGCGCCTGCACCAGCACCGCCATATTTCCCGGCTTGTGCTCGTTGCGCAGCATCTTGGTATGCGCCTGCGGGATATCTTCCCAGGAAAAAACCTCGGACATGCAGGGATCAAGCCGCCGCTCGACCATCAGCTTGTTGGCCGCCGCCGCCTGCTTGAGATGCGCGAAATGGCTGCCCTGCAACCGCTTCTGATGCATCCACATATAGCGCACGTCAAAGGTGCAGTTGAACCCGGAGGTGCCCGCACAGATCACCACCATGCCGCCCTTCTTGCACACCAGCGACGACACCGGAAATGTCGCCTCGCCGGGATGCTCGAACACCATATCGACATTCACACCCTTGCCGGTGATGTCCCAGATCGCCTTGCCGAACTTGCGCGCCTCTTTCAGCCACTCGTTATACTCGGGCGTGTTCACCTTGGGCAGTTGACCCCAACAGTTGAAGTCCTTGCGGTTGATCACGCCCTTGGCGCCCTGATCCATCACGAATTGCCGCTTGCTCTCGTCCGAGATGACACCAATCGCATTGGCCCCCGCCGTATTCGCCAACTGGATCGCATAAGAGCCAAGACCGCCCGACGCGCCCCAGACCAGCACATTCTGACCGGGCTTGAGATCATGCGGCGCATGGCCGAACAGCATGCGATAGGCGGTGGCCAGCGTCAGCGTATAGCAGGCACTTTCCTCCCAGGTCAGATGCCTGGGCCGCGGCATGAGCTGCTGCGCCTGCACGCGGGTGAACTGCGCGAATGACCCGTCGCCGGTCTCATAGCCCCAGATCCGCTGCGTGGGCGAGAACATGGGATCGCCGCCGTTGCACTCCTCGTCGTCGCCATCATCCTGATTGCAATGGATCACAACCTCGTCGCCCACCTTCCAGCGTTTGACCTTGTCGCCCACCTTCCACACGATCCCCGCCGCATCCGACCCGGCGATGTGATAGTCCTGCCCATGCACGTCAAACGGGCTGATCGGCTGGCCCAGACCCGCCCAGACCCCATTATAGTTGACCCCGGCCGCCATCACGAGAACCAGAACCTCATGGCTGTCGATGTCCCAGGTATCGACCACCTCTTTCTGAAACGACACTTCCGGCTCGCCGTGGCGCTCGCGCCGGATCGCCCAGGCATACATCTGCCTGGGCACATGGCCGAGCGGGGGCATTTCGCCGATTTCATAAAGATCTTTTTCGGGCGCGTCATATGGCGCGATGCCGGTATTGGTGTCCAAGGCCATGCTCCGTCTCCTGTTCGCATTGCCGCAATGCAGAATCGCGGCGCTCTGATCATGGGAATACTGGTGGATGAGTAATAATGCAACAGGTATGCCGGGTATTTTTGTAATTTTATGACCCCGCAACCGCAGAATAAATCAGCGATTCTTTGCTGCGGCCGCAAAAAGGTGGGCGATGGACCTGGCGTAATAGGCCACCATGGCCTCCTGCCCCACGACGATGCGCATTTGCCGGTCGTGCTCCTCCACAAGGCCACGCTTGCGCAAGACCTGTAGCCCGAACCGCGCCGCATAGCCCAGATCGTCGCGTGGCAGGTGGATATGGGCGTGGGGCAGCACCGCGATCATCGCGCCAACGCGTGCCTCCAGCGTCTCGCGGTCAAGCGCACCACCCGCCTCCGTCAACGCCCGCGCCACCAGCGGCACCGGCAGCACCGGCACCACCGCCCCGATCCGCGCCATAAGCGCGCGCGCCAGCCCGCGGACCTCGCTCATCGGTTCGCTGCGCTGAAACTCCCGCAGCGAGAGTGGCGCGCCAAAACTCACCGCCGCATAGCCATGGCGATGATAGCGTCCCCGCAGCAGCAGCCAGACCTGCCCCAGCACGAACCCCGCGATCACCGATATCCGCGCCGGAAAGCGCCGCCCGCCCGATTCCCCCGCCGCGACCAGAAGCCGGTCCTCGAACACCCTGTCATAATTCAGCGCGACCGGCACAAAGACCACATCACGCCCGTCGGGGCTGCGCTCCTCGACAATATACTTGAGCAGCCCCAGCTTGAGCGGCTGCAAGCCGCCATCGAGGCTCAGCCCCCCCTCGGGAAACATCGCCTGCGTCACACCACCGTCGGTCGCCATGCCGACATACCGCGCCAGCACCCGCCGATAAAGCTCCCCGCGAGAGCGGCGGCGGATGAAATAGGCCCCCATCGCCCGGATCATCCGGCTGAGCGGCCAGACCCGCGCCCATTCGCCCACCGCATAAGACAGCGCCGAGCGTTCGGCGGCCAGCCAGGTCACCAGCACATAATCCATGTTGGAGCGGTGATTCATGACGAACACAATCGTCGCCTCGGGATCGATCCTGCGAAACGCCGTCTCGTCGAAATGCCCCAGCCGGACCCGGTAGAGCGATTGGCTCAACACCTTCGCCACACGAATGGCAAAACCGAAATAGAGGTTCGCGCTGAAACTCGGGACAATCTCGCGCGCATAGCGGCGGGCACGCTCGAAAGCCACGTTCTCGGGTATGCCCTCGGCGCGGGCGTGCTCGGTCACCGCGCGCAGCACCGACGGATCATAGATCAGCCGCTGGATCATGTCATAGCGACGCGCCAGCTTGAACGGCTGGATCGGGCGTTCGAGCCGCTCGTTGAGCCGTGCCACCGCCCGCTCCAGCCTGCGGCGAAAGAACCACCGCACCGAGGGGAACAGGAAATGCGAGGCAAAGGTGACGCCCGCAAACCCCACCAGCACGACCAGCGCCCAGAGGGGCATTTCGACAACACGTCCCATGGCGCGCAGTCAAGCAGGGAACCTGCGCGTGGTAAATGCCGATTCGCACCGCCAGAAGGGCGGCAGCCCCCCCCGGCCATGAACCGTCACCGTCGGCGGAGCGACATGATGTAAAAGAATAGACAAGTGGCGCGGCCATGCTGTAAAAAAATTGGCACCCTCACGCGCACCCTGACAAGCGAGACTCCTGATGCCCGAACGGCTCATGATCGGCACCCGGATCCGCGAACGGCGCGTGCTCAGCGGCATACGCCAGAGCGATCTCGCGCGGCAAGCGGGGATCTCGCCTTCCTATCTCAACCTGATCGAGCACAATCGCCGCCGGATCGGCGGCAAGACCCTGCTGAAGCTGGCCGAGGCGCTGGAGGTCGAGCCGTCGCGCCTGATCGAGGGGGCAGAGGCGGCGGTGGTGAGCGCGCTGCGCGAGGCCGCGGGCGAATCAAACGAGGCCGAGCGCGACCGGATCGAGGAGTTCGCCGGGCGCTTTCCCGGCTGGGCAGGGCTTGTGGTCGATCTGCACCGGCGCACCGAAACGCTGGAGCGCACCATAGACACCCTGACCGACCGGCTGGCGCATGATCCATTCCTGGCGGATTCGCTGCACGAGGTGATCTCGGCGGTCACGGCGATCCGTGCCACCTCGTCGATCCTGATCGAGACCGAGGCGCTCGAACCCGAATGGCAGGCACGATTTCACCGCAACATGAACGAAGATGCCGCGCGCCTGACCGAGGGCGCACAGGCGCTGGTGCGCTATCTCGAGGCAGCCCCCGATCGCGATGCAGACCTCACCTCGCCGCAAGACGAGATGCACGCGGTGCTGGCAGCACGCGGCTATCACTTTTCCGAGCTTGAGGTCGAGGGCGCGCAGCCCGAGGATATCGCGCGGCTGGTCGCGGCGAAGGCGCAGAATGGCCTTTCGGCCCCGGCTCAGGCGCTGCTCGAAACCGTTCTTTCCCGTTATCTCGACGATGCACGCACCCTGCCCCTTCGCAGGTTTCAGGCTCAGATCGACCGGCTCGGGCCGGAACCCGACCGGCTGGCCGAGGCGACCGGCGCGGGATTGGCGCGCATCTTCCGCCGCCTCGCCGCGCTGCCCGAAGACATGGTGGGCCCGGTCGGGCTGGTGATCTGCGATGCCTCTGGCACGCTGATTTTCCGAAAGCCGATCAACGGTTTTGCCATTCCACGGCTGACCGGGGCCTGCGCGCTCTGGCCGCTCTATCAGGCCATGGCGCAGCCGATGGCGCCGCTGCGCACGCGGGTGCGGCAGGCCGGGCGCGGGGCCGAGACGGTGCAGGCGCTTGCGGTCGCGGCGCCCTCGGGACCGGGCGATTTTGACCGCCCCGCGCCGATGCAGGCACATATGCTCTTGCGCCCCGATCCGGGCGAGGCGGCGGGGGCGGTGCGGGCGCTCGGGGTCAGCTGCCGGATCTGCCCGCTTGGGAATTGCGAAGCGCGACGAGAGCCGTCCATCCTGTCAGAGGGATTTTGACAGGACGGGCGGGATCGGAGAATAGTGAACGCAGGCGCGCGGCGCGCCTGCCAAAGAGGGGAGGCCGGTGTATGGGCAAGAAGGTTCTGTTGATCGAGGACGAGCCCAATATCATCGAGGCGATCAGCTTCATCCTGTCTCGCGACGGCTGGGAGGTCAAAACCCATGCCAACGGCCATGACGCCATGGAGGCCGTCCGCCGCCGCGCGCCCGACCTGATCATTCTCGACGTGATGCTGCCGGGCAAGAGCGGCTATGACATCCTCGGCGAAATCCGCGAGGATGCGGATTTCGCCGAAACACCCGTGCTGATGCTGACCGCGCGCGGTCAGACCCGTGACCGCGAGATGGCCGAGCGCGCCGGCGCCAACCGCTACATGACCAAGCCCTTTTCCAACGCGGATGTGCTTGCCGCCGTGCGCGCGCTTGTCGAGGCATGAGTCCCGAACGCACCCCGCTTTTTCTCGCCCGGCGCAGCTATCGCCGCCGCCGCCTGGCGGATGCCGCACGGGTGCTGCCGCTCATCGGCGGGGTGCTGATCTGTCTGCCCCTGCTGTGGAAAGGCTCCCCTGTGTCGGGCGGCACCGTGCAGGCCCTGATCTACATCTTCGGGCTCTGGATGGTGCTGATCCTCGCCTCCGCAATCGTCTCGCGCCACCTGCGCCTTGACGAGAGCGATCGCGAGGACTGGATCGCCAGGGACGACGGAGCAGCCGAAGAATGACGGTTCTCAACCTGCTGATCCTTGTATGCCTTCTCTATGTGGTGCTGCTGTTCGCCGTGGCCTTCGCAGCGGATCGCGCGGCGCGACTCGGACGGGGAAGCTGGCTCCGCTCCTCGGTCGTCTACACGCTGTCACTGTCGATCTACTGCACCGCCTGGACGTTTTACGGCGCGGTTGGTTTCGCCGCGCGCTCGGGTCTCGAATTCGTCACGATCTACCTTGGACCCACCCTCGTCATGGTCGGCTGGTGGTGGACGCTGAGGCGGCTGGTGCGGGTCGGGCGCAGCCAGCGCATCACCTCCATCGCCGACCTCATATCCTCGCGCTACGGCAAGTCGAACCTGCTCGCTGTGCTGGTGACGGTTCTCGCGGTCGTGGCCACCACACCCTATATCGCGCTGCAACTGCAATCGGTCACGCTCTCCTTTGCCGCCTTCGCCGCGACCGACCCCGAGGCGACGACGCTTCCCGACATGCAGTCCACCGCGCTCTGGGTCGCGGTCGGGCTGGCCCTCTTCACCATTCTGTTCGGCACGCGCAATCTCGATGCCAACGAGCGCCACCACGGCGTGGTCATGGCCATCGCGCTCGAGGCGGTGGTCAAGCTCTTTGCCCTGCTGGCGGTCGGTGTGTTTGTCGTCTGGGGGCTGTCGGGCGGGATCGGGCCGACGCTCGACCGGATCGAGACCTCCCCCATTGCCCGCTTCGATGTCTCCGGCAGCCGATGGGTCGGCCTCACGCTCCTGTCGGCCATGGCCTTTCTGACGCTGCCGCGCATGTTTCAGGTTCTCGTGGTCGAAAACGAGGCGGACGAACACCTGCGCACCGCCGCCTGGGCCTTTCCCACCTATCTGATGCTGATGAGCCTTTTCGTGGTGCCGATCGCGGTGGTGGGGCTCGACATGATGCCGAACGGGGCCAACCCGGACCTTTTCGTGCTGACCTTGCCGCTGATGGAGGGGCGCGACGGGCTGGCGATCCTGTCGTTCCTCGGCGGGTTTTCCAGCGCCACCTCGATGGTGATCGTGGCCGCCATCGCGCTCTCGACGATGGTCTCAAACCATGTGGTGATGCCGCTCTGGCTGCATTATTCGGGCATGGCGGCGGTGGTCTCGGGCGATGTGCGCACCGTGGCGCTGATGGCGCGGCGGCTCAGCATCGCGGGGGTTCTGTTCCTCGGCTATGTTTATTTCCGGCTGTCGGGCGGCGGCACGGCGCTGGCGGCGATCGGTCTCATCGCCTTTGTCGGCGTGGCGCAATTCCTGCCCGCGCTGATGGGCGGGCTGTTCTGGCGCGGCGCGACACGCACGGGCGCGCTTGCGGGGCTGGTGCTGGGCGCGGCGGTCTGGCTCTATTGCCTGTTCCTGCCCAGCTTCGGCCCTTCGGCGATCCTGCCGCAAACGGTGTTCGATCACGGGCTTTGGGGGCAAAGCTGGCTGCGCCCGCGCGCTCTTTTCGGGGCCGAGGGCATGGACCCGGTGATTCACGCGCTGATGTGGTCGATGCTGCTCAATATCTCGGCTTTCATCCTCGGGTCGCTCCTGAGTTTTCCGCGCCCTCTCGAACGGCTTCAAGGGGCGCAATTCGTCAATTCCCTGGATAATCCGGGCACGCCGGGCGGCTGGTCCGGCGGCATGGCGCAGAGCGAGGATCTGCTGATCATGGCGCAGCGCATCATGGGTGCGCGCGAGGCGCAGACCCTGTTTTCCGCCGCGGCACAAAGGCAGGGGGTGGCAGGCTACCTGCCCGAGCCAAGCCCGGATTTCCTCCAGGAACTGGAACGCGCGCTGGCGGGATCGGTGGGTGCGGCCACGGCGCACGCGATGGTCGGTCAGATCGTGGGTGGCGCGGCGGTCTCGGTCGAAGATCTCATGGCGGTGGCCGACGAAACCGCGCAGATCATGGAGTATTCCAGCCAGCTCGAGGCCAAAAGCCAGGAACTTGCCCGCACCGCGCGCCAACTGCGGCAGGCCAACGAGACGCTGACGCAGATCTCGGTGCAGAAGGACGGCTTTCTCAGCCAGATCAGCCACGAACTGCGCACGCCCATGACCTCGATCCGGGCATTTTCCGAGATCCTGCGCGACACGCAGGATCTGACACCGGAGGAGCAGAACAAGTATGCCGCGATCATCCATGACGAAACGGTGCGCCTGACACGGCTGCTCGACGATCTGCTCGACCTCAGCGTGCTCGAGAACGGTCAGGTAGAACTCAACATCCAGACCGGCACGCTCAAGGCGCTGCTCGACCGCTCGGTGCGCGCGGCGGGCGGGGATGGCAACGGCTTTCGCATCCGGCGCACACGCGCCTCCGAACAGGTGGAACTTACCACCGACCTCGACCGACTCGCGCAGGTATTCATCAACCTCATCAGCAATGCCCGCAAGTATTGCGACGCAAAACCGGCGGTCCTCACCATTCGCGCCACCATCTCGGATGGACAGCTTGTTGTGGATTTCGTGGACAATGGCAGCGGCATCCCCACCGACAAACACGCGGTGATCTTCGAAAAGTTCTCGCGCATCGGCCAGACCAAGGCCAGCGGTGCCGGGCTTGGCCTCGCGATCTGCCGCGAGATCATGGAACGTCTTGGCGGCGACATCTCCTATCTGCCGGGACAGGAGGGGGCGGCATTCCGGGTGACACTGCCGCTGGCCCCGGGACGGATGGCCGCCGCGTGAGATACGCGTAAACGAATTGGTAATGCGTCGCGCCTAGTGTTCAGGACAGCAGCACAGAATGTGGACGGCCCCGAACATGACAGCGCATGACAAGGCATCGGTTCTCCGGCGCAAGACCCGCGCCGCGCGTGAAGGCAGCGACCCGCGCGTGATGTCTCCGGTCAAGGCGCTGCGCCTGTCGCTTGCGCGCGCCGCCGACACGCTGTTCGGACTTGCGCTGATCGTGGCCACCGTCGAACAGCGCCGGATCGAGACCGGCGAACTCGACGACGCTCTCGGGTCTGAGGGATTGTTCATGCTGCTCGACGGGGCGCGTGGGGCGCGCGGCGCGCTGCGGCTCGACATCGCGCTGATGACCGGTCTGATCGAGGTGCAGACCATCGGCCAGGTTCTGCCCGGGGCGCTGCGGGAACGGCCCGCCACCCGCACCGATGCCGCGATGGTGGCGCCGCTTGTCGATGCCCTGCTCGCCGGATTCGACACCGAGATGGCAGCGGGTCACGCCCATCACGCGCCCCGCGGCTTTCGCTTCGGCGACCGGGTCGAGGATGCGCGCGCGCTTGGCCTGCTTTTGCCCGCCTCCGAATTCGACTTCTTCCGCCTGACCATCGACCTCGGCCCAGGCAAGCGCACGGGGCGTCTTGACCTGCTTCTGCCGCCTGCGCCGGCCCCGATCCCGCCCCGATCCGGAGCGGTCATGCCGCAGCGGCGCGCGGACACCACGCGCGACATCGCTTCGGTGGCACTCTCGGCACCGGTTGTGCTCGATGCGGTCATCGCCCGGATCAGCCTGCCCCTGCGCGAGGCCATGACGCTTCGGCCGGGGGATCATCTCGGCCTGCCGCGCGACTGCCTGGCCAGGTCCGAGCTTGTGGCCGCGGGCGGGCTTGTCGCGGCCGAGGGCAGGCTTGGACAGCGCGAGGGCTGGCGCGCGCTCCGGCTTGCGGGCCATGTCGCAGAGGCAGACGAGGGCTCTGCCGGCCCGGAGCCGCCCTCGCCGGAAAAGACCCGGCCGCTATTCGAGACCAGCGATTGACATGGGTCAAGGTGCGCAAAAGGCAGCCATGGCACTCTTTCTGTCAAAGGAGGACGACGATGCACGACACCGCAACCTACCACGCTACCCTGATGCGTCGGCTGCAACAGCTCGATTCGCGCCTGCATGCCATCGAGGCAGAACTCGACAGTCCCCGCCCGAGCGATTGGGAAGAGGCGGCCGTCGAACGTGAAGGCGATGAGGTGCTGGAGCGTCTGGGTCAGGCAGGCGAGGCCGAGATTGCGCGCATCCGTGCCGCCCTCGACCGGATTCGCAAGGGGCGCTACGGAATCTGCACCCAATGCGAAGAGCAGATTTCGGTGGAGCGGCTTGAAGTCCTGCCCGAAACCCCGCTCTGTCGGCGGTGTGCTGCCCAAAATTCGTGACATCGTTCACAGTTTTGTCGCGCACACGCGATAGTCATTCCGATCAAGGCCACAAGACGGTATGGTTAATCACAGCCTGGGAGGACTGCCATGACCAATCTGAACACGGAACTGGACCGACTTCAGACCCTCATCGGGGCGGCCGCGCCGGACAAACGCTACAAGCTGGAACCGCAGCTGCGCCATGTCATCTTCAGCTTGCGCAACGAGGGCCACGCCGTGCCCCCCCGGATCAAGTCGCTGCACGACACCCTGCTCAGCGAGGCGATCGAGGCCGAATTCGACAACATGCCGGTCTGAAGACCAGACATCGCCGCGCTTGCACGCTGGCTGATAAGCCGTAGTAATTGACCCATGATCGGTTCAGGGGTTGAAACGGTGAGCGCCAACATCAAGAGCGAAGCGCGCGACGGGGTCGTCATTCTGCGGCTTGACCGAACGGCGGCCAGGGCGTTCGCCCCTGTCTTGCGCGCCGACCTCATGCGCGCGCTGGGACACATCGCGTCGCGGGATGACTGCCGGGCCATCGTGATTGCGGGCGCAAGAGACGGGTTCTGCTCCGGGATCGAGCTCGCCGAATACGATGCCGCACCGGTCGCTCCGTCACCGTCGGATCTCTGCCGCGCGGTGGCGGACTGCCCCAAACCGGTGGTTGCGGCCCTGCATGGCAATGTGCTCGGCGCGGGGCTGGCGCTGGCCCTCGCCGCCCATGCCCGCGTCGCCCATGAGGCCACCCGCCTCGGGCTGCCCGAGATCAGCTTCGGGATGATGCCCGGCGCCGGGGTGACGCAGCGGCTGCCGCGCCTTGTCGGCGCGCAAACCGCACTCGAACTCATGCTCTCGGGCCGCCCGCTGCGCGCGACCGAGGCGCGGCTACGCCCGCTTTTCCATGCCCTCGTGGCGCAGGATACCGAGGGCGCGGCGGTGGCGCTTGCCGCCCGTCTCGCCTCCGGCGCGGCGCAGCCCGCACCCTTGCTCGGGTTCTCGGACCCGGCAGGCTATCAGAAATCCATTGCCGCCATGCGCAAACAGATCGGCACGGCCGACAGCGCCGCCGCTGATATCCTGCGCGCGGTCGAGGCGGCGCAGCTTCTGCCACTGCCGCAAGGGCTCGATCTCGAAGACGTGCTGTTCGAGGAGCGCACGCAAAGCCGGAGCGCGCGGGCGCTGCGCCATATCCACCTGGCCGAGGCGCGGGCGCGCGTGCTGCCCGAAATGCATCAGCCAGGCCCCCGCGATCTTCGCCTGATCGCGCTGACCGGCCCGCTGCCCGGCGATCTGGCGGCGCGGCTGGACGCGGCAGGCTGCGCCTTGCGCCGCGTCCCCGACGAGGGACCGGGCGACGGCTGGGCCGATCTCTGGATCGAGGCGGGCACGCCCTATTCCGACGGCCCCGCGCGGTTGCGGCTCGACACGGGCGCGGGGTTCGGGCCGAACGGGCTATGGCTGCGCTATACGCAAGCGACCCGCTTTGCCGAAATCGGTGTGGCACCGGGCGTTCCGGCGGCCGATGTGGCCGGGCTTGCGCGGCTTCTGTCGGCGGCCGGGCTGGGCTATGTGCGCGCGGCGCTGCCCGCGGCGGGGCCTGGCCTGGGCCATGTGCTGCACGGCGCGCTGGACCTTGCCGCACTTGAACTGCTGCGCGCGGGCCTGAACGCGGCCGCGATTGACGCCGGGGCACAGGCCCTCGGTTTTGCCAACGGCCCCTGCCTTGCCATGGATCACGAGGGCCTCGCCGCTGCGCAAACGCGCCTCGCGGCGCTTGCTCCGCATCTCGGCCTACCCGCCCCTGCCGCTGACAGCCCGCTGGCCGAACGGCTCACACGCGGGGCGGTGGGGCGCGCGGCGGGGCGTGGCTTTTACGATCATCCGCCCGAGGGCCCGCGCATGCCACGCGCGACCGCCACGGCCCCCCTGCCCGGCGGCGTCCCCCCCGAGCGCGCCCTTCACGCCGCGCTCGTCAACGCCGCCGAGCGGCTGATGGCGGCGGGCGCAGTGCTGCGTCCGGGCGATCTCGACGTGGTGGCCGTGCGTGCGCGCGGACAGGCGCGCGCTGCTGGCGGGCCGCTTTTTCAGGCGGATGAGCGCGGGCTGATGGCGGTGCTCAAGGATATGAAGGCACTCGCACCGATTTCCTCGCCGCTGTGGTCGCCGCACCCTGTCTTGCTGTCCAGGATCAAGGAGGGGCTTGGCTATTTCGGGCGACGGGCGGCTGGAATCAGCCCAGCATGACCCCCACCACCACCATCATCAGCCCGATCACCGAAAGGAACAACGCCCCCATGTTGAGCGGCACGACAGCCCGCACCGCCGCGCGCAACTCTTCATCCGAGAGCCCGGCGCGGCGCGCCCGCCAGACCTTGAGGATGCACCACACCAGACCCGCGAGACCGCCGAGCGACACGAGCGCCCCTGCCCAGACCAGCATTTCCATGATGCCTCTCCTTTCTGACCTGCCGGTCGCCTAGGCCAAAGCGGCGTCCCGCGCAAGGCCCGCTTGGCGCTTGCGCGCGCGACGCGGCGGCGATAGGTCTGCGCCCTGACCCGAGCGGAGGCATCCAATGAACGACATGACATCCGACACCAGCTATCACGTCACCGCCGACGAATTGCGCCAGTTCATCGAACGGTTCGAACGTCTCGAAGCCGAGAAGAAGGATATCGCCGACCAGCAGAAAGAGGTGATGGCCGAGGCCAAGGCGCGCGGTTATGACACCAGGGTGATGCGCAAGGTAATCGCGCTGCGCAAGCGCGACAAGGACGACATCGCCGAGGAAGAGGCCGTGCTGGAGATGTACAAGCAGGCACTCGGGATGATCTGACCGGCCGCATATGGCCTCGTCATTGCGCTGCGGCACCCGCCATCGCCGCAACGCAGCGAATTGACAGCGCAACCTTCTTGCCTATACCCTCCGGCAAAACGTAACAAAATTGCGCTCACTGATTCACGAGGCCCCCATGTCGCAGCCGCAGAAAGACAGGCCCTGGTTGATCCGCACCTATGCGGGCCATTCCACCGCCGCGAAATCAAACGCGCTCTACCGCGCCAACCTCGCCAAGGGGCAAACCGGCCTGTCGGTGGCCTTCGACCTGCCGACGCAGACCGGTTATGACAGCGACCATATCCTCAGCAAAGGCGAGGTGGGCAAGGTCGGCGTGCCCGTGTGCCATCTGGGCGACATGCGCACGCTTTTCGCGGATATCCCCCTCGACCAGATGAACACCTCGATGACGATCAACGCCACCGCCCCCTGGCTCTTGGCGCTCTATATCGCCGTGGCCGAGGAACAGGGCGCCGATGTGACCGCCCTGCAAGGCACGGTGCAAAACGACCTCATCAAGGAATATCTCAGCCGCGGCACCTATATCTGCCCGCCGGCGCCCTCGCTCAAGATGATCGGCGACGTGGCGGAATACTGCTACACCCACGTTCCCAAATGGAACCCGATGAACGTCTGTTCCTATCACCTGCAAGAGGCGGGCGCGACACCGGAACAAGAGCTTGCCTTTGCGCTCGCCACCGCCATTGCCGTGCTCGACGAATTGCGCCCCCGCGTGCCCGCTGCCGATTTCCCGGCGCTGGCGTCGCGGATTTCCTTCTTCGTCAACGCGGGCATCCGCTTCGTCACCGAAATGTGCAAGATGCGCGCCTTTGTCGATCTCTGGGATGAAATCCTCGAACAGCGTTACGGCATCGCAGACGCCAAATACCGCCGCTTCCGCTACGGCGTGCAGGTCAATTCCCTTGGCCTGACGGAACAGCAACCGGAAAACAACGTCTACCGCATCCTGATTGAAATGCTGGCCGTCACCCTCTCGAAACGCGCCCGCGCCCGCGCGGTGCAACTGCCCGCCTGGAACGAGGCGTTGGGCCTGCCGCGCCCCTGGGATCAGCAATGGTCGATGCGCATGCAACAGATCCTCGCCTATGAAACCGACCTTCTGGAATTCGATGACCTCTTTGATGGCAATCCGGCGGTGGATGCCAAGGTCGAGGCGCTCAAGGATGGCGCGCGGCACGAACTGGCCAATCTCGATTCCATGGGTGGCGCGGTATCGGCCATCGCCTACATGAAATCCCGACTTGTCGATTCGAACGCCGACCGCCTTGGCCGGATCGAGCGCAACGAGACCATCGTCGTCGGCGTCAACCGCTGGCAGGAAGGAGAGCCGTCGCCGCTGCAAACCGAGGATGGCGGCATCATGACCGTCGATCCGGCGGTCGAGGCCGAACAGATCGCCCGCCTCAATGACTGGCGCGGCGCCCGCGACGAGGCCGCTGTCAAATCCACCCTTGCCGCCCTGCGCGCCGCCGCCGCCGAGGGGCGCAACGTGATGGAACCCTCCATCGCCTGCGCGCGCGCGGGCGTCACCACCGGCGAATGGGCCGCCCAGATGCGCGCGGTCCATGGCGAATATCGCGGGCCGACCGGCGTATCCGCCAGCCCCTCGAACCGGACTGAAGGTCTGGATCACATCCGCGACGCCGTGAATGCGGTCTCGGACCGCCTTGGCCGCCGCCTGAAATTCCTCGTGGGCAAGCCGGGGCTGGATGGCCATTCCAACGGCGCCGAGCAGATCGCCTGCCGCGCCCGCGATTGCGGCATGGACATCCGCTACGAAGGCATCCGCCTGACGCCCGAGCAGATCGTCGCCGCCGCCCTGGAGGATGAGGCGCATGTGGTCGGCCTCTCGATCCTCTCGGGCAGCCACATGCCGCTGGTCGAGGATCTGATGGAACGCATGCGCGCCGCTGGCCTGGGCGATGTGCCGGTGATCGTCGGCGGCATCATCCCCGAGGAAGACGCGCGCCGGATGCGCGAGATGGGCGTGGCGCGGGTCTATACGCCCAAGGATTTCGAGTTGAACACCATCATGATGGACATCGTCGCGCTGGCAGACCCCAAGGCGGTGGCGGCTGAATAAGCCTCTCCATCCGTCCGTTCGTCGCCCCGGACCGCACCGCCTGGGGTGCGCGCTGATCAAGGCGGTCTATGCCCGCGCCGATGCCGATGGCTGCCCCTCGGTCTACTGGCTGACGCAGGAATTCAACCACACCGCGCGGCACCTCTATGACCGGGTGGCGACCCTCACGCCGTCCGTGAAATACGCACGGTAGAGCGCCTGTATCTCACGGAGAAAAACCAAAGGCCGCGCTCTTGCAGAGCACGGCCCTTTCACATTGCAACCGGATCAGGCAGCGCGGGAAACAAGCACCTCGTCCACCTGCTTGGCGGCCTGCACCTCGTCGGCCCCCGAGGCAACAGCCACCTCACGGGTCAACCGCTCAAGCGCGGCCTCGTAAAGCTGACGCTCGGAATAGCTCTGTTCGCGCTGATCGTCGCTGCGGTGCAGATCGCGCACGACCTCCGCGATCGCGATCAGATCGCCCGAGTTGATCTTCTGCTCATACTCCTGCGCGCGGCGCGACCACATCGCCCGCTTGACCCGCGCCTTGCCCTTGAGCGTGCTCATCGCCTTGGAAATCACGTCCGGGCTCGACAGACCGCGCATCCCGATTTCCACCGCCTTGTTGGTGGGCACGCGCAACGTCATCTTGTCCTTCTCGAAGGAGATCACGAACATCTCAAGCGTGAGGCCCGCGACCTCCTGCTCTTCGATCGAGATGATCTGGCCCACGCCATGCGCAGGGTAGACAACGTAATCGTCGGGACGAAACTCGGACTTCTTGGATTTCGACATTCGGTTCTTTCCTCGCATCACACCATCGGACACGGACACGGAAAAATCCACATGCCTCAATCCACCTGGATCAGGGTATATGGGGTTTCCTCATGATTTTTCCACCCCACAGCGTCGAAGGGTGGTCTGGTCCGGCGTATCTCTGACTCAGTGAACAAAGTGTAACACAAAAATGACCCCCGCGAAAGGGGATCACTCACAGCGACATGATTCTCGTTTTCACACCAGTGACTTGCTCGCCTCACAGCAGGCCCGGAGCGGCACAGGCGGGCGAATCGGGCCGTGCCTGGCTCAGCCGCCCTCGCCAGGGGCCTCGGAAAAGTATTTCTCCAGCTTCCCGGTCTCGCCGTCTCGGTCCTCGGCCTCGGGCAGCGGATCCTTCTTGGTCACGATCACCGGCCAGTGTTCGGAATACTTTCGGTTGAACTCCACCCAGGGTTCCATGTCCGGTTCGGTATCGGGACGGATCGCGTCGGCGGGGCATTCCGGCTCGCACACGCCGCAATCGATGCACTCGTCAGGGTGGATCACCAGCATGTTCTCGCCCTCGTAGAAACAATCCACCGGGCAGACCTCGACACAATCGGTGTATTTGCAGGCGATGCAATTGTCGGTGACGACATAGGTCATGGCGATCTCTCAGGTTTCATCCGGGCTGCGCACCAACTAATCCAGAGCGCCGGATCATTCAAGCGCACCCGGATCACGGGGGAAGAGTTTGCGCCGGTCGCGCTTTGTGGGCCGCCCTTTTCCCTCGAACCGTGGCGCGGGCGGAACGCTCTCCTTCGTCTCGGGCGCACTCGGATCCTGATTCACATCGTCATAGAGCGCCTGCGCCTCGGCGGCAGGACCGCGCCGCACGCCCAGGGTCACGATTCGCACCACCCTTACCTGCGTGCCTTGCGTGAATGTCAGGACATCGCCGGGACCGACCGCCTGCGCGGGCTTTGCAACCCGCGCACCGTTCACCCGCACATGCCCCGCCGCCACCTGCCCCGCCGCCAGTGTGCGCGTCCTGAAAAACCGCGCCTGCCAGAGCCATTTGTCGATACGAAGCCTGATCGGGCTGTTTTCGGTCAAGAGAACCTCGTTACTGCGGTCAGATCACCACCAGGCATCCGCGCCCTGAGCCTGATCTTCAACTCACTCATCAACTCGGCCTCGCCAGGCAGGTTATCCGCCCCGCCGCAAGAACCGCGTCCACAAACCGCGTACCCACGGCACATCCCGGACGCAGCCTCAACCCCGCCGCCGACGCCGCCCGCCCGTCTCGCCCCCGGTGTTAAAGCTCACATTCGGCAGGCTGACGATCTTGTTGAGTTCGGGGAACGGGTCTATTTTGTGGGGAATGGCGTTGGCGGCCACAAAATGTTCCTGGAATTTCGGCTCGATCGCGGTCTCGACCTTGGTGATCTCGCCCACCACCCGCTCGATCTCCCGCCGCGCCCCCACATTACAAAGCGCAATCCGCGCCCCCGTCCCCGCCGCATTCCCCGCCGAAGTCACCTTTTCCAGAGGCACATCGGGGATCATGCCCAGCACCATGGCGTGCAGCGGAGAGATATGCGCGCCAAACGCCCCGGCCAGCACCACGCGGTCAACCCGGTCCACGCCGCGCGCATCCATCAGCAGCCTTGCACCCGCGTAAAGTGCTGATTTTGCTAGCTGAATCGCGCGGATATCGCCCTGGGTCACGGTGATGCGCGGACCGCCCCCGGCGCCGCCGTCGTGGATCAGATAGGCATGGGTGCGCCCCTCGGCAATCATGCGCGCGGTGCCCGTGGCCTCTGCCGAACCGATCAGCCCGCTCTCGTCCAGCAGCCCCGCCAGCCGCAACTCCGCCACCGCCTCGATGATGCCTGAACCACAGATGCCGGTGATGCCGCCTGGGCCAACGTCATCCGCGAACCCCTCCTCGTCCGACCACTTGTCGCACCCGATCACACGAAAGCGCGGTTCTTTCGTCACCGGATCAATACGGATCGCCTCGATCGCACCAGGCGCAGCACGCTGTCCGCTGGAAATCTGCGCCCCCTCAAACGCCGGCCCCGTGGGCGAGGAACAGGCCAGCACACGGGTCTTGTCGCCCAACAGGATCTCGGCATTGGTGCCCACATCAACGATAAGCGCCAGATCGTCGGATTTCCCCGGCTCTTCCGAGAGTACGACAGCAGCGCAATCAGCGCCCACATGGCCCGCGATGCAAGGCAGGATATAGACTTGCGCGCGCGGGTTGATCGCGGAAAGGTCAAGCTCCTTCGCGCCCAGTGTCAGGCTCCGAGAGGTGGCGAGCGCAAACGGCGCCTGTCCCAACTCCACCGGGTCGATGCCCAGCAGGAGGTGGTGCATCACCGGATTGCAGACAAAGACCGTCTCGACGATGAGGACGGGATCAATTCCCGCCTCGGCGGCGATCTCTCCCGCCAACGTGTTGATCGCTTCGCGCACGGCTGTGGTCATCTCGCGGTCGCCGCCGGGGTTCATCATCGCATAGCTTACCCGGCTCATCAGGTCTTCGCCAAAGCGGATCTGCGGATTCATGATCCCCGCCGACGCCCTGACCTCGCCGGTCTCCAGATCGGTCAGATGGGCCGCGATAGTGGTGGAGCCGAGGTCTATGGCAAGGCCATAAAGCCCCCCCTCATGCAGCCCCGGCCATATATCGAGCACCTGCGCCGCATCCTCCTCATGGCCGCGATGAAGTGCCACAGTCACCTGGAATTTTGCTTTTCGCAGAACAGGTTGCAACTTTGATAGCAAGGAGAGATCAGCGCGCGCACCCGCCACACCCCATTCGCGCTTCAAAGCCCGCGCAAGGCGCTCGAAATCGCCTGAAGGCTCGTGCATGTCTGGCTCGTCCACCTCGACGAAGTAAAGCCGCGTCGCCGGGTCCATGGCGATGACGCGGGCCGAGGCGGCCTTGCGCACGACCTGCTTGTGAACCTGGGATTCGGGCGGCACGTCGATCACCACATCGCCCATGATCCGCGCCTGACAGCCCAGACGGCGACCCGGCTTCAGCCCGCGTTTCTCGTCATAACGCGCCTCGACCGCGTTCCACTCCGACAGCGCATCGGCCGCAACCGTCACGCCATGCTTGGAAAACTCGCCGTAACCCGGCGTGATCTGGCATTTCGAGCAGATCCCACGCCCGCCACAGACCGAATCCAGATCGACGCCAAGCTGGCGTGCGGCGGTCAGAACCGGGGTGCCGACGGGAAAGCGGCCGCGCTTTCCAGAAGGGGTAAAAACGACAAGGGGATCAGTGGTCATCGGGGCATTGTCCTTGCTGCGCTCAGGCGGAACATAAGCCATAGGCGCGCGCCCGACAGCCCGCAAGCGTCAGAAATCCGTCCATGCGCGGCATGGGGATTAACCCCAAGGCAGTTGCAACCCGAAAAGCCAGATGGCAAGCGGCACCGGCGCGGTGGCAAGCGCGATAGTCAGCACGGTGAGCGGCATGCGAAACATTCCCGAAAGCCCGGCGAAAAGTGCAATGCCGCCTCCGCCACCAATCACCGAGTTGCCGGGAATGTTGATGAGAACGGCAAGGTTCAGATAGCGGTATTGCACCATCCAGCCGCAATATTTCCGGGGTAGAAGCGAGTGCACATAGGCGACGCGCTCCTTGCCCGGCAGCGTCTCGAACCACGCCACCAGCCCTGCTGCGCGCGCCAGACGCATATCCAGCAGAACGCGGCGCAACCACGCCAACGGCACCGTGCAGCCCACCACATAGGCCAGCGTCAACCCGCAGGTGGTAGCCAGCCACACAAGCGGTGCGATATCCGCCCCGCCCGCCGCCAGAAGCGAGAGCCCGATCTCGACCCCCGGCACGAAGGGGATGGCGATCAGCATCGCGTAGATCAGTAGAACCGCCAGCACCAGTCCCGGCATGGCCCAGTCATATTCGTTGCGGATCACCCAACCCTCGGCCCAGACAAAGAGGGTATGGAGCGCGACCGCCAGCACCGCGACAATCGCAAGCCGCACCAACGTGCGCGCCAGCCCCACCCGTAGGGGCGGCGGCGCGGGCAGGGTCGGGCGGGTTGTGCGGCTGTCCTCCATGGCCCGAGTCTAGGCCCCACGCATCGCCGGGCACAATGCGCCTCACGCGTCGTTCACGCCCTTTTGCAGCCAGTCGATAATCGCTTCGCGGTCACCGTCTAGCACGGGCGCGGGTGGACGGCTTGCCGGGTCGTCCATCCCGCTCATCTTGATTGGGTTGCCTGCCGCGACAAAGGCGGGTTGCCCGTCCGGCCCGAGCACATCCACCACCATGTTGCGCGCAAGGATCTGGCGGTCATGCAGCACCTCGGCGAGGTTCTGGATTGGCCCCGTGGGCACGCCTGCGGCCTCAAGTCGCTCGATCCAGTAGGATTTGGGGCGATCAAGGGTGATCGCCTCGATCAGACGCTTGAGCGTGCGCGCGTTCTCGCAACGCGCCGCATTGGTGGCAAAACGCGGGTCGCGGGCGATCGGCAGCCCGAGCAGATCGCAGAGCCGCACAAAAAGCGCATCGTTTCCGGCGGCGATGACGAAAAGCCCGTCAGCGGCGTGAAATGTTTCAAAAGGCGTGATCGAGGGATGCCGTGCACCCGATGGCGAGGGCGGCTTGCCAGTCGCCGTGGTGATCGCGATGGCATGTTCGAGAATCGCCAACTGGCTGTCGAGCATGGCCACATCGACCTTGCGCCCCTGCCCCGTCTTCTTGCGGTCGATAAGCGCCGCAAGCACGCCTTGCACCAGATACATTCCCGCCACGATATCACCGATCGAGGCGCCGACGCGCACCGGCTCGCGGTCTTTCTCGCCGGTGATCGACATGACCCCGCCACGCGCCTGCACCACCATGTCATAGGCCGGACGCTCGGCATCCGGGCCGGTATGGCCAAAGCCGCTGACCGCGCCATAGATCAGGCGCGGATGGCTGGCATGGAGCGCCTCCCAGCCATAGCCCAGTTTCTCCATCACACCGGGGCGATAATTCTCCAGTACGATATCGGCGCGGGCAAGAAGCGCGTCGAAAATGGCTCGGTCGCCTTCGGCCTTGAGATCCAGCGCGATGGATTGCTTGCCATGATTGATCGCGGCGAAATAGGCGCTTTGCCCGTCCTTGAACGGCGGAAAGGCGCGGGTGTCGTCGCCGGTGCCGGGGCGCTCCACCTTGATAATCCGCGCCCCGAGATCGCGCAGCGTCAGCGAGGCAAAGGGCCCGGCAAGGACATGGGTAAGGTCAAGAACGGTCACGCCGTCAAGCGGTGCGGTCATTTCGGTCTCCTTCGATCCTGTCGGAGCGTATCCTTAGCCGCTGCGCATGACAGGTCTCTGACAGGGATCAAAGAGGCACAAGACACGCCATCACACCCGCCCCTTCCACGGAACCAGCCATTTCTCGGCCTTGCGCATCAGGATGTCGATGCCATAACCGATCACGCCGATGAGGATGATCCCCATCAGCACGATATCGGTAAGCTGAAAGCGGCTCGCCACCATGATCATCATGCCCGCGCCCTTTTCGGCGGCGACCAGTTCGGCGGCCACAACCGTGCCCCAGCAGACCCCCATGGCGACCCGCGCGCCGGTGAAGATCTCGGGCAGGCTGTTGGGCACGATCACATGGCGCAGGATCTGCCATTTCGATGCGCCAAGCGAATAGGCCGCGTGGACCTTGGAAATCGCCACACCAGACACCCCCGCCCGCGCCGAAATAGCCATGATCCAGAGCGCGGCGAGGAAAAGCAGGATGATCTTGCCCGATTCCCCGATCCCCGCCCAGATGATCACCAACGGAATCAATGCCAGCGGCGGCACCGGGCGCATGAACTCAACGATCGGATCGAACCAGCCCCGGAACCAGTCCGACAGCCCCATGGCATAGCCGAGGGGAATCCCCACCAGCGCGCCCAGGGCAAAACCCATGATGACACGGTAGAGCGACCAGTAGAGATGTTCCCAGAGGGTGAAGTTCTGATAGCCGGTCTGCGCGAGTTCACCGACGCGCTTGACCACCGCTTCGGGCGGGGGCAGCCATATCGGCTCCATCTGCATCCCCTTCGCGGGGGCAAAATTGAGCGAGCCGCGCGGCGTCAGCGTCACCGTCCCATCAGCCACGCGCACCATCTCGCCGGGGGCGATAGCGCGCCCGTCGATGGCCACGACGCGCGCGCCGTCCTCACGGGTGATCTCGTCGTTCTGGTCCATGCGCAGAAGCTGCGAGCGCCACGCGCCAACGATGAGCGCATCATCCTTGGCAAAACCGTCACCGGGGGCGACCTCGGGCGCGCTCACCTCCTCGCCCAGGCGAAAGACACGCGCAAAGACAGTGGCATCGTCGCGCCGCCCGTCGGGGGCCTCCAGCGTGTAGGTAAAGCTGGTATCGCCCACGAAGGGGCCGGGCGCATGGACAGGCACCCATTTCGAGCCGGTGAAGGCACCCCAGAGCAGGAAAATCGTCAGCACCGACAGTACGCTTGCCCAACGATCCGGGCGCACCGCGCTTTCATCCCCGAAAGTCACCGTCTTGAGAGAAGTGAAATCGCGCACCTGCCGGTATTTGCGCAGTCCGAACCGGACCACGAAGAAGGCTACGACGAAAATGGCGACATAGAGAATGAGAACAATCATGCCTCGACCTCCTCGGCGCGGCCCATGATTTCCTCCTCCATGTCCCAGATCATCGACAGAATCTCCTCGCGCTTCTCGCCGAATTCGGGGTTTTTCTTGACTGCGCGCAGGTCCTGTCCGACGCCGTCATCGGCAAAGGGCAGGCGGTATTCGCGGTGAATGCGGCCCGGACGCGGGGCCATGACGAGCAGGCGCTCGCCGAGCAAAAGCGCCTCCTCCACCGAATGGGTGATGAGAATGATGGTCTTGCCGGTCTCTTTCCAGAGCTTGAGCACCAGTCCCTGCATCTTTTCGCGGGTCAGCGCGTCGAGCGCGCCAAGCGGTTCATCCATAAGGATCACGTCAGGGTCATTGGCAAGGCAGCGGGCCAATGCCACGCGCTGCTGCATCCCGCCCGACAACTCATAGACCGATTTATCCTTGAAGTCGCGCAGCCCCACCACGTCGAGCAGGTGATCGACGGTTTCGCGCCAGTCGCTCTCGCGCTTGCCGGCCATGCGGGGGCCGAAACTTACATTGTCGCGCACACTCATCCATTCAAAGAGCGCGCCCTGCTGGAACACCATGCCGCGCTCGGCATCGGGTCCGGTCACGCGGTGCCCGTTGAGGGTGATCTGCCCCTCTGTCGGCGCAAGAAACCCAGCAATGATATTAAGCAGTGTCGTCTTGCCGCAGCCCGAGGGGCCGAGCACGCTCAGCAATTCTCCGGACTGCAATTCGAGCGAGACGTCCTGCAAAGCCTGCACATGATCGCCATTCGGCAAATCGAACCGCATGGAAATGTTTTCAATGGTGAGTGTCGACATGCCGCCCCCTTGGCTTTGGTGGTTCGCGGTCGCGCCGGGGCCTGCCCGGTCACGCCGGGCAGGCCCTTGCACCCCTTGTCGGGGGATTACATCCCCTGGCTGGCCGCGAGCGGGCCGGTGTTGACCTGATTTTCATAGGTGGCAAGCGCCGAGTCGATGCTTCCCGCTGCGACGAACACCTCGGCCACGCCTTTCATGAAAGTCTGCGCCCCGCCGCCAAGCCATTTTTCCGAAAGCTGTTCTTCGACCGACGGAAAGACAAAGGTCGACATGTCTCGGGCGACGCTTTCCAGGTCCATCCCGGCATCCCTGGCGATCACCGGCAGCATCTCGTCGCGCTTCGAGCCCTCGTTCCACATCGCGTTGGCGTCGGCTGTCACCTTCAGGAACCTGGCCACCAGATCCGGGTTCTCGGCAACAAAGGATGCAGGGCTGGATGTGACATCGAACACCAGAATACCCAGTTCTTCCTTTTCTGCCCCGGTCAGCAGCACATTACCATGCTCCTTCATCCTGTTCAGGCCGCCACCATAGCCACAGGCGAGATCAACCACGCCTTGCGCGATGGCCACTGCCCCTTCGGGCGGCGCCATGTTCACGATATCCATGGTGGTGATATCGACGCCGAAATGGTTCATCTGGTTCAGAAACCCGTAATGCGCGGCGGTGCCGAGAGGCACGGCCACCTTCTTGCCTTCAAGATCCTTGGCGCTGGTCTTGTCTATTTCCAGATCCGCCCGCGCGACACAGTTGTCATTGTCGGAATAGGAAACCGCGACGTCGATCACCTGCAGATCCTGCCCGGCGCTGGTGGCGACCACGAAGGGCGGCACGCCCTGGCTTACCGCGATCTGCACATCGCCGCTCGCCATGGCCGCACTCATCGCGGTGCCGGTGTCAAACGCGCGCCAGTTGACCTTGACGCCCATTTCCTCGTCATAGGTGCCCATTTCCTTGGCATACTGGAACGGCATCGGCCATTCGAGGAAATAGGCCACGGTGATTTCCTGTGCGCTGCTCGCGCCCGCCATAAGCGCAGCCCCGGCCGCGGCAGAGAGGAATTTCGCCCTGAGTGTCATGTTGTCTTTCTCCCGTTGGTCATGTGGTGCGGGATTTTCCCGCTTATCGTGCCGTGCGCGTGCGGCGGCTTGGGCAGATCTAGTTCGGCATCATCCGCTCTTGTCACGGCACCGTGCCGCAAAGTGAACCCGATCGCCGCAAGCCGATCAACACCTTGATCCCCAGTCTGCGGCCATTTCAGCATTTTGGAAAAGAGGTTTTCGATTAGACGCAAGGACAGTGATCCGGTTTCGCACGCGACCAATTGCCTAGAATTTTCAACCTCCTGCGCCGCAACCCTGGCGGCCAAAGGCGTATCTGGGCTTATCGAATGGCCGCTTTTGGCCCTATCGCACTGCCCGGATTTGCGGCGAAGTCAGGATCAGGATAATCCCCCTTATCCCCGGCCACAGCGCATACGCGCGTGCCGGGCCATTCGCGATGGAGCGCCCCATGGACGGAAAACTTCTCGACAATGACATTGCCCGCGTAGTCGAGGCCGACCGCGCCCATGTCTGGCATCACCTCATCCAGCACGCCCCCTGGACGGGTGCCGATCCCAAGGCCGATCCGCGCATCATCATCGAGGGGCGCGGGATGCGTGTCTGGGACCAGAAGGGAAAGGAGCACCTCGACGGTGTGTCCGGCGGGGTCTGGACGGTGAACGTGGGCTATGGCCGCGAGCGGATCGCCAACGCGGTGCGCGACCAGCTGATCCGCCTGCCCTATTTCGCGGGCTCCGCCGGCTCGATCCCCGGCGCGATGTTCTCGGAGCGCCTGATCGAGAAAATGCCGGGCATGAGCCGGGTCTATTTCTGCAATTCCGGCTCCGAGGCCAACGAAAAGGCGTTCAAGATGGTCCGCCAGATCGCGCACAAGCGGTATGGCGGCAGAAAGCACAAGATCCTCTACCGCGACCGCGATTATCACGGCACGACGCTGGCCTGTCTCTCGGCGGGGGGACAGGACGAGCGCAATGCGCAATACGGCCCCTTCGCGCCGGGCTTCGTGCGGGTGCCGCATTGTCTCGAATACCGCGCACAATGGGATCTGGAGGGCGAGGCCTATGGCGTCGCCGCCGCCAACGCGATTGAAGAAGTCATTCTTGCCGAAGGCCCCGACACGGTGGGCGCGCTCTGCCTTGAACCCGTGACCGCAGGCGGTGGCGTGATCGTGCCGCCCGAGGGGTATTGGCCCCGCGTGCAGGAGATTTGCCGAAAATACGACATCCTGCTGCATATCGACGAGGTTGTGTGCGGCATCGGGCGCACCGGCACCTGGTTCGGCTATCAGCATTACGGGGTGGAGCCGGATTTCGTCACCATGGCCAAAGGGGTGGCGAGCGGTTACGCCGCCATCGCCTGCTGTGTGACCAACGAGCGTGTCTTCGAGATGTTCCGCGACGACGCCAGTGACCCGCTGAACTATTTCCGCGATATCTCGACCTTCGGCGGCTGCACGGCAGGGCCGGCCGCTGCGCTGGAAAACATGGCGATCATCGAGGAGGAGGGGCTGCTGGAGAATACGGCCGCCATGGGCGATTACATGCTTGATCAGTTGCGCGCCCTTCAGGACAAGCACATCGCCATTGGCAATGTGCGCGGCAAGGGGCTGTTCCTGGGTGCGGAACTGGTTGCGGACCGCACCACCAGGGAACCGGCCCCGGAAAAGATGGTGCAGGCCGTTGTCGCGGATTGCATGGCGCAGGGCGTCATCATCGGGGCCACCAACCGCTCGATCCCCGGCTTCAACAACACGCTGTGCTATTCGCCCGCGCTCATTGCCACCAAGGACGACATCGACACACTCGTGTCGGCGACGGATGCGGCGCTTGGTCGGGTGTTCGGCTAAACGAATACCGCCCCGGCGCAGCATGCTCCGGGGCGGTTCTTGCTGTCAGATCACCACCACATCGAGCGGCGGAAAACCGTTGAAGCCCACCGAGGAATAGCTCGACGTATAGGCCCCGCAATTTCGGATCATCACCCGATCGCCGGCCCGCAGCCCGAGCGGCAGCGCCACGGGCCGCTTTTCATAAAGCACATCGGCGCTGTCGCAGGACGGACCGGCAAGGATGCAAGGCCCGGTCGCCTCGTGATCCCGGTCGCTCAGGAACTGATAGCGGATCGCCTCGCCCTCGGTCTCGGCCAGCCCGGAAAACCGCCCGATATCGAGATAGACCCAGCGGCAGAGATCATCCTCAGCCTTGCGGCTGACCAGCAGAACCTCGGCGGCGATCATCCCCGCCTCGGCCACCATGCCGCGCCCCGGCTCGGCCATGACGCGCAGAGCGCCAGGAAAGCGCGGCTCGACCATCGCCATGACCTGGGCGGCATAGCTCTCGGGGGCATCGATCGCCTCACCATAGCAGGCCGGAAAGCCGCCGCCGATATTGATGAGCGAGAGCGCGTGCCCGGCGGCGCGCGCCTCGGCCCAGACACCCGATACGCGGTCGAGCGTCTCGCGCCACATCTCCGCGCGGCGGGTCTGTGACCCAACGTGGAACGACAGGCCCACGGGCGCAAGGCCAAGTGCGGCGGCATGATCCATCAGCGCCAACGCGCGCTCGGGCGCACAACCGAACTTGCGGCTCAAGGGCCAGTCCGCCCCGGTCGCCCCCACCAGAAGGCGGATATAGACTTCTGCCCCTGGCGCGTGATCGGCGATCTTCTCAAGCTCCATTTCGCTGTCGGCGGCAAAGAGCGTGATTCCGGCGCGATGTGCGAAGGCGATGTCAGAGGCACGCTTGACGGTGTTGCCAAAGGAAACCGTCTCGGGCGCAGCCCCAAGGCCGAGGCAAAGCTCGATCTCCCCGCGCGAGGCGGCGTCGAAATGGCTGCCCTCGGCGATCAGCACCTCGATCACTTCGCGCGCCGGGTTCGCCTTGACCGCATAGTGGATATCCGCGCGGCCCAGGCCGGATTTCAGCGCGCGATACTGACGCGCCACGGTCTCACGATGGATGACCAGCGTCGGACGATCGAAATCGCGGGCACGGATATAATCTACAAGAGGGGAAGGCGCGAAAACGGCGTCACCGCCCGCGAGCGGGTTTACGTAAGCGTTCATGGTCATCTCCGATCAAGACCCGGGCTTTCACCCGACCAGTTCCAACAGGAGACGTTACCGTCGCTACGTAAACACGGGTGGATGTCCCACCGGCCAGAGGCGCGTGCGTTGGCGTCTATGGGCGCGCAGATAGGGCCATGCGACGACTCGCGCAAGAAATTTCTACAGGCTGAATGAAGATTTTTGACGGTTGCGCTCAGATCGCCCGCGCCCAGTTCGGCAGGCCCTGTCCGAGGATCACCTGCGCCCCGAACCGGCCCAACTCATCCGAGCACTTCGCGCCGCGCCCGCACCCTGCCGTGGCCACGCCGATGCGCGACGAGACCATGGCGATGCGCGCCCGGTCTTCAGGCGTGAAGGTGGTGACGCAGGCGGCGCGGCTCACGCTTCGGATCGCCAGCCCCGGCATCCTCGCGCGCAACCCGGCCTCCAGAAAAGCCGCCACTTCGGCGCTGCCGCCCGAGCGAAACCAGTCGCTTATCTCCTCGCCGGATGAGAGCGGCACATCCACCGGATCACCCCCCATCTTGAGATAAAACCGCCCGTCCGGATAGCGGATCGGCGGCAAGAGATACGGCCCGTCGCCATGCGCGTGCAGGTAGATGAGCGGCGGCAGGGCGGCAAACCGCAATGCCTCGGCCTCGCTCACCTCGAAAAACGCCACCGTGCGCGCCATAACGGTAAGCGGCAGCGCCTCGGGCAGGAGCGTGTTGGTGTACCCCCCCGCCGCAACCAGCACCCGCGCGGCGCGCATCTCGCCGCCCTCATGCCGGATTACCACGCCAGAGCCGCTCTCCTCAAGCGCCAGCACCCGCGCCGCGATTACAACCGCGCCCGCCCGTTCCGCCGCGCGGGTCTGCGCGGACACCAGACGGCGAGGGCTGATATGGCCGGCATTGTGCGGCTCGTGCCAGCCCATCGTGCCGGAGGGAAAGCGGAAATCGGGAAAGCGCGCAACAAGGCCCACATCGTCGAGCCGATCGCAGACCGTGCCGTCGCGCGCCGCAACAGCGCCGATCCGCGCCATTACATCGCTGCCCTCAGGCCCGGCCATGACCACACCACGCTCGGTATAAAAGCCGATACCGCTTTCGGCCTCGATATCGGCATAGCGTGCGATCGAGGTGCGGCTTGCGCGGCTCCAGAACGGATCTGGGTCAAGACTGCGGGTGATGCGCCCCTCGTCGTAATGGCTGGCAAAGACCCCCTGGTGCGCCACTATCGCCACCGGCTCGTCGGGGCCGATCAACACCACCTCATGCCCCGCGCGGGCCAGATGTCGCGCCGCCGCCGAACCGATCAGCCCCCGCCCGATCACCGCAATGGTCATGGCCACCCTCCGCGCCCGTTCCGACACATCAGCCCCGGTCACGGCCCTGCGGTCAAGACAACAAAAGGCCCGGGCGCTTCAGCGCTCCGGGCCCATCTCTCTGGATCTATACACCGCTCAGCGGCGGAATTCGTCCTCGTCCTCGTCATCGGTATCGGTATCGGTATCGGTTTCGGGAAGATTGAAAAAGCTGTCGGCGTCGTATTGCTTTGCCGGCGCCTCGCGCTCACCACCGCCAAGGGTAAAGGTCTCCAGCCCCTCTATCGCGGTGGGGATGCGCGGCTCCGACTCCGCGCTCAGGCTCTGCTCGGTGCTCAGCAGCTTGCGCCGCTCGTCATCGCTCAGCGCCGCGCCCTCGGCGGCCTTCTTGGCGCCGGCCTTTTGCACGGCGGCATCAAGTTCGGACTGCTTGCACAGGCCAAGCGCCACCGGGTCGATGGGCTGCATGTTGGAGATGTTCCAGTGCGTGCGCTCTCGGATCGAGGTGATCGTGGGCTTGGTGGTGCCCACCAGCTTGGCGATCTGGCTGTCGGCCAGTTCGGGGTGGAACTTCACGAGCCACAAGATCGCGTTCGGGCGGTCTTGCCGTTTCGACAGCGGCGTGTAGCGCGGGCCGCGGCGCTTTTCCTCGCCCACGGCGGAGGGGTTGAACTTGAGGTGCAGCTTGTGCGCCGGATCGGCCTCGGCTTTGGCGATCTCGGCCTCGGTCAACTGGTTGTTGGCGATGGGATCGAACCCCTTGACGCCCGCGGCCACGTCGCCATCGGCGATGCCCTGCACCTCCAACTCGTGCATCCCGCAGAAATCGGCGATCTGCTTGAAACTGATCGTCGTGTTGTCCACCAGCCAGACGGCGGTGGCCTTGGCCATGATCGGCTTGGACATGATGCCAATTCTCCTTCGCTCAAATCTTCCCCATGACCCGGAAAGGGCGGTTCCGGCGGTCCAGAACAAGTTTCCATTGTCGGGGAAATCTGCTGTCATATACGCAAGGCGCAATGAAAAGAAAAGCCCCGAGATGCGCCCTGATCGTCGATCCCTGCGCGCAGCGGACAGCGGGCCTGATAGCTGTCAGCCTGGCCATTCCGATCATGCTGTGCCAGTTGACCGCGATCTGATGCCCGCAGTAATGCCGGAGCCACGCGGGACGTGCGGCAAGTTGCGCACACCCCCGGGGCCTGTCACCTGACCAGACGCCCTACACATATGACGCGCGCCGAACCCTGCGTCATCGTTCCGGACATATTCGGAAACCCGGCCGTGCCGCCGGGCGCAGGTTACTGAATCCTGAGAACGATCTTGCCGATATGCGCACTTGTTTCCATCCGCGCATGGGCCGCAGCCGCCTCGGCCAGCGGGAATTCGGAATCGATCACCGGTGCGATCCGCCCCGCCTCCAGAAGCGGCCAGACCTCCGCGCGCAGGTCTTCGGCGATGCGCGCCTTGGCCAGATCGCCTTGCGGGCGCAGCGTGCTGCCGGTGATAGTCAGCCGCCGCATCATCACCTGCGCAAAATTCAGCTCTACTTTCGGCCCTTGCAGGAATGCGATCTGAACCAGCCGCCCGTCATCGGCGAGCGCGCGCACGTTGCGCGGCAGGTAATCGCCGCCCACCATGTCGAGGATCAGATCCGCCCCACCCTCGGCGCGAAGCACCTCGACGAAATCCGACTCGCGATAATTGATCGCGCGTTCTGCCCCCAGATCCTCGCAGACCGCACACTTCTCCGCCGACCCGGCGGTGGCGAAGACCCGCGCGCCAAAGGCATGGGCAAGCTGGATCGCGGTGGTGCCGATGCCCGATGAGCCGCCATGCACAAGAAACCGCTCGCCCCCCTTCAGGCCACCGCGCTGAAACACGTTGGACCAGACCGTGAAGAAGGTCTCGGGCAGGCAGGCGGCCTCCTTGAGATCCATGCCCGCCGGCACAGGCAGGCAATGCGCGGCGGGCGTCGCCACATACTCGGCATAGCCGCCGCCGGGCAGCAATGCGCAGACCACATCGCCCAACCGCCAGCCGCTGACGCCGGCACCAAGCGCCACAATCTCGCCCGCGCCCTCCAGCCCCGGCAGGTCCGAGGCGCCTTTCGGCGGCGCATAACTGCCCGCGCGTTGTAGCGCGTCGGGCCGGTTCACCCCCGCATATGCCAGCCGAATTACCACCTCGCCCGCCCGCGCCACGGGTCGGGGTCGGGTGGTGAGCATAAGCACCTCCGGCCCGCCCGGTTCGATGATCTCGACCGCGTGCATCGTTTCGCTCATTGTCTGACCTTCCTCAGTTCGTCCTGTTCCAACGTCCCGGCATCCCCGTATGCGACGCCCGCTGCGGCGCGCGCACGCGCCCCAGAACCGAGAGTGGCCCAGCCATCAGACCCGCCACAAGCCGGTTTCCGCGCGCCTGCGCCTTCACCTTTTCGATCCGCATCACATCCTCGATTCGCCGGTCCAGAAATTCCCATGTCGCCTGCTGCCCTTCGCTCTCGTCGCCCAGCCAGTAGAGCACTGTCGCGCCGTAAACCCCCGAGAGCGTGGCGCGTTTCGTATACCAGTTGATATCCTGCGAGGTGTCACCCAGCACCGTCCAGATCCGGTCGGCGGTGGACCAGAGCGCGCGCGCGCCGTCGGCGGCGTGTTGCGGCAGGGCGAAAAGCGTCATGCCGCGCCGCACCAGTTCGCGATCCTCGACTGCCTCCAGCCGGGCGCGCACGGCAAACGCCACCCGGTCCCGAAACCGCATCGCGCCCAGATCGGCCTCGGCCAGCCGCGCCAGCATCGCGGCATCTCCCTCCTCGTGATAGGCCAGCGCCAGATCGACGGCACCGCGCGGAAACACCGCCGTGACCAGCGCGGCCGCAACGCGCGCCTCCTCGGCAGCCAACCGCAGCGTGGCCTCGCTCCACCCATCGAAGGGCACATGGGGTTTGGCGGCCTGCAACAGGCGGGATTTCAGATCGGTCTCGGACATGGGCATTTCCTCCGCCCGCGCACCCTAGACAAAACGGGGGCGCTTTGCTATACGGCCACTTCCTGCAAATCTTGCAACTTCAACTTAGGAAGGTGGTGACACCATATGCAGGTTAGTGTTCGCGACAACAATGTCGATCAGGCGCTCCGCGCCCTGAAGAAGAAATTGCAGCGCGAAGGCGTTTTCCGTGAAATGAAGCTCAAGCAACATTTCGAGAAACCGTCCGAGAAAAAAGCGCGCGAGAAGGCCGAAGCGATTCGCCGTGCCCGGAAACTGGCGCGCAAGAAAGCGCAGCGCGAAGGTCTGCTCTGAGGCGCTTGCAGCAACAGATTCGGACACGCAAGTGACGACCCCCGGGCAGATGCTTCGGGGGTTTGTCGTTCTGGGAGGCTCGATCAGGGGGCGCTGGCCCCGCCGGAGTATTCTCGGCAAGATGACGCCGGGGATTCAGGTCAGCCGGCACAAAGCCCCGCCCCGCAGGATCGAGGTAACGAACAGCCCCTCGGCATCGTCGCGGATGGCATAGCCGTAGCCCCGCACCCGGTGACGCCATTCACGATCCGAGATGGCCTTTTTGCGCTCGCTCAGAACGAGGGTGCGGATATCGTCGGTGCTGTCCAGAATCATCGTTTCCATCCTTGTTACAGTCACTTGATGATCATCGGATAGATGGCGGCTGTGGCGACAATCGCGCCGGATTGTGGCAGGCACGCGGAATTGTCAGGGCGCGGCGGCATCGACGCCGGGCAGTTGCGCGGCCTTGGCGCGGCAGGCGCTTGCGGCAGCAACAAGAGCGCGGAAAATCCCCATCTGGCGGCGGGCGTAAAACAGGTGTTCGGGGTGCCATTGCACGCCGAGCGCGAAGGGCTCTTCCACCCGCTCGACCGCCTGCACCATGCCGCCCTGATCGCGCGCGGCCACGCACAGCCCCGCGCCCAGCCGGTCCACAGCCTGGGAATGCAGCGCGTTAACCTTCATCGGCGCGATACCCGCCAGCCGCGCAAGCCGTGTGCCCTGTTCCAGATGCACCACCTTGCGCGGCAAAATCGTGCGCTTGTGGTCGCTCGCCTCATAGGTCGCATAGGCGTCTTGATGGAGCGTGCCGCCCAGCGCCACGTTGAGCATCTGACTGCCGCGGCAGATGCCCAGAACGGGCCGGCCCTGCGCAAACGCATCCAGCACGACGCCGCGTTCCAGCGCGTCGCGCGCGGGATCGAGCCGCGCCGAAGTGACGATCCGACCGCCATAAAGATCGGGCGAGATATCGTCGCCGCCGCCGATGATGACGCCATCGACCGCGCCCATGTCGGCCGTGCGCCCCGCCTGCCAGCGCCGCGCCCGCCCGCCCGCGAGCCAGACATTGAGCGCGATCAGCGGAAACATGCGCCAGCCCGACCGCGCCGAGACGGTGACGCCAATCTCCGGGCGGATGCTCATGCCCGGCCTATCCCTGCCGTTTGCAGGATCCGGCCCGCGCGCGCGGCCCAGCTTTGCCGCGAGAGGGTCAGCAACCCATGATCGTCTTCCCAGGCATCCGAGAGGCGGCGCAGGAGGGCGCTGTCGCCTGCCACCTGCTCGACCAGCACCCAGCGCTGCCATTCGGCGGCCAGCGACCAATCGCCCTCGTCGATGCGGCAATCGGGCAGGCGAAAATGGAAGGTGGGGCGCGCCGAGGTCTTGTCCTTGATGGCCCGCGCGATGCGATCCGGGTCGAAATGGGCGAAAAGCGGCAGCATGTCGAGGCCGCGATTGCGGCTCGGCGTATGCGCCAGATAGAGGTCGGTCACATGCGCGCGCGTCGCCCCCGGCCCCGCCTTGATCAGCGCGCGCACGAACTCGGTCGGGTAAGGATCGGTGAAGGGCAGAAGGCGGCGCGCCTCGTCGATGGGATGGGCGCTGCGCAGCCAGTCCTCGATCAGCGCATAGGCCAGAAGCGGGCGCACCGTGTCGGCATCGGCTTCGCTCGCCACCTCGACGTTGAAATGCACCCCAAAGCCAAAGAGAAAGCCCGCGCCGCTCCCGAGCGCCCCCGCCGCGCGCAACGCCTCGCGCAGCGCGTCCAGCTGCACCAGCCCGCCCATGTCGAGCGGCCCCGTCACGATCTCCACCGGCACGACCTCGCGCCCCAGATCGAGTGCCAGATCGCGCAGTTTCGTGCGCGTGGCGCTGCGCAGGAAGACGTCGAGATAAACCGCGATATCGCCGATCACGCTTTGCCTGACCGCCCAGACATGGCTGTCCTGCTGCACCGCATCGCCGCCCAGCACCTCGGCACAGAGCCGCGCCACCTCAGCCTCGGGCAGCCCGCCAAGTTCGATCTCCACCCCCAGGCGGCGCGCCTTGCCGTCGGCGTTCAGAGGTTGCGGCAGTGCTTTGAGACCGGGCACGCTCAACGCCCCGTCTCGGCCTCGATCTGTGCGCGGCTCTTGCGGGCGCGTTCGGTCGCCGATTTCAACTGTCCACAGGCGGCCATGATATCCTCGCCGCGCGGCGTGCGGATGGGGCTGGCGTATCCCGCCTTGTAGATGATGTCGGCAAACCGCTCGATCCGCACCCAGTCGGAGCGTTCATAGGGGCTGCCGGGCCATTCGTTGAACGGGATCAGGTTGATCTTGGCCGGGATACCCGCGATCAGCCGCACCAGCCGCCGCGCATCCTCGTCGCTGTCATTCACGTCCTTGAGCATCACGTACTCAAACGTGATCCGCTCGGAATTCGACAGGCGCGGATAGTCGCGCAGCGCCCCCAGCAGTGTTTCGATGTTCCAGCGCTTGTTGATCGGCACCAGCCGGTCGCGCACCGCATCGGTGGTGGCGTGAAACGACACCGCCAAAAGACAGCCGATCTCCTCCGCCGCCCGCGCGATCTCGGGCACGACACCCGAGGTCGAGAGCGTGATGCGGCGGCGCGAGAGGGAAATCCCCTCGCCATCCATGGCGATCTTCATCGCGTCACGCACGTTGTCGAAATTGTAGAGCGGCTCACCCATGCCCATCAGCACGATATTGCTGATCAGGCGCGGACGTTCGCCCGCCCCCTCGCCGGGCTTCGGCCATTCATCCAGATCGTCACGCGCGAGCATCACCTGCCCGATGATCTCTCCTGCCGTCAGGTTGCGCACGAGCTTCTGCGTGCCCGTGTGGCAGAACGAACAGGTCAGCGTGCAGCCCACCTGAGAGGAAATGCACAGCGTGCCGCGATCGGTTTCGGGGATATACACCACCTCGACCTCATGGCCGCCCGCGATCCGCACGAGGAATTTGCGCGTGCCATCCGCACTGACCTGCTTGTTCACCACCTCGGGAATGTCGATGGTGAACCGCTCTGCCAGATCGGCGCGATAGCCCTTGGCGAGATTGGTCATCGCGTTGAAATCGCGCACGCCCCATTGATAGAGCCACTGCCAGATCTGGCCCGTGCGCATCTTGGCCTGTTTCTCGGGCGTGCCCGCCGCAATCAGCGCCGCGCTCAGCCCCTCGCGCGTGAGCCCCACAAGGTTCACCTTTCCCTCCGGCAGCTTGCGGGGGATGGTCAGCACGTCCTGGGTGATCGGGGCTGTGGGGGTCATGGGCGCGGTCCTGTCGGTCATATCCCGCCTCATATAGTTCATGCCGCGCGAATGCGAAACAGGCGGCGGGGAAAGGGGGCCAGCGCCCACACACCCCCTCTGACCCGCACCGCCGGAATACCAACAAAACACCGATGGGGTACAGGACCCCTTATCCCATCCTTGCCACCCGCTCGTGGCAGGGGCAGGTCACGAGGTGGTCGTTGACCATGCCCACTGCCTGCATGAAGGCATAGGTGATCGTGGGGCCGCAGAATTTGAACCCCCTTTTCTTCAAATCCTTCGAAAGTTTGCGGGAAATTTCGGTATCGGCGGGCACCTGTGCCAGGGTCTCGAATCGGGTCTGAACCGGCCTGCCGTCCACGTAATTCCACAGGTAGGTCGCAAAGCCCTGTTCGGCCTCGATGGCCTGCCAGACACGGGCATTCGTGATCGTTGCCTCGATCTTTCCACGATGACGGATGATGCCCGCATCCCCCAAGAGCCGCGCCACATCCACCGCGCCCCATTCCGCGATCACATGCGGGTCAAATCCCTGAAAAGACGCACGAAAATTTTCCCGCTTCTTGAGGATCGTCAGCCAGCTCAGCCCCGCCTGAAACCCGTCGAGCACCAGCTTTTCCCACAGCACCCGACTGTCGCGCTCGGGCACGCCCCATTCCTCGTCGTGATAGGCCAGATAGAGCGGATCGGACCCCGCCCAGCCACAGCGTTCCATCATCCGCTCCCATCAATCGTTCAAATGCGCGCTTTAAGCTATCCTTAAGGCAAAGCGCACATCGTTCAAGCGCATCAGCGGGATCGGAGGGCGGCATGGCGCGCAAGGACAAATGGGCGGATATTCCGACAGGTCAGGACAGCCCGCTCAACTATGCCATCTCCGCGCGCGACCGCTCGGTGATCGACATGGTAGAGGCCGCAGTACGTCACAAGCAGGTGATGCTCGCGTTTCAGCCGATCGTGACCGCCGGGCAGCCGGACAAGCCCGCCTTTTACGAGGGACTGATTCGCGTTGTCGATGCCACCGGGCGCGTGATCCCGGCGCGCGAATTTATCAACCAGATCGAAACGCGTGAGACCGGGCGCATCATCGACTGCATCGCGCTGGAAAAGGGGCTGGCAACTCTGGCAGAGTTTCCCGACCTGAGGCTTTCGATCAACATGTCGGCGCGCTCAATCGGCTATACACCCTGGATGCGCACACTGAAAAAGGGGCTTGGGGCCGATCCTACGATTGGCGAACGGCTGATTCTCGAAATAACGGAAAGCTCTGCGATGATTGTCCCCGAGCTTGTGGTGGGCTTCATGAGGGATCTGCAAAGCGAGAGAATCGGCTTTGCCCTTGACGATTTCGGCGCTGGTTACACTTCTTTTCGGTTTCTCAAGGATTTTCTCTTCGACATTATCAAGATCGACGGGCAGTTCATCCAGGGAATCGCAACCAATGCGGACAATCAGGTTCTGGCCGCCGCGCTGCTGAGCATCGGGAGGCAGTTCGACATGGTTACAGTGGCCGAAACCGTCGAACGGGCCGAGGATGCGGCCTATCTCACCGCGCTCGGGATCGACTGTCTGCAAGGCTATTACTTCGGGGCCCCGACCGTGCGCCCACCCTGGCTCGATACCGGGCTGGCGCGCGCCACCGCCTGACGCGCGCCTCAGGCGTTGCCGCGACGCAGCGCTTGCGATATGACGCTTGGGAAGGCCGCTCGCACCCCGCGACGGGAGGTGGGGCAGACGGCCATGCAACCCGTGGTGGAGGACCCCAATGACCAATGTAGTAATCGCATCCGCAGCCCGCACCGCTGTCGGCTCTTTTGGCGGGGCCTTTGCCAACACGCCAGCGCATGACCTTGGCGCTGCCGCGCTTCGGGCCGTGGTCGAACGCGCGGGCATCGACCCGGCGGAGGTTTCGGAGACCATCCTGGGTCAGGTGCTGACCGCCGCGCAGGGGCAAAACCCGGCGCGTCAGGCCCATATCAACGCTGGTCTGCCGATCGAATCCGCCGCCTGGGGCATCAACCAGGTCTGCGGGTCTGGCCTGCGCGCCGTGGCGCTCGGGGCGCAGCACATCCAGCTTGGCGATGCCGCCATCGTCTGCGCGGGCGGGCAGGAAAACATGACGCTCAGCCCCCATGCCGCCCACCTGCGCGCGGGTCACAAGATGGGTGACATGAAATATATCGACACCATGATCCGCGATGGTCTCTGGGACGCGTTCAACGGCTATCACATGGGCCAGACCGCCGAGAATGTCGCCAATCAGTGGCAGATCACCCGCGACCAGCAGGACGAATTCGCCGTCGCCTCGCAGAACAAGGCCGAGGCGGCGCAGAAGGCCGGTCGCTTTGACGAGGAGGTGATCGCCTTTACCGTCAAGAACCGCAAGGGCGACATCATCGTCGACAAGGACGAGTATATCCGCCACGGCGCGACCATGGAGGCGATGCAGAAGCTGCGCCCGGCCTTCGCCACCGACGGCTCCGTGACCGCAGCCAACGCGAGCGGTCTCAACGATGGCGCGGCGGCAACCTTGTTGATGTCCGCCGATGAGGCAGAGCGCCGCGGCATCGAGCCGCTCGCGCGCATCGCTTCCTATGCCACCGCCGGGCTTGATCCGTCGATCATGGGCGTGGGACCGATCCATGCCAGCCGCAAGGCATTGCAAAAAGCGGGCTGGAGCGTCGAAGACCTCGATCTTGTCGAGGCCAATGAGGCCTTCGCCGCGCAGGCCTGCGCCGTCAACAAGGAAATGGGATGGGATCCGGCGATCGTGAACGTGAACGGCGGCGCTATCGCCATCGGCCACCCCATCGGCGCGTCGGGCTGTCGCGTGCTCAACACGCTGCTTTTCGAGATGAAGCGCCGCGATGCCAAGAAGGGGATTGCAACGCTTTGCATCGGCGGCGGCATGGGCGTTGCCCTCTGCGTCGAACGCCCCTGAGATACGGTGTGCCCGCGGACAGGATTACAAAGGGCGCCACGCACGGGCGCCCTTTTTTACGCCCCGCTCACATAGCGAAAAATTTATCACGCAATAATATTGCGCCTGATGCATCAAACAGATAACCAAGTTACAACAAACAGCCAGATTGGAGGAAACCATGGCCAGAATTGCACTTGTCACCGGTGGATCGCGCGGGATCGGCGCTGCCATTTCCAGGGCGCTCAAGGCCGACGGCTATACCGTCGCCGCCACCTATGCCGGCAATGACGAGGCCGCCGCCAGGTTCACCGAGGAAACCGGCATCAAGACCTACAAGTGGAACGTCGCCGATTACGACGATTCCAAGGCCGGGATCGAAAAGGTCGAGGCCGATCTTGGCCCGATCGACATCGTTGTGGCCAATGCCGGCATCACCCGCGACGCGCCGTTCCACAAGATGAGCCCGCAGCAGTGGCAGGACGTGATCGACACCAACCTCACCGGCGTATTCAACACCGTGCACCCGGTCTGGCCAGGGATGCGCGAGCGTGGCTTCGGCCGGATCGTGGTGATCTCTTCGGTCAACGGGCAGAAGGGGCAGTTCGGTCAAGTCAACTATGCCGCCACCAAGGCCGGTGACCTTGGCATCGTGCGCAGCCTTGCGCAGGAGGGCGCGGCCAAGGGCATCACCGCCAACGCTGTATGCCCGGGTTATATCGCCACCGAAATGGTCATGGCAGTGCCCGAGGCTGTGCGCGAAAAGATCATCGCCATGATCCCGGCGGGTCGCCTCGGTGAGCCAGAGGAGATTGCACGATGCGTGGCCTTCCTTGTTTCCGACGACGCAAGCTTCATCAACGGCTCGACCATTTCCGCCAACGGCGCGCAGTTCTTCTCCTGATCACGGCACAACAGCAACGGGCCGGGGATCATCCCCCGGCCCGACCCGTCTGGTCTGTCAGGCGTTGACCGACAGGCGCTCGATCTCTTCCTTGATCTTCAATTTCTGTTTCTTGAGTTCGGCGACTTCAAGCGAGCTTGCCCCCGGCGCGCGTTGCGCTGCTTCCACCTGTTCCGAGAGCGCGTGATGTTTCCTCTTCAGTTCCTCGATATGCGAACTCAAGCTCATGGGCATCCTCCTTTGGTGGAATGTGTCTTGTCCAATCGACATGGGAATTGCAGCACAGTTTTACAATTCTGTCACGCCACAGTCGCATGACTTGCGAAAATTTCTCGGGCGGATTTTCGCCAAATCAGCGGCAAAAGGGAAGTGCCGCCGCCTCACGCAGCACAGAGGCCGTTGATTGCGTGTAGTTTTCCCTGTCACCCTCGTGTCGCACGCCCTCGTGCAGGAGCCAACCGTCGCACAGCCGCAGCGCCGCGCGCCCACCCTTGCGCCCCCGGATCAACACCAGCCGCGCCGCCCGCCCGCGCCGGGGAATCAACGGCAACACCTCTAGCGACCCGATCCGCGCGGCCATCGCGCCCAGCAACTCCGCCAGCCGCTCCGCCCGGTGGATGACGCAGACATGCCCGCCGGGCACCACGCGCCGCGCCGCTGCCTCGATCCAGTCTCCAAGCGGCACCCCCTCGCCCATGGCACCCTCACGCCCCGCATCGCGCGCGGGCGTGCTGGTGGCGCGGTCGAAGAACGGCGGGTTGAAGATCACATGCTCGAATTGCCGCGTGCGCAGCGCCTCCGGCATGTTTGCCAGATCGCCGGTCACCACCTCCATCGCCAGTCCGTTGCGCGCGGCATTCTCGCGCGCAAGCGCGGCATAACCCGGCTGCACCTCCAGCCCCACAAGCCGCACCCCTGGCACACGGGCCGCCACGCAAAGCGACGCCACCCCTGAACCACAGCCCAGATCGAGCACCGTCTCGCCCGCCCTTGCGGGCACGCTCGCCGCCAGAAGCACCGGATCGACCCCGGCGCGATAGCCCGCCACCGGCTGCGCGATCATCAGACGTCCGCCGAGAAAGGCATCGAGGCTCAATTCTTCGGGCGCGAAAGGCTCAGTCCTCAAGCGAGAACCCGTTGTCGGTCAGCACCTCGCGTGCGTCGTCGTAATCGGCATCGGCCACCATCAGGCGGCGTGGGAAAATACCGATGGATCCCTCCAGAACGCTCATGTTTACGTCCATTTCAAAGCAGGCTATATCCTCGCCCTGAAGCAGCGCCTTCGCAAAGGCCATGCTGGCCATATCGGTGGTTCGGTAAAGCTGTTTCATGCCACAGAGATAAAAGCACCGCGCCCGGTTTGTCGAGCGGGCCAATGGGGGAACGATGGGCTTGGACGAGGCCGCCACCAAACCGCATGAGGCGCTTGCCGCCCACCTTGCCGCCAAACTCGACGCGGTCAATACCCTCATCCGCGCGCGCATGGCCTCGCGCCACGCGCCGCGCATTCCCGAGGTGACGGCGCATCTGGTCGAGGCGGGTGGCAAGCGGCTGCGCCCGATGCTGACGCTCGCCGCCGCCGACCTGTGCGGCTATCAGGGTGAGCACGATGTGCGCCTCGCCGCGACGGTAGAATTCATTCATACCGCCACGCTCCTGCATGACGACGTGGTGGACGAAAGCGCAAGCCGTCGTGGCCGCCCCACGGCCAACCTTCTGTGGGACAACAAATCGAGCGTGCTTGTGGGCGATTACCTCTTTGCGCGTTCATTTCAGTTGATGGTGGAAACCGGCTCGCTGCGCGTGCTCGACATCCTGGCCGACGCCGCCGCCACGATTGCCGAGGGCGAGGTGCTGCAACTGAGCGCAGCACGCGATCTTGCAACCACCGAGGCGACCTATCTCCAGATCGTTCGAGGCAAGACGGCGGCGCTGTTTTCCGCCGCAACGCAAGTGGGCGGCGTGATCTCGGCAGCGCCCGAGGAACAGGTGGCGGCGCTCTTTACCTATGGGGACGCGCTCGGCATCGCATTCCAGATCGTCGATGATCTGCTTGATTATCAAGGCGACAGCAAGGCCACCGGCAAGAATGTCGGTGACGATTTCCGCGAGCGCAAGCTGACCCTGCCGCTGATCAAGGCGCTTGCCCGCGCCGACGAGGACGAACGCGCCTTCTGGAAGCGCACCATCGAAAAGGGCGATCAGCACGATGGCGATCTTGAACACGCGGTGGACATCCTGACCGCGCGCTGCGCGCTCGACGAGACCCGGGACGACGCGCTTGGCTGGATTACACAGGCGCGCGCCGCACTCGCTGTCTTGCCCGATCACCCGGTGCGCGACATGCTCGACGCGCTCGCCGATTACGTCGTGGCGCGCATCAGCTGAGCTGCGTGGCCGCAACCCACCATCCGCAGTTTTCCGCCGCGATCCGTGCTGCCGCCGCCTGTGCCGCGCCAGCATCGGGATAAAGCCCGAAACAGGTCGCCCCCGATCCCGACATTCGCGCCAGCGCGCAGCCTTCGCTTGCCCGCAGCCGCGCGAGAACCGCGACGATTTCAGGGCAGAGCGCCGCTGCGGGGGTCTCAAGATCATTGCGCTGCGTGCCAAGCCAGCGGATACAGGCAGCGGCGTCAGGCCAGGGCGGCAGCGTCTCGGGCATGGCCGGATTGTCGCGTCGCGCGAGCCGGGCAAAGACCTGCGGGGTCGCCACCGGCACACCGGGATTGACCAGCACCGCGTCAAGCACGGGCAGGCCGCCTACCGGCGCCACCTGTTCGCCGATTCCGCGCATCCGCGCCGCCCGCGCCAGAAGGCAGACCGGCACATCCGCCCCAAGCATCGGCACTTCGGGCAGCGCCTTGCCGGTCAGCCGGACGAGCGCCCGCAGACAGGCTGCCGCGTCGCTCGATCCACCGCCAATACCGGCGGCGGCGGGCAGATGTTTCTCCAATGTGATCGACGCCGTCACCCCCATCAGCGCGGCGGCGCGCAGCACAAGGTTCTCCGGACCCTCCGGCACCCCCGCCGCACGCGGCCCGGTCACGCGCAACGACGCGACATCGGCAAGCCTCACGTCAAGCCGGTCGCCGGTATCGGCAAAACCCACCAGCGAATCGAGCAGATGATATCCATCAGTCCCGCGGCCCGTCACATGAAGCGTCAGGTTGACCTTGGCGGGCGCGACCTCACTTGTCAGAGGCTGCGGCATTCACGGCACTCAGTGGCTCTGCCCCTTCATCGGCCAGCACCCGGTCAAGCCCGACTTCGAGCTTGCGGCGGATGCGATCCGGCTCCAGATCGGCCGAGGGTGTGGTCTTGTGCAGCGACAGCGCGCGCTTCCACTGGAACCGCGCTTCGGTCTTGCGATCCACCGCCCAAAGCACATCGCCCAGATGGTCATTGACCACCGGGTCGGTCGGCATCAACTCGGCGGCGCGCTCCATGTGGACAATCGCCTCGTCATAGCGGCCAAGCCGGTAAAGCACCCAGCCCAGACTATCGACGATATAGCCGCTCTGAGGCTGTGCAGCGACTGCGCGCTCGATCATGTCAAGCGCCTCCTCAAGATGCACCCGCTTTTCCACCATCGTGTATCCGAGGTAATTGAGCACCTGCGGGTGATCCGGGTTCAGCTCCAGCGCGCGGCGGAAATCGGCCTCGGCCTCGGGCCAGTTGTCCAGCCGTTCATGGGCGATGGCCCGAACGTAATAGACGAACCATTGCGGGTTGTCGCGCGCCTCCAGCAGGGCCAGCGCCCGGTCATAGGCGGCAACGGCCTTGGTCCACTGCTCCTGTTCGCGGTGCAGATCGCCCGCCGAAACATGCACATTGGCCATGCCGGGATGAGTCTGCGCCAACTGGTTCAGCACCTCGGTCGCGGCCTCGAGCCTGCCTGCACGACGCAGCGCGTCGGCACGCCCCAACTCGGCGGTGAGAAAGGACGGATGATCGCGCGGCACACGGCCATAGGCGTCGATCGCCAGAGAGTATTGCTCCATGCTTTCCAGCACCTGCGCGACAGTTATGGTGGCCTCTACATGGGCGGGATGGATGGCTTCGGCGGCGCGGGCATAGACCAGCACAAATTCATCGCCGGCTTCCTGCATCAGGGCGCGCGCCAGCGAAAAAAATACCTCGGCAACGCCTTCGCGCGCGTCCTCCACAAGCCCGAAGGGCACCGCCTCGCCAGCTTCGAGCGCCGCGCGCAACGCCGCAATTTCCGGGTCGGGATCATGACCAAACGTGTCATCCATGATCTCTATCGCGCGCGCCTGTTCGCCCAACTGGCTGAGAACCTGCGCCCAGGCGATGATCCCCGAGCGCGTGCGCTGCAGCGGTCCTTCGGCATCGCCCGTAAACACCCGGTCGGCAGCTTCGAAATCACCCACGGTCGCCAGCGCCAGCGCCTTGTGATAAAGCGCGAAATTGCGCAGGCCACGCTCCTCGGAGATCGCGTCCATACGCGCCAGCGCCGAGGTCATGTCGCCACGGCCGAGATCAGCCCATGCGGCGATCATTCCGTCCGCAAGCGGTCCGGCGCCGCGCTCCTGCTCGACACGCGATAGCACCGCGAGCCAATCCTCGCGCCGGACCTCATCGGCCAGAAGGGCGATCTGCCCCACCTGACTGCGCAGCCCGTCCGCCTCGACCTTGCGTGCCACGGCCACCGCCTGATCGAGACGACCAAGCGCCATATAGGCGAAACTCGCATTCTCCAGAATCGCCGGGTTGTTGGGATCGCGCGTCAGCGCCTGCGCGTAATACTGCGCTGCGGCGACGAAATCGCCCTGTGCACGCGCGTTTTGCGCCGCCAGATAGGCACCCGAGGGCTCTTGCGCCACAAGAGGCAGGGTCTGCATGAGTAGGGCGGCCAGAACGGCCTGCATTCTGCGAATGGTCACTTTTGGCTCGCCTTTTCCTGCGCGTGAATACGTCGAAGGTAATGTGCTGCCCTGCACAAGGCAATGCGGCGTGGCGGTGAGACCGCGCCGCAGGCGATCACGTGCCCGTCACATGTTCGGGTAATTCGGCCCGTCGCCACCCTGCGGCGTGACCCAGGTGATGTTCTGGCTTGGGTCCTTGATGTCGCAGGTCTTGCAATGCACGCAGTTCTGGAAGTTGATCACGAACCTCGGTTCGCGGCCCTCTTCGCGCACCACCTCATAGACCCCCGCCGGACAGTAGCGTTGTGCCGGTTCGTCATATTTCGGCAGGTTCACGGATACCGGCACGTCGGGATCGGTCAGGCGCAGATGCGCGGGCTGGCTCTCCTCGTGGTTGGTCATCGAGAAGCTGACATTGGTCAGGCGGTCAAAGCTCAGCTTGCCATCGGGTTTGGGATAGTCAATCGGCTTGTGGTCCTTGGCCAGCCCGGTCGCCGCAGCGTCGGTCTTGCCATGACCCAACGTGCCGAAAAGGCTGAAGCCCGCAGTATTCGTCCACATGTCGAAGCCGCCCAGCACGAGGCTTGGCAACATCCCCCATTTCGACCACATCGGTTTGACGTTGCGCACCTTCTTGAGGTCGCGGCCTATCGCCCCCTCACGCACTTCGGTCTCGTAGGCGGTCAACTCGTCGCTCGCGCGCCCGGCCATGATCGCCGCGTGCGCCGCCTCCGCCGCCGCCTTGCCCGAGAGCATGGCATTGTGATTGCCCTTGATGCGCGGCACGTTGACCATGCCAACCGAACAGCCCAGAAGCGCCACGCCGGGCGCGACCATCCTGGGCATGGACTGATACCCGCCCTCGGAAATCGCCCGCGCACCATAGGCCACGCGCTTGGCCCCTTTGAGCAACTCCGCGACCATCGGGTGATGCTTGAACCGCTGAAATTCCATGTAAGGGTAAAGGTGCGGGTTCTCGTAGTTGAGATGGACCACAAAACCCACATAAACCTGATTGTTCTCTAGGTGATAGATGAACGATCCGCCGCCCGCGTTGTTGCCCAGGGGCCAGCCCATCGTATGGGTAACGCTGCCCTGACGGTGCTTCTCGGGGTCGATCTCCCAGATCTCCTTCATGCCGATCCCGAACTTCTGCGGCTCCTTGCCATTTTGCAGGTCGAAGCGCGCAATCACCTCTTTGGCAAGGCTGCCGCGCACACCCTCCGACAGGAAAACATACTTGCCGTGCAGCTCCATTCCCGGCTCGTAATTCGGCCCCGGCGTGCCATCGGCTTCGCGCCCGAACTCGCCGGCGACCACGCCCCTGACCTCGCCATTCTCGCCGTAGACGATCTCGGAACAGGCCATGCCGGGGAAGATTTCCACGCCCATGGCCTCGGCCTGCTCAGCCATCCAGCGACACACATTGCCCATCGAGACGATGTAATTCCCATGGTTGTGCATCAGGGGCGGCATGGGAAAGTTGGGAATGCGGATCGCGCCTGCCTCGCCCAGCATGTAGAACCGATCTTCGGTCACGGGCGTGTTGAGTGGCGCGCCCTTCTCTTTCCAGTCGGGGATGAGCGCATCGAGGCCCGAGGGATCGAGCACCGCGCCCGACAGGATATGCGCCCCCACCTCGGAGCCCTTTTCAAGCACAACCACGTTGAGATCGGCGTCAAGTTGCTTGAGCCGAATCGCCGCGGAAAGGCCCGCTGGCCCCGCACCCACGATCACCACGTCATATTCCATCGCTTCGCGCGTTACATCCTGCATGGGTCATCCTCCTCTGGCGCGTCGCGTCCGCCGCGCAACATTCTTTCGGTTCTGCCTATCGCGCCCGCGTCCAGAGTCAATCGGAACACGACGTTATGCCGCCCCGAAACCGGCAATTTGTCACGTAAACGCGCAGAAAACGACGCAGCGCGCATCGGCTCTTGCAATCGGGCGCGCGCATCGTGCAATCTCTGGCGAACGTGGAAACGACACTGACGGGGCCCGGCGATGCGCGGCCCCGCTTCTGACAATGGACGAGTGGAATGGAAAAGATCCCGATGACCGCAGGCGGTCACGCCGCGCTGGAAAAAGAGCTCAAGCAGCTCAAGTCAGTCGAGCGTCCGGCCATCATCCGCGCCATCGCCGAGGCGCGAGAGCATGGTGATCTTTCGGAAAATGCCGAATATCACTCGGCCAAGGAGAAACAGTCCTTCATCGAGGGGCGGATCAAGGAAATCGAGAGCATCCTGAGCCTTGCCGAAGTCATCGACCCGACCAAGCTTTCGGGCCCGATCAAGTTCGGTGCGACGGTGACGCTGGTCGATGAGGACACCGACGAAGAGCACACATGGCAGATCGTCGGCGAACATGAGGCCAATATCGAGGCGGGGCTTCTCAACATGAAATCGCCCATTGCCCGGGCATTGATCGGCAAGGAAGCAGGTGACAGCGTCGAAGTGCGCACACCGGGTGGCGAGCGGTCCTACGAGGTGCTAAAGATCGCCTATATCTGACAGGCGTCCCAGCCCATGGCCCGACATCCAGACCCCAAGATTGCCACGCGCCCGCAGCTGACTTCTGTTGAACTGGCGGCAGCAGTGCTATCGGTGTTCTGGCTTGCGGGCGCGGCGCTCTGGTTTCTGGTCCTCGCCCCGACCGAGTCCGGCGCGGGTGTGGTCCTGCATTTCATCACCGTGCTCATCGCTGTGTTCATGCCGGTTGCGATGCTCTGGCTGGGGGCCACCGCCGCCCGCGCCAGCCGCACCATGCGCGAGGAAAGCGCACGCCTGCGTGCCGCCATCGACGGGATCCGCGATGCCTATATCGCACAGAATCAGTCCCTTGGTGCGGCGGTGGACAAGAGCGTGGCGCAAAAGCTCGACGAAATCGTCGCCGCACAGCGCAAGACCGAGACGGCGCTTGCAACCTTTTCCTCGGTGCGCGCGCACCAACCCGAACCGCGCCCTGTTCGCCCCACGCCGCCCCCGCCCGTGGCCCCCGGCGATCAGGTGGCGCTGCCGCTTGGCACCCCGGTGGAGGAGGTTACGCCGCCGCTGGAACGCCCCGATTTCATCCGGGCGCTCAACTTTCCCGAAAGCCCCGAGGACAAGGCCGGGTTCACCGCGCTGCGCCGCGCGCTCAAGGACCGCCCGACCGCGCAACTCATCCGCGCCGCGCAGGACGTGCTCACGCTGATGTCGCAAGATGGCATCTACATGGACGATCTGCGCCCCGACATGGCGCGGCCCGAAATCTGGCGCCGCTTCGCCGCCGGCGAGCGCGGGCGCGCCATCGCCGCGCTTGGCGGCATCCGCGATCGCTCCTCGCTGGCGCTGACAGCGGCACGGATGAAACAGGACACGATCTTTCGCGACGCGGCACACCATTTCCTGCGGCTCTTTGACCGGATGTTCACACAGTTCGCCGAGACGGCGTCGGACACGGAAATCTCGGAGTTGTCCGACACCCGCACCGCCCGCGCCTTCATGCTGCTCGGGCGGGTCGCAGGCACCTTCGACTGATCGCGCTCAGCCCGCGCGCTTCTCCAGCACCAGAAAGGTCATCATGCCCATCGGCGGCAGGCCACGCTGATCCACGACGTCAAGCGCGTCCTCGCGCAGCACGGTGCCGATCTCGAAATCCGAATGCCAGCCAAGCACCCGTTCGAGAGGGGCCGCTACGCGCGCCAATCCGGCCCAGACGCCGCGCTCGTGCTTGAAATGGTTGGTGATCACCACCTGCCCGCCGGGTCGCAACACGCGGGCGATTTCGGCCATGACGCGCTCGGGTTCGGGCACGACCGAAAGTACATGCATGGCCGCCACCGTATCGAAACTCGCATCGGGGAAATCGAGCTTGCGCGCATCCATCCGCCGCAGTCCGGCGACCTGCCTCAACCCCAGCCGGGCGACCCGCGCACGCGCCTTGCGCAGCATCGCGGGGCTGTAATCCACGCCGGTCACGCGCAGCCCTGGATCATAGGCTTCGAGCGAGAGGCCCGTGCCCACACCCACCTCGAGCACATCGCCCCCGCGCACGTTGATGTGATCCACCGCCGCGCGCCGCCCTGCATGGGTGATCTTGCCGAAAGTGGCGTCGTAGACCGGCGCCCAACGGGCATAGGAATTTCGAACGGCGTCAAGCTCCATGATTTCTTCCTACCTGTTTTGGGGATGCCATACCAGTGCCGCCCAGATCATCATTGCGATATACGCAAGACACAGCACGATCAGTGCACCCCAGGTAAAAATAACCAGCGCTGCAGCGACGCAGGCAAAGCCCAGCAGGAAGAACTTGACGTTCTCGCGCGATATTCGCGTCTTCTTGAACGACCAGACCGGCACCGGCAAAATCATCAGAAGGCCCATGGCAGCCATGTAAAGACCGATTAGTGCCGCGGGCGGCTTGGTCATGCCCGGTAGTGCGAAAGTCACGAACATGGGCAGCATTGCCAGCAGGGCCCCCGCAGGCGAGGGCAGTCCCTCGAAATAGGCCCCCGAGCCGCCCTTGGCCCCCTCTTCGCGCGACGAGACGTTGAAGCGCGCCAGCCGCATCACGCAGCAGACCGCAAAGAACAGCACCGCAATCCAGCCCGCGTGCCGCGCGTCCTGCAAGCCCCAGTAATAGATTACCAAGGGGGCCGCGACGCCGAAATTAAGGAAATCGGCCAGCGAATCGAGCTCTGCCCCCATGGCCGAAGTGCTGCGCAACAACCGCGCCAGCCGCCCGTCCAGCCCATCAAGCACCGCCGCGATCAAGAGAAGCTGCACCGCGCGCACATAGTCGCCCTGCACACCCATGCGAATTGCCGTGATCCCGGCGCAGATCGCCGCCACCGTCAGCATGTTGGGCAACAACTGCGCGAGCGTCACTTCCTTGCGCGGGCTGCGAGGCGTCCCCGTCATGCGTGAAGCTCCGCCATCACGGTTTCGCCGGCCACCATGGTCTGCCCGACCCGCACCAGCGGGATCACGCCTTCGGGCAGGTAGACATCGAGCCGAGATCCGAAACGGATGAGGCCAAACCGCCCGCCGCGCGACACGCTCTCGCCCTCATGCACGAAACAGACGATTCGCCGCGCCACGAGCCCCGCGATCTGCACCACCGGCAGCACGCGGCCATCGGCCATTTCGATCACGATTCCGTTGCGCTCGTTATCCTCGCTCGCCTTGTCGAGCGAGGCATTGAGGAACTTGCCGGGACGATAGGCGATCTTCGTTACGATCCCGGCCACCGGCGCGCGGTTCACATGGCAGTTGAACACCGACATGAACACGCTCACCCGCGTCAGGGGCACATCGGGCAGGCCCAGTTCGGCGGGCGGCACCACCGGCTCGATCAGCGACACGATGCCGTCGGCGGGGCTGACGATCAGGCCAGGACGGGCGGGTGTCACGCGCTCGGGGTCGCGAAAGAAATAATAACACCAGACCGTGAGACCGAGACCCACAATGCCTAGCGGCTCCCACAGCAGGAACAGCAACAGCGCGATTGCGGCAAAGATCGCAACAAACTTGCGTCCCTCGGGGTGCATGGGCTTGATGAATGTCTCGTGCATCTTCATGGGCGTCGGTCCTGTGCGGTGAGTGGCTTACCGCCTAAGCCGCCTGCCCGCACAATGCAAGGCGACAGAGTGACAGTCCGTCACAACCCCCGTTCCCTTCCGCGCCGACCCGTGGCACCCTCGCGCTCATGGATCAGCACATCACCTCCCCCGACGGAACCCCGGTCAGCCGCTTTGCCTTTGGCACGATGCAATTCGGCGGCAAGGCCGACGAGGCCCAAGCCCAGGCCATGTTCGAGGCCTGCCTCGCGGCCGGCATCACCCATTTCGACACGGCCTATCTTTATACCGGTGGCGCGTCCGAGACGATTCTCGGTCGCCTCGCTGCCCCGATGCGAGAGCGTCTCGTCATCGCCACCAAGGTGGGCCATGAGGGCGGGGCAAGCCGCGCCACCATGATGGCGCAGTTCGACGCCTCGCGCCGCCGCCTCGGCATGGACCGGGTGGAGATCCTCTATCTCCACCGCTTCGACCCGGAGACGCCGCTTGAAGAGACGATGGAGACCTTCGCGGAACTGCGCGAGCGCGACCAGATCGGCCATGTGGGCCTGTCTAATTTCGCCGCGTGGCAGGTGATGAAGGCCGCTTGTATCGCCCAAAGGCTGGGCTATTCCATCTCGATCCTGCAACCGATGTTCAACCTCGTGAAACGTCAGGCCGAGGTCGAGATCCTGCCCATGGCACAGGCCGAGGGGATGGTCGCGGCCTGTTATTCGCCGCTCGCGGGCGGGCTTCTGACCGGAAAGTATGTGCGCGGCGAGGGTGGGCGGATCACAGAGAACCGCACCTATGCCGCACGCTACGCGGGCGATCATCTGCACCGCGCCGCTGCCGATCTCGACGCCATTGCCAGGGAGGTTGGCGCCGATCCCGCCACGCTTGCCGTGGCTTGGGTGGCGCGGCATCCGCTCGGGCCGGTGCCGATCATCTCCGCCTCCGCGCCCGCGCAGCTTGACCCCTCGCTCGCCGCGCTCGATTTCCACATGGATCAGGCGCTTTTCGACCGGCTCTCTGCGCTCATTCCCGCGCCGCCACCCGCCACAGACCGCAGCGAGGAGATTTGATGCCCCGCCGCCTCAACCTGCCCGACACCGCCTCGATCGCCGAAGGGGCCGCAGGTGGCAAGCTGTTCGCGCCTTCGGCCGCGCGCAATGCCGATGCGATCACCGAGGCGCTTTGCGCCATCGTCCCCGTGACTGGCCAAGCGCTTGAACTTGCCAGCGGCACCGGGCAGCATGTGGTGGCCTTCGCCCGCGCCATGCCCGGCCTTGTCTGGCAACCCTCCGAAATCGACCCGGCCCGCCTTGCCAGCATCGACGCCTATTGTGCCGATGCGGCCCTTCCAAACCTGCATCCGGCCCTCGCGCTTGACGCCACCGCCCCCGGCTGGGGCGCGGCGCATCGCGGTCAGGCGCTTGTGGTGGTGGTCAATCTTCTCCACCTCATCAGCGCGCCCGAGGCACAGACTCTCATCAACGAAACCGCCGGAGCGCTTGCCCCTGGGGGCCATTTCACGCTCTACGGCCCCTTCCTGCGCGAGGGTCGCGCCACCTCCGAAGGCGATGCGCGCTTTCACGCAAGCCTTGTCGCGCAAGATCCCGAAATCGGCTACAAGGACGTGGCCCAGGTCACCGGCTGGCTTGACGCTGCCGGACTGACGCCACAGGCGCCCCGCGCAATGCCCGCCAACAATCTCTTGCTGGTGGCAGGGCGGTGACGCGCAGGCATCTGAAATCAAGCAACGAATAAGGGGGCGCCCGACGGCCCCCTCTCACGACCTCACCCGTCCTTGCGGATTGTCTCGTTTTTCGGGTCATAGGGGCTGTCGCAGGTCACGGTGGCGTCCCAGAGTTCATTGAACATCCGCACCTTGAGCCGCGTCCCCTGCACCGCCAGATCGGGCCGGACATAGCCCATGCCAATCGACTTGCCGAAGGCCACCGAATAGCCGCCCGAGGTGAGACGCCCGATGCGCTCCCCCTCCGGGGTATAGAGCGCCTCGCGCCCCCAGGGGTCGGCATCCTGCGGCCCGTCGATCAGCAGCGTGCAGCATTTGGAGCGCACACCGGTCTCGATCATCCGGGCCTTGCCACGGAACTCCTTGTCCAGATCAACGAAGCGGGGCAGATCAGCCTCCAGCGGCGTCGCGTCCCGGCCCAATTCATTACCGAAGGCGCGATAGCTCTTTTCCTGCCGCAGCCAGTTTTGCGCGCGCGCGCCCACCAGCGTCATCCCGTGCTTTTCACCGGCTTTTTCGAGCAGGTCAAAAAGGTAAGTCTGCATCTCGATCGGGTGATGCAGTTCCCAGCCCAATTCGCCGGTATAGGCCACGCGGATGGCGTTGACCGGGCACATGCCCAGCTCGATCCGCTTTGCCGAGAGCCACGGAAACCGCTTGTTGCTGAGCGCCGTTGCCGGGTCGGCGTCCTTGATCACCTCACCCAGAACATCGCGCGATTTTGGCCCGGCGATGGCAAAGACACCCCATTGCGTGGTCACGTCCTGAATCTCGATATAGCCGAACTCGGGCGCCATATCCTCGGCGGCCTTGCGCAGGTAATCGGCATCGTATTCCGTCCAGGCCCCGGCGGAGACGAGGTAATATTCGTGCTCTTTCAATCGCACGATGGTGTATTCCGTGCGCGTCGTGCCGTGATCGGTCAGCGCATAGGTCAGGTTGATCCGGCCCACTTTCGGCAACTTGTTGCAGGTGAACCAGTCGAGGAAGGCCGTCGCCCCCGGCCCCTTGACCACATGTTTGGTGAAGGCGGTGGCGTCGATCAGGCCCACGCCCTCGCGCACGGCCCTTGCCTCGTCCACGGCATACTGCCACCAGCCGCCGCGACGGAAGCTGCGGGCGTCGTGGTCAAAGGTTTCGGGCGCATCGAGAGGCCCGTAATAGTTGGGCCGCTCCCAGCCATTGACGAACCCGAACTGCGCGCCACGCGCCTTTTGCCGCTCATAGGCGGGGGCGGTGCGCAGCGGGCGGCAGGCCGGGCGTTCTTCGTCCGGGTGGTGCAGGATATAGACGTGGTCGTAGCATTCCTCGTTCTTGCGCGCGGCGAATTCGGTGGTCATCCAGCTTGAGGAATAGCGCTTGGGATCAAGGCTCGCCATGTCGATCTCGGCCTCGCCATTGACCATCAGTTGCGCGAGGTAATAACCGGTGCCCCCCGCCGCCGTGATGCCGAAGGAAAAACCCTCGGCCAGCCACATGTTGCGCAAGCCCGGCGCGGGGCCGACCAGCGGGTTGCCATCGGGCGTATAGCAGATCGGGCCGTTGAAATCATCCTTGAGGCCCGACTCCTCGCAAGACGGGATGCGGTGGATCATCGCCATGTATTGTTCTTCGATCCGCTCCAGTGCCAGCGGGAAGAGGTCTGCGCGGAAACTGTCCGGCACGCCATATTCAAAGCAGGCTGGCGCGTTCTTCTCATAGACCCCCAGAATCCAGCCGCCGCGTTCCTCGCGCACATAGCTCTGCGCATCGGCGTCACGGATCACGGGATGCTCGCGCCCGCCCTTCGCGCGGTAATCCACAAGTGCGGGATCCTGATCCATCACGACGAACTGATGTTCGACCGGGATCGCGGGGATCCTGATGCCCAGTTTGCGCGCGGTGGTCTGCGCGTGGTTGCCGCTTGCGGTCACCACATGCTCGGCGGTGATCACGATCTGCTCGTCCGAGGGCACGAGGTTGCCGCCTTTTTCCACCATCTTGGTGCAGGTGACTTCCCAGGCCTCGCCGTTCCAGTGGAACGCATCCGCCTGCCACTTGCGCTCGATCATCACGCCGCGCTGACGCGCGCCCTTGGCCATGGCCTGCGTCACATCGGCGGGGTTAATATAACCGTCGGTGTTGTGATAGAGCGCGCCCTTGAGGTCAGAGGTATTGATCAGCGGCCAGCGCGCCTTGATCTCGTCGGGGGTCAGCCACTCGTAGGGCACGCCACAGGTCTCGGCGGTCGAGGCATAGAGCATGTATTCGTCCATGCGCGCGTCAGTCTGGGCCATGCGCAGGTTGCCCACCACGGCGAACCCGGCGTTGAGGCCGGTCTCGGCCTCCAGCGTCTTGTAGAAATCGACCGAATACTTGTGGATATGGGTGGTGGCAAAGGACATGTTGAACAGCGGCAAGAGCCCCGCCGCGTGCCATGTGGAGCCGGAAGTCAATTCGTCGCGCTCCAGCAGCATCACATCCGACCAGCCCGCGCGGGCCAGATGATAAGCTATAGAGGTGCCGACGGCCCCGCCGCCGACGACAAGGGCCTTGACCTGGGTTTTCATGATAGCCGACTCCGTTCAGGCATTTCCCCGGATGTTTACCAGTCCTGCCAGACGGCGCGAAGCCCATCCGACCCAACACGGCCCGAAAGCGACGCAGCGGCCGGATTTGGCGGTGAAAACATGGGGTGTGGATATTCCCCGCGCGGCTTGATAGCGTGCGCCGCGACGCAGAAAGCCCCGAGGGACCGCCATGAGCGCCACCGCCCGCAAATCCGCCCCCCTACCCGATGACATCCGGGCTATGAAGGGCCGCGCGCCCATCGTCTCGCTTACCGCCTATACCACGCCAATGGCGCGAATGATGGATGCGCAATGCGACTTTGTCCTCGTGGGCGACAGCGTCGGTATGGTGCTGCATGGCCTGCCCTCAACGCTTGGCGTCACCATGGAGATGATGATCCTGCACGGGCAGGCGGTGGCGCGCGGCCTCAGCCGCGCCATGATGGTCATCGACATGCCCTTTGGCAGCTACGAGGAAAGCCCGACGCTGGCCTTTCGCAACGCCGCGCGACTCCTGCGCGAGACGGGCGCGGGCGCGGTCAAGCTCGAAGGCGGGCGGCACATGGCCGAAACGATTGCCTTTCTCGTGGCGCGCGGCGTGCCGGTGATGGCGCATATCGGCCTCACGCCGCAATCGGTCAACACGCTCGGCGGCTACAAGGTGCAGGGGCGGGGGACCGCCGCCGAGGCGCTTCTGGCCGATGCGCGCGCGGTGAGCGACGCGGGCGCGTTCTCGGTGGTGCTGGAAAAGGTGCCTTCGGCGCTGGCCGACCGGATCACCGCCAAGATTCCCATCCCCACGATCGGCATCGGCGCTGGCGCGGGCTGTGACGGGCAGATCCTCGTGGTCGATGACATGCTTGGCCTTTTCACCGCCTTCAAGCCGAAATTCGTCAAGCGCTATGCCACGCTCGGCGCGGATGGCGAGGCGGCGATCGCAAGCTATGCCGCCGAGGTGCGCGCGGGAACCTTTCCCGCGCCCGAGCACGGTTTCGCCGAGGAGGCGCCGAATTGAGCGCGCCGATCCTGCGCCGCCTTGCCGACCTGCGCGCCGCCACCCGGCCCTGGATACGGGCTGGAGAGCGTATCGGCGTGGTGCCCACCATGGGGGCGCTGCATGACGGGCATCTCTCGCTTGTCGCGGCGGCCCGCGCCACCTGCGACCGGGTGATCGTGACGATCTTCGTCAACCCGAAACAGTTCAACAACCCGCAGGATCTCGCCAGCTATCCCCGCACAGAGGAAGAGGACGCGCGCAAACTCGCGCGCTTTGACGTCGATGCTCTCTGGGTGCCGGATGGCGCGCAGATGTATCCGCCCGCCTTCGCCACCACGGTCTCGGTCAGCGGTTTGACCGACGTGATGGAAGGGGCCTGGCGGCCCGGCCATTTCGAAGGGGTGGCCACCGTGGTGACCAAGCTCTTTACGCAGACCTCGGCCACTGACGCCTTTTTCGGCGAGAAGGACTATCAACAGTTCCTGGTGGTGCGCCGCATGGCCACCGATCTCGACCTGGGCGTGACGGTGCATGGCTGCCCCACGATCCGCGACATCGACGGTCTGGCGCTTTCCTCGCGCAACCTGCTCTTGTCGGACCGCGCGCGCACCATGGCCCCTCGCCTGCACGAGGAGATGGAGGTGATCGCCCTTGGCCTGCGCGCAGGCAAGCCCTTTGCACCCCTGCGCGAGGCAGCGCTGACGAGGCTAGACAAAGCCGGGTTCACCGGGGCCGATTACCTCGATCTGCGCGCGCAGGACGATCTCGCCGCGCTCGACGTGCCCGACCGCCCTGCCCGGCTCTTCGCCGCCGCGTGGCTGGCAGGCGTTCGGCTCATCGACAATATCGCGGTGGAATGAGGCGCATCGCGCCCTCTCGCCTTCCCCGTTCGGCTGGGCTACACCGACCCCATGCCCAGGATCGACTCGCTCTTCGTGACCCGCCTCTATCGTGCCCGCCTGAGCGAGCACGGCCCCGCAATCGACGCGCAAGAGCTTGAGGCGTCGTGCTATTCCATCGCCGAAGATGACGAGGCCGGGCAGGCCTGGTGCGAGACCGAAGGCTATCCCGGCTACACCTCCTACGCCTCGCTCACCGACCTGCCCTGGCGGTTTCCGATCTTCGCCGATCTGGTCAAGGTCCTCGACGCGCATGTGGCGGCCTTTGCGCGGGATCTCGAATTCGATCTCGGCGAACAGGCGCTCCGGCTTGAGGATATCTGGATCAACATCCTGCCCGAGGGCGGGATGCATTCAAGCCATATCCATCCCCATTCGGTGATTTCCGGAACCACCTATGTGGCCATGCCCGAAGGCGCCTCGGCGCTCAAGCTTGAAGATCCGCGTTCGGCCCGGATGATGGCCGCCCCGCCCCGGCGCAAGGATGCGCGGCAGGACATGCGCGGCTTTGTCTATGTGACACCGCAAGTGGGCGACGTGCTTTTGTGGGAATCGTGGCTGCGCCACGAGGTGCCCATGAACATGTCCGATGAGGACCGCATCAGCGTGAGCTTCAATTACGCCTGGGGCGATTGAGGGGCAGGAGACAGCCATGGATCTGCGTGCGCTCGGCATGGGGCTGGCCTTCGCCCTGATGTGGTCCTCGGCCTTCACCTCGGCGCGGATCATCGTCGCCGCCGCCCCGCCGCTGACCGCGCTTGGCCTGCGCTTTCTGATCTCGGGACTGCTGGGGATCGCGATTGCGCTCATGCTCGGGCAAAGCTGGCGACTGACGCGCGCGCAATGGCGCGCCACGATCATTTTCGGCATCTGCCAGAACGCGCTCTATCTGGGGTTGAATTTCGTGGCGATGCAGACAATCGAGGCCTCGCTTGCCGCCATCATCGCCTCGACCATGCCGCTGCTTGTGGGGTTCTTCGCATGGGCCTTCATGGGCGAGCGGCTGGGACCGGTGGGGATATTCGGGCTGGTCGCCGGGCTGGCGGGCGTGACGGTCATCATGGGGGCACGGTTTCAGGGCGGGATGGACCTCTACGGGGTGGTGCTTTGCGTGATCGCGGTCTTTGCACTGGCCTTTGCCACGCTCGCGGTGCGCGGCGCGGCCTCGGGCGGGAATTTCCTGATGGTGGTGGGCTTGCAGATGATCGTGGGCGCGGCCATCGTCGGGCCACTGGGGCTGCTGACCGAACCGCTGGTCATCGACTGGAGCTGGACGCTTGTGCTGGCGTTTCTCTACACCACGCTCATTCCGGGACTGGCCGCGACGCTGGTCTGGTTCCTGCTGGTCGAGCGCATTGGTGCCACGCGCGGCGCAACCTTCCATTTCCTCAACCCGTTCTTCGGTGTGGCCATCGCGGCGGCGCTTCTGGGCGAGGCGCTGCGCCTCTGGGACCTTATCGGCGTGCTGGTGATCATGGCCGGGATTCTGGCGGTGCAACTGTCCCGGCAAAAGCGCGTGTGATCGAGGGTGGATCGGGGGCCAGCCCCCGAACCCCCGGGATATTTACAGCCAGAAGAAACCGGAAGGGTCAGCCGATCCGCCCGCGCGGCCCGTCACCCACCTGCCCGCGATGCAAGAGCAGGTGATCGAGCAGCACGCAGGCCATCATCGCCTCGGCCACCGGCACGGCGCGGATGCCGACACAAGGGTCGTGACGCCCCTTGGTGACGACCTCGATGGGCTGGCCCTCCACCGTCACCGAGCGGCGTGGCGTCAGGATCGAGGAGGTGGGCTTGACCGCGAAGCGCACGGTGATCTCCTGCCCGGTCGAGATACCGCCGAGGATACCGCCCGCGTGGTTCGAACCGAATTCCAGCCCGTTCTCGCCCATGAAGATCTCGTCGGCATTCTCCGAGCCGCGCAGGCGCGCGGCGGCCATGCCCTCGCCGATCTCGACACCCTTGACGGCATTGATCGACATCATCGCGGCGGCGAGATCGGTGTCGAGCTTGCCATAGACTGGCGCGCCGAGGCCCGCTGGCACGCCACGCGCCACCACCTCGATCACCGCACCGACCGAATCGTGATCCTTGCGCAGCTTTTGCAGATAGTTTTCCCATTCGGGCGCGGCCCCGGCATCGGGTAGCCAGAAATCGTTGCCGTCGATGGCGTCCCAGTCAAACCGGGCGCGGTCCAGTTCCATCTCGCCCATGGCGACCATATAGCCCTTGATGACAAGCCCCGGCACCAGCGTGCCAAGGGCGGCGCGCGCCACGCCCCCCGCCGCCACCCGTGCCGCCGTCTCTCGCGCCGAGGAGCGCCCCCCGCCACGCGGATCGCGCAGACCATATTTCAGATGATAGGTCAGATCGGCATGGCCGGGGCGAAAGGTGCGGGCGATCACGCCATAATCGCGCGAACGCTGGTCGGTGTTCTCGATCATAAGCTGAATCGGCGTGCCGGTGGTCTGACCCTCGTAGGTGCCCGAGAGGATACGCACCGCATCCGCCTCCTGCCGCTGGGTCATGTTCCTGTTCTGCCCTGGACGCCGCTTGTCGAGCCAGTGCTGAAGCATCCCCTCGTCAATCGTCACGCCGGGCGGGCAGCCATCGACGGTGGCGCCAAGCGCGGGCCCATGGCTCTCGCCCCAGGTGGTGACGCGGAAGAGGTGACCGAATGTGTTGAGGCTCATGGGCGGGCTCCTTTGGGGATCGTCTAGCCCCGCCCCGCGCCCGTCTCAAGCCAAATTGGCGGCGATCTGTCGCAAACAGGCTATCCCGCGGGGGGAATCAGGTTAGGCTTTGCCATGCGGCATGGTCGGATAACGACAGCGACCCACTGCCGGGAAAAATCGGGGGCACCGGGCTTTCCTTGGTAACACTCGGATCAAAGCCGCCCATGAACGACAATGGCACCACGCCAGGATCAGACAGGGAGATTGACATGATCAAGACACAGGACACCGTTCGCCCGGTCGTCGCAAAACTCGCCGAGGACACGCGCGCGGGCAAGATGGACCGGCGCGAGTTCATGGCGCTTGCCTCGACCTTTGGCGCCTCTTCGGCGGCGGCCTATGGCCTTTTGGGAATGGCCGCGCCGACGCCTGCGCAAGCACAGGAAGGCAAGCGCGGCGGGGTGCTGCGCGTGGCCTCGCAAGTGATGGATATCACCGATCCGCGCAAATACGACTGGACCGAGAAAGGCAATGTCGCCCGCCAGTTCTGCGAACCGCTGGTTCGCTGGGCATCGGATTTCAGCTTTCAGCCCATGCTGCTGGAAGGCTGGGAGGTCAGCGACAACGCCATGACCTATACGCTGAAGGTGCGTCGCAATGCGGTGTGGAACAACGGCGATGCTTTCACCGCCGATGACGTGATCCACAACCTCGAGCGTTGGTGCGACAAATCTGCCGAAGGCAACTCCATGGCCGCGCGCATGGGCACGCTGATCGACCCTGACACCGGCAAGGCGCTGGCCGGCGCGATCGAGCGCGTGGACGATTTCACCGTGCGCCTCAACCTGCCGCGTCCCGATATCACCTTGATTGCCGGCATGTCGGATTATCCCGCGCTGGTTGTTCACCGCAGCTTTGGCGAGGACAGCGATCTGGCCAGGGCTCCTATCGGCACCGGGCCGTTCGAGCTTGTCGATATCCAGATCGGCAATTCGGCCGAGGTCAAACGCCGCGAGGATGGCAAATGGTGGGGCGGCGATGTCTATCTCGACGGCATCCGCTTCATCGACTTCGGCAATGACAACTCGGCCATCGTCGCGGCCTTCGACGGCGACGAGGTGGATATCAACGACGAATCCACCGCCGATTTCATCGAGGCCTATGACGCGCTTGGCCTCATCAAGCAGTCCAAACCCACCGCCAACACCATCGTTGCCCGGATGCGCATGGACACGCCGCCCTATGACAGCAAGGAATTGCGCAACGCCATTCAGCTTGCCTGTGACAACGCGGTGCTGCTGGCCATCTCGATCAACAACGAGGGGATCCCGGCAGAGAACCACCATGTTGCGCCCTTCCATCCCGAATATGCCGAATTGCCCAGGATCAAGGCCGATCCGGCCAAGGCCATCGAAATGGCCCGCGCGGCGGGGCATGGCGATACCGAGATCGAGATCATCTCGATCGACGGCGACTGGCGCACCACCACCACCGACGCCATCGGCGCGCAGTTGCGGCAGGCGGGCTTCAACGTCAAGCGCACGGTGATGCCGGGCAACACCTTCTGGAACGACTGGACGAAATATCCCTTCTCCACCACCAACTGGGGACCGCGGCCGCTTGGTGTGCAGGTGCTGGCGCTGGCCTATCGCTCGGGCGAGGCGTGGAACGAGAGCGGGCATGAAAACCCCGAGTTCGACGCGCTTCTGGCCAAGGCTCTGGGCGTATTCGATGCCGACAAGCGGCGGGAACATTCCGCAAAACTCCAGTCCATGTTGCAAGATAGCGGCGTGATCATTCAGCCGTTCTGGCGCAACCAGGCTCTGCACCATACCGACCGGGTCAAGAACGTGAACGCGCACCAGTTCCGCGAGATGCATTACGAACAGGTCTGGCTCGACGCCTGAGCCGCGCCGCATTGCTGACAAGGATCGGGCCACCCTTGCCGGGGTGGCCCGTCTTCATGTCACGCCAGTTCGGCGCGCAGCCTTGCCATCCGCTCGATCAACAGCCTTTGCGACGTCTCGTCCTTGAGTCGCCCACCCTCGTCAAAGGCGTTCATCGCCCCGGCGATCAGCACCGCCGTGCCAGGCACAAGGCGCGCCTGCAACTGCGTCAGGCACGAGAGCGTCATGAATTGCGCCGTCTCGCCCCCGGTGCGCCCCGCCGAGGCCGAAACGACCACCGTCGGCTTGTCCCTGAACGCGCTCCCCGGTACGCGGCTTACCCAGTCGAGCGCGTTCTTGAGCACCCCGGTGATCCCCTTGTTGTATTCCGGCGCCCCGATCACGATGGCATCGGCCCCCTTGATCTGCGCCGCAAGCGTCTGGACCATCTGCGGCACGCCCTCGGCCTCTTCCAGATCGCCGTCATAAAGCGGCAGCGACAGATCGGCCTCGACCACCTCGGCCTCGCCAAAGGCACGCGCGGCCTCCGACAACAGCATCCGATTGTAAGAGCCCTTGCGCAACGAGCCCGAGATCAACAGCAGCACCGGTTTGGTCATCATCTTTTCCCTTGGTTGCAACGCGCTTGCGCGCCTTATCAAAGGCTAACTGTTGCAGCACAGTCGGTTTGACAAGCGCATCCCGTGCACACGCCCTGTGCGCCCAAGAAACCCAAGGGAAAAGACCCGCCAGAGCGGCGGGCCATGAAAGCTGCGCCGATAACCGGCACGGAGGAAAATGGGCGGCGGCTACCAGTCCGTCGGCCCTTTCTCGGCGAATCTCTGGACGAGGAAATCGATGAAGGCGCGCACCTTGGGCTGGGTGAAGCGCCCTGGCGGATAGACCGCGTAGATGCCGAGCGTTTCAAACGGCAGATCGGGCATGGCATCCTCGATCAGCCCGTCAGCCATCGGTTTCGCATAGAGAAACGACGGCAGATAGGCGATACCAAGCCCCGAGATCGCGGCATTGAGCAGCGATTGGCCATCATTGACGCTGAGCCCCCCGGCCGTGCGCACCTGCCGTTTTTCCCCCGAAGGCGCGGTCAACCTCCAGACCGCGTTGCCGCCTTGGCTGGAATAGTGCAACAGCTTGTGCTCGTTGAGATCGTCGATTCTCTCGGGGCGTCCATATCTGGCGAAATACGCGGGGCTTGCGATCATCCGCTTGGTCGTCTCGGACAGTTTGCGCGCGCGCAGCGTGCTGTCTTCCAGATCGCCGATACGCACGGCCATGTCGAAGCCCTCGGAAATCAGTTCCACATAGCGGTTGTTGAGAACCATGTTGACGGTGATTTCGGGGAACTCCTCAAGGAAGTGGCCGAGGATCGGGCTGAGATGATTGACGCCGAAATCGGTGGCGACCGAAATGCGCAAAAGGCCCGAAGGGTCGGACTGCATGGAACTGACCAGCGCATCCGCCTCGCCTGCGTCGTTGAGTACCCGCAGGGCGCGGTCGTAATAGGCAAGGCCGATCTCGGTCGGGCTGACGCGCCTTGTGGTGCGGTTGAGCAGCCGCGCCCCAAGCCTTGCCTCGAGTGACGACACATGCTTGGACACTGCGGATTTGGAAATGCCCATCTTTCGGGCCGCGTCGGTAAAGCCGCCCTGATCCACCACCGTGGCGAAGGCTTCCATTTCCGTCAGGCGATCCATGCTGAACCCTCTTCTTGCTACTGAAGACCGGTTCTGGCGGAAAAATCGGGCGCAACTGCGGCAGGTGCCTGACAATATCGCGGTCATGTCAGAATCGTTCATGGCATGGAAACGCCGCGGACACGCGAAGGTGACTGGGACCGGGCCTGTCACCTGCTGGTCAACCGCCCGCCCTTTGACAAGGGCGGCGCGGAGGAATTGAGCCATGGCCAGCCCGCCGACGATCACCGCAGGCATTTCGGCTGCGGCCAGACAGAGGCGACGGTAGAGTTGCCGCCGGGCCGGCATAGGCTGCAACTCGTTCTCGGCGATCACAACCACGTCCCGAAGGTGCCCCGGTCATGTCCAAGGTGATCACCGCCACCCCGGATCAAGACTCAGAGCGCGGCGGCCAGCCGCGTGCCCTGATCAATGGCGCGCTTGGCATCGAGTTCGGCAGCGACATCCGCGCCACCGATCACGTGACAGGTCGCGCCCCTCTCGGCCAGCGCATCCGCAAGGCTGCGCTCGCTCACCTGGCCCGCGCAGAGCACGATCGTATCCGCCGCAATCAAAGTGGGCCGCTCGCGCTCCTCGCCAAAGCTCACATGCAGGCCCTCGGCGTCGATGCGCTCGTAATTCACGCCGCCCACCATCTCGACGCCTTTCATCCGCAGCGCGGCGCGGTGGATCCAGCCCGTCGTCTTGCCCAGTCGCTTGCCAAGCGCCTCAGCCTTGCGCTGCAACAGCGTGACCGCGCGCGCGGGCGGCGCGGGGTTCGGCCCCTGGGGCGCAACCCCGCCGCGCGCCACCTCGGGATCGTCCACACCCCATTCCGTGCGCCAGAGCGCGATATCTTCGGCCGGGCTGTGCCCGTCATGGACCAGATACTCGGCCACATCGAACCCGATCCCGCCCGCGCCCACCACGGCCACCCGGTGGCCCGCCACCGCGCGCCCGCGCAGCACGTCAATATAGCTCAGCACGTTGGACCCGTCCTGCCCCGGTATCCCCGGATCACGCGGCAAAACGCCGGTGGCCACAATCACCTCGTCATAGCCGCCCAGATCATCGGCGCTCGCCTCGTGCCCCAGCCGCAGCGTCACGCCGCTCTCGGTCAGCATCGTGGCGAACCAGTCCACCAGCCCGTGAAACTCTTCCTTGCCCGGCACCTGCTTGGCCATGTTGAGTTGGCCGCCGATCTCACCCGCCCTGTCATAAAGCGTCACCGCATGCCCCCGCCCCGCCGCCGTGATCGCCGCCGAGAGACCGGCGGGACCGGCGCCGATAACGGCGATGCGTTTCGGCGCATCGGTGGGCGTGATGACAAGATCGGTCTCATGGCAGGCGCGCGGATTGACAAGGCAGGAGGTGAGCTTGCCCGAAAAGGTATGATCGAGGCACGCCTGATTGCAGGCGATGCAGGGCACGATGGTTTTGGCCCGCCCTTGGGCGGCCTTGTTCACGAACTCCGCATCGGCAAGGAAGGGCCGCGCCATCGACACCATGTCAGCGCAGCCATCGGCCAGCACCGCCTCGCCCACCTCGGGCGTATTGATGCGGTTCGAGGTGATGATGGGAATCCCCACCTTGCCCATCAGCTTTTTCGTCACCCAGGCAAAGCCCGCGCGCGGAACGGAAGTGGCGATCGTCGGGATGCGCGCCTCGTGCCAGCCGATCCCGGTGTTGAGGATCGACGCCCCCGCCGCCTCTATCGCGCGGGCAAGCTGCACCACCTCGGCGTGCGTGCTGCCCTCGGGGATAAGGTCGATCATGCTAAGCCGGTAAATCAGGATGAAATCCAGGCCCACAGCCTCACGCACCCGGGCCACCACCTCAACCGGAAGCCGCATCCGGTTCTCGTAGGAGCCGCCCCAGCGATCCGTGCGCTTGTTGGTATGCGTCACAAGGAACTGGTTGAGGAAATACCCCTCGGACCCCATCACCTCGACCCCGTCATAGCCTGCCTCGCGCGCGCGCACCGCCGCCTTGACGATATCGGCGATCTGTTGCTCGATCCCCGCCTCGTCCAACTCTTGTGGCGTGAAGGGCGATATCGGCGATTTGATGGGGGAGGGGGCGACACAGTCCTTGCCGTAAGCATAGCGCCCGGCATGGAGGATCTGCATGGCAATCCGCCCGCCTGCCTCATGCACCCGGTCTGTCACCACCCGGTGATTGGCAATGTCCTCAGACGTGAACAGCCCCGCCGCGCCGGGAAACACGCCCCCCTCGCGGTTGGGCGCCATGCCCCCCGTGACCATGAGGCCCACGCCCCCCCGCGCACGCGCGGCATAGAACTCCGCCACCCGGTTCCAGTCGCGCGTCTCCTCCAGCCCGGTATGCATCGACCCCATCAGCACGCGGTTCGGCAAGGTCACATGCCCCAGATCGAGGGGCGCCAGAAGGTGCGGATAATCGGTCATGGCTCTCTCCCTTGGTTGGCCGGAGAGTGACCCAGCGCGCCGCGCTTGTCACCGGGGAACGCTGCGTTAACAGCCCTCACCCCCGCCCGATAAAGGGCATCTTCGTCGCCATCAGCGTCATGAACTGCACATTCGCCTCGAGCGGCAGTTCGGCCATCGAGAGCACGGCGCGCCCGACATGGTCCACGTCCATCGTGGGGGGCGGGTTGGCGGGATTGGCGGCAATGATGCCTTCCAGAAGTTCGGTGCGCGCGTTGCCGATGTCGATCTGCCCGCAAGCAATGTCATAAGGGCGGCCATCGAGGCTGAGCGTCCTGGTCAGCCCGGTGATCGCATGTTTCGTCGTCGTATAGGCGACCGAGCCCTCGCGCGGCGCATGGGCCGAAATCGAGCCGTTGTTGATGATCCGCCCGCCCTTGGGCGCCTGCCGGCGCATCTGACCGAACGCCGCCTGCGCGCACAGGAACATGCCATGCAGGTTCACCTCCACCACCTGCCGCCACTCGTCATAGCCAAGCTCGTCGATTGTCGCCGCGCGCCCGAAACTGCCCGCGTTGTTGAACAGCACGTCAAGCCGCCCCGCCTGGGCCACGAAACCGCCGAAACAGCGCGCCACATCTTCGGGCGAGGTCACATCGCCTTGCAGGATCACGGCCCCCGCATGGCCCTGCGCCACCGCCTGCAGCGCGTCCATGCGCCGCGCCATCAGCCCCACGCGCCAGCCCGCATCGAGAAAGGCACGCACGCAGGCTGACCCGATCCCGGCACTCGCGCCGGTGATGAGAATGTTCTTCATTCCTCTACCTCCAGTCTCAACGGCGCGCTCCGCGCCTGCAAATCCGCCACCGTGAGCGGCGCGGTGGGCTTTGACAGCCGGTTGCGCACCACCCAGTAGAGCCGCTCCTCGGCCCGCGTGATCGCCACATAGGCCAGCCGCTTCCACAAGGGTTGCCCCGCCTCCGACCGCCCCATCCGCGCGGCCGCATAGATATCGGGCGCAAAGACCTGCACATCGGGCCATTGGCTGCCCTGCGCCTTGTGGATCGTCACCGCCGCCCCGTGCAGGAAAACCGCCCCCATATTGGCGGCGAAGGGGATGAACGGTTCTTCCTCGTCGGGCTTCTCGATCTTGACGATCGAGGCGGCGGAAATCTGCGGGTCTTCCGCCCCGATGACGTGCAGCCGCGAGAAACCCGCCCGCTTGCCGGGGCCGAGATAGACCACCTGCGCGCCCTTGATAAGGCCGCGCGCCTCCAGATCGAGGCGCTTCTTGCGGTGCTTGAGGGGCAATTCGATACCGTCGCAAACCAACGGCTCACCGGGCAGCAATGCCGCTTCGGGGGCCTCATGCACGGCGCGAAACGCGTTGATGAGGCGGATGCGCGTGGCGTTGCGCCAGACAAGCACCGGCGAGCGCGCCATCAGGTCCACCTCCACCCGTTCGGCCATGCGCACGCGCTCGTCGCGGCGCGCGGCCTCCTCGACCATCCGCTCGAAACCGTGGAAATCGAGCGACGGATCGGCCAGCGCATGCGCCAGATCGAGGATCGGATTGCCCGCCTCCTGCCGGTGGATGCGGCTGAGCGTCAGGCGCGCGGGTGCGGGCAGGCTCTCGAACACCATGCCGCCGGTGGATTTGACAGGCGGCAATTGCGCCGGGTCGCCAAAAAGGATCAGGGTCGGAAAAATCTCCTGCAAATCCTCGAATTGCTGCGCGTCAAGCATGCTTGCCTCATCGACAAGCCCGATATCGAGCGGCTCTTCCCGCCGCTTCCAGCCGGTGATAAAATCCGAGCCGCGCAAACCCGCCGCCGCCAGCGCGCCGGGGATGGATTTCTGCGCCTGATAAAACGCCAGCGCCCGGTCGAGCGCCAGATCGGTCAGCCCCTCGATCACCGGCTTTTCGCCCTGCCCGGCCAGCCATTCGGCGATCTTCTCGTATTCGGGGTGATAGACGGGCGTGTAAAGGATGCGGTGAATCGTGGTCGCGGGCACGCCGCGCATCCGCAAGACGCTCGCCGCCTTGTTGGTGGGCGCGAGAATGGCCAGCGTGCGCCGCTCGCGCCGCCGCCGCCCCTCCCAGTCGCCCGAAATCGTCTCGACCCCGGCAGCCGCCAGCGCACGGGTAAGTTCTGCCAGAAGCAGCGTCTTGCCCGACCCGGCCTTGCCCAGCACGGCCATCACCGCGCGCCGCCCCTCGTCGGGGGGCATCAGCGTGCCGCCTTCGATATCCACGCCCACACCGCGCAGCGCCTCTGCGATGCGGTCATGGGCCTCGGCCTGATCGGGGGAATATGTCAGCGCGGTCTCGGTCACGGGCGCGACCCTAGCGTTGCCGCAGGGCGGATACCAGCGAAAGCGCAGACCGCATCAAACCCGCTTGACCACCTGCCGCCCGCTTCCCTATTGCAGCGCGAGACGATAGGTTCGGCGACAATCCGCCGCTCAGGGAAGGCAACACATGGCGCATATCATCGTGGTCGGCAACGAAAAGGGCGGCGCCGGGAAATCCACTGTGTCGATGCATCTGGTAACCGCGCTGGCGCGGCTTGGGCACCGGACAAGCGCGCTGGATCTCGACCTGCGCCAGCGCAGCTTTGGCCGCTATGCCGACAACCGCGCGCGCTTCATGACCAAGGAGGGGCTTGATCTGCCGAGCGCACGGCTTGTCGGCCTGCCCGAACTCTCGACGGATCAGCTCAAGCCGGGCGAGAACATCTATGACCGCCGCCTCGCCATGGCCGTGGCGAGCGCCGAGCCCGAGAGCGATTTCATCGTCATAGACTGTCCCGGCTCACACACGCGGCTGAGCCAGGTGGCCCACAGCCTAGCAGACACGCTGGTGACGCCGCTCAACGACAGCTTCATCGATTTTGATCTTCTAGCCCATACGGATGCGGATGGACTCAGGGTGCTCGGCCCCTCGGTCTATTCCGAGATGGTCTGGAACGCGCGTCAATTGCGTGCGCAGGCGGGGCTTCGGGCGATCGACTGGGTGGTGCTACGCAATCGGGTCGGCGCGCAGCAGATGGTCAACAAGGAAAAGATGGGCCGCGCACTTGATGCGCTGGCCAAGCGGATCGGCTTTCGCGTGGCCCCCGGCTTCAACGAGCGGGTGATCTTTCGCGAGTTGTTCCCGCGCGGCCTGACGCTGCTCGATCTCAAGGATATCGGCGTCAAGCAGCTCAACATCTCGAACATCGCCGCGCGGCAGGAATTGCGCGATCTGATAAAGGCGCTCAACCTGCCTGGGGTGACGGCGAATTTCTGATGTCAGCACCCAGGACGACCACATCCATCGGAATGTCCCAAGGCTGCGGAAAAATCGTCGGCATGGCCGAGAAGCTGTGCCCGACGCCGATTGTGCGCGGACGCGGGGTGAGCGCGGCCAACGTTCTGTCGTAATAGCCACCGCCATTGCCCAGCCGGTAGCCCGCCGCATCCACCCCCAGAAGCGGCACGATCACAAGATCGGGCGGCACGGGGTCGGGATGCGCGGGCACCGGGATGTTCCAGATGCCGCGCGCCATGGCGGCCCCCGGCTGCCAGCGATGGAACGCGACCGGCGCGCCCTTGGCGATCACCACCGGCAGGGCGACCTGCGCGCCGCGCGCGGCCAAATCGCCCAGAAGCGGGCGCAGGTTCATCTCGCCCCGGATCGGCCAGTATCCGGCGATGGTGCGGCCATCGGGCGGACCGATTTCCTCGGAGAGCATGGCCATGACGCGGGCTGCCTGCGTGCTTTGCTCCGCCTGCGAAAGCGCCCGGCGGGCGGCGTAAAGGCGCGCCCGCTCGGCCTTGCGAAAGCGCGACACGTCGCGCCAGGTGGCGGCATCGACCACATGCCCGCCGACAAGATGATGGGCGAAACAGGGATCGTCGCCGGGAGTGTCGTGTTCGGTCATGCTCGCGCCTTTCAGACCGGGGGGCCGGTGCGGGGATGGGGGCGGATACGCATCCGGCGGCTCATCCTGAGCGCCCAGAGGTTCGAGGCAAGCAGCACCGAGATCACTACCGCCCCACCGATGAGCGCCCACGCTCCGGGGTCCTCTCCGATGACAGCCCAGACCAGAAGCGGTGCCAGCACCGATTCGAGCAGGATCAGCAGCGCCACCTCGGGCGCGGTGATATAGCGTGGCCCCAGCGTCATGAGCGAGGTCGCCACGCTGATGAACGCACCATGCGCCAGCAGCAGCGGCCAGTTCGCGGCCCAGATCGCCCCCGGCGCGGCGAGCGGCCACAAGAAGAGCGACGCGCCCAGCATCGCCACCGGGATCGTCGGCACGAGCGAGACCGATCTGAGCCGCCGCGCCGTGGTGATCGCGCCCGCGAAGGCGGCCGAGACCGCAAGCGCCACCAGATCGCCGCTCCAATGCGCGCCGTGGATCTCGCCCGTGCCGCGCAGGATGAGCGCAAGCCCGGCAAACACGCCGATCATGGTCAGGATCATCCGCGCGCTGATCGCCTCGCCGAGGAAAACGCGACTGAGGATTGCGGCAAAGACCGGCATGGAAGCAAGGATGAAGACCACATTGGCCACGCTTGTCCAGCTTACCGCCAGCACGAAGCCCGGTGCGGCGACGCCCAGAAGCACGGTATAAAGCCAGCCTCTCGCGCCGGTGGCCGCAACCGCGTGAAAACCGCGCGTGCCCTGCGTGGCGAGCACGCCCATGAGGATCACGCTGCCCGCCGTAATCCCCCGCCAGAAGGCGATGGAGGCCGGATCGCCCTCAATGAGCCGAACGAAAAGCGAATCGGGCACCACGAAGAGCACGCCGGTCGCGGTGATCAGCAGGCCCTTGAGATGCTCGCTCACGGCGCGCTGTCCTCTTTCTGGTGCACCTCGATGACATTGCCGTCAGGGTCGTAAAAGAAGATCTGGTGCCAGCCCGCCACCGCGCGGTTGCCCCAGTCCGAATAGGGCACACCCGCAGCATCGAGATGGGCCATGAAGGCGGCTATATCGTCGGTGCGATAGGCGATATGGCCGCGCGCCACCGGGTTGACGATCTGACCGGTGCGAAAGCCTGCGAGCATGTCCTTGCATGTGAGATGGGTCTGGATGCGCCCGTCGCTGACAAAGGCCACGTCGCCGGAATAGCCCTTTTCCTTTTCCAGCACGGGAATGTCCGATTGGGGCACGCCGAGCCCAAGTACCGTGCGATAGAAGGTGTCCATCTCCTCGACCTTGTCGGTGGCGAGGTTGATATGGTGCAGCGTGAGTTTCATGGCGCGGTCCTCCTTGCGCCGGAGCGAACCATGCAGGCGCACGATTGTCCATGACCCCTCGTCAAGCGGGTGCTGGACGGTCTAGGCTGCACCTCGACAGCACAGGAGAGAGCCATGCCCGCCCCCATCAACCCGTTCAAGGCCGCGCTTGCGCGTGGTGACATGCTCTATGGGTGCTGGGCCGGTTTTGCCGATGCCTATGCGACCGAGGTGCTGGCCGAGGCCGGGTTCGACTGGCTGGTGATCGACGGCGAGCACGCGCCCAATGATCTGCGCTCGATCTCGGCGCAGCTTGGCGTTTTGCGCGGGGCTACCTCGCACCCGGTTGTGCGCCTGCCGATGGGTGAGGTCTGGGCGATCAAGCAGGCGCTTGACGTGGGCGCGCAGACGCTGCTCATCCCGATGGTGGAAAGCGCGGCACAGGCCGAGGGTCTGGTGCGCGCGATGCGCTATCCGCCCGAGGGGGTGCGCGGCTCTGGCGCCGCGTTGGCGCGGGCCTCGCGGTTTTCCGGCATTCCCGATTACATCGCCACGGCCAATGCGCAGATGTGCCTTTTGGTGCAGATCGAGACGGTGGCGGGGCTTGGCGCGCTTGATGAGATCCTTGACGTCGAGGGGGTGGACGGAGTGTTCATCGGCCCCTCGGATCTGGCCGCCGATATGGGTCACCGGGGCGACAGCGCGGTGGCCGAGGTGCAAGCGGCGATCCGCGACGCGCTGTCGCGCATCGCTGCCTCGGACAAGGCGGCGGGCATCCTCGCTCTCGATCCCGAAACAGCGGCGCGCTACCGTGGCTGGGGCGCGCAGTTCCTTGCCGTCGGCATCGACGTGGTGCTGCTGGCGCAGGCCGCACGGGCGCTTGCCGCACGCTGGCGCGATGGCTGAGTGGCTCTTGGCCGATGTCGGCGCAAGCCATACGCGGCTGGCCCTTGCAACGCCCGAGGGCCTCTGCTCGGGCACGGCGGCGCGGGTGGAGAATGCGGCGTATGACGGGTTCGGGGCGGTCGTGGCGGCGTATCTGGACGGGCGCAAGGCGGCGGCGGTCTGCGCCGGGGTTGCCGGGCCGGTGCGCGGCGGTGCGGCGCGGCTGACCAATCTCGACTGGGTGATCGACCGGGCGGAGGTGGCGCACACAAGCGGGGCCGCGCGCGTCCATCTGATGAACGATTTACAGGCGCAGGCCCATGCGCTCGACGATCTTGCCGTGTCCGCCTGCGTGCCGATCCTGCCCGGTGAGGCCGATCGGGGTGGCCCACGCATGGTGATGGGGCTTGGCACCGGCTCCAATATCGCGGTGGCGCACCGGGTGGCGGGGCGTCTTTTCGTGCCGCCCGCCGAGGCGGGGCATTCCTCCTTGCCGCATATGAGTGAGGCGCTGAACCGGATGATCGCTTCGGTGGCGCAGGAGGCCGCGCACAAGCCTTATGAGGCGCTGCTTTCTGGGCCGGGCCTTGCGCGGCTGCACCGGCTTCGCATGGGTGTGGAAACGAGCGCGCCCGCGATTGTCGCCGCTTTCGAGGCGGGCGATGCGGAGGCGCACGCCACGCTTGCGCTGTTCACCCGGCTGCTTGGCGTGGTGATGGGCAATCTTGCACTCACGCATATGGCCACGGGCGGCACCTATCTCATCGGCAGCGTGGCGCGCGCGCTGGCACCCCATCTGGCGGGGCTGGGACTTGCGGAGAGTTTCACCGCCAAGGGGCCTTATGCGGAGATCATGGGCTTGATCCCGGTGACGCTCATCACCGACGATACCGCCGCCCTTCTGGGCTGCTGGCGGGCGTTGCGGCAGGGCGACACATGAAAACAGCGCCGGGATTTGCCCCGGCGCTGCCTGTTTCTTCTTCGGCGAGGATCATGCCAGATCGTAGCGGTCCGCGTTCATCACCTTGGTCCAAGCGGCGACGAAATCGCGCACGAATTTCTCGCCCGCGTCATCCTGGGCATAGACCTCGGCATAGGCCCGCAGGATCGAATTCGAGCCGAACACCAGATCGACGCGGGTGGCGGTGTGCTTCACCGCGCCCGACTTGCGATCCACGATATTGTAGGTGTTGCGGCCCGTCGGGTCCCACTTGTAGCCCATGTCGGTGAGCGTAGTGAAGAAATCCGTCGTGAGCGCGCCCGCCTGATCGGTAAAGACGCCATGCGCCGTGCCGCCATGGTTGGTGCCCATCACGCGCATGCCCCCCAGAAGGCAGGTCATTTCCGGCCCGGTCAGGCCCATGAGCTGCGCGCGATCCAGCAGCATTTCCTCGGACTGCACCACGTAGTCTGTCTTGAGCCAATTGCGGAAGCCATCGGCGAGCGGCTCCAGCACCTCGAAGGACGCCGCGTCGGTCATCTCGTCACCGGCATCGCCGCGACCGGGGGCAAAGGGCACCTCGATATCAAAGCCCGCGGCCCTGGCCGCCTGCTCGACGCCGAGATTGCCCGCCAGCACGATCACATCGGCCACGCTCGCGCCGGTCTCGGCTGCGATGGGTTCAAGAGCCGCGAGAACACGCGCCAGACGGGCGGGCTCGTTACCCTCCCAATCCTTCTGCGGAGCGAGGCGGATGCGCGCACCGTTGGCCCCGCCGCGATAATCCGATTGCCGGAAGGTGCGCGCCGAATCCCAGGCGGTGGCAACCATGTCGGCCACCGAGAGACCCGCTGCCGCGATCCTGGCCTTGACGGCGGCCACATCGTAATCGGTCTTGCCCGCCGGGATCGGATCTTGCCAGACCAGATCCTCTTGCGGGGCGTCCGGCCCGATATAGCGCGTGCGAGGCCCGAGATCTCGGTGCGTCAGCTTGAACCATGCACGGGCGAAGCAATCGTCGAACCAGGCCGGATCGGCCATGAACTTTTCGCAGATGGCGCGATAGGTCGGGTCCATCTTCATCGCCATGTCGGCATCGGTCATCATCGGCATGACCCGTTTGGAGGCGTCGGTCGGATCGACCGGCATGTCTTCTTCCTTGATGTCGATGGGCCGCCACTGCCACGCCCCGGCGGGGGATTTGGTCAGTTCCCACTCATAGCCGAAGAGCAGCTTGAAATAGCCCATGTCCCATTTCGTCGGCTCGGTCGTCCACGCGCCCTCAAGCCCCGAAGTGACGGCATTGGTGGCCTTGCCACCCAGATGCGGGTTGAGCCAGCCAAAGCCCTGCGCCTCGATATCCGCGCCTTCCGGTTCTGCCCCGAGCGCCTCGGCATCGCCGTTGCCATGGGCCTTGCCGACAGTGTGCCCGCCACAGGTCAGCGCGGCGGTCTCCTCGTCATCCATCGCCATGCGGGCGAAGGTCTCGCGCACCTGTTCGGCGGTTTTCAGCGGATCGGGCTGACCGTTGACGCCCTGCGGATTGACGTAGATGAGGCCCATCTGCACGGCGGCAAGCGGGTTTTCCATGGTCGAGGGCTTGCCCACATCGTCATAACGACTATCCGAGGGGGCGAGCCATTCCTTTTCCGCGCCCCAATAGGTGTCTTTCTCGGGGTGCCAGATGTCCTCGCGCCCGAAGGAGAATCCATAGGTCTTGAGACCCATATCCTCATAGGCGATGGTGCCCGACAGAAGGATCAGGTCGGCCCAGCTCAGCTTGTTGCCGTATTTCTTCTTGACCGGCCAGAGCAGGCGGCGCGCCTTGTCAAGGTTGCCGTTGTCGGGCCAGGAATTGAGCGGCGCGAAGCGGATATTGCCGGTGCCGCCGCCGCCACGCCCGTCAGCAAGGCGATAGGTGCCCGCCGCGTGCCATGCGAGACGGATCATCAACCCGCCGTAATGGCCGTAATCGGCCGGCCACCAGTCCTGGCTCTCGGTCATCAGCGCCTTGACGTCGGCCTTGACCGCCTCGAAATCAAGGGCCTTGACCTCTTCGCGATAATCGAACGTCTCACCCAGAGGGTTGGTCTTGCGGTCGTGCTGATGCAGGATATCGAGGTTGAGGGTCTTGGGCCACCAGTCGGTGACGCTCTTGCCGCTTTCGGTCAGCCCGCCATGCATGACGGGGCATTTGCCCATGTCGTTGCCGTCCATCTTATCCTCCGATTGTGGTTGCGTGTTGTTCGGCGGTGGCGATGCGGGTGACCCCGACGCCCCTCTGCCGCTCAGATATGCGCTGTTCCTAACAGAACAACGAAATTAGGTAAAATTCTCTTTTGCGATTAAAATGATAGTTTTAAGTTATGATTTAAGTGTCGCTCAGACCCAGCCTGGCGCGCGCCGCAAAGCTGCCTCGGCCTCGATCACGATCCGGTGCATGAGGTCGGCCACCGGCGGGCGGTCATGAATGAGGCCCGTCGCCTCTCCTACAAAGGTATTCGCCCGCGCCGGATCGCCCCCAGCCCAGCCCTCGGCCCAATCCGCGCGCGCGGCGGGGTCAGCGCGCAGCGCGTCCGGGTCATCGTGCCAACGCTCCGTCACCGGGTTTTTCAAAACCCGCGCCGTATACCGCTCGGGCCACCTGAGACCGCGCGCGGCGTCCATCACGGTGGAGCGGATCGTCTCATCCCCCGTAGCGGCAATCGCCGCACCGGTCATGGCCGCGCTCACCTGCGCCTCAGCCGAGGCCCAGAGCCGCGAGCCCATGAGCACGCCGTCCGCCCCCAGCATCAGCGCCGCCGCCAACCCGCGCCCGTCCGCAATGCCGCCCGCCGCCAGCAAGAGCACCTCGGGCGCGTGCCTCGCCAGCCAGTCTGCCACCTCGGGCACCAGCGTGATCGTCCCGCGCCGCTCGCCATGGCCGCCGGCCTCGGAGCCTTGCGCCACGATCATCCGCGCGCCGGCATCCGCTGCGCGCTGCGCGTCCCCGAGCGTCGTGACCTGCACGATCAGCGGCACGCTCGCGGCATGGATGCGCGGCGCATAGGGCGCAGGATCGCCAAAGGAGAGAAAGAGCGCGGCAGGCGCATGGTCGAGCACAGCGTCGAGCACGGAGGGGTTATCCGCCAGCTTCCACGCGATGAAACCGCAGCCCACCCGCGCATTGCCCGCCGCCGCGAACTCTGCCTCCAACCAGTCGGCATTGCCATAACCGCCGCCGATGAGGCCGAGGCCCCCGGCATGGCTCACCGCTGCGGCAAGCCGCCCGCCCGCGGCAAACGCCATCGGGGCCGAAACGATCGGGTGGGCAATGCTGAAGGACTCGGTCAGGCGGGTTTTCATGGCGCGATCATGCGCCGCGCGAGCGGCTCAGGGCAAGAGGTCGGCAACGATTCCAGGCAGCGCGTCGAAATGGTCAAAGGCGCGGGTGTGCGGCAGCGCCTCCACGGGCGCTTTGCGATAGCCTTGCGTGTAAAGCGCGAAGGGCAGGCGCGCGCGCGCCGCCGTTTCGGCATCCACCTCGCTGTCGCCCACGAAAAGCACGTCACGCGCACCAAGCGCGCGGGCGGCGGCGTGGAGCGGCGCGGGATCAGGTTTGCGCAGGTCAAGGCTGTCGCCGCCGATCACCACGGCGAAATGCGCGTCCAGCCCCAGATGGGCAAGCACGGCGCGGGCGGGCGCGAGCGGCTTGTTGGTGCAGATGGCAAGGCGATGGCCCATGCGCGAAAGGTCCGCCAACGCCGCCGCCACGCCGGGATAGACCTGGGTCAGGGTCACGGCGGTTTCATACCCCGCGACAAATTCCGCCACCAGTTGCGCGTGAAGGCCCGCATCGCCGTCGCGGTCGCGCGCCTTCAGGCAGCAACCGATGAAATGGGGCACGCCTTTGCCGACGAAATCGCGTGTCTCGGGCGGTGTGAAGGGGGCCATCCCGTGCCGCTCCATCAGCCGGTTGGCGGCGGCGTGAATGTCGGGCGCGCTGTCGATCAGCGTGCCATCGAGGTCGAAAATGACGGCGCGGGTCATGCCATGGTGCCGGTCACCGCCTCTGCCGCTGCGCGGATTGCCCGGATATTCGCGCCATAGGGGGCGGGATTGTCCACGCTGCCGCCCTTGAACACCGCCGAGCCAGCGACCAGCACATCGGCCCCGGCGGCGGCCATCAGCGGCGCCGTCTCGGGCGTGATGCCGCCGTCGATCTCGATATGAATGGGCCGGTCGCCGATCATGGCGCGCAGCCGCTTCACCTTGTCGATCTGGCTGTGGATGAACTTTTGCCCGCCGAAACCGGGATTGACGGTCATCACGCAAACGAGGTCGATCATGTCGAGCAGGTTCTCCACCCCGTCGATTCCCGTGCCTGGGTTGAGCGCGAGCCCCGCCTTGCAGCCCGCGCCGCGAATGGCCTGAAGCGTGCGGTGGATATGCGGCCCCGCCTCCAGATGCGCGGTGAGGATGTCAGCACCCGCCTTCGCGAAAGCATCGATATAGGGATCGACCGGCGCGATCATCAGATGCACGTCCATGACCGTCCTGATATGCGGGCGGATGGCGGCGCAGAGCGGCGGGCCAAAGGTCAGGTTGGGCACGAAATGCCCGTCCATCACGTCCACATGGACCCAATCGGCGCCCTCGGCCTCGATGGCTCGGATCTCGGCCCCGAAACTGGCGAAATCAGCGGACAGGATGGAGGGGGCGATCTTGATGGAACGGTCAAGGCTCATGGCTGGCTCCTACGGGCAGGGATGTGGGCGACATGCGCGCTCGGGCGGGCGAGGTCAAGTCCGTCTGCCTGTTCCCGCCGTCACCCTCCGGCCTGACCGGGGGTCTTTGCGGGTCTGGAGATCCTCGGGTCAGGCCCGAAGATGACGGAGCGCCCGATTGATCCCCGCCAATTTCCATGCAACCTTTCCCGCCACGGTAGAGGGAGGAACACGGATGCAGGGCGCGATGATGCACAGGCCGCTCAGGATCATCGACATTCTGCGCCACGCCGCTGAGGCGCATGGCGATGAGGGGATCGTCTCGGCGCGCGTAGAGGGCGATCTTCACCGGCAGAGCTATGCGCAGACGCTGGCGCGTGCGGCGGGGCTGGCCCATGCGCTGACCGCGCTTGGCATGAGAACCGGCGACCGGGTGGCAACGCTGGCGTGGAACGGGCATCGGCATGTGGAGATGTATTATGCCATCTCGGGCATGGGGGCGGTCTGTCACACGATCAATCCGCGGCTGTCGCGCGAGCAACTGCTTTATATCATCCATCACGCGGGCGACCGGCTCCTGTTTCTCGACCTGACCTTTATACCACTGATCGAATCTCTTCTTTCAAACCTGCCCGAGGGCTTGCGCTTCGTGATCCTCACCGACCGCGCGCATATGCCCGAGACCACGCTTGACGCGCTCTGCTACGAGGAGTTGCTGTCGGCGCAACCCGGTGATTTCCCTTGGCCTGACCTGCCCGAAGATACCGCGTCGGGCCTGTGCTACACCTCCGGCACCACCGGCAACCCGAAAGGCGCGCTCTATTCGCATCGCTCGACCGTGCTGCACGCGCTTCAGGTGCCCATCTGCCAGACCAGCAGTTTTCGGGCGGGCCGACGCATCCTGCCGGTTGTGCCGCTCTTTCACGTCAACGCCTGGGGCCTGCCCTACACCGCTCCGCTCGCCGGCATGACGCTGGTGATGCCGGGGCCGCATCTCGACGGGGCAAGCCTGTTTCGCCTGATGGATGGCGAAGACGTCTATTCCGCCTGGGGTGTGCCGACGGTCTGGGCGGGGCTTCTGGCAGAGATCGAGGCGCAGGGGCGTATCCCGCAGGGCTTTGGCGATCTGCTGGTGGGCGGCTCTGCCGCGCCGCGCGTAATGATCGACGCCTACGAGGCGCGCGGCGTCAACGTGGCGCAGGCCTGGGGCATGACCGAGATGAGCCCCATCGGCACCCATGGCGTGCTGCCGCCGCGCTATGAGGGTGCGCGCGCGGAGGACCTTATCGCCGCCAAGTGCTGCGCCGGGCGACGGCTCTTCGGGGTGGAGTTCAAGATCGTGGACGACACAGGCCGTCGCCTGCCCCATGACGGCCAAGCGGTCGGCGAATTGTATGTGCGCGGCAATACGGTGATCTCCGGCTATTTCGAGAACCCCGAGGCCACCCACGCCGCCATCGACGCCGAGGGCTGGTTCGGCACAGGCGACGTGGCCTCGGTCGATGCGGAGGGGCGGCTGGTGATCCGCGACCGGGCCAAGGACCTTGTGAAATCCGGGGGCGAATGGATCAGCTCGATCGATCTGGAAAACGCCGCGCTGTCACATCCCGCGATTGCCGCCTGCGCCGTGGTGGCGATGCCGCATCCGAAATGGGACGAACGGCCCGTTCTGGTGGCGGTTGCGGCGGACACGGCGCGACCCGCGCTTGAAGAGGTTCAGGCGCATATGGCCCCCCATTTCGCGCGCTGGCAATTGCCCGATGATCTGATCTGGGTAGAGGAACTGCCACTGACCGCGACGGGCAAGATTTCCAAGCTCACCCTACGAGAGCGTATGGCAGATTATGTCCTGCCGGAGTTGCGCGGGGGTGCGGCATGAGCGGGCTTGACCTGCCCGCGCTGGAGGCGTGGCTGGGACAGAATCTGCGAGGGGTGAGCGGCCCGGTCGAGGCCGAGAAATTCAGCGGCGGACAATCGAATCCGACCTATCGGCTGACAACCCCCTCCGGCAGGTTCGTTCTGCGCCGCAAGCCGCCCGGCGTGCTGCTCAAATCCGCACATGCAGTCGAGCGCGAATTCCGCGTGCAGCGCGCGCTTCAGAAAAGCGCCGTGCCGGTGGCGAAGGTCCATGCGCTTTGCGAGGATGAGGGCGTGATCGGCTCGGCCTTCTATATCATGGAGGAGATCAATGGCCGCATCTTCGACGCGCCGTCGCTGCCCGGTCTTGCCCCTAAGGAGCGGGGCGCCATCATCGACGCGATGAACCGGGTTCTGGTGGCTATCCACGATGTCGATCTTGCGGCGACGGGTCTTGACGATTACGGCCCCTCCGGCAACTACTACCGCCGTCAGGCAGACCGTTGGGCGGCGCAGTATCGTGCCACGGCAACGGAGGATCTGCCCGAGATGGAGGCGCTGATCCGCTGGCTTGATGCGCATATGCCCGAGGAGGATGGGCAGCGCTGTCTAGTCCATGGCGATTACCGGCTCGACAACCTGATTTTTGATCCCGACGCACCGGAGGTGCGCGCTGTTCTTGACTGGGAATTGTCCACCACCGGCCATCCCTATGCCGATCTGGCGGCTGTGCTCATGCAATGGTCGATGCCTGCGACCGCCGAGGGGCGCGGTCTTGCCGGGGTGGACCGGGCGGCGCTCGGTCTCTTGTCGGACGAGGATTTCGTCGCATGCTATTGCGAGCGGCGCGGGATCGCGCCCATCGGGGATTTCCGATTCTATCTGGCCTTCGCCTATTTCCGCATGGCGGCGATCCTGCAAGGGGTGAAAAACCGCGCGCTGAGTGGCAACGCGGCAGACCCGGCGCGCGGGTTGCGCCTCGGAGAGTATGTTCCGGAGTTCGCGCGCGCGGGACTTGACGTGGCAGAGGGCAAGGCATGACCGAGTTGGAACGGCTGCTCGATGGCGAACCGCCCTCGGAACTGCAGAAACACCTTGGCTATCGGCTGGTGGCCTGGGCGCCCGATTTCGCGCGGGTAGAGTTGCCGATGGCGGCCTATCTCACCAACCGGCAGGGCCTGCCCCATGGCGGGATCCACGCAACGCTTCTCGATACGGCCATGGGCTTTGCGGGCTGCTACACGGGCGATCCTGAACGTCGTCAGATGGCGCTGACGCTGTCGCTGACCGTCAATTACCTCGGGCAGGCGCGGGGCACGCGGCTGATTGCAGAGGCGCGGCGCACCGGCGGTGGCAAGAGCACGTTCTTTGCCGAAGCCACGGTGCGCGACGACACCGGTGCGGTGCTGGCCACCGGCACCGGCGTTTTCCGCTATCGACGTGGGGGCTGAGGGCAAAAAATCCTGCCCTTGCAAGGTCAGGCTATGCTAGAGCGGGGCGAGTGGCCACAATCAAAGGCCCCACAATCAGAGCAGCACCATGACCGTGACCGTGACCCCGCACCGCACCGTGATCGACCCAAAGGCAGTGGCCATGATCGACGCCTTCATGACGCCGCATGAGACCGACACGGCGCTCATCCGGCTGGGCGATTTCGGTGACGGCGGCTATCTCGTGCCTGACGATCTGCGCGGAATCGCGGCGTGCTATTCGCCCGGGGTCTCGGAACAGGCGAGTTTCGAGATGGACTTGGCCAAGCGCGGCATTGCGTCCTTCATGGCCGATGCCTCGGTCGCACATCCGCCGCTCGATGTGCCGGGCGCGCAGTTCGTGCCTAAATTTCTGGGCGACAAGGATGAGGGGCAATACATGACGCTTGCCTCCTGGGTGACCGAGACCGACCCGGACCCCTCCGCCGATCTGCTGTTGCAGATGGATATCGAGGGGGCGGAATATGCCACGCTTGCCGCCGCGCCGATTGCGCTCTTGCGCCGGTTCCGCATGATCGTGATCGAATGGCACCACCTGCCCTCGATCCTGACCAAGCCGCGGTTCCTTGCCCCCGCACTTGCCGTGGTGGAAAAACTGCGCGAGGACTTCGTGACGGTGCATCTCCACCCCAACAACGTCTCGGGCCATGTCGAGATCGAGGGGCAGGCGATCCCGCGTGTGGTCGAGGCGACGCTTTTGCGACGCGACCGGGCGGCGGGGCTGCGCCCTGCGCGCGCGCTTCCGCACCCGCTTGACCGGCGGCACAATCCCAAACGCCCGGCGCTTGCCCTGCCCGAGCGGTGGCTTGGAAAACAGTGAGTCAGGAACAGTTATGGACCAGGTTGTTATCGAAAGACCGGAGCTGACATTCTCGCCCGAAGTGGCCGATCTGGTGCGCGAGACATATGAGAGGGCGCGTGTCATCCTCGAATATGGCAGCGGCGGCTCGACGGTGCTGGCCTCGGAAATGGCGGGCAAGACTGTGTTCGCGGTCGAGAGCGACAAGCGATGGACACAGAACCTGCAAGCCTGGCTCGATCAGGCCGGCTCCGCCTCAGGCGTGCATCTGCATTACACTTCGATCGGCAAGACCGGCAAATGGGGCCGCCCGTTGGATCATGCAGGCTATCGCAATTATCACCGCTATCCGCTCGAGGTCTGGGATCGCCCCGATTTCGTGGCCCCCGACACGGTGCTGATCGACGGCCGCTTTCGCGAGGCGTGTTTCTACGCCGTCATGCTTCGCTGCACGAAAAAGACGGTGGTGCTGTTTGACGATTACACCGATCGGCCCCGCTATCACGCGGTGGAACGTTTTGCCCAGCCGGTCGCGACACGCGGACGCATGGCGAAATTCGTTCTGGGCAAGCGCGCCCTGCCCCGCGAGGATCTGACCCAGATCATCGGCGCCTTCACCAACGCCTTCTGACGCTCAGGCCGCCTGCGGCAAAAGCGCCTGCATCAGCGCGCCGAAATCGGGGCGCGCACGCAGTTCGGCGATCATCTCGCGGTGACGCGTGCAGCACGCCTCGTGCAGGCGGCGCACCTCGGAGTCCGAGAGCAGATCCTCATAGATCGCGGCCTTGGCCGGGCGGATGGCGTCGATGCTGCGATCCTCGATCCGGTTGTGGTTCATCTTCTGCCAGTAGTCGAGGCCAAGCGCCTCGCCGCCGTGATGCGCCCGCCCGCGCGCCTTTTTCACAAGGTAGGACTCGCAGGACTTGAGCGCATAGTGATTGAGTTGCACCAGATCATAGCCGAGCGAATCCGGCCCTGCGCGCCACGCGCCCGACATATACCGCTCTGGCATCGGCTGGCCGGATCCGTTGACCCAGTGAAGATCGGCAAAAGTGCCGACCGTGGGCCGCTTGGGCCGGTGCACGCCGATATGGTCCCACAATCCGCGATGGAACATGGTCTTGAGGCCCCAGGCCTGTGGCGGGCGGGGAGTCTTGTCGGCGGCAGCGCGGGGGAACTGATCGGTAAGGAACCCGTCCTCGTAATCCACCACACCCCCGTTGCCGAATAGCCGCCAGGTCATCGAGATCGTGCGCGCGCCCGGCACGGCGGCGGTCAGGGCGCGCAAGGTATGATCGCCGGTCCTGACGTTAATATATTCGTCGGCGTCGATGGGGATGACCCAATCCTCCGGTCCGGCGAGATCCATCTTGAGAAACCGGCGGTAGGCGCGGCGCTGCGGGGCGGGCCTGCGAGAACTGTTGTCCACATGGCGCAGCTTGCCCATGGCATCGAGCCGGTCAAGCAGCGCGTCCGAGCCATCGGTGCAGTCGTTCGAAAACACCGCGATCACATCCGCCCCGATGGCAAGGTTATGCGCAACCCATTCAAGGATGAACGGGCCTTCGTTCTTCATCGGTGTGACAATGACAAAGCGTTCCATAAATCTCTCCCCGCCTCAGGCGGCCACCCCGTGGCGTTCGGCCAGTTCCGCGAGGATCGAGCCCTCGGGCGGCACCCCGTCATGCTTGAGCCTGAGCCGCGCACGGCAGCGCCGCCCGTAGAAATGGATCGACACGGTATCCTCTTTCACCTGTCGCCAGGTCTTGCGCGCGTTCAGGAAATAGAGGCGCCGCTGCTCGAATGGCACCGGATAGAGCACATGCGGCGGCAGGGCGTGGCGAAACTCGTCATGTTCCCTGAGGAAATACGACAGCGCGCGCGGCCCCCAGACCCCCCAGGGCATTTCCGAGATATGCATCGGATCGCCCGCCGCCGCACGCCGCTCGATCTCGGCCTGATGGACAGGGCGCATCCAGCGCGGCACCGCGTATTCGTCCGCGCAGAAGGCAATGAGCGAAGCGAGCGTGGGTGACGCGGCGGGCAGCGCGAGCACACCGCTCGCCACCACATTGTCATTCTCGCGCCCAAAGAAATAGCCGTTCCTCGGCTCGAACGGGCGCAGACAATACGCATCCGTATCGGCCCAGACGATGCCGTCATGCCGCGCCAGAAGGTGATAGCGGAACTTGTCCGAATAGGGCGCGGGGCTGCCGCTGCGCCCATGCACCAGCATGGTTTTGGGATCGGGCAGGATGTCGGAGGCCGACGCGGCCTCCACCCCCTCGGGCAGGCCCTCGACCCCGCCATAGGAGAACATCACCACCGGATGCCCTGCGTCGACGAAGGACCGAACACACAGCCGTTCGATGAACCCAAGCGGCGGGCCATCCCAGAACATCGCGATGGTGGCAAGGGTCATGCTCTCAAGTCCTCGTTAATCTGACCGATATGGCCCCGGTCAGTAATCTTTTTGCGCGATCGCCGCGGTGGTCTCGATCGCATTGGCCCGGAGCCAGTCGCGGAACTCTTCCCAGCCGGGGCGGGCGCGCAACTCGGTGATCTTGGCGCGGTGCCAGTCGACCGCGCGCGCGTGCAGCATCCCCAGCACCGGATCGGCACGGAGCGCCTCGTATATGGGCCGCGCGCGGGTGGCGTGGGGCAGGATCGAGCGGTCCTCGACCCGGTTCACGTTCATGTCGGACCAGTAATGCTCGGTCTGTTCGCGGGCGATGTGGTTGGTCCGACCCCGGTCGCGCTTGACCAGAAAACTGTCGATGGAGCGCACCGAATAGTGATGGAGCCGCGCGAAGCGATGGCTGAACCCCGGCCAGCCGCGCCATGTCACCTGTTCCACGGGCATCAGGTTGCCACCGCAATCCGACCAGCGCACCTCGGCCTCGCGCCCTTCGGGCGTGCCCTTGGGCCGGTGCGGGTTGAATTTGCGAAACAGCCCGTTGTTACGGAACATCGTCTTGAACCCGGTGGCACGCCCGTTGGCGGGATCGTCCTCGGCATCGGCAAGAAAGAACTGCTCGGTCACGGGCCGGTCCTCATAGCCCTCGACCGCGCCGCAGCCGAACAGCTTCCACACGAAGGACACCGCGTCGCAATCGCCCATGGCGGCGATCATCTGCGGCAAGGTCTCGACCCCTTCGCGCAGGTTGATGAACTCGTCCACATCAAGACACATGAGCCATTCGGCGTCTCTTATCCACGGATGCGCGGTGGCGCGGCGCAGCGCCTTGTGCTGCGGCGGCGATCCGTCAGAGACATCGTTGGGCCGGTGGCTGGCATAGCCCAGTTCGGTCAACCGGTCGGCGATGAGGTCGGTGCCGTCGTCGCAATTGTTGGTGAAGATGACAAAGCCGGTGACCCCGATGGCAAGGTTGTAGGCCACCCATTCAAGCATGAACGGCCCCTCGTTTTTCATCGTCGTCATGATGACATGACTGCCGCCCAGAGCAGGCACGGGCAGGGTGGCGGCAAACTGCCGTGCTGCGGTCATTCGGCGGCCTCGCGTCTGAGCCTGCGAAAGGCGGGGCTGACAATCCGCGCGAGCCTGTCGTGCCCGCGCACCTGAAGGTTGGTCTGAAGCGCACGGCGATACCACGGCAGCATCCGCCGGTCGCGGTAAAGCCGGTAGAAGATTTCGGGCGTCAATGTGCCGTCAAGCGCGCGCTGCATCACCGGCTTCAACAGGTTCGCGCGGCGCAGGAACACCGGCGAGAAATGCCCCGAACACCATGTCTTGAGACGGATCACGTTATCCCCGTGGAGCCGGTCCACATGGCGGCGGTCGGGGGTGAAGAACGGATCGTAAAGCACGAACGCCTTGTCCACCTCGTCGATTTCAAAGGCGCAATCGGAATGGGGCAGCGACCAGTCGCGCGCGCGGCCCATGCCAAAGCGTTCTTCCCACGGCACCAGCGTGGCGTCGAGCGTGGTTTGGGGATTGAAGCTGATGACCGTAGCGCCGGGGGCAAGCGAGGCGAAGGCCAGCGCCGCGAACCCACCCATGGAGGTGCCTGTGAAAAAAACCTTGTCGAAACCGGCGAACAAACCGTCCGCCGCCAGCTTTCGCAGATGGGCGATCAGTTGCGGGCAGCGATACCAGTCCTTGCGCCGTGCCATCACCGCCAGGTGCGAACAGCCATTGTCGCGCAGGAACTTATAGGCCCAGGGCTCGCGTCCGGGCGAGAGATCGTTCACGTTGGAGAGGTTGTCGAACGTCACGACAAGCCGCGCGGGATCGCGGAAAATGCCCAACACCGCGTGATTTTCGAGTCGCGTGTAAAAGCCCTGCCGCGCGCCGCCGGTATGGATCTCGGCAAACCATCCGGGCAAGGCAGCTTCGCGGGCGGTGGCGTCTTCCTCCAGCCCGCCGCTTGCCGCTGTCCCCTCCTCCTCAGCGGTCTCGACATCCAGAGGGACGGCTTGTGGCACGAGCCGCGCCAGCGTCTCTCGCTCCTCGATGCAAAGCGCCGCCTGCGCTTCGGCCACGCCGGGCAGAGCCATCAACGCGGCGATCTCATCGGCCAGCCGCCCGGCCCTGTCACCGATCTCCTGCGGTTCACCGGTGAGCGCCGCGAGATCGGCCCACCGACCAGCGATGTGCTCGGGCGCGGGGCGCTGTTTCTCAGGCAGGGCGTGCAGCCGCAAGAGGAAGGTTTCGGCAGCCGGTGCGGCGATGCGCATCACCGAGGCGCGCGCCATGCCGCGCACGCGCGCCTCCAGGGCCCAGGCGACCCGGCTGTGGGGCTCGGGCAGTTGCGCCCCACAGCCATCGACCCATTTCACGGTCCTGCTGTCTGCGACCGGGCCAATCGGCACCTCGGGCGTGCGCGCGCGATAAAGCCCCAGCCGCACCACGCTGCGGAGTTCCGGCGCAGCAGGCAAGGCCACCGGGCGCGGCCGGTGCAGCACGGGCCCCGGTTCATGCGCCTCGTGGCCTCCGGTCCCGGCCTCGCACAACGGCACCGAGAGCACATCCGCGCCCCCCGCCCCGCGCATCAGGCCCTGAATGCTCTGCGCCGTGCTGTGGATGCGGAAATACTCATCCGGGCCGAGGAAAAGCCCGTAACCGCCGCTCTCGCCCGCCTCGAGCGCGCCCGCGCGCAGCGCCGCATTCTGCGCCTCTTCCTTCATGTCGGGATCGACGCCCACTGGCATCAGACGCAGCACCCCGGCCACCTCAAGCGCCGCAAGCAACGGATCCGCCGCCTCGCGCCGGTCGATGAACACGGCGCAGTCCGTCACGCCAAGCACACGATGCCAGGCCAGCCATTCCAGAAATGTCGAGGTGGGCCGCACCACAAAGGTGCTCAGCAAGAGCCTGGAACCTGCTGTCATTTACCTCTTTACCCTTCGCCACTGCCCGGCAGCAGGAGCGCTTGCGACTGTTTCCGTTGAGTGTATAGACTTTTCTACAACGGGAAAAGGTATCTTTATGACGAATGCGCGCGATTCGAGCCGCGGTTTCTTCATCGGGCTGAGGAAGGATCAGCTAGGCGCGCGGCTTCTGATGATGCTCAACAGCATTCGCCTGGCCGAGGATTACGGCAGCGATTTCCGCATCAACTGGTTCCCGCGCGGGGCCATGGCACCCAAGCTGGATACGCCCTCGGACCTTTTTGACGAGGGGTTCATCGCGCGGCATTTCATCGAGAATGCCGATTTCGAGGCTCTCGACGGTCGGACCAAACCGCTCTGGTCCTTTCTCAAGGACAAGACCCCAGAATGCCTTGAGGCGCATCTCGCGGGGGGCGGCCATGTGCTGCTCGACGAAGGGTTCGAGATCGTGGAGTTCCCGTGGGAGGATGCCGCCGATCTGCGCGGGCGGTTTCGCGGCTTCATCAGCAGGATTGGTTTCAATCCCGTTATCGCGCGTCATGTGAAGGAGATCGAGGCAGCCATGGCGGGGCAAGGGCGCACCATCGCCTATCACATCCGGCGCGGCGACATCCTCAACGAAGAACCTTGGAAGCACAAGGAATGGCCCGCAAAGATCGAGCCGGACGAGCTTTATTCCGCCTATCTGGAAAAGAACGCAGGTTCCGGCGCGCTGGTGTTCTCAGATCAACCCGAAAGCATCGCACGCTTCACGGCGGCACACAGCCAGGTGCGCGCGATCGACGACCTGGTGGACCTCAGCGACTGCAAGCCGGTGCAGCGCGACTTTCTCGAACTTTTCACCATGTCGCGCGCGACCGAGATTGTCGCCCCACCGATCAGCGCCTTCAGCCGCGCCGCCGCGCGCCTCAGCGGACAGGAGCGCAAGTGCTTTCACGAGGTGATGACGCTTGCCGAACGCGACGCCGCCTATGACCGCGTGCTCGCGCGCTTCAGGCAAGGGGTGGCGCAGTTCATCACCCCGAGCGAGGCGGCGCATGTCTATATCAAGCTTGCCCGTCGCCTTCAGGAGACCGACCGCGAAGAGGCCGCGTGGGAGATCGGCGAGGCGATCCTTGCCGCTGGGGCCGACAACGCCTTTCTGCCGCTCATGCACGCGATCAACGGCATGTATCTGAACAAATGGGACAGCGCCCTGACCCATGTGAAGGCGGCGCTGAACCACCCCCATCAATGGCAGGAGAACTACATCACCGCTCTCGCCGTCGAGGCGCATATCCGCGGCGCTCTTGGCCAGCGGCACCGGGCACGGCGCGCCTTCCTGCGTGCCTTCTGGCAAAAACCGATGTTGCCTGACATCACCGTGATCGGAACCTTCATGATCAAGCGCGGGCGACTGCGCCCCGGTGCCACCCTGCCCTTCGACCTCGACACGATCCTGATGCTGCCGATCCCCTATCAACAGACCAATATACTCGTGCAGCAGGCACGCATCCTGCGGCGACGCGCCACGGACCTTTCCACCATCGCGATCGAATGGCCGTGGTTCTCAATCGAGGGCAAGGTGGCGCGGCTTCTGGGGTCGCGCCCCGATTTGACGGCGATGCAGGCGCGCATCGAGACCGATCCACGCTTTGCCCCCGGCACGCTGCCCGACAGTTTCTGTGCACTTCTGGAGGCACGGATGGGACGGCTCGATGTGGCGCTCGCACGCAACGGCGCGGCGTTGGAGGTCAACCCGAAAGAGCCGCTCATGCACAAACGGCAGGCTGAAATCCTGTGCCTGCAAGGCGATCATGACGGCGCTCTCAGGCAGATGGAGACCTGCCGCGCCCATGCCCCCGATCACGCCTTCTGGCATTATCTTACCGGCCATATCCACCGCGAGGCGGGCGATCTGCCCGCTGCGCGCGCCGCGATGGAACGCGCGGCGGCGATGGATGACAGCACCGCCGAGTTGCACGCCCTCCTGGCCGATCTATGCCGCTCGATGGGCGACGAGACGGCGGCCATCGCCGCTCTCGACCGCGCCGCCGACATCGCGCCGAACCAGCAACGCTATCGCAACCGCCGGGGGCGACTCATGCGCGACAGCGCCTGAGCAAGCACGCTCAGATCGCCGTCATGCGGGCCAAAGCACCGGAACAAGCGTGGCCACGAGAAGCGCCGCCATCACCCAGTTGAAAAGGCGCAGGCGTGCGGGGCTGCGCAGGGCACGGCGCATCTGCTGGCCCAGCATGGTCCAGCTTGTGGTGCTGATCATGCCGCAGGCCACATAAACGCCCGCCACCAGCAGCACCGCCGCAAAATCGCGCCCCGCCGCGTAAAGCGTCACCGCCGAGAGCGCCATGCTCCATGCCTTTGGGTTGACCCATTGAAACGCGGTCGCTTGCAGGAAGGTAAGCGGGCGGCCTTCGGTTCTCGCGTCCGCAGGCGGGGCGGCATTGGCGATCTTCCACGCCAGCCACAGCAGGTAGGCGACCGAGACGACCTTGAGCACCAGATAGGCAGGCGGCCAGAGATCGAATAGCTGCATCACCCCCAGCCCCACGCAGACAAGCATCATCGGAAAGCCCAGACCCACGCCGAGCATATGCGGGACAGTGCGCACAAAGCCGAAATTCGTGCCCGATGCCATCAGCATCAGGTTGTTCGGCCCCGGCGTGATCACCGTGACAAAGGCGAAGGCGACAAGCGCGGAGAGAAGATCGAATGTCATGGCGCAACACTATGTTGACTTTAGCGCATTTGAATTTCGTTTTATTGTGTTTGTGAAAAAATTTTGCGATATATAGCGGCTATGGACGCAATAAATGATCGAATATTGCACGAATTGAGCCGCAATGGCCGGATCAGCAACCTTGATCTGGCCGAGCGCGTGGGGCTGTCGCCCTCCGCCTGTCTGCGGCGGGTGCAGGAGCTCGAGCGGCGTGGGGTGATCGCGGGCTATCGCGCGGTGCTCGACCGGGGCGCGCTTGGCGTGGGGTTCGTCGCCTATGTCACGGTTGGCCTCAACGCCCATACCAAGGCCGCGCAGGAGGCGTTCGAGCGCGCCATGGCCCGCGCGCCGGAGGTGGTGGAATGTCACAACATCACCGGCGCGGTGGAGTATCTGTTGCGCGTCGAAGTCGCCGACCTGCCCGCCTACAAGCGGTTTCACACCGATGTCCTGGGCACGCTGCCACAGGTCAACGCGATCACCTCCTATGTGGTGATGGGGTCGCCCAAGGATGCGCGAGCCTGATCGGGTGCGGGTCAGATAAACCAGTCAATCTCGGCCACGGCGCGCGCGCGGACAGTGGCCTCGTCGGGGAAAACCCAGGCGCTGTAACGGGAAACGGGAAACCAGCGGCCATCCTCGACATCGCGGCGATAGTGCTCGAACCCCCAGGTGCCGTCGGCACGCCGAAAGATATCCACGCAGAACCGGTCATCCGCGCTGTTCACCGATTTCATGACCTTCACGACAGTCTTCCTTCAAAAGAAAACGGGGGCCGTTGGTTCGACCCCTCGTTCTCACCTGCCGCCGTAACCCGAGCGGGTCGCCCCGTATCCTGTCGCCCAAGATATAGTCGAAGTTTCGCGAATCAGTCAACAGAGAGTGATTCGCATGGGCCGAAAACGCTCAGGCAGCCAGACCGCGCCCCTTGAGCAGCGCCTCGACCCCCGGCATCCGTCCGCGAAACGCCTCGTAGAGCGTTGCCGCCTCCTCGGTGCCGCCGCGCGACAGGATATGACGCTCAAGCGCCAGCGCCCGGTCCGCGTCAAAGGCCCCGCCCACCTCCTCAAAGCTGGCAAAGGCGTCGGCATCCATCACCTCGGACCACATGTAGCTGTAATAGCCCGAGGAATAGCCGTCACCCGAGAACACATGGGCGAAATGCGGGGTGGCGTGGCGCATGGTGATTGCGGGCGGCATCCCGATCTCGCGCAGCACATCGGCCTGACGCGCCATCACGTCCGCCGGGGCCGCGCCCTCGTGAAAGGCCAGATCGACAAGCGCCGAGGCCACATATTCCACCGTCTGAAAGCCCATGTCGAAATTGGCCGCCCCCAGCACCTTGTCCAGAAGGTCCTGCGGCATCGGCGCGCCGGTCTCCACATGGCGGGCGTGACGGCCAAGCACCTCTGGCACCTCCAGCCAGTGCTCGTAAAGCTGGCTGGGCAGTTCCACGAAATCACGGGCAACATTGGTGCCCGAAAGCGATTCATAGGTCACATCCGACAGCATCTGATGCAGAGCATGGCCAAACTCGTGAAACAGCGTGCGCGCGTCGTCATAGCTCAGCAGCGCCGGATCGCCCTTGGCGAAATTGCATACGTTGATCACCACCGGGGCCTGCGGCGCGGGGCGTTTCGCCTGTCCGCGCATGGCCGAACACCACGCGCCCGAGCGTTTGGAACTGCGCGCGAAATAATCGCCGATGAAAACCGCGACGTGATGGCCCTTGCGCCTGACCTCCCATGCCCGGCAATCGGGGTGGTAGAGCGACACATCAAGGGGGATGAATTCCAACCCGAAAAGGCGCTGCGCGCAATCGAAAGCCGCGCCGATCATCGCATCAAGCGAGAGATAGGGCTTGACCGCCGCCTCGTCGAAATCATGCTCGGCCTGCCGCCGCTTCTCGGCGTAATAGCGCCAGTCCCACGGCTCGGGATCGCCGTTGATCCCGTCGGCGCGCATCATTGCGGTCAGCGTCTCGGCGTCGCGCCCAACCTGCGCGCGAGCAGGCGCCCAAACCGCCATGAGCAGATCGCGCACTGCCTCTGGCGTCCTGGCCATCTCGGTTTCCAGCTTGTAGGCGGCAAAGCTGTCATAGCCCAGAAGCTGCGCGCGTTCGGCGCGCAGCGCAAGGATCTCGGCGGCGATGGCGCGGTTGTCGGTTGCGCCCCCCATGGCCCCACGCGCGCTCCACGCCTCAAACGCCCGGCGGCGCAGGTCGCGGCGCGTCGAGAATTGCAGGAACGGCACGATGAGCGAGCGCGAGAGGGTGATGAGCGGCCCCTGCGTGTCCTTTTCGCGCGCTGCCGCGTGGGCCGCATTGATCACGAAATCCGGCAACCCCTCCAGATCGGTCTCGGATAGCGGCATTTGCCAGCCCGCCTCATCCGCCAGCAGGTTCTGCGTGAAGGCGGTGCCAAGCTCGGCCAGCCGTGCCATGATCGCGCGCATCCGTTCCTCGTCGGCCCCTGTCAGCGCGGCACCCGCGCGACGAAAGGCACGATGCGTGAGCATCAAAAGCCGCGCCTCCTCCGCCGTCAGAGCCAGCGTGTCGCGCACCTGCCAAACCGCTTCGACCCGCGCAAACAACAGCTTGTTGCCGTAAAGCTCCGAGGAATAGGCGGCCAGTTTCGGCCCGAAATCGCGCTGCAATTCCTGCCGCTTTGGGTTGCTGTCGGCCCCCGCCACGGTAAAGAACACCGACAGAACCTTGTCGAGCGCCTTGCCCGATGCCTCCAGCGTTTGAATCGTGTTGGCGAATGTGGGCGCGTCGGGATCGTCGGCAATCGCCTCTATCTCCGCGCGCGCCTCTTTCATAGCCGCCTCGAAGGCGGGGGCGAAATCCTCGTCCCGAACCTGATCGAACGGGGCAAGGCCAAAGGGCGTGTCCCACTCAGCCAGCAGCGGATTGCTCATCTCTGTCTCCTTTCGCGCCGCAGACCGGGCAATCGGCGCGGGCGCTCAGCGTGATCTTGCGGCTTTCGCCGTAAAGCGCGTCGTAAATCAGCATCTCGCCGCGCAAGGCATGGCCCGCGCCCGTAATCAGCTTGATGGCCTCGGAAGCCATCATCGCCCCCACCACTCCGGGCAGCGGCCCAAGCACCCCCGCCTCGGCACAGGACGGTGCTAGGCCGGGGGCGGGGGCCTGCGGGAAAACGCATTGGTAACAAGGCGTGCCGCGCGCCGGGTCAAACACGCTCAACTGCCCCTCCCATTGCGACAGCGCGCCGGAAACAAGCGGCTTGCCAAGGGCGGCGGCGGTGGCGTTGACCAGATAGCGCGTGTCGAAATTGTCGGTGCCGTCAAGGACGAGGTCATACTCTGCAAACAGGTCGGCGGCGATCTCGGGCGTAAGGCGGCGGGCATAGGGGCGCACGGTCACATTCGGGTTCTGCGCCTGCATCGCCTGAAGCGCGGATTGCACCTTTGGCAAACCGATATCAGCATCTCTGTGGATAACCTGCCGTTGCAGGTTGGAGTTATCCACGCCATCATCGTCGATCACACCGATGGTACCGACCCCCGCCGCCGCCAGATACAAGAGCACCGGAGAGCCGAGCCCGCCCGCGCCGATGACCAGAACGCGCGCCTGTTTGAGCGCCTTCTGTCCCGGTCCGCCGATCTCTCGCAGCACGATATGACGAGCGTAGCGGCCAAGCTCGGCCTCGGTGAAAAGTGGTTTGTTCGCAGGCTCGGCCAGTGTCGCGCCCGCGCGCCTGCGCAAGGCGTTGAGACCCGCGCGATAAACCAGAACCAGCGCCACCGCGCCACCGATCAGAAGCCAGAGCGCGGCACTCTCGCCGGTGGCCATGCGGATCGCGTGACCACCGGGCAGCAGCAGATGCGCCAGCACAACCGCGCCCCAAAGTCCTGCAATCATCCCCCAGCGAAGCCGCTGCGGCGTGCCCATCACCGCGCCGATGCCCCAGAGCACGGCGGCCATGACCACAACCAGCAGCATCAGCCAAGCCCCGTGGAGCCGAACCCGCCCGCGCCACGCACGGTCTCGTCCAGCGCCGCGACCGGGACAAACCGCGCCTGCACCACCGGGGCCACCACCATCTGCGCGATGCGCGCGCCATGGGTGATCTCGAACGGCTCGTGACCCGCGTTCATCACGATCACGCCCAGAGGCCCGCGATAATCGCTGTCGATGGTGCCGGGGCTGTTGGGCAGGGTGATGCCATGCCGGAGCGCCAGCCCCGAGCGCGGGCGCAATTGCACCTCATAGCCCACAGGCACGGCAATGCGTAGCCCCGTGGGCACAAGAACCCGCGCGCCGGGTGCAAGCACCACCGCGCCCCGGTCGGGAAAATTGGCGCGCAGATCGGCCCCCGCCGCGCCCGGCGTCGCATAGGCGGGCAGGCCAAGTGCGCGGTCCGCGCCTTCCTCCCATGCCACCTCGATGCTCAGCATCGCTCTCCTTTCATCGTTCTGCAAATACTCGAATTCTCAGGCCAAGGCCCGCGCGATCCGCTCGGCCAGACGCGCCGCCACCTGCGCCTTGCCCATGCGCGGCCAGCTTTCCGCGCCGTCACCGGTGACAAGCGTCACGGCATTCTCCGCCCCGCCCATGATGCCGGTGGCGTGGCTCACATCGTTCGCCACGATCCAGTCGCAGCCCTTGCGCGCACGCTTGGCGGTGGCGTTGTCGAGTACGTCACAGGTTTCCGCGGCGAAACCCACCACGAGGAGCGGTCGGTGCTCGGGCATCCGGCTCACGGTCGCCAGAATGTCTGGGTTCTCGGCGAACTCAAAGCGCGGCAGACCGTCTTTGGTCTTCTTCAGTTTCTGGTCGCTTGCGCCCGCCACGCGCCAGTCGGCCACGGCGGCGGCGAAAACGGCGGCATCCACGGGCAGGGCGGCCAGTGCCGCGTCGAGCATGTCTTGCGCGGTCTCGACGCGGATCACCTCCACGCCCTCGGGCGGAGGGACCGAGGCGGGGCCGGTGACAAACACCACATCGGCCCCGAGCGCCGCCAGCGCGCGCGCAATCGCTGTGCCCTGCGTCCCGGAAGAGCGGTTGGCGATATAGCGCACGGGGTCTATGGGCTCGTGCGTCGGCCCGGAGGTGACAAGAATGCGCCGCCCTGCAAGAGGACCGTCCGCGAGCCGCGCGGCGATGGCGGCGAGGATCTCGGGCACCTCGGCCATGCGGCCGGGACCATGCTCGCCGCAAGCCATGTCGCCCTCGTTCGGGCCGACAAATCCGATGCCGTCGGCGCGCAGCGTGGCAAGGTTGCGCTGCGTCGCCGCGTGCTGCCACATGCGAACGTTCATGGCAGGTGCGAGCAAGACGGGCGTATCGGTGGCCAGAAGCAGCGTCGAGGCGAGATCGCCGGCATGACCATGCGCCATCTTGGCCATCAGATCGGCGGTGGCGGGGGCCACGACGATGAGATCGGCGGAGCGCGACAGCTCTATATGGCCCATCTCGGCCTCGTCGGTCAGATCGAACAGGTCGGAAAACACCTTGCGCCCTGACAGAGCCGAGACCGAAAGCGGCGTCACGAATTCCGCGCCCGCGCGCGTAAGCACGGGCGTGACCGTATGGCCGCGCTCGCGCAGGCGGCGGATGAGGTCAAGCGCCTTGTAGGCCGCGATGCCGCCGCCGATGATCAGAAGGATGCGTGACGCGCCGGGCATTGGCCTCTCCAACAGATGCGCGCAAAGCCTAGGGCGCGCGCCGGGCCGGTGCAAGGGCCGCGCTCAACGGAAGGCGGCACAGGGGTCGGGGCGTTCCGCCGCAGGAGCCGAAAGCACCTCGTCAAAACCGCCTTGAAGCGGCGCGCCATCCTCGGTCTGGCCCAGAACGAAAACGTCAAGGTCAGGGGCGACATGGGCAAGATAGGCAGGCACGCCCCAGTCGCGGCGCGCGTGGCCGTTGCCGGTGATCACGGCGACCGGGCCACCGGTCTCTGCCATCGCCGCAACCGTCGCGCGCGCCAAGGCTGCGTCGCGCAGGCGCTGCACCGCGACCATGCCGGGCAGCATCCCCTTGGGCAGCGCGTCGCAATGCGCGGCCAGTTGCAGCGCCTCGCGGGCGGCTTGTTTCTCGGGGGGCAGCGGATCGGTCAGGCCATAGGCGGCGGCCCCTTCGCCGAAAGTCTCGGCGGGGCCATCTTCGAGCACCGCCCGCACCGCCTCGCGCGGGATCTGAGCGCCGTAAATGGCAGCCTCGGGCGCGGCGGCGAAGATCGGGTGATACATGGCGAAATCGGGCCAGCCGCTTTCCGCCCAGCCAAGCGCCTTTTCCATGGCGTCGGCGTCGGCAATAAGGTCCGGCGTGACAAGTGCCGCCTGCTCCGGCATCAGCATCTCGAAGACCAGCGCGCGGGGCTGGAGCGCGGACACACGGGCCGCCTGTTCGGCGTGATGCGCCGGGTTGTCGTGCACCTCGCCCAATATCACAACATCATGCGCCAGCGCCGGAAGGGCGGTCAGACAAAGGGCAAGGGCAAGGCGCAGGCTCATGCGAGCAGGTTCTGCACCTCGCCCGCGTGTTTTTCAAGATAGCGGCGCATTTTCTGAAAGGCCGCGGCCTCGATCTGGCGCACGCGCTCCTTGGACAGGTTCAACTCGTCCCCAAGGCTTTCGAGGGTGCGCGGGGTCTCGATGAGCTTGCGCTCGCGCACGATGAAGCGTTCACGCTCGGTCAGGTGGGTGAGCGCCGCGCCGAGCCAGTCTCGCAGCGCGCGGTGGTCGTGATCGCGCTCGACGATTTCGTCGCCCCGAGCGCCCTCGTCCTCGATCGTGTCGATCCATTCGCGCCCGTCATCCTCGGTGGATTGCGTGGCATTGAGCGAAAAGTCCCCGCCCGAAAGCCGTCCCTCCATCATCTCCACGTCGCGCAGCGGCACGCCAACCTCATGCGCGATCATCTCGCGCAACTGATGCCCGTCAAGCGTCTCGCCATTGGCCATGGCCTCGCGCTCGATTTTCGCCTGAACGCGGCGCAAGTTGAAGAAAAGCGATTTCTGCGATGAGGTCGATCCGGTGCGCACCATCGACCAGTTGCGCATGACGTAATCCTGGATCGACGCCTTGATCCACCAGACCGCATAGGTGGAGAACCGCACACCGCGGTCGGGGTCGAACTTGTCGGCAGCCTTCATAAGGCCAAGCCCCGCCTCCTGTATGAGGTCATTCATCGGCGCGCCGTAGCGGCGGAATTTCGACGCCATGGAGATGGCGAGGCGCATATAGGCCGTGATCAGCCGGTGCAGCGCCTCTTCATCACGGTGGTCGCGCCAGGCATAGGCCAGCGCCAGTTCGGTCTCTGCGTCCAGCATTTCCGCCTTCATGGCGGTGCGGGACATGGAACTTGTCTGCTGTGCATCGAGCGGCATGATTTCCCCCTGTCTGCGGAAGCGCCCTTTCTGAGCTTTTCACAGAGTGCTACGCAGGTGGGATCACACCGGATCACAATAAGGGAGTCTCCGGCTCATGTTACCGCGCCTCACACTGGTTCTGGGCGGTGCCGCCTCGGGGAAATCCGCCTTTGCCGAAGCGCTTGTCCTTCGCTCGGGTGCCGCGCCGGTCTATCTTGCAACGGCGGAAGCACATGATGCAGAGATGCGAGCCAAGCTGGCGCGCCATCGGACACGGCGGGGGACGGCATGGCGCACCGTCGAGGCCCCGCGTGATCTGGCCCCGGCGCTCGGGGGAATGACGGGCGAAGAGGTGGTGCTGTTGGATTGCGCGACGATGTGGCTTTCCAATCATCTGCTGGCCGAAAGCGATCTGGCGCAGGCTGAGTCGGCGCTCTTCGCCGCGCTCGACGCCTGCCACGCGCCGGTGGTGGTGGTTTCCAACGAGGTGGGCCTGTCGGTCGTGCCGGAAAACGCGCTCGCGCGGCGGTTTCGCGACGCACAAGGCGGATTGAACCAGCGGCTGGCGGCAAGGGCGGGACTGGTGATCATGGTCGCCGCCGGGCTGCCCTTGGTGCTCAAGGGCACGCTGCCATGAGCCGGTTCTTCTGGGTCCGCCATGGCCCGACCCATGCCCGCGCCATGGTCGGCTGGAGTGACATTCCCGCCGATCTGAGCGACGGCGCGCGGCTTTCGCGGCTTTCGGCGCATCTGCCGGAGGGGGCGCTTGTGGTCTCGTCCGACCTGATCCGCGCGCGCGCCACGGCGGTGGCCATCGCTGGTGCGCGCCCGCGCCTGCCCGACGATCCAGACCTGCGCGAGATCCATTTCGGCGACTGGGAAATGCAGGGGTTCGACAGCGTGTCCGACCCCGAGCATCTGCGCACCTTCTGGGAGCAGCCCGGTGCCCTGCGCGCGCCTGGCGGCGAAAGCTGGGATGACCTCTCGGCCCGCGTGGGGCGTGCGGTGGCGCGGCTCCGGGCGATGCATCCGGGGCGCGACATCGTGGCGGTGGCGCATATGGGCACGATCCTCACGCAGGTTCAGGCGGCGCGGGGCGTCAGCGCCTATGAGGCCCTTGGACAGACCATCGACAACCTGTCGGTGACGGAACTGCACTGGCAGGCGGGGGGCTGGCGCACCGAAGTGATCAACCTCATCCCGTAACGGCCAGACTGCCCCCTATCCCGCGCGCGCAATCCGCAGGATCGTGCGCACGGCGTGGTGAAAATCCTCCAATTCGCCGGGATAGCCGCGCACGCGCTCGGCGCTTGTGGCAGCAGCGGGAAAGAGCCGCTCACGCCCCGGAAAAAATTCGGCCCGCATCGCGGTGTTGCGCGCCTCCAGCGTGTCATTGATGTGCGCGCGTTCCTCTGGCGTCAGCACATCGCCGCTGGCATAGAGCCGCGCGTCGCCGCTCGCTTGCAATGCGCGGCCAAGGCGGCGGCGGGCCTTCTTGTCATAGCCCGCGCGCTCGTCAAAAAGACCAAGCGCCTCGCTGGCCACCCGCGAAAGCGAGCGATTGGCGGCGACCTTCGGCAGCGGCACAGTTTCCGGGTTCACGCCGAGAACCGACAGGAAATCGGGGATCACGTTGCCATCCGCCATCTCGTCGCGCAGGTAAAGCCGGGGCACGATCTCGGCCCCCGGCAGCTGCGCCCGGACCTGATCGAAGGCGGTGCCGAAATCGAGATAGTCCGGGTCGCTCTCGATCCGCGCCAACCGCTCGGCCACGAACCGTTCCGCCCCGCCCGTAGGCAGGCTGTTCTTGGCGCGCTGCTTGTAATCGGCCTCGATGAAATCGTCGAAGCGGCGCAGATAGACGAAGACCCGAAGCGGCGCGCCGATCCGCGACAGATAGCGTTGGTGCAGGGGCGCCAGATCGCGGCCAAAGAACATCTCCGAAGACAGGATGCAGTGCGCGCCCTCGTGCGCCGCGACCTCCGACGCCATCGCCTCGGCATCCCCCTCGGGTTGGCCATGCCAGGCCCTGCTCATGGCAACGGCCAGCGCGTTGTGACAGATCAGCCGCCCCGTCCCGCTGCCCCGGTCGCGGCCGGTGGCAAGATAGCGGACACCATGGTCGCGCAGAAAATCAGCATGGGAATGGAGCCAGCCCTGCAAGGCCGTCGTGCCCGTCTTGGGCATCCCGATATGAAGCCACAGCATCGCCCGCCCCCGTTTTCCACAGGTCTAGGCCAAGCGGGGCGTGGCCGCAATCGTTCAGGCGCGATGCGAGATCCGGCTCGAAAGAAGTTCGCCGGTCTCGGTCAGGATCGGGTAGGCCACCATGGTAAAGGCGGTGTTGACCTGCTTGAGCGCGCGCAGCGTCTCCTGATGGATGTTGCTCGTCTCGATGCTTTCGGTCAGCCCCTCGCGCAGTCGCCCCAGATGGGCGCGTTGCAGGCGTTGCTCGATGTCGCGGATCGTGTCCTTTTCGGCGACCAGATCGCGCGCCTCGTCCGGGTGCTGCGTCATCATCACATTGAGCGATTGCTGCGCATTGACCAGCACCCGGTCATGGAAATCACATATTTCCTCCCAGCCGGGGCGCGAGAACTGCACCCCCTCCTGGCTGAGCCGTCGCGCCAGCCCAAGCATGGTGGTCGCGATCGTGTCGCTGGCCGCCTCGAAATTGGCGGCGATCGTCGAAAGATCCATCGCGCGCTGGCTGCGCTCCTCGTCGAGGCCCGCGCGGGTGAGTTGTGCCAGATAGAGCTTGGTATCGAAATGGCGCTTGCGCACGGTCTTGTCACTGTCCAGCAGCTCCTCTGCCGCCACTTCGTCCCACTGCTCATAGAACCTCGGCACCGGGCGCAGCATCGCCTCGACCGTCTCACCGATGCGGATCACCTCGCGCGCAGCGCAGGACAGCGCGCGGTCGGGGTTGGTCAGTGCCGCCGGGTCAAGCGCGGTGATATGCGCCAGCGGCGAGGGCGCGCCCTCTGGCCCCATCAGCCCCTTCACCGCACGGTCCACCAGCCCGACAAGCGGCAGCGCAAGCAGCACGAGGCCAAGGTTGAACAGGATATGCAGGTGGATCGCCTGCGCCGCCGGGCTTGCGCCCAGCCAGCCAAGCGGCGGCTGGAAAGCGGTCAGCGCCGCAAGCGCCAGGCCCGCGCCGCCGCCGCGCAGCAGCAGGTTGGCAAGCACCACGCGCCGCGCCTCGGCGCGGGCGGCAAGGGTGAGGATCAGCGCGATCACCGCCCCGCCCAGATTGGCCCCGAGGATGAGCGCCACGGCCGCCGCGAACGGCATAACCCCCTGGGCCACCAGCGTCACAAAGAGCAGCACAGCGGCCACCGAGGAATGCACCACCCACGCGAACACCGCCCCGATCACGAAAGCGGTAAGCGTGTCGCGCGCGAGATACGCCATCGCCGCCGTCGCGCCGGGACTGTCGATAAGCGGCGCGGTCGCCGCGCGCAGCAGATCGAGCGATATGAAGATAAGCGCCAGTCCGATCAGGATTCGCCCACCCTGCCGGACCCGTCTCTGATGGCCGCGCAGGAACATCACCACACCGATGAGCAATAGTGCCGCCACCAGCCAGGACTGGCGCACCAGCAGGAGCTTGGCCACCAGCGCCGAGCCGAGATCGGCCCCGAGCAGCATGGCCAGCCCCGCCGCCGCCGGGATCGCCCCGGTGGCCACGAAATTCGCCACCATAACCGCCACCGCCGTCGAGCTTTGCAACGCCATGGCGCTGCCGGTGCCGGTCAGCACGGCGAGCATCCGGCTCTGCCCAGAGCGGCGCAGCCAGAGGCGCAACGGCGCCGAGAACGCCCGTTCCACCCCCGTGCGCACCAGCCGCACCGACCAGATCAACAGCGCCGCCGCACCAGCGATCTGAAGAAAGAATACCGTGAGGTTCGGGCTGTCCAATCATTCCTCCGTCGGGGATCATGGGTCGCAAGGGCCGAGCCTCGCGCCGCGCGCCACGCAACGCAAGCGGTCGTCGTCGCATCGCGCTATTTGTAACAGTTATGTGACGAATTTATGACAATTGCCAGCCTCGGCCGCACCATGGCGCGCCACGCGGGCGCGCGCTATGCTGCGGCGAACCGGCCACAGGACAGCCCATGACCCCGCTCAACCTTGCGCATCTGGAGACGTTTCTGGCGGTCGTGCGCACCGGCGGGGTGCGCCGCGCGGCGGCGAGCCTCAACCTGACCCAGCCGGCCGTCACCGCGCGCATCCGCAATCTGGAAGATGTGCTCCGTTGCACGCTTTTCGCGCGCGGCCCGCACGGCATGACGTTGACGCGCGAGGGTGAGCGGCTGCTGCGCCATGCCGAGAGTTTCGCCCATCTGGCCGAGCGGCTGACGCAGGATCTGATCGCGCCCGGCGCGCTTGAGCGGCATCTGCGCATCGGCGTGTCGGAGACCATCGCGCAATGCTGGTTGCCCGATCTGGTCGCGCGGCTTCATGCCACCTATCCGCAGGTCGAGATCGAGCTGACCGTGGATGTCTCGCGCGATCTGCGCGACCGGCTTCTGGCGCGCGAGATCGACCTGGCGATCCTGCTCGGGCCGGTGTCGGACTATACCGTGGACAATCTCGACCTGCCGGGATTTGACCTTGCTTGGTATGTGGCCGCCGACGATAGCGCCGACCCGGAGACCTGCCTGCGCCGCCCGGTTCTGAGCTATGCGCGCACCACCCGGCCCTATCGGGAATTGAAAGCTCTGCTGATGGAACATGTCGGGCCGGAGGCGCGCATCTTTCCTTCCTCCTCGCTTTCTGCGGCGTTCCGGCTGGTTGAGGCGCGGCTTGGCGTGGCGGCGCTGCCGCGCGCGCTCGGGGCGGCGCATGTGGCGGCAGGGCGGCTGAGAGAATTCGATCCGGGCTGGGTGCCGGGGCCCTTGCGCTTTACCGCCTCCTGGCTGGGTGAGCCCGGCAATCACCTGGCCGAACACGCTGCCCGCACCGCCCGCGATGTTGCGAAAAACTGGGATAGAGATAATAATATTTTATAGATAGCGAGAAAAATTTTCGATTTGATTCTATTGCCCGCTGCTGCGAGCGTGACGATTAAAGGAGAGACCGCCCATGAGCGCCAGATTCGACACCCTGCGCACCACGCCCCTGCCCGCGCTGCGTGCCCAGATCCGCGCCGGGCGCTACAGCGGCCATACCGCCGGGCTTGGCACGGGTCATCTTCAGGCCAATATCGTCATCCTGCCCGCCCCGGAGGCGCTGGATTTCATGCGCTTCTGCCAGCGCAACCCGAAGCCTTGCCCGCTGGTGGGCATGTCGGACACAGGTGACGCGATGATGCACACGCTGGGGCGCGACATCGACATCCGCAGCGATGTGCCCGCCTACAACATCTATCGCCACGGGCGGCTGGACGGCTCTGTGACCGACATAACCGATCTCTGGACGCCCGACATGGTCGCCTTCGCGCTTGGCTGCTCGTTCACATTCGAGCACGCGCTGATCCGGGCCGGCATCCCGCTCTGGCATGTGACCCATGACACCACCGTGCCGATGTTCCGCACCGCCATTCCCTGCGTGCCCGCAGGCCCGTTCCGGTCGCACATGGTCGTCAGCATGCGCGCGATCGACCCCGAGCGCGTGCAGGAGGCGGTTGCGCTTTCGCGGTGCTATCCACTGGCGCATGGCGCGCCCGTCCATGTGGGCGACCCGGCGGCCATCGGCATCAAGGATATCACCCGGCCCGACTGGGGCGATCCCGCGCCGGTGACGGGCGATCAGGTGCCGGTATTCTGGGCCTGCGGCGTCACCCCGCAAGTGGCGCTCGAGGCCGCCGCGCCCGCGCTGTGCATCACACACAAGCCGGGCCACATGCTGATAACCGATATTCCCGAAGAAGCGGAAACCCCGGTGCTGGCGCCGGAAACCGCCTGAACCCGTCCCGACAAGGAGAGACTGAATGACCCGTATCACCTCTATCCTCGCCGCAACCACGATGCTTGCCGCGCCCGCCATGGCGCAGGAACTGTCCGTTGTCGGAAGCTGGTCGAGCCTGCCGCTCCACAAGCAATACGAGGCTCCGTTCTGGTCCGAGGCGCTGCCCGAGGCCTCGGGCGGCAAGATCAGCGTGAACCTGACCACCCACAACCAGATGAACCTAGGCGTGGCTGACGTGTTTCGCCTTCTGGGGGACGGGGTCTATGACGTCGGCATGACCGTGGCCGATTACGCCGTGGCCGATGCGCCTGAACTGGAGGGGCTGGACGTGCCGCTTCTGGCCCTGACAGCAGACGAGGCGCGGGCGATGGTCGATGCGGCGCGCCCGATGGTGGCCGATATCTTCAGGAGCCGGTTCAATTCCCATGTCCTCGCCATCGCGCCCTACCCGCCGCAGGTGGTGTTCTGCAACGCGCCGGTCACCGAACTGGCCGACCTCAAAGGGCTCAAGGTCCGCGCCTCGGGGCGCATGACCGCGCAATTCCTCGAAGCCCTCGGCGCAGAGGGTGTGAACGTGAGCTTTGGCGAGGTGCCTGGCGCGCTTCAGAACGGCGTCGTCAACTGCGCCGTGACCGGGGCCGGCTCGGGCTATAGCGCCGGCTGGTGGGAGGTCTCGACGCATCTCTTGCCGATCCCGCTGGGTGGCTGGGACAGCGTGGTGACGGCGATGAACCTGGACCGCTGGAACAGCCTCGACGCCGATACGCAGGCGCTCATCACCTCGGAGGTGCGCGCGAATTTCGAAGACCCCGCCTGGGCCGCCGCGCAGGATTCGCTTGTGAACGATATCGCCTGCCTCACCGGCAATGGCGAATGCCCGGCGGGCGAGGCGCGCGGCATGACCCTGGTCGAGGTCTCGGATGCCGATTTCGAGCAGGCGCGCGAAGTGCTGGTCTCCAAGGTGCTGCCCGACTGGGCCGCGCGCGCGGGCAATGACTGGGCGAAGCGCTGGAACGAAACCGTGGGCGCCACGGTGGGCGTCACCATCGCCGGGGTGAACTGAGCATGACCGGCGCAGTTGCACGGGCCGAGGCGCTTCTCGCCGCGCTGCGCCGGATCAACCGCGTGGTGGCACTCGGGGTGGGGGCGCTGCTTCTGGGCTGCGCCGCGTTGGTTCTGGCCGACGTGGTACTGCGTCGCCTGGCCCATTCCTTTGGCGGCACCGACGAGATCAGCGGCTATGTCATGGCCATCGCCACCGCCTGGGGCATGGGATACGCGCTGATGGAACTGGGTCATGTGCGTATCGACTTTCTGCGCGCGCGTGGCGGCGCGGCGGTTCGCGCCGCCTTTGACCTTTTCGCTCTGCTGACACTTGCCGGGACAGTCAGCGTGATCGGCTGGCGCGCCTGGCCTGTGGTGGAACGTTCGCTTGCCAATGGCTCACGCGCCAACACGCCGCTCGAAACGCCGCTGGCACTGGTGCAGATGCCGTGGTTCGCAGGTTGGGTCTGGTTCGCGCTGATGGCCTGGCTCACCTTTCTCGCGGCGCTGGTGCTGGTGCTCAACCGCGAGTTCGGCGCGGCGGACCGTGCCATCGGCGCACTTGGCGAGGCGGAGGCACAGAAATGATCTCTTATGCAACCTTCGGCCTTCTCGCCCTTCTGAGCCTCTCGATCCCTGTGGGCATCGTGCTGTTCCTGCTGGGCTTCGGGCTTGACATGTTCTTCAGCCCCTTCCCGCTGATCCGGGGGCTTGGCAACCTGGTCTGGTCCACCTCGGATCATGCCACGCTCATCGCCATTCCCTTCTTCGTGCTTCTGGGCGAGGTCCTCGTGCGCTCCGGCATCGCCACGCGGACCTATGCCGCGCTCGACCGCTGGGTCAGCTGGCTGCCGGGCGGCCTTGTCCATGCCAATGTGGCGACCGCGACGATGTTCTCGGCCACCTCCGGCTCTTCGGTGGCCACCGCCGCGACCGTGGCCACCGTCGCCATGCCTCAGGCCGAAAAGCTGGGTTACGACCCGAAGCTGTTTTCGGGCGCGATCGCCGCAGGCGGCACGCTTGGCATCATGATTCCGCCCTCGATCAACCTTATCGTATACGGGTTTCTCACCCAAAGCTCGATCCCAAAGCTGTTTCTCGCGGGTCTCATTCCCGGGTTGGCACTGGCGCTGGCCTTCATGGCGGTGACGGTGCTGATCTGCCTTGTCCGGCCCGACCTGGGCGGCACGCGGCGGGTGTTTCCGTTTGTCCAGATGCTGCGTGCGCTGGTGCAGCTTATCCCGATCATCCTGCTTTTCGCGGTCATCATCGGCTCGATCTACAAAGGCTGGGCGACGCCGACCGAGGCCGCCTCGGTGGGCGTCGCCGGGGCCTTTGTCATCGCGGCACTGTTCGGCAGCATCAACGCCGAGGTGCTGAGCAAGAGCCTTCTGGGCACGGTCAAGATCACGGCGATGATCATGCTGGTGGTGATCGGCGCCTCCTTCCTCAACTTCACGCTCGCCGCCGCCGGTCTCGGACGGGAGTTGCAGGCCATGCTGGGGGGGATGGGCCTGTCGCCGCTTGGCACGATCCTCGTGATCGTCGGCATCTACATCGTGCTCGGCTTCTTCATCGAGACGCTGTCGCTCATGGTGGTGACCATTCCCATCGTGGTGCCGCTTGTCGTGGCGCAGGGCTATGATCCGATCTGGTTCGGCATCCTGATGATCGTGCTGATCGAAATGGCGCTCATCACCCCGCCCGTGGGCCTCAACCTCTATGTGGTGCAGGGCGCGCGGCAGGGTGGGCGCATGTCAGAGGTGATGCTGGGGGCCGCGCCCTATGCGGCGACCATGCTGGCGATGGCGGGCTTGCTCATCGCCTTTCCGCAGATCGCCCTGTTTTTGCCGAACGCGGTGCAGTAGACCATTGAGCGGCAAGGCAAGGACGCAAGCAACGTGACCGACAGGAGTTCCCAAGGTGCTTTCCCCCGGCTCGGGCGGGTGGGGCTTGACGGTCTGCTCGTCTCCTTCGGCGACCGGTTGAGCGAGGCAGGCAACCGCGCGGCTCTCGCCTTTCGCGCGGCCGTCGAGCGCGCGAGTCCTGAGGGCGTCGAGGAGACCTCAACCTCTCTCGTCTCCACCTTCCTGCGCATCGACGCGCTGCGCACCGATCCGGATGCGGTGGCGAGCGCGCTGCAAACGCTGCTCGACAGCCGCGACTGGTATGCCGAACCGCTGCCCGAGGGCCGCCGCCTCTGGCGCATTCCAACCGTCTATGGCACCGATCTTGCCCCGCAGCTGGACGAGGCCGCAAGCGAGGCAGGGCTTTCGCCCGAGGCCGCCGCCTCGGAAATTTCCAGCACCCGCGTGCGTGTGCAGACCATCGGTTTCGCTCCCGGTCAGCCCTATCTGGGCGAGTTGCCCGCGCATTGGGACATCCCCCGCCAGCAGGCGCTGACCGACCGTGTTCCGGTCGGCGCGCTGGTGGTGGCGATCCGGCAACTGGTGCTCTTTTCGGTCTCGACGCCGACCGGATGGCGCCATATCGGCCAGACCCCGTTCCGCCTGTTCCGACCCGAGTCCGAGACGCCCTTTGTGCTGCGCCCCGGTGATGAGGTTGTTTTCGAGGCGGTGGAGCGCGGAGCCTATGAGCGGCTGAGCGAAAGCGGCCCGGACGGCGGCGCAACCTGCGAGGCGATCCGATGAGCCGGGCGCTGATCGTGCATCAGGCGGGGCCGGGCGTCAGCGTGCAGGATCTCGGGCGGCCCGGTTATCTGGCTTTCGGCCTGTCGCGCAGCGGCGCATCGGACCGGTTGGCGCTACACGAGGGCGCGGCGCTGCTAGGGCAGGCACCGGCGCTGGCGGCGTTGGAAATGGCCGGGACGGGCGGCACGTTCGAAACGACCGAGACCACGCGCATCGCCCTCACCGGCGCCCCCATGCGCGCACAACTCGACGGCGCGACGCTGGCGTGGAACGCCTCGCATCTGGTGCCTGCGGGCGCAAAGCTGGTGATCGGTCCGACGCTGGCGGGGGTCTATGGCTATCTCCACCTGGGCGGAGGGATCGCCACGCCCGAACGGCTCGGCGCGCGCTCGGCGCATCTGGCGGCAGGGTTGGGCGAGGTGGTCACCGCGGGCGCCCGGTTGCCCGTGGGCGCGGACCGGCGTGCGGCCGAGACTGGGCTGAAGCTCGATCCCGAAGAACGGTTCACGGGCGGCACGGTGCGGATCGTGGTGGGCTATCAGACTGGGCTTTTCGCCCCCGCCGAGGTGGCACGATTCGAAGAGACGGTGTTCACCCGCGACGCGCGCGGCAACCGGATGGGCGTGCGGCTTATCCCCGATGGCGAGGGATTCGCAAGCAAGGACGGCCTCTCGGTGCTCTCCGAGGCGATCGTTCCCGGCGATATCCAGATCACCGGCGACGGCACGCCATTTGTGCTCATGGCCGAGAGCCAGACAACCGGCGGCTATCCCCGCATCGGCGCGGTGCTGCCCTGCGATCTGGCGCGAGTGGCGCAGGCGGCACCGGGCACCAAGCTGCGCTTGCGCTTTGTGCCCCTCGACGAGGGGCTTGCCGCAGAGCGCCGAGCAGCCGAGGCGTGCGCCACCTTGCGCCGCCGCCTGAGCCGTCTGGTGCGCGATCCGCACGACATCCGCGATCTTCTGTCGTATCAACTCATCAGCGGCGCAATCGCCGGGAACGAGGAGGAGTGAGTCATGCAACGATCTGTCGATCTCAATGCCGATATGGGCGAGAGCTTTGGCCCCTGGAAGATGGGCGATGATGCTGCGCTGCTCGACGTGGTAAGTTCGGCCAACATCGCCTGCGGCTTTCACGCAGGCGACGCGGACGTGATGGCGGCGACGATGGCGCGCGCGGTGGCGCGCGGCGTGGGCATCGGCGCGCATCCCGGCCTCAACGATCTTCAGGGCTTTGGCCGCAACCGCATGGACGTGCCCCATGCCACGCTTGCCAATCAGGTGCGCTATCAGCTTGGCGCGGCGCAAGGGATGGCGCGAGCGGCGGGTGGGGCCGTGCGGCATCTCAAGCTGCACGGCGCGCTGGCCAACATGGCGTCCGAGGATGAGGCGCTCGCGCGCGCGTGCTATGAGGCCGCGCTCTCGGTCGAGCCCGAGATCATCGTCATGGTGCTGGCGGGCACGGCGCAGGAGGCGGCGGCGCGCGGCCTTGGCGCGCGCATGGCCTGCGAGATATTCGCCGACCGCGCCTATAACGCCGACTGCACGCTGGTGGACCGGCGCAAGCCCGGCGCGGTGATCCATGACGCAAGCCACGCGGCGGAGCGTATCCTTGGGATGCTGCGCGCGGGCGCGATCATCGCCGAGGACGGCACGCATATACCGACCCGGATCGACACGATCTGCCTGCATGGCGACACGCCCGAGGCAGTGGACATCGCCCGCTCCTTGCGTGCAGGGCTGGAGGCAGCAGGCGTGAATGTAGCGCAGTTCGACGGCGCGCGGCGTTAGCCGCGCAGGTCCTCAAGCCGCGCACCGGGGAATTGCGCCAGCATCGCACCAAGCGCGGCGCGGTCCGGCATGAGACAGGCAGCGGTCGAGAGCCCGTCGGCCACCGCCGCGCGCGGGGCCGAGATCGAGACCCGTTGCCAGGGCACCGCATCACCGAACGGCGACAGGATATGCCCCTGCCGCCCGCCCGCATCGAGAACCGTGCCGAACAGCCCCGAGGTGGCCAGCGCCCGGTCGCTCAGGCGCAGGCGCGGGCCACCCGAGATACGCACCGGCCAGTCCTGCCCGATGGCGGATATCTCGCCGGTATCGATCAACCCCACCTTCAGCCCCCCGGCGCGCAACAGCGCCGCCACCCGGTCGGCCACATAGCCCTGCGCGACGCCATTCAGCGTCAGCGCCATGCCGGGACGCGCCAGCGTCACGGCCGCGCGGTCAAAACGTACCCCCTCCCAGCCAATGAGCGCGCGCGCCCGCGCGATCCCGTCCGTCACCTCGCCCTGCGCCAACGCCGCCCAGAGCGGCTGCACCGTCGGGTCGAACCGCCCGCCGCTGGCATGATGCACCGCGTGGCACAGGCTCAGCAGGTCGAGCATCTCGGGCGGCGGCGTATCCAGCCGCCCCGAGGCATTGAGCCGCATCAGCGCCGAGTCGGCCTGATAAAGGCTGAAGATACGTTCAAGCCGCGCGATCTCGGCCAGTGCCAGATCGGCAAGCCGGGCACCCTCGGGATGGCGCAGGTGCAGCGTGATGGCGGCCCCCATGGCCTGCCCGCGATAAATACTCGCCGGTTCTGCCCCGGCACGGCCAGAGGCAAGCGCCACCGGCAGGGCAGCGCAGATGGTCAGGAACCGGCGGCGAGTTTGCATCGGGGTCATCCTTCGGTCGGGGACAGGGCCTTGAGGCGGCGACGGAACTCGTCGGTATCGCCGGGGGCATCATGCGCCCCCGCCACCGGGGCCAAAAGCGCAGCGTCGGGAATATCGGCCAGCTCTAGCACGTCGCCCCCGTGGCGCGCGGCAAAGCCTTCGGCCTCAGCGCGGCTGGCAAATGGCACCGCTTCGGGCGCGCCCATGCCCCCTGCGCGGTCCGAACCGATCACATAATGCGCGGCCCCGGCGGCGATCCAGTTCGCCGCGCCCATCTCCTCCCAACTCGGGGCCGCGCCCAGATCGTTGACATAGATCGCCGCGATGATGTGGCTCTGTTCCGGCATCCGCGCATAGGCCAGCGCATCGCGCACCTGGCTGAAGAAAAGCGGAAAGGGCAGCCCGTCAAGATGCACCTGCGCCTTGGGGCCGGGATGCTCGATCAGGTTCATCTGGCAGAAATAGCCGGTCGCCTCGGTGGTCAGTTCCACCGGCGACGGGGCCTCGGCGCGGTCCTCCTTGCAGGCGGCGAGCGCGAGAAGGGCGAGAAGAATGAGACGAATCATGGGGTCACCTTCCGGAACGCGACAAGCGCAAGGCCAAGCGCGGCGAGCGGCCACAGGAGCAGCGAGGCCAGCGCCGCGCCGGGCGGGATCGCGTTGGCGGCCCCGGCAAGACCGGCTGCGACCGCCCCCGCCTCGGAGGCGGCGAGATTGTAGAGACGGAAGGCATCCGCCGGGTTGGCCAGCAGCGCCACGGGAAAGACATCGGTGGTGAACCAGCCGCCATTGTCGGCCACAAGCGCCGCCAGAAGCCCCAGATCCCACAGCACGATCACCCCAAGCCACAGCCCGATCGCCAACCCCGCCGCCCCCGAGGGCCGCCGCGCCAGCGCCGAGAGCGCGTAGCCCGCACCCAGAAACACCGCGCCAAGCACCACCGAGGACCATGTCAGCCGCCAGAGCGCAGGCAGCCCCGCCACCGCGCGCGCATCCCAAACCCAGATCGCCAGCGCGGCAAGGCCATAGCCCGCCCCCACCGCCAGCGCGAGCACCGCCAAATGCGCAATGAGCTTACCCAGAAGCACCTCGGCGCGGCTGAGCGGATAGGTGAGCAGGAGCGGCAGCGTACCGCGCTCGGTCTCGCCCGCGATGGCGTCGAAACTCATCAAAAGCGCCACCAACGGTACCAGATAGACCCCGAGCGAGGTCAGCGAGGCCACCGTCACCGAGAGCCGGTCCACCCCCACGGTGCCCGAAGGGGCAGAACCCGCGGCGGCAAGTACGATGGAAAACACCGCCATCATTGCCACCGACACCGCCACCCAGCGGTTGCGCAGGCTGATGCGAAACTCGGTCTGCGCCATGGAGAGAATTCGGATCATCGCACGGCCCCTTTGCTGAAATGGCTGTAGAGGTCTTCAAGGCTGGGCGGGTGCATCTCGATATCCTCAAGGCTTTCGCTTTGCGCGCTGAGGCGGCGCAAAAGGCCCATCTTCTCGTCCTGCCGACAGCGATAGGTGATGCGGTTGCCGCACAATTCTCCCCCCGGCACGGCATCGAGGATCGAGGCGCGCGCGCCGTTGACGGCCGTTAGCTCCACCGTCACCGGCAGGTCGGCGGCCTGGCGCAGGGCGCTCAGGCTGCCCTCAGCCATGAGCCGCCCATGGGCGAGGATCACCATGCGGTCGGTGCGCGCCTCCACCTCGGTCAGGGCGTGGCTCGAGAGCAGGATCGCCGCGCCCTCGGCGGCCAGATCCTCCAGAATCGTGTAGAAGTCACGCCGCGACACCGGATCAAGCCCCGATGTCGGCTCGTCCAGAACCATCAGGCGCGGACGCCCGATGAGGGCCTGCGCCAGCCCGACGCGCTGCCGCATCCCCTTGGAATAGGTGCCGATGCGCCGGTCGGCGGCGTCCGACAGGCCCACGCGATCCAGCAGCGCACCCGCAAGCGCCGCCGGTTGCCCGCGCAGGCGCAGATAATGGGCGATGGTTTCCCGCCCCGTGAGCGCCGGGTGAAAGGCCGCGCTTTCGGGCAGATAGGCCACGCCCGCGCGCGCCGTGCCCGATCCGGGCCGCGCGCCCAGAACCTCGACCGTGCCGCCGTCATGGGGGATCAGGCCCAGCACGATCTTCATCAGCGTGGACTTGCCCGCGCCGTTATGGCCCAGAAGCGCCACGCGCTCGCCCGGGGCCACGCTGAGCGAGACATCGTCGAGCGCGGTCGCGCCGTCAAAACGCTTAGTGAGATGCGAGAGCGTCAGCATCGTCTCTCCTTCGGTTACGGGCCTGCGCCACGGCGCGGGCCTCCTCGGGCAAGAGCGCCTCGGGGACGGGGATTTCCACGGGGGCCATGAGCGGGTGGCTGTCCACAACACCCCCCGGAAGCACCGCCGGAAACGCCGCCTGCGACCAGCGCAGAAGCTGCACCACCGGCGCGCCCAGAAGCAGCTTGGCGGCGGGTTGCGACCACAGGATATGGTCCATCAGGTCGTTGGGCCGGAACGCGCCATCGGCGAGGCCGTCGCCGTCAAGATCGAAGGCGGGATGATCCGACCAGTAATTGCCGCGCCCGTCAAGGCTCCATTCCACGTCACGGGTGCCGACATACTTGACCTGCGTGCGGTTGCCGACAAAGGCGTTGCCGGTGATGGCGTTGCGCTCTGACCCGGCAGTGAAGTGAATCCCGATCTCGCAGCCCTCGAACCGGTTGCCCGCGATCAGGTTCTTGTGGGCGTTGTAGATGAAGGTGCATTTCTCATGCGTGCCGCCGCGAACCAGATTGCCGGTGACATCGGCGCTATTGGCATAGTTGAGCATAAGTCCATGGGTGCGGTCGCCAAGCGAGAGATTGCCGCGCACCGTGATCCGGTCCGAGAACATCAGCGCATATCCCAGCGTGTTGCCGATGCTGATATTGCCGCTGATCTCGGTGTCGTTGGTATACATGAAATGGATGGCAAAGCGCAGATCGCGGAAGATGTTGTCGCGAAACACGTTACGGCGCGAGGCGTTGGAAAAGATGCCGTCGCGCCCGAGACGGATGTCGTTGCCGATCACCACCGCGCCGGGGGCGTTCCAGACATAAATGCCGTTGCCCCGGTCGTTGACGCGGTGAAAATCACTGCCGATCACGGTGTTGCCGCGCACCACCGCGTCGCGCGCGCCGTGAATGTCGATGCCGTGCAGGTTGCCGGTCAGATGGTTGCCCTCGACCAAAGCCCGCTCTGCCCCCTTGAGCAGGCGGATGCCGGAATCAATCGCCGCGCCGTCCTGCCCGGAGCCGGAAATCGCCAGCCCCCGGAGGATCACATCCGGCGCGGTCACGGTGATCACAGAGCCTTGGCCGTTGCCGACGATCGAAGCACCGCTCTCGCCCTCAAGCGTCACGGGCCGGTCGAGGATCACCGGGCCGTCATGGCGGCCCGGCGCAAGGATCAGATGCGCGCCGGGTTCGGCGCGCTCAAGCATGTCCTGCAACGCCCCCACCGGCACGCGCTCCTGCGCCGCCACCCAGAGAGGCAGCACCGCGAGAAACAGCAGGGTGAGGGCGCGCAGGATCATGCTCAGGCGCCTTTCGGCTCGACGAACATCCGGCCGCGCATCTCCATGTGGAGCGCGTGGCAGAACCACTGGCAATAGTACCAGTAAACGCCCGGTTTCGCCGCCTTGAACGTGATCGAGGCGGTCTGGTTCGGGCTGATCTCCATGGCGACGCCGTGATCGCCCATGGTAAAGCCGTGGGCGAGGTCCTCGATATCGTCAAGGTTGGTGATGATCACCGTCACCTCGTCATCCTGCCGGACGGTGAAGCTCTCCATCGAGAAGTTGGGCGCCTGGCTCGACATGTAGACGCGCACCTTGTCGCCGTCGCGGATCACCTCGGCCATGTAATCGTCGATATCGACGCCATCGGCCTCGGCCTGTGCGCGCGTCGCGGCCCAGGTCGGGTCGTTGCGGTCATAGACGTGCAGCGGATTGACCACCGAGCGGTGCACGATGATCGAATCGTGCGGCTCTGCGAAGGTGGGGCCGTCATGGGCCAGATCCAGCTTGTCGCCATTGATGACGAAAAGCTGCTCGTTCTCGGGCTTGAGCGGGCCGACGTTGAGAAAGCGGTCCTTGGAGAACTTGTTCATCGAGATGAAGAACTTGCCATCCGCCTCCAGCGTCTCGCCCATCGAGGTCGAGTTGTGGCCCGGCTGGTAATGCACGTCCGTCTTGGAGATGATCGGGCTCACGTTCTCGCCATTATAGGCGCGGATCGCGCGCTCTATGTTCCAGAACACGATCTGGCTGTCGAGAAAGAGCGTGGTGTAGCAGTTGCCCTTGCCGTCAAACGCGGTGTGAAGCGGCCCGAGGCCCAGTTCCGGCTCGGCCACCACGGCGCTGCGCGGGTCGATATCGCTCTCGAAGAGCGCATCGAGCTTGCGCACGTCGATCACCGACACCGTGGGCGAAAGCTTGCCGCCGATGCACAGGTGGATCTTGTCAGGTGCCATGTTGCAGCCATGCGGGTTGTTGGGGATCGGGATGTAGCGGGTGTAATTCTTGTTCCGCTCCTTGCGTCCGTCGATCACCTTGACGCCGTTCTTTTCCTCGAAATCGCCGGCGGCGATACCCTTTTCGATCTCGGCGATGTTGAAGATAACGACGTGATCCATATCGGATTCGGTCATCTCGCCAAGGTTCATCCCCATCTCCGAGTTGTAGGAGGTGGAGAAGGCCCATTTGCCCTCGTAATCGGCATCGGTGTTGTCGAGGTTGCCCGACACCATCACCTGCCAGGCCACCTCCATCGTGTCGGCATCGACGGCGGTGAAATAATTCACATACTGCGACGGATCGTCGAGGATCTTGCCGTCATTGACGATGGGCGTCTCATCCTCGCCATTAGCAAAGACATAGTTGGTGCGCGGCCATTTCTGCGGACGCAACCCGTGGATCGCCTTGGCATTGGGAATCTCGGTGATCTTGTCGCATTTCATGATGTCGCAGCGCACACGCGCGACGCGGGTATTGGCCTTGTCGTTCATGAACAGGAAGCGCCCGTCATACTTGCCCTCGGTAAAGGACATGTGGACGTGGTGCAGGTCGCCGTTGTCGTGCACCTGCTTTCCGTTGGCAGCAAGGAACGCCTTGGTCTGGTCGGTCATCCGCTCGCGGTGGATGGCGACGGACTCGTTGGTTGCCCCCCAGCCGGTGGCCGAGCAGCGGTTAAACACCGGGATACGCATGAATTCGCGCATCGAGGGCACGCCGAGGATACGCACCTCGCCGGTCTGGCCCGAGGACCAGAAGCCGTAATATTCGTCAAGCTCGCCGGGGGCGACGGTCGCCGCACCGGCGGCGGCGCGCACGGGGCTTGCCCCACCAAGCAGGGCCGCGCCCCCCATGGTGCCAAGCGCGGCGGTGCCCGCTGTGGCCCCAAGGAGGCCCCGGCGGCTGATGCCGGATTTCAGGGGTGTGTCAGACATGGTCCGTTCCTTTCTTCAGGTTTGGATGGTTCGGGTGATTGGTCAGCACCCGGTCAAGTCCTGCCGCGCCCTCGGAGGCGGCGGCGCGGCGTTTGAGCCGCTTGATGACGACCGGGCATCTGTCTTCGGACTGATACAGCACCTGGCAATGCAGGCAGTTCAGGCATTCGTTGGGGTTGATCTCGCCGGTGGGGTGGATCGCCTGCACGAAACATTCGTTGGCGCAGGTCTGGCACGGGTTGCCGCACTCGCGATAGCGCCGCAGCCAGTCGAACATGCGCATCCGCGCGGGGATCGCCAGCGCGCCACCAAGCGGGCAGAGATAGCGGCAATAGAACCGTTCGACGAAAAGACCCGCGCCAAGCAGCACCAGCGCATAAAGGACGAAGGGCCAGGCGCGGTCGAACTTGAGCACGATGGCGGTCTTGAACGGCTCCACCTCGGCCAGCGTCTCGGCCTGTTCGATTGAGGCGAGCGAGACGCCGAAAAGACCCAGGAAGAGGATGTATTTCACCGCCCAGAGCCGCTCGTGCAGGCCCCAGGGCAGGGTCCATTGCGGCACGCGAAACCGCCGCGCGATCTGGTTGGTCAGTTCCTGCAACGCGCCGAACGGGCACAGCCAGCCGCAATAGGCCCCGCGCCCCCAGAAGATCAGCGAGGCCGCGACCGAGAACCACAGGATGAAGGTCAGCGGATCGAGCAGGAAGGCCGACCAGGTGAACCCTTCCTTGAGCGAAGCGGCCAGCGCCATGATGTTCACGACCGACAGTTGCGCATTGGCATACCAGCCGAGAAACACCAGCGTGAGCCCGAGAAACCCCATGCGGAACCAGGTGAAAGCGCGCTCCGACACGGTGGCATAGGTCTGGAAGAAGAACGCGCCGGTGAGCACCACAAGCATCGCGCCGAGACCGGCGATTTCAACCGTCTTGTCGCGCCAGATGCGTTGCCAGAGCGCGGTCATGGCGGCGCTCTCGTTCTCCTCGATGACCAGGGGCGCGGGCGCCTCGGGTGCCGGCAGGTCGCGCAGAAGGTGCGTGGGCGGCTGCCAGCCGCTCTCAAAGGTGGTATAGACCCGTTCCAATGCGCCCACCTCACGGCCCACCAGCAGTTGCAGCCGCCACGGCTGGGCCGGATCAAAGCCGCTGTCGGCGGGGATGCGGAACATGTCCTGTTCGCGAAAGCGCGGCGCGCCGGGGGCGGTCAGATCGCCCACGCGCCGGTGATCGCGGTCGCGAAAGCGCAGCGCCATATCACCCTGGATAAGCTGGATACGGTCGAAAAGACCGCCACGCACATAGCCCGACCCCTTGAAGGAATAGCGCCCCAGCCCCATCACCATCAGCACATGGTCGCCCTCGCCCGCCCAGTCCCGCATAGTGTCGTATTCGCGGTCCAGCAGCAGCGCGCGCCCGATGGCGGGGATGCTGGGCAGGGTGGTGTAAAGCTCTATGAAATTGTCCGTGTCCGGCCCCTCCTCGGGGGTGCCGAGCGCGCGCGGATCGCCCAGCCCGGCAAAGGCGTCGTTGACCTCGGCCACGCTCAGCGCCATGCGTCGCACAGTGCCGTCGCCCACAAGCGTCTCCCAGTCGCCCGCCACCCCGGCCTCGGGGTCGATCTCGACACGGGGGGCCTCGGGCGCGACCGTCTGCCCCAGCCCGCCCAGATCGAGCGCCCGCGCGACCCGAAGCGACGAGCGCAGGATCGAATCGTCGATCACCATGATGGTGACAGTCACGCCCGAGATGATTTCCAGCGCATGTTCCGTCTCGCCGCGCGCTTCGGCGGCGATGTCGCGGCCCTTGAACTCGGCGGTGAGTTTGGCGATCCGCGCTTCGGGGATGCCGATAAGGACGATCGGCTCGGAATGCTGCACCAGCCGCACGCCCTGAACCACGGCCTGCGGGTCGAGCGCGATCAGGATATGGATGGGCTTGCCGGAATAGCCCGTGGTGCCCACAAAATCGGAATTGACGAAGGCGTAACCTACCGTCTCGCCGCCCCTGAGCACCGGGGCTACGGCCAGATCCGGCAGCGGCACACCATAGCCGTCGGCGCCTTCGAAAAGCTCGGAGGCAGGCACTTCGGCCAGAAAGCGGGTGAGAAGCCGGTGATCGGTCTGCGCCAGCGCGGCACGCGGCAGGGCCAGCCCGATCAGCACAAGAAAGAGGAGGGCAAGTCGGTGCATCGTCAGAGGATCCGTGCCGGGGGGCCGCGCGGGGCCGGAAAAAGGGCGGCGCGTGCCGGCAGAACGGCAGTGCGCGCGGACATGGTTGCGCCGACCGCGCGCAAGGCGGGGCGGGCAAGGGTGATCATGCAGGGCAAGAGCGCCGGGGCGGGGCCGCAGGCGGCACAGCAGAGCGCACAATCCTCTTCAATTTCAATTGGTTGACCATCAAGTCCCACGCGGATCACATGCTCGGTCCCGTCGGCGCAGATCACCATCTCCAACCCCAAAGCCTGACCGGGCAGGGGCAGGATGCCGGTCGCCAGACCGGGCAGAAGGCAGAGCAGCCAGAGGAATCGCAGCAGCGGTTTCATGGGGTCAGTATCGAGGCGCCTCTCTCGCCCAGCCTTGATATTAATCAAACACGATTCATGATTTTGCGGAGGCTCCTTTCGGCCCTGCCGCCGCCTCGTCCAGAAGCCCGCGCACCCAGCGGCCGCAAAGCCAGGCCGCAGGCACGCCCAAAGGCACCGACAGCCACAGTGCCAGCACCGGCGGCAGTGCGACAAACCCCGTCTTGTGCGCGATCAGCCCCGCCAGAAAGAGGTTGATCGCCACGGCGGGGGCCGCGAACGGGTAGAGCAGCAGCGCGAGCCTCCACACCGGCCATCGGCCCGGCTCAGTGTGATGTGCCCTCGGCAAAGGTGATCTTGTTCCAGACATTGTATTTCCCTGAAGGCTTGCGCATCGGCAGCCGTGTCACCTCGGTCAGCGTCTCGGCGTCGTAGACGATCACCGCGCCGTCATCCTCCCAGATCGACACCAGCGCGTGCCGCCCGTCGCGGGTGAATTCGGTATGGGCCACGGTCTGCCCCGGCGCGGGGCGCAGCGTGCGCACGATTTCCAGCGTCTCCTTGTCGATGACGTGCATCGCGTCCTTGTTGGGGCCAAAGAACACATCCGCCCAGACATAGCGGCTGTTCTCATGGGAACGCATGAAAAAGCCCGGCCCCTCGGTCCTGATCCGCTTGACGGTCTGCCATGTGGCCATGTCGATGAAAGAGATCATCCCCTCCTTGAGATGCGGCGTCGCCATGATCCTTGTGCCGCCCCACGCCCATGTGATCCCGGATCCCAGATGCGGCATTCCGGGCAGGTCGATCTCGGCGACCTTGTGACCATAGTCGAGGTCGATCACCAGCGCCTGTTCGGTCGCGCGCGAGGCACCGATCACATGCTCGTAATTCTGGTCGAAGAAGAAATCATCGAGGATCTGCTCGACGCCCATCTTACGCACCGGAAAGCGGCGGGCGATCTCGGGCGGGCCTTCGACGCGGGTATCGTGGACCCAGCCGGTATGGGGCGGATTGTCAGAGGTGGAGATTTCCCAGACCTCCGGAATATCCTTGAGCGCCAGCACGAAGCTGTCGCGCGGGGGGGCCTGATAGACCGCCGAGACGCGGCTTGGTGTGCCGTCGCGGCCCCTGATCTCGATGACCTTTTCGGGCATGAGCGTCTCCGCGTCGAGAATGGTCAGCGTCATCGGCAGGTAATTGGCCACGGCAAGCCATTTGCCATCGGCGCTGATCGCGATGTTGCGGGCGTTGAGACCGGCGCGGATGCGGCCCATCTCGGTCAGGCCCCAGAGGTCGTATTTCTGAACCCAGCCATCGCGCGACACCACATAGACCAGCCGCCCATCGGGGCTGAATTTCGGCCCGCCATGAACGGCAAAGGGGGTCTCGAACCGCGCCAGAACCGCGAACGTGTCGCCGTCGAGCACCGAGATTTGGCTGTCGGCGATCTCGACCGCGAGGGTCACGTTCATCGGATCGGCGGTGAAAACCGGCGTGGTGGCGGGGGCGTGGGCCTCGTCAAAGCTGCGCGTTTCCAGCATCTCGGCCACGCCCCAATGCGGCGTTTCGGTCAGCGGCTGCTTGAGATGGGCGGCGATGGCGGCGATCTCATCGAGACTCAGCACCTCGGCGAAACCCGGCATCTGCGAGGCGGCGCGGCCATGGGCAATCACCGCCTCAAGCTCTGGCCCGCCGATGCGGCCCAACGTCTGCGGGATGAGCGCGGGGCCGGTGCCGCCAAGCCGCGTCTCGGCGTGGCAGGCAGCGCAATGCGCGGCATAGAGCGCGGCCCCGTCCGGGGCGGCACTTGCGGGTGACGCAATGAGAAGGGCGGCGGCGAGCGCCGCGCACTCAGAAGAAACGATGCGCCGGATCATGGCTTTTCCCCCGGAATGGCGTGACGGTCAGGCGGGTGGCGTCGGCACTCAGGCCGATTTCCTCCGCGTCCAGATAACAGGCCGGATCCTCGGCCCAGGGGTCGCCCGAGACCTGAAGCGCGCGGATGCGCGTATTTCCCCCGCAGATATCCTTGTGTGCGCAGGCCCCGCAACGGCCCTTGAGCGGGCGCGGGCGGGTGCGCAGCGCAGCGAGCATCGGGTCATCCCCGGTCCATATCTCGGAAAAGGGGCGCTCCTTGACCGATCCCACGGTGTAATCCGACCAGTAGGTATCGGGATGCACGCGGCCTTGCGTGTCGATATTGGCAACGCCCAGACCGCTGGAATTCCCGCCCCACGCGGTGAGGTGCGCGCGCAGATGCGCCAGTTTGGCGGCATCGAAATGCCGCTCGGCCCAGTGCAGGAAATAAACCGCATCGGCGTCATTGTTGCCGGTCACGATCTCAAGCGGTTGATCCTCGGCCACCGCTACCCATGCCCGGTCAATCAGGTGATCGAGCGCCACGCGGGTATGGCGATGCTGCGCATCCTCGCCGCGATGCTTGTCGCCGCGCCCCGCATAGACGAGATGCGACAGGTAGAACTTGTCCACCCCTTCGGCGTCGCACAGATCGAGCATGTCGGGCAGGGTATGGGCATTGTCGCGCGTGAGCGTAAAGCGCAGCCCCACCTTGACGCCGCGCGCCTTGCATGCCCGCACCCCGGCAAGGGCAGCCTCGAAAGCGCCATCGACACCGCGAAACCAGTCATTCACCCCGCCGATACCATCAAGCGAAATGCCCACATAGTCGAAATCGAGTGTGGTGATGCGGTCAATATTCTCGGCCAGCCGCGTACCATTGGTCGAAAGCGCCAGATACCGGAAATCCAGCGCGCGGGCGCGTTCGGCCAGGTCGAAGAAATCAAAGCGCGACAGCGGCTCGCCCCCCGAGAGGATCAGCGCGGGCACCTTGAAGGCGGCCAGATCGTCAAGAACGTCCATCGCCTCGCCATGACTCAACTCACCGGGAAAGGAGATGTCGGCGGAGGTGGTATAGCAATGCCGGCACCGCAGGTTACAGCGGCGGGTAAGGTTCCAGATCACCACCGGGCGCATCGTGTCCATACGGTCTCGAATGGTCGTCGGGTTCACAAGCTCCCGCATGTATTGGGTCAGACGAAACATGGCTCAGCCCTCCGGCCTGAGGCGCATCCCGGTCTTTTTCAGGATGCGGGTTGAATAGAGAATGTCGTGGCGCGCGCAGGCATCGCCGAGAATGTCCGCCACCTCGGCGCGATGCGCCTCGACGGTGGCGCGGTCCGGCCCGTGCAGCATGGCGAAAAGGTTGTAAGGCCAGAGCGGCAGGGCGCGCGGGCGCAGGTAGCAATGCGACACGAACGAAAGCGCGCCGACCGCTTCGCCAAGCGCCTCGGCGCGGTCGTCCGCCACATCCCAGACGCTCATCCCGTTGGCCTGCATTCCCAAGGCATAGTGATTGGGCGCAAGAGCCACACGCCGCACGATGCCCGCGTCTTGCATGGCCGTCAGCCGCGCGATCACCTCGGCCTCGGACAGGCCAAGCCAGCCCGCCACCTCGGCATAGGGTTCAGCCACCAACGGCAGGCCCGCTTGCGTGGCGGCGATGATCCGGCGGTCGGTGGCGTCGCGTGTCATGCCTCTACCCTGAAGCCGATGAAGAACTCCCGCAGCTTGGGAAACCGCAGGACGCAAAGCCCGGTCTCGCGCTCGATCCGCGCGGCCACCCGCTCAATCCCCTCTGGGGTTTCGCAGGCGAGCACGAACCACATGTTGAGCCGGTGCGCGCGTTCATAATTATGCGCCACCTCCGGATGGGCATTGACCAAAGTCACGACCTCCTCGAAACGCGCCTCCGGCACATCCATCGCGCAAAGGCAGAACGCACCGCCCATGGCCTCGGCGTCGAAGAAGGGGCCAAAGCGGGTGATCGCGCCGATATCGCGCAGATGCGCCAGCCGCGCGGTCAGCGCCTCGCCGCTCAGGCCAAGGGGGGCGGCGGCCTGCGTGAACGGGTCATGGGCGATCGGAAAGCCGTCCTGGAGCGCGTTGAGGATCGCGCGGTCGGTGGCGTCGAGCGCCTCGGGGGGAAGCGCCGCGCGTCTCATGCCGCCTCGGACGGCAGAAGCCGCGCGCCGGTCTGCTTGAAGCAGCGTTGCGAAAACAGCACCTGATGGGCGGCACCGCGCAATTCGGGCAAGGCGCGGGCAACGTCGAGCGTGGCCAGCGCCTCGGCACGGCTGCGCCCGTGGATCATGCAGAACAGGCCATAGGGCCAGACCCCCGGCACGGTGCGGCGCTGGTAACAAAGCGTCACGCCGGGATGCGCGGCAAGCGCGCGGCCCGCCGCCTCCATCCGGTCCTCGGGCAGATCGAAGGTGACCATGGCATTGGCAGCCCAGCCAAGCGAACGGTGGCGCACGATTACGCCCAGCCGGGTAAGGATACCCGCCTTCAGAAGCGCGCCGATGCGGGCGATGACCGCCGCCTCGCTCATCCCCAGATCGCGGGCGGCGGCGGTGTAGGGCACAGGCACCAGCGGCAGGCCCTGCGAGAGCAGGTGCAAAAGCGGGCGGTCGCCGTCGCAGAGCGCCGCGCGGTCCACCGGGGCATCGCGCCGCGGGACGGGACGCACGCCCTGCAACGGAAAGCCGAGGTCGATGTTGAACGCCCGCACAAGCCGCAGGTCCAGCACCTCGCGCCCGGTGCGCGCGGCGATGCGGTCCAGCGTGGCCTGCAACTCGGCCCCGTCCGCCGCCGTCGCCACGAACCACAGGTTCCACGCATGGTCGCGCTGATAGCTGTGATTGACGCCCGGTTCCTGCCCGACGATTTCGGCCACCTCCTCCAGCCGCTGCGCCGCCACGCCCAGCGCCGCGAGCGTCGAGGCCCCGGCGGTGTTGGGCCGAACGGTGGCACCGACACGCGCGATCTTGCCCTCGGCGGAGAGGCGGGCGAGGCGCTCGATCACCTCGGCCTCCGTCAGCCCAAGCGCCCCGGCCATTACCGCAAACGGGCGCGATACCAGCGGCAGATCACGTTGAAAACGGTCGAGAAGGGCGGTGTCGCGGGGATCGAGACGGGCGGGCATGACCTATAGCCCCGTGCGATGCGCGCGCGCGGTGAAGAAGATGCCAGAGGGGCTTTGCGCCTCCAGTTCGGCCTTCACCGTGCGGCTGTGGGTATCATAGACAAAGACCCGGTTGCCATCGCGCGAACTGACCCAAAGCTCATGCCCGCGCGGGCTGAACTCCATATGCAGCACGGCGGCGCCGGGGGTGAGGGTCGCCACCACCTCATGGGTGCGGCTGTCGAGCACCTGAAGCGTGTCGTTATGCGGCAGGGCGAAATTCACCCAGACATAGGGGCTGCCAGGTTGCGCCACGGCAAAGATCGGCTGGCCATGCAGCGCCGTGCGACCGGCCTGCGCAAGGGTCGCGCGCTCCACCCAGAGAAGCGCGTGCTGCCCCACGGCAGGCAGGGCAAACTGCCCCTCGGTCAGCGCCCAGCCTTGCAGGTGGGGCATCTTGTAGACCGGCATTTCCGCGTCCTCGCGTCCGTAATCGCTGAGAAAACGCACCGGCTCGGGCGCGTCCTGCCACATGTCGAACAGCGTCAGGCCCTTTTCGCCGAACAGCCCGACGATGTAATGCCGCCCGTCGCCCGACAGCACCGCATCATAAGGGTTGAGGCCCGCCTGTCCCAGATCGGTGATGACCGGCACTTCCCCCGACAGATCGGCCAGCCAGACCGTTCCCGTCTCCCAGACCGTCCAGGCAAAGCGGCGGTTCGGCAGATCGACAAGGCCCACGGTCTTGCCGCCCGAGGGGATATCGGCCACCATCTCCAGCGTTTCGGCGTCGAACACGCGCACGCCGCCCGGCTCGTAATTCGAGACAGCCACCAGCGCGCCATCGTCCGAGATCGCACCGCCGATGGCGTTGCCGCCCTGAAGGACGCGGGCGGTGATCGCGCCCGTCAGCATGTCAACCTGCGTCAGCCCGCCGTCGCGGCCAAAGACATAGGCCAGCCGCTCGTCTGGCGAGAAGGTCACCGAGGCGTGGCTCAGATCGCCCAGGCCCTCGATGCGCGAGATGACCTCATGCGCGATCCGGTCCACCAGCAGGACCGAGCCGGTGGCGCGCTCGATCACAAGGCCAAGCCCGCCGGTGGCACGGGGGGCGGTCTCGGCCCCGGCCGGGGCTGCAAGAAGGCTGGCTGAAAGGGCGAGGGTGGCGAGAAACCGTCTCATTCACGTGGCTCCATCAGAAGGTGGTGCGCCATCCAGAGCGCCTCGGCCTCGGTCAGAAGCGCGCGCCAGGGCGGCATGGCGGTGCCGGGGATGCCGTCGAGGATGATCGCGGCCAGCCCCTCGGGCGCGGCATGGGCAAGCGCGTCTCGGGTGAGCGGGCTGCCAAGCCCGCCCTTGCGCACCAGCCCGTGACAAGAGCCACAATCCTGCACCAGCATGTGCTCGAGCCGTTCCACCCGCTCGGCGCTGATCTCGGCGGCGGCGGGAACGGGGGCGAACCCGGCCAGGGTCGCGGCAAGGCAGAGGGCAGGCGCGTTACGCATAGACCCTCACCTCGGCATCACGCAGCGGCAGGGCGGCATTGCCCTCATAAAGCCGCACCACATGGCCGATGACAAAAAGCACCGGCGCGGCAAGGTGGGCCTCCGCGATCTCGGGCGCGATGCGGTCCAGCGACGAGACCAGCCGCGCCTCGCGCGGGGTCGTCACGCTTGCCACCGCCATCACCGGCAGGTCGGCGGGCAGGCCGTGGGCCATCAGTTCCGCCGCTATCTGCGCGATATTGGCCACGCCCATATAGACGACAAGCGTGGTCTCCTCGCTCGCCAGCGATGCCCAGTCGAGATCGAGACTGCCGTCCTTCGCCCGATGCCCGGTGACATAGCGCACGCCCGTGGCCAGCCCCCGATGCGTCAGCGGCACGCCGGTCGAGGCGGCCATGCCCTGCGCGGCGGTGATGCCGGGCACATAATCGACGGTAATTCCGGCAGCGCGCAACACCTCGGCCTCTTCGCTGCCGCGTCCGAAAATCAGCGGGTCGCCACCCTTCAGGCGCACCACACGCAGCCCCTGCCGCGCGAGATCGACCAGAAGCGCGTTGATCCCCTCCTGCGGCACGGGATGGCATTTGGGCATCTTGCCCACGTCGATGCGCCGCACGCGGGCAGGCACGAGCGCAAGGATCTCGGGGCTGACCAACCGGTCGAACACCAGAACATCGGCCTCTTGCAGGCATCGAAGCGCCTTGCAGGTCAGAAGGTCGGGATCGCCCGGACCGGAACCAACAAGCGAAACATGGCCTTGGCTAGGGTATGACATGCGACTCTCCGGGCTTGGCTTTGATCCCAGACTGGCCGATTGCCCGCGCGCGAACCTTGACTTTCGTTAAGGCCGCGCCGCTTGCGTCGCCGCTTCGCGTGTCGCCTCGACAAGATACGCAATCACCTTGTCGCGGTCCTCGGTGCGGCGGCGGAAGCCGCCGAAATTCATCTCGGTGCCGGGGACAAGCTCATCGGGTTTGGTCAGCCATGCCGTGAGGGTCTCAACCGTCCAGGTGCCGCCCCAGGCGCGCATCGCCTCGGAATAGGGGAAATCGGGCACCGATGCCGCAGGCCGCCCGATCAACCCGTTGAGCCAGGGCGCCTTGTAGATCACGCCATCAAGCCCGTGGCACTGGCTGCACCGCCGCTCGAAGATCGCCGCGCCCTCGGCCAGGGCCTCGGGGTCGGTAGGCAGGTCGCCCGCAAGCGCGGGCAGGGGCAGGGGCAGGAGCGCAAACAGGCTGGCGAGGGTGCGGATAGGGGGCATGGCTCTCTCTCCTGTGAAAGGGGTTGGGAAACAGCAACCCCGGCCCGTCTCGGGCCGGGGCCGCCCGCGCCCGCCCTCAGTGCGCGATCGCGTTCAGTTCGACCGACGCATCGTCAAGCGCCAGCCGCAGATCGAGCGAGACGTGGTGGAACCGTGCCGCCGCGTGATCGTCATGCAGCGCGAAGCCCACCGTATAGACCTTGCCCGGCTCGATGGCGATCTGCCCTGGCGCGTTTGCCGCCAGCGGACGCACCAGAACGGCGGTCCAGGTATCGCCCTCAAGCACCATGGAGCCTTCGACCGGATGGCCCGCATCCTCGTGCCGCCGCTCCAGCAGATAGCCGCGCCGGGCAGTGCCGGAGGCATCCAGCCGGGTGAAGTCCATGAAGGTGCCATTCTCCAGAAAGGCAGCCAGTTCACCCTCGTCGCGCAAGAGGTCCCAGCCGCCCATCGGGCGCTCACGGCCCTTGAACTCGATCTCGGTGCGGCTGTCGGGGATGTATTTCTGCACATAGCCATGCCCGCCAAGCGCCGCGTCAAGATCGCCAAGGTCATCGGGTGCATTGGGCATGCTCCGGCTGTCCATGTGGCAGCTTGACCAGCAGCCCGCCTGTTCGGCCTTTTCCACACCCTCGCCCACGATCATCATCGCGAGCTTGACAGGGTTCTCGGGGTCCATCCTGCCGCCCTCGACAAAGGGCACGGGGGCGTGGCCACCCTCCTTCCAGCGCAGGCGCAAATAGAGGTTGTCGGCATCATGGGCGGCCTGAATGGCCACGTTGACCGCCCCCCGCTTGCCCGGAATGGGCGTGGGTTCGGCCTTTTCGCCGCTTACAAGCTTGGCGCCCATGGCGTCGGTCTCCTTGGCGTGGCAGACCGAGCATTGGTCGCCGCCCCTGGTAAATGCGCGCGCACCACCATGTTCCTTGCCGTTGAGCACCCATTCCCAGGGTGTCTGGCCGGGATAGAACAGGCCCACGGTCACAGGCGGGATGGCCGACCAGTCGATCGCGGCGCCCGCGCCCGATGGCGCCGCTGCGTCGTCGCTCGCGCTCAGCGCCGTTTCGACAGCTGCGGCAATCCGTGCCTCGACTGCCGCCTCGGCCGCCTGTGCCGCCTCGATAGCGGCGGCGGCCTCTTCGGCCTCGACGCGCGCGATATAGTCCAGCCCGTCAAGGAAGCTTTGCGGCACCGTCTTGATATGCCGGGGATTCGGCGCCTCGAGCGCTTCCAGCAACTCCTCGGGCGCACGGTCACGCACATCGGAATGCGCGATCCCCTTGTGACAGTCGATGCAGGTCTGTCCGGTCTCCATCGCCGTCAGGTGCTGCTGGCGTGCGCGGGGTTTCTGGAAACGGGGGTTCATGCTGACGATGGTGTGACAGTTCCGGCATTCGCGCGAATCGGTCTTCTTCATCGCGGTCCAGACATTGGTGGCCAGCCGCAGGCGTTCCTCCTCGAATTTCTCAGGTGTGCTGATCGAGCCCATGACCTTGCCATACAGTTCGCGCGTGGCCTGCACCTTGCGCACCATCTTGTGCACCCAGGGGTCCGGGACGTGGCAATCCGAACAGGTCGCCTGCACGCCAGAGCGGTTCTCGTGGTGGATGGTGTGTTCGTATTCCTTGAACACGTTCTCGCGCATCTCGTGGCAGGAGACGCAGAATTCCATCGTGTTGGTGGCTTCCATGGCGGTGTTGAACCCGCCCCAGAAGATGATCCCGGCGGCAAAGGCAGCGGCGGCGCCGCCAACAGGCACGCCATACCAGACCCAGCGCCGCCAGAGACGGCCGGTTTTCGGGGTTTCATCTGTCATCTGATCCGCGCTCCGTCAGGTCTGCGGGTGTCTGTGGGCAAAGGCGAAAGCCGGAGGGCATCGCTGCCCCCCGGCGCTGCCACGCTCAGGTCTTGTGGTTCGAGCGGTTGAAGACGTTGAACTTGCCGGTGGGGGCGAACAGGCCCTTGATCCGGGCCTTTTCCTCAAGCGTCTCGGCGTCGAAGACCACGATCTCTCCATTGTCGGTCTTGGAATCCTTGCGGTTCCAGACCGAGGCCCAGACCTCGGTGCCGTCCTGGTTGAACTCGAAGTGGACGGCGACATAGCCCTCGACTTCGGTCAACTGGATGGTCTTGACGATCTCGCCGGTGGCCTTGTCGATCACCTGCACCGATTGCTGGATCTCGGGTTCGGGATGCAGCGTCTGGTCCGCCCAGACATATTTGCTGGTCGGGTGGGTGCGGATGAACAGGCCCGGCCCGTCGGTTTCGACCTCGTAGCAGATCTTCCAGGCGTTATCCGGATGATCTGCGGGATCGTTGCCCCAGACCGTCACATGGCCGGTGCCGAGGTGCGTGGTGCCGCCCACGGGGCCACAATTCGGATCAACCCAGTTGGCACCGGGGCCGGGGTGGGGTTTCGACTTGGTGTCGATGATCGCCTCCAGCTTGCGGGTCTTGGAATCGACCACCACCATCTGATCCGAGGCGTTTGCCGCGATCTGGAAATAGCGGCCCGTCGGGTCGAAGAACCCGTCATGCAGGAACTTGGAATTGTCGATCTTGTCGATACGCAAGTTGTCGATGTCGGTGTAATCAACCTGCCAGATCTGGCCCAGTTCCTTAACTGCCACAAGCCATGTGGGTTCGTGCGGGGTCGTGTAGATCGCCGCCACGCGGCTCTCCTCGACATATTCGCCATCGACGTTGACGCCGCGGGTCGAGACGACCTTTTTCGGCTCCATCGTCAGCGCATCGACAATGGCGAAATGCGGTGGCCAGTAGCCCCCGCCAATGACATACTTGCCGTCGCCGGACACGGCCACGTCGCGGGCGTCATAGGCGATCTTGACCTCAGCCACGAGCATGTTCTCGGGGTTTTGCCACAGGTCGATCTTGGTCATCTTGCCGTCGCGACCCATCGTGTACCAGAACCGGCCCGGATTTTCCGGCTCGTCGATGCTGTGATGTTCCGACGCCTTGAGCACGTGCACCGCATAGCCGGTGGGGATATGCGCGAGCACCTCCTTGGTATCGCCGTCGATCACCGCGACCTTGCCCACGTCGCGTTCGATCACGACAAAGAAGTTCTCCCAGTTGCGGCCATGCAGCGGCTCTGTCGGATAGTCTTCCGGTTCGATATAGACCTTGCGGGTCTGAATCATCTGGGCCAGCGACATTTCCGGCGGCTTGGGCGGGTCGATCTGGATGTAGGTGGCCAGATCGGCGATCTGCTCTGACGTCAGGATGCCGTCAAAGTTGTTCATGCCCCCTTCGGTGCCGAAGGAGATGATCCGCTCCAGCCGGTCCTGGCCAAGCTTGAGCGTGCCTGTCACCGTCTCGGTGCCGTCGGCAGCCTTGGTCTTGAGTTCGGGCAAGAGGTGCTTGCCGGTCGCGCCCTTTCGCAACACGCCATGGCAGCCGGCGCATTGCTCGAAATAGGTCTGCTTGGCGGCTTCAAAGGCCTCCGGGTTCATGGTCGGCTGTTCCTGGGCAAGCGCGGGAAACGCCGCCGTCGAGAGCAGGAAAGACAGACCGGCGCCGAGCACGCGCCCTGGCGTCCTCGGTGTCCTCGCGGCTGGGGTTGTCATGTCAGAATCTCCGTTGCGCTGGTGAGGCATCCCTTTTCTGACCGATCACCGGGGCGTGATCCTTGACTTTCGTTAAGGTGGTCCGGGCCTTTCGGCGCGACCTTCAGCGTCAGGTTTTCCAAGCGCGGGGCACGGATATGTCACAAGACACCACGGGCGCGGTCGCGCGCTTCTTCTCCGAGGGCTGGCGCGTGTTCTTCACCGCCGCCGCCCTTTACGCGATCTTCTCGCTGATCGTCTGGACCGGATGGCTCGGTATTCACGCAGCGGGGGGCATGGTCAGCGCCCTGCCCTTCGCCCCGCCGCCACATCTGTGGCACGCGCATGAGATGGTGTTCGGCTATCCGGCGGCGGCGATGGGGGGGTTCTTCCTGACCGCCGTGCCGAACTGGACCGGCACGCCCGCGGCGCGACGCGGCTTTATCATGCTCGTAGCCGGACTGTGGCTGGCGGCGCGGGTTGGCATCTGGTTCTCGGGCAGCCTGCCAATGGCGTTGGTGGCGACGCTCGACCTGGCCTTCCTGCCGGTTCTGGGGACCAAGATCCTTGGCCATCTCCTCAAGCGGCCCAAGCCGCAGAACATGATGTTCCTGGGCGTGCTCGCGCTCATCTGGGCGGGGAACCTGATGGTGCATCTGGACTGGACCGGGGTGACGGCGACCGGAGCCGCAGGGCTGCAGCTGGGACTTTTTGCCACCTGCGGGCTGATCGTGATGCTGGGCGGGCGGGTGACGCCCGCCTTTACCCGCAACGCGATGACCCGCGCCGGGATCGAGCACCGCCTGCCGCAAAGCCACCTGCCGCTCGACATGGTGGTGCTCGGGCTCACGCTGCTTACCGCGCTGGCGGCGGGGCTGGCATTGCCTGGACCGGTTTTTGCCGCGCTGGCGATTGCGGCAGGCGCGGCGCAACTCTTGCGCGGCGCGCGCTGGAGACCGCTCTGGACATGGAACCAGCCGATCCTCTGGGTGCTGCATCTGGGCATGGCGATGCTCGGGCTGGGGCTGGTTCTGTCAGGGCTGGCGGCGCTCGGGCTGGGCTCGGAAGTGGCCGCGCTGCACCTTCTGGGAATCGGCGCGGTGGGGGTGATGACGCTGGCGGTGATGTCGCGCGCGGCGCTTGGCCATGGCGGGCACGCGCTGATTGCCCCTGGTCCGGTGGCACTGGCCTACGGGCTTCTGGTTCTGTCGGCGCTGACAAGATGGGCAGGATCAAGCCTCGGTATCAGTCACTATTACACCGGCGTTCTCGGCTCGGGGCTTCTCTGGGTGCTGGCCTTCACGCTCGCTGCCGCGGCGCTCTGGCCCGTGCTGACAGGGCCGCGTGCCGGGCACGATTGACTTTCGTTAAGGAAAGCGAGGCCACCGACCGTCAAGGTAACCCCATCGTCAACCGCTCCGAAAAGGAGACTGCGCCATGCGCGAAGTCCTGACCAAGACGATGGCCCGCAACATTTTCTACGGCGGATCATTGTTCTTCATCCTCATCTTCGTGGGCCTGACCGCCCATTCCCACCGATACATCGTGACCAAATCGACCGACCGCGGCGGCCTTACCGAGAGCGTCGCCGCAGGCAAGCACGTCTGGGAGAAACACTCCTGCGTCAACTGTCACTCGATTCTTGGCGAAGGCGCCTATTACGCCCCCGAACTGGGCAATGTGATGGCGCGCTGGGGTGTGCAGGACGACCCCGAGGGCGCGCTGGACATGCTCAAGGGCTGGATGGACGCCATGCCAACCGGCATCCAGGGCCGCCGCCAGATGCCGAATTTCGGCCTGAGCGACGAAGAGTATCGCAACCTTGCGGATTTCCTTCTGTGGACGGGCCGCATCAACACGCAGAACTGGCCACCGAACGACGCCGGTTGAGGAGCGAGAGCCATGAAATATCAAACCCAGAAAATCGCCCTGGCCTATTTCGCCGTGGCCCTTGCGCTCTTTGCGGTGCAGGTGACCATCGGCCTTGTCATGGGCTTTGTCTACGTGGTGCCGACCTTCCTGTCGGAGCTGGTGCCGTTCAACATCCTCCGGATGCTCCATTCCAACAGTCTCATCGTTTGGCTGCTTCTGGGCTTCTTCGGGGCGGCCTATTACCTTTTGCCCGAGGAATCCGAGCGTGAGATCCACTCCGAAAAGCTCGCATGGCTGCAACTGGGCATTCTCGTGCTCGGCACGCTTGGCGTGGTGGTTACCTATCTGTTCAACATCTTCGAGGGCAATTGGCTCTTGGGCAAGGAAGGGCGCGAGTTCCTTGAGCAGCCCAAATGGGTCAAGGTCGGCATTGTCGTCGCCGCGCTGATCTTTCTTTACAACGTGTCGATGACGGTGCTTGCGGGGCGCAAGACGGCGATCACGAACATCCTGCTTCTGGGCCTCTGGGGTCTGGCGCTTCTGTTCCTCTTCGCCTTCTACAACCCCTCGAACCTCGCGCTCGACAAGATGTACTGGTGGTATGTGGTCCATCTCTGGGTGGAAGGCACATGGGAGCTGGTGATGGCCTCGATCCTCGCCTTCCTGATGCTCAAGCTGACGGGCGTTGACCGCGAGGTGGTGGAGAAATGGCTTTATGTCATCGTCGCCGCCGCGCTCTTCTCGGGCATCCTCGGGACCGGGCACCATTATTACTGGATCGGAACGCCGGGATACTGGCAGTGGATCGGCTCGATCTTCTCCTCGCTGGAAGTGATCCCGTTCTTCGCCATGATGGCCTTTGCCTTCGTCATGGTCTGGAAGGGTCGCCGCGACCACCCCAACAAGGCCGCGCTTCTCTGGGCGCTCGGCTGTGCCACGCTCGCCTTCTTCGGCGCGGGAGTCTGGGGCTTCCTGCACACGCTGCATGGCGTCAACTACTACACCCATGGCACGCAGATCACCGCCGCCCATGGCCACCTTGCGTTCTACGGGGCCTATGTAGCGCTGAATCTCGCGATCATCACCTATGCCATGCCGCACCTTCTTGGGCGCGATCCCTATAACCAGGTGCTCAACATGGCATCCTTCTGGCTGATGTCCTCGGGCGTGGTGTTCATGACCTTTGTGCTGACCTTTGCCGGCACGGTGCAGACCCACCTGCAACGGGTCATGGGCGAGGATTACATGAGCGTGCAGGATCAGCTTGCGGTGTTCTACTGGATGCGCTTCGGCGCGGGCATCGCAGTGGTGCTTGGCGCGCTTCTCTTCATCTACGCCGTGTTCGTGCCGCGCCGCGAGGTCATCGAGCCCGGCATCAGCCAGCCGGCGGAGTGATGGAGATGGATGGATCCCACCCCAACCTGAAGGGGGCGGCTGACGCCCCCTTCTACCTGCCGCAGGGCGACGAGATCGCGCTTGTCACGGCGGCGCATGAGAACCGCCTGCCGGTCCTGCTCAAGGGGCCGACGGGCTGCGGCAAGACACGGTTCGTGGCGCATATGGCCGCGCGCCTTGGCCGCCCGCTCTATACGGTGGCCTGCCATGACGATCTGTCTGCGGCGGACCTGATCGGGCGTTACCTGCTCAAGGGCGGCGAGACGGTCTGGGCCGATGGCCCGCTCACCCGGGCCGTACGCGAGGGCGCGATCTGCTATCTCGACGAGGTGGTGGAGGCACGCAAGGATGTGACCGTGGTCCTGCACCCGCTGACCGATGACCGCCGCATCCTGCCCATCGAGCGCACCGGCGAAGAACTGGCGGCGCCCGAGGGTTTCATGCTCGTGGCCTCCTACAACCCCGGCTATCAGAACATCCTCAAGACGCTCAAGCCCTCGACGCGGCAACGCTTTGTCTCGGTCGAGTTCGACTTTCCCCGCCCCGAGCGGGAAATCCCCGTGGTCGCACGCGAATCCGGTCTGTCGGAGGAACGCGTCAAGCCGCTGGTGCGGCTTGCCAACCGGCTGCGCGATCTCAAGGGGCAGGATCTGGAGGAAGGGGTGTCCACCCGCCTCGTGGTCTATGCCGCCATCCTCATCCGTCAGGGCATGCCGGTCGAGCGCGCCATTCTGGCCGCGATGATAGAACCGCTCACGGATGACCGCGACACGAAACGCGGGCTCCTCGATCTTGTCACCGCCGTTTTCGGGTGAGGCCGGTGATGGGCAGGATCGACGTCGACCCATGGGAACCCGAAGAAACCATCGGGAAACTGTGGCACGCCTATGCCAGCCGTCTCGACGCCCCGGGCGTGCATGACGGAGCCCGTGTTGACCTCTCTGAGGTCGCGGGGCGGCTGGCAGTCCTTTTCCGGGGCCTCGGCGGCGATCCGTCCGTCGAGGTCAAGGCCGTGGCGGAGGAGACGAGCCATCACCGCCTCTCCTTTCTGCGCCGCCTTGGCACGCCCGCCGAGGTGCTGCCACGCGCCAGTTTCGACGGCGCGGCGTTGCGCCTGCCCGCGTCGCTGGCGGTCTTTCCCGCGCCCGAGGCCAATGGCGCGCTGTATCTGTGGCTTGCCGCCTGCGCGGCCCATGCGCCGACTGCCCCCGATCACGATGATCCGCTGTCCGCCGATCTGGCCGCGATTGCCGCCGCGCAAGACATGGTCGCCGCCACGCTTCAGGCCGCGCCGGGCTTTCGCGCGCTTTATGCCGATCTGTGTGGCGGGTTGCTGGCGTTGCGCCCCCGCCCCGCGCTTCCCGCCCTGGAATCGGCGGTCGAGGCGCTTATCCGTCACCATCTGGGCGATCCCGCGCCGCTGCCCGCGCGCGCCGAGGTGCTGGCCGGGGCAGACCCGGACAGCTTGCGCGCCCCGCGCGGCTATCGCCCGTTCCGGCCGGTGCCGCTCTGGCCCGATCTGCGCAGACCGAGGCGCAGCCACGCCGATCAGGTCGAGGACCGCGAGACCGAGGGCGCGCCCGAGACGTCCCAAGGCGAGGAGAAGACCCGCCGCGCGCGCCGCCGCAAATCCGACCTCATCGACCGCAAGGACAGCTTTATCCTGCACAAGTTCGAGGCGATCCTTGCCTGGGCCGAGTTCATCAACCTCAACCGCCGCGTCGAGGACGATGACGAGGACAGCGCGAAAAAGGCCGCCGACGATCAGGAGGAAATCGGGCTGGGGCAAATCTCTCAGGCCCCGGCGACGCGGCTCAAGCTGCATCTCGATCTCGCCCCTGAAGACGTGGACCGGGAGGCGCTGTCGGACGTGCTGACCTACCCGGAATGGGATGTGCGCACGGGGCGCTACATGCCCGATCATGTGCGCATCCTTGCCAGCGATCTACGCCCCGAGACGGGCGCGCTTGCCGCGCGAGATCCGCGCGCGACGCGCCGCATCCGGGCGGTGAAACGGCAGTTCGAGGCGCTGAGACCCGGCCGCGTCTCGACCCCCGGCCACCCCGACGGCGATGAGCTTGACACCGAACGCGCGGTGCGCGCGCGGGTGGATTTCATCGCCACCGGCGAGAGCGATGACCGCATCTGGCGGCAGACGCGCCCGCTTGCGCGCGATCTGGCGGTGTCGATCCTGCTTGATGTCTCGCGGTCTACCGAAGGCACGGTGACGGGGCACGACGGCGGGTCGCGTTCGGTCATCGAGATCGAGCGCGAGGCGCTGGCGGCGCTCTCCTGGGGCCTCAACGCCTGTGGTGACAGCTTTGCCATCAACGCCTTTTCCTCGCTCAAGCGGCACCGGGTCTGGCTGCACCGGCTCAAGCGGTTCGACGAACCGATGAGCGCAGCCATCGAGGCGCGCATCGCCGCCCTCAAGCCCGGCCATTACACCCGCCTTGGCGCCGCGATCCGTCACGCGAGTGCGGAGTTGGCGCGCGAGACGCGCAAGCGGCGGCTGCTCCTGGTCATCACCGACGGCAAGCCCAACGATCTCGACCATTACGAAGGCCGCCATGGCATCGAAGACAGCCACATGGCGATCCGCGAGGCACGGCGCGCGGGCCATTCGGTCTTTGGCATCACCGTGGACCGCGATGGCAAGGCGTGGTTTCCGCGCATGTTCGGGCAGGGCGGCTTTGCGCTCATCCCGCATCCCGACCGGCTGACCGCCGCATTGCCGCAGATTTACCGGCAACTGGTCGGGGCATGACCGACCTTATTGACGAATTGCCCGGCGAGCCGATGATGTGGGTTCTGATCGTGTCGGAACTACTGGTGTTCGGCGCGGGGCTGGCGGCGCTGAGTGCCATGCGCCTCACCGACCCGGCAGGTTTTGCAGAGGCGCAGGCGCATCTTGATCGGGCGGGGGCCGCGCTCAATACCGTGGTGCTGGTCACATCAGGTTTTCTCGCCGTGCTGGCCGTGCGCGCCGCCGAGGCGGAGCGGGAGGCGCGCAAGCGCGCATGTCTCGCGGCGGCGATGGCGCTTGGCGTGGTGTTTCTGGTCATCAAGGGGCAGGAATACGCCGCCAAATCCGCGCAGGGAATCGACTGGGAAACCCACGCCTTTTTTACCTTCTACTACCTGCTGACCGGCTTTCACGCCGCGCATGTGGTGGCGGGCATCGTGCTTCTGGGGCTGGTGGCGGTGTTGCGCGATCCGCGCGCGACCGAGACCGGCGCGGCCTTCTGGCACATGGTCGATCTTGTCTGGGTGTTGCTTTTCCCGGTGGTCTACCTGATCCGATGACGCGCGATCCGCTCTTGATGGCCTGGGCCGCCCTCGTGACGCTGAGCCTTGCCGGCGCTGGTCTGAGCCTTGTGCCTGCGGGGTCGGTGGTTTCGCTGCTGGCGCTCTCGCTGGCCTTGCTCAAGGGGCGGATCATCCTGCATCGCTACCTTGGCCTTGCCCACGCCCCGCGCTGGCGGCGCGGTTTTGACATGGTGCTGGCGGGGTTCTGCGCCGGGCTTGCGGGGCTTGCTCTGTTGATTTAGCGATCCCGGCTCCACGCCTCGGCCGGATCGGCCAGTGCATAGTCCTGCAACCGCTCCAGATCGGCGATTTCGGCCATGTTCTGCCGGATGCTGACACCATGGTCGCGCAGCTTGGCGAAGGCGCGGCTGAGGCTCTCGGGCTTCATCCCCAGACGACCGGCAATCAGCGCCTTGTCATAGGGCAGGACCACCTCGCATTTGCCCTGCGCGCAGGTAGCGAGATCAAGCAGGAATTCGGCCACCCTCTGTGCTGCCGTCTGTGCCTTGAGCGCCTCGACCTGCCCCACCAGCGCCTGAAGATGGGCGAAGGTGGAGGCAAGGATCGCGATGGCCACCTCGGGCACATCGCGGATCTCGCGCAGGAGGGCCGCTGCTTCCACCTGAATCAGAGTGCAATCGGTCACTGCCTCAGCGGCGACGGGATAGGCGGCATGGCGCAGCGCCACCGCCTCGCCGAAACTGCGGCCACGGGTAAAGACCCCCACCACCGCCTCGGCACCATTGGGGGCGATGCGGTAGAGCTTCACCCAGCCCTCGGCCACGATATAGATCGAGCGCGCGGGCTCTCCCTGCAAGAAAATCGTTGCTCCGCGGTCAAACCGGCGCACATGCGAGGCGACGATCAGCTTGTCCGCCACCTCCTCGGGGACCGAGGCAAAGAGCAGGGATTGCCGCGCAATTTCGACGAATTCGGCTTTCATTCTGCCCGTCCCCAGTGTCCTGCGCCCACTCGTGCGCGGCCAAGCCATGCCACCATCACGCGCACAAGCCTTGACCTTCGTCAAGTTTCGCTGCCCCGACATGTGTATGCTGGCCCAACATCGAACAGGAGAGACCGCGCGAATGGGCCTGACCTTTCTGGCATTTTTCTGGGTCGCCGGCGTCACCATCGCTGTGGCGCTCGGCATGGGGCTGGGCGGGCGGCGGGGCCCGCTCCTGGGGGTCGCGATCGCCGGGGTGGCGCTGTTGGCGATACTCGTGCTCTTTGCCACTGTCGGTTGGGTTTGCGAGGGTACCGATTGCGGCGGGCTGAGCGCGCTGATGGGGCGGTTGCGGCTGCTGATGGGGGCGCTGACCGCTGCGGGGCTTGGCCTTGGGCTGTGGCTGGGTGCTCGGGTGCGTGTGCACAACGCACCGCAACACGCCGGGCGATAACCTATCCGCCTGCTCAGGCTGGACATGAGGGTGAACCCGCGCCCACCCTTGGAACTGCTCAGCCACCAAACTTGCCTTCGTAGATCGGCTCGAGCGAATCGGCCTCGAACAGCGACGAGACGCTGGTGCCGTTCCAGATGTTGAGGATCGCCTGGGCAAAGATCGGCGCCGTCGGGATGATGCGGATATTGGGCGTGGCCTTGACCGCCTCGGTCGGTTGGATCGTGTCGGAGATGACCATCGATTTCAGCACGGAATTGGTGATCCGTTCCACCGCCGGGCCGGACATGACGCCATGGGTGGTATAGGCGTGGACCTCGCGTGCGCCATTCTCGAGCAGCACCTCGGCGGCCTTGCACATGGTGCCGGCCGTGTCGCACATATCATCGACGATGATGCAGATCTTGTCAGTCACCTCGCCGATCACTGTCATTTCGGCTACTTCGCCCGGTTTCTCGCGGCGCTTGTCCACGATCGAGAGGGGCGCGTTGATCCGCTTGGCAAGCTCGCGCGCGCGCGCCACGCCGCCTACATCGGGCGAGACGATCATCACGTCGCCGATGACCGCGCCGAACTGCGCCTTGATGTCGAGCGCGAAGATCGGCGAGGCATAAAGGTTGTCCACCGGAATATCGAAGAAACCCTGAATCTGCGCGGCGTGCAGGTCCATGGTCAGCACCCGCTCGATCCCCGCCTCGACGATCATGTTGGCGACAAGCTTGGCCGAAATGGGCGTGCGCGCCTTGGTGCGGCGGTCCTGACGGGCATAGCCGAAATAGGGAATCACGGCAGTGATGCGCCGCGCCGAGGAACGGCGCAGCGTGTCGGCCATGATCAGAAGTTCCATCAGGTTGTCATTGGCGGGCTTCGACGTGGGCTGGATGATGAACATGTCCTCGCCGCGCACATTCTCGAATATCTCGACAAAGATCTCCTGATCGTTGAACCGCTCGATACGGGCATCGACAAGCCCCACGCTCACGCCGCGATGCACCGACATGCGCCGGGCGATGGCCTTGGAAAGCGGCATGTTGGCATTGCCCGAAATCAGCTTCGGTTCGTCATTGGCGGCCATGTCAGTATCCCCGGATGTCTCTATGACAGATTCGTGATGTTGCGCCCCGCTTAGCACGGCCCTACGGTCAGGCAAACCTCCAAGGGAGCATGCCGCGATGGCCCATATCGACTATTACTTCTCGACCCTCTCGCCCTTTGCCTATCTCGCCGGGGACGGGCTGGAACGAATCGCCGCGAAACACGGTGCGAGTGTGGCCTACAAGCCCCTCGACATCATTGCGCTTTTCGCCCGCACCGGCGGCACCGCCCCCGCCGAGCGCCACCCCTCGCGCAGCGCCTATCGCGCGCAGGAACTGCCGCGTCAGGCGAAGAAGCGCGGCCTGCCGCTCAATCTCAAACCCACCCATTGGCCGACCAATCCGGCGCCCTCCTCCTATGCCATCATCGCCGCGCAAAAGGCGGGCGGCGGCGATATCGGCGCGCTGGTGCAGAGCATTCTGCGCGCCTGCTGGGCCGAGGAGCGCGACATCGCCGGGGATGACGTGGTGCGCGATTGCCTGACGCGGGCAGGGTTCGATCCGGCGCTTGCCGATAGCGGGCTTCTGTCGGGAGCAGAGACCTATGCCGCCAACCTTGAGGATGCGGTGGCGGCGGGCGTCTTCGGCGCGCCATTTTACGTTGTGGACAGCGGGCAGGCGTTCTGGGGCCAGGACCGGCTTGAGGATCTCGACCTACACCTCGCGGGCATGCTCTGAGGCGATGCCGCGCGGGCTGCGGGGCGGGTTCGAGACCCACTGGCAGGTGATGGGGCAAGGCCCGCGCGCGGCACTGGCCATCCATTGCTCGCTGGCGCATTCCGGGGCCTGGGCGGGGGTGGCGCGGGCGCTTGGACGGCATCTGACGGTGACGGCCTTCGATCTGCCGGGGCACGGAAACAGCAGCGCCTGGGAGGGCAAGGGCGAGATTCAGGCCGTGAGCACCGCTATGGCCGCCAATTTTCTCGACGGCCCCACCGATATCATCGGCCATTCCTTCGGCGCGACCGTGGCGCTGCGACTGGCGGTCGCGCATCCGCACCTCGTGCGTTCGCTCAGCCTGTACGAGCCGGTATTCTTCGCCGTGGCGCTGGCCGACCGGCCCGGAATGCGCGCGGGCCACGAGGCGGAGATGGCTGACTATCGGGCCGGTGTCGCGGCGGGCGACATGGCACGGGCGGCGCGCGGTTTCCTGCGGGTCTGGGGCGATGGCGAGGGCTGGGATGCCCTCCCAGAGGCAACGCGCGCCCGCATCGCCGCGCAGATGCCGCTGATCGAGGCGGCCGCGCCCGCGCTTTATGGTGATGCGGGCGGGATGCTGGCCTCGGGGGCGCTCCACCATATCGCCGCGCCTGTGCTAATGATGCAGGGTGCGCGCTCTCCGGCGATCATCGCTGCGATCAACGCGGGACTGGCCGCGCGCCTGCCCGACGCGCGGCGCGTGACGATCCCCGGCGCAGGCCACATGGGCCCGATCACCCGCCCGCAGACTGTGGCCGAGGCGATCGCCACCTTCCTCGGTATCGGGTCTTGACCGCGCCCACGCCCCGCCGCAAGGTCGCGCCGCCTGAAGGAGAGCCGTGATGACCCCCGACGACATCGCCCGCCTGCCCTATCGCCGCTGCGTCGGCGTGATGCTCGCCAACCCGGCCGGTCATGTCTTTGTCGGCCAGCGAATCGACAATGACGCGCCCGCCTGGCAAATGCCACAGGGCGGCATCGACGAAGGCGAGAGCGTGCGCGAGGCGGCGTTGCGCGAATTGTGGGAAGAAACCGGCGTCACCCCCGACAAGGTGCGGATCGAGGCGGAAACGCCAGACTGGCTGCCGTATGACCTGCCACACGAGATCGTGCCGCGCATCTGGAAAGGACAGTATCGCGGACAGGAGCAGAAATGGGTGCTCATGCGCTTTCTCGGGCAGGACTCGGATGTCAGGATCGACACCGCACACCCGGAATTCTCGGAATGGCGCTGGCTGCCGCCAGAGGATCTTGTGGCGCAGATCGTGCCGTTCAAGCGCGCGGTCTATGCCCGCGTGCTCGACGCCTTTCGAGACATGCTCTAACTTATTGATTTCGCATGTTCGAGAAGCTCAAAACCGGTTCCCGCTTTTGAGCAACATGCTCTAGTCGAAAAACGGCGTCATCTGCGCCACGATCACGGAATTCTCGTCAAGCGCACGCTGCATCAGCGCGCGTTCCTCGGCGCTGATCTCATGGCCCTCGGCCTCGCGTTCGGCCAATGTGCCATAGCCTGTCACGTCGAGCGGCGCACAATCAGCCTGCTTGAGGATGGCCACAGATTCGCGCACCGCCTCGGCCTCGTCCACGCCCGAGGCATAAACCATCAGCGCCGCCCCGGTAGCCCCTTTGGGAAGCCCGTCGCCCGCCTTGCGTCCGATTTCCACCAGCAGGGTATAGACCTGCTGGCGGCTTGGTTTGTCGCTCATGCGCGCGCCCTCCCGGTTCGATGCACCCCTGAGCGAGGGCGCACAAGAAGTCAAGCGCCGCTCAGCCCCGGTTGAAATGATCCCGCAGATCCTCGGCCCCGCCGATATGGACCCCGTCGATGAAGATCTGCGGGATGGATTTCTCGCGCGGCAGGCGCGCGGCATAGTCGGCGCGCACATCCGGGTCGGTCATGTCATGCGCCTCATAGGCAAGGCCGCGCGCATCAAGCAGCGCCTTGGCCGCCTCGCAATAGGAACAGCCCGGCCCGGTGAATATCTCGATCCGCATGATGTGCCCTCAGTGGTTGATGGTGAGTTTCGGCTTGAACCCGTCGAACATCGGTTCCAGCGCCACGCCAAGCGCGTCGCCGAATTTCGACACCGCGATATAGGTGGTAATGACGAAGGCCGCATCGACGATCTGCGGCTCGCTCCAATGGGCGTGCAGGCGCTCCCACAACTCCTTTGGCACGCGGTTGGCGTCCTCGCCGATCTGGATGCAGAAATCCAGAAGCGCCACCTCGCCGGGGGTGAAATGCGGGCTGGTGCGGTATTTGACACCGTCGATATCGGCCACCTTCTCGGAGGGGATGCCCAGCATGTCGCACAGCCGCTCGTGCTGAACCACGCAATACTGGCAATCATTGCCCTGCGTGGCCTTGAGGATCAGCAACTCCTTGGTGTTCCAGTCAAGCACCCCGTCCTTGAGAATCGCCATGATGGTCGAGGTAAAGACCTCGCCATATTCGGGCTGGTGGCCGAACACCTTGAAGATGTTGAGCAGCGCCTGAAACCGCTCCTCCGCCCGGTCGTAGAAGGCAAGCGTCTCGGGGTTGGCCTGTTCGCGTTCGACATAGGATACAGTCATGGTGGGTCTCCCTTTATGGAATGATCGTTCTAGTGCGGGCAAAAAATTTTCACACCAGAAGTGCCCGCGCTTGCGATGTGATGGCGGCGGGGGCGGCGTCCGAGGGGATGCCCGCACGCATCAGCACGCGCAGCCCCATGAAAAGCCCCAGAAGGGTTTGCGCCGTGCGCGCGGCATCGATGCCTTGCGGTATCGCGCCGGTGGCTTGCCCGGCCTCGATCCGGCCGCGAAAGAACGCCTGGACGCCCGCAAAAGCGTCCTGGACCAGATCGCGGATCTCGGCATCATGCGGGGCCAGTTCCAGCGCGGTATTGACCAGAAGGCAGCCGCCCGGCTGGCCCGGTGCGGGCGGGGTGGCGGCGGCGTCGAAGGCGGCAAGGATCGCGTCGCGCGGCGGCAGATCGCGCGCTAGCCGCTCCAGAAAGCCGCGCCTCTGGCGGTCGTCATAGCGGGTGATGCTGGCCAGAAACAGCCCGCGCTTGTCCTCGAACCCGGCATAAAGGCTGGCGCGGTTCACGCCCGTGGCCGCAACCAGATCGTTGATCGACGTGGCCTCGAACCCGCGCGCCCAGAAGGCGGCGATGGCGCTGTCCACCACCTTGTCGGGTTCATATATGCGTTGGCGTCCCATGGCCGTCTCTTAGATCGTATTGGAACGATCGGTCAAGAAAAATCGACGCCGCCCTGCGCGCCCGGCGTTCTCAGTCCCTCAACAACTCGTTGATCCCGGTCTTGGACCGCGTCTGCGCGTCCACCCGCTTCACGATCACCGCGCAATAGAGGTTGATCCCCCCCTTCGACGGCATCGAACCTGCCACCACCACCGAATAGGGCGGCACCTCGCCATAGGTGACCGCGCCGGTCTCGCGGTCGACGATCTTGGTGGATTTCCCGATGAAAACCCCCATCCCAAGAACCGAGCCTTCACGCACGATACAGCCCTCGACCACCTCGGAGCGCGCGCCGATGAAACAGTTGTCCTCGATGATCGTCGGCCCCGCCTGCATCGGTTCCAGCACCCCGCCGATGCCCACACCGCCCGACAGATGCACGCCCTTGCCGATCTGCGCGCAGGAGCCGACCGTGGCCCAGGTGTCCACCATCGTGCCCTCGCCCACATAGGCCCCGAGATTGACGAAGGACGGCATCAGCACCACGCCCGGCGCGATATAGGCCGATTTGCGCACGACACAGTTGGGGACCGCACGAAAGCCTGCGGCGCGCCATTCGGTCTCGCCCCAGCCCTTGAACTTGCTGTCCACCTTGTCCCACCAGCCGCCGCCTTGCGGGCCATTGTCATGGATTTCCATATCCTTGATGCGGAACCCCAGAAGCACCGCCTTCTTGGCCCATTGGTTGACGCGCCAGTCGCCGTTCTCCTGTCGTTCGGCCACGCGCAGCGTGCCATGGTCAAGCGCGTCGAGCGTTTCCTCGATCGCCTCGCGAGTCTCGCCCCCGGTGGCCGGGGTGATCGTGTCGCGTGCCTCCCAGGCGGCTTCGATGGCGGTTTCCAGTTGGGCGTTGGACATGGCGTTTCCTTCCTGCGTCGCTTGGCGTCGCATGGCCTATAGGGCGAGACGGTGAAAGGATCAATGCGACGCAATGCGGGGCGCGCGCACCCTCAGCCCGTCGCGCCCTGTCACCCTCTGGCTTGACCAGAGGATCTCTGCGCCTCGGGAGATCCCCGCGTTCGCGGGGATGACATTGCAAGAGGCGGAGAGGGCGCGCGCCCTCAGCCCCTCATCCGCTCCGAGGCCGGATCATAGAGCGGCCTGAGGCTCGCCTCGGCCCGCACCCGGCTGCCCGCCACGTCGATCTCGTAGCGTGAGGCCAGCACCTGCTCGGCACTCTCGCCCGGACACGGCACATAGCCCATGCCGATGGCCGCGCCCAGATGATGCCCGTAGGCCCCCGAGGTGAGATGCCCCACGATCTCGCCATCCCTGAGCACCGGCTCGTTGTGATAGAGCATCGGTTCGGGCTCGGTCAGACGGAACTGCACAAGGCGGCGCTCAAGGCCAGTCTCGCGCTTGCGCAGAACCGCGTCGCGGCCGATGAAGGCGGGCTTGGCGGTTTTCACGGCAAAGCCCAATCCTGCCTCCAGCACATGATCCTCGCAGGTGATATCATGGCCAAAATGGCGAAACGCCTTCTCGATGCGGCAACTGTCCATCGCGTGCATCCCGCAGAGCTTTAGCCCATGCTCCGCCCCCGCCTCCATCAGCGCCTCAAACACATGACCGCACATCTCGGCGCTCACATAGATTTCCCATCCCAACTCGCCCACATAGGACACGCGATGCGCCCGCGCCACGCCCATGCCGATCTCGATCTGCCGGGCCTGACCAAAGGGATGCGCCGCGTTCGAGAAATCATCGGGCGAGACCGCGCGCAAGAGGCCGCGCGCCCGTGGGCCCATCACCGCCAGCACCCCCTCCGCTGCGGTCAGATCGGTGATCACGACCATCCGCCCGCCCACATGCCGCCGCAGCCATGTTTCATCCGCCAGCCGCGTCGCGGCGGGGGTGACCACCAGATAGGCACTCTCGCTCAGCCGCGTCACCGTCACATCGGCCTCGATGCCGCCACGCGCGTTGAGGAATTGCGTATAGACAATCCGCCCCGGCGCCACAGACATATCCGCCCCGCAGACATGGTTGAGAAACGCCTCGGCATCCGGCCCCTCGACCCGCAGCTTGCCGAAGCTCGACATGTCATACATGCCCACGGCCCCGCGAATGGCGCGCGCCTCGGCCCCGGCATTGTCAAACCAGTTCTGCCGCTTCCACGAATATTGATACGCCCGCTCCTGCCCCGGCGCGGCATACCAATTGGCCCGCTCCCAGCCCGCCAATTCGCCCATGACAGCACCTTGGGCCAGGAGTTGCGCATGAAACGGCGTGCGCCGCACACCGCGCGCCGTGGCCTTTTGCCGATACGGATAGTGATCGGCATAAAGCAGGCCCAGCGTCTCCGTGGAGCGATCAAAGAGATACTGCCGATTGCCCTGAAACAGCTGCATCCGTGCAATATCCACATCACCCAGATCAAACGGTCGTTCTCCTTCCTCCATCCAGAGCGACAGCGCATGCCCCGCCCCCCCGGCCGACTGGATGCCGATGGAGTTGAACCCGGCGGCCACCCAGACATTGTCCATCTCGGGGCAAAGCCCCAGATGATAGGCATCATCGGGGGTAAAACTTTCCGGACCGTTAAAGAACGTGTGAATTCCCGCCTCCGCCAGCATCGGCATCCGGTTCACCGCCGCCTCCAGGATCGGCTCGAAATGGTCGAAATCCTCGGGCAACTGGTCAAATTCAAAACTCTCGGGGATGCCATTCATCCCCCAGGGTTTTGACACCGGCTCGAACGCGCCCAGCATGATCTTGCCTGCATCCTCCTTGTAATAGGCACATTCATCCGGCACCCGCAGCACCGGCAATTGCGTGAGGCCCGCGATCGGCTCGGACACGATATAGAAATGCTCGCAGGCATGCAGCGGCACATTGGTGCCCGCCATGCGCCCCACCTCATGCCCCCACATGCCCGCGCAATTGACGATCATGTCGCAGGCGATATGGCCCGCGCTGCCATCCTCGCCTTGCCAGTCAACCCCCGTCACGCGACGCCCCGCGCGGGCGATCCCCGTGACCTTGACCCTCTCCTGCACCCGCGCGCCGCGCATCCGCGCGCCCCTGGCCAGCGCCAGCGCAATATTGGCGGGATCCGCCTGCCCATCGGTGGGCAGCCAGACACCGCCCGTCACCCCCGCGAGGTTAAGATGCGGATAGCGCGCGCCGATCTCTGTGGGCGAAAGCTCTTCCACCGGCACGCCGAAGGCGCGCGCCATGGCGGCGCTACGCTTCAACTCCTCGAGCCGCTCCGCCGTCAGCGCCGCCGAGATCGAGCCCACCTGGCGAAACCCCGTGGCCACGCCCGTCTCAGCCTCGAGCCCGGTATAAAGCTCTGCCGAATAGCGCGCGAGGCGGGTCATGTTGGCGGAGGCGCGCAACTGCCCGATCAACCCCGCCGCGTGCCATGTGGTACCGGAGGTGAGCGCCTTGCGTTCCAGCAGAACCACATCGGACCAGCCCAGTTTGGTCAGGTGCCAGGCCACCGAACAGCCCACCACGCCACCGCCGATGATGACCACGCGGGCCTGTTTGGGAAGATCGCTCATCGTTTCGCTCCTGTCAGGCGGCGGAGCGAGGGGCCAGCCCCTCGCGCTCCCCGGAGTATTTGTGGAACAGTGAAAAACTCAGACAATCTCATGGCCAGCCTCGCGGATGCGGCGCGCCAATTCGGCAATGTGCTCGGGGCCGACCTCGCAGCAGCCGCCGACGATGGTGGCCCCTTGGCCTATCCAGCCCATCGTGTGTTCGGCATAGGCGGCGGGCGATAGATCGCGGCGCGCCTGAAGCGCATCGACCGTGGGCGCATCGGTCAGGAAACCCTCGGTGATGCGGGTAAAGCCGTTGGCATAGGCCCCGAATGGCAGGCCAAAACCCCGGAGGGTGCCCAGCGCCGGGGCGACCGATTCGGGGCGTGTGCAGTTGACGAGGAGCGCGTCGGGCCGGTGTTCGGCCAGCAGGGGGGCGAGCGCCCCCACCGGTTCGCCCGAGCGCAGGCGCGTGCCGTCCTCGTCCATCACCGTGACCGCGAGCCATACGGGGCAAGGCGCGTTTGCGGCTGCCAGAAGTGCGCCGCGCGCCTGATCGACCGAGGACATGGTCTCGAAGAGCAGCAGATCGACATGGGGCGAAAGGAGCGCGACCGGCCCGGCATAGATTCGCGCGGCCTCCGCCGCAGGCGGGCAGAGATCGGGGCGGTAGGACGCCACAAGCGGCCCGATCGTCCCTGCCACAAGACCCGCGCCATGAGCGTCGCGCGCGTCGCGGGCGGCGGTGACGGCCGTTTCTGTCAGTTCAGCCAGACGATCCGCGATCCCGGCGCGCATCAGCCGGTCGGGCAGCACCGCATAGGTGTTGGTCGAGGCCACCGTGGCGCCAGCGGCGAAATAGGCGTCATGCACCTGGCGCAGGAGGTCCGGCCGGTCGATCATCGCCTGCGTGGACCAGAGCGGCGTGGGCCGGTCGCCCGCGCGGCGCACCAGTTCCTGCCCGATGGAGCCGTCGAGAAGGGTGATGGCGCTCATGCCCGCAACCGCGCGTTTTCCGGGTCCCAAAGCGGGCCGTCGGGCTGCACCACGGCGCGACAGCGTTCGCCGTAAATCTCGACCTCGATTTCGGTCCCCGACACCGCAAGATCGGCGCGCAGCATGCCCAGCGCGACAGACGCGCCCACCCGGTAGCCCCAGGCGCCCGACGTGGTCTCGCCCACGATTTCGCCCTCGTGCCAGAGGGTGGACATATAGGGCGCGTCCGCCGCCCCCGCCTCTACGGTCAGCGTGACAAAGCGTTTGCTCACGCCCCGCTGCCGCTCGGCCAGAAGTGCGGCCTTGCCGGGAAAGTCCTGCGGCTTGTCGAATTTCACGAACCGCTCCAGCCCGCCCTCCAGCATGGAGTAGTCGGTGGAAAGATCTCCCTTCCACGCGCGATAGCCCTTTTCGATGCGCAAGCTGTTGAGCGCCCACATGCCGAAGGGCCGCAGCCCATGCGCCTGCCCCGCCTGCCAGACGGCATCGAAAACGGCGGCGGTGTCGGGGGTCTTCGTGTGGATTTCCCAGCCCAGTTCGCCGGTAAAAGAGACCCGCACCAGCCGCGCCCAATGTCCGGCGATTTCCGTCGCCTGATGGGTGAGCCAGGGCTGGCTCAGGTCCGCATCGCAGATATCGGACAGCAGCGCGCGCGAGGCAGGCCCCGCAAGGATCTGCGTCATGTATTCACGGGTGCGATTGGTGAGGTTGATCCCCTTGGCCCCTTCCAGCCGCCGCGCCAGCAATTCGTAATCGTGCCATTCGGCGGCGGCGGCGGTGATCAGCGTCATCAGGTCGTCGCGGTGGCGCACTACCGACATCTCTGTGAGGATACGGCCCCGGTCATCGGCGAAATAGACCAGCCCGATGCGCCCCACGCGCGGCACCACGCCGGTGATCTGCGCGGCAAGCCACTCGGCGGCCCCCGCCCCTTCGATGTTGAAGCGCGAGAAGCCCGGTAGATCGAGGATACCGCAGGCATCGCGCACGGCCTCGCATTCCTCCCTGATGCGCGCCTCCCACGGCCCGGCGCGATCCCAGGTCTGCGTCGCCGCCTCGGATGTGTCGTCGCCCGGCTGCGCGAACCAGTTGGCGCGCTCCCAGCCGTTATAGGCCCCCATCTGCCCGCCCAGCGCCTTGATCCGGTCATGCAGGGGCGAAAGCTTGCGGTCGGGGGCGGCGGGCCAGCGGTGCCAGGGGAAATGCATGGCGTATTCGTGGCCGTAAACCTCCATCCCCTTCTGAACGCAATAGTCGGGATCGGTGTAATCGGTGTAGCGGCGCGGATCGCACGACCACATGTCCCACTCGGTCGCGCCCTCCGTCACCCATTCCGCCAGCACCTTGCCCGCGCCACCGCCCTGCGCGATGCCGAAGGTAAAGACACAGGCCTCGAATGCATTTGGCACACCGGGCATGGGGCCAAGCAAAGGCATCCCGTCCGGCGCATAGGGGATGGGGCCGTTGATGATCTTGCTGATGCCGGCGGTGCCCAGAAGCGGCACGCGCGCCATGGCATCGGTCACGATCTCCTCGATCCGGTCTATATCCTCTTGCCAGAGCTGAAAGCTGAAATCGTCGGGCATGGGATCGGAGGGGTCGATCCAGTGGGCGCGGCAGCGCGGCTCATAGGGGCCGAGGTTGAAGCCGTGCTTTTCCTGCCGCAGGTAATAGGACACGTCCACATCGCGCAACAGCGGCAGCTTGTGGCCCACCTCGCGGGACCAGGCCTCGATCTCGGGGATTTCCTCGGACAGCAGGTATTGATGGCTCATCACCATCATCGGCACGGTGCGCCCGCCATAGGGCTTGAACCATTCGCCGACACGCTGCGCATAATACCCGGCGGCGTTCACTACGATCTCGCAGCGAATCTCGCCCTTTTCGGTCTCGACGATCCATTCACCGTTTTCCCGCCGCACGCCCGTGGCAGGGCAGAAGCGGAGCACTTTCGCCCCCATCTCGCGGGCGCCCTTGGCCAGCGCCTGGGTCAGTTGCGCGGGGTCGATATCGCCGTCGTTCGGATCATAGAGCGCGCCGGCAAGGTCATGCGTTTCGATGAAGGGATAGCGCGTCTTGATCTCCTCCACGCCGAGGATCTCCAGATCCATGCCCTGATAGCGCCCCATCCCCTTGGCGCGCTCGAATTCCTGCATCCGCTCGCGGCTATGCGCGAGGCGGATCGAGCCGGTCTGATGATAATTCATCGGGTAATCGACCTCGGCGCCCAGCCGCGCGTAAAGCTCGGTCGAATAGCGCTGCATGTTCATCACCGACCAGCTTGTCGAGAACGTCGGCACATTGCCCGCCGCGTGCCAGGTGCTGCCCGCGGTCAGCTCGTTCTTCTCCAGAAGAACGCAATCCGTCCAGCCTGCCTTGGCCAGATGATAAAGGCAGGACGCGCCGACCGCGCCGCCACCGATGATCACCACGCGGGCCGTTCCGGGTATGTCTGCCATGGATGCCTCCCTGTCCTGTCGATACTAGCGCCCCGGCATGGCGGCACTGCCGAGCACCACGCCGTAGCCGATGAATAGCGCGGCCATGATCCGCCGCAGCCAGACGTTGAACACCGCCCCGAGCGCCGCGCGCCCCAGCCCCGCGCCAAGGGCGGTAAAGCCGGTATAGCTGAGCGCGGTGATGGTAAGGGCGGTGGGAAAGATTACCCCCATCTGATCCCAGATCGGCACGCCCGGCTGCACGAACTGGCTGAAGGCTGCGAGATAGCCCGCGACGCTCTTGGGGTTGATGGTGGCGATGAGGAAAGCACGCCAGAAGACCGAACCGCCGGGGCGCGCAGCGGCCTGCACAGGGTGCCTCGCCATGATCCAGCCGCGCAGACCGAGCCATATCAGCACCCCCGCACCGAGCAGTTTCGCCACCTCGAAGGCCATGGGCGCAGCGGCGATGAGGGCGGTGATCCCCGCCGCCGAAAGAGTAAGAAACAGCGTCGCCTGCGTCAGGATCGCCGCCACCGCCCAGAGGCCACGGCGAAAGCCCACACTCATGCCGGTCTGAATGCAATTGACATGGTTCGGCCCCGGCGTGGTGACGAACACCGCCCAGAAGAGCGCAAAGACGGTCCATGCCTCAAAGCTCATGCGCGCGGCCTCAATAAACCGGCGGGGCGATCACCCAGATCGCCACGCACGGCATGTCATAGGGATTTGCCCAGGCGTAAGGCTCGCCACGAAAGCGGAAACTGTCGCCGGGACCAACGGTAAAGCGCCGCGCGCCGATGGTCAGGTCAAGCCGCCCCGAGACGATATAGCCCACCTCCTGCGTCGGGCGCTGCGCCGGGCGCTGCATTTGTGACCGGGGCAGGAAGGTGGAGTGGATCACTTCGAAATCGTCGGTGAGATCGGGCGAGAGCAATTCCTCGATCAACCCCTCCTCGCCCGATCCCATGGCGCGGCGCGCGCCCGCGCGCACCACATAGCCCTTTTCCTCGGCCAGCCCGCCCGCGTGACCGAACAGAAGCGACATCGGCACGCCGAGGATTTCCGCCACCTGCCGCAAATCGCTGATCGAGGGCTGCGACAGGTCGCGCTCCACCTGAGACAGCCAGCCCACCGACCGCCCGAGCCGCGCCGCAAGATCGGCAAGCGTCAGCCCGCGCGCCTTGCGCAGCGCGCGCAGGTCGGCGCCAAGGCTGCCGGCGTTCTCGATGCGGTGCTCGTCCATGCGCCCCCAGTGAAAAAATTGATAATTTTTTCATGCTGCCCCGAGCGTCGTGAAAACGCAAGCGGTTTTCGCGGTTTCCCGGATGACGGCCCGCGCGCATCGTGCTAGGGGCGGGACATGAGCCAGTTGCCCTCCAAGGCGGAGATCCTGCAATGGATTTCCGACCACCCGACCCTCACCTCGAAACGTGACATAGCCAAGGCTTTTGGCATCAAGGGCGCGTCGCGGATCGACCTCAAGCGCGTGCTGCGCGAGCTCGAATCCGAGGGCCATCTGGAAAAGCGCAAGAAAACATACCGCGATCCCGAACGCCTGCCGCCGGTGAGCGTGCTGCAGATCTCTGGCCAAACCCCCGATGGCGAGTTGCTGGCGCGCCCGCTTGAATGGCATGGCGAGGGGGTGGAGCCGGTCGTTCTGATGCTGCCGCGCGCCGCCGATCCGGCCATCGCGACAGGCGACCGCATCCTGGCAAAATTGCAGGAGGTGCGCGGTGAACCGCATCATTACGAAGCGCGCCTGATCCGGCGCATCGGCACCAACCCCCGGAGGGTGCTGGGTATTTTCCGCAAGAGCGCCGAGGGCGGGCGCATCCTGCCCATCGACAAGGGTGAAGGGCGCGAATGGCTGGTCGCCGCCGAGGCGACGGGGGGCGCGCAGGATGGCGAACTGGTCGAGGGCGAGCAGGCTGGGCCCGCAGGTCGGCTGGGCCTTCCGCGCGCGCGGGTGCTCGACCGGCTGGGCAATCCTTCCGCACCCAAGGCCGTCTCGCTCATCGCCATCCATCAGCATGGCATCCCCGACCAGTTTCCCGACGCGGTGATCGCCGAGGCCGACGCGATGAAGCCTGCCGGATTGAAGGGCCGCGAGGATTTGCGCGACCTGCCGCTCATCACCATCGACCCCTGGGATGCGCGCGACCACGACGACGCGGTTTACGCCCATGCCGATGACGACCCCGCTAATCCCGGCGGCCATGTGATCTGGGTGGCCATCGCCGATGTGGCGCATTACGTGCGCCCCGGCGCGGCGCTCGATACCGAGGCGAGGAAGCGCGGCAATTCCAGCTATTTCCCCGACCGGGTGGTGCCGATGCTGCCCGACCGGCTGTCGGGCGATCTGTGCTCGCTGCATGAGGGCGTGCCGCGCCCCTGTCTTGCGATGCGCATGACCATTGACGCCGAGGGCACCAAGACCGGGCATCGTTTTGTGCGCGGCCTCATGCGATCGGCGGCGTCGCTGACCTATGAGCAGGTTCAGGCGGCGATGGACGGTGCGCCCTGCGACAAGGCCGGGCCGCTGGTTGAGACGGTGATTCGTCCGCTCTACGCCGCCCATGCCGCGCTTGTCGCGGCGCGCAAGCGCCGTCAGCCGCTCGATCTGGATTTGCCCGAACGCAAGGTGGTCCTCAGCGAAGCAGGCGAAGTGATCTCGGTGCGTTATGCCGAGCGATTCGAGGCGCACCGCCTGATCGAGGAATGCATGGTCCTCGCCAATGTCGCCGCCGCCGAAACGTTGATCGCGAAGAAAATGCCGCTGCTGTTCCGGGTGCATGAGGAGCCAAGCCCCGAAAAGCTCGACGCGCTGCGCGAGGTGGCGCAGGCGGCGGGGCTGACGCTGGCCAAGGGGCAGGTGCTGCGCACCGCGCATCTCAACGCACTTTTGCACGCCGCGCGCGGCACCGATCACGCCGAGATCATCAACATGTCCACCCTGCGCTCGATGACGCAGGCCTATTACGCGCCGCAGAATTTGGGCCATTTCGGCCTTGCGCTGCGGGCCTATGCGCATTTCACCTCGCCCATCCGGCGCTACGCGGATCTGGTGGTGCATCGCGCACTCATCGCGGCGCATGGCTGTGGCAAGGACGGGCTGAGCGCCGAGGAGGTGGAACGGCTGGAGCACACCGCGCAACACATCTCCGACACCGAACGCCGCTCGATGATGGCCGAGCGCGACACCAATGACCGCTATCTCGCCGCCTTCCTTGCGGAGCGTCTGGGCGAGGATTTCACCGGGCGGATCAGCGGCATCGCGCGCTTTGGCGTCTTCGTGAAGCTGGACGAGACCGGGGCGGACGGCCTCATCCCGATGCGCGCCCTGGGGCACGAATATTTCCATTTCGACCCCGGCAATGGCACCCTCATGGGGGCCGAGACGGGCCGGGTGATCGCGCTTGGCCAGCGGGCGACGGTGCGCCTTGCCGAGGCCGCGCCGGTCTCGGGCGGGCTGACCTTTGACCTGATCGAGCTTGAGGGCGTGCATGTCCCGCGCGGCCCGTCTAAAGCGCGCGGCAAACCGCCCCGCCGCAAGCTTGCTGCCGCCCGCGCCAAGGCCGCCAAGCTCAAGCGCAAGGCGGCCCGCAAGCGGGTGTGACGCCTACACCGCCGCCAGCAGCACCGCCATATAGACCAGATAGGCCAGCATCATCGCTGCGCCCTCGCGCCGGGCGGCCCCGGTTCAAGTGTGCGGCAAAGATAATTTCGGCAAAGGCGGGATTGCTTTCGGAACGGAAACAATCGCGCTATCATGGGGCCAACGACCAGCAGGCGGAGGCAGGGCAATGCGGGCAGGACTGATCGGGCTTTCGGGGCTCATTCTCATCATCGGCGGCGTGGCGCAGGCCGCGGTGACGGAATCTCTGCGGCCGCAGGTGCGGCCCGGCGCGGGACTGGAACCGGTGGCCGCGGTCATGTCGGTGGATGTTCCTGTGCGCAGCCTGCGCCCGCAGGCCCGCCCCGAGGGCGCGGCGCGGGTGGTTCTGGCCAGCGGGCACGCGGGCTTTGACCGCTGGATCGCCGGTTTCCGGGGCCGCGCGCTCTCTCAGGGGATCAGCGCGCGCGTCTTCGACCGCGCCTTTCAGGGCGTGCGCTATGACCCCGAGGTAGTGGCCAAGGACCGCAACCAATCCGAATTTCGCCGCGAGATCTGGGACTATCTCGACAGTGCCGTCTCACCCGTCCGGGTCGAGAACGGGCAAAACGCGCTGCGACGGCACCGCCGCACGCTTGAGCGGATCGAGGCGCATTACGGCGTTGAAAAAGAAGTCGTCACCGCCGTCTGGGGCCTTGAAAGCACCTATGGCGAGCGTCTGGGCGACCTTTCGCTCATCCAGTCCATGGCGACGCTGGCCTTTGACGGGCGGCGCGGGGCGTTCTTTGAAAAGCAACTGATCGCCGCGCTGCAAATCCTGCAATCGGGCGATGTGACGCCCGAGAACATGAAAGGGTCCTGGGCCGGGGCCATGGGGCATACCCAGTTCATGCCAACATCATATCTGGCCTATGCGGTGGATTTCACCGGCGACGGCAAGCGTGACATCTGGTCGGACAATCCCACCGACGCGCTCGCCTCCACCGCCGCCTATCTCAAGCGGTTCGGCTGGAAAAAGGGGATGCCCTGGGGGATCGAGGTGCGGGTGCCGCGCGGCGCATCCTTTGGCGATACCAAGCGGATGCCCTCTGACTGGGCGGCGCAGGGCGTCGTCGGACTCGACGGACGGGCGGTGCGCGACTTTGGTTCCGCGCGCATTTTTCAGCCCGCAGGCGCGGCGGGGCCGTCCTTCATGGTCTTTGCCAATTTCGACGTGATCAAGCGTTACAACAACTCCAATGCCTATGCGCTCGGGGTGGGGCATCTTGCCGACCGGATCGGCGGCGGAGCCGAGATTCAGGCGGCTTGGCCACGCGGCTACGATGCGCTCAGCTTTGACGAGCGCAAGGAGATGCAGCGCCACCTTCAGGCCAAAGGCTATGGGATCGAAAAGATCGACGGCATCGTGGGGCCGAACACGGTGAACGCCATCCGCTCGTTTCAGGCTTCGGTCGGCGTAGCGCAGGATGGGCTACCCTCGCAGCAACTTCTGGCGCTGTTGCGGCGGTCCTGAGCGCGCTCACTCGACCTCGGGCCAGTCATCGTCATGATGCGCCGCACCAATCGCCATCCAGCGCACGCGCACGCGCGCCACGCGGGTATCGCCCCAGGTTCGAAACACCACGTCAAAACCCTCGGTCGTCACGTTTTCGGCGCTGATATCCATGCGCGCATTGGTGCCACTGTCGGTATCCCAGAGAGAAAGCGCCACATGCACCATGGGTGCGGCGCGAAAGGCGGCGCGAAAGGCGATATGCTTGCGCCGTTCGCGCGCGCCAGCGCCCGTCCACATCTTGCCGCCATGGGCATAGTCGGTGAACAGAACCTCGTCACCCTGCGCGACGCCGATGGCCTCTCGGAGAAATACCTGCATGACGGCCTCACTTGAATTCCAAGCCCCTGTAATAGGGATTCCCGACAAATTTATGAAAGAAAAAAGTAAAAGGGCCGCACCGGGCGGCCCTTTGATCTTTCGTTGTGCAGGGCTCAGCGCGCCGAGAGGCCGATTTCGTCGCCAATGGCGACCATGTCGGCCAGAAGCTTCGCGGCATCATCCACGACGCCCGCCTCACCGGAGCGGCTCTCCTGTGCGTGCGCCAGACGGTCGGTCGCCTCATCCACCAGGGCCTTGAACGTCTCTGTGGTCATGTCCTCACGCGCTATGGCGCGTTCGGCCAGAACCGACACGCTGTCACCGCTGATTTCGGCAAAGCCGCCGGTAACGACGAATTCACGCGCGCCCTCGGCGTCCGTAACCCGGACGATGCCGGGGCGCAGCGTGGTGATGAGCGGGGCGTGATCGGCCATGGCCGTCAGATCGCCCTCGGCCCCCGGAATCTGCACCTCGCGCGCGGCGACAGAGGCGAGACGACGCTCGGGGCTCACCAGATCGAATTGCACTGTCTCAGCCATTACGGCCTCCTTTCGGGGTGTGGGGCGGGCCTGGGGCCCGCCTCAAGGCTCAGGCGGCAGCGGCAGCCATGCGCTCGGCCTTGGCGATCACGTCGTCGATCCCGCCGACCATGTAGAATGCCCCTTCGGGCAGGTGGTCGTATTCACCGGCGACAACCGCCTTGAACGAGCGGATGGTTTCCTCAAGCGGCACCTGAATGCCGTCCGAGCCGGTAAACACCTTGGCCACGTCGAAGGGCTGCGACAGGAATCGCTGGATTTTCCGGGCGCGGGCCACGGTCAGCTTGTCCTCTTCCGAAAGCTCGTCCATCCCGAGAATGGCGATGATGTCCTGAAGCGACTTGTAGCGCTGAAGGATCCCCTGCACGTCGCGCGCCACCTTGTAGTGTTCCTCGCCCACGATCTGCGGGTCCATCAGGCGCGAGTTGGAATCGAGCGGGTCCACGGCGGGGTAGATGCCAAGCTCGGAAATCGCACGCGACAGAACGGTCGTGGCGTCAAGGTGGGCGAAGGTGGTGGCCGGGGCCGGGTCGGTCAGGTCGTCCGCAGGCACATAGACGGCCTGAATGGAGGTGATCGAGCCCTGCTTGGTCGAGGTGATACGTTCCTGCATCGCGCCCATGTCGGTGGCCAGCGTCGGCTGATAGCCCACGGCCGAAGGGATGCGGCCCAGAAGCGCCGACACCTCGGAACCCGCCTGGGTAAAGCGGAAGATGTTGTCCACGAAGAACAGAACGTCCGTGCCCGACTGGTCGCGGAATTGCTCGGCCAGCGTGAGGCCGGTCAGGGCCACACGGGCACGCGCGCCCGGCGGCTCGTTCATCTGGCCGTAAACGAGGGCCACCTGGCTCTCCGCAAGGTTGTCGGGCTTGATCACGTTGGATTCGATCATCTCGTGATAGAGGTCGTTGCCCTCACGGGTCCGCTCGCCCACACCGGCGAAGACAGAATAACCCGAGTGCACCTTGGCGATGTTGTTGATCAGTTCCATGATGAGAACCGTCTTGCCCACACCCGCGCCGCCGAAGAGGCCGATCTTGCCGCCCTTGGCGTAAGGCGCGAGCAGGTCCACCACCTTGATGCCGGTTTCGAGGATCTCGGACTCGGTTGACTGCTCGCTGAACTCCGGCGCGGGCTGGTGGATCGAGCGGTATTCCTTGGCTTCGATCGGGCCGCCCTCGTCCACCGGCTCGCCGATGACGTTGAGGATGCGGCCAAGCGTGGCGTCACCCACCGGCACCGAGATCGGGCCGTCGGTGTCGCGCACTTCCTGACCGCGCACGAGACCTTCGGTCGCGTCCATGGCGATGGTGCGCACGGTGTTCTCGCCGAGGTGCTGCGCCACTTCAAGCACGAGACGCTTGCCGTTGTTGTCGGTTTCCAGTGCGTTCAGGATCGCGGGCAGGTGATCGCCGAACTGCACGTCCACCACGGCGCCGATGACCTGGGTCACTTTGCCTTTTGCTTTTGCCATTTTTCGTCTCCGGTTTTCTTACAGCGCCTCGGCGCCGGAAATGATTTCAATCAGCTCGTTGGTGATCACGGCCTGACGCGAGCGGTTGTATTCGATGGTCAGCTTGTCGATCATCTCGCCGGCGTTGCGGGTGGCGTTGTCCATGGCGGACATGCGCGCGCCCTGCTCGGAGGCCCCGTTCTCCAGCAGCGCGCTGAAGATCTGCGTGGCCACGCCGCGCGGCAGAAGATCGGCAAGGATCGCCTGCTCGTCGGGCTCGTAATCGTAGAAGCTGCCTGTATCCACCGCTTCGGCCTCGCCCACATCGGCGGGTATGACCTGCTGCATCGTCGGGATCTGGCTTACCACGTTTTCGAAGCGGGCGTAGAAGATTCTCGCCACGTCGAACTCTCCGGCGTCGAACCGCTTGAGCACCTTGGCTGCGACCGCCTGCGCCTCGGCATAGCCGATGCGCTTGACCTCCGAGAGGTCCACATGCTCGATGAAATACGCGCCGAAATCGCGCCTCATCGCGTCGCGGCCCTTCTTGCCGACGGTCAGGATCTTCACGGATTTGCCCTGGCCCAGCAGGTTCGCTGCCTCGGCCTTGGCAAGCTTGGCGATGTTGGCGTTGAAGCCACCGCAAAGCCCACGCTCGGCGGTCATCACCACCAGAAGATGCACCTTGTCCGAACCCGTGCCGGCCAGAAGGCGCGGCGCGTTCGCGGCGTCACCCACCGAGGCGGCAAGCTTGGCCATCACGGCGTTGAAGCGTTCGGTGTAAGGCCGCGACATTTCCGCGGCCTCCTGAGCGCGGCGAAGCTTCGCCGCGGCGACCATCTGCATGGCCTTGGTGATCTTGCGGGTCGATTTGACCGACTCGATCCTGTTCTTGAGGTCCTTGAGAGAGGGCATTGCCTGATCTCCCCGTTACGCGAAGTCGGCGGCGAATTCGTCCAGCGCAGCCTTGATCTTGTCTTCGGCCTCACCCTTGATCTTCGGATCCTCTGTGGTGATGTAGTCGAGAAGGTCCTGGTGCTTGCCGCGCAGGTGCTTGATGAGGCCCTGCTCGAAGCGCCCCACGTCGCCGACGCCGATCTTGTCGAGATAGCCATTGGTGCCCGCATAGATCACGCAGACGATCTCGGCATTGGTCAGCGGCGAATACTGCGGCTGCTTCATCAGTTCTGTCAGGCGCGCGCCACGGTTCAAAAGCTGCTGCGTCGCCGCGTCGAGATCCGAGCCGAACTGTGCAAAGGCCGCCATCTCGCGGTATTGCGCCAGTTCCAGCTTGACCGGGCCGGCAACCGATTTCATCGCGTTGGTCTGCGCCGACGAGCCCACGCGCGACACCGAAAGACCCGTGTTCACGGCGGGGCGGATGCCCTGATAGAACAGTTCGGTTTCAAGGAAGATCTGCCCGTCGGTGATCGAGATCACGTTGGTCGGAATAAAGGCCGACACGTCGCCGCCCTGCGTCTCGATGATCGGCAGCGCGGTGAGCGAGCCGGAGCCGTTTTCTTCGTTGAGCTTGGCCGAGCGTTCCAGCAAACGGGAGTGGAGGTAGAACACGTCGCCCGGATAGGCTTCGCGGCCCGGCGGGCGGCGCAGCAGCAACGACATCTGGCGATAGGCCACGGCCTGCTTGGACAGGTCATCGTAGATGATGAGCGCGTGACGGCCATTGTCGCGGAAATGCTCGGCCATGGCGGTGGCGGAGTAGGGCGCGAGATATTGCATCGGCGCGGGGTCCGAGGCGGTAGCGGCAACCACGATGGAATAGGCCATCGCGCCCGATTCCTCAAGCTTCTTCACAAGTTGCGCCACGGTCGAACGCTTCTGACCGATGGCGACATAGACGCAATAGAGCTTCTTGCTCTCGTCGTCGCCAGCGGCCTCGTTATAAACCTTCTGGTTGAGGATCGTGTCGAGCGCAACGGCGGTCTTGCCGGTCTGGCGGTCGCCGATGATCAGTTCCCGCTGGCCACGCCCGATCGGGATCATGGCGTCCACCGACTTGAGGCCGGTCGCCATCGGCTCGTGCACCGATTTGCGCGGGATGATGCCGGGGGCCTTCACGTCAGCCAGACCGCGCGTCTTGGTGTCGATCGGACCCTTGCCGTCAAGCGGGTTGCCGAGGCCGTCCACGACCCGGCCAAGCAGTTCGTCGCCAACCGGCACGTCCACGATGGACTTGGTGCGCTTGACGGTGTCGCCTTCCTTGATGTCGCGGTCCGAGCCGAAGATAACGACACCGACATTGTCGCTCTCGAGGTTGAGCGCCATGCCCATGATCTTGCCCGGGAACTCCACAAGTTCGCCGGCCTGCACGTTGTCAAGCCCATGGACACGCGCGATCCCGTCCCCGACCGAGAGCACCCGACCGATCTCGGCCACCTGGGCCTCCTGGCCGAAATTCTTGATCTGGTCCTTCAGGATCGCAGAAATCTCTGCTGCTTGGATACCCATTTATCCGACCTCTTTCATTGCATTCTGGAGGGAATCGAGCCGCGAGCGGATCGAGGTGTCGATCATCTTCGAGCCCACTTTGACAACAAGACCGCCGATGAGGCTTTCATCGACGGTCGTTTTCAGTTTGACATCGCGCCCGATGCGCGCCTTGAGCGTCTTGGCAAGCTTGTCGGCCTGTGCCTTCGAGAGCACCTTGGCGGTTGTGACCTCGGCGCTGACCTCGCCCTTGTCCTCGGCGATCATGTCACCCAGAAGCGCGACAAGCTGCGGCATCACGAACAGCCGGCGATTGGCCGCCATAAGGGCAAGGCCGTTCTTCAACGCGGCCACAAGCTTCATCCTGTCGGCGATGGCGGCGATGGCCGCGCCCTGCTCGTCCCGGCTCAGCACCGGCGAGGCGATGAGCGCGCGCAGATCGGCGCTTGCCTCAAGGACTGCGGAAAGGTCGTCGAGATTGCTTTCGAGCTTGGCGAGCGATTTGCTCTCACGGGCAAGCTCGAAGATGGCCGTGGCATAGCGCGCGGCAATGCCGGAAGAAATCGAAGCTGGTTCGGACACGTCCACCCTTCCGCTTTTGTGGCCCCGGTTTGCTCTCGTGACGCCACGTCACGACCGGGGGCGTTGTGATGTGATGCAACTTGCGAAACATCCAAATTCGGCTGCGGTGTAGCAGAGGCTTTGCTGTCGGGCAAGCAGGTTGGAAGTGATTGTATACCATTGAATACCACACTATTTCAATGACTTGATACAAGTGCGACCGAATGCGCGTCCGGGCCTTGCGAAAAAAGATGAGTTTTGCGCACCTCGACCCGCGGAAATCCCCCGCAGATTCCCCCCGTAACGGCATCTGGCGTTCAAATCAGGGGCAACCCTTCGCGCCACGAAGGCGCGCTGTTGCGTGCCATGTTGCCCTGTCGCACGTTCCGCGTCATGATGCGCCGTCGCAAGGAGACACGATCATGCGCAAGTTTCTCGTGGTGCTCGATGACAGCCGCGAATGTCTCAACGCCATGCGCTTTGCCGCCATGCGCGCCGCCCATACCGGGGGCGGGGTGGCAATCCTGTCAGTGATCGCGCCCGAGGAGTTCAACCACTGGATCGGCGTGGGCGATCTCATGCGCGAGGAAGCGCGCGAGCGCGTCGAGGCGCATTTCGAGGTTTTCGCCAAATGGATGCGCGACAAGCAGGGCATCGACCCCGAACTTGTCATCCGCGAGGGCGAGGCCGTGACCGAGATCATCGACCATGTGCAGCAGGACCCCGAAATCGGAGTGCTCGTCCTTGGCGCGGCGTCGAGCAAGAAGGGGCCGGGACCGCTCGTGACCCAACTCACGCGCAACGCGGGCACCCTGCCCATTCCAATCACCATCGTACCCGGCGACCTGAGCAAGGAGAGGCTCGAGGCGATCACCTGAATGGGCGCAGTTTAGAATTGTTCCAAACCTTGACTCGCAGCCCCGCGGCGCGCATATCTGACAAGGCGAACAGAAAGGGGCGTTGCCATGTTCATCCAGACCGAATCCACCCCCAACCCGGCCACGCTCAAGTTCCTGCCCGGTCAGGCGGTCCTTGGCACGGGCACCGCCGATTTCCCGAGCGCCGATGGGGCCGATGCCTCGCCGCTTGCTGCGCGCATCTTCAAGGTGCCGGGCGTCACGGGCGTGTTCCTCGGCAACGATTTCGTTACCGTGACCAAGGGCGATGGCACCGAATGGGACCATGTAAAGCCCGCCATCCTCGGCGCGATCATGGAGCATTACCAGTCCGGCCAGGCGGTGATGACCGGCGAAGGCGGGGCCTCTGGCCATGCCGCCCACAGCGGCGAGGATTCAGATATTGTCAATCAGATCAAGGAATTGCTTGATACTCGCGTGCGTCCAGCCGTGGCGCAGGACGGCGGCGACATCACCTTTCACGGGTTCGAGCGCGGCGTTGTCTACCTGCACATGCAGGGTGCTTGCGCAGGCTGCCCCTCGTCCACCATCACCCTGAAGATGGGGATCGAGAACCTCTTGCGGCATTACATCCCCGAAGTAACCGAGGTGCGCCCGGTTGGCCTCTGACGATCTCGTTCTGGGCTTTGACACATCGGCCGCGCATTGCGCGGCCGCTTTGCTTGCGGGCGACCGGGTGCTGGCATGGCGTGCCGAAGAGATGGGGCGCGGGCAGGCGGAACGCCTGATGCCGCTGCTGGGGGCGGTGCTGGCCGAGGGTGGTGCCACATGGCGTGACCTTGCCCGGATCGGCGTAGGCATCGGCCCCGGCAACTTTACCGGTATCCGCATTGCCGTGGCCGCCGCGCGCGGCCTCGCCCTCTCACTCGAGATTCCCGCCATCGGGGTAAGCACCTTCGACGCAATCCGCGCTTCTGGCGGCACCGGAACACCTGCTGTCCCTGCCCCGCGCGGCATGGTCCATGTTGCCACCCCGGCGCTTGTCCCCGCCGAAAGCGTGGCCGATCCGCTCGGACCGCCCACCCCGGCGTGTCTTGCACAACTCATCGCGAAGCTTGCACAAGTCGCGCCCGAGGGCGGCCCGCCGCCCGCACCACTCTATCTGCGCCCCGCCGATGCCGCGCCCGCCCGCGACGCGCCGCCGGTGATCCTCGATGACGCCTGAGGCATTCGCCACGGCCCATGCCCGCGCCTTTGCCGAAGAGGGGCGCGCGTGGTCGGCAGACGAGTTCACGGCGCTTCTCGCCTCGCCTCTCAATTTCGTCACCGGCGACGCGCACGGCTTTGCCCTTGGGCGCGTGATCGCCGATGAGGCGGAACTTCTCACTCTCGCCACCGATCCCGACTGCCGCCGTCAGGGCCGCGCCCGCGCCTGCCTATCAGCCTTTGCCGCAGAGGCCCGCGCGCGCGGCGCGGTCACGGCGTTTCTGGAAGTGGCCGAGGACAACACGGCAGCGCTGGCGCTCTATAAAGGTGCCGGGTTCACGGAAATCGCCCGCCGGGCGGGCTATTATCCGGGTGGGCGCGCGGCGGTGGTGATGCGCAAGAGCCTGTGATCTTCGATACCGCGCGCGCCCATTCGTTCACCAATCACGAAATCTGAATCCTGATAACAAGAATTGATCGACCGCCAGGCGGCGCGCTTGCCGCGCCCGCTTGCATGGCCAATGCAGATAAGGCTATGGATACCCATGCAGATCTACCTCCCCATAGCCGAGGTTTCGGTCAACGCCTTCCTGCTTCTGGGGCTGGGCGGGATCGTGGGTATCCTGTCGGGCATGTTCGGCGTGGGTGGCGGGTTCCTGATGACGCCCTTGCTGTTCTTCATCGGCATTCCACCCGCCGTCGCCGTGGCGACCGAGGCCAATCAGATCGTTGCCTCGTCCTTTTCCGGGGTTCTCGCCCATCTCAGGCGAAAGACCGTGGATCTCAGGATGGGAACGGTGCTGCTCGTCGGCGGCCTGATCGGGGCGGCGATCGGCGTGGTGATCTTCAACTATCTGAAATCGCTGGGACAAGTCGATCTTCTGGTGAAGCTCTGCTATGTCGTCTTTCTCGGCGTGATCGGCGGGATGATGTTCGTCGAAAGCCTGCGTGCGATTCGCCGCACCCGGCGGGGCGCGCCGCCCGCTCGCAAGAAGCACGGCTGGGTGCACGGGCTGCCCTTCAAGATGCGGTTTCGCACCTCGGGGCTTTACATCTCGGTCATTCCGCCGGTTCTGGTGGGGGTGAGCGTCGGCATCCTCGCCGCGATCATGGGGGTCGGCGGTGGCTTCATCATGGTGCCGGCGATGATCTACCTTCTGGGCATGCCGACCAAGGTGGTCGTGGGGACCTCGCTTTTCCAGATCATCTTCGTGACCGCCTTCACCACGCTTCTGCACGCCACCACCAACTACACCGTTGATGTGGCGCTGGCGGTGCTTCTGCTTGTCGGCGGGGTGATCGGGGCGCAGATCGGGGCGATGATCGGAACGCGGATGAAGGCCGAACAACTGCGCATTCTTCTGGCCATCATGGTGCTGGCGGTCTGCTCGAAGCTGGCGCTCGATCTGCTGCTGACACCCTCGGAGCTGTATTCCATCGCCTCCGGCGCGGGGGGACACTGATGCTGCGTCTGGCCATTCTCCTGAGCCTTCTGGCCCTGCCTTTGAAGGCCGAGGAGGTCGTGCTGGGGCTGTCGAGGGACAAGGTGGCAATCACCGCCACGTTCGAAGGCTCGGAGATCCTGATATTCGGCGCCGTCAAGCGCGAGGCACCCATTCCCGATATTCCGCTTGATGTGGTGATCACCGTCGCCGGCCCGTCACTGCCCGTGACCGTCCGGCGCAAGGACCGCCGCTTCGGTATCTGGGTCAACACCGATACCGTGCGACTCGACGCGGCGCCCACATTCTATGCCGTCGCCACCACCGGGCCGCTCGACATGGTCCTGAGCGCCACCGAGGATCTGCGCCACCGCGTCTCGATCCCGCGTGCGATCCGCTCGGTTGGCGCGGCAAGCATGGCCGAGGATGCCGAGCGCTTTACCGAGGCGCTGATCCGCATCCGCCGCGAACAGGACGCCTATCAACTTCGGGAAAACACTGTCTCGTTTGACGAACAGACGCTGTTTCGCACCGCGATCAGCCTGCCTGCGAACCTGACCGAAGGCACCTATCCCGCCCGCATCTTCCTGACGCGCGAGGGGCGTGTTGTATCGCGGTTGGAGACAGTGATCGACGTGCACAAGGTAGGGCTGGAACGCTGGCTATTCACCCTCTCGCGTGAAAAGCCGCTGCTTTATGGCCTGATGTCGCTGGCCATTGCCATCGCGGCGGGCTGGGGGGCATCGGCGGCATTTCAGGTGCTGCGACGCGGCTGATCGCGACGGTTCAAGTCGCCACTTCAAGCCATTGCCGGACCATCTCGGCGGGATCGCCATCCTCGGGCGCAAACCCGTGAAGCCTGGCCAGCCGCGTGCAATCAAGCGTGATGCGCTGATGCGCCGCCTCTGGCGCGGGACGGGGCTGGATCGCGGCCCCCGCCGCCAACGCCAGAGACGCCATGCTCACAGGCTGCGGCGCAGCAAGATTGAGAACGGGCGGCAGCAGGCCGTCATGCCCGCACAGCGTGTCAATCGCCTCGGCCATGGTGCGCGGCCCTATATAAGAGCGCAGCGGCCCCTCGCCATCGGCAAAGACATCAAGCGTGATCGCCCCCTCGCCCCGCCCCACGTTCAGAAGCAGTGCATCCGCCCCTGCCACATTCCCGATCCGTAATGCGCAGACCTCAAGCCCCCGATCACGCCACGCCCTGCCCGCCGCTTCCATATCGAGCTTGGCCGCGCCATAGGCATTGGCGGGCGCACAGGGGGCTTCCTCGGCAAGGTGCTCGCCCGGCCCGTAAACCGCCGAGGACGAGGCGAGCAGCACCCGCGTGATGCCCGCGCGGTCAGCCGCCTCAAGCATCGCCTCGGCAAGCATCCGGTTCTGCGCCAGATCCCGGCCCTCGCCCGGCACCACCCCCGCCAGCATCACCAGCGCCCGGAACGATGCGCCGCTCTGCGCCTGATGATCGAGAAGCGCGCGCGGCCCCTTCAGCGGATCCCAGAGCAGTGCCCCCTCGGGTGCCGCCGCGCGATGCTGCGCCACCACCGCAGCGCGCCCACCCGGCCAGTGCCGCAGCACCATCCGCCCGACCCGCCCCGAGGCGCCGGTCAGAAGAACCCGTGCGCGCGCCTTGTCCGTCATGCTCTACCTTCTTTCCAGGGACCTGAGCCGCCCCGGCCTCTTGCGGTCTATCAATCAATGGTGCTTCTCGACAAGAGACAGACCGACGAGCCACCGCCGCTTTCCCTTGAACCGGGGAGAGCGGTGATCTAACGTCAGCCTTGCAGGGGAGTCCCGCCTTGGGGACTGAGAGGCTGACAGGCGGCAACGCCGGTGACGCGACCCTTTGAACCTGATCCAGTTGATACTGGCGTAGGAAGCTGACGACGGGTGCGCGCATTGTGCGCCTTCGTCCGAAAACGGGACGCGGCCCTGTGCCCCCCTACCTTCCCGGCCACGGCTCATCTGGTCTCTTTGAAACCGTGTCTCGAGGAGCACCAAATTGAACGTTCCGAACAATGTCATCGCCCCGCGCGTGACCACCGGCCCCCTGCCCGCGTCGCGCAAGATCTATGTCGCCGGCACACTACACCCCGATATCCGCGTGCCAATGCGCGAGATTTCCACCCATCCCACTGCGGGTGAGGCCCCCCTGCCCGTCTATGACAGTTCCGGGCCATATACGGACCCAGAGGCCGCTACCGACATCGCCCGTGGCCTGCCACCCCTGCGCCGTGACTGGATCATGGCGCGCGGCGATGTGGAATTGTATCAAGGGCGCGATGTGAAGCCCGAGGATAACGGATTTGTCAGCGGTGACCGGCTCGTGCCGGAGTTCCCGATGCGGCCCCGCCCCCTGCGCGGCAAGGGCTGCGCGGCACCGACGCAACTGGCCTATGCGCGCGCCGGGATCATCACGCCCGAGATGGAATTCGTGGCCATCCGCGAAAACCAGTTGCGCGAACTGACCCCCTGTCACCGCGACGGCAACGACTGGGGCGCGAACATCCCCGATTATGTGACGCCCGAATTCGTGCGCTCCGAGATTGCCGCAGGCCGCGCCATCATCCCGGCCAATATCAACCACCCGGAACTGGAACCGATGATCATCGGTCGCAATTTTCTGGTCAAGATCAACGCCAATATGGGCACCTCTGCCGTCACCTCGTCAATGGAGGAGGAGGTGGAAAAGCTGGTCTGGGCGATCCGCTGGGGTGCTGATACGGTGATGGACCTCTCGACCGGGCGCAATATCCACAACACCCGCGAATGGATCATCCGCAATTCCCCCGTGCCCATCGGCACGGTGCCGATCTATCAGGCGCTGGAAAAGGTCAATGGCGTGGCCGAAGACCTGACATGGGAGGTGTTCCGCGACACGCTGATCGAACAGGCCGAACAGGGCGTGGATTACTTCACCATCCACGCGGGCGTGCGTCTGCATATGGTGCCGATGACGGTGGACCGGGTGACGGGGATCGTGTCGCGCGGCGGGTCGATCATGGCGAAATGGTGCCTGCATCACCACCGCGAGAGCTTTCTCTATGAGCATTTCGAGGAAATCTGCGACATCTGCCGCCAATATGACGTGAGCTTTTCACTGGGCGACGGGCTGCGCCCCGGTTCCATCGCCGATGCCAATGACGCGGCGCAATTCGCGGAACTGGAGACACTGGGGCAACTGACCAAGATCGCATGGGCCAAGGACTGTCAGGTGATGATCGAAGGGCCGGGCCATGTCGCCATGCACAAGATCAAGGAGAACATGGAAAAACAGCTTGAATGCTGTCACGAGGCGCCGTTCTACACGCTCGGGCCGCTCACCACCGACATTGCGCCGGGTTATGACCATATCACCTCTGGCATCGGGGCGGCGATGATCGGCTGGTTCGGCTGCGCGATGCTGTGTTATGTCACGCCCAAGGAACATCTGGGCCTGCCCGACCGCGACGATGTGAAAACCGGCGTCATCACCTACAAGATCGCGGCCCATGCCGCCGACCTCGCCAAGGGCTTGCCGGGGGCGCAGCGGCGCGACGATGCCCTTTCCCGCGCGCGGTTCGAATTCCGCTGGGAGGATCAGTTCAACCTCTCGCTTGATCCCGACACCGCCCGCGATTTCCACGATCAGACCCTGCCGAAAGAGGCGCATAAGGTGGCGCATTTCTGCTCGATGTGCGGGCCGAAATTCTGCTCGATGAAGATCAGCCACGACATCCGCGCCGAGGCACAGAAAGAGGGCATGGCGGCGATGGCCGAAAAATTCCGCGAAGGCGGCGATCTTTATGTGCCGCTTGCCTCTGGCGATGATGCGTGAAACGAAAATCGCCGCCCGGCTCTGACGCCGGGCGGCGGTCTCAAGTCCCTCGTTCGTGTCTTTGTTCAGGCAGCGAGCGCCTGCTTGGCCTGATCGACGATAGCGCCGAATGCCGCCGGTTCGTGCACCGCTAGATCGGCCAGAACCTTGCGGTCCACCTCGACCCCGGCAAGAGCCAGGCCGTTGATGAAGCGCGAATAGGTCAGCCCCTCGTCATGGGCACGCACGGCGGCGTTGATCCGCTGGATCCAGAGCGCGCGGAAATTCCGCTTGCGCACCTTGCGGTCGCGCGTAGCGTATTGATTGGCCTTGTCCACCGCCTGGGCGGCCACCTTGAAGGTGTTCTTGCGACGGCCGTAATAGCCTTTTGCCGCCTTGAGGACTTTCTTGTGACGGGCGTGGGTAACGGTCCCACCTTTGACGCGTGACATGTTTCAAATCCTCCTTAGCGCGCGTAGGGCATCATCGGCTTGATGATCTGCTCATCAGCCTTGCTGAGCGTGGTGGTGCCACGCGCGTTGCGGATGAATTTGTTGGTCCGCTTGATCATGCCGTGCCGCTTACCGGCCTGAGCGGTTATGATCTTTCCGGTAGCGGACACCTTGAACCGCTTCTTGCAACTCGATTTGGTCTTCATCTTGGGCATTTCCGGCTCCTCTTTCGGTCGGTAGATTCGCCAGCCTCGGCATGCCACTACTGGCCGGACCGGCGGAATGAGCGTGGGCTATACGCGCTCGACCTGAAGAATGCAAGAGGCTGCGCGCGGGGTTATCCACCGACCGGCGGATTGCGCCAGCGCGACGGGGCAAAGGGGGCGGCAAGCGCGCGCTCTAACATTTCCAGCCGGTCCTGCCCGTAGAACGGATCGCCCGCCACGACATAAGTGGGCGAGCCGAAGACCGGCAGGGCGATGGCCTCGGCCGTATTCGATCAGTATATTGTCTGTATGGCATCGGTGCACGCGGCGCTCAGAATCGTGTCGGGATCCAGGCCGCACCCGGCGATGAGCGGGGCCAAAGCCGCAGGATCAGAGATGTCAGCATCATCGCGCCAATGCGCCTGAAGGATGGCATAGGAAAGCGCATCGGCCCCCTCCTCGGCGGCGATGATCGCGCCGCTGGCTAGCGCGAGCGGCGCGTCGTGATAGGTGGGGCGGTGGCGGATAATCTCGACATCGCGCAGTTCGGACCAGCGTTCGATCTCGCGCCCGAAGAAGTAATCCACATGCGCCTGCGTTCGCGCGGCGAAAGGCCGCCCGCCCGCCGCCTCGATCACCGGAGACAGCTCGATCGGCTTGTGAACAAGCCGCACGCCATGGGCGTCGCAGATCTCGTAGAGCCGCCGCGCCCCGAGCCAGGCATAGGCGGAATGGGCCGAGTAATAATAGTCGATCACGGTCATGGGCAGAGTCTATGGCGCGGGGCAGCGGGGGGCAAGCGCGCCTCTCGCGTCGCCGCCCGACGGGCTGCACCTCACGCGGGTTTGATCTGGACCGGGCAGGCGCGGGGTTTACATTAACGGCACCCGGAGGAGACCCGATGCGCGCGCTGCCCCTTGCCCTTGGCCTGATGGCCGCCCTGCCCTCTGATGTCGCCTCGGCGGGATGCACGCGCGATGCGATGCTGGTCTTTGACGGTTCGGCCTCGATGGGCGAGCTTGGCCATGATCCGACCGCACCCACACGGATCGTCGAGGCGCGCCAGGCGGTGCACCGCGCCCTGCCCGGGATTGAACCGCTGCGCCGGATCGGCCTTCTGACCTACGGGCCGGAGGGTGCGGATGGTTGTTCGGGCGTCACGCTGCACTTTGCGCCCATGGCCGATGCCGGGGCGGCGGTGGCCGATGGGATCGATGCGCTCTCGCCCGGCGGGCTGACACCGCTGGCGGGTTCAGTGGCGGCGGCGATTGAGGTGCTGGGGCCGGAAGGTATCGTGGTGCTGGTCACCGATGGCAACGAAACCTGCGGCGGCACACCCTGCGCGCTTGGCGCCCGGCTAGCGGCGGAGCGGCCCGGCCTCACCGTGCATGTAATCGGCTTTCGCGTGGTGCATGATCCGTTCTCGTGGAACAGCCCCGAGGCCACCCTTTTTGACGGGCAGACGGTGGCCAAATGTCTATCGGATGCCACCGGCGGGCTTTACGTGGCGACCGAGACGGTGGGGGAACTGGTCGTTGCGCTGCGCGAGACACTCGGATGCGCGCTCATCGGGCAGATGTGGCTTATGCCGGGCCACAACCCGGCATAAGCCATCTTGCAATCACACCGGTTCGGGCCAGGTGAAATCCGGGCGCAACCCCTCGTAGACGGGTCGCCCGTCATTCGGGCGCGGCACGCCGCTCGCGGGGTCGTAGAAAGCGTGATAAGGAGCGGGCGCGATCTGGTCGCCATAGCCCATGAGGTTGGGCACGATGACACGGATTCGCCGCTGCTTGTCGTCGAGCATGATCGGTGCGCCACATTCACCGCAGGTGCAGAGCTCAAGCGGGCCGTCGGGGTTCTTGGCGTTGAAGGGCTGGCGCTTGAGTCCGGCCTCGTTATCGACCACCACATCGCCGTGGCGGAAGAACACGACATGGGTGGTGTCCTGCCCGGTCACGCCCTTGCAGACCGAACAGTGACAGGTGTGGTTGTCGACCGGTTCGTGATCGACATGGGTGTGGATATGGCTGCATCCACCAGCATAATGAGTCATCGAGGCTCCTCCCTGAGCGGGCGCGGCTTGCCGCGCGAACGCGCCGACGGCACGCCAGCGCCCGGACGCAACGGGAAAGTAGCACGCTCAAGGGCGACGCGGGCAGCGCGACAAAGGAATCGCGTAATGGTATAACGTAAGGCGCCCCGGCCTTTGGGGCCGGGGCGCCTTTTCAGGATGGTTCACCCAACCTTACTCTTTTTCTTCGATGATCTGAACGAGATGCGGGATCTTGTTGACCATGCCGCGCACCGAGGGGGTATCCTCAAGCTCGCGGGTCTTGTGCATCTTGTTGAGCCCCAGCCCGATCAGCGTGCGGCGCTGAATGTCCGGGCGGCGGATCGGCGAGCCGATCTGCTTGACGACGATGGTTTTTGCCATGTTCCGGTCTCCTTACGCGTCTGCCGCTTCGGCAACCGGGGCGTCATCCTTGCGCAGGATATCGGCCACCTTCTTGCCACGGCGCTGCGCCACCATGCGCGGGCTGGTCTCCTTGCGGAGACCGTCCAGCGTGGCGCGGATCATGTTGTAGGGGTTCTGCGAGCCGGTCGATTTCGCGACCACGTCCTGAACGCCCAACATCTCGAACACGGCGCGCATCGGGCCCCCGGCGATGATGCCGGTCCCGTGCGGCGCGGTGCGCATCACCACGCGGCCCGCGCCATGGCGGCCCTCGATGTCGTGATGCAGCGTCCGGCCCTCGCGCAGCGGAACGCGCATCATGGCGCGCTTGGCCGCTTCGGTGGCCTTGCGGATGGCCTCGGGAACTTCCTTGGCCTTGCCCTTGCCAAAGCCCACGCGGCCCTTCTGATCGCCCACGACCACGAGCGCAGCAAAGCCGAAGCGCTTGCCGCCCTTCACGGTCTTGCTGACGCGGTTGATCGCAACGAGACGATCGGCGAATTCCGGAGCTTCCTCGCGGTCGCGACGGTCGCGGCGGTTGTCTTCTCTTGCCATATCTCTCGTCTCCTCAGATCTTCAGGCCGGCATCGCGCGCGGCATCTGCCACGGCCTTGACCCGGCCATGAAACAGAAAGCCGCCACGGTCGAAATAGGCCTCGGTGACGCCGGCATTCTTCGCCCGTTCGGCGATGAGCTCGCCGACCTTGGCCGCCGCCTCGACCGTGCATTTGCCGACAAGGCCCAGATCCTTCTCGAGGGTCGAGGCCGAAGCCAGCGTCACGCCCTGCACATCGTCGATGAGCTGCGCACTGATGTTCTTGTTGGACCGGTGAACCGAGAGGCGCACGCGCCCCGCATTCACTTTCCGCAGTTTGTTCCGAACGCGCAGGCGGCGTTTCTGGAACAGTTTTCTCTTGCTGTTTGCCATCTGTCGCGTCCTTATTTCTTCTTGCCTTCCTTCTGGAAGATATACTCGTCCTTGTAGCGGATGCCCTTGCCCTTGTAGGGTTCGGGACGGCGCCAGTCGCGGATATTGGCCGCGACCTGACCGACGAGCTGCTTATCGGTGCCTTCCACGACCAGTTCGGTCTGCTTGGGCGCCGTCACGGTCACACCGTCGGGGATCGTGAAATCCACGTCATGCGAGTAACCGAGATTGAGCTTGAGCACATTGCCCTGAATCGCAGCACGGTAGCCCACGCCGCGAATTTCCAGCTCTTTCTTGAACACGTCCTTGGCACCGTGCACCATGTTGGCGATGACCGTGCGGGTCATGCCCCATTGCTGGCGCGCGCGCTTGGACTTGCCGCGCGGCGTCACCGCGATCTGGCCATCGGCGATGGTGATCGTGACGTCGTCGGTGGCAGTAAAGGTCTTGGTGCCCTTGGGGCCCTTCACCTCGATGATCTGCCCCGAGAGCGAGGCAGAGACGCCATCGGGCAGGTCCACGGGTTTCTTGCCGATACGAGACATTCGCGCAGCCTCCTCAGAATACCGTGCAGAGCACTTCGCCACCGACATTGGCGGCGCGCGCTGCTGCATCCGACATCACACCCTTGGGGGTGGAGACAATCGACACGCCGAGGCCCTGACGGACCGACGGAATGTCCTTTACGCCCATGTAGACGCGGCGGCCGGGCTTGGAGACCCGCTTCATCTCGCGGATCACCGGGGTGCCCTCGAAATACTTGAGACTGATCTCGATGGCGGCGTGGCCATTGTCATCCGTGCTCATATCATAGCCACGGATATAGCCCTCGGAAGCCAGCACATCGAGCACGCGCACACGCATCTTGGACGCGGGTGTGCGCACTGTGGACTTGCCGCGCATCTGCGCGTTGCGGATACGGGTGAGCATATCGCCGATAGGATCGTTCATATCTCTGCCCTCCTTACCAGCTCGATTTCACGACACCAGGCAGTTGCCCGGCGGAACCCAGCTCGCGCAGCATGATCCGGCTGACCTTGAGCTTGCGATAATAGGCGTGCGGACGCCCCGTGAGCTGGCAGCGGTTGTGAAGCCGCGTGGCCGAGCCGTTGCGCGGCAGTTGCGCAAGCTTGAGGGAGGCGCGGAACCGCTCCTCCATCGGCTTGGACTGATCGCTGATGATCACCTTGAGCGCGGCGCGCTTGGCGGCATCGCGCGCCACCAGTTTCTGGCGCTTCTTCTCGCGCTCGACCATGGATTTCTTAGCCATTAATCTATCCTCCCCCGGCTCAGCTGTTGAAGGGCATGTTGAAATGCTTCAACAGCGCCTTGGCTTCAGCGTCGGTCTGCGCCGTGGTTGTGATGATGATGTCCATCCCCCAAACTTCGTCGACCTTGTCGAAGTTGATTTCGGGGAAAACGATATGTTCCTTGAGGCCCATGGCATAGTTGCCACGCCCGTCGAAGGACTTGCCCGACACGCCACGGAAGTCGCGGACGCGTGGCATGGCCACGGTGATCAGGCGATCGAGGAAGTCATACATCCGGTCGCCGCGCAGCGTGACCTTGGCCCCCATCGGCATCCCCTCGCGGACACGGAACCCGGCGATCGAGTTGCGCGCAAGCGTGGTCACGGCCTTCTGGCCAGCGATGGTGCTGAGGTCTTCCTGCGCCGACTTGGCCTTTTTCGAGTCGCGCACCGCCTCGGCACCGCAGCCGATGTTGAGCACGATCTTGTCCAGACGCGGGATCTGCATGTCGTTCTTGTAGCCGAACTCTTCTTTCAGAGCAGGCTTGATGACCTCGCGGAAGTGCGCCTTGAGGCGCGGGGTATAGGTTGCGGTATCAAGCATCGATCACGTCCCCCGTGGTCTTGGCGAAACGCACCTTCTTGTCGCCGTCGATCTTGAAACCGACGCGGGTGGGTTTGCCATTCTTGTCGAGCATGGCGAGATTGCTCAGGTCGATCGGCATCGCCTTGGGGATGCGGCCACCCTGGCTCGACTGGCTCTGGCGGGTGTGGCGGATCGCCATGTTCACGCCTTCGACAACGGCCTTGCCAGCCTTGGGGTCGACGCTGAGGATGGTGCCCTGCTGGCCCTTGTCCTTACCGGCGAGCACGACAACCTTGTCGCCCTTTTTCAGTTTAGCGGCCATCTTACAGCACCTCCGGGGCGAGCGAGATGATCTTCATGAAGTTCTTGGCGCGCAATTCGCGCACGACCGGCCCGAAGATACGGGTGCCGATGGGCTCGCCCGCATTGTTGAGGATCACGGCGGCGTTGCGGTCGAACTTGATGGCGGTGCCGTCTTCACGACGGACTTCCTTGGCGGTGCGCACGACGACGGCCTTGCGCACGTCGCCTTTCTTCACGCGACCGCGCGGAATGGCCTCTTTCACCGACACCACGATGATGTCGCCGACCGAGGCATAACGGCGGTGAGAGCCGCCGAGGACCTTGATGCACTGAACCCGGCGTGCGCCGGAGTTGTCAGCAACATCCAGATTGGTCTGCATCTGGATCATTGGGTTTCTCCCGACCTGTGGGGGCTGTTCTTGTTCATTCCCCCAGGGTTTCGATCAAACCGGATGGTGCGAAGGATCAGGCCTCCAGCACCTCCCAGCGTTTCGTCTTGGATTTCGGCGCACATTCGATGATTCGAACCGCGTCACCCTTCTTGAAGGTGTTGTTCTCGTCGTGGGCCCGGTATTTCTTGGACTTGCGGATGGTCTTCTGAAGCACGGGGTGCTTGAAGCGGCGCTCGACCGAGACGGTCACGGTCTGGGCATTGGCGTCCGAGGTTACGGTGCCTTGCAGGATACGTTTGGGCATGGGTCAGGCTCCCTGCTCGGCGGCCGCGGTGCGGGCCTTTTCATTGAGGATCGTCTTGACACGCGCGGCCTCGCGGCGGGCACGGCGCATCTGCGCGGGGTTCTCAAGCTGGCCGGTAGCCGCCTGGAAGCGCAGGTTGAATTGCTCTTTCTTGAGCCGGACAAGCTCTTCCCGGAGCTGGTCCGGGGTCTTGTCACGCAGTTCGCTGGCGTTCATCGCCTCTTCCTTTCTCAATACACCGGCTGGCCCCTGACATTTGGCTCAGGGTCACCCGTTCCCCGGTGGATGGGATTGCAACACGCGAATCCCCCGCCAGGCGGGGGAACGCGGATTGCGGTTCTATAAGAGAGGGGCGCGCAAAGGGCAAGGAAAGATTTGACCTTGGCGTGCGACGGGCCGCCCGGCGCGCCGGGCGGCGCGCATGCTCAGCCGTTGACGCTGTCCTTGAGCGCCTTGGCGATGGTCATCTTGACCTGCTTGTCGGCGGGCTTTTTCATTTGTTCTCCGGTGGCCGGATTGCGCACCATGCGCTCGGCGCGTTCGCGGCAATAGATCTTGCCCACGCCGGGCAGGGTCACGGCGCCGCCACCCGACACTTCGCGCGTGATTACCGAGATCAGCGCGTCGAGCGCGCCGCCGGCGGTTTTCTTGTCACTGCCCATTTCCTCGGCCAGAGCGGCCACAAGCTGGGTCTTTGTCATCGGTTTCGCCATTTTCAGGTCTCCTTCGTATCACTGCCCGTACCTGGGGCCTCGCACCCGCAATTAAACGTGATGATGTGGTCAAACACAACGTATTGGGGGCAAAAGCAAGGGGTTTTCACTTATTTTGTGCGGATTTTCGCGTTTTCAGAGAAAGGCTGTCTCTTCAAAGCTGCGCAATTTGCGGCTGTGGATGCGTTCGAGCGGCATCCGGCGCAGCGATTCCATCGCGCGAATCCCGATCATCAGGTGACGTCCGACCTGGCTCTGGTAGAATTCCGAGGCCATGCCCGGCAGCTTCAACTCGCCCTGCAACGGCTTGTCCGAGACGCAAAGCAGCGTGCCATAGGGCACCCGGAAGCGAAACCCGTTGGCCGCGATCGTGGCGCTTTCCATGTCGAGCGCGATGGCGCGGGACTGGCTGAGGCGCTGCACCGGACCGGACTGATCGCGCAGTTCCCAGTTGCGATTGTCCACGCTGGCCACGGTGCCGGTGCGCATGATCCGCTTGAGGTCGAACCCCTCAAGCTGCGTTTCGGCTGCCACCGCCTCCTGCAACGCGATCTGGATCTCGGCGAGCGCCGGGATCGGCACCCAGGCGGGAAGATCGGCGTCAAGCACGCGGTCCTCGCGCAGGTAGGCATGGGCCAGAACGAAATCGCCCAAGGATTGCGAATTGCGCAGCCCCGCGCAATGACCCACCATCACCCAGGCATGGGGTCGCAGCACCGCGACATGATCGGTCGCGGTCTTGGCGTTCGACGGCCCCACCCCGATATTCACCAGGGTGATCCCGGACCCATCCGCGCGCTTGAGGTGATAGGCGGGCATCTGCGGCAGGCGCTCTGGCACGGGCAGGGTTCCGTCGGGCGTTGTGATCTCGGCATTGCCGGTGCTTACGAAGGCGGTATAGCCGCTGTCGGGGTCAGCCAGGGCAAGGCGGGCGAAGGCCTCGAATTCCGAGACATAGAACTGATAGTTGGTGAACAGCACGTAATTCTGGAAATGCGCCGGATCGGTAGCCGTGTAATGCGCGAGTCGCGCCAGCGAATAATCCACCCGCTGCGCGGTGAAAGGCGCAAGCGGGCGCGCGCCCGTCCCCGCCCATGTGCCGTTGACGATATGATCGTTGATTGCCGCAAGGTCGGGCACGTCGAAGATGTCGCGCAGCGGAAATTCCGCCGCCCCCTCCTGTGGCACGCCCGGCCCCTGCCCGGCGGCGACGGCGAAATGCACTGGCATGGCCGTGTCCGAGAACCCCACCGTCACCGGCACGCCGTGATTGTCGAGCAAAAGCGCCACCTGCTGTTCGAGATAGCCACGAAACAGGTCCGGCCGCGTGATCGTCGCCGCATAGGTGCCGGGATTGGGCACATGGCCAAAGCTGAGCCGGCTGTCGATCTTGGCATGGCTCGTGGTGACAAGCCGGATTTCGGGATAGAAGGCGCGCACGCGGGCGGCGGACAGCCTGCCCCGCAACGCCTCGTCAAAGCGCGCGGTCAGAAACGCCGTGGCCTCCCCGTAGAGGGCGCAGAGCATATCCACCGCCGGGCGCGCCTCGGTAAAGGCAAGCGGTGCCCGCGCGGGCGGGCTGAGCATCGGGGTGGTCATGGGGCGGTCCTTCCAGAAGGGGTCGGCGCACAGGTTGACACGGGCCACAGGCGCAATCAAGCTGCCGAGCCATGGACTGTGACACGATCACACCGGCCGATTTCGGCAGCCGCCCGCGCGGGCTTGGCCTCAACCTCCTGGTGCGGGACGTGCCTGCTGAACGACAATGAGGAGCCTGACATGACCGTGACCAGCCTGCGCCCCAACATGGATCACTGGCAGGAGCGGGTGGACCTTGCCGCCGCCTTTCGCTGGACCGCGCGGCTCAATATGCACGAGGCAGTGGCCAATCATTTCAGCCTGTCGGTCAACGACGATGGCACGCGATTCCTGATGAACCCCAACCAGATGCATTTCGCCCGCATCCGCGCGAGCGACCTGATCCTCGTCGATGCCAATGACCCCGACACGCTAGAGGGGCCCGACGCGCCGGATCCAACCGCCTGGGGGCTGCATGGCGGGCTGCATCGGCATTGCCCGCACGCCCGCTGCGCCATGCATGTGCATTCCATTCACGCCACGGTCCTGGCAAGCCTCGCCGACAGCCGCCTGCCGCCCATCGACCAGAACTGTGCGACCTTCTTCAACCGGCATGTGATCGACGAGGGATATGGCGGGCTTGCCTTCGAGGATGAGGGCGCGCGCTGTGCGCGGCTTTTCCACGACCCGAAACAGACCGTGATGATCATGGGCAATCACGGGGTCATGGTGATCGGCGACACGGTGGCCGAGACCTTCAACCGGCTCTATTATTTCGAGCGCGCCGCCGAGACCTATATCCGTGCGCTCCAGACCGGGCAGCCCCTGCGCGTGCTCTCCGACGAGGTGGCCGAAAAGACCGCGCGCGAGCTTGAGGACTATCCCGGTCAGGCCGAGCGCCACCTGGCCGAGTTGAAGGCCCTTCTCGACGCCGAGGGGTCGGACTACGCGAGTTGAAGCGCGCGCCAGCCGATGTCACGGCGGCAAAAGCCCTGCGCCCAGTCGATCCGGTCCACCATGCCATAGGCACGGTCGGCGGCCTCGCGCAGGTTTGCCCCGCGCGCGGTCACCCCCAGAACCCGTCCGCCATTCGCCACGAATTGACCGTCCTTGCGCGCGGTGCCTGCATGGAACACCTGGTGAAAGCTGTCCTCCGGGCAGTCCTCGACACCGCCGATGACGCTTCCCTTCTCATAATCACCCGGATAGCCCGTGGCCGCCATCACCACGCAGATCGCATGATCCTCGGCCCAGTTGACTGTCATTTCCGCCAGCCGCCCCTCGGCTGTGGCCTGCATCAGGTCGAGCGCCTGCCCGCCAAGCCGCATCATCAGCGCCTGACATTCCGGATCACCGAAACGCACGTTGAACTCGACCAGCCTGGGCGCGCCGTCCGCGATCATCAGACCGACGAACAGAACCCCCGAATAGGGCGTGCCGCGCCGTGCCATCTCGGCCAGAACCGGGCGCACGATCTCGTCGAGTGCACGCCTCGTGACCTCTGGCGTCATCACGGGAGCGGGCGAATAGGCCCCCATGCCGCCGGTATTCGGCCCCGTATCGCCCTCGCCCACGCGCTTGTGGTCCTGTGCCGTGCCGATGGTCAGCGCCGTTTCGCCGTGGCAAAGCACGAAGAACGACGCCTCCTCGCCTGCCATGAACTCCTCGATCACCACCTCGGCCCCCGCCGCGCCAAAGCTGCCGCCGAACATATCGTCAAGCGCGGCAAGCGCCTGTCCTTCGGTCTCGGCCACGATCACGCCCTTGCCGGCGGCCAGCCCGTCGGCCTTGACCACGATCGGCGCGCCCTGGGCCTGCACATAGTCTCGCGCCGCTTGCACGTCGGTGAAATGGCGATACGCCGCTGTCGGCGCGCCCGCCGCGTCGCAGATCGCCTTGGTAAAGCTCTTGGATGCCTCCAGCCGCGCCGCCGCCTGAGAGGGGCCGAAAACCAGCACGCCCGCCTCGCGCAGCCGGTCCGCCACGCCCGCAGCCAATGGTGCCTCGGGTCCGACGATGACGAAATCCACCGCCTCTTCCTCGCAGAAGGCCGCGACCGCGCCGCCGTCAAGGATGTCGAGCGTGGCGCATTCGGCGATCTGCGCAATTCCCGCATTGCCCGGCGCGACAATCAGCCGGTCGCATTTGGGATTCTGCAACACGGCCCAGGCGAGCGCGTGCTCGCGCCCCCCCCCGCCCAGAATGAGGATGTTCATGGCACACGCTCCCTTGGCCTCGGCTGTGCTGCGTTCTAGGGTCAGGCGGCACGGGACACAAGACGGGGAAGCGCACATGTCCGATCTGATCGAGGAAAGCGGCACGGGCGGTAATGCACCCGCATTTTCTGTGTCCGAGATTTCCGGCGCGGTCAAACGCGTGATCGAGGGCGAGTTCGCCCATGTTCGCGTGCGCGGCGAGTTGGGGCGCATCTCTCGCCCGCGCTCGGGCCATGTCTATCTCGACCTCAAGGATGACCGCGCGGTGCTGTCCGCTATCATCTGGAAAGGCGTGGCCGCGCGCCTGACCGTTGAGCCGGAAGAGGGTATGGAGGTGATCGCCACCGGACGCCTGACCACCTTCCCCGGCCAGTCGCGCTATCAACTCATCATCGAGGACATGGTGCCCGCAGGTGCCGGCGCGCTCATGGCGATGCTGGAAAAGCGCAAGGCGATGCTGGCCGCCGAGGGGTTGTTTGACGCATCCCGAAAGAAGCCGCTGCCCTACCTGCCCGAGGTGATCGGTGTGGTGACTTCGCCCTCTGGCGCGGTGATCCGCGACATCCTGCACCGGCTGCGCGAGCGGTTTCCGCGCAAGGTGCTGGTGTGGCCGGTGGCTGTGCAGGGGCAGAATTGCGCAGCGGAGGTGGCGCGCGCGATCCGCGGTTTCAACGCGCTGGTGCCGGGCGGGACGCTGCCGCGTCCCGACCTGTTGATCGTGGCGCGCGGGGGCGGCTCGGTCGAGGATCTCTGGGGCTTCAACGAGGAGATCGTCGTACGCGCCGCCGCCGAGAGCACGATTCCTCTGATCTCCGCCGTGGGGCACGAGACCGACACCACGCTTATCGACCATGCCGCCGACAAGCGTGCGCCGACGCCGACGGCGGCGGCAGAACTGGCGGTGCCGGTGCGGCTTGAGTTGCTGACATGGCTCGAGGGGCAGGGCGCGCGGCTGACGCACGCGCAGGGACAGGCCATCGCGCTGCGCGGTCAGCGGCTGCGCGATCTCTCGCGCGCCCTGCCACGCCCCGAGACGTTGCTGGATGGCGCGCGTCAGCGGCTCGACACCTGGGGCGAGCGCCTGCCCGCCGCGCTCATCCGTTCGGTGCAGATGCGGCGCGTGCGGCTGTCTGAAAGCGCGGGTGCGCTGCGGCCCGCGCTTTTGCGGCGCGCAGTAGAGGCGGACCGCCGCCGCCTGATGGCGACGGCGGCACGGCTCAATATCCACGCTCTCGGACGAGACATCGTGCAAAAGGGGCGCGACCTCGACCGGCTCTCGCAACGTTTTGCCGAGGCCGCGCGGCGTGATCTGGGCACGCGGCGTGACCGCCTTGCAGCACTCGACCGGCTGCGCGAAACCCTGGGATATCGCGCCACTCTGGCGCGCGGCTATGCGGTGGTTCGCGGTGATGGTGCGCTGGTGACGACGCGCAAGGCGGCGGAAGCGGCCAAGGCGCTGGAAATCGAGTTCAGCGACGGCAAGCTGGCGCTTGCGACGGGCAAATCAGCACCAAGACAGAAAGAGCCGCCACCCGATCAGGGGAGCCTTTTCTAGCGTGTTGGGTTGAACTTCCCCTCCCTCTGACAAGACCGGGGCGTGTGTTCGGGTTCGGGCGCGACGCGCCACGAATCTTACATTGTGTCGAGGCAATGCCGCCGGAAGGCGCGCTTGAGAAGATCCAGTTCTTCGCGCAAAAGCGCCATCTCGGCGCGGATGTCGTAGCTGAGCGCATCGCCAGCAAGCAACGTGAAACTGTCGAGCACCTGCCCGCTGCGGCGATCGCGGATGACAAAGCTCTGCACGCCGTCGGCGATCCTTTCGGCCGGCACCGGCACGCGCACCACCCAATCCCCTTCGGGGCGTGCGATCACCTCGACCCCCGGCACCGGTTCTTGCAGATGCGTGACCTCGATCTCGGGCAGGCCCTCGGTTTCGCCCGAGAGCACGCCCTCCCACAGGCCCTCGAAGAGCCGGGTCTTGACCAGCTTCAACTCGCTCATACCATCTCTCCTCAAAGTGCCGCGCGCGGGCGGCGGCCCAGGGTCACATCGCGCAGGATCACCTCGCTCATCTGCGGATTCTCGAAGATCAGGTCAATCCAGGCCCGCTCGATCCGCTTTTCGTTGAGGTTGGAATAGGCGAGATCGAATTCCACCATGATCTCCTCTTCCTTCAGCGGCAATTCGCGGACGATCTGCTCGGTATTGGGGCCATGACGGATGTTGAGCCGGGCAAAGATTTCCAGCGGCTTTTCCATCTCGACAATGGTATCGAGGCGAATCAGGTGCCGCCTTGTCAGCCCCTCGGTCGCCTCTTGCGGCAGGTCCACGACCAGAGACAGGAACGAGCCGTCAAAGGCAAAGACATCCATCCTGAGGCCATAGGGCGCAAGATCCGCCGCGCGCCTGTTGCGCACCTGCCGCAGCGACAGCTCGGACCGGGTGCAATCATGAAACACAGTCACCTCACGCCCAAGCATGGATTTCGACGGAACAGAAGCCTTGCCCGGACAGGGCAAAGGCAGCCGCCAGACTTCGGGCCGCCAGGCCCAGTCGGTGCCGTGAGGGCGTGGAAAGGCGTTGGAACCGACCAGTGGCAGGGCCAGCCGACTGTCGGCCACGGCCAGCGTCTCGTTGATGTAATGGCCGAGTTTGCGTCCCTGCGCCCGCACTTGCCGCAACTCACCCAGAGTCATGGCCGGGGCCTGGATCGCCGCCCGACGCCAGGTGCGCATAACGCGCCGATGCAGGAACATGTCGAGAATTTTCATGCAGAGCGGATCCTTGCCGGGTTTCCCGCAGGCGGGCACCGGACTGTTACCATGTCAGGTCTTGGCATAGCATTAATCCGAAACGGGAAACAATCCGACGAATGGCCTTTGCTATCGGATGGCGGGCACGATGGCGCGCGCACTCAACCCCGCGGCAAGGTCGCGCAGCAAGCCGCGCCCGTCAGGGCCGGTGAGCGAACTGCCCTCGGGCGCATAGACCGCAAGCCCGGCCAGATGCCCCGCGACGATCCGCGCGCCTCGCCAGTGGCGCGGATCTCCCCCCGGCAAGACCGCCTCGCCGCCCTCGAGGATCTGCACATAGACAAGACCGTCTTGCGTCCCGCTGGCCCCGATCCGTGCCGGAGCCAGCGGGCGGGCAAGGCTTTCGGGGGTAGGCGCCGCGGCGGCATGGGGCAGAACCGACACGGTCATCACCGCCGGTGCGACCACGATACCCGGCACGCCCGTCAAACTCACGCAAGAGGCCAGAAGCGCCACGCGACCGGAGCTTTGGCGCAGGCTGTCGGGGTCGATGCAATATCCGCGCGGGGCGTCAAGCACCACTGCGCCGCCCCCAAGAGCCACCGCCCGCACCGCCGGTTTCTGCGTCTCGCCCGTCTCCAGACAGGCGGACAGAAGCAGCAAACCGGCAAGTGCGCGCGCGGCCTTTGCCTCAGAGGTCCATATAGACATGCCGCTCGTGTTTGGCGCCCGGATGGGTGACCGCGCCCTCATGGGTCGGACCGACAAGCTGCGCGTATTTCCACAGCGCGCCCGAAGCGTAAAGCGTCTCGCGCGGGCCTGTCCATTCGGCCTTGCGTTTCGTCAGATCCTCGTCGCTGAGGTCCACCGACAATGTGCCGGTGATCGCGTTGATCGTGATCATGTCGCCGGTCCTGATGAGCGCGATCGGCCCGCCCTGCGCCGCCTCCGGCCCGACATGACCGACGCAGAAACCACGCGTCGCCCCCGAGAAACGGCCATCCGTGATCAGCGCGACCTTTTTGCCCATGCCCTGCCCCGACAGTGCCGCCGTGGTCGCGAGCATCTCGCGCATCCCCGGCCCGCCGGCAGGCCCCTCGTTGCGGATGACGATCACCTCGCCCTCCTCGTATTGCCGGGCCTTGACCGCCTCGAAGGCGTCTTCTTCACATTCGAACACCCGCGCGGGGCCGGTAAAGACCTGATGTTCTTCGGCGATCCCCGCCACCTTCACGATGGCACCATCGGGGGCGAGATTGCCCTTGAGGCCGACGACACCACCGGTTCTCGTGATCGGCGTTTCGATGGGATAGATCACCCGGCCATCGGCCTCACGCTCGATCAGGTCCAACTCCTCGCCGATGGCGCGGCCCGTGGCGGTCATGCAATCCTCGTGGATGAGGCCCGCCTTGCGCAGTTCCTTCATCACCACCGGAATACCACCCGCGTCGTAGAGATCCTTGGCGACGAACTGCCCGCCCGGTTTGAGATCGACGAAATAGGGCGTGTCGCGGAAGATCTCGCAGACGTCATCAAGGAAGAAGTCGATCCCCGCCTCATGGGCAATCGCCGGCAGGTGCAGCCCGGCATTGGTGCTGCCGCCGGTGCAGGCCACGACGCGCGCGGCGTTCTGCAGGGATTTGAGCGTGACGATGTCACGGGCGCGGATGTTCTTTTCCAGAAGCGCCATGACCGCCTGACCCGACGCCTCGGCATATTGGTCGCGGCTTTCATAAGGGGCGGGCATGCCGCTCGAATTCATCAGTGCAAGGCCGATCGCCTCTGAGACGCAGGCCATGGTGTTGGCGGTGAACTGGCCGCCGCAGGCACCCGCAGAGGGGCAGGCCACACGCTCGAGCATCTCCAGCGCCTTGTCCGACAGCGTGCCGTTCTGATGTCGGCCGACGGCCTCGAACATGTCCTGCACGGTCAGGTCGCGGGTGCGGAAGTCCTCGGGGATCTCGGGCAGTTGCGGTGCCTTTCCGGGCAGGATCGAGCCGCCATAGATGAATACCGAGGGCACGTTGAGCCGCACCATCGCCATCATCATGCCGGGCAGCGACTTGTCACAGCCCGCCAGCCCCACGAGCGCGTCATAGCAATGCCCGCGCATGGTCAGTTCCACAGAATCCGCAATCACCTCGCGCGAGGCGAGGCTGGAGCGCATGCCCTCATGACCCATGGCGATGCCGTCGGTCACGGTGATCGTGGTGAACTCGCGCGGGGTGCCGCGGGCCTGCTTCACACCCATCTTGACCGCCTGCGCCTGACGGTTGAGCGAAATGTTGCAGGGCGCGGCCTCGTTCCAGCAGGTGGCGACGCCAACGAGGGGCTGGTGGATCTCGTCCTCGGTCATGCCCATGGCGTAATAATAGGACCTGTGGGGCGCGCGGGCTGGGCCTTCGGTCACATAGCGGCTGGGCAGTCTGGATTTGTCGATCCTGGTCATCTGGGGCCTCCCGGTAATAGCTCGATTTCGGTCTAGGCCAGAGCCGCAGGCGGGGCAAGCCGATTGCATCGCCGCGCGCCGCCCGCTAGCGTCGCGGCCATGCGGTACGCGGCTCATGAAACCCTTGTTGCCCCGGCGCGGCCCTCGGCTGGGCTTGGGCGGCTGATGGCGGGCATCGCCGTGACGGTAGTGCTGTTCCTGATCCTGAGCGTCATCTATTCGCTGGCCTTGCCCGTGCTGTTCGGGGCCGAGGTCTGGGCGCGGATCGCCCCCGGTGTCGAGCGCGCGACAACCCCCGCGGGGGTGTTGGTCAACCTGTTCATCTTCGCCCTCCTGATCGCCGCGCTGGCCATCAGCCTCTGGCGCGTGCACCGGCGCAGCCTGCCAAGCGTCATCGGCCCGGTCGCGCCCGCGCTCTGGCAATTCCGCCGCGCCCTTGTGGCGCTCGTGATGCTTTACACGGTGATCATCGTCGTTCCCCTGCCCGAGAACATGGACCTTGCACCCAACCTGGCGCTGTCCACCTGGATCAGGTTCCTGCCGCTGGCACTGCTGGCGCTGTTTCTTCAGGTGCTGGCCGAAGAGGTGGTCTTTCGCGGGTATCTCCAAAGTCAGTTGGCCGCGCGCTTCGCCTCGCCCATCGTCTGGCTGGCGCTGCCGTCGATCGTCTTCGGCATGCTGCATTTCGATCCGGCAAGCCACGGCGCAACATCGTGGCTGGTGGCGGGCTGGGCGACTGTCTTTGCTCTGGCCGCAGGCGACCTGACGGCAAGGTTCGGCACGCTTGCCCCCGCCGTGGCCCTGCATCTGGTCAACAATGTCAGTGCGATCCTTGTCGCCGCGCCACAGGGCCGCTTTGACGGGCTTGCCCTTTATGCCTATCCGTTCTCGCTGAAGGAAAGCGAGGCAGTGTTGGCGCTCATGCCGCTGGATTTCCTGATCCTGCTGTGCAGTTGGCTGGCCATAAGGCTTGCGCTGCGCGGCTGATTGCATTTGCGGCGCGCCCCGCTTAAGTGACACTCTAAGACCAAATGACAGGGACCGGCCCGCGATGAACTGGATCACTAATTATGTGCGCCCGCGCATCAACTCGATCTTCTCGCGCCGCGAGATCCCCGAGAACCTATGGTCCAAATGCGACGCTTGCGGCACAATGCTGTTCCACCGCGAGTTGAAGGACAATCTCAACGTCTGCACCCAGTGCGGGCATCACATGGTGATCTCACCCCGCGACCGCTTTGCCGCGCTTTTCGACGGCGGCGTGTTCTCGGAGATCGAGGTGCCCGCGCCTACGACCGACCCGCTGCATTTCCGCGACCAGAAGAAATACCCCGACCGTCTGCGCGCCGCGCAGAAGGAGACCGGCGAGAAAGAGGCGATGCTGGTGGCCCTGGGCGAGATGGGGCGCACCCCCATTGTCGCCGCGGCACAGGATTTCAGCTTCATGGCCGGCTCCATGGGCATGTATGTGGGCAATGCGATCATCGCCGCCGCCGAAGCGGCGGTGACGCACAAGCGCCCTCTGATCCTGTTTTCCGCCGCCGGCGGCGCGCGGATGCAGGAGGGGATCCTGTCGCTCATGCAGATGCCGCGCACCACCGTCGCTGTGCAGATGCTGCGCGAGGCGGGGCTGCCCTATATCGCGGTGCTGACCCATCCCACCACCGGCGGCGTCACCGCGTCCTATGCGATGCTGGGCGATGTCCAGATTGCCGAACCGGGCGCGCTGATCTGCTTTGCCGGGCCGCGCGTCATCGAACAGACCATCCGCGAGAAGCTGCCCGAGGGATTCCAGCGCGCCGAATATTTGCTGGAGCACGGAATGCTCGACCGGGTGACGCCGCGCACGGCGCTGCGCGAGGAGCTCATCACCATCACAAGGATGCTCATGGGCCTGCCGCCTGCGGTCAAGGGTGATCTGCCCGCACCCGAGGCGACGCGGCCCGCAAAGGCCGAGAAGCAGGGTTCCGAGCAGAAATGACTGCGCCCGGATCGGACATCATCCTTGCCCGGATGATGGCGCTGCACCCCAAGATCATCGACCTCACGCTTGATCGGGTCTGGCGGCTTCTGGATGCGCTCGGCAATCCGCAGGACGCCCTGCCGCCCGTCATCCATATCGCGGGCACCAATGGCAAGGGCAGCACGCAGGCGATGATCCGCGCAGGGCTGGAGGCCGAGGGCGCGCGCGTCCATGCCTATACCTCGCCGCATCTCGCGCGGTTCCACGAGCGGATCCGGCTGGCGGGGGCGCTCATTTCCGAAGATGACCTGACCGCGCTCCTGGACGAATGCTATGCCGCCAACGGCGGCGAGACGATCACCTATTTCGAGATCACCACCTGCGCGGCCCTTCTGTCCATGTCCCGCGTGCCCGCCGATGTCACCCTGCTGGAGGTGGGGCTTGGCGGGCGGCTTGACGCGACCAACGTCGTCGCCCGCCCCGCGCTTACCGTCATCACGCCGGTGTCGATGGATCATGAGGGCTATCTTGGCGACACATTGGCCAGGATCGCGGGCGAGAAGGCGGGCATCATCAAGCGGTGGGTGCCGTGCATCGTCGGCCCACAGGAGGACGACGCAATGACCGTGATCGAGGCGCAGGCCGCGCGCCTTGGCGCGCCGCTCATCGCCCAAGGCCAGCACTGGCATGTCTGGGAAGAGCGCGGGCGGCTGGTCTTTCAGGACGAGGCCGGGCTGTGCGATCTGCCGCTCCCGAACCTGCCCGGCGCGCATCAGTTGGATAATGCCGGGGCCGCGATAGCCGCGCTGCGCGCGCTCGGGCGCGGCCCGACGGCGTTTGAGGGAGCAGTGACGCGCGCCTTCTGGCCCGCCCGGATGCAGCGCCTTGCCCAAGGCCCGATCCCCGAGGCGGCGCGCGAGGCGGAAATCTGGCTTGACGGTGGCCATAACCCCGCGGCCGGACAGGCGCTGGCGCGGCATCTGGCGACGCTGCCGCCCCGGCACACGCATCTGGTCTGCGGGATGCTCAATACCAAGGATATCGCGGGCTATCTAGGCCCGCTGTCGGCGCAGGCCGCCAGCCTCACCGCCGTTTCCATCCCCGGTGAGGCGGCAACCCTGCCCGCCGAGGCCACGGCCCAGGCCGCGCGTGCCGTGGGGCTGGAGGCGCACACCGCCGAAAGCGCGCTTGCCGCCGTGCAACAGATCGCGGCCACGGAGCCGCGCGCACGCATCCTGATCTGCGGCTCGCTCTACCTCGCAGGCGGCATCCTGCGCGAGAACGGCTAGGATCAGGACGCTGCCTCGACCGCGCCGACGACGCGCCTCATGACACTGTCCAGAACGCCCGCGTCCGTCGCCTCGGCCATCACGCGGATCAGCGGCTCGGTACCAGAGGCGCGGATCAGAAGGCGCCCTTCGCTGCCCAGTTCGGCCTCGGCCTCGGCCACGGCGCTCTGCACCAGGTCGGTGCTGAGCGGGGCCTTGCCCTTGCCATAACGCACATTGACAAGCCGCTGCGGCACCGGCTCGAAGACCTGCGCCAGAGCGCTTGCCCTCTGGCCGGTCTCGACCATCGCGGCAAGAAATTGCAGCGCCCCGATGAGACCGTCGCCGGTGGTGGCGTAATCGGTCATCACGATATGGCCCGACTGCTCGCCGCCCAGGTTGTGCCCGCCCGCGCGCATCGCCTCGACCACATGGCGATCGCCCACCGGCGTGCGCCTGAGCGCGATGCCCTGCGCTGCCAGATGCCGCTCCAGCCCAAGATTGGACATGACCGTGGCCACCAGCGTATCGCCCGCCAGCCGACCCTCGCGCGCCCAGCGCGTGGCAATCAGCGCCATGAACTGATCGCCGTCGGCCACCCGGCCCTTTTCGTCGATGAGCACCACGCGGTCGGCGTCACCATCAAGACAAATGCCAAGATCGGCGCGCGTCTCCAGCACCTTGCGTGCCGCCGCCTCGGGCCGGGTGGAGCCGCAATTGAGGTTGATGTTGTAGCCGTCGGGTTCCACGTTCAGGGCGATCACCTCGGCCCCCAACTCCCACAGAACTTCGGGCGCGGTGCGATAGGCCGCGCCATTGGCGCAATCGACCACGATGCGCAGCCCGTTCAGGCGACGACCACGGGGAAAGGTGGTCTTGGCATATTCCACGTAGCGCCCGCGCGCATCGTCCACGCGCCGCGCCCGACCGATATTGTCAGGCGCGGACGGGCTGACCCCCTTCTCTAGAAGCCGCTCGATGGCGGCCTCGGCCTCGTCGCTCAGCTTGAAGCCGTCAGGGCCGAACAGCTTAATCCCGTTATCGGCGGCGGGGTTGTGGCTTGCCGAGATCATCACCCCAACATCGGCGCGCAAGGCGTGCGTCAGATAGCCGATGGCGGGCGTCGGCACGGGCCCGAGCAGAAACACGTTCATGCCGGTCGAGGTGAAGCCCGCCGTCATCGCATACTCGATCATGTAACCCGAGCGCCGCGTGTCCTTGCCGATCACCACGCGGTGTTCTTTCTTGTCGGTGCGGAAATAGCGCCCAGCCGCCGCGCCCAACCGCAGCGCCATGTCGGCGGTCATCGGCCAGGTGTTCGCCTGACCGCGAATCCCGTCCGTGCCGAAGAGTTTCGTTGCCATGCGCGGGTCTCCTGAAAATCCGACCGTCAAATGCCATCTCCGATGCGCGCGTCATAACGCGGCGCGCGGGGTCTGTCCAATGCCGTGCATGTCTGTCACTTGACCTCAGCCGATGCACGGCCATGATGCGCCGGAATTCGCCGCCAGGAGCCGCGCCATGTCAGAGCACGCCGCACGAACCACCACACGAACCGCCATTGTCACCGGGGCCGCGCGCGGTATCGGGCTGGCGACCACGCGGGCCTTTCTCGATCAGGGCTGGCGCGTGGTGATGATCGACCGCGACGTGCCCGCGCTGACGGAGGCCGCCGTCGGGCTGAGAGGCGTCGATCCGGTGATCTGCGACGTGTCGAAACCTGCCGAGGTGGATCAGATGGCCGCCTATGTGGCCGATACCTGCCAAAGCGTAGATGCGCTGGTGAACAATGCCGGCGTCGCCGATTTCGGCCCCATCGCCGAGACCGACTTCGCCCGTTGGCGCACGGTGATGGAGACCAATCTCGACGGGGTGTTCCTGATGTCACAGGCGCTGCGCGAGGCGCTTTGTGCCGCGAAGGGGGCGATCGTCAATATCGCCTCGATATCGGGCTTGCGCGCCTCGACGCTCAGGGTGGCCTATGGCACCTCAAAGGCGGCGGTGAAGCATCTCACGCTGCAACAGGCGGTGGAACTGGGCGAATATGGCGTGCGCGTCAACTGCGTCTGCCCCGGCCCGGTGGCAACCAAGCTGGCCATGGCCGTCCATACCCCCGACATCATCGCCGCCTATCACGATGCGATCCCGCTCAACCGCTATGGCACCGAGGCGGAACTTGCGGAGGTGATCACCTTTCTATGCTCGGGCCGCGCCAGCTATGTCACCGGCCAGATCATCGCCGTCGATGGCGGGTTCGAGGCAACGGGGATCGGCCTTCCGGCGCTCAGAGGAGCGTGAGTAGCGCCTCGGGCGGGCGGCCGATTACGGCACGGCCCCCGGCAATGGCGATGGGGCGCTCGATCAGGATGGGGTTCGCGGCCATGGCCGCGATCAGCGTCTCCGAATCGCTGTCGCGGGTGAGACCCAAGTCGCGGAACCGTCCCTCTGCGGGGCGCATCATGCCCAAGGGCGCGCAGCCAAGTTGCGCCAGCACCGCGCGCAGTTCAGCGACCGAGGGCGCATTCTCCAGATAGCGCCGCACCTCGACCGTTGCGCCGCGCTCTTGCAAGAGCGCCAGCCCCTGACGTGATTTCGAGCAGCGCGGATTGTGCCAATAGGTGATCACAGCCAGTCCTCCCGTTTGCTGCCCACGGCATCGGCCACGTTGGCAAAGCCGTCACGGGCCAGCAGCGCATCAAGCCCACGCGCAATATCGCCCACCAGCGACAGCCCCTTGTAGACCAGCGCCGAATAAAGCTGCACCGCGCTCGCGCCTGCGCGGATCTTTGCATAGGCGTCCTCGGCCGAACCGACGCCGCCCACGCCGATGAGCGGCAGCTTGCCCTCCGTCAACTTTGACAGCCGCGCCAGAACGCGCGTGGATTTCTCGAACAAGGGCGCGCCTGACAGCCCACCCGCCTGATCCCTCTGCGGGCTTTGCAGCCCGTCCCGGTCCAGCGTCGTGTTGGTGGCGATGATCCCCGACAGTCCGCTCTCGCGCGCCACATCGGCAATTTCCGCAAGCTCCGCGTCGCTCAGATCCGGCGCGATCTTGAGAAACACCGGGATGGGCCACGCCTGCGCGTCGCGCGCGGCCATCACGCCCGCGAGCAGCGCCGAGAGCGCCTCGGCCCCCTGCAAATCGCGCAGACGCTCTGTATTGGGGCTGCTGACGTTGACCGTGGCGAAATCGAGATGTGCGCCGCAATACGCCAGCACGCGCGCGAAATCCCCGGCGCGGTCTGCGCTGTCCTTGTTGGCACCAAGATTGAGGCCGATGATCCCGGCCTTCGGACGCCGTGCCAGCCGCAGGGCCACGGCCTCCATCCCCTCGTTGTTGAAGCCGAAGCGGTTGATCACGCCGCGATCCTCGGTCAGGCGAAAGAGGCGCGGGCGCAGATTGCCCTCCTGCGGGCGGGGCGTCACGGCCCCGACCTCGACAAAGCCGAACCCCGCACGGCAGAGCGGGCCAAGGGCCTCGGCGTTCTTGTCAAAACCGGCGGCAAGGCCCACCGGGTTGGGCAGGGCCAGCCCCGCCAGATCGGTGCGCAAACGCGGGCCTGTCACCGGCCCCGGCTGCGGCGCAAGGCCCAACCTGAGCGCGCGCAACGCCAACCCATGCGCGCGCTCCGGGTCCAGCCGGTGCAGAAGGCCAAGGCCAATCCGCTCCACCGGTCTCATGCCAGCCCCGCCGGGAATTGGTGCGCGCCCTCGACCAGCGGCAAGGGCTGCGCCCAGACCACATCGGAAAGCCGCAATTCGCGGTAGAGATGCGGGAAAAGCGCGCCTCCGCGCGACGGCTCCCACCGAAGCGCCTCGCCAAGCCGGTCAGTGTTCACCGCGAGCAGCGTCAACCCCGCCTCGCCCGCGAAATGTCTTGACGCCGTCTCGGGGGCCTGTTCGGCGGTCGAGAAATGCACGAAGCCATCGGACAAATCGACCGGCGCGCCAAGCGTCTCGCCGTGCGCCCGCAAATCCGCCCATTCAGGCGCACGGAAAATCTTGTAGATCAGCATGGCGCGGTGATGCCCCGCCCGCGCGCGCCCGTCAAGCGATGCTTGAGGGCCGGGCGTGGATCGGCTAGCAAGAGGGTCCACCGAAAGGGCAGACCATGGCATTCACCATCGCTATCGACGGGCCGGCGGCGGCGGGCAAGGGGACGATCGGGCGCGCGCTTGCCGCGCATTTCGGCTTTGCCCATCTCGATACCGGGTTGCTCTATCGCGCGACGGGGCGGCGGATGCTTGACGGGCTTGAGGCGGTGGAGGCCGCGCGCAACCTGCGCGCCGAGGATCTCGACGCCGACGACCTGCGCAGCCCCGAAGTCAGCCAGGCCGCAAGCCGCGTGGCCGCCATCCCCGAGGTACGTCAGGCCCTGCTCGATTTTCAGCGCGCCTTTGCCCGGCGCGCGGGCGGCGCTGTGCTTGACGGGCGTGACATCGGCACGGTGATCTGCCCCGAGGCAGAGGTAAAGCTCTATGTCACAGCCACCGACGCCGAGCGCGCCCGCCGTCGCCATCTGGAACTGACCCAAAAGGGCCATGCCGTGACGCTTGAAGAGGTGGCCGACGACCTGCGCCAGCGCGACGCCCGCGACAGCGCGCGAGCCACCGCGCCGCTCAAACCGGCGGCGGATGCGCTTTTGCTCGATACCTCGGAAATGACGATTGACGAAGCCGTGGCCGCCGCCGTGGCGAAGGTCCGGCGCGTTCTTCCGGCAGGGTGATGCTCAGCCGCCCCGCACCGCGTCGATCATGCGCTGCACATTGTCCGGGTCGGCGTCGGGCGTGATGCCGTGGCCGAGGTTGAAGATATGCGGGCCACCGCTCAGGGCGGTCACGATGCGCCGCGTCTCGGAAATCAGCGCCTCACCCCCCGTCACCATATGCGAGGACTTGAGGTTGCCCTGCACGCAGCCGTCCACCTGAACCTTCGCGGCCACCCATTCCGCGCTCACCGAATCGTCCACCGCCACGCAATCCGCCCCGGTCTGCTTGTGGAAACCGATGTATTTGTCGCCCGCCTCGCGCGGGAAGGCGATGACGGGGATGCCCGGATGCCGCTCTTTCAGCGCCGCGATGATGCGGCGGGCGGGTTCGGTGGCGTAGCGGTCGAAATCCGCGCCCTTGAGCGATCCCGCCCAACTGTCGAACAGCTTGACCACCTCGGCCCCCGCGTTGATCTGTGCCGAGAGGTATTCAACCGTCGCTTCGGTCAAAAGGTCGATAAGCGCCTCGAATACCGGACGGTCCGCCTCTTTCAGCGCGTGCGCCGGGCCCTGGTCGGGCGTGCCGCGCCCGGCGATCATGTAGGTGGCCACGGTCCAGGGGGCCCCGGCAAACCCGATGAGCGCCACCTCCGGTGGCAAAGCCCCCGATAGATTGCGCACGGTCTGATAGACCGGGCCAAGTGTCTCGTGGATCTCCGCCACAGGCCGCAGCCGGTCAAGCCCCGCCCGGTCGGTGATCGTCGAGAGGCGCGGCCCCTCGCCCGTTTCAAACCAAAGATCGGCCCCGAGCGCCTGCGGCAGAAGCAGGATATCGGCAAAGAGGATCGCCGCATCGAACCCGTAGCGCCGGATCGGCTGCAATGTCACTTCGGTCGCCAGATCGCTGTTGTAGCAAAGCGACAGGAAATCGCCCGCTTGCGTACGGGTGGCGCGGTATTCGGGCAGGTAACGCCCCGCCTGCCGCATCATCCAGATGGGGGGCACAGACAGCGTTTCACCGCGGAGCGCACGCAGGATAGGCTTGGTCTCGGGCATGGGATCCTCCGTTTGCCTTGTGGTCCCCCTGACAGCGCGCATTGTCAAGTCGCGGCGCGCTTGCCACGCCTCTTTGTCGCGTCTAAACCGGCAGGCATGACACGCGATATGCCCACCCCGACCCACCCGCTCAAGATCGGCACGCGCGGCTCTCCGCTCGCGCTCGCGCAGGCGCATGAGACGCGTCAGCGCCTGCAGGCAGCGTTCGATCTGCCCGAGGCGGCATTCGAGATATCGGTGATCAAGACCACCGGCGACCGCGTGCTCGACCGCCCGCTCAAGGAGATCGGCGGCAAGGGGCTTTTCACCCGCGAGATCGAGCAGGCGCTTTTGTCGGGGGCCATCGACATTGCGGTGCATTCGATGAAGGACATGCCGGTTCTTCAGCCCGCGGGCCTCACGCTCGACTGTTACCTGCCGCGCGAGGATGTGCGCGATGCCTTCGTGTCGCCCGGCGCGACATGCCTCGCCGATCTGCCCGAAGGCGCGCGCGTCGGCACCTCCTCGCTCAGGCGGCGGGCGCAGGTTCTGGTGGCCTATCCACATCTTGAGGTGGTGGAGTTTCGCGGCAACGTCCAGACCCGGCTGAAGAAGCTCGAAGACGGCGTAGCGGCCTGCACCTTCCTTGCCATGGCGGGTCTCAACCGTCTGGGGCGGGCCGATGTGGCGACCTCAGCGATCGAACCCGAGGTGATGCTGCCCGCAGTTGCGCAAGGCGCAATCGGGATCGAGCGGCGCGCCGACGATCATCGCGCCGCCGACATGCTGGCGGCGATCCATGACGAGCCGACCGGCCAGCGCCTCGCCGCCGAACGCGCCTTTCTCGCCGCGCTTGACGGATCCTGCGAAACGCCGATCGCCGGGCTTGCGGAACTCGACGGCGGCACACTGCGCCTGCGCGGCGAAATCCTGCGCCCCGACGGCGGCGCACGCCACACAGATGACGCAACCGCCCCGATCGCGGACGGCGCGACGCTTGGGCGCGAGATGGCCGCGCGGCTTCTGGAACGAGCGGGATCGGGTTTTTTCGACTGGCGCGCATGACACTCCGGGCAACCGCGCCGGACCGGAAATTTCACCCTTGACGCCTCCGCGCGGCTGGCTTAGCTAGCACGCGGTCCGGCGGAGTAGCTCAGTTGGTTAGAGCAGCGGAATCATAATCCGCGTGTCGGGGGTTCAAGTCCCTCCTCCGCTACCATCAAAACCCGACATTTCGGGTTTTCGCCCAGAATAGCCCCCAGGAATCCTTCGACGACCACGTCGAGTCCTTTTTCCGTGGGCATGACGATCACGGCGCTTACGAGTTCCCGGATGATGGCCACTGCGTCCTAGTCATGCGCGCTGGCCCGGACAGGATGCGACCCGACATGGCGCGGATCGAGGCCGAGATGCGCGCCAATATGGCGAGCAGTCCGACCCTTGCGCAAGATCACCTTCAGGCCAGAGCCAGGCGCTGGAGCGGATGTATCCGATCGTGCTCTTTGACGCGCTCAGGGTCGAAATCCGCGACGCTGACAGCCGGATGGTCAAGAACAAGCCGTTTACGTGACGCTTGGCGTCGCCCGCGACGGGGTGCGCGAGGTTCTCCATATCTGGCCAGCAGAAAGAAAACCATGAAGCCGCCTTCATGGGAATCCTGTATCGGCAAGACCCCAACACGCATTGGTGTCATATGGTAGAAACTTGACGATCTGGCCTTCCGGGCTCTACCAAGCCCACCTGTCAGATCACTCCCGCCCCTTGGGGCGCACCTCGTAGCCGGGCTCTTCGGGTTCGTCATCGACCATCTCGGCCGGGAAACCGGGCGCGGTGATGTCGAGGCCGGTGGCCTCTTCCAGCCGCCTTATGATGTCATCGGACTGCGCCCGTGCGCCGTAACGCGCAGCACCGTCCTTGAATATCTCGATCATCAAGGGCGAGATTTCGAGCGGCACGCCATGGCGCGCGGCGATCGACTGAAACAGGCCGATATCCTTTTGCACAAGGTCCATGGTAAAATTGATATCGCGCGAGCCGTTGAGGATCACCTGGCTCTCGGTCTCGTGGACAAAGGACGTGCCCGAACTGATGCGGATCGCCTCATAGGTCGTGGCCAGATCCATGCCCGCCGCCTTCATCGTCACCAGCGCCTCGCAAAGCGTGAGCAGGTTGGCGGTGGCAAGGTAGTTGGTCATCACCTTCAGCACTGATGCACTACCCAACTCGCCCGTATGCAGGATGCGCCGCCCCATGGTCTTGAGCAGCGGCAGGATGCGCTCGAAGGTCGCACGGTCGCAGCCCGCGAAGATCGAGATATTGCCCGTGTCCGCCCGATGGCACCCGCCCGACACAGGGCAATCCACCGCCGCGCCACCACGCGCGATCACCTCGGCCCCGAGCCTGCGAATCTCCGCCTCATCGGTGGTGGACATCTCCAGCCAGATCTTGCCGGGGCCAATCTCGGGCAGCATCTCATCCATCACGGCCGCACTTGCCGCCGGAGAGGGCAGGCAGGTGATGACCGCATCGCAGGCGCGCATCATTGCGGCAGGGCTGTCCACAACCCCGGCCCCTCGCGCGGCAAAGCGACCGCGCGCCTCGGCGTCGAGGTCATGAACCGTGAGATCATGGCCGTTGCGCAAGAGGCTGCCCGCGAGCTTGCCGCCCACATTTCCAAGCCCGATGAAACCGATCCTCATGTGCGTCCTCCGTGCGCCAATCCTGCGGAAGCCTGAGACGATTCGCGCGTGAAAATCAAAGTCTAAATTTCACGATGCCTGACAAATCGCGGGTTTTCAGGGCTTTCGCAGCGTGTCGCCAAGCGACAGGCGCGGTTCCAGCGCGATGCGCACCGGCTCGCGCGGGGCCTCGGGATGGGCGGCATGGGCGGCGATAATCTCGGCGGCGCGGCGCCCGATCTCCAGTCGGCAAGCGTCCATCGTGGCAAGTCGACGCGGCAACCCCTCCAGCAACTCAACCCCGTTGAACCCTGCAAGCCCGATGCTGCCCGGAATGTCCGCCCCCTGCTCAAGCAGGTAGAGCAATCCCCCTGCCCCTATCATGTCGTTGGAATAATATAGAAAATCCAGATCTGGCGTTCGCGCCAGCATCTCTGCCGTCATCTCGCGGCCCTTGGCAAGCGCCGACCCGCCGGAATAGAACTCCTGATCCGCCACCTCGATCCCGGCCTTGGCCAGCGCCTCGGTGAACCCCTCGAAGCGTTTTCGCGCCCGGTGGTCAAGCGGCATTTTCGTGCCCATGAACCCGATCCGCCGATATCCCGCCCTGATGATCGCCTGTGCCATCTGCTGTCCAGCGCGGCGATGCGAGATGCCCACAACCGAATCCACCGGCGTGCCGTCCACATCCATGATCTCGACCACAGGAATCCCTGACGCGGCCAGCATCGCACGGCTCGCGTCAGAATGTTCCAGCCCCGCGATGATCACCCCCGTGGGCCGCCACGACAGCATCTCGTAGAGCACCTGCTCTTCCTTTTCGGGGCGATAGCCCGTCAGCCCCACCACCGGTTGAAGCCCTGTTTCATCAAGCACCTGACTGATCCCGGTCATCACCTCGGGAAAGACCATGTTGGACATGGACGGGATGATCACCGCCACCAGATTGACCCTCTGGCTGGCCAGCGCACCGGCGATCTTGTTGGGCACGTATCCCAGCAGCCGCGCTGCCTCCAGAACCCGCACGCGTGTGGCTTCGGAGACGTCGCGCTTGTTGCGTAACACCCGGCTCACCGTCATTTCCGACACGCCCGCCGCCTCGGAGACGTCGCGCAGGGTCAGCGGGTGGCGGTCATTGGGTGACAAGGCAGACAATCCAGATGGGAAACCGTCCCTTCGTGGTAGCCAAACCCGTCGCCACGTTCAAGCGCGCGTGTCACTGCCGTCCGTTTCCAGAACGAGCCGCATGATCTGCGCGCCAAGCGCGAGGTCAGATACCTGCCCGAAGTGACGCGCGCGCATCTGCCCCGCGGCATCGAACAAAAGCAACGTCGGCGTGCCCTGAAGCCCCCAGTCGCCCATGGTGCGCGGCACCGGGCCAGGGCCCGGCGCATCCACCGCCACGGGAAAACGGATGCGGTATTCGTGCAGGAATGCCTCAAGTGCGACGGGCGGCATGGCGGCGTGATGCTCGAACACCGTGTGCAGGCCGATCACCGCGACCTGCGCCGGATCGAAGGTGGCGGCGATGCGGGCGGCCTGCGGCAGGCCATGGCCCACACAGCCGGGGCACAGCATCTGGAACGCCTCCACCGCCAGCACCCTGCCCCGAAAATCCCTGATACTCAGGGGCTTGTCGGTGTTGAACCACTGGCTTGCGTGCCATTCGGGCGTGTCGATCATGGCATTCTCCGATCTGGGGCGGCGGGTCGATGACCCGCCGCCATGCGCTCTGTGCTCATTCGCGATAAGCGGAAAAGACAAAGCCGGTCTCCTCCACCGCCGTATGGCAGGCATAGCAGGCCTCCGCCGCCGCCGCGCCCACAACAGGCTGGCTTGGGTCGCCCCCAGCCCAGCCCTCATAGCCCCAGCCGCCGGTCTCGGAATAGGCGGCGCTGTCCCTGACCATCACGCCCAGCACCTTGCGCGCGCCCTCGCTCAGCGTGGCATCGGCACTGACCGCCTCCAAAAGGTCGAAGACGATCACCGACCCCTCGGGAAAACTGCCCGAGCGATACCCCGCCATGGCAGTGTCATTGGCATAAAGGTGATGAATTCCGCCAAAGCTTTCGTAAAGCGGGTGGCCGTCCTCGATCACCATGCTCTTGACATGGGTCCAATCGCGATAGCCGTCGGGATAGGGCACCCCCACCCCGGCGGCGAGGGTGGCCGTGGCCGCGCCAACAAACAGCAGCGCGCCGACATGGCGCATCAGGTCATTACGTGTCATCATGGGTCGCTTCCTTTTCGTTATCAGAGAGGGTTGCATCAAAGGGCATCCGAGCCGCTCCACCGGACCGGATGCCCACCGTCATCCCACGGCCGCCAGACGCGCGGCGATGGCGGCGCGTCTTTCCTCCGTGGTGTCTTCGTGGTCGGCGCAGTCGATGCGCAGCGCCGCATCGCCAAAGGCCGCGTCCACGAAACCGCAATGATGCGGCGCGGCCGCATCGTCATGCCGGTAGGGCTGGAAATACGTGCAGGTCACGCACAGGCGCTGCACCGGGATCGCGCGTGCCTCCTGCAAGGCGCGGATGAGCATTGACAGCGCGCGCAACGCCGCACCCGCCTCGGTCTCGGGCAGATCGTCGAGCGCGCTCAGAAGCGGCGCCGGGGCCTCGGGTAAGGCGGCCTGAAGCGCCGCGCCGGTTTCCGTCAGCGCCACCCGCACCGCGCGCCCGTCCTTCGGGTCGGGGTGGCGCGCGACCAGACCCTTGGCAAGAAGGCTTGCCACCGAATCGCTCAGGCTTGCCGCGCTGACCCCAAGAGCGGCAGCAAGCGATACCTGCCGCGCGGGGCCACGCCGCGCCAGATGGCCAAGGATTTCCGCCTGCGCCGGGTTCAGGCCGCGCTCGGCCACCGTCTGCCAGGATGCAGCGCGCCAGTAGAGCGTGAGCCGTCCGATTGCGGCGGCAATCTGTCGGGATGTGTCGGGCATTTCAACCTCCAATAAATAGGATTCCTAATTATTTCGGAGAGAATGTCAAGACCACCCCGCCAGCACATGCAGCCGCGCGGCGAAAACGCCGATGACAAACGCCGCCAGAGCCGCTAATCAGGCGCCCAGCGGCCCCGTGGCTCAACTGGATAGAGCAGCCCCCTCCTAAGGGGCAGGTTGCAGGTTCGAATCCTGCCGGGGTCACCAAAAACCCGAGTAAAATATGGCGTCTTCTCAGGGCTTGCGAAAGCGGCTGCAGAAACGTCCGTTTGATTTCCGGGAAATCTGGGGCGGCAGACAGGATTTCTGTACAAAACCTGTACAAGTTGAGGCCGGTTTCGGGCATGGCGAGGCCCTGCAATGAGCTGGCGCGTCGCGAACGAATGCGCCGACCGCCGCTTTGGCAGCGCCGCGCTCAAGCGCAGGATCAATCCGACCCGCGTGCCCATTGAGCAAAAGGAAAGCATGCGCTGGCTCGACAATCTGCGCCTGTCGACCGAGTTGGCGGGTGCGCCGGAGCGTTGTGTGCATGTCGGAGACAGGGAGAGCGACATCTACGAGCTGTACTGCCTGGCGGAGGAACTCGGGACTGGCTTCTTGGTCCGGAGCTGCGTCGACCGCCTGGCAGAAGATGGCGGGACGACCATCGCCAAGGTCATGGCGGAGGTGCAGGCCAGCGGCACCCACGAGGTGCGGTTCCGGGATGCGCAGGGCAAGACGCATTGCGCCGTCCTGTCGGTCCGGTATGCCACTATGACGGTTTGTCCGCCGATCGGAAAGCAGCGAAAATACAAGCATCAGGAACTACAGATCATCCATGCCGAGGAACTCAATCCGCCGGAGGATAGGGCGCCCCTATTCTGGAAGTTGATCACGAACCTGCCTGTCGGGTGCCACGCGGAAGCGGTGAACAAGCTCGAATGGTACGCCCTGCGCTGGAAAATCGAGACCTTCTTCCGGACGCTGAAGACCGGCTGCCGGATCGAGGAACTACGCTTGGCCACGGCCGATCGCCTGGCCAACTGCATCGCACTCTGCTGTGTGGTGACATGGCGGGTTACATGGTTGGCAATGCTCAGCCGCAAGACACCCACAGCCGACCCCGCTGCTGTCTTCACGGAAGACGAGCGCCAACTGCTCGACCAAACTACACCGGAACGGAAGCAGCACGCACTTCGCGACCTGGAGTTCTACGTCAGGGCAGTCGCACGACTCGGAGGCTATCTCGACCGCGCTTCCGACGCACCGCCAGGGACGACGGTCATATGGCGCGGCTTCTCACGTCTCGTCGACCTCGTCGAAGGTGCCCGTCTCGCAAGGCCCCCGACTGACACTTATGGGTAACTGCAAGTTCGCCGGCGCCATCTCGCGGATCGCCCAGAACCTCGCGAACCGGCTGATCGAGCAGGCCTTCAAGCCGATCGAGAACGCGTTGCTCAGCGCTTTCTCGGGCATGGGCGGCGGCGGCGGGTTCCTCGCAAGCCTCTTCGGCTTCGCGCGCGGTGGTGTTTTCGCGGGTGGACAGGACCTGACGGCCTTTGCGCGCGGCGGTGTGGTCAACCGTCCCACGGTGTTTCCCTTTGCTCAAGGCATCGGGCTGATGGGCGAGGCCGGGCCCGAGGCGATCCTGCCGCTGCGCCGCGGGCGCGACGGGCGGCTCGGGGTCGAGATGAGCGGCGGGGAAGCGTCACAGCCCGCACAGGACCTATCGACGCGCATCATCAACGTGCTCGACCCGTCAGTGGTGGGCGACTACCTCGCCACACCCTCGGGCGAGCGGGCCATCCTGAATGTCATCCGTCGCAACCGGAATGCGCTGAATGCCTGAAGTCGCAGGTCCTCAGGCATTCTGGCCCTTCCCGGCGGCACAGGAAATCACCGAGGTGCTGGAATGGCGGACCGATGTGCTGCCATCGCGTGCGGGAGAACAGCGCATCGCGCTCCGGCCACGGCCGCGGGAGATCGTCACTTTCCGGCACAGGCTGGATGCGCTTGGCATAGCACGGGCGGCGGAATTGACGCGCGCGGGCTTTGCCGGAGACTGGAACGTGCCGCTCTGGCACATGGCACAGCAGCCCGACGCCGATCTGGTGCAGGGTGACACCCAGATCCTGATCAACACGGGCGCGGCAGATTACCGGGCCGGCGGCCTAGTGGCCATCGCTGTGGACGGCGGGGAGGCAGCGGCAGTGGCCATCGCCAGCGTTCAGGCCGACCGGCTGATCCTGACAGAGCCGCGTGTTTTGCAGCTTCCCGCTGTGGCGGTGGCCGCGCAGCGCATCACGGTCGCGCCGATCCGCGCAGGCGTGCTGACCTCCGCCATCGAGGTCACCCGCCGCAGGCAAAGCGATGGCACGGTCACAGCGAGCTTCCTGCTGCGCGATGCACCGGACATCGCAGCGCCGGTGCTGCCCACCTATCTCGGCCGCCCGGTCCAGACCGACCCGAGCCTTGTGCGCCACCCGCTCACCGCCAGCCTGCGCCGTGCGGTGGAATATGTCGACAACGGCTTCGGCCCGCTCAAAGTCGAACCGCTGCGCGACGTGTTCGAGCGCAGCGAGACGATCACGCTGAAGGCGCAAGGTCCAACGGCGCGCTGGGCGCTGCGCCGCTGGCTCTGGTCGCTTCGCGGACGGCAGGCCAGCTTCTGGCTGCCGAGCTGGGGCCACGAGCTGCAACTGCGCAGCCCCATGAGCTCGGGCTCGGTGCTGATGCGCGTGGCGCCGGTCGCGACGCTGGACGCCTATGTCGGCCGCCGGATCATGCTGGAAATGCCGGGCGCGCTACGGTTTCGGACAATCACCGCCGCGATCGAGGACGGCGGGGACCACCGGCTGACGCTCTCGTCGAATCTCGGAGAGATGGTGCCCGTGGGGACGAAGGTGCATTTCCTGACCGCGATGCGCGCGGATGCCGACCGCGTCGAGATCCAGCACGGGGCTGTGGCAAGCGAGGTGACTCTGCCCGTCATCGAGGTGCCCGAATGACCTATTCCAGCATCGAGTCCTCAACCGCCGACGGCCGCCCCTATTACCTCTACCAGTTCGTGGAAGGCGAACAGGTCTGGCGCTTCACCAGCCGGGCGGCGGCCTGGACCAGCGCGGGGGGCGGCGGGACGGAGATCATCTGGGAGCCTGCCGCCGTGGCCCATGGTGATGTGGTACAGACCAGCGAGATCGAGCGGGGGCGGCTGGAACTGACCTGGCCGCTCTCGCATCCTTTCGCACGGCGATTCCTCGCGCCCCAGGGCAACATGCCGGTGACGCTGACCATCTTCCGCGGGCATGAGCAGGTGCCGGGCGAGACGGTGGCGCATTGGAAGGGCCGCGTGATGGGTGCCGAGGTCGAGGGGCAGCGGATCATTCTGCAGGCGGAGTCGATCTTCAGCACGCTGCGCCGCGCGGGCGTGCGGGCGAAGTACCAGCGGCTTTGTCGCCATGCGCATTACGGGCGCGGCTGCACGCTGGATATCGCGCTATTCTGGCTGACCGGGGCGGTGACGGCGGTCGCGGGGGGGCTCGTGACCATCCCCGAGGCTGCGGAGTATCCGGACGGCTGGTTCCGGGCCGGCGTGCTGCGGTTCGGGCCAGAACTCGGCTTCATCACGGGCCATGCGGGCGCTGTGGTGATGCTCTCGCGCCCGTTCTCGGCGCTGGCAGCGGCGCTCGCCGCGCCGGAGATCGACCCGGAGACGGGCGACCCAATGCCCGTGCTTGTCGACATTGCCCCAGGCTGCGATCTGCGCGCCGCCACCTGCGTGAACAAGTTTGCCAATCTCCGGAACTTCGGGGGCTTCCCCGAGATCCCCGGCCGCAATCCGCTCGGCGGCGGCTCCATCGTCTGACCCGAGCGCTTGCAGGGAAAGTTTCGCGACTTTCCCGCTTCGCAAGCGCGACCACTGAAAGTCGTCCGCAATGGTCTTCAACTTCATCGCGCAACTTGCCATCGGCCTCTTGCTCTCGGCGATTTCCTTCGTCCTGAGCCCGCGCCCCAGGATCGAGAAGCCAACGGCCGCCGGGCTCGACGACTTCTCGCTGCCCACCGCCGAGGAAGGCCGACCGATCCCGGTGGTCTTCGGGACGGTGCTGATCACCGGGCCCAACGTGGTCTGGGCGGGCGATCTCAAGGTCGCTCCCATCCGCAAGAAAGGCGGCAAGAAATGACCCGCGTGACAGTCCAGGACATGCGCACCGTGCGCTACTGCCTCGCCGGCACGCGGCAATGGTTTCGCCGCCAGGGGTTTGAGTGGCAGGCGTTTCTCGATCACGGCATCGCGGCCGAGCGGATGCGCGCCACGGGCGATGCGCTGGTCGGGCCGGTGATTGCCGCCGCCGAGGCGCGCGAGGCGCGGGAACGGGAGGGTGCCGATGGGCGGGCGTAGCAAGAAGCAGACCGTCGGCTTTCGCTATTCGCTGGGGATGCATCTGGCGCTCTGCCACGGCCCCGTCGATGCCATCCGCGAGATCCTTGTCGACAGCCGCACCGCCTGGTCGGTCACCGCTGGCGAAAGTGTCTCGGGCGGGGGTGCTGTCGTGGAGACGCCCCTCGGCACGGTGGCGGACATGGCGGCCACGGCTGCGCTGGCGGGCGACACCAGTGCCACGATCACCTTTCCGGGGACGCTTGCAGGCGTGCGTGTGGAGCGCGACTACCGCTTGCTGCTTGCGAATGGCACCAGCCAGACCATCACGCTGCGCAGCGTCACCTTCGACGCCGCCGCCAATGTCACCACCTGGTCCGTCCTGCCGGAGGCGCTGAGTTTTCCGGCGCAAGCGGTCGAGGTCCTCATAGCCACAACAGGAGCAAGCAACGCAGGTGCCGGTGGTGGGCGCATCCGCATCAACAAGCCCGATCTCTTCGGCGGCGAGAAGCGCGAGGGCGGGATCAGAGGCGATGTCGATGTGCTGATGGGCGGGCCGGGCCAGGGGCAGAACGATTACCTCGCAGCAGCCATGAACGGCGACGTTCCCGGCTATCGCGGGCTTTGCAGCCTGGTGCTGCGGCAGGTCTATCTCGGCGTCAATCCGTATCTCAAGCCCTGGGCGGTGCGCGTCACGCGCGTGCAGACCGGCGAGGCGGGTGCTGCACAATGGTATCCCGAGAAGGCGCCCATCGTGCCCGAGGCCAATATCTCGGACGCCGCGATCCATATCGCGCTTGACGTCTCAGGCTCTATGTCGGGCACGCGCATGGCCGCCCAGAAGGCGGGTGTGGCGGCGCTGATCCGCGAGATCGGCGCCAGCGTCGATCCTGATCGCCCCAACGACATCCGTATCGTGCTCTGGAACACCGCCGTCGCGGACGCGATCGAGCGGCGCGACATGGACGCGCAGGATTACGCCGATCTGGAAGACTGGATGCTGGGGCTGTCGAACAGCACTGCGGGCGGCACCAGTTTTGATGCGGCCTTCGCTGATGCCCGCGCCTTCTTCGTCGCTAGCGGCTCAACTGCCCCACTCTTCCCGTTCCAGAATGCCCCGCGCAGGGAGGACAAACGCCGGATCGTGATCTTCGTGACCGATGGCGTACCTGAGCCAGTTTCCTCGGTCGATGCGGCCGAGGCCACGATCGCCACCCTGCCTCCCACAGACATCTTCGGCTTCAACATCGCGCTCTCTGACACGAGTCATACCGCGCGGATCGACAACACGCCTGGGGACGGCGTGCCGGTGATCCCGCCCGACGACAGCCAGATGATGCTCGCCTCCCTGCGCGGTGCCTTCGGCAACGGCCCCGACATGAACCCGACCCATATCATCCGGGAGTGTCTGACCAACCGCGACTGGGGTCTGGGATATTCCGCCTTCGAGATCGGGGCGAGCTTCACTACCGCGGCGGACACACTCTTTGCCGAAGGCTTCGGCCTGTCGCTGATCTGGCAGCAGGACAGCTCGATCGAGGCGTTCATCGCCAGCGTGCTCGACCATATCGACGCGACGCTCTTCATCGACCGCAGGACCGGGCTCTGGGAGATCAGGCTGATCCGGGCCGACTACACAGCCGCAACGCTGCCTCTGTTCGACGAGACCAATGTCGTGGATTGGGGGCGGCTGGCGCGGCGCGCGCCGTCAGACCTGGTCAACAGTGTCACCGTGAGGTTCAGCGACACCGGGACCGACGAGACCGGGGCGGTCAGCGTGATCGACACCGCGCGCGTGCAGTCCATGGGCGAGGAGGCCCCATACTGGCTGCTGGTCCGCGAACTGGGCCACTCTGAGGCCGACGGTGCTGCTGGCGGCAGACATCTCGGACCATCCGGAGGCGCGCGTCCTCACCGTCACCGGCTGGCGCGACATCGGCGAGATCGGGATCGGCACGCTGGCGAGCCTTGGTGGCGAGTTGGTCCGTGTGGATGGGATTTCCCCCGAAAGTCTCACAGTTGGCCGGGGATCCCTCGATACGGTGCCGCGCGCGCATGTGGCGGGAACGCCGGTGATCTTCTTCGATGACGCCGCGCGGATCACCGAGGACTCCTGGGCGGCGGGCGAGACGCTGGCGGTCCGGCTGCTGCCCGAGACCGGTCGCGGCACGCTTTCCTTTGCGCTCGCGCCCGAGGACATCGTCACACTGGACCGCCGCGCCATCCGGCCCCTGCCGCCCGGTCGGGTGCAGGTCGATGGCAGCTATGCACCGGACGTCGATGCGCTGGTCGTGGGCGATGTTGAGCTGACCTGGTCCCATCGCGACCGGCTGACCCAAGCCAGCCCCGTGATCGTCGATCATACCGGCGCCTCCATCGGGCCGGAGCCGGGCGTCAGCTATGCGATCGAGGTGCGCTGGATCGATCCCGACACCGGCGTGGCGCTCATGCCGCCCGGTATCACCATCGACGCAGGCAGCGGCACAAGCTGGATCCTCGCGCCCGAGGACGTGCCCGAGAGTGGCGCACCCGAACGTGCCGCCGAGATCGACATCGCCGTCCGGGCGCGTCGGCAGGTCGGAGACATCTTTCTCACAGACCGGGAAGCCCGCCGGTTCCGCCTCACGGCCCCCTTCGCCGCCGGATGGGATCGCGGCTGGGGCTTCCTCTGGGGCAGCTGATCCCCGCCACAACCATCACCACCACAAGCGAGGACGAGCATGCCGGGGCTGGGCGTGTCCGACTCCGCCGATCCGCTGGTCGAGGTTATGAACCGCAAGCTTACGCTGATGCGCCGCAAGCATGCTCAGACCCGCGAATACATGGAGATGAACGCGCTGCGCGGCATCGTGAAGGATGGCGCCGGCACCACCCTCTACAACTACTTCACCGAGTTCGGGCTCGAGCAGATCTCGGTCGACTTCGTCTTCGGCACCGCCGGCACCAACATCCAGGGCAAGGCCCGCACCACGCTGCGCGCGATCGAGGACAACCTGCTCGGCGAGACGATGACCACCGCCCATGCGCTGGTCAGCTCCGAGTTCTTCGACAAGCTGATCAGTCACCCGAAGACCGAGGAGGCCTACAAGTTCTTTTCCGCCACTGGCGGCCAGCCCTTGCGCGAGGACATGCGCCGCGCCTTCCCCTTCGCCGGGATCCTCTTCGAGGAATATACGGGCTCCGCGACCCTCTCGGGGGGTGGAACAGAGCGCTTCATCCCGGCAGGCGAGGGTATCGCCTTCCCGCTCGGCACGTTCGACACCTTCACCACCTATGGCGGGCCTGCCAATCTGCTCGAGGCCGCCAACACCGTCGGCCTGGCGCTCTACGCCCGCCAGCACCTCGACGAGAAGGGCCGCTGGATTGATCTCATGACCGAGGCCTCGATCCTGCCGGTGAACAAGCGGCCGCGCCTCGCGATCCGCCTGCACAGCTCGAACTGATGCCGATGTCGGTCTTTGCAGCCGCCATCGACAACCTCTTCGCCGATCCGAACATCGCCTTTGAGGCCACATACATCGCCGACGGTGGCGCCCCCCAACTCATCCGCGTGGTCACGCGCCGCGCGGATGAGATCACGGGCTTCGGCGAGGCGCGGCTCTGGTCGGAGACCACCCGCATCGACCTGCGCGTGGCCGAGGTGCCCGAGCCCCGCCCCGGCGACCGGGTCGAGATCGAGGGCGATGCCTTTCTCGTCCAGGGCGAGCCTGTCCGCGACCGCGAGCGGCTCATCTGGACCGTAAATCTGAGGCCGGCATGAAGTTGCAACTGGATATCACCCCCAATCTGGTCGCCTTGATGGCCGCCGAGATCAAGGCGGGCGAGAGGGCCGTCAGCCAGGCTGTCAGCGAGGCGGGCAATGGCGTAAAATCCGCCTGGCGCGGGCAGATCACCGGCGCGGGTCTCGGTCAGCGCCTCGCCAATACCATCCGATCCGAGCAGTTCCCGAAAGGTCGACCCAGCCTCAGCGCAGCCGCCGTGATCTGGTCCAAGGCCCCGGTCATCATCGGCGCGCATGACAGCGGCCCGCTGATCCGCTCGCGCAACGGATTTTGGCTGGCGATCCCCACGCCTGCCGCAGGCAAGTCCTCCCGTGGCGGCCGGATTACCCCCGGCGAATGGGAGCGCCGCTCGGGCCTGCGCCTGCGTTTCGTCTATCGGCGAACGGGCCCCAGCCTGCTGGTGGCGGAGGGGCGGCTCAATGCACGCGAGCGCGCCGTGGCGAGCAGATCGAGGACAGGCCGAGGCGTGACCACGGTCCCGATATTCCTGCTGGTCCCACAGGTCCAACTGCGCAAGCGGCTGGACATCGCCCGCGATGCAGCCCGGGCGCGTGACGCGTTGCCGGGGCTGATTGTGGCGAAGTGGGTGGAGGAACGTTAATGACTGGCGAACACTTTTCCAGAACGCTCAACGCCAGATCAAATGGTCAATGTTACCGCCGACCCAGCTTGCCGAATTCGCTTTCCAGCAGGGAACGGATCTTCTTTCCCGCGCCGCGCAAGGCTGCATCCACATTGGCGTCATTGTGGGTGACTGTCTGCGGCTGCATCCCCTCGGGTCGCGCCTCGACGGTGCAGCGAATATCGTCATTACCGCCCTTGGCACCGTTCACATCGACCAGATGCACCTCGATCCGTGTGAGACGGTCGCTCAGATGCCCGAGCGCCGACGTGACAAGCGTTTCGGCCACTTCGGCCAGTCGGTCATCGCCTTGGATATTGGCATCGGTATTCAGTTGGAACTGCATATCGGTTCTCCTCTGTGTAATCACCTACCATGAAAACCCATGAAGATGACTGTTCCTGCGCGATCAGTAAAGTTCAAGCGCTGTAATAGCTTGAGTGAGTACTGAATGCCAGGCTCGGCAGGCGTCGACAGCGCAACGGTGATGTCGGCGCTGGTCTTTCAGCTGACCAGCAGGCCTCTGGCCGGGGGTCCGGTCACGACGATCCTGCGCAGGAACTGGTTGTCTCATGCATCGCCGTCACGGATCGCTTGCACACCCAGCAGATGCCGACGCGCCAGCCAGATCACGACCGGCGGGATCACGATCCATTGCGAAAGCGGGCTCAACCCCGTTCCGAACGGTGGCACCAGCGGCATCGCCTCTGCATAACTCCAGCGCAGGCTGACAGTGGTGTGGTAATATTCCAGCCCCACCGTCAGGATCACGCCCACGGCCA
>NZ_JAGQDH010000039.1 GCF_018069895.1 Roseovarius autotrophicus | reverse complement strand
GTTCCACGGTATAGATCTCCCCACCCTCCCTGCAGCCGCAAGAAGGGAAAAGTGGCAGAATTTTACTCCGCCCGCAGCGAGACTATCCCGCCGCTACCGTGGCCTAATTTTGCACCGCCGTTCTCAGGCAGCCCAATTTGCTGTCGGGTTCGCACAGGCGGTTGAACACCATCGCGCGTATAAGCGCTTCCGCGTCAAACTCACGGCGGCTGGAGCGCAGGGCTCGGTTTAGCGCCTTCTGAAACCCCAGTTCACACCAAAGCTCATGAAGGGCGAAGACATTGCCATGTGCCCGGCCTGCCTCCTGAATGATCTCGGACGATGTATTCTCGCCGCGCCCAAGCGCACGGTTCAACCCATTGATCAGCGGGTCGAGCTTGTCGGGGCTCAATCTGTCCAGGCGCCCGAGATTGGCAATGACGCGCACGCGCACCTGGCCGCGGTCGTTGCGAAAGGACTCGACCAATTGCAGATATTGGCGGTCGCCGGTCTTGGTGATGCGCGTATACATTGTGTAGCGAATATATCACCGTCATCGCCCATAGATCAACGGCAATCAGAACAACGTGTGTGACTACAATGTTTCCGGAAATTCGCCCGCTACACCACACTAACCCTTTGAATTCTTGAAGGCCGCAACGCAAAACCTGCTGAAATCACGCTCAGAGGTGTCGAAGTTGGGTTCGCCGCGTCGCTATGCGCTCAGCAAATCTGAAATCTTGATAAGGCTCGAAGAGTTGCCTGAGCATTTCAAACCTCACCGGGACGAGCGGCACGATCGGTGTAGTGTGGATAACGTTGTTGTCGTGACGAAGTATCGGTCGACGGTGCGGTCTAGTCTCGGCGTCAGAAAAGGCAGGATGTTCAAACATTTTCTTAAGTTTTGCACCTGTGCCCGCGAGTAAGAAGATGCATCGTGCGTTTTCATGGTGAGCGATTAGCTCGAGTCTGATGAGGTCCCACAAGATTTCCTTGGGCGATGGTGCAGTGCGACCCGCCCATTTTGACTCGACGGCGACAACGATTTTACCGCTCTCGTCACGGACGACGAAATCTACCTGTGGCCTCCGGCCAGGACCTTTATTTAGCGGTGCAAGCACTGGATGGGTGAATTCTGCCTCGACTCTGTTTCCCGTTCTGGCCGCAAGTATCTGGCCGACTGCCGCGGTCAAGTATTTTTCGCTGAACAGGCCACTACGATCGCAGGCTCGCTCGAACTCGAGCCAAGCCGCAACGCCGCCGGTCAGTACTTTCGCGAAATTGGTCAACTATGAACTCCATCCCACATACCTGAGCTTCACTGCGCCGGTTGATCGGGCAACACGAAACCCATCTCGCTAAGAAAACGTGAGGGTTGCTTACTCCATCCACGATAGTTGTCTGCATATGAGAGGCAGAGCCACTCTCGCGCACGCGTTATGGCCACAAAGCAGTTGCGCCGCTCCTCTTCCATTTCGGCGCTGTTCTCTCCGGCCTTCAGGCTTTGAAAGCTCGGCAGGATGTCCTCCGCCATCCCGACCACATAGACATGGTCAAACTCTTTCCCCTTGGCGCCGTGGATCGTCATGAGGGTCACGGTATTGCGGCCGACGGGGGCTTCTTTTGAACGAATGGCCAGTTCCTGAAGGAATTGCTCAAGAGGCGCGTCGCGACCGATGGTTTTGCCGATGCTCCTCACAAGATCTGACCAAGCCGCCCGGTCTTCTGCAATGTCACTGGCTTCATCGTCCTGCGCCGGGATCATGGCGAAGATCGCGTCGACAAACTGTCTGAAACGCGCGGGCTCCTTTGCGAAGGTTACAGCTAGATCGACGAGAGCGTTGCCTTGGAGGTCATCACCCAGTCCGGCTTTGACCGCTACCGCCCATTCATCGAGCAGAGAGCGTTCGGTCAGTTCAGTTGCTGTGATGATGAGGTCGACACGGGCGTCAGTGCCAAACCAACGATTGAAAGCGCCTGTCAGGGTTTCCAGCGCGCGCCGGTCAAGCGGTCGCAGCGCTTGGCGAAGTACAGCTGCTAGCCATAGGAACTGAGGTGATCGGAAATCATCGCGGCGCTGAGAAATGACTGCGTTGACCTGCTTGTTCGTGAGGGCGGATTGAAGCTTCTCGAGCATGTAGCGCGTACGGGCTAGTACCGCGACTTCACCCCATCGAGCGCGGTCACTTTTGGCGATTCCTTCCGCAATCGACGCAGCTTCCACCTCATCGGTGGAATAGCGCAGGACGCGGATGTGCTGTTCATCGGGATACTTCAGCGCGGTCTTGCCCGCCTCCAGCGGCTGCTTGGCGGTCGTGCGTTGCTGATTGTGGACCACAAGACGGTTCGCAGCAGCAACAATCGCGGGCGGACAACGGTAATTTGTGGGAAGCTGCAATTCCTGCGGGGAAAAGTCGGCCCGGAACCGCTGGATCTGTTGGTAGCTCGCACCGTTCCATTGGTAGATGATCTGGTCATCATCGGCGACAGCGAAAACATTCCTGAAATCCTCGCCGGCGAGCGCGCGCATTAGTCGGTACTGCCCGTCGGTAGTGTCCTGAAACTCGTCGAACATCCAGTACGCATAGGTCTTGCGGTAGCGTCCAGCAATGCCGGGGAAGTCTGTGACAAGCCGATGAGCCTGGGCGATGAGCGAACCAAAATCTAGGGCGTTGGCTTGAGTGAGCGCCGCCTCGTAAGCTGTGTATACTTGCTCCACACGTGCGCCATCAGACGGATCACGAAAATATCGGGCCGAGTCTGTCGGCTGGATGAGCTGCGACTTCAGCTTGTCAATGGTAGATAGAAGCCGAACGTCGTCTTGGCTCAGGCCCGCCTGTTTGATCGCATCGCGCAGAATTTCCTGGCGATCGACGTCGAGTGAGTAGATCGCAAAATCAGGGTTGATGCCAATATGGGAGCCATGCTGTTGCAGCATCTGCATGCAGAACGAGTGAAAGGTCCCGATTAGAGCACGGCGTTCCTGTTCTGGTACCAGTGCAGTGACGCGAGCGGACATTTCGTCAGCCGCCTTGTTTGTGAAGGTCAGAGCCAGCACGCGGAACGAACGATCCGGCGTGTCGGCGAGCAGTTTGGCGACGCGCGTCGTCAAGACGCGGGTCTTACCAGAGCCCGGGCCGGCGAGAACGAACATCGGGCCATCGCGCCACGCGACAGCGACGCTTTGTGCCTCGGTCAGTTCTGACAATGCAACGCTGAGGGGGGAGTCGGTCATGTGAGGCCTCTAAGAGCAAGGATTGCATTGCGGAATGGTGCAGGCATGCGCTGCGCCAGCGCCGGGTTCTCGGCGCACTGCTTTGCGAGAACTGCCGCGTAGCCGCTCTTGTCGTTCTCGAGTGCCGCAATCAACGTTTCGTCGTCGAAGTCCGCTGCCCCCGCTTTTCCGAATGAGACGAGGATCGCTTTAAGTTCGTCTTGCAGTCCGTCTGCTATAAGCTGCTGTTCAAGATAACCGGCCGGCAACGAGAAGGTGCGTCGCGCCATTTCCTCGGCGGAGAACTTTCGTGCGGTGATCTTGGCGATGTAACCGAGTCCGGCTGCATCACCGTCTACTACGGCAAGCCATGGATAACCCAGCGCTCTTGCAAGTGCCGCAAATATTTCTGGGCTGCCATTGTTCTGGAAATCGATGACGGCCACGCCGTGTTCATCGAGATCGTAGCCAAGCCCCTTGGCCATGCCATGAACAAGATGGTAGTCGGAGGGCCCCTCCACGAGAAGCCAACGGCGTGCGAAGAAAATCTCGCCACGGATTCTCCGGGCAAATGTCTCCAGTTGCTCCAATTCCGCATCCGAGATGAACTCCTGCGATGCATCGTATGCCTTACGCAGCGCAGCGTGAATGGCCTGTGTGTCGGGGCGTGCGCCGTAGGCCATGAGTAGATCGCGATACTGGTTTTGGGGCAGCGCGCCGGACAGTACGAGTTCGTTAAGGCCACGGTCATAGGTGATGAGGCCGGCAGAGGCTGCGATGATGGCGTCGATTTGACGAACATGCGGAACGGGCGCGCGGAATTGACGAGGGAGTGAGCTCACTGTTGTACCGTTAGCCTCGGCACGGACAACGCGGATATCGCGGAAGGGAACGTGCTGAAGGAAGTACGGCGAATGTGTCGTTACGATCTTCTGGCCTGGAAGCTCACTGATATGACGCCAAAGGCTGCGGGCCGCCTGCGGATGGAGATGTGTCTCCGGCTCCTCCAGAGCCAAGACAGCCGCGCTTTCCGGCCGATACAGATCGCTCAGGATCAGTTCAACGAATGCTTTGAACAGAAACATGACAGAAAGGCTCTGCACGCCTTGACCGTGCCGCGTCAACGGGAGCCACGGCTTGCCGCCCTCCGTCCGATAAATGACCTCCGCCTTCGAAAGGATATCCCATGTATTGAGGGGCAGCAGCCGCAAGTCTGCTTGTCCTGGGGCGTCGGAGGCGGCGACACTGCTGATATGGGAAAGACCGGTGGCAAGATTGGCCAGAAGCGGATCGGCGTCGAGTAGGCGCCGATTCAATAGATCGAAGATACGCTTTGATCTCTGCTCGAGAGGTTCTGGGATTTGCACCGTCCGAAGCAACCTGCCCCAGAACTGGCTCCTTGAGGAAAACTCGTCTGTGACGTCGCGGAGCGCCTCAAGGTAGAAGACGGGCAGAAACTGGAAGAATTCTTGGAGATTGACGGCACGGGCGCCACGCCCGGCAAGTGGGTTCCTGTCGACGTTCAGGAATTCCCATCGTGGAACGAAACTCTCTTCGGCCGCTTCCCATGAGCAGCTGACACGCATGATGATGGACGCGCGTCCGGTCACTGGGTCGAGTTGGATGATGTCTTCGAGCTCACCTTGGAGGTCTTCGGGCCACTCGTTTGCGACAGCCTCCTGGAGCTCGACCTCGATAACGACGGGATCGCCGACTTTTGGGTCTGCCCTACTGTCGCACAGATGCACGTCATATTCAGTGAACCCGGTTCCGCGCTGTCCCCACCGTCTGGTAAGCGCGATGCGGATCGCCTCCAGTATTGCTGATTTTCCGGCGTTATTGGTTCCTATGAGGACCGTGACTGCGCCAAACTGAATGTCTACCTCTTTGATGGAGCGAAAGTTTGATATTTTTAGTCTACTTATTTGCACTGCTGAACATCCCTTCCGCCTTCACCCAACCATACCGAGAGAACGGTGCTTTGCACAGCTTGAACTGTAAGCGAAGGCCGCCGCCGTGTCTCCTAGAACAGGCGGGTTTCCGTTCTATATCAGCTAAGTATCAGCTTTCAGACATGTCGCCGAGCAGCACCAACAGGGCTCGAAAGTCCGCTTGGGGTCAGCTGCAGCGTTCAGTCCATGTGTCGTCCCCCTCCCATGGTTCCTCCCCGGCGCGATCCGTATACGGGGGGGCTGAGCGCGCAAGTTTTCCAGCGTCTGGCCTTTTCACCGGGGAATCCACCTGGAAGCCACCCCAGCGGTCGAGCTGGAAATTCTGACTCGATATCAGATTCTTACGGGATCGCCCCGCTGGCCGAGGTGGATTCCGCCGGGAAGCCAGGTAAGCCACCGGTAGGAAGCCAGAGCTCCGCGAAGACACATTCGGAAGCCACCCGCGTTCCGATTGACTGGAAGGCGTTGATTCAACGCCGAAAAATGGTTTGACAAAGCTGCCCCCCTTGACGTAGCAAAGAACCATCGAAGAATTACGCCCGGAGGAACCCCCTCGCGGGCGCTTTTCATTTTCCTCCCCCACATCCCGAGCCCCATCCCATGGACCTCGTCTTCGCGCCGAGCCAGATCGAAACCTGGCCGATTGCCCGTCTGCGGCCCTACGCCCGCAATGCCAAGATGCATGGCGACGACCAGGTGGCGAAGATCGCCGCCAGCATGGCCAAGTTCGGCTGGACTGTCCCCTGCATGGTGGCCGACGATGGCGAACTGATCGCGGGCCACGGCCGGGTGCTTGCTGCCACCATGCTTGGGCTGACCGAGGTCCCGGTGATCCGGCTCAGCCATCTCGACGAGGCCGAGCGGCGGGCGTACCGCATCGCCGACAACAAGCTCACAGAGCTGGGCGAATGGGACGAGGCCCTGCTGCGCGACGAGATCGCTGGCCTGCTTGCCGAGGATTTCGACCTGTCGCTGCTTGGGATCAGCGACGATGATCTGGATGCGCTGCTGCGGGATCCAGAAGCGCTGGGCGGTGACGGCCCGGTCGAGGGTGAGGACGATGTGCCGGACCTGCCGGTCACGCCAGTGTCGGTGCCGGGTGACCTGTGGCAGCTGGGCGCGCACCGTCTGATCTGCGGCGACAGCACCGCGGCCGATGTGGTCGGGCGGCTGCTCGGGGATGTGCGCCCCCTGCTGATGGTGACTGACCCGCCCTATGGCGTGGAGTATGACCCGTCCTGGCGCAACGCCGCGGGCGCGGCCAAGACCAAGCGCACCGGCAAGGTGCTGAACGACGACCGTGCCGACTGGCGCGAGGCGTGGGCGCTGTTTCCCGGCGACGTGGCCTATGTCTGGCACGGCGCGCTTCATGCCGCGACCGTGGCCGACAGCCTCGTGGCGGCAGGCTTCGCGATCCGGTCGCAGATCATCTGGGCCAAGGATAGGCTGGTTCTCAGCCGTGGCGACTATCACTGGCAGCACGAACCCTGCTGGTATGCAGTGCGCGCGAAGGGCAAGGGCCACTGGGCGGGGGACCGGAAGCAGACGACGCTCTGGTCGATTGCCAACCGCGATCAGGATGCCGACACCGTGCATGGCACCCAGAAGCCAGTGGAATGCATGCGGCGGCCGATCCTGAACAATTCCAGCCCCGGCCAAACGGTCTACGAGCCCTTCATGGGATCGGGCACCACGTTGATCGCGGCCGAGACCACGGGCCGTGTCTGCCTCGGCGTCGAGTTGAACCCCGCCTATGTCGATGTCGCCATCGAGCGCTGGCAAGCCTTCACGGGCGATGAGGCGATGCTGGCGGAAACCGGCGAGAGTTTCGCCGCCCTGAAAGCAAAGCGGCTGGCTGCATGACGATGCATCTGCGCCCGAGCCAGATCGCGTTCTGGCCGCTGGATCGCCTCAAACCCTATGCGCGCAATGCGAAGACCCATGACGCCGATCAGGTGGCAAGGATCGCCGCAAGCATGGCCGAGTTCGGCTGGACCGTGCCCTGCCTCGTCGCCGCCGATGGCGAGCTGATCGCGGGCCATGGCCGCGTTCTGGCCGCAGCCCAGCTCGGACTCGCCGAAGCGCCGGTCATCGTGCTGGACCATCTGACCGAAGCACAGCGCCGGGCCTATCGCATTGCCGACAACAAGTTGACGGAGATGGGCGGCTGGGACGAGGCGCTGCTGCTCGAGGAACTGCGCGGGTTGCTGGCCGAGGATTTCGACCTCGGGCTGATCGGCATTCCAGAGGACGAACTGGACGCCCTGCTGAACGACACCGACGACGAACGTGCGCCCATCGACGATGACACCGCCGATGCGATCCCCGAGGCCCCGGCCGAGCCGATCACGCAGGTGGGCGACATCTGGGCGCTGGGCGATCACCGGCTGATCTGCGGGGATGCCACCGACCCGGCCGTGGTGGCCCGGCTGATGGACGGGGCGCAGGCGTCGTTGCTGTTCACCTCGCCGCCCTATGCACAGCAGCGCGACTATGGCGCGGCGAAGGAGAAACTCGGCGATTGGGATGCGCTGATGCAGGGCGTGTTTGCCGCGGCGCCCGTCACCACCGATGCCCAGCTGCTGGTGAACCTCGGCCTCGTCCATCGTGACGGCGAGTGGATCCCGTACTGGGAAAGCTGGATCGAGTGGATGCGCGCGCAGGGCTGGCGGCGGTTCGGCTGGTACGTGTGGGACCAGGGGCCAGGCCTGCCCGGCGACTGGAACGGGCGGCTGGCGCCCTCGCACGAGTTCATCTTCCACTTCAACCGCCAGCCGCGCAAACCGAACAAGACGGTCGAGAGCAAGCACGCGGGCGAGACCCTCGGCGGCGGAGGCCTGCGCGGGGCCGATGGCACGGTGCATCGCAAGACCGGCTTCGGCAACGCGATCCAGAGCCATCGCATCCCCGATTCCGTGTTCCGGATCATGCGCCACAAGGGCGGGCTGGGCGCGGCCGGATCGCACCCGGCGGTGTTTCCGGTGGCGCTGGTCGAGGCGGTGCTGGAAGCCTTCACCAATGCCGGCGACCTGGTGTTCGAGCCGTTCTGCGGCTCCGGCACCCAGCTGATCGCGGCGGAACGCACCGGGCGGCGCTGCTGTGCGGTGGAACTAGACCCGGTCTATTGCGACGTCGCCGTCCGACGGTGGGAGATGGCGACGGGGCGGACGGCCAGTCGCATCGTTAGGGAGGAGGAAGCCCAGAAGCGTGTGCGCCGTTCGAGGAAGCGGGCATGACGCAGTCGCGCCGCATGTCCATGGTCGAGGCCATCACCAATGTCGCGGTGGGCTATGCGCTGGCGGTGGTCACGCAGATCGTGGTGTTCCCATGGTTCGGCCTGCACCCCAGCCTCGGCGCGAACCTGGCGCTGGGCGGGGTCTTCACCGCGATCTCCCTGATCAGAGGCTACGCCTTGCGCAGGCTGTTCGAGCGCTGGCGCGCGCCCTGAGCGGATCGCTGGCATGTCCATGCGCTGGCTGGTAATCTCGAAACATGTCCGAAGGCTGGCAGCATATCGAGATCACCGATCACGGGACCATTGTTGTCCTGCGTCCGGTTTCGGACGAGGGGCGGGCATGGCTCGAAGAGCATGTCGGCGAGCCGGGGCCGGGCGGGGTCTACAGCTGCGAGCCACGCATGGCGCAAGACATCCTGCAGGCGGCCGCCCGCGATCTGCTGTCATGGCAATGAGCAACCGCCGCCCCATCGGGGCGGCGGTATGGCAATGCAATCCGGACCAGCTCAGGCGGTCAGCTTGTAGACCGTCCCCCTGCCCTCGACCTTCTCGGCGCTGATCGGCAGGCCCAGTTTCTTCTTGAGCCCGCCGGAGATCAGGCCACGCACGCTGTGTGCCAGCCAGCCCGTCACCTCGACGATCTCGGCGATCGACGCGCCCTCGAGCCGCTGCAGGAGCGCGATGATCTGCGCCTGCTTGGTGCCTCCGCGGATGGCGACGGGCTTTGGCGTGTCGTTGGCCTCGGTCGTCGATGCAGCTTCAGCGTCCGCATGCGGCTCCGCCTTCCGCGCACTGGCGACGGCGCTGGCCGCCAGCGGCTCGACCCCGATGGCTTCCAGCCCGGCCTCAGTGGCGATCAGCGTGGTGCCATGACCATCTCCGGTCTCGCGCCAGAGCGGCTCGCCCCGGCGGAGGTCGGCATCGACCTCTTCCAGCCAGCCGCGCGTGATCATCGCAGCCACGGCCTTCTGCGCGGCAGCGCCATGCAGGCCTTCGGGCAGCGGCATGGCCAGAGTACCGGGGCGGGTGGCCGCGCGGCTGAGGATGATGGTCTGGGTGTCGGTAAGCTTGGGCATGGGGCATCTCCGTGATCAGGGCCGCGATCATCGCCGGCCTTCTACGACCCCAAGCCCGCCATGCGGCGGGCCGAGGCGGAGCTGCGGCAATCACTCGGCGTATTCGCCCTCCTTGAAGGCGGCGTCCGAGATTTCGCGAAGGCGGTCGCGGTAATGGTTGAGCGTCCCGACATGACCCCAATGGATCTCGTCGGGATGGGTCTCGAAGTGATCGTCGCTCAGCGCGGTGAGGCGTGCGAGCATGCTATCGATCTCGGCCTTGGCGGCGAGAAAGGCGCCGATGGCTTTGGAATTGTCACTGTCGCGGCGGGTCATGCCGGGGTTCCTTCGAGTGAGTTGCATCGTTTTCGTGAAACAACCATCGCTCCGGTGAAACGATTATCGTAGCGAATTCAGAGCAATAGAGTTGCTATCTGATCGCCCTGCGGATCATGCGATGCGATCCGGATAGATCAGCGCCGCCTGTTCTGCCTCGTGGCGCTGGGCGGCATCGGGCGGGTCGCGGCGGGCGTTGACCATGGCCACGAACAGCGCGCGGGCAACGGCGGCGACCTCGTCCGCCCCGACGCTGGTCAGGTCTGCATCGTGGATGGCGATGGCCTCACCCAGATCGGTCAGGGCATAGAGGGTCGCGAACTCCGCCTCGGGCGGGTCGCAGGTCTCGGTGTCGCGGTCATGCTCGGACACGGCCACGCTGTGGCAGAACCGCAGATCGAAGCCGATGGCACATTCGCGGCGGGCGAGACCATCAAGGGTTTCGCCTTCGGAGAGGCAGTTCAGAGAGGGAGTGGTCATTGCTCTGATCCTTCGGGCGCGTAGGCTTCGGGGTCGAATTGGATCCATTTCCCGTCCCGCCAGATGTAGAGGTGGCAGAGCTCGCAAGTCGGACACGGCAGGATCGGTGGCTCGCGGGGCGGATCGAAGCAGTCGAGCTCGTCGGCCCGGACCTGCCGGATTTCCTTGGCGGCGAGGATGTCCTCGGGCGTCCACGATGCCAGCGCGGGCAGCATGTGCGAGGGGTAGCCGTCATAGTGGACGTAGATGTGGGCCCATTCCTCGAGCCCGATCTGGATAGCGATTTGCGCACGCGTGCTCATGGCGATCTCCGTGTTGCAGGTTTCGCGCGGGCTCAGATGAGGCCGTGCTGTTTCAGGACCGGCACGACATCGGCCAGCTCAATGGTCAGGCAGTCGATCCCGATCCGACCAGCCATCTCGAAGACCTCAGCATTCAGGCTCTGGTCATTGAGATGGCCCTGCAGCGCAGCCACGCTCATGGCCTGAACGAAGCGCGGGCGGTCGATGAAGATGCGGGTCGTGTCGGAAGGGATGGCGATGGCCATGGTCTGGTCCTTTCAGGATTGGGCTTGGGATTGGGTGTTGGCTGGGCCTGCGCGGCGTCCGGCCTCGAAGGCTTCCTCGAGCGCGGTGCGGATCGCCCAGACGGCGACGTCGTGGAAATCCAGCCGGTCCCAGTTGCGGGTTTCCAGCGTCTCGAGGTGGAACTGGCGCCGGGCGATCTCGAGCAGCCGGGCGTCGCGCTGGGCAGCCGGATCGGTGTTCTTGCGGCGCGCCATGGTCAGTCCTCCCAGCGGTGTTCGGGGTGGGTGGTCCGCGCGCGGGCTTCCTCGCGCATCATCTCCTGGGCCTTGGCCATCTCGACCATCCCGTCCTCCTGGCTCATCCGCCCGGACATCACCTCGTCCATCACCCAGTTCACCCGCTCCTGCGCGGGGCTGGTGTGGTTCCGCCACCCGTCGCTCATCGAGCTGTGCCCCATTCTCTCCTGTGCGCGCATGGCTCTCTTCGATCCTTGTCCAAGGGGTGCGACGCACCCGTTTCGTTGGGATCAGACTCGCTCTATCCGGGAGTGTAATCAACTGAATAAGCAGCGCATTTCCGTGTAATTCCAATATCTTGATGGCTATCACAGGCGTTGTTGCATGGAATCTATTGAGGTTGCTGCGACCCTTTCCCTGGCTGTTTCACGCGATCCTGATGCTGTGGGGCATGCCAAGGGCGGTGAAGCGGTTGAGGCAGCGCGCGCCGATGGCCGCT
>NZ_JAGQDH010000038.1 GCF_018069895.1 Roseovarius autotrophicus | reverse complement strand
CCGTGCCACCGCGTGCGATGATGGCGCCGTGGCAGCGGCGGGTGTCGTAGGCGCCATCTGCGGTCACGGTGCCGATGTCTTCGTCCTGGGGGACCTGGTCGAGCAGGTCCAGCAGGACGGGGCTGTCACCTTCAGCGTTCGATGGGCTTACGCGGCCCCACTGGGGCCACGGCCCCATCTCACTCTGCCTGCGGCACAGGGTCGAGTAGTCCGGAACGGGCCAGTCCAGCCCCACCAGCTGCAACAGGCTGGCGATCATCCCGGCGGTCTGTCTAAGAGCCCGATTTGAAACTAATTGAGTGAGTTCAGCAGGTTGTGATTCTGTTCGGTTGCAAAGCTGAACGGAGACCACAATGGCCTGGACTGAACTCACCCGACGCCAACATGCCCGAGTGGGCGATAAGTATGTGAGTTTCGATGTGGCTGACGGAGAGTTTTGATTGAGCAACCCGATGTCTGGAAATTCTGCTGAGAGGGGGTCAGGCATCCTGGCATTCCCACTTGATGTAGGCCTTCGTGTCGGAGGCCCATTTGTCGTCGATCTCGACCAGCACGGCGCTGACGAGGCGCAGCAGCGCGTCTTCGCCAGGAAAGACCCTGACCTTGACGGTGCGCCGCTTCAATTCCTGCTGGATGGACCGCTCCATCGGGTTAGATGTGCGCAACCGTTTGCGGTGGTGCTCGGGCAAGGTGAAGACGGCGAGGCCTTCGGGGACGTTTTCCTCGAGCCATGCGGCCAGCTTGGGTGCGGTATCGCGATAGCTGGCGACGAGCTCAGCCAGTGCGGTTTCCGCCTTGGCGAGATCATCCGCCGTCCAGATCGATTTCAGCTGTCTGCCGATGCGCTTTCGGATCTCGGCGTTTGGGGCGTGGTGGATGGCGTTGCGGGCCAGATGGAATTGGCAGCGCTGCCATCTGGCACCGCCCAGAACGGCGCGCCGGGCAGCGCGCAAGCCGCTGTGGTCGTCGGAAACGACGAACTCGACCCCGCGCAGGCCGCGGGCGACGAGACTTTCGAGGAAGGCGCGCCAATGAACCTCGGCCTCGGGCAGGGCCACCGACACGCCCAGAACCCGTCGGCATTCGTCCCGGCCAATGCCAATCGCCGAGAGCACGTTCGTCGGGGAAACGATCCCCCGGATCGTTTCCTGATCCTCCTCACCATCGCGCACAATGCCGCCATGGCGCATCTTTTCATACCGCGCGTCGAGGATGAGATACTTGATCTCGCCGAGTGGGCGGTCGCTGCCCGGGCCGCCAGTTCCTCATCCAGCAGCTTGGCGGCGCGGCTGACCTGCGAAGATGACAGGCTCTCGATGCCGAATTCGCGCATTACGGCCTCCACATCACGGGTCGACACGCCCTTGATGTACATCTCGGCGACCGCCAGCATGACGGCGCGCACTGATCGCCGGCCGCGCTCCAGCGATTGCGGTGAGACACGGTTCCCCGTCGTGCCCGGCGGTCTTGGGCACCTGCACGTTCACGGTGCCTGCGGGGGTGTCGATCCTCTTGGGCTTGGTGCCATTTGCATAGCCCCGACGCTCGGGCGTGCGCTCGTAATGCCCGGCTCCGAGAAAGGGGTCGATTCCGGTAGGGGGCAGGATCGTATCACAAGGCCAAGAACCGGGGGAAAGCTTTGCCGTTCAGCGAAACGGACCACGTGGAGATCCGGCACTTGGCCGGAATGGTGCTCGATTTTGCAGACGAGGTTGCGCTCATGGCTGACGGTCGGCGCAGCACGCTGGAGCTCAAGATTTCTGATGAGCTGAAGAAACTGGCCGAGCGCGGCGTCTAAGCCCGCGCCCTCCCCGCCATATGGGGGTGGTCGGGCGCCGCCGTTGCCATTTGCTAGTGGACAAATTGGACATTTTGGCTATATTATGCTTGAGTGAAAGGATGTCCAAATGACCCGTGTGACCGCAACAGAATTTAAGAACAACATCGGCGCTTTCAGCGATGCCGCGATGAGTGAACCTGTGATCATCACCAGCCACCAGCGCGACCGCCTGGTGCTGCTGTCAGCTGAGGAATACCGCCGTTTGACGGGGGTAACAGAGGGTATCAGCGACAGTGACAAGGAACGCATTGCGCGCGGCCTTGAGCGTCATCGCAACACCATCATGGAACTGGCCAACAGATGACGGACCCCAAATGGGTGCCGCGCCAGCAGGTTGAGTTCATCCATGAGGCTGTGATCGAGATTGCAGGCGGTGCATCAGGTCTGCGGGATGCTGCTTTGCTTGAGTCTGCCCTGGCACGGCCGCAGAACCAGTACGCCTACGGCGAAACGGACACGTTCCAGCTTGCCGCCAGCTATGCCGATGGGCATTGTTGCAGAACTCTCGTCGTGAAGGATTCACATCACGAATCCATGCGGTTAGACGGGTGGCATGAGCAAGCCCAAGCCCGCCCGTTACCGCACGACGAACTGGTCCGCCTACAACGCTGCGCTCCGCAAGCGCGGGTCGTTGCTGATCTGGCTGGACAAGGAGATGGCCTGGCACGCGCCACATGAAGGCCACCCTGGGCGCCCACCGGTGTTCTCGAATGCGGCGATCCAGTTCTGCCTGTCGATCAAGGTGCTGTTCAGGCTGCCGCTCAGACAGACCGCCGGGATGGTCGCCGGTCTGCTGCGGCTCGCGGGGCTGGACTGGCCCGTTCCGGACTACTCGACCCTGTGCCGCAGGCAGAGTGAGATGGGACCGTGGCCCCAGTGGGGCCGCGTAAGCCCATCGAACGCTGAAGGCGACAGCCCCGTCCTGCCAGACCTGCTGGACCAGATCCCGGACGACGAAGACATCGGCACCGTGACCGCAGATGGCGCCTACGACACCCGCCGCTGCCACGGCGCCATCATCGCACGCGGTGGCACGGCGTTCGGGCACTCTCTCGAACCGGTGGCGTTCGTGCCCTCACTCCCGATCCGCAAAAATGGCCGACCGTGGAAGGAGGATTGCCCAGCCGCCCGGGCCCGCAACGAAACCCTGCGCGCCACACGTCACTACGGCCGGGCGTTCTGGAAACGGTGGACGGGATACCACGCCCGCAGCCGCGCCGAGGCCAGGATGCCCTCGCAGGTTCGCTCGAACCTGTGGCGCTGAACCTGCTCGACCTCAAGTCTTTCGGCGAACGCATCGCCGCGAGAGACCCAGACCGCCAAACCGCCGAAATCCACATCCGCGTCGCACTCATCAACCGCTTCAATGCCCTCGGCACCGCCGAGATCGTCCGCGTGGCCTGAACCGGAAGGGGCAAGGGGAACTCACGCCTCAAGCCACCTTTCTGCAACAGCGCCAGGAAGAAAGATCCCTGGCGCGAAAGTCACCCGCGCCGAAAGACATCGCGATCATGAAATCGCACCACCACAAAGGGATAGCGTCCCGGCTCAGGGACTATTTCAGCGGCCTGATTTTTTCAGTTTCAGGATAGCGGCGCCACACAGATTGAGGCAGAACCCGGCAACCGCCTGTGCGGTCTAGTCCATATCCACGACTGTCTGCGCGCGGGCGTGGCCTGAGCCTGCTCACGCCCCGCCGGCGAACATCGGCCCGCCTTTCCAGCGCGGAAAGCCGAAGGCGTTGACTATCACCACGTCGATATCGGCGGCGCTTTGAGCGATCCCCTCGTCGAGAACGCACGCGCCCTCGTCCTGCATGGCCGCAAGCAGCCGCGCCATGATCTCGGTCTCGGGGACGGGCTGGCGGGCGATGCCCTTGCGGGCCGATTCCGCAAGGATCAGCGCCTCGGTCTCGGCCGAGCGCTGTGCGCGGCCGTCCTCGCCATAGCGGTAATAGCCGCGCCCGGTTTTCTGCCCGAAATGCCCCGCCTCGCAGAGCCGGTCGCCGATATCGACATAGCGCTCGGCGGGGTCGCGGGTGGCGGCGCGGCGCTTGCGCATGGCCCATGAGATATCGAGGCCAGAGAGGTCCTGCATCCTGAAAATCCCCATGGCAAATCCGTAATTCTCCATCGCGGCGTCGATCTCCCACGGGAGCGCGCCATCCTCGAGCATATACTCCGCCTCGCGGCGATAGCGCGACATGATGCGATTGGCGATGAACCCGTCGCACACCCCCGCGATGACGGGGATCTTGCCAAGGCGCTTGGCCAGCGCGAGGCCCGTCGCCAGTGCGCTGTCGTCGAGGCCCTCGGGCGTCACGATCTCGAGCAGTTTCATGATATGGGCGGGGGCAAAGAAATGCAGGCCCAGAACGCGCGCGGGGGTGTCCGCCGCGCGGGCAATCTCCGCCACGTCGAGATATGAGGTGTTGCTGGCCAGCACCGCGTCGGGCCGCGTCACCCCGTCGAGCGCGGCAAAGACCGCATGCTTGACATCCATATCCTCGAACACCGCCTCGATCACCAGATCGGCCTCGGCGAGCGCCTCGTAATTGTCGCGTGCGGCAAAGGCTGCAAGGCGCACGGCGTGGTCCTCGGGCGTGAGCTTGCCGCGTTTGCGCGCCCCGTCGAGAATGCCCGCCACCCGCGCGCGCCCCGCCTCGGCGGCATCCGCGTCGCGCTCGATCATGGTGACGCTCAACCCCGCGATGAGGCAGGCGGCGGCTATCCCTGCCCCCATCGTGCCGCCACCGATCACGCCGATATGGTCGAGCGGGCGCGGGGCAATGCCCTTGAGCCGATCCACCCGCCCCGCCGCGCGTTCGGCAAAGAAGATATGGCGCAGCGCCTTTGACTGCGCGCCGTCGCGCAGGGCCTGAAAGAGCGCGCGCTCGGCGTTCAGCGCCTCGGCCACGGGCAGGGTTTGGGCATTGCGCAGCGCCTCGATGGCCGCCAGCGGCGCGCGCTGCCCGCGTGCGCGGTCCGTGTGGCGCGCAGCCACGGCTTTGAGCGCGCCCTCCGCGCTTTCGGGGCGGGGCGGGCGATCGTCAAGCGGAGCGGGCAGCGGGCGGTCAGCGACCTCACGCGCGAAGGCGAGCGCGTCCGAGACCAGATCCCCACCCGCGATGGCGTCGATCAATCCCAGTTCCCGCGCACGCAGAGCAGGCACCGGCGTGCCAGAGGCGATCATGTCAAGCGCACGGTCGACGGTAATGAGGCGCGGCAGGCGCACCGTGCCGCCCGCGCCGGGGATCAGGCCAAGCGTCACCTCGGGCAGGCCGAGCGCGGCACCCGGTGCCGCGATGCGGTAATGACAGGCAAGCGCCGTCTCCAGCCCGCCGCCAAGCGCCGTACCGTGAATGGCGGCCACCCAGGGCTTGCGCGCCCCTGCGATCCGCGCCAGCACATCGGGCAGGTGCGGGGCTGCGAGCGGTTGGCCGAACTCTCGGATATCGGCCCCGGCGATGAAGGTGCGCCCGGCACAGGCCAGCACCACGGCGCGCACGGCGCTATCCCCCTCGGTGCGCGCGACCGCGTCCGACAAGCCCTGCCGCACGGCGTGACCGGTGGCGTTCACCGGCGGGTTGTCGATGGTGACAAGCGCGATGCCGTCGCGCGTCTCGATCTGGACGGTCATTCGAGGGTCTCCTCTGGCGTTCTTCCTCCATATCATTCAGACATGAATATTTCAAGCTTGAAATAAAATTGGCCCCGACGTAGCATCAGGTCAGGGACCAAGCGAATCGTCGGTCTGCGACGGCGCGACAGGGAGGGTTGAGGATGCGTGTTGCCTGTCTTGGGGGCGGCCCGGCGGGGCTATACTTTGCCATCTCGATGAAGCTGCGCGACCCCGCGCACGAGGTTGTCGTGATCGAGCGCAACCGCGCCCGCGACACCTTTGGCTGGGGTGTGGTGCTCTCGGACGACGCGCTTGAGAACCTCCGGGTAAACGACCCCAAGAGCGCGCAGGCGATCCGCAATCACTTTGCCTATTGGGACGATATCGCGGTGGTGCATGGCGGTGTGCGCACGGTCTCGGGCGGGCATGGCTTTGCCGGGATCGGACGGCGGCAGATGCTTATTCTCTTGCAGGACCGCGCCCGCGAACTGGGCGTCGATCTGCGTTTCGAGACCGAATTCGACAGCACCGAAAGCTATCGCAAGGATTACGACCTTGTCGTTGCCTGCGACGGCATCAACTCGCGCGTGCGCAATGAATTTGCCAATGTCTTTCGCGCCGATATCGACATGCGCGAATGCAAGTTCGTCTGGCTCGGCACGCATCAGAAATTTGACGACGCCTTCACCTTCATCTTCGAGAAGACCGAAAATGGCTGGGTCTGGGCGCATGTCTATCAATTCGACGACAACACCGCGACCTTCATCGTCGAATGCCAGCAGGGCACCTGGGACCGCTGGGGATTCGCGGACATGTCCAAGGAAGAGACCGTCGAGACCTGCCGCCGCATCTTCGAGGCGCATCTAGGCGGGCATGAGCTCATGTCCAACGCGGCGCATCTGCGCGGCTCGGCGGTGTGGATGAACTTCCCGCGCGTGATCTGCGAGAAATGGCATCACGAGAATGTCGTGCTCATGGGCGACGCTGCGGCGACAGGGCATTTCTCGATCGGCTCGGGTTCGCGGCTGGCCTTTGACAGCGCGATTTCGCTGGCCGGCTACCTGCATTCCGAACCGACGATGGAGGCGGCATTCGAGCGCTATCAGGACGAGCGCCGGATCGAGGTGCTGCGCCTGCAATCGGCGGCGCGCAACAGCCTTGAATGGTTCGAGCAGGTCGAGCGCTATCTCGATCTCGACCCGGCCCAATTCGCCTATTCGCTGCTCACCCGTAGCCAGCGGATCAGCCACGAGAACCTGCGCCTGCGCGATCCGAAGTGGCTGGAAAGTGCGGAAAGATGGTTCCAGACCCGCGCCGGCGTTGACGCGCAGGCCCCGGTGCGCGCGCCGATGTTCGCGCCGTTCAAGTTGCGCGACATGACGCTCAAGAACCGCATCGTGGTCTCGCCCATGGCGCAATACAAGGCGGTGGACGGCTGCCCGACCGACTGGCATCTCGTGCATTACGGTGAGCGGGCCAAGGGCGGCGCGGGGCTTGTCTACACCGAAATGACCTGCGTCAGCGCGGAGGGCCGCATCACCCCCGGTTGTCCGGGGCTCTATGCACCCGAGCATGAGGCGGCGTGGCGGCGGCTGGTGGCGTTCACCCATGCCGAGACCGGTGCGAAGCTTTGTTGCCAGATCGGCCATTCCGGGCGCAAGGGCTCGACCCGGATCGGCTGGGAGGGGATGGATCAGCCCCTGCCGGAGGGAAATTGGGAGGTCATGTCAGCCTCCGCCCTGCCATGGTCGCGCGCGAACGCCACCCCGCGCGAGATGACCCGCGCCGATATGGAGCGCGTCCGCGATCAGTTCGTCGCAACGGCGGAAATGGCGGCACGCGCGGGTTTCGACATGATCGAGCTGCACGCGGCGCATGGCTATCTCTTGTCGTCCTTCATCTCGCCGGTCTCGAACATCCGCACGGACGCCTACGGCGGCAGTCTGGCAAACCGCCTGCGCTATCCACTCGAGGTTTTTGCCGCCATGCGCGCCGTCTGGCCGGAGGGCAAGCCGATGTCGGTGCGCATCTCGGCCAATGACTGGATGGACGAGGACGGTGTGACGCCGGAAGAGGCGGTGGAGATTGCCCGCGCCTTCCACGGTGCCGGGGCTGACCTGATCGACGTGAGCGCGGGGCAGACCAGCGCGCAGGCGCGCCCGGTCTATGGCCGCATGTTCCAGACCCCGTTCAGCGACCGTATCCGCAACGAGGCGGGCATCCCCACCATGGCCGTGGGCAATATCTACGAGGCCGACCATGCCAACTCGATCCTGATGGCGGGGCGCGCCGATCTGGTGGCCGTGGGCCGCCCGCATCTGAGCGATCCCTACTGGACGCTGCACGAGGCCGCGCGCATCGGCGACCGCACAGCCCCCGACTGGCCGCTGCCCTATCTTGCCGGGCGCGATCAGCTTTGGCGGCTCGCGGACCGCGAAGCGGAGGTGTTGCGCGCATGAGGCGGGTTCTGGTCACGGGGGGCGGCTCGGGCATCGGGCGCGCCATTGCCCGCGCCTTCGCCGCAGCGGGCGAGGAGGTCACCATCGCGGGGCGGCGGCTGGAGCCGTTGCAGGAGACCGCCGAGGGCCATGGCATCACCTGCCGCGCGGCCGATGTGACCGATGAGGCGCAAATCGAGGCGCTGTTCGAGCGCCCCTATGATGTGGTCATTGCCAATGCCGGGACGGGGCGCACGGCCAAGCTCTCGGAGGTGACGCTGGCGGATTGGACCCAGACCCTTGCCGTCAATCTCACCGGCACCTTCCTCACGTTTCGGGCGGGCCTCCGGGGCATGGGCGCGGGCGGGCGTCTCATCGCCGTCGCCTCGACCGCAGCACTCAAGGGCAATGCCACCGTGCCCGCCTATACGGCGGCCAAGCATGGCGTGCTGGGGCTGGTGCGCGCGGTCGCGCTCGACGTGGCCCGGTCCGGCATCACCTGCAACGCGATCTGTCCGGGCTTCACCGAGACGGACATGGCCGAGAGCGCCATCACCGGGTTGATGCAGCGCTTTGACGTGGACCGCAAAAAGGCCACCGCCATGGTCGTCGCGGGCAATCCCATACGCCGCCTCATCGCGCCCGAGGAGGTGGCCGCCGCCGCGCTTTATCTCGCCTCGCCCGGTGCTGCGTCGGTCAATGGCCACGCGCTCTCGGTCTCGGGGGGCGAGGCATGATCGGGCAGGCCAGAGAGACCGGGGCGCAAGACCTCTCCAAGGACCGGTTGCGGCTGTGGCTGCGGCTGTTGAAGCTGACCAGCGGGATCGAGGCCGAATTGCGCCGCAACCTGCGCGAGGTGCATGACACAACGCTGCCGCGTTTCGATGTCATGGCGGCGCTCGCGCGCCATCCCGACGGGCTGCGGATGAGCGATCTTTCAAGCTATCTGCGCGTGTCAAACGGCAATATCACCGGCATCGTGGACCGGCTTACCGAAGAGGGGCTGGCGCTGCGCGTGGCCGTGCCCGGCGACCGGCGCGCGCAGACGGCGCGGCTGACGGCGCGGGGGCGCGAGGTGTTCGACCGGTTGGCCGCCGATCACGAGGTCTGGATCGACGCGGCGCTCGGTGCGCTCGATGCTGCCGAGATCGCCACCATGGCGCGGCTGGCCAAGCGGGCGCAAAGCAGGGAGGACGGCAATGAGCATCCATGAGACCACCCATTTCCGCTGTAAAATCGCAGGCGGCATCGCGCGCATCGCCCACGACCGGCCCGAGCGCAAGAACCCGTTCACATTCGACAGCTACGCCGAGATGCGAGACTGGTTCCGCGCGCTTGCCTATGCCGAGGACGTTCATGCGGTGGTGATCCTGCCCAATGGCGGCAATTTCAGTTCGGGCGGCGATGTGCACGAGATCATCGGCCCGCTGACACGCATGGACATGAAGGGGCTCTTGAATTTCACCCGCATAACCGGCGATCTGGTGCGCGCGATGATCCATTGCGGCAAGCCGGTCATCGCGGCGGTGGACGGGGTCTGTGCGGGGGCGGGCGCGATCCTTGCCATGGCCTCTGACCTGCGGATCGCCACGCCGGACGCGCGCACCGCGTTTCTTTTCAACCAGGTGGGGCTGGCGGGCTGCGACATGGGGGCCTGCGCGATCCTGCCGCGCCTCATCGGTCAGGGCCGCGCGGCGGAACTGCTCTATACCGGGCGCAGCATGAGCGCCGAGGAGGGCGAGCGCTGGGGCTTTTTCAACCGCCTCGTCGCGCCCGAGATGCTGGAAATGGAGGCAATGGCGCTGGCCGACCGGATCGTCGCGGGGCCGACCTTCGCCAATTCCATGACCAAGACGATGCTGGCGCAGGAATGGTCGATGAGCCTTGATCAGGCGATCGAGGCCGAGGCGCAGGCGCAGGCGATCTGCATGCAGGGCCGCGATTTCACCCGCGCCTATGAGGCCTTCGTCGCCAGGCAAAAACCCGTGTTCGAGGGCGATTGATGGCGGACCAAACCTATCTCGACTGGCCGTTCTTCGACGCCCGCCACCGCGACTGGGCCGCACGGGTGGAGGCGGTGGCGGCCAAGCTTGCCGTCGATCACACCGAGACCGATGGCGCCTGTCGCGCGCTGGTGCGCGATCTGGGCGCGGCGGGGCTGCTCGAGGTGACGGCCAGCCTTGATGGCCCGCTTGACGTGCGCGCGCTCTGCCTTGCGCGCGAAACGTTGGCGCGCCACGATGGGTTGGCGGATTTCGCCTTTGCCATGCAGGGGCTGGGCACCGGCGCGCTCTCGCTTTTCGGCACTGACGCGCAAAAGACCCGCTGGCTGCCGCTCACCCGCACGGGCCGCGCCATTGCCGCCTTTGCCCTGACTGAGCCCACCTCTGGCTCGGACGTGGCCAATTCGACCATGACCGCAACGCGCGACGGCGAAGACTATGTGCTCGACGGCGAAAAGACCTGGATTTCCAATGGCGGTATCGCGGATGTCTATACCGTTTTCGCCCGCTCCGGCGAGGCCCCCGGCGCGCGGGGCCTTTCGGCCTTTGTGGTGCCCGCCGACACGGCCGGGCTGAGCGTGGCCGAACGGCTCGAGGCCATCGCGCCGCACCCGCTTGCACGGCTGCGTTTCGACGGGTGCCGCATCCCCGCAAGCGCCCTCATCGGCGCGCCCGGTCAGGGCTTTCGCATCGCCATGTCGGTGCTCGATGTGTTTCGCTCCACCGTCGCCGCCGCCGCCCTCGGTTTTGCCCGCCGCGCGCTGGATGAGGCGCTTACCCGCGTCACCACGCGCCATGTGCGGGGCGCGCCGCTGGCCGATCTCCAGATGGTGCAGGGCCATATCGCCGACATGGCGCTCGATGTGGATGCCGCCGCCCTGCTGATCTACCGCGCCGCCTGGGCCAAGGACCGGGGCGCGCCGCGTGTCACCCGCGAGGCGGCGATGGCCAAGCTCTTTGCCACCGAAGCGGCGCAACAGGTCATCGACCGCGCGGTGCAACTGCATGGCGGCGACGGGGTGCGCGCGGGCGAGACGGTCGAGCAGCTTTACCGCGAAATCCGCGCCCTGCGCATCTACGAGGGCGCGAGCGACGTGCAGCGCGTGGTGATCGCGCGTCAAACACTCGCCGCCCATGAGGGAGGGAGAGAGGCATGAGACCATCGGCGCATCTCGACACGTTCACACGCGACAACCTGCCGCCAAAGGACCAATGGCCCGGCCTGCTGCTGGACGGGTTCGATTACCCTGAACGCCTCAATGCCGGGGTGGAGCTGACCGATGCGATGGTGGCGCGGGGCTTTGGCGACCGCACCGCGCTGATCGGCAACGGGCGGCGGCGCACCTACAAGGAACTGACCGACTGGACCAACCGCCTCGCCCATGTCCTGACCGAGGATCTGGGCATGAAGCCCGGCAACCGGGTGCTGATCCGCTCGGCCAACAACCCGGCGATGGTGGCCTGCTGGCTGGCGGTGACCAAGGCAGGCGCGGTCGCGGTCAACACCATGCCGCTGTTGCGGGCGGGGGAACTGGCGAAATACATCGAGAAGGCGGAAATCAGCCACGCGCTTTGTGACACGCGGCTGATGGACGAGTTGGCGATTGCCGCCAAGGATAGCCCGTTCCTGCGCACCGTCGCGGGCTTTGACGGCACCGCCAATCACGACGCCGAACTGGACCGGCTGGCGCTGGAAAAGCCTGTTACCTTTGACGCCGCCGACACCGCGCAGGACGATGTGGCGCTGATCGGCTTTACCTCCGGCTCGACCGGCAACCCCAAGGCAACGCTGCATTTTCACCGTGATCTTCTGATCATCGCCGACGGCTATGCACGCGAGGTTCTGGGCGTGACCCCCGAGGATGTCTTTGTCGGCTCGCCGCCGCTGGCCTTTACCTTCGGCCTTGGCGGGCTGGCGATTTTCCCGCTGCGTTTCGGCGCGGCGGCTGCACTTCTGGAAAACGCCTCGCCGCCCAACCTGATCGAGATCATCGAGAAATTCCGCGCCACGGTCTGCTTTACCGCGCCGACCGCCTATCGCGTCATGCTGCGCGCGATGGAGGAGGGCGCGGACCTTTCCAGCCTGCGCGCCGCCGTCTCGGCCGGAGAGACCCTGCCCGCCCCGATCTATGAGGAGTGGCAGGCGAAAACCGGCAAGCCCATGCTCGACGGGATCGGCGCGACCGAGATGCTGCATATCTTCATCTCCAACCGTTTCGGCGATCACCGCTCCGCCTGCACCGGCAAGCCGGTCGCGGGTTACGAGGCCAAGGTTTTGACCGAGGACGGGCAGGAGGCCGCACCGGGCGAGATCGGTCGGCTGGCCGTGCGCGGCCCGACCGGCTGCCGCTACCTGCATGGCGAGCGGCAGGGGGAATATGTGCAAAACGGTTGGAACATCACCGGCGACAGCTTTACCCGCGACGCCGAGGGCTATTTCTGCTTTGCCGCGCGCAATGACGACATCATCGTAAGCTCCGGCTACAACATCGCTGGGCCCGAGGTCGAGGCGGCGCTTCTGGCCCATGCGGCGGTGTCCGAATGCGCGGTGATCGGCGCGCCCGACCCCGAGCGCGGCACCATCGTCGAGGCGCATGTGGTGCTGGCCGAGGGCCACGCCCCCTCCGATGCGACGATCGCGGACTTGCAGGCGCATGTGAAGGCCGTGATCGCGCCGTTCAAATACCCCCGCTCCGTGATCTTCACGAAGGGGCTACCCAAGACCGAGAGCGGCAAGATACAAAGATTTCGTCTGAGGCCGGGCGCTGTGACATGACCAAGCAAAATGGAACCAAAAGGGAGAACCGACAATGAAAAAACTGATGATGGGCGTTGCGGCGCTCGCGCTGGCAGCGACCGGCGCAATGGCCGAGGTGAAGGTGGGCATGATCACCACGCTTTCCGGCGGCGGCGCGGGGCTGGGGATCGACGTGCGCGACGGGT
>NZ_JAGQDH010000037.1 GCF_018069895.1 Roseovarius autotrophicus | reverse complement strand
AGTTCCACGGTATAGATCTCCCCACCCTCCCTGCAGCCGCAAGAAGGGAAAAGTGGCAGAATTTTACTCCGCCCGCAGCGAGACTATCCCGCCGCTACCGTGGCCTAATTTTGCACCGCCGTTCTCATCCGCGGATAGAGCAGTCGCTCAAGGTCCGTATCGGACATCTCGGGCGGCAGCGGCCAGCCCAGACCCAACTCGTCGGCGCGCTCAAGGTAGCCCCGAAGGGTCGTGCGCCCGATCGCTAGGCTCGCCGCAATCTGGCGCGTCGACAGACCCTCGGCCGAGAGCCGCAAAACATCTCGTATCTTCCGCATCGGCAATCTCTTCATCGGGCTTCCTTCGTGCCAAAAGGGCGGAAGGTAGCCGGTTACAGATTGCCTCGCAGCAGCACGTCACAGGGGTGGGCGGATCCCCCGGAATCGGTGGGCGGATAAAATCGGAACGCGTGGGCGCATCAAATCGGAATCGGTGGGCGCATCACCTCGGAATACGCAAACAGCCATTTGTCGTTGAGGAAAAGAGAACGGATGATGCAGCGATTCCGATCGCCTGGGGGATTGCAGCGCTTCGTGCCCATGCACTCCGCAACCCGCAATTCCTTCTCCGTCCCAGCCAGCCGCCGCGCAGCCCTCATGATCCGTTACCACCGACTGGAAGCATTCGAGGCATGGAAAATCGCGGCCAATGTCGCTTGATGTGAGATAGGCACGCCAACCTGAAGACTGGTTGAGTTAATGTGACAACACCCCCGCTACACTTGGGCCTACATCTTCGGCGCCGGCTGGCATAGGGCCAAGGCGCTCGTCGTGCCCAACAGCATCACCCTCCTCCCGCTACCGCCATATACCCCAGAACTCAACCCCATCGAGAACGTCTGGGCCTACCTGCGCGCCAACCGCCTCGCCATCTCCGTCTTCGAGAACTACGACGATATCGTCGCGCGATGCTGCGAAGCCTGGAACTTCTTCGCCAACGACATCGAAACCGCCCGTTCGGTCACCGCCCGAGACTATGCAAAGGCGGTCAAAAAATAGGGCCGTTGGTATCACACCTAGACAACGGGATCGGTCGGATTAAGACCCCCGTTTTTTCCTTCTCAAGCCCGCAACGCCACCTCACTCAGCTCGCCAAAGCCGCCCGGCTTCTCTAGCGGTAGGGCGTAGACGCCGAGCTTGGAAGTCGTGTAACCCATGCCCGCCAACGCCTCGGCCAGACGGATGGCGGCAGTGACACCGTCGATCACGGGCATACCGGTCTCAGCGGTAAGGCGGGCGCACAGCGCGCTCATGCCTGCGCAACCCAGGATCACCGCCTCGGCCCGATCCACGTCACGGGCGGCAAGGATCTCGGCGGTGAGGCACGCGGCGGCCGTGGTCTGGTCCTCCTCGATCGCCAGAACGGGCATGTCCACCGCGCGGACCCGGCGGCAGCGGCGACCGGCTCCATATTTCTCGACAAGATCCTCGATGATCGGAACGGAGCGGCACAGCGAGGTCACCACCGAGAAGCGGCTGGAAAGAAGCAGGGCGATCTGGACCGACGCTTCGCAGATGCCGATGACGGGACGGGCGGCGACCTCGCGCGCGGCCCCAAGCCCCGGGTCATCGAAGCAGGCGATCACATGCGCGTCGGCACCGCGCGCCTCGGCCTGCCGGATCTGGATCAACATCGGCGGCACGCAGAGCGCCTCGTCCGTGTGCCCCTCGATCGAGGCGGGGCACGTTGTGCCGCCGCCGGTCAGATCGATCACGGTGCCGGGAGAGGCCACGCTGCGGGCGGTGCGGCCGATCTGCTCGGTCATGCCGGTGCTGGAATTGGGGTTCACGACATGAATGCGCATCAACGGGATCCTGCGGGCAAGGGGGTGGTGCCAACCTCGCACCGGGCGAGATGGGCGGGTTTCCTGAGCTCGAACTGCCGGTCGCTGGTGATGTAGTTGTCGGCATGGAGGCGCGCGATGGGTTGATAGATGGCAGGGTCGACATAACGGCCTTGCCGGTCGATGCAGTCGTCGCGCACATGCATTTCGACCACCTCGCCAATGACAATAGCACGTCCGGGATAGTCGATGATCCGCTCTATCCGGCATTCCATGGCGCAAGGGGTGGTGGCGATTCGGTCGGCATCGACCTGATGGCAGAGATCGGCGGGCAGCCCCGCAAAGTCGAGCTCGTCCACATCACCGGCGAAGTTGACGCCACAAAGGATCATCTGCTCGGACAGCGCCATGTCGACCATGTTGACGCAGAATTCCCGGGTGCGGCGGATATTTGCGATCGTGTCCTTCTCGCTGCCGTCGGGACGGGCGGAGACGCCGATGATGACAAGCGGCGGTTCATGCGAGAAGACGTTGAAAAAGCTCATGGGGGCCGCGTTGGCATGTCCGCCGGGAGAGCGGGTGGTGACAAGCGCAATGGGGCGCGGACCGATGAAATTGGTGAGCAGGCGGTACCGGTCGGCAGGCGGGAGGCGGGTGAAATCGAACTGCATCACGCGTCCTTTCGGTCGAGGGCCGGTGCTCGGCCTTCTGCGACGGCGTGGCAACTGACCGAGGCGCGGCCATGGTCGCGCAACGCCGGGTTCTCGCGACGGCATCGCGCGTCAGCCAAGGGGCAGCGGGGGTGAAAGGTGCAACCGGGCGGCGGGTCGAGCGGGCTGGGCGGTTCACCCGTCTGCAAAATGCGGTCGCGTTTGGGGGCGTGAATGTCCGGGATCGTGCCGAGGAGCAGTTGCGAATAGGGATGCTGCGGCGCGGTGAAGAGATCCTCGGCCGGGGCCATCTCGACGATGCGGCCGAGATACATGACGGCGATGGTGTCGGACATGTGTCGCACCACACTGAGATCATGGCTGATGAAAAGATATGTCAGGCCCAGCTCCTTTTGAAGGCGCCGCATGAGATTGAGGATCTGCGCCTGAACCGAGACATCGAGGGCCGAGGTGGGCTCATCGCAGACCAGAAGCTCGGGTTCCGAGGCCAGCGCGCGTGCGATGGAGATCCGTTGGCGCTGACCGCCGGAGAATTCATGCGGGAACTTGGCGACGTCATCGGCGGCGAGCCCCACGATGCGCAGCAGGTCCTCGACCCGGTCGCGGGTCTCGTCCTCGGTCTTTCGCAGCTTCATCTCGCGGATGGGTTCCGCGATGATGTCGCCCACGCGCCAGCGAGGGTTCAGGCTGGATTGCGGGTCCTGAAATATCATCTGCACGCGCACGGCGCGTCCCGCGGTGCCGGGACCGAAACGGATCTTGCCGCCGGAGGTGGCATAGAGTCCGGTCACGAGCCGCGCGACGGTGGATTTGCCACAGCCGGACTCGCCCACGATGCTGAAGCAGCTGCCGCGCGGAATGGAGAAGCTCACCTCGTTCACCGCCTTGACGAAGAGCCGTGGCTTGCGCTCCAGCACGCGGTTGAGCCACGGGGCGGAGACGTCGAATTCCTTGGAGACGAGATCAACAGAGAGAATGGCGTCTGCGGTGGTCATTGGGTTCCTCCATCATGCAGGAAACAGGCGGCGCGGTTGCGGCCTGCGGCAACCATTTCGGGGCGGTCGCGGCGGCAGCGCGGCCCGGCCACGGGGCAACGCGGGTTGAAGGCGCAGCCCGAGGGTCTGGTGTTGAGCCGGGGCATCGAGCCGTCGATCTGGGTCAGTATCTCGACCCGGTCATGCAGGCTCGGGATCGCAGCCATCAGGCCCTTAGTATAGGGGTGCTGGGGATCGTGGATCACGTCCTCCACGCGTCCCGTTTCGACCATGCGGCCGGAATACATCACGGCGACACGGTCGGCGGTTTCTGCGATGACGCCCATGTCATGGGTGACCAGCATGATCCCGGTGCGGTGCTCCTTGCAAAGGCGGCGTAGCAGCGTGGTGATCTGTGCCTGGATCGACACGTCGAGCGCGGTGGTGGGTTCATCGGCGATGATCAGGCCCGGCTCGGCCGCCAGCGCCAAGGCGATCACCACGCGCTGCCGCATCCCGCCGGAAAACTGGTGTGGGAACTGCCTGAGCCGTTCCTCCGGGGCGGGAATGCCGACCTCGCGCAGCAGGTGGAGCGCGCGGGCGCGGGCACCGTCCTTGCTCAGATCGGTGTGCAGGCGGATTGTCTCGACCAGTTGCGCGCCGACAGAAAAAAGTGGGTTCAGCGCGGTCAGCGGATCCTGGAATATCGCGCCCATCTCGCTGCCGCGGACCTTTGTCAGTTCGTCTTCGCTGAGCGTATCGATACGGCGGCCCGCGACATGGATTTCGCCACCCGCGATGCGGCCGGGCGCTTCCAGCAGGCCAAGGACGGCAAGGCCAGTGATCGACTTGCCCGCGCCGGATTCTCCAACGACGCCGAGGATCTCTCCGGGTTCTATGCGCATGGACACGTCGTCGATGGCGGTGAGAGTGCCGTGCCGTGTCGGGAACTCGACCCTGAGGTTCGAGACTTCGAGCACGGGGGTGGCGGTGCCGGTGCCGGGGTTTTCCGGCGAGATGTCAGATCGCAGCATCATCTTTGGGTCCTTCACGTCTGGCGATGATCCGAAAGGGGATAGGCGGGCGGAAAGATCGTTGCGAGCGGCGGGTGGCCTGCGGTGCGGTCGGGGTATCTGGCAAGCAGGCCGTCGAACTGTGTCTGGGCCTGGGCGCGGGCCGCTTTCATGTCGATGCCCGCCACCTCCCCGGCGCGCATCGAGAGCCGTCCATCCACGATAGTGGCGCGGGTCACGCGGCCGGTCGCGCCCAGAATGAGGGTCTGCACAGGGTCTATCGTGGGGGCCATCACCGTATCGTTCAGGTCGAACACGGCGAGATCGGCCTTAGCACCGGCGCGGAGCACGCCGATGTCGTTCCGGCCCAGCGCCTGCGCTCCATGACGTGTGGCGGCATCCATGAACCGGGCAGAGGTGCAGGCGGCCATATCGCCCTCGACCATGCGGGCCATCATCATGCCCACGGCCATGTTCAGCACCATGTCGGGCGGGGCGGTATCGGTGCCCATCGCGATGCGGATGCCCATGTCGCGCAGTTTGCGAAACGAGCGCAGCGCACCGCCGTGACGCGCGGCGACGAGCGGGCAGTGGATGACGGTGACGCCATTATCGGCATAGCGGCGGAGATCATCATCGGTCGTGACTGTGGCATGCGGGGCGAGCAGGCGCGAATTGAGCAGACGCAGGTCGTCCATCCATGCGGGCGCTGTCTTGCCATGGAGTGCCTGCACCGTGTCGCGCTCCATCGCGCCTTGAGCCATGTGCAGACGGACAGGGCAGTCGATATCCTCGGCGGCGGCCATTGTGCGGCGCAGCAAGGTTTCAGTGCAGGTCTCGACGCGGTCAGGGGCAAGCAGGGGGTTGACGATATCGTTGCCCTGCCATTTCCTGGCGAAAGCGATGGCGCGCTCGAGGCCATCGAGGCCGCGCGCCTCGTCGAACGAGGGCATGATGCGGCCATCCTCTTCGAGCACCATGCCGCCCGAGCGGTAGGCGGGTCCGAGCCAGACACGCAGGCCCAAGTCTTGCGCGGCCTCGGCAGCGGCATCGAATTCGGCGGTGGTCTCGCCCCATTCGCGGTAAAAGAGCGAGGCGATGGGCGCGGCGCTGGTGATTCCGTTGAGGAGGAGCTGGCCGAACGTGAAACGTTTCTGAAAGGCCAGTTCCTCGGGGCTGTACATTTCGTAGGGGCCGTGATCGACATAGCTGCGCGGCCAGACGCGGCCTTTCCTTTCTCCGGGCCAGTTGTCGTAGGCGAGCAGCGTGGTGTCGAGGTCCGACAGCGCGTCGAGATCGACGAAGCCGGGCGCGATCAGCGCCTCGCCCATGGCGTGACGCGCGGCAAGCTCGCCCTCAAAGGGGGTGCCTACATGGATCATGCGCGCGCCCTCGATCACCACCTCGCCGTTCTCGACAAGGTGGCGGCCCTGCGGCGTGTCGGCGAGAATCCAGCGGGCCGAGAGAGCCCAGCGGCCCTGCGGACGCGTGCCGAGGGGGATGTCGGAAAAGCCGGTCACAGGGCCTGCACCAGGGTCTGACCGTCCCGTGCTGTGACGTGGCCGCCCTTGACGACGAGCCGACGCGGGGCGTGGGTGACGACGGCCTGCACCACGGCCTCGCCCGCGACCAGCACAAGATCTCCGGGGGCACCGACTGCAAGTTCGCGGCGGGGTTTTCCCATCGCCGCAGCACCGCCGCCAGAGCAGATGTCAAGCGCGCGCTTGACCTCGGCGTCCATGCGGAGATTGTTGCGCAGGCCCACGAACTTGGCTCGTTCCAGCATGTCGCCGTTGCCATAGGGACCCCAGGTGTCCTGAATCCCGTCATTGCCCGCGCCGATACGGATGCCATGCGCGTCGAGCTGTCTGACCAGCGGCGCGGGAGAGGAGGCGGGCGCGGTGGTCATGATCGCCACGTCGAGTGCCGCAAGCCGTTCCAGCATCGCCTCGACGCGCGGATAGTCCTGCATCCCGAGGCAGAAGGCGTGGGAAATGGTGACCATGCCCTTCATGTCCAGCGCCTGCGCACGGTCGAGGATCATCGCCATCGAGAAGAGGCCGAGCTCACCGCTTTCATGCAGGTGGATGTCGATCCCCTTGCCGTGTCTCTCGGCCAGGTCGAAGATGATGTCCAGATGACCCTTGGGATCGTGATCCACGCCGCAGGGATCGAGCCCGCCGACAAGATCGGCCCCCATCGCAAGGGCCTGGTCCATCAACTCGACCGTGCCGTCGCGGATCGTCAGGCCGGACTGCGGGAAGGCCACGGTTTCGATCTCGACCACATCCGCCAGAACCTCGGCGGTCCGCATGACGCCTTCGAGGGCGCGCAAGCCACCTTGGGTGTCAATATCCACATGGCTGCGGATCAGGGTCGCACCGAAACTGGCGGTCTTGAGCGCGTGGCGCATTGATTGGACATGCGGGTCTAGGCCGAGGCGCTGTTTCATGTCGCGCTCGTTCTCGATCATCGCCATGAGCGAGGCACCGCCCACGTCGTTCTTGTACCAGGGCCAGCCCAGCAGCGACTTGTCGAGATGGGTATGGGCGTCCACCAACCCCGGCAGGGCGATCAGGCCGGCCCCATCCTCGACCGGAACACCGGGGGCGTCGAGGCCCGGCGCGATCTCGGCGATGGTGCCGTCGCGGATCAGGATGTCGGCGGGGTCACCGTCCATGATGCGGACATTCTTGACGAGGAGAGAGGTCATTCAAGCGTCTTTCTTCAACGAAGTTTCGGGTTGAGCGCATCGCGCAGCCAGTCCCCCAGCATGTTGACCGCGACCACGAGAATGCAAAGCTGGATCGACGGGAACAGAACGATCCACCACGAGCCAGAGAAGAGGTATTGATTACCCACCCGGATCAGTGTGCCCAGCGAGGGTTGGTTCGGCGGCATGCCGACGCCGAGGAAGGACAGCGTTGCCTCGATCAGGATGGCGAGGCCGAAATTCAGCGTGGCGGCGACAAAGACCGGGGTAAGCGTGTTGGGCAGAATGTGCTTCAGCATCAAGCGCCGTGCAGGCGTGCCGACGAGGCGCGATGCCTGCACGTATTCCTTGCGCCGTTCCACCATCGTCTGCGCGCGCACGACGCGGGCATATTGCACCCAGGAATAAAGCGCGATGGCCAGCACGAGCACGATGGCGATGCCCGCCTCACGCAGTTCAGGCGGCAACATGGTCTGGGCAACGGAGCTGACGAGGATGGCGACGAGGATGATCGGGATCGAGAGCAGCACATCGCCGATCCGCATGAGCACGTTGTCGACCCAGCCGCCGTAGAAGCCCGCCACCAGACCCGCCATGACGCCGATCACCAACGAGACGACAACCGAGGCGATGCCGATGAAGATCGAGATGCGGGTGCCGTAGAGGATGCCCGAGAGGATGTCGCGCCCCTGCACGTCGGTTCCGAGGACATAGGGCATCTGGCCGCCCTCCATCCAGACCGGGGGCAGCTCGGCGTTCCACAGCTCCAGCGCCGCGAGATCATAGGGGTTCTGCGGCGACAGCACCGGGGCCAGCAGCGCGGCGAGGATCACAAGACCGAGCACGATGGCCGCACCCTTGGCGGATCTCGAGTGCCGGAAACTCCACCACAGGTCGCTGTCGAGAAACAGACGCAGGCGGGTCTTGGGCTTGCGCGCAAGGTTGTGGGCAAGGATATCGGTCATTTCTCGGCTCCGCGCAGGCGGGGATCAATCACCGCATAGGTGATGTCCACGATGGTGTTGAGCAGGACGAAGATCAGCGCCACAATGCAGAGATAGGCGGCCATGATCGGCACATCGACAAAGGTGACGGCCTGGATGAACAGCAGGCCCATGCCGGGCCACTGGAAAACCGTCTCGGTCACCAGAGCGAAAGCGATAAGGCCGCCGATCTGCATTGCGGTCATGGTGACGACGGGCATCAGGCAATTGCGCAGCGCGTGGCGGAAATGGATGACCCGCGCGGGTATGCCGCGGGCGCGGGCGAATTTGATGAAGTCGGACCGCAGAACCTCGAGCATCTCGGCGCGCACGAGACGCATCACCAGTGTGATCTGGAAGAGCGAGAGCGAGACCGCGGGCAGGATGAGGGACATGCGGCCCGAATGGGTCAGCAGGCCCGTGGACCACCATCCGATATCCACCGTCTCGCCGCGACCGAAGGCGGGCAGCCAGCCAAGCCAGACCGAGAAGATCAGGATCAGTCCGATACCCACCACGAAACTGGGCAGCGAGACGCCGATGATCGAGGTGAATTGCATCGTCTCGGCATACCAGGTCTGGCGTCGGATCGCCGTGATTACCCCCATCGGGATGCCAACGACCAGAGAGATCAGAGTGGCCACGATCACCAGTTCGAAGGTGGCAGGGAAGCGTTCGGAGATCATATCCAGCACATCCTGCTGGTTGCGGAAAGAGATGCCGAAATCGCCCTGGGCCGCGTTTGCCACGAAGGTTCCGAACTGCACGATGAAGGGCTTGTCCAGGCCGAGGCGCGTGCGCAGTTCGTCACGTTGCGTCTGGGTGGCCTGTTCGTTCAACATCAGCTCGACCGGATCGCCGACGAAGCGAAAGATCATGAAGGCGATGAAGCTTACCGACAGCATCACGAAGATGGCGTTGGCGGAACGTTTGATCAGAAAAGCCAGCATGGTTGCCTCCCGTTCTTGAGAAAGGAGGGCGGCGCCGCAGCGCCGCCCCAGCCGACGGGGATCACCTGGTCACGTACCAGAGCCGCGGCTTGTTGTCGGGGAACTGGGGAAAATCCGCGAAATCGGACGAAACCGCCCAGGCCATCGGCTGCTGGTGCAACGGCATCATCACGATCTCTTCCCTGGCAATCCTGAGCGCCTCGGTCTCCATCGCCAGCCGTGTCTCGCGATCGAGCTCCACTCCGGCGGCCTGGGTAAGGCGGTCGATCTCGGGATAGGACCAGCCGCCCCAGTTGAAGACGCCGGCATTTCCCTGTTTGCTGTGCAGCATCTGGATCAGGATCGAGTAGGTATCCAGCATCGGCAGTGTCGCCCATCCGATCGTGTAGACATCGGCCTGACCGTTGGCGCGCTTGGGCGTCTGTTTCGCGTTGGGACCGATATCGAGGCGCGGCTTGAGCCCGACCCGCGACCACATCGAGGCGATCGCCTGACAGAACTGTTCCTCGTTCACGTAGCTTTCATTGGTGCAGATGAAATCGAACTCGAACCCGTTCGCATAGCCGGCCTCGGCCAGCAGTTCCTTGGCGCGCTCGACATCGACGCGCACCACCTCGTCCAGCGCCTCGGAATAACCGGGGATGGCAGGAGCAACCAGGGTGCCGGCGTTGCGGGATTTGCCGCGCATCACCTTGTCACGGATCAGGTCCATGTCCACGGCCAGCTGCATCGCCTGGCGGATGCGCAGGTCGTTCATCGGGTTCTCGCCACCCGCGACCAATGCGTCGCGCCGGTTGAAGCCCAGCATGACGGTGCGCAGGTCGGTGCGTTCCAGAACATTGAGGTTCGGCGCAGCCTGAAGGCGCGGCAGGTCCTGCACCGGGACGCTGTCGATGAAATCGACCTCGCCGGACAAGATCGCGGCCACGCGGGTTGCGGCGGAGGTGACGGGCTGGAACTCGATCCGGGTAAGGTTGTGTGCGGGCGCGTCCCACCAGTCTGTGTTCGCGGTCAGAATCGTCTGTGCCTCAGGGGTGCGGGACTCCAGCCTGAACGGACCGGTGCCATTGGTATTGAAGGTTGCAAAGCCCTCAACGCCCGCGCTGACATCGGTCGGCTTCTCGGCATTGTTCTCGACCAGCCAGTCCTTGTCAAAGATATGGATGTTGGTCAGATCGTTGAGCAGCAACGGATAGGGGCCGGTCAACTCAATATCAATCGTGTACTCGTCCACCACCTCGGCGCTTTTGTAGGCGGGCAGGTTGCCCTTGAGTGGCGATGTCTCGTCGCTGACGCGCTGGAGCGAGGCAAGAACGTCCTCGGCGGTGAAGGGATTGCCGTTGTGGAACTGAACCCCCTCGCGCAGCTTGAACCGCCACGTGGTGGGCGAGATGATCTCCCAGGACTCGGCGAGGCCGGGCTCGATCTTGAGGTCGCGATTGAAGCGAACCAGCCCCTCGTAGATGTGGTTCAGAAAATTGATCGTGTAGCTGTCGCCATAGGAATAGGGGTCCAGCGAGACGATGTCGCGTGGCGCTCCCCATTTCACCGTTTCGGCCAGCACGCCGGTTGCTGACAGCGCGACAACCAGACCACCGGCAAGTACGGCCCGGGGGCGAAATCCTGAAATCATAATCATTTCTCCCTGTTTTGGATACAATACATGAGAGCTTTGCATCCGTTTGATTCACAATCCCGCTGAAACACCAAGGAACGCGGGACTTTCCTTCCTTCAAGGCGAGTTTGTCGCCTCAAGATACCAGTGGACGTTAGAGAGCAGAATAAATTATGTCCACAAAAAAACTACTTGATTGCATACAATAAATGTATTTGATACAAATGCGGCAGAGCTGATATCATTCATATGGCCCTGTTTGGGTCGACCCAGCAGGCGGGTAAGTGACTAAAAATATGTACAAATCATCCAAGCGCAGCTTTCCAGTCTATGACTCGTTAAGGCAGGCGATCATCGAACAGGCATTGAAACCGGGTATGAAGCTCCCCGAAGATTCCATTGGCGAGACCTTTGGTGTGAGCCGGACTCTTGTACGCAATGCGCTGGTCCGGCTGGATGCAGAGGGGTTGGTGGATATCCAGCCGAATCGCGGGGCGTCGGTGGCGGAGCCCACTATCGAAGAGGCGTATGACATCTTCGACATGCGGCAATGCCTGGAGCGCGAGGTGATGCACCGGCTGTGCCAGATGGAGTCGGGGCCTATTGTCAAAGCGCTCAAGGCGCATCTGGCAGAGGAGGATAAGGCCCTGGGCAAAGACGGCACGCGCTCGATCCGGCTGGCCGGAGAGTTCCATATCCTGCTGGCAGAACTGACAGGATCGCAGATCCTCGCGAATTACGTCAACGAGATCGTGTCGCGCTGCTCATTGATCCTGGCGCGGTTCGCGCAGGCGCATTCGGCGGAATGCGGGGTCGAGGAACATGCCGAGATCATCGAGGCCATCGCCCGGGGCGATGCCGAGCATGCGGTCACGCGGATGCATGGGCATCTGCGCGGTGTACAGGACAGAGCGCTATTGAACCCAGAGGACGAGCGCGAGGAGAACGTCGCCGCGATCCTTTCACGGTATCGACCGAAGGATTGATCGCTTGACTGATTCGTCAGTTTTGTACGCGGCATGGCGTTGTTGCAGAAAGGTGGCTTGAGGCGTGAGTTCCCCTTGCCCCTTCCGGTTCAGGCCACGCGGACGATCTCGGCGGTGCCGAGGGCATTGAAGCGGTTGATGAGTGCGACGCGGATGTGGATTTCGGCGGTTTGGCGGTCTGGGTCTCTCGCGGCGATGCGTTCGCCGAAAGACTTGAGGTCGAGCAGGTTCAGCGCCACAGGTTCGAGCGAACCTGCGAGGGCATCCTGGCCTCGGCGCGGCTGCGGGCGTGGTATCCCGTCCACCGTTTCCAGAACGCCCGGCCGTAGTGACGTGTGGCGCGCAGGGTTTCGTTGCGGGCCCGGGCGGCTGGGCAATCCTCCTTCCACGGTCGGCCATTTTTGCGGATCGGGAGTGAGGGCACGAACGCCACCGGTTCGAGAGAGTGCCCGAACGCCGTGCCACCGCGTGCGATGATGGCGCTGTGGCAGCCGCGGGTGTCGTAGGCGCCATCTGCGATCACGGTAGCGATGTCTTCGTCGTCCGGGATCTGGTCCAGCAGGTCTGGCAGGACGGGGCTGTCGCCTTTCCGGCTGTGCGCACTTCCGGCAACGGGCAGCATTCCACGCAAGCCGAGCACATGCCCGCGCACCACAGGTTCCGCGAGGACTGGACGCCGCAGCGCATCCGGGCCTGGGCCGCCCGTGTCGGGCCGAATGTCGCGATCTTCACCGAGGTCGTGATGCGCGAGCGCAAGCACCCTGAACAGGGCTATCGCACCTGTCTGGGCGTGATCCGGCTAGCCGACAGGTTCGGCCCGGAAAGGCTTGATGCTGCTTGCAGACGCGGGCTCGAGATCAACGCCCGATCCTACTCATCGATCCAATCCATTCTGAAGAATGGCCTGGAGAGCAGGCCCCGCACCCGCGCCACGGAGGAGCCTGCCATCCCCCACCCCAACATCCGTCGCACCAAAGGTGCGCCGATCCATAAAGGTGGCGCGCCTCCGGCGCGACGCGCCGATTACTTCCATTGAAAGGAAACTTCATGCTCGACCACCCAACCCTCGATCACCTGAAAGCCCTACGATTGGACGGCATGGCCAAAGCCTTCGCCGAACTGCAGGCTCAGGACGCAGCTGCCGATCTCAGCCACGCTGAATGGCTTGGCCTGTTGGTCGACCGCGAGGTCGCCAGCCGCGAGACCAAACGGTTTGACGCCCGCATGCGCGCCGCCAGGCTGCGCCACGTGGGTGCCTGCCACGAAGATGTCGATTACCGCGCGCGGCGCGGCCTCGACAAGGCGCTGTTCCAGAGCCTGCTCACGGGCAAGTGGATCACCGACAAGCGCAACCTGATCATCACCGGCCCCTGTGGGGTCGGGAAGACCTGGCTCGGTTGTGCTCTGGCGCAAGCGGCCTGTCGCGACGGCGTCACCGTGGTCTACAAGCGGATGCCACGCCTCTTCGAAGAACTGGAGCTGGCCCATGGCGACGGGCGCTTTCCCCGCTTGTTCCGCAGCATCACGAAAGCACAGCTGCTGATCCTGGATGACTGGGGACCGGACCGATTGACGGGCACGCAGCGCCGCGACCTGATGGAAATCGTCGAAGAACGGTATGGCCGCGGTGCAACCATGATCACCAGCCAATTGCCCATCAAGGCCTGGCACGACGTCATCGGCGAGCCGACGTTCGCGGACGCCATCCTCGACCGCATCGTCCACAACGCTTACCGCCTCGAACTCGAGGGCGCGTCCATGCGCAAAACCATCGCCAAAATGGATGACGAAATGCCTCAAACCTGATACCCGAAACACGCTGCCTCACGGCAACGCGTCACTGGTGGGCGGATAGCCCGGAACAGGTGGGCGCATGTTGTCGGAATGGGTGGGCGGATGTTCCGGAATACGCAGGCTGTGGTGCGATCAGCTGAGCGTTGTGACCGAGCCCCTCCATTTCGCGTGCCCAGTAGTGCGCGCTACCGCAAGCCTCAAAAATAACCAGGCAGGGATCCTGCTGGGCCATGAACACAGGGAACTGCTTACGCGTCAGCTTTTTTCGAAACTGGACCTCCCCGGTTCGCAGGTAAGCGCGACGCCGATCCCCTCCTGCCATTTCTGACTTGATCCAGCCATTCTGTGCGCATGCGCGTGACGGAGGGTTTGGATTTTGGAAGTAGACGGCAAAATGGGCGTCCATTTGGACGGCCC
>NZ_JAGQDH010000036.1 GCF_018069895.1 Roseovarius autotrophicus | reverse complement strand
ACAGGACCGCGGTGGACGACCCCGACGGCGAGGGCATGACGCGCCGCCCGACCAGATCCTCGATCGTGCGGATGTCGCTGTCGGCCCGCACCATCGGCGTGCAGTTGAACAGCGTGTAGGCGAACATCTGGTGGACTTCGATGGGCTCGGAGTAGGGCTCGCGCCCCTCGAACGCCGGCAGCCAGTCGGTGGAGGTGGTCTGGCCGAACTGGATGATCCCCTCGCGGAACAGCTGCATGTTCTCGGCGCCGCCCGAGGTCGCCATGGAGGCGTTGCGCAGGTCCGAATGCCGGTTGGTGATCGAGGCGAGCCCCTCCATGATCACATAGCCGGTGGACCCCACCGAAGAGGAGCCCCACTGCAGCGACTGCTGCGCCAGCGCGCTGCCCGGACGCAGCAGCGCCGAACCGGCGGCCATACCGCCAAGCCCGAGGATCATCGCGTCGCGGCGCGACAGGTGCGAGAGTGAGTGCAGGCGTTTCATCGTTTTCTCCTGTTGGTTGGTCTTCTTTTCCGGATGGCCTCAGGCGATCCACTCGCTGACCGGGGCCGCGGCCTCGTGCAACGGTTGCACGACAATGTCGATCAGGCTCGGCCCGCCATGCTCCAGCGCGGCCTTCATCGCGCCCGCAAGATCGGCCGGGTCTTCCACCCGCCACGCCTTCAGGCCGAACGCCTCGGCCACGCGGGCATGGTTGGTGCGGTTGAAATCCACCGAATAATAGCGCTTGCCGAAGCCCGAGTCCTGCCCCGCCTTGATCCAGCCAAAGGCCGCGTTCGACAGCACCACCAGCGTCACCGGCGCGCCGATGCGCGCCAGCGTTTCCATCTCGCCGGCGTTGAACCCGAACGAGCCGTCGCCCATCACCGCCACGCACTTGGCATCCGGGCGCGCGAAATGCGCCCCCAGCACGGCGGGCAGCGAATACCCCAGCGCCCCGTGGGCGCGGTTGGAGATCAGCCGCCCCTGCGCGTCCGACAACTCGTAATAGGCCGACAGATACGGGCAGGGGGTGCCGGGATCGGCCACCACCACCGCGTCCTTCGGCAGGTACTCCGACAGCATCCTGATCACCCGCTCGGGCCGGATCGGTGCCTCGTCCGAGGCCGCCAGTGCGTTGAAGCGGTGGAATTTCACCTCCTTCGCCTGTGCCACCGCCGCGCGCGCCTGCGCGTCGGAGCGGTCGGAGCCGTCCAGCACCGCATCCAGTGCCGCGATCAGGCCGCGCAGCGTCTCGCGCGCATCGCCCACCAGCGACAGTTCGGTTTCGTAATTGGCGCCGATCACGCCGGGATCGACGTCGATGTGCACGATCCGCTGGCCCGGCGCGGGGTGGCGCCAGCGTTCCGTCGTCACCGACCCCGCCCGGCAGCCGATCAGCACCACCAGATCGGCGTCATCGAGCACCGCGCGCGTCTCGTCCGAGCCGCCGTTGGAGCCTACCACGCCCAGCGCCAGCGGATGCGTGTCCAGGATCGCGCCCTGACCCGAGATCGAGGTGGCGACCGCGCAGCCCAACCGTTCGGCCAGCGCCGTCACCTCGGCCCGCGCGCCCGAGATCACGGGGCCGCCGCCGCAGACCACGATGGGCCGCTCGGCCCTGGCCAGGAGGCGCGCGACGGCGTCCAGGCTGGCTTCGGGCGGGCGGGTGCGCTGGGCGGGGAAGTGGCCCAGGGCGCGGTCGCCCCAGATCTCGGCCTCGTCCACCGGCGCCTTCTGCACGTCGAAGGGAAGGCCCAGATGCACCGCCCCGGGGCGGCCGGTCGTCATCTCGCGAAACGCCCGGCGCACGGTGCGCGGCAGCGCGCCGGATGTGGTGATCACGTCGTTCCACTTGGTCAGCGGCGCGAACATCGCCTTCTGGTCAAGCTCCGTCAGCACATAACGCCCGCGCGAGCTGACGCCGATGTCGGTGGTGATCGCCAGCAGCGAGATGGAGCTTTCATTCGCCTCCACCACGCCGGGCAGGATATAGGTCGCGCCGCCGCCGCTGGGCCCTTCGCAGACGCCGACCCTGCCGGACACCCGTGCAAAGGTGTCGGCCATGTACGCCGCCGAGCGTTCGTCGCGGGTCAGCACATGGCGGATGCCGTGGTCGAGGCGGTACAGCGCGTCATAGAACGGCAGGCTGGTGTCGCCGCACAGTCCGAAAACCACTTCCACGTCATGCAGATGTAGCATCCGCACGAGCGCCTCCGCGCCCGAGATCGTGTTCATCGTGTCTTGCTCCCTTGATGTGCCGCCAGGTCGACGGGCCGCGGGCTCTCGCCCAGATGCAGCCGTGCGACACCTTCGCGGATAACCTCGACGATCTGGTCCATGCGCCGGTTGATGTGGGCGCGGGTGATGGTGCAGGCGTGGGGCGCGTCGCCCGCGCGGATCGCCGCGAGGATGCGCCGGTGCTCGGCCTGGGTGTGGTCACGGCGGCCGCGCATGTCCACCCAGCGAAAGAAATGGATGCGCGCGTGGATGCTCTCCAGCATTCGCTGCAGCTCGGCATTGCCGGTCAGCGCCGCGAGCTGTGCGTGGAACCCCTCGTCCAGGCGCACCAGCTCCTCGATCCCGGAGCTGCCCTGCACCGACACCGAATGGTCCAGATAGGCGTCGAGCCGGTTGATCGCTCCGGGCTGCGCGCGCTCGCAGGCGACCGAGACGATGAACGTCTCCAGCCCCAGCCGCGCTTCGTAGAGGTCGCGCACCTCGGCCGGATCGAGGCGGCGGGCGAACACCCCCCGGCCATTCGCGACCAGAAGCCCCTCGGACACCAGCCTGTTGATCGCTTCGCGCAGCGGCGTGCGGCTAACATCGAGATCGCGCGCCAGCTCCACCTCGTTGAGGCGCACGCCGGGTGCGAGCTGATAGCTGATCGCCATGCCGCGCAGGGCGAGATAGGCGCGCTGGCCCAGCGTCAGGTCCGGGCTTTCGGCGGGCGGGGTGCCGGGTGCGGTGCTGCGCGGTGCGGTCGTGGCCAAGGCGTCACCCTGTATTCAGCGCTGTATACAGCACGCTCAGCTTGAGCTTGGGTCGATCCAGGAAAAAAGTCAATGAATATTTGTCCGGACCGGACCCGACCGGGCGGGGCGCGGGCGCCGTGGGGCCCCGCTCCCTCACCGGTTCGGCTCCACGCACCGCATCGGGGGGCATCACCGTGCTGCCCGGCATGTTCGCTGAGGGCGGGCTCGGCGGTGTCGAGGTTCGACGGGAGGCAGCCCTGCAACTGGCAAACGCCATCCGGGCGTATCGAAACCCCCTTTATGCACAGTGGGTGGCGCGTCTTCTGGATGGCGACATCGTGGAGGCGAAGGCCCTAGCACTACTTTGGCAGATTTTTCTCTGGGCGTTCTGCGATGAGCTTTTCACAATGAGGGCAGCGTCGTGGTGGAGGTCTGGCGAAGGCGTTGAGGATGGCTTGCCTGACGGCTGGCATGGTTGGTTGCGGGGGCGGTCCGGGGACTCTTTTTTTCCCGTCCCGTAGCCTTGAGGCGGCGGGATTGCAGGAAGGCGTAGGCGATCATCGTCATCAGGGCGTGTCGGTGAAGGCCGGTCCAGGACCGGCCCTCGAAGTGGTCGAGGCCAAGCTCCTCCTTGAGTTGTTGATGCGCCTGTTCGCAGACCCATCGGGCCTTGACGGCGGCGGCGAGCGCCTTGAGGCTGGTGTCGGCTGGCAGGTTCGAGGCGTAGTATTTCCGCTCGCCGGTCGCACGACGCTCACCGATAAGCCAAACCTCCTCGCCACCGGGCATGGCTTGCACACGGCCATCTGCCATGCGATGCCGGTGGCCATCGGCGATCCGGACGCGGGTTGCGGCGAACCGGCAGGTCAGCCTGCCTTTGGTGCCCCGCCGCCAGCTGAGCTTCCTCCATTTTTCACCTTCCAGCATCTGTTCGGCGGAAACGGCCGCGCGATCCGGCAGGTGATATTTGCGGCGGCGCCCACGCCCGGCCTCGGGAAAGATCAGTCCGACATCGACCGGATAGACGTTCTGGCACCGCGACAGACCGACTGCCCAGGCGAGGCCTCGTGTGCTCAGCGCGTGGCGGAAAGGCCCGCTCGATCCGTAACCCGCATCGGCCAGCACGCAGCCGAAGCGGACGCCTGCGGCCCGCACCCGGTCGATCTCCGCAATGGCGATCTCCGGCTTGCTCAAGGCGATCTGCCGATCCTCCGGCACACGGACGCGGGCCATGCGGTCGGGATCGCCCGTCCAAGTCTCGGGCAGAAACAGCCGCAACCCCACCATCACCGGAACCTCCCCTGAGGCCAGCGTCAACGAGACCAGGGACTGGCAGTTCGCAGTCTTGCCCAGCGAGGACGCATATTGCGGCGCAACCCCGACCGAGCGATCCCCCTTCTTCGGCAGGCAGGTATCATCGATGACCAGAAAGGCCTCATCGCCGCCAACCAGCCCGTCGGCCTCGGCCAGAAGTGCCGCCTCCAGCGGCGCACTGTCCCAGACCCCGTCGGCGATGAAATGATGCAGCTGGTCATAGCTGACCACCCCGTCCCGCGCCGCCATCGGCTGCACGCTCTTGCGATCACCCGGGCCAATCAGTCCGGTAACATAGGCCGGACACATCCGCCCCCGCGTCTTGTGCCCAAGCGCCGCAACAAACGGCGCCAGCCAGGTTTCCAGATCGTCCCGCCAGGTTCCCATAAACCGCCAGCCTCCCTCAATGCTGGCTCCCTATGAATCACCCAAAACGCCCCCAGTGAATCCGGTGAATATCAGATCAGCGAAAATCTGCCAAAGTAGTGCTAGTATTGTTGTCTTTCCAGATCACGGAGGTCGCGATGCATTTTTCCACATCCCCGACTGGAATGTATCGCAGGCTCGGGCGTGGAACATTCGAAATGGCATTGATGATGTGACCGCCCACCGACGGCATCAATGTGCCAAGTGTCCGTCGTCGAATGATTTGGAACAGGCGGCATGATTTTGGTCTGGAGGGCTCCGGCTCGGTTGGTTGATGTTATGCTGCTTGGCGCTGATGGATCAAGCGCCGGTTCTGGATGGTCTGTGCTTTGATCTTCTCCCTTTCTGCCAGGATAGCCGGGCCGCGCCCGAAGTATGCGTCGGCGGGTGTCAGGTTGCCGAGGCTTTCGTGATATCGGCGATGCTTGTAGTGTTCGACGAAGGCGGTGACCGCCGCCTCGAGTTCGCCCTCCAGGCAGTAATTTTCGAGCAGGATGCGGTTCTTGAGGGTCTGATGTCAGCGCTTGATCTTGCCTTGCGTCTGGGGATGGTTGGGAGCCCCGCGCACGTGATCCATGCCGTTCTTCTCGATGTATTTTGCGAGATCCCCCGAGATGTAACAGGGGCCGTTATCGCTGAGCAGCCGCGGCTTGTGCAGCACGGTGACGCTGTCGCACCCTGGCGGCCAGGGCAATGTCGAGCTGACATCGTCACCCACCACGCGCAGATCGCCGCCACAGTCGGGGCAGCAGGCACCGGGGTCCAGTTCACGCCGCTCGCGCGGGGTCGCATCCGAGACACGTGGTCGGCGGCGCAAAGCAGGTGCATCGGCAGCTTCCGGTAACGGTTCATCCTGCCCCTCGTTAATGGGCGCATCATCATCTTCCGCTACCGCAACCAGCAGGTCTTCGAGCGCAAGTTCCAGCTGTTCGATCTCGCGTTCGATCTTTCCCGAGGATTTGCCAAAAGCCAGTTTCTGGAGTTTGGCGATCCGTAGACGCAGCGCTTGAACCAGTTGATCATGGACGCGCAACGTGGCCGATATTTTGACGTTCTCCTCCTGCAACACGGCGATCATCGCCTTCAATACGGCGGGATCGTCAGGCAAATTTTCGGCAGGCTTCGACATGCGCTTGACTACCAAAAATCAGGCCAAAGCACCATATAAATAACGCAAATCCGGACACAAAATTACCCGACACGTGCAGATGGAGAGCCCCAATTCGGACGCCGCTAGTCGATCCCCTCCCAGAGCATTGCGAGCTGTGCAGAGGTCAGCCGTATCGACCCATTCGCAGCACTCGGCCAAGGAAAGCGTCCGCGCTCGAGCACTTTGTAATAAAGGCAAAATCCCTGACCATCCCAATACAGCAGCTTGATCCGGTCGCCACGTCGCCCCCGGAATGCAAACACCGCACCACTGGCCAGTTTCTGATGCAGCACATCCTGGACCAGCGCCGCCAACCCCGCGATCCCCCCTTGCGTATGAACGCCGTGGCCATGTTCTCGATCGCCGCGTTCGACAGGCATTTGATCCCCCAGATCAAATGCTGGCCTGCCTCACTCCATGTGCTGATCTGGTTCGGATGCACGCCATACTTCTTCGAGAGCTCGGCCAGCGTCATCTCTTCGCGGATCGCTTCAAGCGCGACCTTCGCCTTGAACTCAGGCGTATGCGTCTTTCTCTTTGTAATTTCGGATCGTCTCTTTCGTCACGCGATCCACCTTAACAACTGCTCCAAATTTCTGCGACCACCTCTGTTGGAAATGGACAGCCCGATTCGATCACGCAGTCAATAGATGACCTTTATTGCACCTTTATCGGCGAATGGGCCATTATGTTGCGTGGTATTCATGTGAGAAGCAACAATTGTCATCAGATCCTATGCCCGCGCCATGATCAGGCCCGGCACCGCCTGTGCAAGGTCACCGAATCCCGGGCGAAGGTCGGCCGCTTCATCCACGATCAGATGGTCGATTTCCGCCGTCGGACAGAAGACCGACCGCGCCGGCGCTCCGATTTTAGAATGATCCGCCAGAATTATCGTCCGGTCAGAATTGCGTACCATCGCACGGGCAATCTCTGCACCATGGATGAAATGGTTCATCGCCCCCATCTGCGCGTCGATTCCCCAGGGGGCGAGCAGGGCAACATCGGCGCGGTAGCGCTGGATGTCGTTGATTGTGGCCCCGCCATGGGTTTCCATCGGATCATGCCGAAATTCCCCGGCGAGCATAAGCACGCGAAACCCGCGCGAGGGCTGGCCGGGACCTTCGGCCAGAAGGCGAGCGACATCCACCGAATTCGTAATGATATTGAGGTTGGTCAGCCCATGTGGGGCGGCGAGCGTTTCGGCCATCACGAAACTGGTTGACCCGGCATCCATGAAGATCGTCATCCCGCTGTTCAAAAGCCCTATTGCCGTGGTTGCGATGGCTCGTTTTTCCTTCAGGCGCTGCGTCGTGCGGATGCCATAAGTCGTATCCTCCCGCGTGACTGGGACCGCTCCCCCCCGCACCCGGCGCAGTTTGCCCGCCTGTTCCATCTCCATCAGGTCGCGGCGGATAGTTTCGCGGGACACGCCGAACTCCTCGGTGATCCGGTCGATCGAGACCTGACCGAAAGCTGCGAGCCGGTCGCGTATCTTCTGCTGTCGTTCTTCCTGCCACATTTCGCTGTCCTCTCGGCCATCCCGATACCCGGTTTCTACAGGCATAGGGGGTTTGCCCGCCCACCGTAAATGCCAATAATTGTAACGTTATGCCTTCCTAAACAGCAAAAAACACATTACGCCACAAAAAACATATATTGCCACAAAATTGCCACCGCGCTAGGGTTAGCAACGACGGAACGGAATCGGCGGCTTTGCCGCGCCATTTCCCAGTTGGAACGGAGAACCGGATATGCGCAGGTCCTCGGGTATCGGTGACGATCACATCGCCTTCGCGATCCGACTGGCCGTGGCCGCACGGGGCGTTCTGGCACGGCGCGACAGGTCCGAATTGGACGTAGAGGTAAAGCCAGACCGCAGTTTCGTGACCCGGATGGACCGGCTGATCGAAACCGAGATGCGCGCCATGATCCGCGCCGTCTATCCCACCCATGGCATCATCGGCGAGGAGGAAGCTGACGAGAACCCCGGCTCCTCGCATGTCTGGGTGCTGGACCCGATCGATGGAACCGCTCCCTTCATTCTAGGCATCCCGGTCTATGGCACGCTGATCGCGCTGGCGGTCGACGGCGTGCCACATCTGGGCGTGATCGACGTGCCGGGGGTCGGCGGGCGCTGGCTGGGTGTCACGGGGCAGGCCACCACGCTGAACGGCGCGCCGGTGCGCTGTCGCGATTGCGCGGGGCTGTCGCAGGCGCTGATGACCAATTCCAATCAGGATTACATGAGTGCAGCTGAACTGCCCGCGCTGAACGCGCTGCGCCGCGTGACCTCGAACCGGGTCTATGGCGGGGCCTGTCTCAACTATGGCCGCCTCGCCGAAGGGCGCAGCGATCTGGGCATCGACGCAGGCCAGAAGGTGTTCGACTTCGCCCCCTTCCGCCCGGTGATCGAAGGCGCGGGCGGGGTGATTTCAGATTGGGAAGGACAGCCCCTGACGCTGCAAAGCGACGGGCGCATCCTCGCCGCCGGGGACAGGCGCTGCCATGACGAAGCGCTGGCACTGATCGCAGGACTGGGGATCGGGCAAGAGTAACGCGCCACGGCGTGACGACAAAGGGAAACAGGGGACAGGGGCTACGCATGGGCATTGGCATTGAAAACCTCACCGTCACCTATGGCGCGGAAAATGTGATCTCGGGGCTGAGCCTCGACATTCCCGAGGGCTGCTTCTTTACTCTTCTGGGGCCGTCAGGCTGTGGCAAGACCACGCTCTTGCGCACGATCGCGGGGTTCGTTCCGGCTGCGGGCGGCACCATCCGTTTCGGCGGGCAGGACGTGACGCGCCTGCCGCCGCACAAGCGCGCCATCGGTATGGTGTTTCAGGATTATGCGTTGTTTCCCGACAAGACGGTGAACCAGAATGTCGCCTATGGCCTGCACGCCCGGGGCGAGAAGGGCCCCACCGTCACGGGCAAGCTGACCGAGGCGCTGGAGCGGGTGGGCCTTGGCCATCTGGGTGACCGCCACCCGGCGGAACTGTCGGGCGGGCAGCGGCAGCGCGTGGCGCTGGCGCGCGCGCTGGTCATCAAGCCGGCCGTGCTGCTGATGGATGAACCCCTGTCGAACCTCGACGCGAAACTCCGCGTCCAGATCCGAGAGACAATCACCGAATTGCAGCGCGAATCCAACATCACCACGGTTTTCGTGACCCATGATCAGGAAGAGGCCCTGTCGATGTCGGACCTGATCGGCGTGATGAACAAGGGTGCTGTGGAACAACTGGGCAGCCCGCAGGAAATCTACAGCGCCCCACGCACGGCGTATGTCGCGGATTTCGTCGGTGCGGCGAACCGGCTGAGCACCCGCATCTCCCTGGCGGGGGATGGCATGGTTTCTGCCGAGTTGTGCGGCGCGCGGATCTTGGCGACCGATGCGCGGACCGGCGGCGGGACGGAGGGGATCCTGATCCTGCGGCCCGAAACGCTGCATCTGTCGCGCGACCCAGACCCGGCCCGTCAGACACTGCCCGCCACGGTGAAATCCCGGCAGTATCTGGGCGCGCGCACCAGTTACCGGCTGCATCTCGCGGGCGATATACAGGTGGTGGCCGACCTGCACGGCCCCGGACATGACGGGTTCCAACCGGGTGAGACGGTCAGCCTTGGCATCGACCCGTCACAGGCACGGGTGATCGCGGCATGACCGGCACACTATGCTCCCCCTGGTTCTGGATTTCGGCGCTGGCGCTGGCGCTTTTGAGCCTCTTTGTCCTTTATCCGCTGCTGAACGTCCTGACCGCCAGTTTCACCGGCGAGGGGCCGAACGGATGGTCCCGCTTGATCGCAACCCCGCGCTACCTTCAGGCCATCCAGAACACGCTGATCCTTGCCACGACGGTCACGGTGGTGGCCACGCTGATCGGCGTACCGCTGGCCTATGTCACCGCGCGCTACAGCTTTGCGGGCAAATCTTTGATCGCGCTTTTGCCGCTGATCACACTGGTCATCCCCGAGGTCATCGCGGCGCAGACATGGTTAATGATGCTGGGCAATAACGGGCTGATCACCCGCGCCTTGCGCGATATCGGCATCCGGTTGCCCAGTTTCTATGGCTGGTTCGGGCTGATCACCTCGATGAGCTTCATCTATTACACCTATGTCTATATCGGCGTGGTCGCGGCCATCGGCAAGTTCGATGCGCAACTGGAGGAGGCGGCCCAAAGCCTTGGGACCTCACCCGCGCGTTCGCGGCTGAAAGTCATGGTGCCGGTCATCCTGCCCGCGATCCTGGCCTCGGCGCTTCTGGTCTTCACCATGACGGTGGGCAATTTCGCGATCTCGATGATCCTGAGCCACCGCCTACCGCTGTTGTCGGTCGTCACCTATCAGGCCGCCGTGGCCGAGGGCGCGTCAGACATCACCATGCAATCGACGCTGGCCAGCGTGTCGGTGCTGATCGTCATGGCGGTGCTGTTTCTCAACCGCTGGGTGGTGGCGCGTGGAAGGTATGAGATCGTGCAGGGCCGGGGCGCGCGGCCCCAACCCCTGCGCGGCCTGAAGGGTGCAGCCGTGGCGCTTGCGGCGGGGCTGGTAGTGCTGATTTCGCTGCTCCCGCTAATTTCAATCATCCTCGGTGCCTTCACACAGGCGCGTGGGCCGGTCATGCAATGGGGCAACTGGACCTTTGCCAACCTGGAGCGAGTCTTTGTCACCGCCCCGCAACCGCTGATCAACTCGCTGACCTATGCGGGGGTGGCCACGGGCCTTTCCATCGCGTTTTCGGCCATCGTCAGCTATGTGGTCGTGAAAAAGCCCAACATTTTCACGCCCTTTGTCGATTACATTTCGGCGGTGCCGCTGGCGCTGTCGGGCACGGTGCTGGGGGTGGCGCTGCTGGCCACGTTCCACGGCGGCTGGCTGCCCCTCTCAGGCACAGCTACGATCATCGTTCTGGCCTATGTGATCCGCCGGATGCCCTTCGGGATGCGCAACGGGCAGGCGACGCTGCACAATATCCCGAACTCGCTGGAGGAAGCCTCGATCAGCCTTGGCGTACCGCCTGTGCGCACCTTCTTCAAGGTGGTGCTGCCGGTGATGCTGCCCGCCATCGCGGCGGCGGCGGTGCTGACATGGACCACGACGGTGGCAGAGCTTTCGGCCTCCATCCTCGTCTATTCCGGCGGACGCGAGACCCTGCCCATTCAGGTGTTCCGGCTGATCGATTCCGGCCTCATGGCCTATGCCTCGGCCTATGGGCTGGTGCTGGTCGCGGTGATCCTGATCCCGATCATCGTGGCGGCCAAGCTGTTCCGCATCGACGTTTTCGCCGCGAAGTGACCAACCGTCCGGGCGGTGTGCCGCCCGGGCCAATTAACCACCCTACCCAACAGAGAGGTTCCACTATGAACATAAAACCCATCCATATCGTCGCAGCCCTGACGCTTGGCCTTGCCGCCCCCGCCCTCGCACAGGAACCGGTGCTTTATACCTCCAACCCCGTGCAGGCCTATGAGGCCGTGCAGGCCAACGTGAAGGCCGAAACCGGGCTGAACCTTGACGTGATTACCGGCGGTTCCGGCGTTCTGCTGCGCCGGATCGAGGCGGAAACCAGCGCCCCGCAGGGCGATGTGTTCTGGTCCTCCTCGACCAATACACTCGGCGCGTTCGAGCAGTTGTTCGAAGCCTATGCTTCCCCCACCCTGGAAGCGATGCCGGATGATCTGCGCTATCCGGGCGATCTGTTCCTGCCGGCCAATGTTCATGTCGCGACCATGCTGGTGAACACCGACCAGCTGGACGGCCAGGAGGTGCCGGTTAACTGGGCCGACCTTGCGGACCCCGCATGGAGCGGCAGGATCATCTTGCCCGACCCGGTCAACAGCTCCACCGGCTACACCATCGTCTGGGGCCTGTCGAAACTGCTGGACGAGGCGACCTACAAGGCGGTCGTTGCCAATCTTGTCATCTCGGGTTCGTCCTCGGCTGTGCCGCGCGGGGTGGCGATGGGGGAATATGCGGTTGGCCTGACCTTCGAGACGAACAGCTATTCCTATGTCGATGGCGGGCAGACCGAACTGCGCATCGTCTATCCGGCCGAAGGCACCTTCATCTCGCCGGAATATGCAGGACTGATCAAGGACGCGCCTGCGGGAGAGAACGCCAAAAAGGCGATCGACACGCTCTTGTCAAAAGAGACGCAGATCGAATTGTTAAAGGTCGCCTTCCGCCGCCCCAGCCGCACCGACATCAATGTGTCGGACCATGTGGGCCTGCCGGACATCGGCAACATCAAGGTCTTTGCCGTTGATGAGGCAGAGGCTGCGGAGCAGCGGGACGCGGCACTGGCCGCATGGGCCGAATTGCCCAAGGCCGGTGACGCCAAGTAATCCAAGGCCCCCGCGCCGATCCGTCGTGCGCGGGGGCAGACCAAACCATACTCTCAGAGACTTTTCAGGCGAGTGCACCAGGGGGCTGATGCCTACTTCTCGAAACTTGCCATTGCGATGCGCGGCCTCGGGGCATTGCCAAGTCAGCAACCGGATCGGCCCATTGAAATCGATGTGCGAAGTCGAGTGGAAAAACCCTCAAATGGGTCGATTCGTATAACAGCCGCCGGCTGCTCAGCCCCATCGGATACATCCCACCCGCAGAAGCAGAGGAGGCGTTCTGTGCAAACCTGAACACACTGCCCGTCGTCGAATGATTTGGAACAGGCGGCATGATTTTGGTCTGGAGGGGCATTGTTGTAGAAAGGCGGCTTGAGGCGTGAGTTCCCCTTTCCCCTTCAGATTCAGGCCACGCGGACGATCTCGGCGGTGCCGAGGGGGTCGTGTCGCGAAGGTGGTGGAAATTTGAAGGTGGCGTAATCTCCGGGTGAACCAAACCCACCCAACCGGCGGCAGCAACCGCCATGGAGATCACGCCATGAAGCACAATACAGACACCAGCACGCCCGCGCTACCGGGAAGCGAAACCGGATATGATCCGATCGAGGATCGGCTCCGGCAGAACATCCGCGCGACCATTGAAGCGCTTTTTGAGGAAGAGCTTGCGGACTTCATCGGGCGCTGCCGTTACGGCCGCGAAGGCGGTTCGAATAAGGGCTACCGGCACGGGCATCGCGAGCGCCAACTCGTCGGCACCTTCGGAACACAAACGGTCAGCGTGCCGCGCGCGCGGATCGAGAACGAAGAGGGCAAGATCACCGAATGGCGCTCCAAGGCGCTGCCGCGCTATCAGCGCCTGACCAAGAAGGCGGAAGCTCTGATCGCCTCGGTCTATCTGGCCGGCACCAACACACGCCGGGTGAAGCGGGCGCTCTACGGCCTGTTCGAGGGCGCGGTCGGCAAGGATGTGGTCAGCCGGGCGTGGCGCAAGGTGAAGGTCGACTGGGACGCGTGGTGCGCCCGCAGCCTTGCCGAGGAGGACATCGTGCGGCTGATCCTGGACGGCACCGTCATCAAGACCCGGCTGGACCGGAAGGCCACGAATATCTCGGTTCTGGCGGCCATCGGCGTGCGCCGGGACGGGCAGAAGGTTTTGCTTTCCATCAAGAACATGGGCGGCGAAAGCACGGCGGCGTGGGGTGCATTTCTTGGCGATCTCGACGCGCGCGGCCTGCAGCGGCCGGAGTTCGTCATCGTCGACGGCGCCCCCGGGCTGGAAGCTGCCCTGGTCGCGCTCTGGGGCGAGGAATTGCCAATCCAGAGATGCACGGTTCACAAGCGCCGAAACCTTCTTGGCCATGCCCCGAAGACGATGCATGATGAGCTGACCGAGGACTATCGCGATATGATCTATGCCCGGACCGCAGCCGAAATCGAGACCCGGCGGAAAGCGTTCCTGCGCAAATGGCGACTGAAATGCAGAGCCGTGGCCAACAGCCTGGAAGAGGCCGGGGATCGCCTGTTCGCCTTCACGCGGCTGGACCCGTCACAGTGGAAATCGGCGCGGACGACGAACGCGATAGAACGGTTGAACGAGGAATTCCGCCGCCGCATCAAAACGCAGACCGTGCTTCCCTGCGCGGAAACCGTTCCAATGCTGCTCTGGGCGCTCATGGCCTCCGGCCAAATTCAGATGCGCAAGGTCGCTGGCTGGGAAACCCTCGATCAGCCTATCGAACCAATCACCCTTGACCTCGTCGCCTGATCAGGTCCAAATCCCAATGCTCGGAGAACGCCGCTGGAGAATTTCCACCACATCCGAGACACGACCCCGGGTGCTTGTCGTGCTGACAATCGTGGGAATCACGGTCTGGTCGGTAATGGCCTTCGCGCAGGTCAAGCAGGCGTTCTTTCCCGCCTCGAATACCCCACTCTTCTATGTCGAATTCCAGATGCC
>NZ_JAGQDH010000035.1 GCF_018069895.1 Roseovarius autotrophicus | reverse complement strand
TCTCCATACCGGCCCGCGGCACGTTAAAAGCCGCACAGAGAGGCCTGACACATGACCGCACTCGATCACATGCTCAGAAAGTCAAAATTTTCCTTGCACAACGGGAGGCATCCACACATGGCTTCCGACAACTGGATTCCCTGGCTTCCGCAAAAGAATCCAGCACGCCACGATCGTGATTCGGCAAGCCTTTGATAATGAGTCGCTTTTTCCCAAGTTCACCCGGCAGGTGGATTCCGCCTGGATTCCCCGGTGAAAGTGCCTGTCGCTAGCGAAATGCTGCGCTGCGCCCCCCCGCATACGGTCAGCGCCGGGGAGGAACCATGCCGTGGGGGGTTACCTATATGTCCGGATGGCTTGACGGTCGAGATCCCGCGCCGGTACCAGCCGGTAGTGGCGTTCCTCAACAACGCGGATTTCATCGTCTTCAAGCGTTAGCTCAAACAAAGCGATCACCTGATCCTCCATGAACTGAGCAGCGATTGCCCGACAGCTCAGCCCCGGGAACTTCTGCTCCACAAAGCGGATGTCCTGTGTGGTCTGAACAATGCCGATCTGGTCCTTGCCGCCCTTCGCCTGCACAGGGATGACGTAGTGGCAGCCGCGCTTGTCGAGGCCGACGTAGAGCTCGTCGATCTCGATCTGACCGATGCCCTTCACTGTTGTCCTGAGGTGGTTCTGAAGGCTGTAGGTCGTCAGCCCTAAAAACGTGTCGATCAGGCGATTGTAGCGGACGATCGCAAGCAAAGCCTGCTCGTCATCGAGGGCATAGGCCCGTATGATCTCAGGCGTCGCGTCCGGAATGGACACGCGGACAAGGTCTGCACGCGGGACCACACGGTTCACGCGAACAAGTTTGAACCGATATGCCGCCCTACCAGCGCCTTCGATGATCCACTCCATACCCGGCGGCTGGGTGGCGAGAATGTCGTCCGGAAGAGATGTCCGGAACCGCACTGAGTAAATCACGTCGCCGAGGTTTTTCGGCAATTTGATGCCCAGAGCCTCTGCGCCATCCTCCAGCGCAGTGCGCTCAAATTCAAATGACGAGATACCTGCCTGGTACCTGTCGAAGAAGATCTTCGAAATCAATGCTTGGTAGCGATTCGACTTAACCATAGGCCACGCGGGCAGAAATGCGTTCTGCTTCGATATCGGTTTGCTTGCGCTTCTTTGCCCCACTTTTTCGGTCGCGCCCTGATTTTGGCGGATCGACCCCGAAATGGGCGGATGCATTGGTAACATCCATTTGCAACAGCGCCGGATCGCCCAGCGCTATCGCCTCCGAGGGCCGTGAAGGCACAAACCCCAAAGCGGCGATGACCTGGCTTGCGACGGCACGCGCCAGTGGTGGCGGAACAGCATTCCCGATTTGCCGTGCGCCGTGCCACTTAGTTGCATTGAAACGGAACCAGTCCGGAAATCCGTGCAGGCGCGCCATCTCCCGGACGGTGATGCAGCGGTCGAACTTGAAGTGAATCGGCCGAGGGCTTGTGAAAGCCCCGCGGGCGCCGTCGGTGCCTGCGCGCAACGTGTTGGAGACACCGGTCGATGGTAGCTTGAACAACCGGCTAATCGGTTCAATCTCGCCTTCGGCCGTTTCAGAGAACCTTCTCCGGGAAATATCAGTGTGGTCCGTTCGCGCACTGGACGTAAGAATCGAGGGATCCCACTGACGCGGGTGCGCGAAGTGCCAAGCTTCATTGGTCATGCAACGCATCTCGGCGGCATATGTCGACGGTTTGCCAAAACGCCGCGGCTTGACCAAGTCGCAGTTGGTCAGCTCTTCGAACATTTCTGCGTCAGGCAGATCAGCCAGTGCATCAGCGCAGTTGGGGCCAAACTCGAGGTCTGGATTTGTTCGCCGACCGGCAATTGCCGTCATCGGCACCGGATAATCCGGCAGGGTCTCTCCTTTTTTCGCCCCAAACAGAATGAGCCGCTCACGCGACTGCGGCGTGCCGAAGTTCCCTGCGTTTAGTACGCGCCACGGCAGGCGCACTTGGTAGCCTTTCTCGTCAAAGGCTGCGACCAGTTCATTCAGAACTTGCTTGTGGTGGCCAACCGTCAGGCCCTTCACATTCTCGAATACGAAGGTCCGGGCGTCCAGTTCGCTGACGATCCGAACGAATTCGAGCACAAGCCGGTTTCGAGGATCATCCAGAACACGGTGGCCAATCAGGGAAAAGCCTTGGCATGGAGCACCCCCGAATACGCAGTCGACCCTCCGGGTTCCAAGCCCAGCAGCCAGACGTATCTCCCGACCGGTTAGCTTTTCAACGGAGCGGGGAATTACGGCGGTTTGGGGGAAGTTGAACTTGTGTACCGCACAGTGCACCGGGTCAATTTCCACAGCTGCAGCGACATCGAAGCCTGCCTGTTCGAAGCCCAGGCTCATACCGCCTGCGCCTGCGAAAAGGTCTACCCCGATAGGTCTGCCCATGCCACACTCCCTTTGTTCCCATGCAGACTACAGGCGCTTGGCTGATTTTGCCAGCGAAAGCGGACGGTTCCGGACGACGAGATTGACTTCTCTAGCCCCATAGGCCGGCTCGGATTACCTCCAAGGCTTCCCCTTCGGCATCGCCGTCGTTATCTCCACCTCGCGCAGTAAGCCGCCTGCGTTCAGCCCATCCCGTACCCAGTCGAGCGCCTGCCACCAGTCGTCATAGGCGCGCCGTGCTGCTTCGATCTGCTCGCGATAGGGTCGCCAGATGACCGGGCATGCCAGCACCTCGACGGTTCGCCATTTGCCACGCGTTTTCACCCGCTCGGTGCCGACGACGATGGTGGTCGCTCGCTCGCCATGTTGGTTGCGTTTCATCTCGACCGGCACGCAGTGCGGCATGGCACCGGGCATCCAGTCGGGCGTCAGCCCGGCGCGGGCCAGTTCGGCCACGCGGATCGCCATGCGGATGCCGCCGAGGCTGTCGGGCATTCCGGCGACAGTAGCGGCGATCACTTCGGCGTCGGCATGGGTATAGCTGCCCATCTTGTGCTGACCGCCATCGACCTTGCAGCCAAGTGCTGCGCGTTGCAGCAGGACGTATTCGAGGCCAAAGCCGAAGCCCTCCTCGGTCACGTCCTTTGGCGGCGGCAGGTCCAGCTGAGCCTTTTCCACCCGGAATGCCCATTCCAGCGCGGCCTGCACGCCCAGCGCGCGTTTGACGTTTGTGCCATAGGCACGTCCAACTCGTCCCTGAAGGCTCATGGCCGCTGTCCTTCAAACAGGTCCATCTGCGCTGGGCCCTCCTGTCCATCCGATGGTCGCCAGATCCACGGGCCCGAGGCCATGGGCAGCTGCGAGAGCGCGCCACGCATGTGCTGCTGCCAGAGGGTGAACTCCATTTCCGAGCAGGCGCAAAGCGCGTGCCCGATGGGCCAGCCCATCAGCCATCCGACGAAGAGCGGGTTCAGCCGCCGCCGTGCGCGGCCCTTCAGGATCCGGCGCGAGACGGCGCGCCCATGCGAGGCAATCATCGAAGCCCAGAGCGGGCGCGAGATCGGGGCGTGATGCGAGGGTTTCAGCCCATGCGGCATGATCGCCGGGTCCGGGCGGGTGAAGCCCTGCTCCGCCCGGTAATGCAGGATATCCATCCGGCTTTTGCCATCGGTGCGCGTCACGCTGGTCGGGCTGCTGCCCTTCCAGTTCTGTGCAGCCGGGGTCGGCCATTGCAGCGCCTGTGCGCTGAGCTTCGGCTCGCCCCGGCTGTTGATCTTGCCCCGCAGCCGATCCATCCGGTCGTCCGCCACCGGCGTTTGCCACTGCGCCGCCTGCGCTGGCAGGGGCGGCATCCCGCCCGAGCCATAGCTCTGGCCCGGTCCGCCCTTCGCGCCGTCCGTCGCTTTCGGCGTCGACCAGTTCCTGATGCCCAGCGCCAGCGCTTCCGCCTTGCGGGTGAAGTCGCTGTTCCCCGCCGGGTTGTAGCGATCCGTGCCGGGATGCAGGCTCATCGGTGTGGGCCAGGATGAAGATGCGGAGCCGCTGATGCAACGCGCCAACTTCTGCCGCGCTGAACAGACCCGCCGCAGGCGTGTAGCCCATTGCCCAAAGCTCTCGCAGCACGGTTTCAAGGCCGAGGGTGACGTGACCGGCGACATTCTCGAGGAACACCCATTCGGGGCGACACTCACCGATGACACGGGCGACCTCGGGCCAGAGGTGCCGGGGATCGTCGGCACCAATGCGCTTTCCGGCCGCGCTGAAGGGCTGGCAGGGATATCCGGCAAGCACCGTGTCGAACGCTCCGCGGAAAGGTCGGGCGTCAAAGTCGCGCAGGTCGGTCCAGATCGGGGCCGGGGCGAAGTAGCCTGCGCGCTGGGCGGCAATGAGGACGGCCTTCGGCCAATCCTCCCATTCGACGAAGGCGCGGGTGTGATAGCCGGGCTCGGCGAGCATGAGGCCCATATCCAGGCCTCCGCCGCCTGCGCAGAGGGACAATCCGTGTCGGGGACGTGACACCATGCCATTCACCGCACTCCCCGCTGCCGGAGCCGTTCGGGCGTGACGAGGCCTCGTGCCAGCATCAATCCGCACATCGCGGTGCTGATCATGCTGGCGGGCAGGAAGCCGTCTGCATTGACCTTGGCCGCGTAGAACGCCGCCAGTTCATCGTCGTCGGGTCGGGGCGCTGCATCTGCCTTGCGCCGCCGCTTGGCCTTTGTGCTCTTGGCCATCGCGATCACCGCCTGCGCATCGCGCGCTGCTGCCCGTTCCATGAACCGGTCGAGGGCCTTGGGGCCATCAGGCGGGTTGGGATGATCGGTCCGGGTCTCCAGGGCGACCTCGATGATCCGGCTCGTTGACAGCCCGAGGTCTTGGGTCCAGCGGCGCACATGGGTTTGCGCTGGCCAGCCTTGCCACCAGGCGGGCAGGGTAGCGTTGGCATCGAAGCCCAGCGCTTGCAGCAGCTCTGCGAAGAACAAATCAAACTCAGCCTCGCGGGCAGCCGCGTCCTCCTCCTCCTTTACAGGTTCTCTTAAGGGTTCTCTTACAAGGTTAGTGTCCAAATTCTGGACACGGCTTTGGTCATTTTCTGGACACGGGTCGGCCTGTTTTCTGGACACGGCTCCGTGTGCAAAATCTGGACACGGCTTTTCGACGGTGGCGCATCCCAACGCGTTGTTTGCGAATGGTTCTTCGCCAAGTTGTCCGTGTCCGATATTTGGACACGGCTTTTCCTCTGACGACACGATTTCCGCTGGGTTTCCGGCCGCTGCCGTGCTGGGCACCGGCGTGAACCCCTCCTCGAAGCCGAGGATGTAGCGCGTCGACATCTGGCGCTTCGTGATCGGGTCGATGCGCCGTTCGCGCCGCATCAGACCACATTTTTCCAGACGGGAGAGATGGTTGTTGAGGCCGGAGCGGCTGACCTGGCAGTCGTAGGCCAAGAGCTCCTGCGACGGAAAACAGCCATGCTCGGGGTTGTAACGGTCGCAGAGGTGCCAGAGCACGATCTTGGTCGTGCCCTTGATGCTGCGCTGGTCAAGCGCCCAGACGGTTGCCTTGTGGCTCATGGTGCCGCCCTCCGCGTCGGGCGGACACGGCTGGTGAAGCCGTTATCCGCCAGCGCGCCCAGCGCATCGTCGACCGAGCGCACCAGCGCCCAGCCAAAGCCCTGCGCGCAGACCGTGTCGCGGAACACCTCCTGCGATTTGCGCAATCGGCCGGTTTCGCTTTTGACCTCGAGGAACAGCACGCGGCCGCCGGAGATCACGATCAGATCGGCAAATCCGGCATGGACGCCCATGCCGACCAGGATCGCCTGACGCTTGGCCCCGCGCGGCCCGGCCTCGGTCACCTCATTGGCGCAGTGATGGATGATGGCCGTGCGGGGCAGGGCAAAGTGCAGCGCCTGCACGACGGCGCGCTGCAGATCGGCCTCGGGGGTGCCACGGCGCGTCATTGCGCGGCCCTCCCACTGTCTTCGCGCTGGGCGCGCGCTACCCCTCGCCGTGCGTCGATCACCACCAAAAGCACGCGGGCGTCCTTGCGCTCGGCCTCCGTATCGCCATGGGCGGCCAGGACATTGCAGGCGAGGCGGATCAGGGGATCGCTGTGATGGGCGATATCGGCGAGGACGGCGCGGGCCTCGGCGACACGGTCAGCGGGCCAGTCGGATTTGTGGGGGAAATGGGTCATTTCCGCCCTCCAGCCGTCTTTGCCCGCGGCATCTCTTGCGCGGCCAGCCAGTCCTGCACGGCCCGGCGCCGATAGAGCACCATTCGCCCAGCGCGCACGCAGGGCGGGCCGAAGCGCCGCGCTTCCCAGCGCCCCAGCGTGTCGACCGTTACGCTCAGCGCGGCCGCCAGGTCCTTACGGGTGATCCAGCCCGAAAGCAGGGCTGCGCTGGCTGTCTCCGTTTCTGTCTGTGGTTGAATCATCTCTGCCTCCTGATTGCCGTCCGGGATGGACGGTCGTCGTCAGACACCGAGAGCAGATCAGCAGGGGTGGCGGGGTGGCACAGGGTGGCGCTCATTTGCCGGGACCAGTGCCACCCCTTGTTTTATTGACTTTTTCAAACTGCCGATCCCAGCGCCTGCCGAGTCGTTGCATGCGCCTGCGTGTCAAGAACGGAGTTTGATTGTGTTTCCTGTTTGTTCCGGGTTTCATCCAGAGGGCGAGTCGCTTCGCAGGGCTGACAGGAGAGGGGGGCAGGGATGGCTGAGATCATTTTTGAGCTGCGCCTGATCTTTCTCTGGCCCTTGGCCACCGGGGTTTTCCCGCCCGGCTGATCCCTGATTTCCCCGACGACCAGGCTTCTGGCCGCCTCCATCCGGAGAGCGGTTCGATGGCCTGTTTCAAATCATCAAAAAAAGGAGTTGAGGCATGGCACTACCCCCCCGCGTCCATTTTACGTTGCATGAAGCTGCCGCCCGCTGGGATTGTTCGCTGGCGGACATCGCAGGCTGGGCGTCAGTCGGACGGTTCGATATCGTCACCGCGATCCCGCCGGTGACGCGCGGGCGGCAGATTGTCGCCGGTTATGTCGTGGTCTCGGTCACGGACATCATGCAGATGTTCCGGCGCTGCGGAACGGGACCAACAAAGAGTATTCTTCGGCGCATTCGCCCAAAGGATCAGGACGAGTGGATCATGATCGCCGACCCGGCCGGGATCGAGGTCACGCTTGCGGACCTGCTGATCATGGCCGACCAAGTCCGCCGGTTCGAGGCAGATTGCGACCTGCTGCGCCGCCCGGCATCACACATCGGCTCGACCGCCCGTTATGATTGGGAGGGGATGTACATCACGTTAATGGTGCGCATTCACGATCAGGGCCTGCCCGCGACGCAGGCTGAATGGCTGGGCGAAGTGCAGGAGTGGTTCGTCGCCAACGGCGATGGCAGCGAAGTGCCGGATGAACGCACGATCCGCCGCAGGCTGACCCCGATCTGGAAAGCACTGCGGGGATCCTGCTGATCGCCGTCATGGCGGGCGCGGGATGTCGTTCAGACCGACTTCCGCGCCTCATCGGCATCATGCACAAGCATAGGCCGGGGCCGGAAGGCGCTGGCGACGGCATCGACCCCGGCGCGCAGCGGCGAGTCCATCAGGTGTGCATAACGCTGGGTGGTCTGCATCTGGCTGTGACCCAGCAGCTTGCCGATCATTTCCAGTGAGGCGCCACCGCTGACCAGCAACGACGCAAAAGTGTGGCGCAGGTCGTGGATCCGGACATCCGGGATCCCGACCGCTTTCTGGATCGCCGCCCAGAACCGGCGGATTTCCTTCACCGGCTGGCCCGGCACGTCGCCGGGGAACAGCAGGGCGCAACCGCGCGGCACCAGAAGCTGCCGCTGGCGCACGATGGCCGCCGCCTCGTCCGAGATTGGCAGACGGTGGATTTTCCGCTGCTTGGTCATGCTGGCGGGCTTTGACCAGCTGAGATGCTCGAGGTTGAAATGTTCGAACCGCGCCTGACGGACCTCGCCCACCCGCGCGCCAGTCAGCATGCAAAGACGGATGATGTCGGCCGCGCGGCGATCCTCTGCTGCCTCCAGCGCCTCGGCCAGCTTGCGGATTTCTTCGTGACAGAGGAACCGTTCGCGCGGGTTCTCGATCCGGCGGCGGAAGCCGGAGGCGGGGTTGTCGTCGCGCCAACCCCAGCTGACGGCATAGGTGAACATCTTGCGCAGCACCTCGCCCGTGCGGTTGGCGCGCACCGGTGTGGGTTTCGGCCCCTGAAGCTTCCGCGCCCGGTTGTTCGGTTTGGCCTTCGACGGCCGGGCCCGCCCCGCCGCCACCTTGCTCAGCAGCTTTTCGACATCATAAGGCGTGATCTCGGTCACCAGCTTGTTACCCCAATCCGGGGCCACCATCTTTGCCAGCATCGACTTCTGATCCGAGGCATTGAGGGTGGAAAGGTGCGGCAGATGCACCTCGGTGTAACGGTCGATCAGGTCCTTGAACCGCGGGGCATCACGCCCGGTCTCCTTCTGCCCCAGCGGATCGCCCCCGGCGTCGATCTCGCGCCGCAGTTCCTTCGCCCGTTCCCGCGCCGCCGTGGTCGACCATTCCGGCCAGCGCCCGATGGTCATCCGCCGCTGCCGCCCGGCATGGCGATAGTCGATGGTGAAGGCCCGACTGCCGGATCGGTAGACGCAAACGGCAAAGCCGCGCACGTCGGTGTCAAAAATCTGATAGTCCCGCCCCTTGGCCGGTTCGGCCTCGCGGACAGACTTTTCGTTCAAGCGCAATCGGTTGACCATGCAACTCACCCTCCTGTCGTCATCCCATGAGGCGTGGATTCACGCCCGAGGCAAGCGATGCATGGCGGAAAGGGTGGCGGGGTGGCGCAGGGTGGCGGTCATTTGGGGAAGGTGCGCCACCTTGGCCTCAGGACAGTCCAGACAGCGCCGGCTCAGACTCAGTGTCTCGGAGGTAAAGGGATGGTGCTTGTTCGACGTACCAAAGGATCCGGTATGAACTACCGGCCCGAACGGCTTCCGCCTAAGTTTCGCCATCCATTTGCCTGTCTGATGCATGCACATCGTGCGAAAGACAACGATCCCGTGTCCCGGGTGGAAGGGCTACGAGCGTCCCAACTGACTTGTGACTAAAGCGAGATATGTGCCAGCATGGGTAACGACGGAATCAACCTTGCGTATTTGACGAACAGGGAGCGCATGCAGCCTAAGATCTTCTCCCTGGATGACAATCCGTTTCACATGCTCAAGGCAAGTTACCGGTCGTCGGTGACCGAGATCTCTCATCTGATCGAAGACGCGGAGCTAGATGGAATTTATCCCGAAGAGGATCTGCAGAAAGCTCGCCAAGCACTCGTCACGCCCCGCTCTCGCCTCATGCTTGAATTGACGTGGTTGCCAGAGCTAAGCCAGCTTCAAACGACAAAGCTGTCCGAGCTGCTGCGCAAAGCGGATCCCACAGTTATTCTTTCACAGATCGGCCACTTCCCAGAGCTGGCAAAAGCCAACATTGCCGCACATTTGTGTTCCCAAGGGCGTTCGTCTGTTGAGGTTGTGCATTCCCTGGCCCAATCTTGGGATGAAATTGACGAAGCTCATATCCTGACATTTCTCAATGAAGAGCGTCGTTCGTCTGGCTTTCCCAAGATTGAAATAGATCAGCTTCGCGAAGTCCTGCGCGATATTCGCCAGCTTCACGCCGCTGCAGCTGCAAACTGGATTTGGACGCTGCCTGTGCCTGGAACAGCAATGAATACAGTTGTTGAGCGCGAACTCGAAAGTAATCCCGACGGCTCATTTCTGCGTCACTTCGTCGAGATATATGACAAAGAAAGTGAACCGCAGCTAGCGGCCATTAAAGAAGCAATTATTGTGGCGACCGATGCCGCCGAAAAAATTTCTCATGACTTACCGTTACACACAAAGAACATAGGAAATCTGCTCGAGGCATGGGATGTAATAAACCAACCTGTCCAGATATACGCTCAATTTCGGGGTCAGGAAGAGGGTCGCTCCAAGCAGATTTATGAGATCATTCGTAAACTGTGTTTGAAGCTGGCAAATGATCATGATCGCTATGATGAGGCGCTCAAGCTATCGACCGCTTTGCTGAAGACATTCCCAGAATTAGAATCGGTAGCAGAGTCGTTAAAGGACGACGTCACCGCTCTTGAGTCTCTGGTCCGCCAAAAGAAGCTCGCAGACCAACTGGCCCCATTGGTGGAAGCATGCGAACGAGCAAAGAAAAATGCGACGAGTATAAGCAAATCTCTTAAATCTAACGGGTTCACTGAAGGTGGTGGGCAAGTTCTTAGCGATGTTTTGAAGTCATTCAATTCAGCAAGAAAGGGTCTGCCCGAGCCGGGCGTCGCCTTTCATGTAATTCGTGATTTGGCGCTTTCTCTTAACAACGACAGCAACGATCCCCACGCGGCATTTGTCTTGTTAGATGGCGTGCTTGAGCTGTGTGGCTGTAATGGACCAAAAGATGTTCTCGACAAGCTGCGGCAAGAGAGATCCATTCTTCATAAGAACTGGAAGATGAAGGAACTTGACCGAGAAAGCGGAAACCTGAGTGCGATGCTGAAGGTCGTCGATGAGATGCTTGTCTATGCAAATGCAACGGATCGAAAAGACCTTCAGCACCTTAGGTCAAAGATTGAAGGGAAGATGTTTGCGAAAAAGGCCAAGTTTACAATTTTTGCGGGAATTGCAGGTGTCATTGGATTCTTCGTATTGGCGGACGAATTCAACAAACCGACAACAAGAACTACATATCGGCCGCCGACCGGAAACCAAACTGCGACTGCTCCAGCTCCAGCTCCAGCGCCCATCGCTTCAAATCCGTATCAGGAGGACATACCTCCAGTCGGAAGTGGTCTTTCGTTGACTCGCAACCAAGTTCGATACTGCCTTTACCAAGGAGCGCGCTTGGATTACGTTCGCCCGCTGACGACTAATAACCGTCAAATTGATAGGTTTAACGGCTTAATCGACGACTATAATCGCCGTTGTTCGAATTTTCGCTATTCTTCGGGGGTGCTGGGAGCAGTGCAGGGTGAATTGCCAAGCAGAAGTTCCGTTCTTCGTGAGGATGCGCGAAGAATGGTGGGCTCATGGTAGAGCTGATGGACAGTTCCAAAGGAGAGATGGAGCAGATCGCCCGCCTCTGCGTGGAGTACTGGAAGCTCGCGAGGGCAAGCCTTCGCGTAGCGGGCCAGCTGCCGGAGAAGGACGCCAAACGACTAGTTGCCCAAGTGAAATTCTCTGATCTTCAGCTGTCAACGATTGCTGGGCAAATGGGATTGAATGTGGTCTCGTTTGATGGAGAAAGCTTCACAGCCGGGGTGCCCGCGTCAGCAGATAATGGCGAGGACTACGGCGAAGACGATGATCTCGTTGTCATAAGAACAATCGAGCCTGCAATAGTACGGGACATGAAGGTCATCCACAAAGGCCGAGTTCTGGTAGGTAGGCGCAATGATGAAGTGCAGGAGGAATGACTTTGTATCTTGGTATCGACCTCGGGACGTCCAATTCGGCAGTTGTAGGAAACGTCAACGGCACGACCAGGCTTTTCAAGACCTCCGATGGATCTGATGTCCTTCCGAGTGTCATTTACCTTGACAAGCGTGGGCATCGGTTTGTTGGCAAGTCTGCTCAAGACCGTATCATGTCTGCCCCTGCAAATGTCGCGGCAGGCTTCAAGCGGTTGATGGGAACTAAAAGTCCTGTCAGAATTGGTGATCAGGAGTGGTCACCTGAAGACTGCAGCGCAGAGATCATCAAGACACTGGTCGGGCAAGCCCTCACCGAAAGCGGGGATCAGGTGATTAAGGGTGCAGTTATCACCATACCGGCCGCATTCAACCAAATGCAGAGCGAAGCGACAATCTCAGCGGCGAAGAGGGCTGGCCTTGACAGGGTGAGCCTTCTGCAGGAGCCAGTAGCTGCCGCTATGGCTTCTATCGCCCACAGCAAGCAAAAAGACGGGGTTTTCCTTGTATATGATCTCGGTGGCGGTACTTTTGACGTTGCTCTTGTCATGAGCACCGGGGGCGCCGTGAACGTAGTGGCGCATGAAGGCATCAACATGCTCGGTGGCCGGGATTTTGACCGTATTGTTTTTGACAGCGTGGTCCGCCCATGGCTGTTCGACAGCTTCTCTTTGCCGCAGGATTTCCAAAAGGATTCAAAGTATCGGCACCTGTCGACTATGGCGCATAGAGCAATCGAGAAAGCCAAGATCCAACTATCTGCGACCGAAACAGCGTCGATCTTCGCGAGTGAGGACGAAGTGCGGGCCGTCGACCAGGACGGTGAGGATATTTACCTATCCATCGATTTTTCCCGGGGCCAACTTGTTTCATTGATTCAGAATAGGATCGAAGATTCAATCGCACTTTGCAGAAAGGTTATTGCTGACAACGGCTACAGACACGAAGATATATCCCGCATTGTACCTATTGGCGGACCATCAAAAATGCCTGTCATCAGGGAGATGCTGCAGTCGCAGCTAGCCATCGAAGTAGAGCAAGGGCTTGACCCAATGACCGCAGTTGCCGTTGGAGCCGCTATATTTGCCGAAAGCAGGCAGTGGGAAGGTGAACAGTCGGCTCGAAAGACAAGCCGTGGTCAGGAGACCGTAAAAGGTACAATCTCGATGACTGTGGATTTCAAAGCACGGATTGCCGAAGACAGTGCGCGGGTCAGAGTTTCCCCCGAGGCCGAGGTGCCGAACGGTTTTGAAATTGAGATATTGGATGAAGCTGGCGGCACGACTGGCCGGAAGCCGTTCGACGGCGTGGTCAACCTGACCGTGCCTGTCCGCAAAGACGGGGACAACAGGTTTTTGGTGACTGTGTATGACGCCGCCGGGCGCGCTGTAGAGGATATGTCACGCGAGATTACCATCGTGCGCACGCAGGCGAGTGCCGCGAGCATTCCAATGACGTATACTCTTGCGGTCAAGACGCAGACGGGAACCGTCGGCTATGAACGAAATAAGTTGGAGCCGATTCTGAAGAAGGGAACGGCATTGCCCGCAGAGGGACGGCATCGTTTTCGTTCAGGTAAGCCGCTAAAGGCCGGAGAGGATGACTTTATCACATTCGAGTTTTATGAGATGCGCGAAGGTATTGATGACCCCGAACGCAATCTTCACATCGGTGACTTTCGCATGAACGGGCGAGAGGAACTTGAGCGAGGCGAGCGAATCCGCCGCGGTTCCGACCTAATTGTTCACTGGAAGATGAGCGATAATGGCACACTCAGTTTTGCTGTTGAAGTGCCCGAGTTGGGACGTTTGATCGATTCTCACAACCTCTACCTCGCGCCAGGTGGGCACATAAACTTTGATGGGCAACAGGGATCTGATGTCGCCACCATGCTGCTAGAGCGAGCCGAACGAGATTTGGCCGACCTTGATGAAACACTTGGAGGGAGAGCAGACGCGTCAGGGGAACTGCGTGCGCGGATCGAGAGGTTAGACTCGGCACTTTCGACCTCGGTGGACGCCGATACCCATAGGTCCGTCGCCGAGGAAGCGCGTCGCGTTCGTCAAGAGGTTGCGTTGCTCCGACTGGCACCCGAGAATGAAGAACGGGTTCTGACCAAGGAAATCGACGAGGCAGAAATCCAATTTGACGATGTTCGTGAGGATGCGCATCCGGTTGACGCAGATCGACATGAGAAATTGTTGGCCACGACGAGGCGGGCAATTCGTGAGCGCGATTTTGATACTGCTCGGAACTCGCTTGATGAAATGCGCGGCATTCGGCTCAAGGTGCTTTCGGAGAGTCCGGAATTTTTGCTGGCAATCTTCCAAAGGCTGGGTGAGGAGAGATTCTTGGCCATTGATGAGGCACTGCATGACCGCCTCATTGCCGCTGGTATCGCTGCAGTAAAAGCGAATGACGCATCCGCGTTGAAAGGCGTAATAGGCCAAATGTTCAGCAATAGGGTGTCTGCTGGTGGTGACGCTACAGATATCGTTGAACTTGCTCATATTCTTGGGAGTTGAGCTCGCATTGATACTGATGGAACGAGCGGGGATTGGCCTGCGAAGGAGAGATGATTGAGTTTTGGATGTGCTTGCTGTTCACCTCAACGCCACATCAACCCGCGTATGCCGTCTTCGTGCAGCCTTTGCTGTCGAAACGCGGTGAGCGTCGGCGAAAGTCGGAAGGGAGTATTTGTGATTTCAAAGGCTTATATGCTAAGCTGCTGAATTAAAAAGATTAGTGAAAATCTGGGTCCATAGGCTCATAACCTGAAGGTCACAGGTTCAAATCCTGTCCCCGCAACCAAAATTCCTAACCTTTCCAAATGGTTATAACCCGAGTAAAACACTGGGGATATATGAGCGCGCATCTACATCAACGCCAAGTCAACGTTTTGCAAGTCCCTCTGAAACCCAGGGGGCTTTTTGCGTTTGGGGGGGGCGACTTCGGGTGCTGCGGGCGCACCGGCAGCCGCCGAAATGTAAGCGATGGGGTGGACGCTCCGTAAGCGCGACGTCGAGACCCTATGCGGCGAGGCTTGACGGCTGGTTGAAGCGCCATGGCATGAGGTCTTCGATGCCGCTCTGCGGGTGGCCGTCGAGGATGGCGCGCAGGGTGGTGGCGAGATAG
>NZ_JAGQDH010000034.1 GCF_018069895.1 Roseovarius autotrophicus | reverse complement strand
CAGTCACCCGCCAGCTACATGGAGAGCGCGGCTGACTGGCCGCCGCCCGCCACGCGCGCCCCGCAGAAACCCCAGGTGGCCTAGTTTTGCGCCGCCCCGTGGCCCAATTTTACTCCGGCGTTGACACTCAAGGCTGCGAAACAGCGCCTCCTCATGCTCCATCCAGGCGATCAGCGCAGCATCCGGATCCTCGCGCGGATCGATGCCCTTCAGAGTCTTGCGGGCGAATGCCGAAAATTCCGCAGTGCCCGGAAACTTCAGACCGTATCGATCGACCAGCCTGCCCAGTGCATCGGGTTCTTCTTCTTCGGGTTCGATCCCGAGCTCACCGATGATGAATCGCGCCGCAAGATCGATATCGCGCCCACCATCCGCGGGGAGCGCGCGCGGGGTGAGCTCGAAGTCTTCGGTCAGGCTGAGTGCAAAGAGCCAGAGCAGCTTTTGCTCGGTGCTGCTGCCCGCCGGACAAAGGATTGCCAGTACCCTGCGTTCCGCGGTCATGCACAGAAAAAGCGTGTCGCCTTCGCGGGCCCGGTGGACGATCGGCTCGGCGGCGGCGGGGTAATATAGCCGGTACTCGGGGCCGCGATGTCCCTTGCCACGACGACTGTCGTACCAGGTCGCGTGCAGCTCCAGACGATCCGGCTCGTCCTGCTCGTCATCCATCCAGACATAGGTGACGGGAACCTGCTCCTTCCCGGCCGGGGTGCCCAGAAACAGCCGGAAAGCGTCCACCCCCTGGAATTCATGACCGCGGGAGACGGCCGGGTCGACCTCTGTGCCGCGCAGCACCTTAGCGCCCGCGCCGGCGAAATATTCCGAGAGATAACCACGCGCTGCCATTCAGCCTCCATTCTCTGGCCCTGCGTTGCTGCCGGTCAGATTGAGGTTACTCTCGCCGGAATGCAGCCAGTTCGCAACTGCCCCAATCACTACGGCAGGATCATGGCGGCCACGTCCTTTCAGGGCGCACTCCCAGACAATGGCTGTACGCCAGCCCTGCTCACTGAGTGCGGCGAGAGTGGCCCGGTCACGCGCGACGTTTGCTCCGATCTTGTCGCGCCAGAATTCTTCGCGTGTTTTCGGCCAGCGGAACAGATGGCAGTTATGCCCGTGCCAGAAACAGCCGTTTACAAAGATGACAGCGCGGTATTTTGCAAGCACCATGTCGGGTCGGCCTAGGAGCTTGCGGCTATGCAGGCGGAAACGTAAGCCCAGCGCATGAAGGCCGCGCCGCAGCATAAGTTCGGGCTCTGTGTCGCGGCTGCGGATCGCAGCCATGTTGCGGCTGCGCGTAGTTTTGTCGTGGACGTCAGCCAACTTTCTCAAGCGATGCAGCTTTGGTCCTGCACAACTCGAGAATATGCGGACGCATAAGACGGGCGACCTCAGCGAATACAGGCACTGCAACTGAGTTGCCGAATTGCCTGTAGGCCTGCGTGTCAGAAACAGGAATGCGAAAGCTGTCCTTGTATCCCATCAGACGTGCGCACTCCCGCGGGGTGAGCCGGCGTGGATTGCGGCCCTCACCCTGACGGACGAGGATCTCTGAGCCGTCCTTGTAGTAGCGTGCTGAAAGCGTCCGGGCGATGCTGTCCCCGTCGACCAGCCCGAAGCCGAAGCCGTTGCCCTTTGCACGGTGTTTGGCAGCATAGCCCTGCAGATAGGCCCAGAGCTTGTCGGTCAGTGTGTAGCGCGCGTCCACGGCGGCATCGGGCCCGCATGTAAAGTGGCCTTCCGGCGATTCACTTCCGTCCTCCGGGTGCAGGATATCGCGCATGCGGCGGTGGCCGCGCGGCGGGATCACCATGTCGTCGAAGGAGAACGGAACGTCCTCACGGAAGCCAACCATGACAATCCGCTCGCGGTGCTGGGGCACGAAATGGGCGGCATCGATAACCCGGGTGTGCAGTTTGTACCCAAGTTCGTCCTCGAGTTTGCGCCTGATCACGGCGAACGTGCGCCCCCGGTCATGGCTCTTCAGGTTCTTCACGTTCTCCAGCAGGAATGCCGCGGGCCGGTGGTGGAGCAGGATGCGCAGCACATCGAAAAACAGCGTGCCCTGGGTTTCGTTCAGAAATCCGTGCTGACGCTTCAGGGCATTCAGCTTTGAAACACCGGCGATGGAAAATGGCTGACAGGGGAATCCCGCAACGAGGACGTCATGGGCGGGGATATCTTCAGCCGCAATGCCCCGGATGTCACCTTCGATCGGCCGGTTGTCAGGGAAATTGGCATGATAAGTCGTCTGGGCGAACTTGTCCCATTCGGAGGTGAATACGCAACGCCCGTCCGCGTGTTCCATGGCACGTCTCAAACCACCGATACCGGCGAAGAGGTCGATGAACGTAAAGTCACCTTTGGGCAACTCTGACTGCCGCGCTCCAACCTCCTGGCGCAGCAGGCGCAGGACCCCCTCGCGGGGGCTTTCCTCCCCGCGCTTCCAGCGGTAGACGTGGCCCTCTGAATAGCCAAGCTTCACGGCGGCTTCTGCCACGGGCCAGCCCGCCTGCTGAAGCAGTGTTGCGAATTCCGTCATATCTGCTCTGGCCCCTGTACTGATATCGCCCATTTCCTGGGGCGATTTCTGACACAATGCGCGGGAGATTCCCTAAATGCAAGAACAATACAAAAACAAAACCCTTGATTTTGTGTGACTGGTGGCAGGCACCGCATGATATGTTATCGTGCGAGAGCCGGGCGCGGATTTGTAATGCCCGCAGAGTGCTGTCGCCGCCCGACCGTCATTCGCCGCGGGATCTACCGGAAGAGATGTTCCACGGCCGCACCTTCGGCATCGCCGCCGTCACCTCCACCTCCCGCAGCATGCCGCCAGCCATCAAGCCATCCCGGAGCCAATCCAGCGCCCGCCACCAATCCTCATACCCACGCCGGGCCGAGGCGATTTGCTCCGGATGCGGTCGCCAGATGACGGGACAGGCAAGCACCTCGACGCTGCGCCAGCGGCCGCGGCTCAGCACGCACTCGGTGCCTACAACCTCGGTCACCGCGCGCACGCCGTGCTGGTTTTCGCGCGTGCCACCGGGCACGCAGCGCGGCACCGCACCGGGCATCCAGTCCGGTGTCAGGCCCGCGCGCGCCAGTTCCGCCACGCGGATCGCCATGCGCTTGCCGCCGAGGCTGTCGGGTATTCCGGCGACGGTGGCGGCGATCACTTCGGCATCCGCATGGGTATAGCTGCCCATCTTGTGCTGCCCACCGTCGATCTTGCAGCCCAGCGCCGCGCGCTGCATCAGGACGTATTCGAGGCCAAAGCCGAAGCCCTCCTCGGTGATGTGCTGTGGTGGCGGCAGGTCCAGCTGCGCCTTTTCCACCCGGAACGCCCATTCCAGTGCTGCTTGCACGCCCAGCGCGCGCTTCCCCTTGCCGTATGCGCTGGGCCGCAATGGCTTTCCGGGCAACTTGCGATCAAGGCCGCTCATAGCACTCCCCGCTGCCGAAGCCGCTCGGGCGTGACCAGACCGCGCGCCAGCATCGCGGCGCACATGGCGTTGCTGATCATGCTGGCAGGCAGGAAGCTGTCGGAGTTGACCTTGGCCGCGTAGAACGCCGCCAGTTCATCGTCGTCGGGTCGGGGTGCTGCGTCTCGCTTGCGCTGTCGCTTGGTCGTCGGACCTTTGGCGTTTGCGATGGCCGCCTGCGCATCGCGCCCTGCTGCCCGTTCCATGAACCGATCAAGGGCTTTGGGTCCATCGGGTGGGTTCGGATGATCACGCCGGGTCTCAGCAGCAACCTCGATGATCCGATCCTCGGACAGCCCGAGATCATCGATCCAGCGGCGCACATGGGTATGCGCTGGCCAGCCCTGCCACCAGGCGGGCAGGGCGGCATTGGCGGCAAAGCCCAGCGCAGCGAGCAGTTCTGCGAAGAACCGATCAAAATCGGCCTCGCGCGCAGTCGCGTCCTCCTCCTCCTCCTCCTTTACTGGTTTACTTAGTGGTTCTCTTACAAGGTTAGTGTCCGGATTCCGGACACGGCTTTGGCCATTTTCCGGACACGGGTCAGGGCAAAAACCGGACACGGGTTCCTGCAGGTTTCCGTGTGCGATTTCCGGACACGGCTCGGCCCGATTGGCACTGCTGGTGACGATTTCAGACGCAGATTCAGCCACATGGCCGAAGGGCAAAAACCCGTGTCCGGTTTCCGGACATGGCTCGGGATCATGTGGTGCAAAGCCTTCCTCGAACCCCAGGATGTAGCGGGTCGGCAGCTGGCGCTTGGTGACGGGATCAATGCGCGGCACCCGGCGCAGCAGGCGTTCCGCCTCCAACCGATCAAGATGTTCGTTCAGGGTGGACCGGCTGATCTCGCAATCATGGGCCAGCCGATTCTGCGATGGGAAGCAGCCGAAGTCGGGGTTGAAGCGATCACAGAGGTGCCAGAGCACGATCTTGGTCGTCGGTTTGAGCCCGCGCCGCTGGATCGCCCAGTTGGTGGCGTCATGGCTCATGGCGCTGCCCTCCGCATGGGGCGCTGCGCGCGGCTGGTGAAGCCGTTGTCGGCCAGCGCGCCCAGCGCATCGTCGACCGAGCGCACCAGCGCCCAGCCAAAGCCCTGCGCGCAGACCGTGTCGCGGAAGACCTCCTGCGATTTGCGCAATCGACCGGTTTCGCTTTTGACCTCGAGGAACAGCACGCGGCCGCCGGAGATCACGATCAGATCGGCAAACCCGGCATGAACGCCCATGCCGACGAGGATCGCCTGACGCTTTGCACCGCGCGGTCCCGGCTCAGACACCTCATTGGCGCAGTGATGGATGATGGTATCGCGGGGCAGGGCAAAGCGCAGCGCCTGCACGATGGCGCGCTGGGCATCGGCCTCGGGTGTGCTGCGCCGGTTCATGCCGCACCGCCTTTCGGGAACGCAGCCGCCGCGATGGCATGCAGGGGGCGCCGGTCCAGCAATCGCAGCACCTCAAGCGCATCGCCGCATTCACGGGCATCGTCACTCTGGCCGACAACGACGCGGGCGGCGAGAATGACGAGGCTGTCCGGATGCTGGGTGGTGTCCGCGAGGACACCGCGCGCCTCGGTCAGGCGGTCGTGCATCCAATCGCCGGTGGTCGAGGTCGGAATGACGGGCGGGTGGGGCAGGAGGCTCGTCATTTGCGGCCCTTCCCGTTTGCGCGCTTGGTGCTCTCCTGCTTTTCCAGCCAGTCCAGAACAACGGCGCGGCGGTAATAGATCGTGCGCCCGGCCCGCACGCAGGCGGGGCCAATGCGCCGGTTATCCCAGCGCCGAAGCGTGTCGACGGAAAGGCCAAGCTCGCGCGCTAGATCAAGGCGGCTGATCCATCCCGCCATCAAGGGCGCAGGCGGTGCTGCGGAATGTCGATGTGTCTGCGTCATGTGTCTTCTCCCGGTTGTTGCCCGAACGGGGCGTTTGCCGGTTTGAGAAGGCGCAGATCGGCAGGGGCGGCGGGAAGGCACTGAGTGACACTGGCTGGCACTGGATTTGCACCCCCGTGCCGCCCCTTGTTTTATTGGGTTTTTGCGATTTCGGCCAAAATCATGCTGCGGTGCAGCGCGCGGGACGCGTCGCCTGTTTGAGGCGCGCAGGGTAGAGCGTGGCGGCGCGACAGGCACCAAACCCTGTAAAACAAGGGATTCGGGCGGCTGGGCACGAACGGCGCTGTGACACTGAGTGACAGTGGCTTGGCGCCTCGGTGCCGGTGATTGATTTCATTGGGGTTTTCCGGGCGATGCGGCATCGGACGACATTGGGCCGCAATGGCGTGCAGGTCGTAAGGCGATCATCCTGGGGAGAAACTGCCGTTCACGCCCCGTTTGCCCGATCCCCGTCCGAATACGGGCGGCACCGGGGTGCAAAACCACTGCCAGCCAGTGTCATTCACCGCCGGTCAGTGCCTCCCCGCCGCCCACAAGCCCATGATTACCTTGATATGCCCGCGAATCCACGCGTCATGACAAGGGCATTGATAGGAGGGTGACATGCCCAAGCGTATGAGATTGAACGACAAATCGGTCCGCGAACCCATGCCGGTAAAGGGGCGGGACTACCAGATTTTTGATACCGAGGTGCGCGGCTTTGCCGTGTGCATCTACCGATCCGGCAGCCGGGCCTTCACACTGGATTATCGCTATGCCGGTCGCCAGCGCCGGATGACAATCGGGCGCTGGCCGGAATGGAGCGTGACGGCGGCCAGAGACCGCGCCCGGCAGTTGCGGCGCGAGATTGACGAGGGTGGCGATCCGCTGGCCGGAAAGAGTGAGCTGCGCAGCGCCCCGCATGTCAGCGACATGATCGAGCGTTACATCGCCGAGCATGTCGTCAAACTGGCTCCGGCCAATGCCGCAGACCAGAAGGCGATGCTCGCCAAGCTGGTGGCACCGCACTGGGGAAACAAGCTGGTGACCGCCATCACCAAGACCGATGTGGCAAAGCTGCTGGCGAAGATCGCCGAGGGCAGGGCGCGCCCCGCCAAGGTCAAACCCAACAATCGCGCCCGCAAATTGCAGGGGCCGAAGCCCACGCCGGTGCGCGCCAACCGCGTGGGCGAGGTGTTGCGCAAGATGTTCACGCTGGCGATCGACTGGGGCTGGCGCGAAGACAATCCTGCATCCGGGTTTCACCGGCGTATCGAGGCCGCGCGCGAGCGGTTCCTGAGCCCGGAGGAAATCGCCCGACTGGCCTCGGCGCTGGATGCAGCGTCAGACCAGCGCGCGGCGGGGATCATCCGGCTTTGCATGCTGACCGGTGCGCGGTTGGGTGAAGTGCGGCAATCGCGGTTTGAACAGTTCAATCTGGAGCTTGGTGTCTGGTCAAAGCCTGCGGCCACCACCAAGCAACGCAAGATCCACAGGGTGCCGGTCTCGGGTGACGTGGCGGCGATTGTGCGCCAGCGCCAGCTGCTGGTCCCAAGCGGCGTGCCATGGCTCTTTCCCGGCGATGTGCCGGGCCAGCCGGTAAAGGAAATCCGGCGCTTCTGGCGGCAGGTTCAGAAGATCGCTGATCTGTCCGATGTGCGCATCCATGATCTGCGCCATACCTTCGCGTCGCTCTTGGTCAGCGGTGGTGCATCCCTGGAAATGATCGGCAAACTGCTGGGTCATACGCAAATGCAGACGACCCAGCGCTATGCGCATCTGATGGACTCGCCCCTGCGGGCGGGCGTTGATGCGGTGGCGCATATCTTCCGGCCCCGCCCGACGCTGGTCCGCGATGCGGACAGTGATCGCAAACAGGCCTGACCACGCGCCGGGTCAGGCGTTCTCATCCTGTCGGAGCTCACTCAGCATTTTCCACAGATCATCGACATGGCGCCGGATGGAGCGCTCGCTTGGGATATCGTCGCCGTTCGAATGTGCCACGAACCAGTCCTGAATGTCGCTGATCATCTCGGCTTTGCTGGCCGGAATGCCGTGGTCATGGATACGGATCAGGAAGGCCTTGGTCATGCCATCCCAATCATAGGGCGATGCTGACCCAGTGCCGCCACTGACCCGGCGCAGCAGATCATGCTTGTCTTCAAACTTCATGACCTGTTTGCTGCGCACAAAGAGATCGGCGATGGACACATCGATGCCCTCGGGCGGATCGGTGACAAACAGCCAGTCGGTGGCGTCTTCGGTGCGCAGGCGGCGCAACTTCGCGGTTTTGGGGCCGGTCCCACAGCGGCGAAACATCTGCACGATGTCCATGGTGCAGATGACAACCGTGCCTGAAACTCTCTCGGTGTCGCAGAAGGTGGGAGGGATGCCGGTGATCACATCCAGCTGACCAGCGGCCGACCAACCTGCAATGTCGGCCAGGGTGCACCCCCAACGGGCCGCCACTTCGTTCAGGGTATAGAATTCGCGCTGGGGGAGTTTCATCGAGTGATCCATCTTCTATTGGGCCTTGATTGGGCGCTTGGCAGCCGGAATGATCCGCCAGGGGCAGTGATTGTTTGTGGGGTAGTGATTGCATCTAAGGGTTGTCAAATCGCCAAGGACTCGTCCCTAAGGCGATCTTGCCCCATACGCCCCCGTAAGAACCAGACGTCGAGAAAAACAGAATCGTGATAGCCTTCGGGAAGAGCGTGGGTCCGATGCGATTTGCCGAGATTGCGGCCGCCAGGCACAAGGGTGTGTCCCTCGTTGAGGGGAGCGCGGAGTTTGGCCTCATCAACGCGGCGATGTGGGGGTGTTGCCTTGAGGGGCGGCCCGTTCAACGCCAACCAACTACGCTGTGGGCGGTTTCCGGTCAGCCGCCGCGGTCGCGAAGCAGCCGATCGGTAAAGATTGAAGCTGCCATTCAGACTCGTAACCTCAGACTGGTTGCTGCTCATGCAGCGGCGCGTCCGTGCGGCTTCTTGAAACTCTCCACATCCGAAAGATCGATGCCGTCGAGATCAACTGCGTCCATTTCATCATGATCGACGACCGCGACGAAAGACTATGTTCTTCGACGACGCATAACGTCCGCGGGCGACTCGCCGAAAGCGTTCCTGTAAAGGCGGGTGAAACGGCCCGGGTTGGCGAAGCCAAATCGGAGGGCGAGTTCGGTGACCGTGATTCCGCAATCACTCGAGCGAATGGCGTCGCGAGCTGCTTCAAGCCGGGATTGTCGGATGAACAATAACGGAGTCGTCTCCTTGAAACTGCGGAAGACGAGTTGCAGGGTGCGCACACTGCAACCAGCCGCGGCTGCGACCTCGTGCAGCGCTATCGGCTCCTCCGCGTGAGAGCGTATGTAAGTTTCCGCGCGCCGGAGCGTTCCCGGTGCCGCGCTGGCGCCCGGCCGATCAATACGCTCCGAATAGGTGTTGGGCACGGACCGCAAGAGCGTGTAAATCAGGAGGTCCACGAAAGAACGGGTCGCGGCTTCGCTGCCGAGGATGGACTGTGCGGGTGCCTGTAGTTCCAGCATCAGAAGTTCGACGAGGTGCCGCAAAGCACGCACATGTTGCCCGTTCCAGTCGAAGGCTGGCTGGAATTCGGCATCAGCCGCCACCGGCCCGTCCAGTAGCGCTACAAGCCGTTGGGTAAGACTTGCGCGTGGAATCCAGATCGCCAGTCGTTCATGCGCGTCCGTCGCCACCAAGGCGGTGTCCGGGTGCCCGCGGTAAATCAGACCCACGTCCTTGTCTATCAGCAGGGACGATTTTATCGGGCCGGAAAAGGCCAGTTGGCCTTCGCTGACCCAAGTCAGGCAGTAGTCTGGCAATCCAGCGTCCACGATGAACATCGTCGCCGCAAGCCGGTCTGCGATGAAGGCCACATCCAGTTCGCCCGCCTTGCTCGCTGCGCGGACAGAAAGCGTATCCCCGCTCGCATGCTTTCCCCGTGCTTTCCCCCGTATCGAATACCGGAGGCGCTGGTAATCGGGTCGGATGAAGTAGGGATGAAGCTCCGGCCAATATGTTCCGCCTTCAAGTGTCTGCAAATCCCGGATTTCGGCGATCTTGAACCCGCGTCCAAGTACGCCGACTGGACCAGTAGTCTTCCGCTCCCGGTCCATCGCTTACCTCAACGCCGATGCCGGAATAATCAAAAATGACCACCCCACGAAGGCGAACTGCGTATGTTTCTGATAAAACTGCGTATATTTCTAATTATTAGAAGAATGAGGATGGCTTGATCTCTCCGAATGTCAAGCGCGATCACACCCAGCGAATAACTTCGCAATTCGTCTCGGCGCTGCGCTTCCGGTCCAGACCGCTGCCCAACATCATGTCACGCTGTGCCTGAAGGCCGTCAAGCTGGGCAACCAATGAAATGCGGGCAGCTGTTCGAGCAGACCCGCAGTATTTTTTATGATCGGAAAGACCGTTTTCAATGGCCTCCACCACTTTCTCATGGGCGAGCGGTCACACTTTTTGCAAGGAGGCATGGATGCGGCTTAGATCTTCTGATTACACCAGATCAATTGCCGCCCCTTGTCACCTGTTTTTGGTGACATGGTTCGCTGCACTCACACCAGGCGCGGCCGTGGCCCTGTGCTCCGATCTATCATTGGTGCTCTCGATCGACGCCTCCGGCAGCGTCGATGACAATGAGTTTGCCTTGCAGATCGGAGGCTACGCTGCCGCTTTTCGGAACCGGGAGGTGCTGCGTGCCCTTGGTGATGCCGGGATCGTCGACCTTGCGGCGGTGATCTGGGGCGATGCGGATATGCTGCCACAAGTTCTGGACTGGCAACGGATCGTCAACGCGGGCAATGCCGAGATATTCGCACAGCGAATTGGTTCGGTCATACGGTTTGTGACCGGCGATACCGGCCTCGGTGCCGGGGTGGCGGCGGCGATAGATCTGCTCGAAGACGGTTCGCAATGCGCCGGTCGCAAGCTCATCAATGTTTCCGGCGACGGGCGCGAGTCGAGCCAGGCCGGCTCGAGGCGCGCCTCCCAGGCCCACCCGAGACGCGCCTCCCCTCCACTGGCGCATGTGCGGCAGCGCGCCCGTGATCTCGATATCGCCATCAATGGTCTGGCCATCATCGATGTCGAGCCGGACCTGGCAGACTACTACCGTGAGCAGCTGATCACCGGGCCGGGCAGCTTCGTGATGCAGATCGACGGCCACGCCGATTTCGCTGCGGCAATCGTGAAAAAACTGGTGCGGGAGATCGATGGGACGGTGCTGACCTCCGCCAACGGCCTGCACAAATGATCTCTCTGCGAAACAGATATGCGACGAACGGTGGCATGACGGCTGCAGGCCCGTCTCAAGAGCAGGGGGATAAGCAGTAGATGGCGGGCCTCCTTCTGGTAGGTCTGGCGGCCTGCCTCTGGGGCACAGTTGGCGTCGCGACCGTTCTTTTGTCCGATGGCGACTTCAAGGATCCGGCTGTCGCCGGTCTGGTGCGGGCATTGCTGGGGGCGGGCAGCCTGCTGATCGTCGCGGCACTTCTGAGGCTTCCCCGTCCTGGCTGGAGGGACTTGCCCCTATGGGCTCTTCTGCTGTTCGGCGTCGCGGGTGCGACGTTTCAGATCTGCCTCTTTGCTGCGTTCAGCGTCGTCGGTGTGACCGTGACAGTGGCAGTGACTGTCTGCGCGCCTGTCCTGATCGTTGCGCTTGTGGACGCGGTAGTGTTGCGCAAGCTGCCCGAGCGTCGCTTCGTCCTGGCAACTTTGATCGCCTCTGCCGGAGTGCTTCTGGCTCTTCCAGAGGCAGCACCAGCAGAAGTGATCCGTGTAGGGGGCATGCAGGGCGCCATTCTTCTCGCGGGTGCGTCAATCGCATTTGCGGTGCTTGCCTTGGTTACCCGCACGATTACCCGACGTTGCGAACCTGTGCGCGCTGCCGGGCTGGGGCTGTTGTCATCGGCCATAGTGCTCGCGGCGATCATTGGTCTGAGGACAAGCCATCCAGAGCTGAAGCTGGGTCCCCTGCCTCCGTGGCGGGACATGATCATCCTGATCTACATTGGGGTTGCTGCAACAGGAGGCGCATATCTGGCATTCGTTATCGGGATGCACCGCTGCCGCAGTGCATCGGTCGGACTGACCGCCACGATGATCGAGCCTGGTGTGGCCGCCCTGTTGGCAGCCCTGATCCTGCACGAACGGTTGAAACCGGAAGAGGCCTTAGGCTGCGCATTAATGATCGCGGCGATGATCTTTCTCTCGCGAGGAGAGCGGCGGAAACCACGAGCGCAGATGTCGGGCCCCTGACTGGTGCCAGCCGGTCGAGGGAAGCGTCCCCGCCATCGGACACATCCCGATACAAGATGATTCGCCCGCAGCGAATGTCCGAAAGATCCCGCCCTTCGGACATTTATCCTCCAAAAAAGCTGCGAGATGCACCAATGGCAGCACTGCGAAAGCTGCGCCGCAGCGCTGAGGCAGTCGCCGACCGCATGACTGGGCCGAAAACGATTGTGGTCGGCGCACGAACAATCCTCTTACATCAACGCCACATCAACCCACGAATGCATGTTTCGCACCAAGTTTGCTGCCGAAAGACGGTGAATCCCGCTCGCTGCAAACATGGAAATCGCGCAAAATCAAACGGCTGGCCCGCAAGCCATTGAAATCACTAACCTATTGGAATCGCTAATTTATAGGCTCATAACCTGAAGGTCACAGGTTCAAATCCTGTCCCCGCAACCAAAAAACCAAAGCATATCAAATAGATGGAACCCGACGCAAACCGTCGGGATTTCGTCGTTGCAGTTCTGGTCAACACCTGGTCAACATTTCCACAGTCCCCCTGCGTGGTAAGCGCAGGCGCGTCAGACTTTCAGCAGATCAAGCAGCGGATCAAAGGCGTACATCGCGGCGCGGCGCCCCGATGCTGGCTCGATCGTGCGCAGCAATCCCGCATCAACCAGGCGCCGGGACAGTGCGCGCGCCGAGGATGCCGGGATTCCGGAGCGATCGACAAACCGGTCGTTGCGGAAGATCGGGCTGGCGAACACGAAGTCCAATGCCTGATCGTGGAACTGCGAATTCAGCACCTCACGGAATCGCTCCCGCATCTCGCCGTGAAGGCGGAAGATTGCGTCGGCCGTCTCGATGTTGACCGTTGCCTGGGCGTGCATGGCCTGAAGGAAGAACGCCACCCAGCCGGTCCAGTCGCCGCTCGCGGAGACCGCGCGCATCCGCCCGATGTACTCGTCCTTGTGGGCCTCGAAATAGCCGGAGACGAAGAAGTTCGGCTGATGCAGCACGCCGAGCTTCCACAGCATCAGGGTGATCAGCATGCGCCCGATCCGGCCATTGCCGTCCTCAAAGGGGTGCAGGGCCTCGAATTCGACATGTGCGATGGCCGTCCGGATCAGCGGCCGCATCGTGCTTTCATTGATGTAGTGAACAAGCTCGACCATTGCCGGGCCAAGCTGTTCGGGCGAGATCGGCACATAGTAAATCTTCCCTCGGCGCTCGTCTCCGATGTAGTTCTGCTCCACCTTGTAGCTGCCTGGACGCTTGCGGGCACCACGCCCGAAAGACAGCAGCTGCTGGTGCGCGGTCCGGATCAGGTGTTCGCCAAGCGGTGCGCCCTCGGCGAGCGCCTGCTGGGCGTTCTTCAGCGCGCGCGAATACAGGTAGGTCTCGACGTCGTCGTTGCGCGCTTCGCGGTAGGGATTGGCACTCCCTGCATCTTCCTCGGCTTCCAGTCGGTACAGTTCCTCGATGGTCGAGATCGTCCCTTCCATCCTGGAGGAGGTGACCGCGTCCTGGCGGCGCAGTGGCGCGAGGAACAGTTCGCTGTTCACCATGCCCGACATCTTGGCATCGTACCGCGCCAGCGAGGCAGCTGCTTCCTCCAGCGGCCCGAGCAGCACCTCGTAGTCGAGCGTCGCCGGAGGAAAGGCGCCGAGGTGGTAGGGTACGGCGTCTGTCAGAACATAGGGTTTGGCAACCATATATGGGCCGATTCTGTCATCAACGAGATTTGTCACTAACGTAGCCGCAGCAAGAAATCTTGACAACAGAATAGTGCCGCATTCTGACTTCAAGCGTGGTTGCCGCCAGTCGTCTGCTATCAAGAAGCTTCGACGCCAGAGAGCCTCGTCTCGCACGCACCAACCCGCGACAGGTCCATCTCCGGAGATGTGATCCCGTGGCGCACTTCCCGCAGCCGCGACGAAGAACGCCGCAGACTATGCGGAGAATACGGCCGCTATTCTCCGCATGATCGTCAGGAGGTGAGGAAGTCGCCTAGAGTGCATGGAAACAGGACACAGCCTGTGGCAATGTTGCGCCATGATCGAATTCCGCCCGCTCCCTGGTGACCATCCCGATCTCGCGCATTCGCCAATGCTGCGTGGTGCCCTCCTGACCCTGCAATACGCGCAGGAGCATGGATCGATTGGGCTGACCAAGACAAGGCATTCAAGCGCGTCTTCGTCCATTGGGCGGTCGAGCATTTCGACTGGCCTGGGAAAAGCGCGGAAGAAATGTTCCGCTACAACAAGGTAATCAACGAATACGAATTCCCACCCCTCGAGGTGTTGCATTACCTGCTGATCTCCCTGCGCCTGCGGCGGCACTACAAGGGTGAGTTCCGGCTGACCAAGCGGGGCGCCGACCTGGCGCACGCCCCGGGCCGTCTGTTTGCCGAGCCAAACGACTGCTGTCCGGCAGCACGCGGCTCTATGTCGATGAGACCACCGCCCCGGTGCTGGACCCAGGGCGCGGCAAGACGAAGACGGGCTATCTTTGGGCGGTCTTGCGGCGCAACTCGCGGTGGATACAGGCCCAGTCAGGCTGGGTCGCGCGGTTCGAAACATCGCGCGCTGTCCGCGGATAGAGCAGTCGCTCAAGGTCCGTATCGGACATCTCGGGCGGCAGCGGCCAGCCCCAGCAGAACGCCTATGTCGAGCGATACAACCGGACGGTCCGGCACGAATGGCTGGACCAATATATCATCGAAAGCATAGAGGAGGCACAGGATCAGGCCACGCGATGGCTATGGACTTACAACAACGACCGCCCCAACATGGGCATCGGCGGCATCACACCCGCCATGAAACTGAAAATGGCTGCGTGAATTCTACGGCTGCACCCCGTTGAAAAGGGGGAGATTACCATTTGGCCTGTTCCTGACGCGTGAGGTGCTTGCGAGAAGGTCTGCGTTAGCAGATGGAGGTTGCGCATGGCGGACGAGCGGCTCATCGAAGTCGGCATTGATCCATCTGTCGGAACCGTCGGCGATTCCTATGACAATGCCCTGGCCGAGTGCGTCATCGGCCTCTTCAAGACCGAGGTCATCAACCGTTGCCCTTCATCCTGTCAACGCCGGAGTAAAATTGGGCCACGGGGCGGCGCAAAACTAGGCCACCTGGGGTTTCTGCGGGGCGCGCGTGGCGGGCGGCGGCCAGTCAGCCGCGCTCTCCATGTAGCTGGCGGGTGACTG
>NZ_JAGQDH010000033.1 GCF_018069895.1 Roseovarius autotrophicus | reverse complement strand
AGCGGCTCATCGAAGTCGGCATTGATCCATCTGTCGGAACCGTCGGCGATTCCTATGACAATGCCCTGGCCGAGTGCGTCATCGGCCTCTTCAAGACCGAGGTCATCAACCGTTGCCCTTCATCCTGAGCGTGATCCGGAAATCGTCGCCAGCGCGCTTCGGTTTCACCAGCCAGAACCCGGCAATCACAAACACCAACGCGCCCCAGGCCAGTGGCGAAAGACGCTCGCCGAGGAGCAGCATGCCCCAGGCAATTCCGGCGAGTGTCTGGGAATAGGCCATCTGGCTAGAAAAAACCGGCCCTGCTGTTACGACGAGATCGAGCGCGAGAACCAGCGCGGCCGCCGTCGATGCACCCAGCGCCAGCGTTATGAGCTCTCGCTGGCCGAAGGAGAGGGAAGGCAGGAACAGAGCGTTCTGGGCTACGGCGAAAGGCAGCAAGAAGAGCGCTGACAGCGCCATCATGATGCCTACCGTCGTAGCGGCGCCGAGGTGCCTCGGGCGCCAGGACATCAGGAGCGTATGCAGCGATAGCAAGAATGGAAGCACGAGCGCACAAGCAATCCAGAGAAGATCGTTATCTTCGCCTGTGCCCTGCACCAGCAGTACCACCGCCACCGCGGCGAAACCGAGACCAAGACCCGAGAAGCGCTGCAGGCTCGGCCTCTCGAGTGCGAGCAATGCCGCCAGCAGAAAAACCATGAAGCCCCGCGAGCTTCCGATCATCGCGATCAGGCTGGCCTCGACATGTGCAGCGATGACGACCGTCAGAAGTTGGTACAAGCATCCAAGAAGCAGCGCCCAGAGCGTTAGGAAGCGGAGGTCCCGCAGCTTGAGGCGAGGCAGGCCACTTCGCCCGATCGAAAAGGAAAGGCATAGAATCGCCGCAACGACTGCCGACCAGAAGGCCAACCCGAGCGGGGGAATTTCGCGAGCCGAGGCCAGTCGCCCGAGCGCCGGTGCAATCCCGAAGATACTGCCTGCCGCAATTACTAGAAGCGTGCCGCGAAGCGTGCGGACCGTCAGATCGGCTCGCCGTTCGCGGTCATAGATTTCCTCGGCGAGACTGCGGAAGATCTTGGCGAGCCGACCCAGCGGATCGTCGCGCGCGGCGACTGACGCCAAGTTCAGTTCCGTGGGGTGAAACGCGCCGCCTTCGATGACCTGCGCGGCCTCGGTCAGGGTGTCAATGTCTCGGAGATAGTCGAGCTCGCGGTCCCGGAATCTTTTTCGCGCTAGCGAGGCGTTCATGCGGGCCCTCAGGATGGCCGGCTCGAAATTCTTGGGCAGGAAGTCCTCGGCGCCCAGCTCGATGGAGCGGGCTACGCTTTCTATTTCGTCGTCCAGCGACGACACGACGATCACCGGGATTTCGCGAAGTGCGACGTCCGCCTTCATGGCGATCAGGACCGCATAGCCATCCATTTCCGGCATGACAATGTCGAGCAGCACAATGTCGAATGGCATCTCGCCAAGAATGCCGAGCGCCTCGGTCCCGCCCGAGACGAGTTCGGTCCTGTGGCCGAGTGCGGTCACCGCCTTGGCGAGCTTTCGGCCGCTCACGCGGCTGTCATCGACGATTAGTACAGACGCAGGAGCCGTGGTTTCATGATGCGCTTGGTCCGTCATGCGTCTGGACTCGGCCGTGCGATGTCTTCGAAGGACACGTCCAGCAATGCCTTGCGCGCGGCTTCTTCCTCCTGCGCGATCCCCTCGGCGAGCGCGTCGGCGTCCGCTGGACCACCGTGATAACAGGCTTTCTCGAGAAAGGCGCAGAGCTCGGACAGGCGAGTCGCGCCGAAATCGTGGGCATTCGATTTCAGCGTGTGCGCTGCGATCCTGAGCGCCGTCCAGTCACCTTTGGATGCCGCTTCGGATATCCGCCGCGCGAGGGCTGGCGCATCTTCCACGTAGTCGCCTCGGAGCTCTTCAAGCTCCTCAACGTCGTTGCCTAAAACCTCGAAAAGCCGTTTTAGCGCAGCGCGGTGGATGTGGCCCGAAGTCATTGTTTCACCCATGACCTTTCCCCTTTGACAGAGATTTTCTTTGCGTGCTGGGCCTGCCGAAAGGCCGCACTCCGCTTCAAGGTCGAGATCAGTGCCTCTTCGTCCACGGGCTTGCTCAGGTAGTCGTCCATGCCGGCCTCCAGATATGCGGCTCGGGCCGAGGATTGCGCATTTGCCGTCAGAGCCACGATGTAGGGGCGCGGCCGCCCCTCGAAGGCTCTGCGGATCTGCGAAGCCGCCTCGAGTCCATCCATTCCAGGCATCTCGATATCCATGAGAATGACGTCGAAGGAACCGCCGGTCGCCAGTCGGACCGCCTCTGCCCCGCCGCTTGCGAGATCTGATTCGTAGCCATTCTTGGCAAGCATCTTCTGTCCGACTTTTCGGTTGATCCGGTTGTCGTCGACAAGAAGGATCGACAGCGACTCTGCCGGTGCTTCGCGGATGTCTGTGGGTCCTGTCGTCGGGGAGGTCTTTCTCTGCTCTCCCCCAAGGGCCGAGGCGAGCGCATTAAGGAGCTGTGCCGATTTTGCAGGCTTTGCAATTACCGAAGCGAAGCCGGCCTCTTGGATCTCGACCCAGAAGCGAGGCTCGACGGGTGAGAGTGAGGTGAACAGGATCATCGGTGGCGCGGATTCGCCGGGAAAGCTCAATCCCGTTCATGTCGGGCATCTTGTAGTCGAGGATCAAGATATCGGTTGATGGTCCGCCCCGAAGCCTAGCCAGCGCCTCTGCCGGAACGCCGATCACGTCCGGCATCATGCCCCAAGCGCGGAGTCGTTCGTCCATGATACGGCGGTTCGTCTGGTTGTCGTCCACGACAAGCACCGTCTTGCCCCGCAGCCCCTCGATCTGCGCCTGCCGGTCGATCCGGTCAGGCAGGGCGCAGATCCGCATGGGCACAGAGAAGGAGAAGCTTGAGCCTTGTCCCGGCTCGCTTTCGACCATGATTTCACCGCCCATCTTGTTCACCAGTCGTTGGCTGATGGCGAGACCAAGTCCGGTGCCGCCGTACCGCCGCGTCATCGAGGCGTCTACCTGGCTGAACGAGCGGAAAAGTCGGTCCATCCGGTCGGCAGGGATCCCGATCCCGGTATCGCGGACCGAGAAACTGACCTGTGCCGTCGCGACGCCCTCGGGCAACGGCTCGGCGAGGCTGACTGTAAGCAGGACTTCTCCCTTGTCGGTGAACTTCACCGCATTGTTGAGCAGGTTGAGAAGCACCTGCTTAAGCCGGGTCGGGTCGCCCACCACGCCGCGCGGGACATCAGGCGCGATGCGGCAGGCCAGATCCACGCCCTTCTCGTCGGCCTTTGGCATCACCAGTTCCGCTGCGGATTCGACACACTTGGCCAGGTCGATTTCCAGTTCCTCCAGATCGAGCGCGCCCGCCTCGACCTTCGAGAAGTCGAGAATGTCGTTGATGATGGTCAAGAGCGTGTCTGCCGCGTCGCCGATGGTGGTGGCAAAGTCGCGCTGTTCAGCGTCGAGCTTCGTCGACGCGAGCAGGCTGCTCATCCCCATGATTCCGTTGAGCGGTGTGCGGATTTCGTGGCTCATCATAGCAAGGAACGAGCTTTTTGCCTCATTTGCTGACTCGGCCTGTTCCTTTGCTAGTGTCAGTTCGGTTTCCCGCTGCTTTAGTTCGCTGATGTTGGAATAGACCACGACCGACCCTCCGTCGGTCGTCTGCCGCTTGTTGATCTGCACCCAGCGACCGTCCTGCAGCTGCCGGATGTTCGACGCTTTCGCGTCGCGTCCTCTGGTGGTGGACTCGATCCGCAGCCCCGACCCTGGTGACGCGTCCCCGGCGATCTCCGCCGCGGAACGGCCCGGACGTACAAAGGCGCCGGCCGGATCGTTGAGAAATTCCCGGTAGCGAGTGTTGCACAGGACTAGCCGGTCATCGGCGTCGTAAAAGGCAAACCCCTCCGAGATGCTCTCGATGGCGTCGATGAGCCGTTGCCGTGTTTCGGCAATCTCGCGCAGGTTACTTTGCTCCATCTCCACCGCAGTGTCGCGGAATACAACAAGTGCCTGCATCAGCCGAGTGACCTCATCCCGTCCGCTGGGTTCGGGCAAAGCAACCTGAAGATTGCCCTCGGCGAGGGACAATGCGGCGTCGCTGAAGGAGCCAAGCCGCGAGCCAAGGCTGCGACTCACGTAGGCGATGGCACCGAGGATGATGGCCAGAGAGGAAAGCAGAACTGCCACAAGCGTGAAACGACTGGATTCAAGCGAGGTGAGCACAGCTGCGGCCGAGGCGTCCGTTGCTCGGCGGGTTTCAGTGACGATTACTGCTGAAATTCCGCTCATCCTTTCGGTCAACTCGTTTGTACTGATGAGCAATTCATCCGCCTGCTCAAGCGCGCCGAGTTCGCGCGCTCGGAGGTCGAAGACAGAGTCGACACCGCCGCCGAAGCCAATCAGCTGCTCCGCGAGCTGGGCAGTTTCGGAGATGTCGGTTCGTGCGCCGAGGTGGGCGATCAGTGAAGAGGTTTCGGCCTCGACCGCGCGAAGGTCCACCTTCAGTCTGTCGATCGCGGCGCTGTCTTCCGCGAACGGCACCAGCGAAAGGATTCCGACGGTCCGGTTGCCGAGTGTCTCCAGCGTGAGAAGCGTCCCGTAGCCAACCACACTTGCAGCATTTATGGCCTCGATGCTTGCCGACACTTCTCTACTCAACTCGGCGCCCACCGTCACAGCCTGCCCCCGAATCAGAATGATCGAGCGGCGCAGGAATCCCTCGAGCTGCAAGAACAACCTGCGCAGCTCGCGTTCGGTCTCCTGCGGATTGAACGCGGCAGCCGGGTCAGCAAGCGCGGCGCGACGCTGTTCGAAAATGCTCTCCTCGCTCGCACCGAAAGCAATGATGCGGTCGATAATTTCCGATAGTTCGCCGATGTCGATGATCTGCCTGACCGTGCCGTTGCCACGCAACTCCTCGACATTGCGCGCGGCGACCGAACTCGAGGTGACGAATGTGCTCCACGTTTCGCGGACAGCCTCTTCATCTGGTGCGGTAAGCATACCTATCATGGATTGCTCTATGATGCCACGCTGGACCTGTAATGTCAGAAGTGGGATCAGACCTCGAACCCCGAGGTCGTTCAGGAACGCGACCGAAGCCTCCGTGTTTGCGTTTACCCGGCCGGTTTCGGCACTGAGAACGTCAAGCTGATCGGCGATCAACGGCTCGATCGTGCGATTGAACGCAGCATGGGTCTGTGCAAGCCGCTGAATCTGGCTGCCAAGCGTTTCGGCAGTTTCGATTCGCTGCGCGATGATGGCAGCCAAGGCATCAGACAATGCGTCGACGTCGCGTACCGAAGCTTCGAGGTTGGCGACCGCCTCCGCGCTGCTGCCCCGCACCTCCAGTTCGTCGATGACCGAACGGACAGCGTCCAGATGGCTTTTCATCTCGGCCGACCGGACGGCCAGTTCGTCGGTGCTTTCGGACCTGGCTACCGAGACGGCGGCGTTGCGGATTTGGGTCGTGTCCTCCGAGACGCGGTGCGCTATGACGAGGGCTGGAATGCTCTCCTTCGTGATCGAGGTCAGCTGTTCCTGGACGACTACGTTGGCGCGATGTGCGATCAGTGCGCTGACTGCCGCCGACAGGACGATGATGGCAACAACCAGAACGAGCTTTCCCCGGATTGTGTAGGGGAGCAAGGCCGCAATACCAGCACCTTTGTCCTCAGCCGTTGCCATGCTGCAACCTTTCTGGTCGGCCGAATGCGGTTTCTGCTCGGCCGGGCTATCGTTCCTCAGAGTTTGAGCTCGAAATCCTTGATGTCGTCAGGGCTGATGTAGGCCACGGCCGGGTTGAGCATCACCTCGAGATGGAGCTTGAATACCCGAGCCGAATCTTGATCGCGGTTCGCCCATTCGAACCAGAGGGGCAGGGCAATTTTCCGGAACCGTTCAACATCTTCCTCGGTCAGTCGGGTCACCTCGACCCCGGCTTCTGCGAAACGGGCCCAGGCGTCGATGTTGGCCTTCTGGTGCGCGGTGAAATGATTAACGGAAAACGAGCGGACAAGCTCGGTTAGCAAATTCTGCGTAGCCGGCGCCAGACTGTCCCAGACAACCTTGTTGAAGGCCACGATTGTCAGGTCGACCGGCTGATGCAAGCATGGCGTCGACGTCGGCCCCATCACGATGTACTTGCTGACTTCAGCAAAACCAAGGTCGTAGTTCATTGCCGGCCCGGTGAAATCCGCCGCGTCGATGGCTCCGGACGCAAGCGCCGGTTGCACTTCCGAACCCGCAAGCGTGATCGTCCGAGCACCGATGGCTTCGAAACAGTCGGCAATGAGGCCCCCCGGCATCCGCAGGTTCAAGCCCCGGAAGTCGTCCAGCGAGTGGATCGGCTTGTTGGAGTGGATCAGGTTCAGATCGTGGTGAACGTGGCCTACGAAGTGGAGGCCGTGGCGCGCGTAAAGCTCGCGGGCCAGTTCGGTTCCGCCGTAGCTGTCGAAAAGCATGTCCCATTGGTGAGGATGCGGCAGCCCCATAGGGAAAGATGTCAGGAAGGCTCCTGCGGGCATCGCCCCTGTGATGGCGGTATAGTGGGGAACCCAATGCATCCCGTCGAGAACACCCGCCGCAGTGGCAGTCATCATGTCGAAGATTTCAGAGACAGTGCCCCCAGCGAAAGGAATGAACTCGACCTCGCCTCCGGTCAGTTCTCCGATGCTCTCGCACCAGCCCTTGAACGTACGGTAGCCGATGGTGTTCTCGGTCCAAAGTGACTGGATTGTCAGCTTTCGTCCCTTTGAAACCTGTGCATTGCCAATAAAGGGTGCCGCCATAGCTCCGGCACCAATAGCTGCCGTCGCGAAGAGTACCCTACGCCGAACGAGGTCCGCGGCGCCCGCCTTTGCCATCGGATCGGTTTTGTTCACTTGCTTCATATGAAATCCTCTTCTCGCGCCCTGCTAGCCCGGATAATTCATGACGATGTGGTGAGGGTAGCGTAACCTTTTGAATTTCTGTATTTTTCGGCTGTCGACGCCAAAAACTCCAGTTTCCAAGGCAGGCACCCTCACCATGATGAAGTCTACCTCCCAAAAGCCCGTTTTGTCACCCGTGAATGGCAAGCCCGTCATGCTCAATTTCGATGGCGCGGAGATGAGCTCCGATGCCGGTCTGACGCTCTTGCGGGAAGTCGAACGCCGGCACGACTTGGCGGGTCTTCTGTCGTCGTGCCTCACGGACCTGCGTGACCCGGGCAAGACCCGCCATAGCCTGGAAGATATCATCCGGTTCCGGATCATGATGATTGCGGCTGGATATGAGGACGGCAACGACGCGTGTGACCTGCGCCATGATCCATCCTTCAAGCTCGCTCTCGAGCGTGATCCCGAGACCGGGGCAGCGCTGTGTAGGGTGCGGCGTCTGTCAGATCATAGGGTTTGGCAACCATATACGGACCGATTCTGTCATCAACGGGATTTGTCGCCAACCTAGTCGCGACAAGGTCGCTTGACAATAGAATGGTGCCTTATTCTGACATCAAGCGTGGTTGCCGCCATTCGTCTGTTATCAAGCACCTTTGACGCCAGAGACGTATCATCTCACGCGCACCAAGCCGCGCCTCGTTAGGGCCGTGGCAGACCGGCTCCTGATGAGCTTGATCCCGTGACACCCTCCCCGCAAGCGCGAAGAGAACGCCGCAGAAGATGCGAAGAATACGGTCGCTATTCTCCGCATGATCGTCAGGAGTGAGCAAGTCGCCCGGAGTGCATGGAAACACGACGCAGCCTGTGGCAACGTTGCGCCATGATCGAATTCCGCCCGCTCCCTGATGACCACTCCGATCTTGTGCATTCGCCAATGCTGCGCGGTGCGCTCCTGACACTGCAATACACGCAGGAGCATGGATCGATTGGGCTAACCAAGACCGCGACCCTGCGGCGGCCTAGCCTTTTTGGAAGGGCCGCATCCTGCGCATGGCCGCCGTTCAGCTTAGGCGCAGCGAATGTCAGCACCTTGCCTATTTTGTTGAAAAACTCGTGCTTGATCGAAGCGTAAGTTGCTGATTCAATTCTTCTTACCAGCGGGAGGATTGACCGATGATGGGACCGAGACAGGAAGCGCAGGCAGCGCTGTTCTACGAGTTCTCGCTGGAGGACCACGTTCCCCAAGATCACCTGCTGCGGTCGATTGATCGGTTTGTCGATCTGAGCAGCATCCGCGCCCATCTGACGGATTTTTACAGTCATACGGGCCGTCCATCCGTTGATCCGGAGCTGCTGATCCGGATGCTGTTGGTCGGCTATTGCTTCGGCATCCGGTCTGAGCGGCGGCTCTGCGAAGAGGTGCATCTGAACCTGGCCTATCGGTGGTTTTGCCGCCTCGACCTGACCGACAGGATCCCGGATCACTCGACGTTTTCCAAGAACCGGCATGGGCGTTTTCGCGACAGCGAACTTCTGCGACACCTGTTCGAGACGACTGTCGCCCGCTGCATCGAGGAAGGTCTGGTCAGCGGCCAGCGTATGGCCATTGATGCCAGCCTGATCGAGGCGGATGCCAACAAGCAGAACTCGACGCCGAAGGAAGATTGGGACGCAATGCACATCGACCCGGCTGAAGCGCCCCGTGCCGTGCGCGAGTATCTCGACACGCTGGATGAATCGGCCTTCGGGGCGGCCAGCGAGGTGCAGCCCAAGTTCACCTCGCATTCCGATCCGGCCAGCCAGTGGACGGCAGCCCGCAAAGGCCCGGCATTCTTCAGCTATTCCGACAATTACCTGATCGACACCGATCACGGCGTGATCGTCGACGTCGAAGCGACCAGATCAATCCGGCAGGCCGAGGTTGGATCGACCAAGACGATGTTGAAGAGGGTGAAGGAACGGTTCGACCTGCATCCCGAGCGGCTGATTGCGGACACTGCCTATGGCACCGGGCCCCTTCTGGGTTGGCTGGTCGATCGCAAGATCGCGCCGCACATCCCGGTTATAGACAAGTCCGGGCGCAACGACGGCACCTGGACGCGGGCGGACTTCGAGTGGGACGCCGAAAACGACCAGTACATCTGCCCGGAAGGCCACGAACTGAAGCAGTTCCGCCGCAACTACTCGGACCCGAACCGTGGGCCGACCGGCAAGGGCACAGCCCGCTACCGCGCATTGAAGGATGTCTGCCAGGCGTGCCCATCCAAAGCCAAATGCTGCCCAAATGCTGACGCCCGCAAGATCACCCGCGAGGAGCATGAAGATGCCCGTCAGGTCGCCCGCGACATCGCCAAAACCCGCCAATACGACATCTCGATGAAGCTCCGAAAGAAGGTCGAGATGCTCTTCGCCCACCTCAAACGTATTCTTGGGCTGGGGCGGCTCCGATTACGTGGTCCATGTGGCGCAAACGACGAATTCCTGCTCGCCGCCACCGCCCAAAACCTCCGCAAACTGGCCAAGATCTTTCCCGCACCGCAGCAAACGCGCAAAGCCTGATCAGAAAGGCGCTTGCGCACTCTATCAGGTCGCCATTCTCTGCGCTCGCGAACAGGCGTTTTTCCACAGAATCTGCCCAGTGCCGCACCGTGCCCCTTCGCAATTGGCATCACGTCTCAATGAAAATCCCGGCTTGGAAACAGCCTCTTCGCCTGTTCTCGCGGATGGCGGGCTGAGGGGCGGATGCTGCCGCCGGCGGGGCGCCTGGTTTCATCGGCGCGGCCGTCATTGGTGTGGATGAGCACGGGCCGTCCGAGGGTGGCCAGCAGCGGGGAAAGATCCTCGACCCGCTCGGCGATCAGATGGGTGACGGAGCCGTCGCGCTCGATCCGGCCGGTAACGCGTAAGAGCCGCCCGGCAATCACAGCCTTTCGGAAGGTCGCGTAGATGCGCTTCCAGACCACCACATTGGCCACGCCGGTCTCGTCCTCCAGCGTCAGGAAGATCACGCCCGAGGCGGTGCCCGGGCGCTGGCGGGTGATGACGAGGCCGGTCACGGTGACGCGCCCTCGCGCCTCCGCCAGCCGGTCATGGGGTAGGGACTCAGACAGGCGCGGGCGCAACAGTTCCAGCGGATGGGCGCGTAAGCTCAGGCGCAGGGTCAGGTAATCCTCGATCACCTCCTGCCCGAGCGTCATGGCGGGCAGGGTGACGGCGGGCTCGATGCCACCCTCGACATCGGCGCCGAACAGCGGCAGCGGTGCGGGCGCACGCAAGGCGCGTGCCGCCCAGAGCGCATCGCGGCGCGTGAGGCCGATGGCCGCAAATGCATCGGCCTCGGCCAGCCGCTCCAGCGCATCCGGGCCGACGCCCGCGCGCCGCCACAGGCTTTCGACATCGGCGTAGCCATTGCCACGCGCCGCCGCGATCCAGACGGCGTCCTCTTCGCGCATGCCCTTGATCTGGCGAAACCCCAGCCGCAGCGCCAGTGCGCCATCGGGGCGCGGCTCCAGCGTGCAGTCCCAGTCCGAATGGTTGACCGAGACAGGCCGCACCTCCACCCCGTGTTCGCGCGCGTCGCGCACCAGCTGCGCAGGCGCGTAGAAGCCCATCGGCTGGCTGTTGAGCAGCGCGCAGGTGAACACCGCCGGGTGGTGGCATTTCAGCCAGGCCGAGACATAGACCAGCCGCGCGAAACTCGCCGCATGGCTTTCGGGGAAACCATAGGAGCCGAAGCCCTCGATCTGCGCGAAACAGCGCGCCGCGAAATCCGCGTCATGGCCGCGCGCCAGCATCCCCGAGACGAAACGGTCGCGGAACGCACCGATCGTGCCCATGCGCTTGAAGGTGGCGAGCGAACGGCGCAACCGGTCGGCCTCGGCCGGGGTGAAACCGGCCGCGACCACGGCGATCTGCATCGCCTGCTCCTGAAACAGCGGCACGCCGTAGGTGCGGCCCAGCACCTCCATCATGGCGGGGCCGAGATCCTCGACCTTTTCCTTGCCCTGCCGGCGGTTGATGAACGGGTGCACCATGCCGCCCTGGATCGGGCCGGGGCGCACGATGGCCACCTCGCAGACCAGATCGTAGAAGCAGCGGGGGCGCATCCGGGGCAGGAAATTCAATTGCGCGCGGCTTTCCACCTGGAAGACGCCGATGGCATCGGCGCGGCACAGCATGTCATAGACGCGGGCGTCCTCGGCGGGCACATTGGCCAGCGTCAGGTGCTGCGCGCGGTGATCGGCCAGCAGGGCGAAGGCCTTGCGGATCGCGGTGAGCATCCCCAGCGCCAGCACATCGACCTTCATCAGCCCCAGCGCGTCGATATCGTCCTTGTCCCATTCGATGATCGTGCGGTCGGCCATGGCGGCGTTCTCGATCGGGCACAGCTCGTCAAGCCGTCCTTGGGTGATGACGAACCCGCCGACATGTTGCGACAGGTGTCGGGGAAAACCGATGATCTCGCCGATCAGGTGCACCGCCAGCGCCACGCGGTGGTCAGCCGGGTCAAGGCCTGCCTCGCGCAGCCGGTCCGGCCCTGGCGCGGATGACGACCAGCCCCATATCTGCCCGGCCAGCCGGGCGACCACGTCCTGGCTCAGCCCCATGACCTTGCCGACCTCGCGGATCGCGGCGCGCGAGCGGAAATGGATCACCGTGGCGGTCAGCCCGGCGCGCTCGCGGCCATAGCGGGCATAGATCCACTGAATCACCTCCTCGCGGCGCTCGTGCTCGAAATCGACGTCGATATCGGGCGGCTCGCCTCGCTCCTTCGAGATGAAGCGCTCGAAGATGAGGGTGATCGACTCGGGCGGCACCTCGGTGATGCCCAGAAGATAGCAGATCACCGAATTGGCTGCCGAGCCGCGCCCCTGGCACAGGATACCCTGCGCGCGGGCGAAGGCCACGATATCGTGCACGGTCAGGAAATAGGGCGCATAGGCCATCTCGCCGATCAGGCGCAGTTCCTTCGCGGCCCGGTGCACGATCTTCGGCGGCGGGCCATCGGGGTAGCGTCGGGCCAGCCCCTCACGCGAGAGACGCTTCAGCCGGGTTTGCGCGGGCTCGCCGTCCTGCTCCTCATCGGGATATTGATAGCGCAGATCGTCGAGGCGAAAGGCGCAGGCAGCGGCGATCTCCAGCGTGCGGCGGAGCGCCGCCGGATAGCGGTGAAAGAGCCGCGCCATCTCGGTGCCCGATTTCAGGCGGCGCTCGCCATTGGGCAGGCGGCGGGTGCCGATATTATCGATGGTGAACCCCTCGCGCAGGCAGGTCAGCACATCGGCCAGCTTGCGGCGCGCGGCGCGGTGCATCAGCACATCGCCCAGCGCCACCATGGGCAGGCTGCTTTCCTGCGACAGTTGCGCCAACCGGTCGAGGCGCGGCTGGTCGCGCCCGTCATAGCGCGGCGCCGCCCCCAGAAAGCACTGGCCGGGAAAGCGGCGCGCGATCTGGAGCAACTCGGCACGGGGTGGGGGTGTTTCCAGCGGGTCGGGTGGCAGGGCGATCAGGATCATCCCCGCGCCCCAGTCAAGCAGATCGGCGCGGATGAGGTGGCATGCGCCCTTCTCGGCCTGGCGCTTGCCAAGGGACAGAAGCCGGGTCAGCCGCGACCATGCGGCCACATCGGTCGGCAGGGCGAGCCAATGGGTGGCGCTGTCGGCCAGCACCAGGCGCGCGCCCGCGATCAGTCTGGGCAGCGGGGTGTTGGGGCACAGATGCGGGCGGGCTTGCGCACCCGGCTGTAGCAGTGTCTGGCGGCTCGAGGGGTCGGTGACACCTCGCGACCGGATCGCCGGGCCTTCGCCGGTCTCTGTGGTGGTCCGTGCCTCGCTGCGCAGCCGCGCCAGCTCCTGCAGTGCCGAGAAGGCCCGCACCACGCCGGCCACCGAATTGAGGTCGGTGATGGCGATGGCGGCAAGGCCCAGCTCGGCGGCGCGGGTGATCAGTTCCTCGGGGTGCGAGGCCCCGTGCAGGAAGGTGAAGTTGGAGGTCACGCAAAGCTCGGCATAGGGGGTCATGCGAACTCCCCTTGCACATACCATGCGCGCCCGCGTGCCGCGCCGGGCACCTGCGGCGTATGAAAGAGCCACAGGCGCGGGCCTTCCCGTGTCTCGATGCGCCAGTAGTCGCGCAGGCCCGAGCGCCAGGCGGGATCGTCGAGCCACCATTCCGGCGCGATCCGTTCCGGCCCCAGCGCGCGCAGCGTGGTGAACCCCATCCGCCGCCAGCGAAACCGCGCCGGCGGATGGCCCGAGACCGCGGCGACCGGCTCGGGCGGGAAAAGCGCGATGGGCCGGGGCGGCCCGCCGCGCGGAGCGAACGGCGCCGGAGCGCTGTAGGCTGCCGGGGCAATGATGAAGCTGCGCTCGGGAATGTCGCTGTCGGCGGGCAGCAGGCGCAGCACCCGGTCGAACCCGATCCGGTTGCCCAGCCGCGAGAGCAGATCGGCCAGCGCGTCCTTGTGCCGGATGGTCGAGCCGCCGCCGGTCTGCTCCGGCGCGAGCGGTTCGGTGGCCGTGGCCATCAGGCGCAGTGCATCGATGCCGAAGCCCGCGTCGATTGCCTGCACCCCCTTGGCGAACAGAGCCGCGATCCGCGCGGGATCGCGCATCGGGCGGGCCAGGCCGACCTCTACCTGCACGCTGCCGCGATCCACCCGCCGCATTTCCAGCCGCACCCGCCGTGCGCCCCTATGATGCGCCGCGAGCTTCTCGCACAGCCGATCGAGCAGCCGCATGAGCGCCGCCATCACATCGCCTTGCAACCCGATCGGGTCGGGCAGGGTCATGCGCACGCTGAAATGCGGCTTCTCGGCCGCGGCCGCGACCGGCTCGGGCTGGTGGCCCAGAAGCTGGTCGAGCCGCAGCACCAGACCGGGGCCGAAGCGGCGGGCCAGCGGCGCGCGGGGCTGCGCGATCAGATCGGCGATGCGCCCGAGTCCGGCACGGGCCAGCGCCCCGGCAGTGGCGTGGTCGATGCGCAGGGCGGAAACTGGCAGTTTCCCCAGATGCTCCGTCAGCGCCCCCTCCGGCACGATCCCGCCGCCATGGCGGGCCAGCGCATGCGCCGCGCCGCGGCTTCCGGCAATGGCGCTGACTGCCGTCAGCCCCGCGCGGGCAAGCCTGGCGTGCAGATCGTCGCGCAGCGCCGGCTCGCCGCCGAAGAGATGTGCCACGCCCGAGATGTCGGCGATCAGCCCGTCCGCCCCGTCGCCTGCCACCATCGGCGCATAGCGCCCCGCCCAGCGGCGCAGGCTGGCCAGTGCCGCACCCTGACGGGCCTGGTCGGCGGGGCGGGTGGCCAGATCGGGACAGATGGCGCGGGCATCGGCCAGTGCCATGCTGCGATGCAGGCCGCGTGCTTCGGCCTCGGGGTTGAGGCAATGCAGGTGATCAGCATTGCCCGCGCGCAGCGTCAGCGCGAAAGGCCCCTCACAGGGGCGGCTGCGCAGGCTCGTGTCGCTCGCCAGCCTCGGAAACCAGATCGAAAGCAGCCGTCGCGCCATTCCAGTTCAGCACCCATGCGCCAAGAGTTCCCTTTTTGTTCTTTCTAAGGGACCAGCGATGCAGAGTCGAGTCCGGCGGCCCCGCCATGGCATCACAATTCCAGCGCGTCTCGGCGGCATTGCTGCCTGCGCCGTCGCGGATCAGCATCAGCCCGGTGGTGCCGCCCGCCTCGGCCGCCAGTTGCAACCGCCGCCCGGCGGTCAGCGAGAGGGGCTTTTGCGGCTCGGCGATGACCAGGCCCACAGGTGTTGCGCGCAGGGCCTCCTCGACCGACCAAAGCAGGTCGATCTCACTGGCCGGGCGCAGCAGGTGCAGCCGCTCGGCCACGCCCTCGGGCAGGCCCGCAGGCAGGGGCAGCTCCGGCACATGCGCCGGCAACACCCAGAACAGTGGGCCTGGGTGGCGCGCGGCCTGAAACAGGGCGAAGGCACGGCGGCCGCGGCCTTCGGCCTCGTGCACCCGGGCCGGGGCAAGGGCGAAGGGGGCGTCGCCGCGCGATGCTTGGTCAGGATCATGCAGGGTCGTCACGCGCCCCCTCCTGCACGATCTGCAAGGCGCCATCGGCAAGCGGGCGCTGCAACTGCAAGGCCTCCGCCGCCGGGGCGCTCAGCCAGGCCCGCCATTCCTCGGGCCGCGTCAGGATCACCGGCATGGCCTTCGGGTGAACCGAGCCAACCTCGGCATTGGGTGGGCAGGTCAGGAAGGCGAAAAGCTCGGCTGTCACCTCACCCTCCTTCAGCTTGCGCACCGAGGTCCATTGTGTGCGCAACCCGGCAAAGCAGGCCAGCGGCCGATCGGGGCCCAGCGCGAACCAGACCGGGTGATTGCGCGGCGCGCCCGCCCGTCCGTCGATCTCGGAAAAGCTGGTGAAGGGCACGAGGCAGCGATGCTCCACCCCCAGCCAGCGCCGCCAATGCGGCGAGGCGGTGTTGCGGATATTGGTCACACCCTTGTCGGTGCGTTTGCCTTCGAGGAACTTCGGCGGGGTGGGCATGCCCCAGCGCGCCATGGTCAGTTCGAACCCGTCCACATGCGCATGCCGCAGGATCGGTGCCGGGTAATCCGGCCAGATACCGGGTTGCGCCGGCAGGTTGCCGGTTCGATCCGCAACCGTGCCCGGCAGCGCATCGTCGAACAGCTGCCGCATTGCGTCCTGGCTTGTGGTCTGGGAATATAGGTTGCACATGGGCGGGTCACACTGGCGGCGGGGTCGGATTCGAACAATACAGGAACATATCCGGGGCGCAAATGCGACTCTTGGTGTTCGCTTCCTCCGTAACCTGACTTGATTGCATTGCAATCGTCGCTTAACTTGAACTTCAGTTACCGGAGGAGCCCATGGCCAGCATCACGATTCGCAATCTCGACGACACGGTAAAGCGTCGCCTGCGCGTTCGCGCGGCCGAGCATGGCCGCTCGATGGAGGAAGAGGCCCGCGAAATCCTGCGCCAGGTTGTCGGGCAGGAGAAGCCCGCCCACAACCTCGCCGCCGCAATCCGGGCGCGGGTCGCGCCTCTGGGAGGCGTCGAGCTGGATCTTCCCCCGCGCGAACCCATGCGTGAACCGCCCACCTTTGATCAGGCGTGAGCATGATCATTGTCGATACGAATGTCGTCTCGGAGCTTCTACGCCCGACCCCGGAACCGCGTGTCGAGACGTGGCTCGCCGCCCAGGACGGGCTCGACATCTACCTCACCGCGATCTCCGAGGCTGAGTTGCGCTACGGCGTCGCCATCATGGACAACGGCAAGCGCCGCGATGGCCTTGCCGACGCGATCGACCGCATCCTTCGCGAGGACATGGGCGGGCGCGTGCTCGCCTTCGACAGCGCCGCCGCCGAGGCCTATGCTACCATCGCTTCCAGCCGCCGCGCTGCCGGGCGGCCGATCGCGCAGGCGGATTGCCAGATCGCCGCCATCGCCCGCGCCCGCGGCGCCAAGGTCGCCACCCGCAATACGGCTGACTTCGAGGGCTGCGGCGTCAACCTGATCAATCCCTGGACAGCCGCATGAACGCCGTTGAGATTGAACAAGCCGTTTCCGAACTCGCCGAACAACCGTTTGACGCGACCGAATTCCCCTATGCCTTCCTCATGGCCTTCGGCAACAAGGACACCACCATCAAGCGCCTGCACAGCGGCGCGTCGAACAAGTCCGACGTCGGTGGCGTCCTGCAGACCAACAATATCCACCTTGCGACCTGCGCGCCGGGCGACATCGCGGCAACCCTGACCGCTCTGCGCGACAGCCCCGCCACCACCCGCGCCAAGGCGAAGTTCATCCTCGCCACCGATGGCATCGACCTTGAGGCCGAGGATCTGACCACCGGCGAGACCATCGCCTGCCGTTACACCGATTTCCCCGACCATTTCGGCTTCTTCCTGCCGCTCGCGGGCATCTCCACCGTCAAACAGATCCGCGAGAGCGCCTTTGACATCCGCGCGACCAGCCGTCTCAACCGGCTCTATGTCGAGCTGATCAAGGACAACCCCGACTGGGGAGTGGCCTCCAAACGCCACGACATGAACCACTTCATGGCGCGGCTGATCTTCTGCTTCTTCGCCGAAGACACCGACATTTTCGTCAGCGACAACCTGTTCACCGCCACCATCGACCAGATGGCCAACCGCGATGGGTCGAACACGCACGAAGTGATCGGCGAGATTTTCCGTGCGATGAACACGCCCATCGCCAACCGCGCCGAGGCCAAGCTGCCCCGTTGGGCCGACACCTTTCCCTATGTGAACGGCGGGCTCTTCTCGGGCAGCACCGATGTGCCGCGCTTTTCCAAGATCGCGCAGCGTTATCTCAGCCATATCGGCAGCCTCGACTGGACGCAGATCAACCCCGACATCTTCGGGTCGATGATTCAGGCCGTCGCGGATGAGGAGGAACGCAGCGTCCTTGGCATGCACTACACCTCTGTGCCGAACATCCTGAAGGTGCTGAACCCGCTTTTCCTCGATGACCTGCGGGCAGAGCTGGAGGCGGCGGGCGACAACGCGCGCAAGCTGGCCAATCTGCGCGCCCGCATGGCCAAGATCCGCGTGTTTGACCCCGCTTGCGGGTCGGGCAACTTCCTTGTCATCGCCTACAAGGAAATGCGCAGCATCGAGTATGAGATCAACAAGCGGCGGGGCGAGCCGCTGCGGCGCACCGACATTCCCCTGACCAACTATCGCGGGATCGAGCTGCGGGATTTCTCGGCAGAGATTGCCCGGCTGGCGCTGATCATCGCGGAATATCAATGCGACGTGCGCTATCGCGGCCAGAAAGAGGCGCTGGCCGAATTCCTGCCGCTGGATGCGCAGAACTGGATCACCTGCGGCAACGCGCTGCGGCTGGACTGGCTGTCGGTCTGCCCGCCCACGGGGACGGGGGTGACGTTTCAGGCCGATGACCTGTTCATGTCGCCGCTGGATCAGGCGCAGATTGATTTTGTGAATGAAGGGGGCGAGACCTATATCTGTGGCAACCCGCCTTATCTGGGGTCAACGTGGCAAAGCACGGAACAGAAAGAGGATTTGCAGCGCATTTTTGGCGGGCGCACAAAAAGCTGGAAGTCGCTCGATTATGTCGCGGGCTGGTTCATGAAGGCCGCCGATTACGGGCTGCACACGCCCACCGTGTCGGCCTTCGTGTCAACAAACTCGATCTGTCAGGGGCAACAGGTGCCGATCCTCTGGCCGCTGATCTTCAAGACTGGGCATGCGATTGCTTTTGCCCACACCAGTTTCAAATGGGCGAACCTTGCCAGCCACAATGCTGGCGTGACCGTGGCGATTGTGGCTATTTCCAATCATGCGGGGGCGGTGCGCAAGCTGTTCTCACTGGCAGATGATGGTGGCGCAGTGGTGAAGGAAGCGGATAACATCAATGCTTATTTGGTGGCTGCCCCGAATGTATCTATCGAAAAGCGAGCAAAACCATTGGCTTCGATAAATCCAATGGACAGAGGCAATGGTCCCACCGACGGCGGGAACCTTTTGTTATCCAGCGAAGAGCTTGCGGCCCTAAACCTCTCGGAGTCTGAGGCAAAGAAGTTTGTGCGCCCGCTTTTTGGCTCGGTGGAATTTATTCGCGGCATAAGCCGCTTTTGCTTGTGGATTTCGGACGATCAAGCCGAAGAGGCGTGCAGTCATCCGCAGGGCAATCGCGTTTGGCTCACGCCGCTGGGGGCGCCGGTTTCACGCCATTGAGAATGCTGCATAAGAAAGCCTCATCCCACCCTGCGCGCTTGAGCTTTATGGAGAGCGAGCCCTTTGAGGGGTC
>NZ_JAGQDH010000032.1 GCF_018069895.1 Roseovarius autotrophicus | reverse complement strand
GGTAAAGCTCGCGCTCGATCCCCGAGCCGTCCTCGATATAGATGCGGTTGACCTGCTTGCCCGCAGGCCCGGTCTGCTTGGTCACAAGCGTGCGCCCGAGCATCCGGCGCGCCTCCTCGGCGGCCTCCTCGACGGATTTGGCAAGGCGCACACCGCCCGCCTCGCCGGCCCCCGCTTCCTTGAACTTGCCCTTGCCGCGCCCACCGGCGTGGATCTGCGCCTTTACGACCCAGAGCGGCCCGTCGAGCGCGCCCGCGGCGGTCTTGGCCTCTTCCGCGCGCAGGACCACGCGGCCATCCGACACCGGGGCGCCGTAGGACCGAAGGAGCGCCTTCGCCTGATACTCGTGGATGTTCATAAAACTGTCCCGTTTTGCTGTGATCAGGACCGGTATAGGCATGGAATGAAGGGCGATTTAAGGATTTTTCGCCGCGACGGAAATTTTCTGCCGAATTTTTGCATTTTGTGATCACACGAATAATTCATGTGATCACAAGTGGCTGTCGAAAGGGTTCCCCCGACTGGAAAAGAATCAGGGCTGGAGGTGCTCCAGCCCTGATCGAAGTGACAGGACTCGACCGTCAAGCAAGCGACGGGTCGATTTCCTTGCAGGCCTTAACAAGGCCCTTCACAGCATCGACCGACTTGTCGAACATGGCCTGTTCGTCCTTGGTGAGCTTGATCTCGACGATGCGCTCGATGCCGCCCGCGCCGATCACCGTGGGCACGCCCACATACATGTCCTTCACGCCCAGTTCGCCATCGCAATACGCGGCGCAGGGCAGAACCCGTTTCTGGTCCTTGAGATAGGCTTCGGCCATCTCGATGGCCGAAGTAGCGGGGGCATAGAAAGCTGAGCCGGTCTTGAGCAGGCCCACGATCTCGGCCCCGCCGTCGCGGGTGCGCTGCACGATGGCGTCCAGTTTCTCCTGCGTGGTCCAGCCCATCTCGATCAGGTCCGGCAGCGGAATGCCCGCTACGGTCGAATAGCGCACGGAGGGCACCATCGTGTCGCCATGACCGCCAAGCACGAAGGCGGTAACGTCCTTCATGGACACACCGAACTCGAGGCTGAGGAAGTGGCGGAAGCGGGCGCTATCGAGCACACCGGCCATGCCGCAGACCTTGTGCGCGGGAAGCCCTGAGAATTTCTGGAGCGCCCAGACCATCGCATCAAGCGGGTTGGTGATGCAGATCACAAAGGCGTCGGGCGCGTTGGCAGCGATCCCCTCGCCCACCGACTTCATGACCTTGAGGTTGATGCCCAGAAGGTCATCGCGGCTCATCCCCGGCTTGCGCGGCACACCGGCGGTCACGATGCAGACATCAGCGCCCGCGATATCGGCATAGGATTGCGTGCCCTTGAGCGCCGCGTCGAACCCCTCGGAGGGACCGGATTCGGCGATGTCGAGCGCCTTGCCCTCGGGGGTGCCTTCGGCAATGTCGAAAAGCACAATGTCGCCGAGTTCCTTCAACGCGGCGAGATGGGCGAGCGTGCCGCCGATCTGTCCCGCACCGATCAACGCGATCTTGGGTCTGGCCATTGGATCTGTCTCCACAGGTTGCATAGTTGCGGCGTGGCGTAGTCCGAATTTCTGTGTCATGCAAGCCTGCCGCATGTCACGATCCGGGGGGCAATGGTTGCGGCATACTGTCGTATGCCGACAAAGGGGCGCGAGAACGGGAGCTTGGCCGGTGCCTATGACATGGGAATTCTTCGCCGCTGGCGCCTTTGCCGCACTCTTCGCCGGGGTCTCAAAAGGCGGATTCGGCTCTGGCGCGGCGTTTGCGGGAGCGGCGATTCTGGCGATCGTGGCCCCGCCGGGGGTGGCGCTCGGGATCATGCTGCCGCTGCTGATGGTGATCGACGTGGCGACGCTGCGCCCCTATTGGCGACAATGGGGAAACGAGGAGACGTGGGTGCTGGTGCTCGGCGGGTTGCCGGGCGTGGCGCTTGGCGTGCTGTTCTACCGCATCGCCGATGCCGATCTGATGCGCGTGCTGATCGGGGCGATCGCGGTGGGGTTCGTTGTCTGGCAACTTGCCGTGCGGGCGGGTCTGGTGCGTGGGGCGTCAAAGCCCCTGCCAGTGGGCGCGGGGCTGATGGCAGGGGTGGTAGCGGGTTTCACCAGCTTCGTGAGCCATGCGGGCGGGCCGCCGGCGGCGGTTTACCTTTTGTCACGCGGCCTGAGCAAGACCGGGTTTCAGGCCACCACGGTGTCGGTCTTTTTCGCCATCAACATCTCCAAGGCGGTGCCTTACGGGTTTCTCGGGCTGTTCACGCGCGAGACGCTGACAATCGCGCTGATGCTGGCGCCCTTTGCCCTGATCGGCGCGTGGATCGGTGTGTGCACGCACCGGATCGTGCCGGAACGCGTCTTTTTCGCGATCACCTATGTGCTGCTGACGGTGACCGGCCTGAAGCTGATCGCGGACGGTCTCTAGGCGTCGCTGCCCGGCACGGGCAAGGCGTCTGTCATGGTCTCGAACGACTGGCCAGCCGCGATCAGGCAGGTGATGCCGTTGGCGCCCGTCACGGTGATCGTCCAGCTGCCTGATGTTTCCGAGGCGAAGACCTCGACCACCGCGCCTTGCGAGCCAAGCCCCATGGATTGCCGCGTCTCGCCATAGGCGTCGGCCAGCCGGTTCACCACGACATCGCGCGGTGCACAAGTCCCGCCCTGCGCCAGCACAGGCCCGGCACTCGACGCCAAGGCCAGCGCCAGAACGTATCTGTTCATCGTCACACCCTTTTCCGGTTGATCCCTGCCGTCACGCGGAATCATGCCGGAAAAGACATGAATACTTGGTTAACGTGTGCGCACGCTCTCCATGCTGCATCGCGGCAGAAACCGCTTGAAGTTTTCCGCCGAAAAGTGGCATCCCTGCGCAATATTCTTTCCGCCAAAAGCGAGGGCAGACCATGGCCACCACCCAACCCTACCGTTCCGTGCTTTATATCCCCGGATCAAAAGAGCGCGCGCTCGACAAGGCGCGCAGCCTGCCCGCCGACGCGATCATTTTCGACCTCGAGGACGCCGTCGCCCCCGATGTCAAGCAAGAGGCCCGCGCCACGCTGCGTGCGGCACTGGGACAGGGCGGCTATGGCAGGCGCGCGAAAATCGTGCGGATCAACGCGCTCTCGACCGAATGGGGGTTGGAGGACGCGCGCGCGCTTGCCAATTCGGGGGCCGACGCGATCCTTCTGCCCAAGGTCAACGCGCCCTCCGATATTGACACGCTCACCGAGATCATCGGCCCCGATCTGCCGGTCTGGGCGATGATGGAAACGCCGCTCTCGATCTTCAATGCGCGCGAGATCGCCGCGCATGCGCGTGTGGCGGGGCTGGTCGCGGGCACCAATGATCTGGCCAAGGACCTGCGTACGCGCCCCTGCGCGGACCGGATGCCACTCATGCTCACGCTTCAGACCATCGTTCTCGCGGCCCGCGCGGCGCGGATCGTGGCGGTGGACGGGGTCTATAACCGGTTCAAGGACGAGGACGGGCTCCGCGTCGAATGCGAACAGGGCCGCGATCTGGGTTTCGACGGCAAGACGCTGATCCATCCGGCGCAGATCGACATCGCCAATGCCGCCTTTGCCCCCACCGATGCCGAAATCGAACTGGCCGAACGTCAGATTGCCGCGTATGAAGAAAGCCGAGCCTCGGGTCAGGGGATCGCGGTCGTGGACGGGCAGATTGTCGAGAATCTGCATGTGGTGACGGCGCAGCGCATCCTTGCACAAGCCCAGGCGATACGCGATCTGGCAGCGGAGTAGCGATCTATGGCCTATCTCATCCTCGGACTGATCCTCTGGACCGTGGCGCACCTGTTCAAGCGCGTGGCTCCGGAACTGCGCGAGAGGGTGGGCAACGCAGGCAAGGGTCTTGTAGCGCTCGGCGTGCTGGTGGGGCTGGTGCTCATGGTGATCGGCTACCGGCAGGCAGCGTTCATCCATGTCTGGGCGCCGCCTGCCTGGACGGTGCATCTCAACAACCTGATGATGCTGGGCGCCGTGTTCCTTTATGGCATGAGCGCCACCAAAGGGCGTCTGCGCGGGGCCATGCGCCATCCGCAATTGACCGCCGTCAAGGTCTGGGCGGTGGCGCATCTGCTGGTCAACGGTGATCTGGCCTCGCTCATTCTCTTTGGCGGGCTGCTTGGCTGGGCCGTGCTCGAGGTCGCGATCATCAACATGGCCGAGGATTGGGACCGTCCCGCGCCCGGAGAGGCGAAGCGCGACATCGTGCTGGTAATCATCACCATCGTGCTGTTCTTCGCCATGACCTTTGTCCACAACTGGCTGGGCGTCTGGCCGTTTCCGGGGTGAGCCAATGCAACTTTACCGTTTTCTGACGGCCGACGACACGTCGGCCTTTTGTCACAAGGTGACCGACGCGCTCAACAAGGGCTGGGTTTTGCACGGCAACCCCACCTATGCGTTCGACGCCGCCAATGGCGTGATGCGCTGCGGTCAGGCCGTCACCAAGGAGGTGCCCGGCACCTATTCCCCCGAAATCAAGCTGGGAGATCAGTGACCATGGCCAAGACCAATCCGGGCCGCTTCTTCGAGGATTACCGTCTGGGCGAAGTGATCGTCCATGCCGTGCCGCGCACCGTCTCGGGGGGCGAGCGCGCGCTTTATCACGCGCTTTACCCGGCGCGCCACGCGCTGCATTCCTCGGACGAATTCGCCCGCGCCTCTGGCCTGCGGGCAAGCCCGCTCGACGATCTCGCGGCATTTCACATCGTGTTCGGCAAATCGGTGCCCGACATCTCGCTGAATGCCGTGGCGAATCTCGGCTATGCCGAGGCGCGCTGGCTGCGCCCGGTCTGGCCGGGCGATACACTCACCTCGCAATCCGAGGTGATCGGCCTCAAGGAAAACTCCTCGGGCAAGACCGGGGTGGTCTATGTGCGCACCTCGGGCACCAACCAGCATGGCGAGACGGTGATGGAGTTTGTCCGCTGGGTCATGGTGCGCAAGCGTGACGCCAGCGCCCCCGCCCCCGCGCCGGTGGTCCCGGCCCTAGCGCCTGCGGTGGCGGCGGGCGATCTGGTCATCCCCGAGGGCCTTGATTTCACGCGCTACGACTTCACCCGCGCCGGAGAGCCGCATCGCTGGGGCGATTATGCGCCGGGCGAGCAGATCGACCATGTGGACGGCGTGACCATCGAGGAGGCCGAGCACATGCTGGCCACGCGCCTGTGGCAGAACACCGCCAAGACCCATTTCGACGCAAGCCTGCGCGAGGATGGCAAGCGGCTCATCTATGGTGGACATGTGATCTCGATGGCGCGCGCGCTGTCGTTCAATGGGCTGGCCAATGCGCAGGTGATCGTGGCGGTGAATGCGGGCAGCCATGCCAACCCTTGCTTTGCGGGCGACACGGTTCGCGCCTGGTCAGAGGTGCTCGACCGCGCCGAGACACCTGCACCGGGGGTGGGCGCGCTGCGCCTGCGGCTGGTGGCGACCAAGGGCGGCACACCGTTTACCCTCAAGGGCGAGGATGGCAAATACCTGCCCCATGTCCTGCTCGATCTCGATTACTGGGCGCTTGTCCCGGTCTGAGCGATCTCAGAGGGCGCGCAGGATAGCCTGCAAATCGGGTTCCTCGACCATCTGCGCCGCCTTTTTGGGGCGCACCCAGAGGCGCTGGCGCTGGCCCGCCTCGGGAAATCGGTCGGCCAGATCACCCGCGCGCAGCCGCACCTTGTAAAGTCGCGCGACCAGAAGCATGGCGCTGCCATCCTTGAGGATCTTTTCATAGCGGAATTGCCCGCAAGGCCGCGCCCTGGCCGCTTCGGCGCGCACACCCGCCTCTTCCCAAGCCTCGCGCAGCGCCGATTGCGCGCCGTTCAGCCCCTCGATGGGCCAACCCTTGGGCACAATCCAACGTCCGGTATCCCGGCTGGTGATCAGCAGAACCTCTTTCTTGCCCATGAGCTTGCGCCAACAGAGCGCCGCGACCTGCATGTCGGGCGGATAAACAACCGCTACGTCTGGGCATGCGGCAAGATGAGACATCTGAACCATGACACAAAAGCCCTGCTCGGGATAGGTCGATACCTTTATTCGTTAACCCGATAAGTTAAGTTTAAAAAGCTGGTTTTGCAAATCACTAAGTATTGCGGGGCTTGGCGCGAAGCGTCGGATCAGCCTCGGTCGGATCCTCGGGCCAGGGATGGCGCGGATAGCGCCCGCGCATCTCCTTGCGCACGTCTGCGTAGGACGTGGCCCAGAAACCGGGCAGGTCCATCGTCGTCTGCAAGGGCCGGCCCGCGGGCGACAGGAGCGTGACGCGCAAGGGCTGGCCTGCGACCTTCGGATGGATCGTCTGCCCGAACATTTCTTGCAGGCGCAGGGTGATTTCAGGGGCCTCGCCGGAATAATCGATGGGGATACGCCGCCCGAGCGGGGTCGTGAACTGTCCTGGCACGGCACGGTCGAGCGCCTGCCGCTGATCCCAGCTCAGCATCGCCTCCAGCGCCGGGGCGATGTCGAAGCCGCGCCAGTCCTCCGCGGTTCTCACACCCGCGAGATGGGGCAGAAGCCAGTCCTCCAGCCCCGCAAGGAGCGCCGCCTCGCCCATGTCCGGCAAGGCGGAGTCCTGCGCGCGCAAAAGCGCCACCCTAGCTGCGAGCCGCCGGGCGGCAGCGCTCCAGACCAGCCCCAGATCGCATACGCCCTCGAGCATGGCGCGCGCCACTGCCTCGGGTGGCACCTCCGGCCAGCTCCGGTCGTCGAGCACCAGCGCGCCAAGCCGCTCCTGCCGCCGCGCCACCACGCGCCGCACCCGCCGGTCCCAGGCACAGACCTCGTGCCAGGCGATGCGGTCGGCATAAAGGCCCCGGATTTCGGCTTCGGATATGGCAATCGCCTGCCGGATGCGCGCCTCGCGCGGGTCGCCGTCAAGGTCCGTCGCCACAAGGAGCCGCGCGCCCGCCAGCGGATCGCCCTCGGGCATCACCGCGCCCTTGCCGCCCGAGAGCACGAAACGCGGTGCCTCGCCCTTGCGCCGCAACCCGATCCGGTCAGGGTAGGCGAGGGCGGCCATTTCGGCGGCATTCCGCCCGTCGCCGCGCAGCACCTGCGCACGCAGACGTCTGGCCTCGGCGCGTATCCGTTCCACGGTGCCGCGATGCGCCTGCCAGGGATGGCGCTCGGCAAAGCCGCGCGGATTGCCGACAGCCGCCAGCCTGAGCGCGAGGTCGACCGGGGCCGCACGCGGCAGCGGGTCGCGCTCGGCCAGAAGCGCGGCGAGATCGGCAGCCTCCGGCCCCGCCACACTCAGCATATGCGCCAGACGCGGATGCAGCGGCAGCGCCGCCAGCGTCCGGCCATGCGTGGTGATCGCGCCCCGATCATCGAGCGCGCCGAGGGCCGTGAGGAGCGCGCGCGCCTCGGCGTAACTGCCCGGATTGGGTGGGGTAAGGAAAGGCAGCGCTTCCGGTCCCGCGCCCCAGAGCGCCAGTTCGAGCGCCAGCCCCGCAAGATCTGCGGCCTCGATCTCTGCTGGAGGAAAAGGGACCAGCGCCCCCTCCTCGCCACGCATCCAGAGCCGGTAGCAGACCCCCTCGGCCACCCTTCCTGCCCGTCCGGCCCGCTGCGTGGCCTCGGCGCGTGTCACCCGCTCGGTCACGAGCCGCGCCATGCCGGAGCCCGGATCAAAGCGTGCGCGCCGCGCGCGGCCCGCATCCACCACCACGCGAATATCCTCGATGGTGAGCGAGGTCTCGGCAATCGCCGTGGCGAGCACCACCTTGCGGCCCGAAGGCACAGGCGCGATCGCTGCGCGCTGCGCGGCGAAATCCATCGCGCCAAAAAGCGGCCTGATGTGGCAATCGGGCGCCAGCCGCCCTTTCAGGAGGGCCTCGCAGCGCCGGATTTCCCCCTCGCCCGGCAGAAACACAAGCACGCCACCCTGCGTCTCGGCCACCGCCTGCGCCACCAGATCCGCCGTCGCCTCCGCCACCCGCGCACCCTTGGGCAAGGGCCGCTCCAGCCAGCGGATCGTGACCGGAAAGGCGCGCCCCTCGGAGGTGATCACCGGCACATCGCCCATCAGCGCCGCCACCGGTTCCGCATCGAGCGTGGCCGACATGGCCAAGAGCGTCAAATCCTCGCGCAATGCGCCCGCCACCTCGAGACAGAGCGCGAGACCGAGATCGGCATTGAGGGAACGCTCGTGAAACTCGTCGAAAATCACCGCGCCCACGCCCGGCAGATCCGGCGCGCCCTGCACCATCCGGGTCAGAATCCCCTCGGTGACCACCTCGATGCGCGTCTCGCGCGAGATCCTCGCCTCGCCCCGGATACGGTAGCCCACGGTCCCACCGACGCTTTCCCCAAGGCTCTCCGCCATCCGCTCCGCCGCCGCCCGCGCCGCCAGACGGCGCGGCTCCAGCATCACGATGCGCCCATCGACCAGGCCTGCGCGCAGCATCTCCAGCGGCACCACCGTGGTCTTGCCCGCCCCGGGCGGGGCCTGCAAGACCGCGCGCCCACGCGCGCGCAGGGCAGCAAGCAGGTCGGGGATCACATCATGGATAGGCAGGCGCAGGCTCATTCTTCGCTTATCGGACGCGCGCACAACTTTGGCCAGAGGCCCGCCCCGTTTCACTGTTCGACAAATACTCATCTCCCCCGCTCTGGACACGCGCCGCGCTCCGGGGCAAGAAGACCCGGCACCCAACAGGCGACCCAATGACCGAAGAGAGTCTGAGCGACAGGATCCTGAGCGGCGACCGCCGCGCGCTCGCCCGCGCCATCACCCTTGTCGAAAGCGCGCGCGCCGACCATCGCGAAGATGCGGCGCGCCTTCTGGAACAGGTCAACCGCGCGGGACGCGCGGCCATCCGCATCGGTCTTTCGGGCACGCCGGGGGTCGGCAAATCCACCTTCATCGAGAGCTTCGGGTTGATGCTGACCGGGCAGGGGCTGCGGGTCGCGGTGCTCGCGGTCGATCCCTCCTCGGCGCGCTCGGGCGGCTCGATCCTGGGTGACAAGACGCGGATGGAGCGGCTGAGCCGCGACCCGCGCGCCTTTATCCGCCCCTCGCCCTCGCAATCGCATCTGGGCGGCGTGGCACGGCGCACGCGCGAGGCCGTGACGCTGTGCGAGGCGGCGGGCTTTGACGTGGTGCTGATCGAGACCGTGGGCGTAGGCCAGTCAGAGACCGTAGTGGCCGAGATGTCGGATATATTCGTGCTGCTTCTTGCACCTGCGGGGGGCGACGAGTTGCAGGGCGTCAAGCGCGGCATCATGGAAATCGCCGATCTCATCCTCGTCAACAAGGCCGATGGCGATCTGAAACCGGTGGCCACGCGCACCTGTTCGGATTACGCCGGCGCCCTGCGTCTTTTGCGCAAGCGCCCTCAGGATCCGCCAGGTTTTCCCAAAGCGATGACTGTTTCGGCGCTGACCGAGGACGGGCTGGAAAAGGCGTGGACGGAAATCCGTGCGCTCATCGACTGGCGCCGGACCGAGGGGCATTTCGCCGCCCGACGCGCGGCACAGGCACAAAGCTGGTTCGTCGAGGAAGTGAAACAGGGCCTTCTGGCGCGGCTCGACACGCCCGAGATGCGTGAAGAGATGGCAGTGCTGGCCCGGCAGGTCGCCGAAGGCAGGCTCCCGCCCTCGGTCGCCGCCGCCGAGATGCTCACCCGCATCGGCGGCTGAGGCTCAGGGCCTGACCTCGCGCAGATAGACGCCCTCGGGAAGATCGAGCGCCGCACCGAGATCACGCAACTGCCCGATCGACAGTGTGATCTTCTGAACGGTATCGGTGCGGGGGTCGTATTGCTCGACGGTCACACATTCCTCGAAAGCATTGATAATGACATCCTCGCTCAGCGGAGCGGCACCCTCGTCCACGAGGGTGATCACGGTCGAGTCGAATTCATGTTCGATGGAAAACATGGGCAGAGCCTAGCCGTTCAGCAGCGAATTGCAATTACCTCCCGACAGGGGCTGGCGAGGCGCCGCAACCCTGCTACAAAGAGAGCGTGAACCTTTGGAAGGAGTGAACATGCGCTGGATCCCCTGTCTTGCCCTGCTCGCGCTCGCCTCCTGCGTCGAGGTGACCGAGACCAGACAGACCACGCGCCCCGCCCCGCAACCCGCCGCGTCGGCGGTGACGCGCGACAAGGTGCAGCAGTTCCTGACCGTCGTACAGCGGGTCCAGCCGGTGGCCGAGCGCGAATGCCGCGCCCGCGCGCCCCGCGCCAACTGCGATTTCCGTATCGTGGTGGATGACCGCCCCGGCCAGCCGGTCAACGCCTATCAGACACTCGACCGCAACGGCCGGCCGGTCCTCGCCTTCACCCTGCCGATGATCGCAACGGTGAGAAACACCGACGAACTGGCGTTCGTCATGGGCCACGAGGCCGCGCATCACATCGCCGGCCACATCCCCCGCCAGCAGCAGAGCGCAGCGGCTGGCGCGCTCATCCTTGGCGGGATCGCCGCAGTGACAGGGGCCGGTCAGGGGGCTGTCGATCAGGCGGCCCGGGTCGGCGCAGGCGTGGGTGGGCGCGTGTTTTCCAAGGAATTCGAGCTTGAGGCCGACGCCCTCGGCACCGTGATCACCCACAGGGCCGGTTATAGCCCCCTGCGTGGCGTCGAATTCTTCACGCAGATCCCTGATCCCGGCAACCGCTTCCTCGGCACGCATCCGCCCAACGCCCAACGGGTCGAAACGGTGCGGCGCGTGGCGTCCCAGCTCTGAGGCGCGCGCCCCGGTTTGACACAGATCAAGGCGCGCAGCCTCTCTTTTGCGCACCCTCATGGGCAACCAACAGGAGTTTCGCCCATGCAACGCACCAGGACGCTCAAGCATCACGCCGATCTGGTTGACCGCATGGCAAGTGCTCAGGGCGTTGATCTGGAACAGAAAGTCATGGAGGGTCTGCTTACCCCCGATGACATCAGTACCGCCGTCCTCGCCTGCACGGGATGCAGCAGCCCGGGCGATTGCGAGCATTGGCTTGCCTCCCACGAGACAGGTGCCCCCGCGCCCAGCTATTGCCGGAACGTCGAGCTTTTCGAGGATATCAAGGCCAGTCGCCGCGTCTGAGGCACCCCCTCAAAGCGCAGTGGCGAGCGCCGTGCTGATCCCGAGAAAAAAACAGGCGGTGGCCACCGCCACGAAGGAATGCCAGATCGCATTGGCGAAACGCAGGCTTTCCCACGCGTAAAACACCACACCCAGGCTGTAAATCAGGCCGCCCGCCACGATCAGGCCAAGGCTCACCCCCGGCAGGACGCCCGCGAGCGGCAGGATAAGCCCCACCCCCAGCCAGCCGAGCGCGATATAGGGCAGCCAGCCCGTCGTCATCTGCCCCCGCGGGCGGCGCAACTTGGACACGGCCCCCATCAGCGCCAGCGCCCAGACCGCCGCCAGCACGATATAGCCGAAGGCCGTGCCGAGAAGAACGCTCAGCGGTGTGAACGTACCCGCGATCTTGACATAGATCGCCGCGTGGTCGAGGCGCCGCAGCATCGGGCGCGCCGCCGTATGCGCAAGCAGATGGTAGGCCGCCGAGGCCACCAGCATCGCGAGGAGCGCCAGCGAATAGACCAGCACCGCCGCGAGCGTCACACCGTCCATCCGCAGCGCCCACACCAGCAGCAACATCGCCACACCCGTGACCGCAGCGACAAGCCCGGTCACGTGAACCACACCGTCCGCAAGACGTTCCGCTCTGGTATAACAGGGATACGCACCAAGATTCATAAGATCATCGTCTCACCAAACCCGTTACGATTCCATGACCTTCGGCGCAAAAGACGATTTTTTACAACGCGTGACGCTGAAAGGCATTGGTGGGATATGGTGCCCAGGAGAGGACGGTCTGAAAATCGAACCGAGAGGCAACCTTCTGTTTTTCAAGAGATAATCAGAGCGCTTTCGCGGCCTTGCGTCCCAAGACTTGAGCCTGATGTGTCTCATGAAATGGGTGCGAATGCAATAATCTCGTTGATAACCAAATGATCAACTTGGTAAGTACTTGGAGGCCATTGAATTCAACCAAATTGCCAATTCTACCTCAAGTGTAACTGGGCACCTATTAAGGAAATCTATTTCCCCCAAACCGAGGCAGTAGCTTCGACCACATACCAACAATTTGCCAACAATCCATTCTTTCGTTCCGTTTTGATGCCGCTTATTGCGTCTCCTCCTTGTGCGTAGGCTGCCAGTTTCAGATCGTCTATTAGCGCTGCCTCGTTTGGCGCGTCTTCGACGAAGCTCCGATGACAGCGTCGCGCCGATACTTCCCCCAGCGGCCGCAATCCGACAGGTGCCGTTTGGTAAACAGTAACCGTCCTGTTGGCTTCGCGACGCGCAACAACCTGATCTCCAGATATCATTGCTCCTACTTGACCTTCATAGCCTGCAGTTACGCAACCCTGCACCATCATTGTTGCGCCCAGTAGGATTGCTGGTCTAAGAAGACTCTTGAAGTGCATACCTGCTCATCCTTCTCAATATTCTGGGGCGACGCTTCGCAAGACTTTCAGGCAATTTTATGCGAAAAGTAAGGTCAATTTGGCACTTAGCTTGCCAATATCGATCTACTTCCGCATCAACTGCGCGGTTTTCGCTTCGACTTTGTAACGTACTTGAAGCGAGGGCCAAGCGTCAAGGTTCAGCCAGTCGAGCTCCGATCTTTTCAAGCAATTACTGGCTCCGGGCGCGCCGTGGGGAGGTCAGAATATTTCAGCATAAAAATCCGACAGCCCAAGATTGATATAGCGGCTGGCGCGATACCCCCCGTGGGGGCACCCCCAACACACTCTCTCACACCACCCATATCCATCCCCTAGAACTTTCCCTCACGATCACCCTCGCCATCCACCTTGGTGGCTTCTCCCTCCTTGTTCAGCGTGAGCCGGTGGAGATCATCGTCGATCTGCCCCGCCTGCGCCTGTTCTTGCCGTCGCCCATGCGGTTGCCCAGAGGCTGCTCGCAAGAACTGTTCATAGGGTATACCTCAGAGAGCGGCGCGAAAGGTGCCCTGAGGGGCGTTCATGAGGGTTGACATTGCCTTGTGAACATACCAAGTCAGTGAGCAGAACTCTTGAGAACAGGATGAGCCACGATGAACAAGACAATCCTCTACGTCCGCGCCTCCACGTCGGAGCAGACCAGCGACCACCAGCTTGAGCAGGCCACCAAGGCAGGCTTCAAGATTGATGAGGTAGTGACAGACCACGGAGTCTCGGGCGTTAGCACCCACCTAGCAGACCGTGAGGGGGGCCGTGAGTTGCTCCACAAGCTGCGCGAAGGGGACGCTCTGGTGGTGCGGTGGCTGGACCGCCTCGGGCGCAACTACAGGGACGTGACAGACACTCTCAGGAGCCTCCTCGACAGGGGCGTGACGGTCAAGACCGTGATCAACGGCATGGTCTTCGATGCCCGCCCCAAGACAGCCACGGAGGAGGCCGTGAGGGACGCCCTGATAGGGTTCATGGCGGCGCAGGCCGAGGCGCAGGCACAGGCCACGAAGGAGGCTCAGAGGGCCGGTATAGCGCACCACAAGGTGGCCTCTCCTGAGAAGTTCAAGGGCAGGAAGCCCACCTTCACGCGCGAGCAGCTTGATCAGGTGATCGCGCTGGCAGAGGCTGGTCAGGGTCAGTCAGCTATAGCGAAGGCCACAGGGGTGAACAGGAACGCCGTCATTCGCATCACCCAGAACCCGGCGAAGGCCGAGGCGGCGTTGGAACGGTGGGGAAGCTGAACCGACTTCATTCGAATAACCCACCCCCTTGCCCCAAGAGACCGGACCTGAGCGGCCCCTCCTGTGACGAGTATCGGCGACACAGGGTTCAGCTATGCGACGACGGTCTGGCCTCGGGGGTGACATTCACGACGACTGCCTTCTCATGACCTTGTTCCTGTGCCCCGTGAGGTGCCCGTTTGGGTGACCTTGCGGGGTTCTCTTTGCGGGGGCGTGAGAGGTGGGGTGAACAGTCCCTTTCGCAACTTCATGGAGAAGACGACACCCCGGCTGCTCTGGCTGGATAATCCGCCCTCCGTATAGAATAAAGGGAACCCCTAGCATGCAACCCCGGATAATCCGCCTCCGTATATATATAGGTGAACCTTCAGGTGACGGCTTCGCCTTCTTCGAAGAGGAAGAAGCCCATTAGAGGTGCCCCCTCAGGTGACCCAGCATCGCTGGATGACCCTGAGCATGACCGATCATCGGCTTCGCCTTGGGAAGACCCAGTTCTCGGAGTTCCTCCTCGGAGACAAAGCAGCTTTAACAGCACCCTAGGGTGTTGATCGTCTTGGCTGTGCCAAGCCAAAGACCCCATGATAGAGGTGCCCCATTCAGGAGACCCAGTTTCACTGGATGAACCTGAACATGCCCGATCATCGGCTTCGCCTTGGGAAGACCCAGTTCTCGGAGTTCTCCTCGAAGACGAAGAAGCCCTAGCACCACCCTAGGGTGACAGTCTCCGCCTTGGTCTTTCAGGGCAAAGCCCCCTTGAAGTCCCCCTGATGATGGCCCTGCGACAGCAGCATGCCCATCAGGTCCACCCTCAGCCCCCCTCCAAAGGAAATCCTCATGCGCGACATGATCAGCGATGGCGACGCCGTCGTCGAACCCATTGGCACGTTCGATGCCGCCCTCCAAGTGTGCCCGAAGTGCCAGGCCGAGTTTGCCCCCAAGCGGTCCAATCAGACCTACTGCTCCACCGCCTGCCAGAAGGCAGCCTCACGGAACTCCGCAAGGGGCACCCGAAAGGCCGAAGACCGGCGCGCAAACGAGGAGCATCACGCCCGCGTTCATGCCCTCACAGAGATGATCTACGCGGTGCCTGTTACCGAGCGTCTGGGGGTGATGCAGCACATCCTCTCGCACGTCTCCACCGACGCTTGTCTCCGCCGTGTTCTGACCGACCCCAAGCTCCTTCGGGAACCTCCTCGGGGTGATGGCAGGATGAATATCGCCAAGGCTGCCAATGCCTACACCAAGAAGTTCTTCGGGGTTTCGATCAAGGCCTACATCGAACAGACCCGAGAGGGCACCCTGAACGAGACCTTCCCGGTGACGCGAGGGGTGGACCATGGGTCCGTCCCGAGGCTCAAGCCTATGCGAAAGGCCAAGTGCTGGCACCGTCCCGTCGTGGCCAGAGACCAAGACGAGGTAGACCAGCCGTCTAGGCGACGAGACGCCCAGCGCAGTGAGTTTGCCCGAGAGATGGCAGACGCCGCCGTTAAGCGCGCCCTCTCGGTCCACCCAGCCGTCATGGCGACGAGGGGGCACCTCAACGATTCCCAGCCGTCATGGCGATGAAAGGAAACCCCAATGAAGCAATCCAACTACACCCGCCCCACGAAGACGGACGCCTCCAAGCTCGGAGAACGCCGTCGCCACTACTGGTCCCGCCTCCTTCGCAAGAGGGCCTACTGGTCCCTGCCAGTCATCGAGATGATGACAGCCGAGGAGACCCACGCCAACATCGCCCGCTCTCGCCGGGGTGAGAACAAGGCAGCATGGATCAACATCAGCCTCAGGGTGGACCATATCGCCGTGATCGAGGTTCTCCAGAAGGTGCACCTCAGGAACACCGGGAAGGAAATCTCTCGGGCCGAGGTCTTGGCTGCCCTGATGGCCGCTGGTCTCCACTCCATCGTCAACCACGAAAACTTTGGCGGCAACGGCAACTGACGCCACCGCCATTTTCCCGAACATAACAACACAAGGTTCCTCAATATGTCACAGCAGACAATCTCCACCGCCAAAAACGCAGACCTCATCGCCCGTCTCTTCGCAGGCGCTCGCAAGTTAATCACCGACCCCAGCATGGTGCTGATCGACGAACTTCCCGACGACCTCTTCGAGTTGATGAAGATTTACATGCCCGTAGACGAAGTTGAGAGCATTGTGTAACCATCTTGCGTCGAGCGCCTTGTCTGTCCGCCAGACGCTCCCCGGCCAAAGGCAGAGTGCCAAGCAACTTTCTTCCGCCACATTCAACGCCTGAGAGATTGACCTCGTGTTCAGAATAATTTGGTAACAGTTACCGACTTCGCCTTGTTTATGATGCGCGCACTCTTCTCGGTAGCGAGCCATTCATCAACGGCACGGCGGCAGCCCGAGTAGGACTTGTAGTCATCGAATACCATCATTCCTCCCGGCGATAGTCGGGGGAATATTCGGGCAATGCAGACCTTAACCGAGTTGTACCAGTCACAATCAATATGAGCTAGCGCCACCGGTTCATCAATATGCAAAGTCTCTTCGAACAGCCCCTTCCGGAATTCCACTCGCGAAAGCGCCGATGTGATCCCGTAAGAGGCAAGGTTAGCCCGCACGACATCTTCTAGATTATCGATATAGCCATAGTAAGTGCCGCCCCCAAGCCCACTGGACTTTCCGGAAGATATAATTGCATAGCGGTCGTGAGCATCTGCTCCGTCTTTTGGTCCGGGAGCTGGAATCTGCTCAAAGACATCGTAGAGCCTTAAGCGCGCCGTCTCCGGCTTCAACTTGCCAAGCAGGATAGCGGAGCCACCGAGAGCCACACCGGCTTCAACGAAATCACCTACAACAGCTCTCTCTTTGACCTTAACCGCGGCCCAAGCCAGACTTTCGAGCTTTCTCGGCCCGACATAGGTTAGCCCCTCAGCCCGCAAATCTGCGATCAACTCGCCAATGTTTTTGGATTCCTTGTACGAAAGGGTCCCCAGCAGAGATTTCTTCCTGCTGCCGGTAAACCTCGAAAGAAATTTCTTTAGGCTTTTCATCGGTCAATCGATTCAACGAATTTCTGCATCATGGGGAAGGTCCTGAGCGCTGCCTGCCGTACGGTCTCGAAGTCAAAATCCATGTAGTCGGCAAAGCGTGAAGGGTCGCACAACGGGAAGCCGAAATGTTCCGCAATGCCGGTGGATCTTTCATCAACTTTAGTCAGAAAACTCCATTTGTTCTGTGACAGCATGTGTAGATGTGCGTGAAGCCTGCTCCCAATATGCAGTGTTGCAGAACGGTAGAAGTCGATTGCTTCGATGTTGGTCGCCGGAACAGAAATCTCGAAACCTCTAGCCAACGCATATCGTCTGAGTCCATATGCCGATTGTCGCCTTGCGCCAAGCAGGCGATCTGCAAGCCAGGGTCTTTTGCGAGCAAGATAATCTTGGTGAATGACAAGAACCTTCTTCGATGCAGGAAACCGACGTGCAACAAAGTCAATGGTTAGTGTCTCTCGTTCCCAAAACACGTCACGCTCGGTGACGGTCACCGCGACGGTATCGTCATTCTTCAGTATACTCGAAGAGTCGAGAAGCGGCTTATCATAGAGAACGGGGCAACCTGTCATCAAAACTTGGGGTGCGAGATGCGGCATTGTCTTCACGAGATAGATAACAGTTCGCGGACAGCGCCATGAGGAATAGCGTGTCCGCTGGTGTATGATGTCCATGATCGAACTGGTGTTGGCAGACATTTCGACGTTGCGGTCCGGCTCGCCATGCAGCCCGACCCCCATGGGAACAAGGACGTGAGATGATCGGTGAAGCTCATCCGCTGTCAATCCCGGCCAAGGGGTAAAAGTGTCGTTGAGCTGATTAGCACCTGCTAAAACCGTTACCCCATTTCTTTCCATTGTCTGTTTCTGATTGACGGTAGGGGCCGCACGAGATGAGAAAGTAAATGCCGGAGCGAAGCTTCCCAGTCTCCGCTCAACAGCTTTTAGGATAATACCATCTCCGACATTCAGAACCTTCTTGCTACCCGGGGGGATCAAATAAGGCGTCAATACAGTTCGTGACTGTTCGTTCGAGTTTCTCAAATTCACGGATGTCATTCCCGCTCCATATCCTTTATATATGATTTAACTCGGTCGACAAATTCCTGACTATTCTTTATCTTGCCTTTAGGAAACAAGATCATTCCGTCACGATGCATGTCAAAGGTAATATCACTGTCAGTGAGAGGGCTAAAGCCTGAACGGATGGCGTCCTTAGACATCGATTTGAAGGCTCGGTAAAGTGCCAGTTGGTCAAATGCAAACCAGTAGAACCCAGCTGATAAGAAGCGACGAACTTCGAGAGCCGTCTGAGACAGGAAGGTACGTCCCACCTTAGTGGCCGAGACATATATTACTCCTCCCAGCGTGCGCTTGCAGATATTTCTCTGCTTTAACCGTAGCATCATGGATACGTCGATTTTGTCAGTAAACCGGCTGGAAACGTCTCCATTGAAGAGAATGTCGATATCGGTGATGAGCAGATTACAGCCCGACCGCTTCTGAAATTCGTCCGCAGCAATGAACCGGGATGTGCAAATGTAGAGGCTTTTCCATGACTGCCGTTCAGAGGATTGGGCTCGCTTTTCCCATTCGAGGGGGTAAAAATACTCAAGGCTCCAACTAATAGTAAGATCGGGGAAGGCTTGCCGCGTCTTACGTATAAGTTCTAGGTCTTCGTCCTTTGTATTGTATAGATGAAGATGAAGGTGCGGAGCCGCAACGTGAGCCATGATTGAAGCGCAATAGGGCACGAGAAACCGATGCAGATACAAACTGTCTGCGGCCGTAAAAATCACGAATGGTAGGGTGCCGGTGGGAAGAGACTGAGGAAAGTCGATAAAAGTGTCCGCCAGTTTCAATCGACGAGACGCCTGTGCTAAACGAAACAGCCTTAAATACTGTAAGAACCACAGATCGACTCTCTTTCTGAACTTCATGATTTGTCCTTTTGCAATCGTCTGATTTCTTGATTGTCGGTTTTGATCTGAACATAATTGTCCAATCCCGGATGATTACATTTCCCCCCGACGATCCGCACTCTTCATGGCAAGGTCGGTCCTGAGGGACATTCGGGACGGGGCACGGACATACTTATCCATCTTCACAAGCAGGCGACGACGACACCCAGAGTGCGGGCGGCGATCCAGGCGAGCGATGAGGTCGGCACGGTATTGGCTGAGCGCTTCGGGATGACGCCGCAGACGATCTACAAATGGCGCAAGCGGGGCCGCGTCGAGGGTGGCGGGCTTGGTCGCCTCGGGGATGCAGTCCAGACGGCGCAGGACAACGAAAGGCAGGACGACCTTGCCATACTCGGATTGCTTGAAATCCCCGCGAAGGAGTTCCGCGATGGACCAAACGAATGACCCTAGCGACTTGATGTCTGCACTGCTCAAATTCCGTCCCTCTCCCCGAAGTCTTGTCGGTTGCAAAGCGAATTGAGCTTGCCACCTTTGGGACGACGCTAGCATGAGAATTCGCGCGATGCCAATCCGGCTAGGCGACTGCCACGTCAGGCGAACCCGTCAGGGCATATCCCACGCGCCCTCAGGGGCCTCCCGAAAGGCTGCCTCAAGCGCCCGTGACGTGGTTGCTAAGCGGCCCTGTAGCCTCTGCAGAACCCGTTCCTACCACCACGGCTGGTGGAAGCCACCTCAGGGTGCCCCCTCAGCCCCCCTCTCCTCGGTCTCCGCCTCGACGACAAACGCCCTCTCCATCGACTCATAGGTGGCCCTCAGTCTCGCCTCAGTGCCCCCGTAAACACTATCTCCAAGGCCCCCTTGAGAGTGCCCGAGGATGCGGTGTTCGTCTCTCTCTGGCACCCTCGCCAGCATGAACCTGTCCTTCACATTGTGACGAAGGGAGTGCAGCACATGCCGCTGGTCCTTCGTGATCAACCGCAGATGCTTCATGAGCGCCTGAGAGACAGCCTCAGGGCCACCCGCGTGGTCATACTTGGGGAAGAGCATAGCCTCACCCTCAGCCGCACCCAGCGCCTCCTTAGCGGCCACCAGAGCATCACCCACAAGGGGCACGTCACGGATGGAGACCTTGGTCTTGACCCTGCGTCCCTCATGCCAGCGGATGCGAAGGTGGGGGTAGCGGTGATCGACGTCTACGTCTTCGACACGAAGGCCCACCACCTCGGCCACCCTGCACCCTGTCCCCTCCAAGAGCCGCCATATCAGGCGCAGAGCGGGTTCCTTCACGTTGTCCCTGACGCGCACCCTCATGGCCCCGATCACGCCCTCAGGAAGCGGCTCACGCTTGGCCCCCTCGGCCTCTGGTGGTGCATCCTTGCGGGTCAGGTCCATCGCCTTGAACGGGTTGCCCACCTTGCCGTCCAGATCGAACTCGACGATTGCCAGATTGACCATGGCCACCAGCATGTTCTTTTCCCGTTGGAGAGACCCAGCAGCCAGCGGAGACCCGTCGGCCTTCGTCTCCTTGAGCAGGAAATCCCTCAGCTTCCTCGCGTGTTCCCGTTTGAGGTCCACCATAGGGAGCTTGCGAAGGGGGCCTAGGGCCTTCTCGATGCGGGCACAGACACGCTCAAGCTGGTCCCTCTTGTTGCGCCCCTTCTCACCCTCGACACGCTCAGCGAAATACATCTTCTTCGCATCGAGCATCGTCACAAGGGGTTCCTCGGCCTCTGGGGCCATGACGGCCTTGACCAAGACAGGGTCAGCCCCTCTCTGGTGGAGATCATCGGCCAAGACTTCCCGCCGATCATCCTCCTCAAGATCGCCCTTGATCGCTTCCACCATGGCCTCGGCCTCGGCAACGGCCTCTCTCCAGTGTTCAAGGGGAGAAAGCGACCCATTGCCCGCAGCCTTCCTCTTGGCCTTGGCCACGATCTTGTCGAACTCAGCCACAAGAGCTTCCTGCTCCTTCACCAGAGCGGCCCCCTCACGCGCCCTCATGGCCACCTGAAAGAACTCCTCCCCGAGAACCTGAGCAACGGCCTTGGGGTAGCGCCTGCGGAATCGCTTGCGGCCCCCCGAGAGTTCGTCAACGTGCTTGAGCTTCATCATCATCACCATAGCGAATGTGTCCCATATGTGTCCCGTTTTGTGTCTCGGGATGGGCGCTAGGTGCCTGATATACTTGAAAAACATGGCCTTCAAGAGAAGACAGTGGTGCCCAGGAGAGGACTCGAACCTCCACGGCCTTGCGGCCACTGGCACCTGAAGCCAGCGCGTCTACCAATTCCGCCACCTGGGCAGGTGTCGTGAGGCTGGCGTTTAGACTCAGGCCGCACGG
>NZ_JAGQDH010000031.1 GCF_018069895.1 Roseovarius autotrophicus | reverse complement strand
GGCTTCATATCGCATCTCGAAATTGCAGGGTTCTGGCTGCAATTATACCAAATGCTGCATTCAAAACCAAAGAAAAACGCTACTTTATAAAGCGAAATCAGAAGGATGAGAGCTGTTCAGGATGAACCACATAGACGACGATTTCCAGCCAGAACGGCGGGCGGTCAAAGAGGCCCACCACCGTCACCGCCGCCACGATCCACAGCGGCATGCCCAGAAGGAGCACCACAATGGACCAGCGTTTGCGCGCGCGGTGGCTGAGGGGCATGGGCGTTGTCCTAGTCGGCGAACGGGTCGGTTACGAGGATGGTATCCTCGCGCTCTGGTGAGGTTGAGAGTAGCGCGACCGGGCAGCCGATCAACTCTTCCACCCGGCGCACATACTTGATCGCCTCGGCGGGCAGATCGGCCCAGCTCCGCGCGCCCTCGGTGGATTGCGACCAACCGGGGAGTTCCTCATAAACGGGCGTGCAGCGCGCCTGCGCCTCGGCGGCCATGGGCAGATGGTCGAGCCGCGTGCCATCGAGATCGTAGCCCACGCAGATCTTCAGCGTCTCGAACCCGTCAAGCACGTCGAGCTTGGTGAGAGCGATGCCGTTCATGCCCGAGGTGGCGCAGGTCTGGCGCACAAGGCAGGCGTCGAACCAGCCGCAGCGCCGCTTGCGCCCCGTCACGGTGCCGAATTCATGGCCGCGCGTGCCCAACCGCTCACCATCGGCGTCGTCAAGCTCGGTCGGGAACGGCCCCTCGCCCACGCGGGTGGTATAGGCCTTGACGATGCCCAGCACATAGTCGATCGCGCCGGGCCCGAGGCCAACGCCGGTTGCCGCCTGACCGGCGATGACATTCGACGAGGTCACGAACGGATAGGTGCCGAAGTCGATGTCCAGAAGTGCACCCTGCGCGCCCTCGAAAAGGATGCGCCTGCCCGCGCGGCGCGCGTCGAGCAGCACCTTCCAGACCGGCCCGGCATAGGGCAGGATCTGCGGCGCAATGTCTTTCAGCCCGGCAATCAGCGCATCGCGATCCACCGGCGCGATGCCAAGGCCGCGGCGCAGCGGGTCGTGATGCTGAAGCGCGCGGTCCACCCGCGCGATCAGCGTGGCCTCATCGGCGAGATCGGCCACCCGCACCGCGCGGCGGCCCACCTTGTCCTCATAGGCCGGGCCGATGCCGCGCCCGGTGGTGCCGATCTTGGTGCCCTTGGAGGCGGCTTCTTCGCGCGCGCGGTCCAATTCGCCATGGATCGGCAGGATGAGCGGCGTGTTCTCGGCGATCATCAGCGTTTCGGGGGTTATGGTCACGCCCTTCTCGCGGATGGCGGCGATCTCGTTCACCAGATGCCACGGATCGAGCACTACGCCATTGCCGATGACCGAGAGCTTGCCGCCGCGCACCACGCCCGAGGGCAGCGCGTTGAGCTTGTAGACCTTGCCGTCGATCACGAGGGTATGGCCCGCGTTATGGCCACCCTGAAAGCGCGCGATCACATCGGCGCGCTCGCTCAGCCAATCGACAAGCTTGCCCTTCCCCTCATCGCCCCACTGGGCGCCCACGACGACGACATTGGCCATGATGATCCTCTCGGCACTGCTGGGTTGCGCGCGCCGGTATAACGGGGGGATGCGCGGTGTGAAACCGGAATTTCACAGCCCCCGTGATCCTGCCCCGCACGACGTCGATACCGCCCCGCGCCCGCAGTTCAGGCCTGCGGCTGGTTGTTCATGAGGGCGAGATGCCTGTGCCATTCGGGCGCCACAAGGAATACGCCAAGGCCCACCCCGAGAATGCCCATGGAAAGCGGGATCCACAGCACGAACATGAGCAGTCCGACAAAGCCGCTGACGGTATTGGCGATATGCGTGGGCAGGAGGGCGTGCAGAAGCCGACTGAAGATCATCCCGCCGGCGAACGGATAGGCCGGAAGCAGGTGCAGGATCCCGAGAAAGACATTCACGATGGCAACGAGCCACAGGATTTCGACCCCGGAGCGCCACAACGCATGCTGCTCTGCCATGGCGGCAGAGGCTGCAAGCGCCGCCGCATGCTGTGCGACAAGGTTCGATGCCAACCCGAAGAAACCGAACAGCGCCAGATGCGTGAGCGGAACCGCCGCCGCGATCAGAAGCTCGTCGCGCGCGGGCACCTCGTTGACGCGGGTCAGATCGACACCGGCGCCCCCTATCGAGAGGCTACGCACCCCGACCCCCTGAAGGATTGCCGCCGCCGCGCTGGCATGTCCGGCCAGAAGCGACGAAATCAGAACGATGACCCCGACCATCAGGGCATCGGGATGAAGGCCGAAGGCAAGCGAAAGGTAGAGTGCAAGGAAGAGAAGCACCGAAACCCCGACATTCACCGGCAGGCCGGCAAGTCCGGCGGACACGAACAGGATCTTGTCTTGTTTGAACATGGCTCTGGCCTTCAACCTTTTCCGGACAATTGCTGGCAACAGTCATCGAGGAATTCGCCGATAATGCGGCCAGAGCACGGCACTGCGAGGGTCATTGCGACCAAAAACACTCTTAGGTTGCAAATAATAGCCGCATCAGTCAACCCTGACATGCATGTGCCGCAAGGACGGGAGAAACTGTGCCAAAATAGCTGCATTTCGGCGAATTCTGGGGGCTTTCTTGCCGAAGCGCGTGAAATTTCGGGGGATCAGCCGCTAGGATGCATTCAGTTTCAGGTGATTGGAAAAACAGGGGTGCAATGTTTCTCAGAACCACAATGATTGCAGCCGTCACTTTCAGCCTCGCGGCCTGCGCGGGAGGAACGATCGACGACGTCTCTTCTTTCGGTGAGCGTGCGGGCGCGGTGCGCGACACGGCGAACCGGTCCTATTACCCGGATGACGAACTGCTGGTCGCCGCCAGGGTGCAGTTCCAGCAAGGCAATTATGGCCGGTCCCATGCGATGTTCGAAAAGGCGCTGGGGGTTGTGCCCGACGACCCGCAGGCGCTGCTTGGCTATGCTGCCTCGGCCGACATGCTGCGCCGCTTCGACAAGTCCGACCAGGCCTATCGCAAACTGCAACCGATGATCGGCAACAGGATCGAGTTCCACAACAATTACGGCTATTCGCTGATGCTGCGCGGAGAGCTGGTGGCGGCGCGAAACCATTTCATACGCGCCTACGAGATCGACCCGACCAATGAGTTTGCCGCCAACAATCTGGAACTGCTGCGCAATTCCGTGAACTATCCCAAGCGCGCACCCGGCGACCTGCGCGGCATCTGAAGCGGGTCGTGGCGGTGATGGCACCCCTTGATGCCGCGGGCCTGATTGCCGGGCTCGTGGCGGTTGCCGGTTTCTGCCATGTAGCCCAGGTGGATTTCCGGACGCTGAAGATCCGCAATGCTTCGGTTCTTGCGCTGTGCGGACTATACGTCCTGTGGGCTGCGGCGGGCGGGTTCCGGACCCTCGGGCCGGATCTGATCGCGGGGGGGCTGCTGTTCCTGATCGGGCTGGTGATGTGGTTCGCCCGCATGATGGGGGCGGGTGACGTCAAGCTATACTTTCCGCTTGGGCTGTTCATCGGTTTCGAGTTGCTCGCGTGGTATGCGGTGCTTTTGCTGGTGGCCTCGGTGCTGTTTGTGGCGGCGCTGGCACTGGCGGGGCGCAGCAAGGCAACATCGGGCATAATGGCGCGGCTGAAAGCGATCCGCGAGACGCGCAAGCTGCCCTATGCGGTGCCGATGGTGATGGCAGGGGCGCCGGTCATCGTGATGCGCCTTTTGGACTTTGGTTGATGCAATGCTGGTTTCGTGGCAGGATGCAACAAGAATTTCAGTCGGGAAAAGGGTTTGGCATGCGTGTATTTCGCAAGGATGAAAGCGGCTATATTCTGGTTCTCGGCCTGCTCGTGATGCCGGTCTTCATTGGCTTCGGCCTGCTGATCATCGATGTCGGGCGCGGCAACAACGCCCATGCGGACCTGTCGGCGGCCGCCGATGCCGTGGCCCTTGCCGGCGCGCGCGAGCTTGACGGTGGGACAGACGCCATAGACCGGGCGCGTGTGGCGATGGCGCAGATCACCAACAGCGTCGCCATGCTCAGCCGAACAGAGCCGGGGCAGATGGAAACGCTCGTTTACGCAGACGCTGCAGGAAACGAGTTCGAGGTCGTGTTCCTCACCACAATTCCCGACAACGATACCGATCCGATTGATTTCTCTTTTGCGACAGCTGACGGCACACAGGCCGAGTATGTCTATGTGCGCGCGCAGTCCATCGATCTTGAAAGCAATTTCACAAGATTGTTCTCGCAGATTCTCAACCAGGAAACCGTTCCCGTCGCTGCCGTCGCCGTGGCAACTGCCCTGCCCGAGGTGATTTGCGACGTGCCGCCGCTTTATATCTGCAACCCGTTCGAATTCGACGGTGCCGGCAACTATGTCGGGGACGAGATCCAGAACCGGTTTGCGGCGGGCGATTTTCATGCTCGCATGATCAAGCTGCACCCCAAGGGCAGCGATACGCCCTCTCCCGGCAATTTCGGTTTTCTGTCGGTGAACGGCTCGTCCAGCGCCGATGCGATCCGGGATATCTTTGCCGGGGCGCGCAACCCGACCTGCTATCCGGCAGGCACGGTCAGGACCAGCCCCGGTGCCGCGAATTCCATCAGTCAGGGGGTAAACACGCGGTTTGACATCTACACCGGCAGTTTCAGCAACTACAACCCGAACTCGCCCAATGCCTTTCCCATCGGCCCGGCAGAGAACGTGCGCAAGGGCATTCGCCCGGATGTGTTGCCGAACGGGACTGTGAACCACTGTTTCGGTCCCAGCAGCGGCACGCTTGGGGACGATCATATCATGGGGTCGAACGGGCTTTTCAACGCCAACGGCGTGGATGACGAAGTATTCGGATTTCCCGACAATCTGGTCATGACCCCACCCAATCAGGGCGTTCAGGGCGCCTTTGCCGGGGTGGGGGAATGGGACGCCCAGAATTATCTGGATCAGAACTACGGCGCGGGTGTTGTCGATGCCAATCTCATCCCCAGAAGCTTTGCCGGAACATCAGAGCCGTCACGCTATGATGTCTATCGTTACGAACTGGCGAATGACCTTCACCTTCTGACGTCGCCCGGTGGCGAAAGCGGCGAGGCGCTTTGCGGCCCGAACAAGAACCAGCCGATCAATCCGATCACGGCCACCGACCGGCGGGTGATGGTGGCCGCGATCATCGACTGCGGTCAGGTGTCGGGCGCGGGCGGTGGCGTGACGGATTTTCCCGTCAACAGCTTTGCCAGCATCTTTCTGACGCGCCCGATGATTTCCCCCACCCCGGGACAGGACGCCACCATCGACATCGAGATCATCGACATCACCGGCTTTGGCGGCAATGGCACGCTGGACGATTTCGTGCGGGCCGAAGCGGTGTTGGTGCGCTGACACATGCGTCAATTGTGGCAAAATCTGGGAACGCCGATCGACCGGCCTGGGGAAATCCGGGGGCAAAACGACTCTACTTCGCGTGTGATTCTCCCTTGGTGCACGAATAAATTGTATAATAAATCGTTAACATCCCCATTACGTGTCCACAATGTTAACCGAATGGAACAAAAACGCAGGGTTTTTGAGCATTGTTACACGAAAACCACCCTCAGCCCAGAATTTGCCTTAAATCATGGACCCCGACCCCAATTATGGCGATTATCGGGCTGCAACGTGGAGAAACGTTGCAACATTCCAAGCCGGTTCGCGTGGGGGGAACCAAGGATTGAAACCTGTTTCAGCGCAGTATCGCGCTGAGAATGAGGAGTTACCTCGATGTATGTTAAGACCATGATCTATATGCAAGACCTCGCACGCCGCTTTCGCGATGATGAAGACGGCCTTGCGCTGACGGAATATCTGGTGTTGCTGGGTCTGCTGACCGCGACGCTCATCGGCGCAATCACCGCGTTCGGTGATGGGCTGGAGACCACGTGGGATGCGTGGACGACTTGGATAACCGCTAACCTCGGTGCTCCCGTGACACCACAACCCTAAGTTTTTAACGACCCAAGGAGGCCCGTCTCGTCAAAGTGATGACGCGGGTCTCCTGAATCCATTTCAACGTGCCTGTCCCCTCATTCTTTTTGAGCCATGTGGTTTTGAGGCGCGCGATCGCACGTTATTTGAAGGGCTATACCGATGCGCTCCACGATCCTAAGCCTTTTTGTCGCCTTGATCCTTGCCGGTGTGGCCGTCTATGGCGTCCAGACCTGGATGGCCCGCGAACGCGCGCAGATCGCAAGTGCGGGGGCGGTGCGGAATGAGGCGCCAAAGAACACGATCGTTATCGCGAATGAGGCGATCCGTTTTGGCCAGCGTCTCGACATCACCATGCTGCGCGAGATCGAATGGAGCGCCTCTGTGCGGCCCAACGGCTCTTTCTCGAAAATCAGTGACCTTTTGACCGGCTCGGACGAGGAACGCGCCCGCTTTGCCCTGACCACGATCGAGCAGGGCGAGCCGGTGCTTGCCTCCAAGGTGACGACGCCGGGCCAGCGCGCCAAGCTGTCCACATCGCTCTCTGACGGGATGAAGGCGGTCTCGATCCGGGTGAACGACGTTCTGGGCGTGGCGGGGTTTGTCCTGCCCGGCGACCGGGTGGATATCCTGCTCAGCCGCACCAACCGCCAGCAGGGCAATGAGGAAACCTATGTCGATGTGCTGCTTCAGGGGGTCAAGGTGATCGCCATCGACCAGATCGCCGACGACCGCAAGGAACAGCCAAGCGTGGTGCGCACCGTGACCTTTGAGGTCAATACCGCAGAGGCGCAAAAGCTGGTGCTGGCGGGATCGGTCGGCACGCTGTCGCTGGCGCTGCGCAATGCCGGGTCAAGCGGGGTGGAACAGGTCGAGCGGCTGACCCTCGACGATCTGAGCGGCACCGCCGTGTCGCAGGAATTGCTTGTCACGGCGGCCCAAGCGCAGCCGGACCCCTCGGCGGAACGCCTTGAGGCGCTGGAAATGTTGCTCAAAAGCCTCTCTGACGGGGTAACCGAACAGATCGAGAGCGTCGAGAGGAAGATCAATGAGCAAAAACCTGTCATAATCGAAAAAGAGGTTGTGGTGGAAAAGGTCGTGGAGCGGCCGGTGGTCGCGCCGGTTCGGACAACGATCGGTGTCATCCGCAATGGCAAGCGCGACGAATACAAGGTCGATCAGGCAGTTCCGGAGAACCCGGACAATTCCTGAGCACACACCAGACGCAAAATGCCCTTCAGAGGCAGCAGTGGGACAGGCAAGGACATGAGCAGGCATATTTTCAGAAAGACCGTGGCGCGGGGGATTGCCCTGATCGCCGCACTTGCATTGACGACAATCCCGGACGGGGCGGATGCCCAGACCCGCAGCATCAGCATCGGCGACGGTGTCGTCAGCCGAATCGAGATGGCCGCAGGGCGGACCCTGACAATCGAGACGGATCGACCGTTCGCGGATATTCTGGTGGGCAACACCGATCTGATCGACGTGTTTCCCCTGACCGATACATCGCTTTACATCCAGGCGCGGAATTTCGGCACCACCAATGTGACGCTCTATTCCGAAAGCAAGAAACTGCTCGAGGTGATCGACATCAAGGTGATGGTCGATTTCAGCGATCTTCGCTCGGCCATCCGCACGGCGCTGCCCGCCGCGAATATCGAGGTGACCAACGTGAACAACCGCATCCGGCTTTCGGGTGAGGTGAAGGACAATGTGGATCTGGCAAGAGTGCTGGAGATTGCGTCGGAATATTCCTCGGAGCCGGTGATCAATGCCATTCGGGTTGACAGCGCGCAGCAGGTCGAGCTTGACGTGCGCATCATTGAGGTCGAGCGCCGCTCGGGGCGCGAACTCGGGGTGAACCTGCTTGGCTCGAACAACAGCGGCAGCCGACAGATCAATACCGGCCTGCCGCCGAACAGCACGCCCTTTGGCATCGCCGTGGGCAACCTGCTGGAAATCTCGGGCATCCAGATCGACTTCGTGATCAACGCGCTGGAAAGCAAGGGTCTTGCCCGCCGACTGGCCAATCCCAAACTGGTCACGACCAGCGGCATCGCGGCGAATTTCGTGGTCGGCGGCGAAGTGCCCATCCAGGTTTCGACCCAGAGCGCAAACGGCGTCGTGACAACCAGCACCGATTTCCGCGAGTTCGGCGTGCGGCTGAACTTCATGCCCGTGGTTCTGGATGACGAGTTGATCCGCCTGCGCATCAGCCCCGAGGTCAGCGACATCGACCCGACCATCAATGTCAACGGCCAGCCGGGGTTCATCTCGCGCAAGGCCGAAACTACGGTTTCGCTACGCAATGGGCAAAGTTTTGCCATCGCGGGTCTGCTTCAGACCAACAATGCCCGCAATGTCGATCAGGTTCCGTGGCTTGGGCAGGTGCCCGTCATCGGCACCCTGTTCCGCTCGGCCCGGTTCCAGAAAAACGAAAGCGATCTGGTCATTCTCGTGACCCCGCGTCTGGTGCGCCCGGTCGCGCCCGGCCAGCCATATGCCTCGCCGCTCGACAACAGCCGGTCCTCGAACGATTTCGAGCTGTTCCTGCTGGGAATGCTGGAAGTCGACAAGAACCTGTTGCGCGATTTCCGCGAAGGCAAAGGGGTCGTCGGCCCTTATGGCCATATTATCGATCTGGAGTTTGAAGATGGTGTCATTGCCAAGAAATAAGCGCCTCGGGGCAGCAGTGGTGACGCTGTTCATCCTGGGCGGCTGCGCGAATTACGCGAACAACTGGGACGGCGTGACCGCCCGCGCGGGCAATGCCAGCGAGGCCAATACAGCCATTCAGGCGATCACCCCGGATCCCGGAAACCTGAAGAACACCAGGGTTCACGGCGGAACATGACGGATCATTGCGGGTTACGGCGACGCAACCCGCAATGATCGCCAGGTGAGGGACGAAAAGGGATCTTGTAACCGGTTCTGACCGGCAAAGGGAACAGGAGGCGATATGCTCTCGCGGCCCATGAGACGGTTTCACAAGGAACAGGACGGGGTCGTTCTGGTAGAGGCCCTGCTGATCATCCCCGTTCTGACGATCTTGACATTCGGCATTCTGGAATTCGGAAACATGATGTGGCAGCGGCAGCAATTGCAGGTCGGCGTGCGCGATGCCGCGCGATACTGGAGCCGGTGCCGCGACACGATCAACATGCAGGTGACGGCCTGCAACGAGACCGTGGCCCGCAACATCGCGTTTTACGGCAACCCAGGCGGAACCGGCAATCTGCGTGTGCCTGGATGGGGGCCAGGAACTGCGGGGGCGTCACTGACTTTTGATCCGCCGAAAGGCTCGTTCGAGGGAACGCCGGGACCAGAGGATATCGTCCGGGTCGCCGGCGCTTTCAACTACATCGGTTCGCCGGTCTATGACACGATCCTGGGGGGCGTGATTACGATCAGTTGGGAAACCGAGATGAGGTATATCGGATGGTAAGGCGGTCTGTCATTCGGCGGTTCTGGCGCGAGGACAGCGGCCTTGCCCTGACCGAGGCGCTGCTGACGATTCCGGTCGTGCTCATCGTGTTTGCGGCGATGATTGAATTCGGGGTGGCCGTGTTCCAGTGGAACCAGGCCGCCAAGGCCGCGCAGATCGGGGCGCGCATGGCGGCGGTGTCGTCCCCGATCGTGGGGGATGCGGCCTATGCGTCGCTTGGAAACTTTGACACGAGCGTCACGGCACTGGACGGTGACGCGGTTCCCGCAATTCCTGCCTCCGTCTCTTGCCAGGGGGCGACATGCGACGCGGCGCGCCTGAACCGGCTGCTGACCGGTGGTGACGGCGTGTGCGGGGCGGTAAACAGCGGTTTTGTCGGCATGTGCGACGTGGCCCCCTTCCTGACCGCCGAAAACGTGGTGGTGAGCTATCACCGCTCGTTTCTGGGCTATGTCGGGCGACCTTTTGGCCAGGTATCAACGGTCACGGTTGAATTGCGTGACGTGACCGTTGATTTCCTGTTCATCGATGATCTGCTTGGCATCAACAACATTACCATCCCGTCGCATCCGGTCAGCATGACAAGCGAGGATATTTGCGACACACGGATCAACTGTTATTAAGGATATAAACTATAAATGCCGATTTCTTCGTCCATTCGTGTTTTTTGGGTGTCTCGGGACAGGGCGCAACCTGTCGAATCCGCAGTTCAACTGGACAGGCTTCGGGAATTCAACGTCACGCGCGCCGACGGCGACACGGTCGAGCGCGACCTGACAAATGGCGAGTATGACATCCTTGTTCTGGATGTCGGCACGCTGGAAGAGCGGGACACCCAGTTGCTGAAGCTGGTGCGTCTGTTCGCGCCGAACCAGCCTTTGATTATCCTCTCCGATGCGCTTGACGCGGACTCGATGCGCCAGATCCTGCAACTCAACGCGCAGGATCTGCTGCAAAAGCCGGTTTCGCAGGACAAGCTGGTCTCGTCGATCAAGGCGTTGGTGCGCGCGGGCAAGACCCGTGGCAACCGTGTTCACGCCATCGTGTCGGTGGTTGGCGGCGCAGGCGCAACCACGATTGCCGCCTCGATGGCGGATATCGCCGCAACAAGGTTGCTTCGGAGAACCGGCAGCGTGGCGCTGTTCGACCTGGATTTCTCGACCGGAAATTGCGGCTATGCCCTCAACCTCAACAACTCTTTCGATCTTGGATCGGTGGCCCCCTCGCCGCAGCGGGTGGACGCCGAATTCATCCGGGCGATCCAGCTGCGGCACAAGAAGGGGTTTTATCTCTATTCCTTCAAGCGCCCGGACCTGAACACTGATATCAACGGCTATGAACTGACCCTGAGAATGCTGGACGCCGTGACACAGGAACACGAGCACACCTTTCTCGATATCCCCTATTACGAGACGGAGTGGAAGGATGACGTTCTGTCAGCGGTCAACACCTGCACGCTGGTGACCGAGCAGAACCTGCCGGCGATCAAGCACACGCTGGATGTGGTGCAGCGGATCAAGTCCCTGCGCGGGCCGGGCTTTCCGGTCAGGATCATTCTGAACAAGCATGTGGGCGGATGGTTCCGCCAGCGTATCGCCACCCGCAAGCTGAAGGATCTGTTCGAGAGCGTGCCGTTTTTCTACCTGCCTCTGCTGCCCAATGTCATTGGCGAGGCGATCGACCGTGGCATCCTGCCGTCTGATGTGGCGGCGCGGAACAAGTTTGACAAAGCCTTGACCAGATACATGAAATCCATCGAACTTACCGATACTGGAACCGGCTGAGAGGAGGACAGGGAAATGCTTCGATCCTTCGGGAAAAACGGTTTGATGTGCAGGCGCACGATGCTGGCGATGGTGCTGGGCGCGGCCACGGCGCCGGGCCTGGCTCTGGCGCAGGTCAAGAGCCTGCCGAGATCGCACGGCAAGCGCACCCTGACGATCGTGCCTTATGACGGCACCGAAGTGCCCGGAACGATCATCATTTCCAACGAGAAGCGCACGTTGCTGCGGGTGCTGCCTGGTGGCAAGGCCGAGCAATACGAGATCTCCGTCGGGCGTGACGGCTTTATCTGGACTGGTGTGACCCGTGTCGGGCGCAAGGCGGAATGGCCCGCCTGGCGCCCGCCTGCGGCTATGCGGCAGCGCGATCCGTCGCTTCCGGCCTATGTGCCGCCCGGCCCCTACAACCCGCTGGGCGCGCGCGCGATCTACCTCTACTCGAACGGGCAGGACACGCTCTACCGGATTCATGGCACCAACAGCGCCGAAACCGTTGGCGGCTATGAGACCTCAGGCTGCTTCCGCCTGAGCAATGCCGATGTGATGGGGCTATTCGAGAAGGTCGAAAACGGCACCAAGGTGATCGTCTATTAAAGGGCGCAGGAAAGGTAAAAGATCATGGTGGGCAGGTTTTTCAGGCGAACCGAAGACGACACCGCAACCACGAAACGCTCGGTGCGCGGAGCACCCGACAAGCTGGGGCCGCTGCCGCGCGAGGAAAGCCAACCGCTCGCAGCGCAGCCCATAACGCCGAACGAACCGGCCGATTTCGTTAACGAGCGGGTCGAGCTGCACAGGTATCTGCTCGACATGATCAACCTGTCCATTCTGGACACGATGGAGAAGGAAGAGCTTCACAACGAGCTTCGGCCCTTCGTGCGCGCCTATGCCAAGGATCACAATTTCCCGCTGAGCGCCAAGGAGCTGGAAAAGCTCATTGCCGACATCAGCGACGAGATGCTGGGGCTTGGCCCGATCGAGCCGCTTCTGGCTGATGATACCATTTCGGATATCCTCATTGTCGGCTCGGGGCGCGTCTATATCGAACGCTTCGGGATCATCGAGGCGACCAAGGTGCGTTTCAAGGATGAAGACCACCTGATGCGCATCATCAACAAGATCGTCGCCTCGGTCGGGCGGCGGATCGACGAAAGCTCGCCCCTGGTGGATGCGCGGCTTGCCGATGGCTCGCGGGTCAACGTGGCGGTGCGCCCGGTAGCGGTGGACGGGCCGCAGGTCTCGATCCGGAAATTCTCGAAAAAGCCCTATTCGCTCGACCGGCTTGTGGACGCGAACGCGCTGGCGCGGGGCATGGCCGACCTGCTGGCCGCTGCGGTCGAGGGCAAGGTGTCGATGATCATTTCGGGCGGCACCGGCTCGGGCAAGACGACGATGCTGAACGCCCTTTCCGCCTATATCCCGCATGAAGAGCGTCTTGTGACCATCGAGGACGCCGCCGAACTGCAATTGCAGCAGCCCCATGTGGTGCGGCTGGAAACCCGGCCACCGACGATCGACGGGCGCAACGAGATCCGGCAGGGCGATCTGGTCAAGAACGCGCTGAGGATGCGCCCCGACCGCATCATCGTCGGCGAGGTGCGCGGCGCCGAGGCATTCGACATGTTGCAGGCCATGAACACCGGCCATGAGGGTTCCATGTCCACGATCCACGCCAACAGCCCGCGTGACGCACTCGGGCGGATGGAGCAGATGGTCGGCATGGCCGGGATGCCGATGACGCAACAGGCCATCCGCGCCCAGATCAGTTCGGCGGTTCAGGTTCTGCTTCAACTCACGCGCCTGCGCGACGGCACGCGCCGCGTGATCGCCATATCCGAGATAACCGGAATGGAGGGCGAGATTGTCCAGCTTCAGGACATCATGCGCTTTGTCCGGCTTGGGGTGGACGACCACGGCAAGATCATCGGCGAGTTCCGCGCCACGGGCATTCGCCCCAGCTTTCTTGAAGATCTCGAAACCATGGGGCTTCGGCTCAACCCCGATTGTTTCGACCCCTCGAAGAGACTCTGAGAGATGTTCAGCAACCCGCTCACGCTCTATGGCCTGATCTTCATCGCGGCGCTCTTGCTGTTCGATGCGCTGTTGCGGCTGCTGTTCGGCGCGCAGCGGTCCAAGGCAGAGATCCGCAACCGACTCGAAAGCCTCAAGCACAAGCAGGGCGCGGCCGATGCCTATAGCAACCTGCTGAACCGGCGGGGCATTTCGGGACGGATCGGCGGTCGCTCTTTGCTTGGCCGCTTCAACCGGTTCGTCGCCCAGACCGGGCTGGAACTCAGCCCGGCGCGGCGGATTGCCTTTCTGTTGCTGTTCTTCTTTCTCGGCCTCGTTCTGGCCGAGATCCTGTTCAGCCTGAACACGGTCTTTCTGATCCTCTCCGCCACCGCTTTTTCGATCACGCTCAGCCTGCTGCTGCTGTCCTATTTCCGCACCCGGCGAATCCGCGTCTTTACATCTCAGCTCGGCCCGGCGATCGACATCATCGTGCGAAGCCTGAATGCCGGCCATCCCCTTGTGGCGGCGATCTCGCTGGTGGCGCGGGAAATGCCCGATCCCGTCGGGTCCGAATTCGGCATCCTGAACGATCAGATGACCTTTGGTGCGGAACTGGAACAGGCCATGTTCAACATGTATCAACGGGTGGGCGCACCCGAGTTGAACCTGTTGACCGTCACCGTCAGCGTGCAGAAGGGGACGGGCGGCAACCTGTCCGAGATCCTCGAAAACCTCGCCCAGATGATCCGTGACCGGCAGATCGTCAAAGCCAAGATCAAGGCGATCTCGTCAGAGGGGCGCGCGACCTCCTGGGTGATGCTGGTCTTTCCCTTTGCCCTGTTCGCGATGATCCGCCTTTTGGTGCCGACCTATTTCGATATGGTCTGGGAAAGTGGCTGGGGTCATTACGTTGTCATCGGCTGTCTGGCGATGATCTTTCTTGGCATGCTGGTGATCCGGCGCATCGTGAATTTCGACTTCTAGTTCCCGCAACCCCGAGGAAAACGTCAAGTGACTGAAAACCTGATACTTCTGGCAGTTTTCGTTGCGGTGCTGATCGTCAGTTTCGCGGTTATTCTGCTCACCATCAGAAATCGCGAAATCAACCGGAACCTTGAGAAGGTTTCCTCGACCGGGAAGATCACGCAAGACGAACTCGACAAGTTGCTTGGCTCGGACAACAAGCAGATCCGCTACTATCTTGAAGTGGTCCAGAACGAGAGCCCGAATTCGCTCAAGATGCGGTTGGTGCGTGCGGGGTTCTTTTCGCGGTCGGCCCCCGCCATGTTCAGCCTGCTGCGCCTGCTCGCCATGGTTCTGGTCTTCCTGGCGGTGCAGTTCGGTCTGGGTGCCGTGCTACCGTCGGCCAGCAACATGGCGGTGTTCTTCTTTGCATTGCTGGCGGCCGGGGTCACGTTCATCCTCTGCGCGGCGGTGCTCGACCGGCTTGGCCGGAACCGAACCCGCGAGTACCGCAAGCTTTTCCCGGATTTCATGGATCTTCTGCTGGTCTGCGTCGATGCGGGCCTCAGCATCAACGCAGCCATTGACCGGGTGACGCGGGAATTTCTGGTCACGACGCCAGACTTCGGCGTGCAGCTTGCAATCATCAACCTCGAAATCCGGGCCGGGCGCTCTCTGCATGAGGCGCTGCTCAATTTCTCCGAGCGTATCGAGGTGGAAGAGGCGCGCACACTGGCCGTGTTGTTCAAGCAATCCGCCGAACTTGGCGCGAGCGTCAGCAAGACCCTGCGTTCCTTCAGCAAGGAAATGCGTCAGATGCGGCTGATCCGGGCCGAGGAAAAGGCCAATTCCCTGCCCATCAAGATGCTGTTCCCGATGGCCTTGTTCATGTTCCCGGTCAACCTCGTCATCGTCCTGCTGCCGATCATGCTGGTGATTGCCAAGATGCTGATGAGCATGAGCCCGGTGTGAAGCAGGCCCGATCTTTTCTCCATTCCCAAGCCTCTTTCGACATTGGCTGCAAGGGCATGTCGATTGAAGAGAGCCCTCGCGGCAATCCAGGAATCTGTTGTGCGCGCTCTGGGCATGCTAAAAATAGGGCGATTGAACCGCCCCACCCGCACAACCCCGAAAACAACGGGAAAATCCGGCCACAACCGGATCGGGAGAACGCTTTCGCGGGGGCGAGTGGCGGAGGGGATGGGCCTGATATCCAACCATCTCCACCTTAAGCCATTGATTTAACGGGATCCGGCGAGGTCACTTCGCCCGTTTGGCCACGATGGTTGCTCTGCAGCGAACACCATTGTGCGTGCCGCAATTATCGTCTATCGACGATTGGCAAAAAATGGATGGATCATGCAGGACACTGACATCGAGATCGCTGAACTGGCCAAGGCGCTCGCGCATCCGGCAAGGCTGCGCATCCTGCGGCTGCTGCTCGCCACGCCCGGCTGCATCGGCGGCGACATCGTGGACGCTGTCGGCCTGGCGCAGTCCACGGTCTCCGAGCACCTGCGCATCCTGAAGGCCGCCGGGGTCATCACCGGCGAGATATCCGGCCCGCGTACTTGCTACGCGTTGAACCCTGCTGCGCTTGGGCCGCTGGCCGAATTCATCAGCACGCTGACCGCACCGTCCGCTGCGGTCTGTTGCGTGCCCAACGACAAGGAACTTTCATGAGCCTGTTCGAACGTTGGCTGACCCTCTGGGTCGCGCTCTGCATCCTGGCCGGGCTCGTCCTCGGCAGCCTCGCGCCGGGTCTATTCGGCGCGCTGGCCGCGCTGGAGGTCGCCTCGGTCAACCTTGTCGTCGCCGTCCTGATCTGGGCGATGGTCTATCCGATGATGATCGCGGTGGATCTCGGTTCGCTCAAGGCGGTGGGGCAGCGCCCGAAGGGTCTCGTCATCACGCTGGCGATCAACTGGTTGATCAAGCCCTTCACGATGGCGGCGCTTGCGGTCCTGTTCTTCAACCATGTCTTTGCCGGGCTGATCGATCCAGAGCGCGCGCCGGAATACATCGCGGGCCTGATCCTTCTCGGCGCCGCGCCGTGCACGGCGATGGTCTTCGTCTGGTCGCAGCTGACGAAGGGCGATCCGAACTACACGCTGGTGCAGGTCTCGGTGAACGACCTGATCATGGTGGTGGCCTTCGCCCCTATCGTGGCCTTCCTTCTGGGCGTCACCGACATCAGCGTCCCGTGGGAGACGCTGATCCTGTCGGTCGTCCTCTACATCGTTATTCCCCTGATCGCGGGTCTCCTGACGCGCCGGGCGCTGATCGCGAAAGGTGGCGAGGCTGCGGTGACGACGTTCACGGCGCGGATCAAGCCGGCCTCGGTCGTGGGTCTCCTGATAACCGTGGTGCTGCTCTTCGGCTTTCAGGGGCCGGTGATCCTTGCGCAACCGCTGCTGATCGCACTGATCGCGGTCCCGATCATCATCCAGTCCTACGGCATCTTCGCGCTCGGATATGGATGGGCCTGGCTGTGGGCCGTTCCGCACCGGGTCGCCGCGCCTTGCGCGCTGATCGGCACGTCGAACTTCTTCGAACTCGCGGTCGCGGTCGCGATCGGGCTTTTCGGGCTGAACTCCGGCGCCGCCTTGGCCACCGTGGTGGGTGTGCTGGTCGAGGTGCCGGTGATGCTGAGCCTCGTCGCCTTCGCCAACCGGACACGCGCGAGGTTCCCAGCATGAGCATCTTCCCGGTCGTCATCCACCACAATCCCGACTGCGGCACCTCCCGCAACGTGCTCGGGATCATCCACGCGGCCGGGTACGAGCCGACCGTCATCGACTATCTGATCGAAAGCTGGGCGCGCCCGAAGCTTCAGCCTGAACGACGTGGCGCAGGGTTACATCGCCGACTGGGTGGCAGACCTGTTACGTGCAGAGGGGCTGACGAATGTGCTAGTCAATACCGGCGAGTTCCGGGCACTAGGAGCGCAACCGCAGGGCGGTGCCTGGCCGATCTCGCTTGATGACGGGCAGACACTGCACCGCGACGCCGTAATGCTGGAAAACAGGGCGCTGGCTAGCTCAGCTCCGCATGGTATCACCTTTGATCAGGCAGGCATGGTCAGCCATATCCTCAACCCGCTGACCGGCCTGCCCGCCCCCGCCCGCTGGAAGCTTATCACCGTCACCGCCCCGCGCGCGGCGCTGGCTGATGCGCTGTCCACAGCTTTTTGCCTGATGAACGGCGAGCAGATTGAACGCACGCTCTTCAGCTTCCCGCAGGCACGGTTAGCATATCTGGGATAAGTCAACAAAAGTTCGATCTGCCGAGGCCTAGGGCGTTCCGTTGCTCCTGCGTCAGCTTGCACTGCAACCAATCTGGGATGTGATTGACCGCCAGCACTGCCGCAAACGCGCCCTGTGTCCGAACGGAAGCCGAGCCTGTGCGCGAATCGTCCGGGGGCGCTTGCGGTGACAGGCACGGGGGGCGCACTCCAAAGGTCAAAGGGGTGCGCCCGAGGTCGGTTATTGCAGAACTTCGGTCCAGATCTGCGATTGCAGATCGTTTACTTCCTGTGAACAGGCGGGGCTGAACCTGCCCGCCGCCGCCAGTTCGGGTGCGACGACGATTTCAGGGGCTGCACGCATCACCTCATCCATGAAGGCTTCCGATCCGGTCACGCCATTGGCATAGCGCGCAAAGTTCGAGATCATCGCGGCATTCTCCGGCTCGAGGATGAAATTGATGAACTTCATCGCGTTTTCCGGGTTCTGGGCATCGGCCAGCACGGTGGCACTATCCATCCAGATCGGATAGCCGGTCTTGGGATAGCCATAGGCAAGATCGGCGTTCTGCAAGCGCGCCCGCATGGTCGCCCCGTTCCAATAGATCCCGGCCGAGAAATCGCCCGCGACATGGGCATCGACCGTGCCGTAATCCAGCGCCTTCCAATGCGCCTTGGCCTCGACCAGAGTATCGCGTACCTTGCGCATCACCGCCATATCGGTGGTGCAGGATTCCCCCCCGGCGTAGTAAATCGCAAGTGCCATGACATCAGACATTTCCGGGATTACGTTGATCTTGCCCTTCAATTCGTCCGGCGGGCTGAAGATGACGGCGGCGTCGTTGATGTCGCCCTTGTAGACGCTCGTATTCACGATCACGCCGGTCGTGCCCCATTGCCATGGAACCGAGTATGCGCGGCCGGGGTCGAAATCGACATCCACCCATTCGGGCGCGATATTGCCGTGGTTGCTGACGATGGATTTGTCGAGCGGAACGATCAGCCCCTCGGAAATCCACGTCTGCATGTAAGAGTTCGACGGCACCACAATGTCAAACCCGTGGCCGCCCTGACGGATACGGGCAAGGGCCGTGTCGTTGCTGTCATAGTCCGTCACATTTACCTTGATGCCGGTCTCTGCCTCGAACTTGGTCAGCAGTTCGGGGCTGGTATAATTGCCCCAGTTATAGAGGTTCACCACACCTTCCGCGCTTGCAAGGCCAGTAGTCGTCAAAACTGCGGCGAGGCCGGTTGCTATCAGTTTCTTCATGGGTCGTCTCCCTGTGGTTATGGTTGCAGTTATCCCCTTTTACGGGTGATCAGGAAAAACACACTGACCACCACCAGCGACAGCGCCAGAAACATCGTGGCGATGGCGTTCATCTCGGGGGTGACGCTGCGGCGCAACTGCCCGAGCATGTAGGTGGGCAGGGTGTCCTGTCCGGCGGATTTCACGAACTCGGTGATCACGACCGTGTCGAGAGACACCACGAACCCGAGCATGAACCCTGCCACGATACCCGGCACCAGAAGCGGCAGGGTGACATGGGCGAAGGTCTGCACCGGGTTTGCATAGAGATCGGCCGCCGCCGTCTCCAAGGTCAGATCCATGGTTTCCAGCCGCGCGCGAATGGGCAGATAGGCAAAGGGGATGCAAAAAGCCGTGTGCGCCGCCACCATATAGCCCATGCCCGAATATCCCGTCTGCACCTTGAGAAAGGCCACAAAAATCAAAAGCGCGATACCGGTCACGATCTCCGGCACCATCAGCGGCTGGTTGATCAGCGCATAAATCATGGTCTGGCCCGGAAACCGGCCCACCCGCGTTGTGGCCAGGGCTGCCAGGGTTGCCAGCACCGTGGCAATCCCGGCCGCGACCAGCGCCAGCCAGAGCGAGCGGATCGACACATCGACCACCTGCCTGTTGTTGAACGCCGCCTCATACCATTTCAGCGAGAAGCCGCCCCAAACGGATTGCGATTGTGCCTCGTTGAAGGAAAAGACCACCAGAATGATGATGGGCAGGTAGAGCATCACCAGCGTGAAGATGGCAACAACGCCAAAGCCGGGCAGGGCGCGCACATCAAATCTATGATTGGCCATCGCGTCCCCCTGCCTCGCGGGTGGTGATGCGCAGGTAGAACACCAGCGCCACCACGACGATCACCAGCAACACCATCGCCAACGCCGATCCAAGCGGCCAGTTGCGCCCCTGACCGAATTGCAGGCCGATGAGATTGCCCATCATCATCGACCGCCCCCCCCCCAGCACGCGCGGCGTGACATAGGCCCCGATCGAGGGGATGAACACCAGGATCGAGCCTGCGATGAACCCTGGCTTCACCAAAGGCAGGATCACATGCCACAAGACCTGCAAGCGGCTGGCGTAAAGGTCGTAGCCCGCTTCGACCAGCCGGAAATCCAGCTTGTCCATCGCGGCATAGAGCGGCAGCACCATCAGCGGCAAAAAGACATAGCTCATGCCCAGCAACACCGCGAAATCGGAATACATCAATTCCAGAGGCTGCCGGATCACCCCGAGCCACAGCAGCACCGTGTTCAATGTGCCGGTGTTGCGGATCAACTCCTGTATCGCGAAGGTGCGGATCAACAGGTTGGTCCAGAAGGGAACCGTGATCAAAAACAACCAGACCATCCGCCGATTGACAGGGCGTGTGGCGATGAACCACGCCGTTGGAAAACCCAAGGCTGCGCAGATCAGCGTTGTCTGAAATGACAGCCACAAGGTGCGTCGGAACACCGCCAGATGGTCCGCGTTCAGCGTGACGTTCTCGGGGTCGAAAATATCGCGCTTGAAGAACACCCGGAACCAGGCATCCGTCGAGAACTCCCACGATACCCCGCCCATATTGCCGGGGCTGAGGACCGAGTAGACGGCAACAATCAAGAGCGGACCAGAGGCCGCAAGGATCAGAACCACAAGCGCGGGGCTCACGAGTATCCACTTCCAGCGGTGCGAGTCGCGTTTCATCCCTATCCCCGCAGAACTTGCAGCGCGCCGGGCATCAAGGCCAAGCCCACCCGCACACCGCGCGCCGGGTCCGCCTGTCCGACGGTGTTCTGACGCCGCACCGTGAAACTCTGACCATCCGCAAGCGTCAGATGGATATGCGTGTCGGTGCCAAAGAACACAGAGCCATTGACCGTCGCCGACAGATCACCGGCATCTGCCGCCACCAGTTGCGCCTGTTCCGGGCGGATCACGGCGGACACGGTCTCACCCGCTGCGGGCACCACCCCTTCCGCAATCCGTGCTGAAACCGTCCGGCCACCGGGCAAGGCAAGGTCGGCGCAGCCCCCCGCGATCGCGATCACCTTTAACGACAGAAAATTCGTCTCGCCGATGAAATCGGCCACGAACCGCTCTGCCGGGGCGTGGTAGATGTCATGTGGACTGCCAAGTTGCAGAATGCGCCCCTTGTTCATCACCGCCAGGCGGTCCGACATGGTCAGCGCCTCTTCCTGATCATGGGTCACGAAAACGAATGTTATGCCCGTTTCCACCTGAAGTCGCTTCAACTCGGTTTGCATTTCCTTGCGCAACTTGAGATCCAGCGCGCTCAGCGGTTCGTCGAGCAAGAGAACGCGCGGCCTTGGGGCGAGGGCGCGGGCCAGCGCCACCCGCTGCTGCTGTCCGCCCGACAATTCCGCGGGCTTGCGCGTGGCCATGGCCTCCATCTTGACCAGATGCAGCATCTCGGATGTGGTGGCGTCAATCTCGGACCGGGGGCGGCCCAGCATCTTGAGGCCAAAGCCGATATTCTGCGCCACGGTCATATGCGGAAACAGCGCGTAATTCTGAAACACCGTGTTCACCAGACGCCGGTTCGGGGCCTGTCCCACAACATCCTGCCCCTTGATCAGGAGTTGTCCGCTGCTGGGGTGTTCAAATCCGGCGATCACCCGCAGGAGTGTGGTCTTGCCACAGCCGGACGGCCCCAGAAGGGTGAAAAACTCGCCGGTGCGGATTGTCAGATCAATATCGGTCAGGGCGTGAAACGCGACAGCACCCGCGCCAAAGACCTTGCTGACCGCCTTGATTTCTATCTCGTTGCCGCTCTGTTGCGCACCGTCGGCCACTATGGCGTCCCCTTTTCCCTCATAGTCGGCGCGTGTCGCCGAGTCGTTCAAGACATTTCGGCCCCTCAGGCCGGATTAGGCGTCAGCATCCCAAACGACTCGACCGCCACAGATGGTTTTTTCGACACTCAAGCTGGCAATCCGATCGGCGGGCACCGCCTCGATGTCGCCCGAGAGAATCACCACATCCGCAAGATAGCCAGGGCGCAACATGCCTTTGCGATCCTCGGTATGTTCGGCATAGGCCCCGCCGATGGTATAGGCGGCCAGCGCCTCACGCAGCGTCACGCGCTCGTCCTGAGCGCCCTCATAGGGCTGCCGTGTCACCGCCGCCTGAATGGACCGGAGCGGGTTCACATCGGCCACCGGCCAATCAGAGGCGAACGCGATCCGCGCCCCGGCATCGCGCAGCGTGCGGGTCAGATAGGCATCGCGCCACCGGTCGCGCCCGATCTTGTCGAGGGTCGGGAACAGCAGGAAATCGAGTGACCCCGGCGGATGCGATGGCTGGACCGAGGCCACGACGCCCATTTCGGCAAAACGGGGAATATCGGCGCGGTCGATCAATTCGATATGTTCGATCCGATGCCGTGCGTCGCGCGCGCCATTGGCATCGCGCGCCGCCTCATAGCCATTCAGCACCCGGCGCACCGCCCCGTCGCCGATGGCATGCACCGCGATCTGAAGCCCGCGCCGGTCGGCCTCGATGCAGATCTCGGCAAAGCGGTCCGCCTCATGCAACGGATCGCCACGCCAGCCGGGTTGGTCGGGATAGTCGTTGAGCATCACCGCCGTGCCACTGTCCACGACCCCATCCATGAACAGCTTGACGAAACCCGAGGACAGCCAGTCATCGTTGTAATCGGCGCTCATGGCGCTGGCCTTGGCAAGATCGGTGATCTTGTGGTCGTTGCGATAATGATAGGGCACCCGCACCCGCGCCGTCAGCTTGCCCTGACCCCGCAAGTGGTTCAGCACCTCAAGCGTGTAGCGGTTGCCATCCATGTTGACGAGGCTGGTAAACCCGTGGCGCGCGCAATGGTGCAAACCGCGCTCCATCGCGGGCAGATCCGCCAGCATGTCGTCATGGCTCGGCTTTGGCACCGGATCGGCCCCGGTGGCGATGCCCGCCATGATGCGGTTCTCTCCGGCCAGCCGCAGCACCGGCGCCTTGGCCTCGAACTCGCGCAATTCGCCCGTGGCCAGGCCGTTTTCCATGACGATCTCGTTGCCCGGACCCAATGGCGCACCATGCAGGATGCCCGCCTGTTCAAGAGCCATCGTATTGGCCCATGCGGTGTGATGGTCGGCGGCCAAGAGACAAACCGGACGATCCGGCAGGATCGCATCAAGGTCATGCCGGGTCAGGGCGCGATCATAGATAAGGTAGTCGCATCCTTGCCCGACGATCACCTTGCGGTTCGGATGCGCGGACGCGTAGGCATGGATCGCCCCGGCCAGCGCGTCCGCCCCCTTGACCCCGAGAAGTTGCAGATGCGCCAGTTCAGAGCCGCCCATGAACAGATGCAGATGGCTCTCGATGAAGCCCGGCAGCACGCTTGCCCCCTTCGCGTCAATGACGGGACAGTCGGGACCCGCCATGGCACGGGCCGCCTCGCCAAGGGCGGCAATCCTGTCGCCGGCAAGCGCCACCGCGTCGGTCTCGGGGGCCTCGAGGTCCATGGTGAGGGCGCGCGCGTTGATGATCAGAAGGGTGATGGTCATCTGGCACCTCAAGCTTGTTCCGTCCCGAGCGTAGCAGGACACTCTTCGCCGGTCCATTTTTTTGATCAAATACTTGCCACCTGCCCGGTTTGATTGGCCCCCTTCCGTCCATTGTCAAAAATGCTCGGACTGGGACACAACCGGTCCCAATTTCCGCGACCACCTTTCTTCCCCCGGATGATCATGGGAAATGCGGTGGCGGAATCCAGCTTGACCCGGCTCCGACAGCCGGACATCAACTGAACCATGATCAATCATGACGCGACCCATCAGTTGACCGCCCTGCGCGCCGGAACCCTCACGGCCTGGGATCTGATGGCGGAAACGCTGGATCGGATCGACGCCGCAAACCCCGCGATCAACGCCATCGTGGCGCTGCGTGACCGCGACACGCTGCTGGACGAGGCCGCGTGCGCCACCCCCGGACCGTTGCA
>NZ_JAGQDH010000030.1 GCF_018069895.1 Roseovarius autotrophicus | reverse complement strand
GCGATAGCGCGGTTTCGCGCTGGCGGCGGGACGGGTGCGGAAGCGCTGAGCCATCCATAGGGTGAATCATTTTCGGCCCGATTTGGGAATCCCCAACCGATTCCAGAAGCTTCCATGCAACAACGCCCTCCGTCAATCGCCATGAAAGGTATGTCCGAACGCGAGTATTCCGCCCATTCCGGCCTGTCGCGCGGGGCGATCCAGAAGGCGCGCAAGGCCGGGCGGCTGGTGGTTTACAAAGACGGGTCGATCAACGCGGCGGCGTCCGATGTGCGCCGCGCCGAGATGACCGATCCGGATCAGCAGCGGCGCAGCACGGGTGGCGACAGTGGCTTCTCCGGCCCGGCTGACAGCTCGTCCTATCTCAAGGCCCGCACCGCGCTGACGGTCTATCAGGCGCAGGAACGCCAGCTGGCCATTCAGAAGCGCAAGGGCACGCTTGTGGACCGGGCGCGCGCCGAGACGCTGGTGTTTCGTCTCGCCCGCCAGGAGCGCGATACTTGGGTGACCTGGCCCAGCAGGGTAGCGGCGCTGATGGCGGCCGAGGTGGCAGCGGAGGTGGAAAAGCAATCCGGCAAACCGGTGATGATCGAGGCCGCGATCCTGCAGAGGGTGCTGGAAACCCATGTCAGAGCGCAACTCGACGCCCTCGCCGATCTCAGGGTATCCCTCGGATAGCGATGATCTGACCGCCGATCTCGACCTCGGGTTTGACGGGGCCGAGGATATCCTGCGGGTTTGGCGCAACGGGATGCGGCCCGATCCGGACCTGACGGTGTCGGAATGGGCGGATGCGCATCGCTGGCTGTCGTCGCGCGCCGCGGCGGAACCGGGGCGCTATCGCACCGCCCGCGCGCCTTACCTGCGCGAGATCATGGATGCGCTGTCGCCCCGCCACCCGGCTCAGCGCGTCTCGTTCATGAAAGCCGCGCAGGTCGGCGCGACCGAGGCAGGCAACAACTGGATCGGCTTTGTCATCCATCACGCGCCGGGGCCGATGCTGGCGGTGCTGCCGACGGTGGAGATGGCCAAGCGGACCTCGCGCGGCCGTCTAGATCCGCTGATCGCGGAAAGCCCGGCGCTGCGCGAGCGGGTCAATCCGGCCCGGTCACGCGACGCGGGCAATTCAATGCTGTCCAAGGAATTCCCCGGCGGCATCCTGGTGCTGACCGGCGCAAACTCGGCCACCGGCCTGCGGTCGATGCCCGCGCGCTACATCTTTCTGGACGAGGTCGACGCCTATCCACCCTCGGCTGACGAGGAAGGCGATCCGGTCACGCTGGCAGAGGCGCGCACCACCACCTTCTCGCACCGGCGCAAGGTGTTCATGGTCTCAACCCCGACCATACGGGGCATCAGCCGGATCGAGCGGGAGTTTGAGGCCAGCGATCAGCGCCGGTACTTCGTGCCCTGTCCGCATTGTGGCCAGATGCAGTGGCTGCAGTTTGAACGCCTGCGCTGGGACAAGGGACGGCCCGACACGGCCGCCTATCATTGCGAAGGGTGCGAAAAACCCATCGCCGAGCATCACAAGACACAGATGCTGGAACGGGGCGAATGGCGGGCCACGTCCGTGTCGGCCGACCCGCAGTCGATCGGCTTTCACCTCTCGGCGCTCTATTCGCCGCTGGGCTGGAAAAGCTGGGCGCAGATCGCGCGGGACTGGCTCGCGGCCCAAGGCTCGGAGGAAATGCTGCGCGCGGCGCGCAACACCCTGCTGGGTGAGACTTGGGTCGAGTCGGGCGATGCGCCGGAATGGCAGCGGCTGGCCGAACGCCGTGAAGCCTATGGCGGCGTGCAGGTTCCGATGGGCGGGTTGTTCCTGACCGCTGGCGTCGATGTGCAGAAGGACCGCATCGAGGTCGATGTCTGGGCTTGGGGGCGCGGTTTGGAGTCCTGGCTGGTCGATCACATCGTCATTGCCGGTGGCCCGGACGATCCGACCTGCTGGGACAAGCTGACCGCGCTTCTGGGGCGAACATGGGCCTGCGCCAATGGGGCGGTGATGCTGATCGGCAAGCTCGCCATCGACACCGGTTATGAAGCCCCGGCGGTTTACGCTTGGGCGCGAAAACAGGGTTTCGACCAGGTCGCACCGATCAAGGGCCTCGAAGGCTTCAACCGCGCGACGCCAGTGTCGGGGCCGACCTTCGTCGACGCCACCATCGGCGGCAAGCGTCTGCGCCGTGGGGCGCGGCTCTGGTCGGTGGCCACGGCGACCTTCAAGACCGAAACCTACCGCTTTCTGCGACTGGAACGCCCCTCAGATGAAGACCGGGCGCTGGGCGTGCTGGACGCCCCCGGCACGGTGCACCTGCCCGACTGGATCGACACAGAGTGGCTGAAGCAGCTGGTGGCCGAACAGCTGGTCACCGTGCGCAACAAGCGCGGTTATGCCCACCCCGAATGGCAGAAGATGCGCGAACGCAACGAGGCGCTCGACACCCGCGTCTATGCCCGGGCTGCCGCGTGGATCATGGGCGCGGATCGTTGGGACGAGGCGACCTGGCGGCGGCTCGAGGCGCAGGCCGGGGTGGAAACCCGACCGGCTTCGCCCGTCATGGCAACTGAACCAGTATCGCCCACCCCGCACAAGGCGGGAACACCCACGACCCCACGGCGCAAGCGCCGGGCCTACACACCGAACTTCATGAGGGACTGAGATGGATCTGGAACGAATGCGTGCGCTTCTGGCCGCCCTGCAGGAGGCGCGCTACGCGGGCGTCCGGTCAGTCAGTTATGACGGCAAGACCATCAATTACGGGTCGGACGCGGAACTCGCGAATGCCATCAGCGATCTGGAAACCCGGATCGCCACGGCCAGTACCGGCACTCCGCGTCGTCGCCGCTGGGGCACGGTTGCCACGAAGGGTCTGTGATCCATGGCGTTCGAGGCTTTCCGCCAGCGGCTGGGGTCGATCATCGGCGGGTTTGATGCCGCACAGGCCCATCGTCGCCTGCGCGGGTTCCGGGCCAGCCGCGCCCATGTGAACACGCTGATCGCGGCCTCGGGGGACACGATCACCGCCCGGGCGCGCTGGTTGGTGCGAAACAACGGCTATGCGGCGAACGCAGTGGAGAGCTTCGCCAGCAATGTGGTGGGCGACGGGATCAAACCCTCGTCGACCATCGCGGATGCCGCCAGGAAGGAGGAATTGCAGGCGCTGTGGCTGGCCTGGACCGATGATGCCGATGCCGAAGGGTTGACGGATTTCTACGGGCTTCAACGTCGCGCCGCACGCGAGGTGTTCCTGTCTGGCGAGGTGTTCTTGCGCATCCGGCCCCGTCGCGCGGAGGATGCTCTGACCGTTCCCCTGCAACTGCAGATGCTGCCCGCTGAAATGCTGCCCCTCGATATGAACCGAACCCTGCCCGGCGCCGGGCTGATCCGTCAGGGCATCGAGTTTGACGGCATCGGCCGCCGCGTGGCCTATCACTTCCTGCGCCGCCATCCGGGTGATCTGACCGACCCCGGCCTCGCAGGCGAAACCGTCCGTGTCCCGGCTGGCGATGTGATCCATGTGCTGGACCCGGTGGAAGCTGGCCAGCTGCGCGGCGTGTCGCGCTTTGCGGCCGCCATAGTCAAACTGTTCACCCTCGACCTCTACGACGATGCCGAGCTGGAGCGAAAGAAGATCGCTGCGATGTTCGCGATGTTCATCACCTCGCCCGCGCCGGAAACCCCGCTGGAACCGACCGAAGAGGATCTGGAGGTTGAACCCGGACAGGTGGTGCGGCTCGATCCAGGCGAGGATGTCTCGACGCCGGCCACACCGGATTCGGGCGGCACCTATGAGCCGTTTCAATACCGCACGCTGCTGCAGATCGCCGCCGCGCTGGGCGTGCCCTATGGCTATCTGACCGGCGACACGGCGAAGGGCAACTTCTCGAACACTCGGATCAGCCTCATCGAATTCCGCCGTCGCATCTCGGCCTGGCAGCATGGCGTGCTGGTCTATCAGCTTTGTCGCGCGGTCTGGGTGCGCTGGATGGATACCGCCGTGCTCTCAAGCGCGCTGGACCTGCCGGGTTATGACCAACAGCGGCGGCAATATCAGGCCTGCGCCTGGCTGCCCACGAAATGGGACTGGATTGATCCGATGAAGGACGCCTCCGCCGAGATCCTGCAGATCGAGGCTGGTCTGAAATCGCGCACGCAGGCGCTGGCTGAGCGGGGATACGACGCCGAACAGGTAGACCGGGAGATTGCCGCCGAACGCAAACGCGAGTTGGCGCTCGGCCTCGACTTCCGACGGCCGGGGTCGCCTGCGCAAGGGCCCGGCGAAGGTGGGGCGAAAGACGCGGATCAAGACAGCGGCAAGGACGACGAGGCCGACGACGACGCGCCGGAAGATGTCGACGAAAAACCCGCCCCCAAGGAGGGCGCATGATGCACCACGCCCAGATCGCCCAGCGCGCCTTCAACACGCCCTTGATGGTCGATCCGGCCAAGGCGCTGGCGTTCCTGTCCGGGCTGGGGCCGCGCATCACCGGGCAGGAGATCACCTTCCAAGGGCTGGAGGTGGAGGCCGCTGATCAGGCCGCTGCCGCTCTTCCCGCCCGCGCCTCGCTGTTTGGCAATGACCTTGCCCAGCGTCACCAGCGGAACGGCACCCAGCCCTTCGCCATGATTGACGGCATCGCGGTCATCGAAATCGCCGGAACGCTTGTGCACCGGGGCGCGTGGATCGGCCAGTCTTCTGGCCTCACGTCCTATGAAGGCATCGCCGCCCAGATCGACGCTGCGCTGGCCGATCCCGGCGTGCGGGGCATCGCGCTGGATATCGACAGCTTCGGCGGTGAGGTCGCCGGGGCCTTCGATCTGGCGGATCGCATCCGCGCCGCCCGGGCGCAGAAGCCTGTCCACGCTTTCGTCGCTGAACACGCGCTCTCTGCTGGCTATGTCCTGGCGTCCCAGGCCGACCGGATCATCCTGCCGCGCACTGGCGCTGTGGGCAGCATCGGCGTCGTCGCCCTGCACACCGACATGAGTGGGGCCCTCGATCAGAAGGGCATCGCGATCACGCTGATCCACGCGGGCGCGCACAAGACCGACGGCAACCCCTACCAGCCTCTTCCGCAAGCGGTGCACGACCAGATGCAGCGCGAGCTGGAGGTCGTTCGCTTCCTCTTCGCGGAAACCGTCGCCGCAGGACGCGGTGATCGGCTGACGCATGCAGCCGCGCTGGCGACAGAGGCAGCCGTGTTCCGCGGGGCAGATGCCATCGCGGTGGGTCTGGCCGATGATCTGGCCGATCCCGTCGCAGCTTTCCGCGCTTTCGCCGCCGCACCGCGCGGCACCACTTCCCCCAGCAGAAAGGGTCCACAGATGACCACCACGCCCACCGACACGCCGAACCCAAGCCCGGCTGCCGCCACCGATGCCACCCCGACCGCCGAGGTCGCGCCCGAGGCACCTGCAGCATCGGCCCCTGCGGCCACACCAGTCACGCCGCCTGCCAGTGCGCCAACGGCGCCTGAGCCATCCGCGCCGGACACATCCGCCATGACTGCCGATGCCATCCGCGCCGAAGCCGCCGAGGTGGCGCAGGTCTGTGCACAGGCCGCCCGGTTGGGCGTGACCCTCGACGCGGCCGATGCCGTCACCAAGGGTCTGAAGCCTGAAGCCCTGCGCGCCCGGGTTCTGGCCGATCTCGCCGCCCGCAGTGACGCGGCGGGGATCGTCGCCACCGCCCCGGCTGCGGCGGCCGCAAAAGACAGCCCCATCATCGCTGCCGCGAAGAAGGCTGCGACTGACGCCAGGCGCTGATCCAGCGCCCCCTCCCACCAACATGGAGACTGACCAATGCCCGTCCTGACGGAACCGCCCAGCATGGGCGATGTCCTCAAATATGAGGTCAACCCGAACTACACCCGCGAAGTGATCACCCTGTTGCAAGGCATGCCCTACCCGGTCGGCTCGGTGCTGGGGAAAATCACGGCCAGCGGTAAATACAAGCTGGCCACCAGCGGCGGCACCGATGGGGCCCAGACCGCAAGCGCCGTGCTGCTCTATGCCGTCGATGCCACGCTGGCCGATGCCATGGGCATTGTTGTGGTCCGTGGCCCTTCCATCGTGTCGCGCGCGGGTCTCGCTTACGACGCGACCGTCGATGACGGCGCGAAGATCACCGCCAAACTCGGCCAGCTGGCAACTGTGGGCATCATCGCCCGCGACGGCGTCTAAACCCCCTTTATCCGGAGCACCCCATGACCATCGTTCGCAATCCCTTTGACGCTGGCGGCTATTCGCTGGCCGAGATGACGCAGGCCATCAACATCCTGCCCAACCTCTACACCCGCCTCGGCCAGATCGGCCTCTTCCGCTTTGAGGGCGTCACCCAACGGTCGGTGATCATCGAGCAATACGAAGGGGTGCTGAACCTGCTGCCCTCCGTTCCCCTCGGCGGCCCCGCCACCGTCGGCACGCGCGAGGGGCGCTCGATGCGATCCTTCGCCCTGCCGTGGATCCCGCATGATGATGTGATCCTGCCGGGTGACATCCAGGGCGCCCCCGCGCTGGGCGCCTTCGATGCAGCCGATCCGCTGGTCGAAGTGATGAACCGCAAGCTGCAGCTGATGCGCCGCAAGCATGCCCAAACCCGCGAATACATGGAGATGAATGCGCTCCGCGGCATCGTCAAGGACGGGGCCGGGACCACCCTCTACAACTACTTCACCGAGTTCGGCCTGGCGCAGATCTCGGTGGATTTTCTGCTGGGCACAGCAGGCACCAACGTGCAGGGCAAGGTGCGCGAGGTCTTGCGGTCGATGGAAGACAACCTCTTGGGCGAAAGCATGACGGATGTGCATGCCCTCGTCAGCCGGGAATTCTTCGACAAGCTGATCGCGCATCCCAAGACCGAGGAGGCCTACAAGTTCTACGCCGCCACCGGCGCGCAACCCCTGCGCCAGGATGTGCGGCGCAACTTCCCCTTCGCAGGCGTCGTGTTCGAGGAGTATGCGGGCACGGTGACGCTTTCGACCAAGGCGACCGAACGGCTGATCCCGGCCAGCGAGGGTATCGCCTTCCCGCTTGGCACCATGGACACCTTCACCACCTATGGCGGCCCGGCCAACCTGCTCGAGGCGGCCAACACCCTCGGCCTGCCGCTCTACGCCCGTCAGCACCTCGACGAGAAGGGCCGCTGGATCGACCTGATGACGGAGGCCTCGATCCTGCCGGTCAACAAGCGGCCGCGCATCGCGATCCGCATTCACACGTCGAACTGATCAGCGGCAGAAATCATCATGACCATTTTTGCCCTCGCCATGGACCGGATCTATGCCAACCCGTCCATGGCGGCGGCGGCTCTGTGGATTTCTGCGACCACCTCCGAGGAACGCACGATCCGCGTCATCCGCCGCGCCCCGGATCGCATCGCCGAATTTGGCGCTGGGCGCTTTGTCAGCGACACCATGATGGTGGACGTCCGCGTGTCCGACCTGCCCGATCCGCGCCCCGGCGATCTGATCGTGATCGGGGCCGACAGCTTCACCATTCAAGGCGAGCCTATCCGTGACCGCGAACGCCTGATCTGGTCGCTGGACCTGCGGCCATCATGAGGTTGAAAGTTACGTTCAATCCGGACCTTGTCGCCCTGATGCAGGCGGAAATCGCCGCCGGTGAGAAGGCTGTCTCCGCCGCCATGCGCGAAGCTGGCACCTCCCTGAAATCCGCCTGGCGCAGCCAGATCACCAGCGCGGGGCTTGGCACGCGGCTGGGCAATTCGATCCGCCTCGCCAGCTTCCCCAAATCCGGCGACAGTCTGAACGCGGCGGCGCTGGTCTGGTCCAAGGCCCCGGTGATCATCGGCGCGCATGACACCGGGCCGCTGATCCGGTCCAAGGACGGGTTCTGGCTGGCGATCCCAACTCCGGCCGCCGGGAAGAGCACCAAGGGAGGCCGCATCACTCCCGGCGAATGGGAACGCCGCACCGGGTTGCGGCTGCGCTTTGTTTTCCGTCGTCGCGGGCCGAGCCTGCTGGTGGCGGAAGGGCGGCTGAATACCAAGGGGCGCGCGGTGGCATCCAGATCGAAAACCGGGCGCGGGCTGACCACTGTGCCGATCTTCCTGCTGGTGCCGCAAGTCAAGCTGCGCAAGCGGCTGGATCTGGCGCGGGATGCAGTGCGGGCGGCGGACGGCGTGCCGGGGCTGATCGTGGCGAACTGGGTGGAGGGGCAAATAGGCTAATGCCTGTAACGCGGGATATTCCGGTCGTTAGCCGCGGGCGCAGCGCGGACTGACCAAAGTGGCGGCAATGCGCAGGGAGCGGAGTTTGCAAAGCCTGCGATGGTTCCCGACTGCGGCCATTCATGTGGAGTGCGGCAAAAGCCGGGTGAGAGCCCAGCAGTGACATCATTTGGCATCGCGGCGAATGGCGGCAATCGACTTTCCAACATCAACAGCGCGAAGTCTCCATCCCAACGAGGTTTACGTGCCGTATTGCTTGCTTAGCTTTTTAAGGTCTGAATCATCCACGGGACGGGTTCTAAGGCTTTGTGCGAAACGTAAAACATACCCGTCCGGGTCCAAGATCATGTACTGGCGCCGGGTATCCATGCAATCGGTCTTCCAGATATCCGCATCGTAGATAGCCAGGAGTGGCTCTGCACCGCGAGCCAAGACCGCCTCATACATTCTGTCGACATCAGGAACCATGAATTGAAAGTTGATCCCTCGCCCGTAGGGATAGGCCATCTGCTCCGGCTGCCACGGCACCCAGTTTCCATCCAATTGCCAGTGAGCAATCATAATTTGTGCGCCATGGAGAGTCAGATAGGCATGAGGATCGTCCCCCCTGCGCTGAGCGATCTCGAACCCGAGAATGCCGGTGTAAAACTCCATCGAAACTTCAAAGTCCGAACACCACAACTCCGGTACTAGCGAGTTGATTTCAAGTGTCATCCTGTCCTCCAAACAGCTCTCAGCTTTCTTGTGGCACCTCAAGCAAGGTTGAGGTCAAGAAGAAACTGGACTGAGGACGGAAGCAGACATCTACTCCTTTGACGTGAACGGCAGGAAAGTCCGCATCATACCAGTTCGCGACCCTCGTGGTGAATGTCAGCTATCTTCGGTTCCAGCCAAGGGTCTTGGGTCCGTTCTGGGCTGCGACCTGCCGACTGCGCATGCAGCATCTCGCCAAAAATCAATGCCCGGCCTGGGGCTCTTTGCGGTCGTCGACCATGGCTCCAGCTTCGGAACAGAGAATGCCCACCACTCGCGAAACCATCCTCGCTGCGCTCCACGCGCGGCTGCTTCCGCTTGCAGCCCTTGTGCTGCGTGACGAGGTGCTTCCCGAGCGGATCCCGGCAGCGGGGCTGATCATCCTGCGCGACGGCCAGCCGGGCGATCCGGAGGTGACGCTGTCGCCCCTGCGCTATCACTATCAGCATCAGGCCGAGCTAGAGGTCGTTGTCCAGGCTGGCACCGGCCGGGCCAGCGCCTTCGACAGCCTGATCGCCAGCATCGGCACGGCGCTGGAGGCCGACCGCACGCTCGGCGGCCTTTGCGATTGGGTCGAACCCGAAGCTCCGGCGTCGGTCGATCTGCCTATCGAGGGCGCGGCGGCGCTGAAGGCGGCGGTGATCACCGTCTTTTTGCACTATTCCACCACCGGCCCTCTGGCCTGACACCCCCAACAACAGGAGACCCCCATGGCACGTGCGCAAGGCGCGCGGGCGCAGATGGCGCTCGGCTTTGAGACAGTTTACGGGACCCCGCCGGTTGGCGGCTTCACCCGCATGCCCTTCGCCAGCACCTCACTCGGATCGGAACAACCGCTTCTGAACAGCGAGCTCCTGGGCTATGGCCGCGATCCGCTGACCCCGATCAAGGACGCAGTGACGGCGGATGGCGATGTGGTAGTGCCGATCGATGCCGCAGGCTTCGGATTCTGGCTTAAGGCGGCGTTTGGCGATCCGGTCACCACCGGGATTGGCCCATGGACCCACGAGTTCCGGTCCGGATCATGGACACTGCCCAGCATGTCCATCGAGACCGCCATGCCGGAGGTGCCGCGCTTTGCGATGTATTCCGGCTGCGTGCTGGATCAGCTCAGCTGGCAGGTCCAGCGCGCGGGCCTGCTGACGGCAACCGCGCGGCTGGTGGCGCAGGGCGAAGCGATTGCCACCACATCCGCCGCAGGCACGCCCGCCGATCTGCCCCTCCGCCGCTTCGGGCATTTCAACGGCGCAATCAGCCGCAACGGCACGGCACTGGGCAATGTCGTCTCGGCCGAGATCGCTCACGCCAACAATCTCGACCGGATCGAGACCATTCGCAATGATGGCAGGATCGACGGGGCCGACCCAAGCATCGCAGCCCTCACAGGCCGGATCGAAGTGCGCTTTGCCGACAGCACGCTGGTGAGCCAGGCCATCAACGGCGATCCCGCCGAGATCAGCTTCGCCTATGTCCTGCCCTCGGGCGAAAGCTTCACCTTCACTGTCCATGCCGTCTATTTGCCGCGCCCCCGCATCGAGATTTCCGGACCGCAGGGTGTGCAGGCCACCTTCGACTGGCAGGCGGCGCGCGACACGGTGGTTGGCCGAATGTGCACCGCAACCCTGATCAATGATGTGGAGGCCTATTGATGATCCGCCTGAACCTGACCGCCAAGCCCGAATGGCTGGACCTCGCCCCGGGCCTGCGTTTGCTGGTGGGCCCCCTGACCACCGCGCTGATGGTCTCGGCCCGCGCCGATGCCATCGTCGAGGCCCTGCCCCTGGATGCCAGTCAGGAAGACCTGGCACTGGCCATGGCCAAAGCCGTCGCCCGCCGCGCTGTGCTGGATTGGGAAGGTGTCGGCGATGACGCGGGCAACATCGTTCCCGTCACACCCGAAGGCATCGACGCCCTGCTGGAGATCTGGCCGGTTTTTGAGGCCTTTCAGACCTCCTATGTCGCGCGGGGCCTCATTCTGGACGCGGAAAAAAACGCCTCCGCGCCCTCGCCGACTGGTCTTTCGGCGGGGGCGACCGATACTGCGCGGCCTGCACCAGATCCTGCCCCGACTGCCCCGCAAGACTGAACCGGCCAAGAACGCCGGAAGGCTGGCAGGTCTGGGACCTGGTCGGTCGCCTCGGTGGGCAATTGCGGGTGATCCCCGGCGCTGTCCTCGGCTGGGACATGGGCGCGGCCTTGGCCCTCGCAAACGCGCTGGGCGTGAACCCCCTGATCGCCGCCGAACTGCTGCCCGAGATCGAGGCGGTGATGGTGCGCAAGCTCAACGAAGAGATGGAAGGAAGCCGCGATGGCTGAGAAACGCGTGTCCGTCCGCCTCGTGGCGGAAGGCGGCCGCCAGGTGCGCGCCGAGCTGGAGGGCGTGGGCGCGGCTGGCGCGCGGGGTTTTGGCCGTCTGAGCCGCGAGATGGATCTGGCCAATGCGCGCGTCGCCGCCTTTGCCCGCCGCGCCACGCTGGCAGCCGCTGCCGCCACGGCCGCGCTGGCGGCTGCCGGGGCCGCGATGATCCGCTCGGGGCTGCAAACGGTGGACGCGCAGGCCAAGCTCGCGGCCTCGCTCGGCACGACCGTGGCCAGCATTCAGGTGCTGGAGCGCGCGGGCGATCTGGCGGGCGTGTCGATGGGGCAGGTCGAACAGGCCACCGTGCAGCTGACACGGCGGCTGAGCCAGGCGGCTGCCGGGGCTGGCCCCGCCGTGGACGCCCTGCGCCGCCTGCGGCTCTCGGCCGAGGATCTGCAACGCCTGCCGCTCGATGCGCGCATCGCCACCATTCAGGAGGCGCTGGGCCAGTTTGTGCCAGAGGCCGAGCGCGCCGCTGTCGCCTCGCAGCTTTTCGGCGACCGGGCGGCGCTGGTGTTCACCCGGATCGACACGGCGACGCTGCGGCAGGCCAGCGACGATGTGCGCGATTTCGGGGTGGTGGTTTCGGAGGCTGATGCCAGCCAGATCCAGCGCACCAATGATGCGATCTCCCGGCTGGGGCTGATCTGGCGCGGGGTCTCGAATCAGCTGGCGGTGGCGGCGGCCCCGACGCTGGAGGCGGTGGCCAATGCGCTGGCCGCCGTCGCGCGCACCTCCGGACCGCTGGGGACTGCGATCAAGGCGCTTTTCGACAACATCGGTCGGCTGACGTCCATCGCCGCCACCTTTGCGGGCGTCATGGCCGGGCGCTGGGTGGCCGGGCTGGCAGCGGCGGCGCTTTCGGTGCGCGGGCTGGCCACGGCACTGGTCGTGCTGCGCGGGGCCCTGATCCGCACCGGGATCGGCGCACTGATTGTCGGCGCGGGCGAGCTGGTGTTCCAGTTCACAAGGCTGGTCGCGGGCGCAGGCGGCGTGGGCGAGGCGTTCCGGCTGCTGGGTGATCTGGCCCGGGAGGTCTGGTCGCGCATGGGATTGGCGCTCGACGCTGCGCTTGCCAACATGGCGGCGGGCTGGGAGGAGCTGAAGGCGTCCGGTCTTTCAGCACTTGAGGGCACGATCACGGGTGTGGTGCGTTTCGGCGACCGGACGGCGGCGATCTTTCAGGGGGCCTTTGATGCCGCTGTGGCGATCTGGGGCGGACTGCCCGGCGCCATCGGCGACTTCGCGTTTCAGGCTGCAAACGGGCTGATCTCCGGTGTCGAGGCGATGCTGAACGGTGTCGTCACCCGCATCAACAGTTTCATCAACGGCCTGAACGCGGCGCTGGCGCTGCTGCCGGAATGGGCGACCGGCGAGGGCGGTGTGCGGATCGGCACGCTGGATCCGGTGGGACTGGGCCGGATCGGCAACCCGTTTGAAGGGGCGGCCACCGCTGCCGGGACCGCTGCAGCCGATGCCTTTTCGGCCGCGCTGTCCCGCAGATTTCTGGAACCACCCGACCTTGGCCTCGGCGCCATGGCCGAGGAGGCCCGCGCCCGCGCCGATGGGTTCCGCGAAGCTGCGGGCGTGCTGGCCGATGCTGCCGGTCAGCCGCTCGCCAGCCTGCAGGCGCTGCGCGATGCCATGGCCGGCAGCGGGGCGGAGGCCGAAACCGCCCTGGCCGGGGCTGTTGCTGCCGCCACGGCGCTGGGCGAGGAACTGGACGAAACGGGCCGTGCCGCCGGGGGTGCCGGGGCCGCTGGCCGCGCAGCCGGGACATCGACCGCTGAGGGCGCAAAAACCGCCCTGACCGGCTGGGCCGCCGTCACCGCCACGCTGGCCGATTATGCCGCCAAGGCCCGCGACATTGGCGGCGATATCGGAAGCACGCTGGTCGGGGCCTTCCAGAGCGCCGAGAATGCGGTGGGTGAGTTTGTGAAGACCGGCAAGCTCGATTTCGGCGATCTGGTCACCTCGATGATCGCCGATCTCGCCAAGCTGGCGGCGCGGCGCTTCATCCTCGGCCCCATCGCCAATGCGCTCTCCGGCGCGCTGGGCGGTGCGGGCGGGTTGTTCGCCAGCATCCTGCACACGGGCGGCGTGGTCGGCGCGCCGGGTCCGGGTCGCATGGTGCCAGCGCTGGCCTTTGCCAATGCGCCGCGCATGCACGCGGGTGGCTTTGCCGGGCTGCGCCCGGACGAGGTTCCGGCGATCCTGCAACGCGGCGAACGGGTGCTGTCGCGCCGGGAGGCCGCTGGCTTTGGCCAGGGCCAGCCCGCCGCGCCCGCCGTCAATGTCACCATCAACGCCCGCGACGCCGACAGCTTCCGGCAGTCCAGAACACAGGTCGCCGCCGACATTGCCCGCGCGGTGTCGCTGGGCCAGAGGGGCATATGATGGCGTTTCACGAGGTGCGCTTTCCCGACAATATCAGCCGCGGGGCGCGCGGCGGGCCGGAACGGCGCACACAGGTGGTGGAACTGGCTTCTGGCGACGAGGAACGCAACGCCAGCTGGGCCAATTCGCGCCGCCGCTATGATGTGGCTTACGGCATCCGCCGCGCTGACGATCTGGCGGCGGTGGTGGCCTTCTTTGAAGCCCGCAACGGTCGCCTGCATGGGTTTCGCTTCAAGGATTGGTCCGATTACAAAAGCGGGCTGCCCTCGCAACAAGACACGCCCGCCGATCAGCTGATTGGCATTGGGGATGGCGCGACAACGGCCTTCCAATTGGTCAAGCACTACAGCTCCGGTGCGCAGAGCTGGACCCGCACCATCGCCAAACCTGTGGAGGGCACCGCGCGGATCGCACTGGGCGGGGTCGAGCAGATGTCGGGGTGGAGCGTTGATCCCACCACCGGCAGCGTGACCTTCACCGCAGCCCCAGGTGCGGGCGTCGCGATCACGGCGGGCTACGAGTTCGATGTACCAGTGCGGTTTGATTCCGACACGCTCGACGTCACCCTCGATATCGAGCGGCTGGGATCGATCACGTCCATTCCGCTCGTAGAGATCCGGCGGTAGGGGCAGGGCCTGCACAACGCGCGGCCTACGGCCTCGGCGTGCGGGCGCGGCCAGCGTTACTCGGGCCGGGGTAAGGGCTTGCGGATCAGCGGCACGACCCGCTCCTCCGATGGCGTGGCCTGCTTCAATGCGTCCAGAAATGTGTCAACCTTCACCACATCAATGGTCAGATCGGCACCCTCCAGCGGGGCCTCCGTCGCGGCCCCTCCGTCGTCTGGGTCCTCGGGAATATCCTGCGTCATCATCACCGCCCTCTCAAGCAACTCGGGTCCCCAGTTAGTTGGCTGCCGGTGCGGCACATATCAAGGTTTATCCATGAAGACCCTCTCGCCCGACCTGCAGGCGCATCTCGACGATGCCACCACCACGCTCGCCTGGTGCTGGCGGATTTCGCGCAGCGATGGCGTAGCACTGGGCTTCACCGATCATGATCGCCCGCTCAGTTTCGATGGCACCGCGTTTGAACCGGAAAGCGGGTTTGCCGCCTCGGAGATCCGCGCAGGCTCCGATCTGGCGGTGGATGCGCAGGACGCAAGTGGCGTTCTGACCTCGGATCGGATCACGGAGAGCGACATTCTCGACGGGCGCTGGGACAATGCGCTGGTCGAGCTCTGGCGGGTGAACTGGGCCGACACGGGCCAGCGCGTGCTCCTGCGCCGCGGTGCCGTCGGCCAGATCCGGCGCGGGCGGATCGCCTTTGTCGCCGAGGTCCGCAGCCTGGCACACCTCCTCGGCCAGACCGTCGGGCGGACGTTTCAGGCGGGGTGCGACGCGGAACTTGGCGATGCGCGCTGCGGGATCGATCTGGAAAACGCGATCTACAAGGGCACCGGCGTTGTAACGGAGATCCTGCGCGACCGCGCGTTCCGGGCCTCGGGGCTGGCCGGGTTTGACGCGGGCTGGTTTTCCGCCGGGACCCTCACCTGGACCAGCGGAGCGAATGCCGGGCGGATCACCGAGGTGCTGGCGCACGGGCTGACCGCTACCATCGCCACCCTGACCCTGCTGGAAGCGCCGGTGCGGGCCATCGCTGAAGGTGACAGCTTTATCACCCGCGCAGGCTGCGACAAGCGCATCGCCACCTGCACGGGCAAGTTCGCAAACACCCCCAACTTCCGGGGCTTCCCACATATCCCGGGGCAGGACGCAGTCCTCAGATATGCGTCGCAAGATGGCAGCCATGACGGAGCCGTTCTGTGACGCATATTCCGGGTCAGGGTGAGGAGGATCGGCCATGCGAGAGAGATGTTGTGCCCGAGCCCCAGTCGTCCACCGCTGATCCCGCCCTTGTCATCGCCGCCGCGCGCCGCTGGCTCGGCACGCCCTATCACGACCAGGCCAGCCTCTGTGGGGTCGGCTGCGATTGTCTGGGCCTTGCGCGTGGCGTCTGGCGCGAGGTGGTGGGCGACGAGCCCTTCCCGATCCCGCCCTACAGCCGCGACTGGGGCGAGACCGGGCCGCATGAAGTGCTGGCCGACGGTGCACGCGCGATGATGCCGGAAATCGCTCCTGACGACGCCGGGCCCGGCACGCTGGTCCTGTTCCGCATGGTCCCGCGCGCCGTGGCCAAACACGTCGGGATCCTGACCGGCCCCCAAAGCTTCATCCACGCCTATGAGCACCTTGGTGTTGTCGAGCAACCGCTCACCCCAAGCTGGCGGCGACGCATCGCCTTCGCCTTTCTCTTTCCCAAACCCTGAGAGCTGACCCATGGCAACCCTTGTCCTCGGTGCCGTCGGCACCGCCATTGGCGGCAGCATCGGCGGCACCATCCTTGGTGTCAGCGCCGCCACCATCGGCGGTTTTGTCGGCTCATCCATCGGCTCGGTGGTCGATAACTGGATCGTCTCGTCGCTGGCCCCCGCCCAGCGCATCGAAGGCCAGCGCCTCGACAGTCTGCGCATCACCTCCTCGACCGAAGGCGCGGTTATCCCGCGCCTCTTCGGCCGGATGCGCATCGGCGGCAACATCATCTGGGCCACGGATTTCCGCGAGGAGACAAAGACCAGCCGTCAGGGCGGCGGCAAGGGCGGCGGGCCAAAGGTCACCACCACCGAGTTTCTCTACTTTGCCTCCTTTGCCGTGGCGCTCTCGGAGGGCGAAGTGACCGGTGTGGGGCGCATCTGGGCCGATGGCAAGCCGATGGATCTTTCGGGCGTCACCTGGCGCTGGTATCCCGGCGACGAGGCGCAGGAGCCGGATCCGTTCATCGCCGCCAAAATGGGAGCGGCACATACCCCCGCCTATCGCGGCACCGCCTATGTGGTCTTCGAGGAGCTGGCGCTCTCCGCCTTTGGCAACCGCCTGCCGCAGCTCTCCTTCGAGGTATTTCGCCCATTGGACGATCCCGACACCGCCGAAGGACTGGTGAAGGCCGTGACGATGATCCCGGCCTCGGGCGAGTTCATCTACGCCACCCAGCCTGTCCGGCGGCTCTCCGGTCCGGGTGGGGCGACCCGCGCCGAGAACCTCAATGCGCTGGCGGAGACCGCCGATCTCGTCGTGGCGCTCGACCGGCTGCAGGCCTCGGTCCCGGGCATCGAGAGCGTCAGCCTCGTGGTGGCCTGGTTCGGCGATGACCTGCGGGCCGGGCACTGCAGGATCCGCCCCGGTGTGGAGCTTCCCGTCAAGATCACCTCGCCCGTCGCCTGGTCGGTGAATGGCGTGGCACGGTCGGCTGCGCATCTCGTCAGCCGGGACAGCGACGACCGCCCGGTCTTTGGTGGCACACCGGCGGATTTTGCGGTGTTGCAAGCAATCCGGGAGATCAGGGCGCGCGGGCTGCGGGTGACCTTTTACCCCTTCCTCCTGATGGATGTGCCCCCCGGCAACAGCCTGCCTGACCCGTATTCCGACAATGAAGCGGGGACGGGCCAGCCAGCCTTCCCCTGGCGGGGGCGGATCACCGCGTCGCCTGCGGCGGGGTTTGCGGGGAGCGTCGATCAGACCACTGCGGCCGCCGCACAGGTCGCGGCCTTCTTCGGGGACGCGACGCCCGCGAGTTTCAGCCTGTCTGGGGATGCTGTCAGCTGGGCCGGGCCCGTGGGAGACTGGGGGCTGCGACGCATGGTGCTGCATTACGCGCATCTCTGCGCGGTGGCGGGCGGGGTCGACGCTTTCCTGATCGGCTCGGAGATGCCCGGGCTGACCACGATCCGCTCTGACATGAGCACCTATCCGGCGGTGCAGGCCTACCAGGACCTGGCGGGCGACGTGCGCAGCATTCTGGGCGCGGGCACCGCGATCAGCTATGCCGCCGACTGGTCGGAATACTTCGGGCATCAGCCCAGCGATGGCTCGGGCGATGTGTATTTCCACCTCGATCCGCTCTGGGCGGATCCCGGCATCACCTTCATCGGTATTGATAACTACATGCCGCTCTCGGACTGGCGCGACGGGTTTGACCATGCCGATGCAGCACTTGCCCCCGCGATTTATGATCGGACCTATCTGCAGAGCAACATCACGGGCGGCGAAGGGTTTGACTGGTTCTATGCCAGCGCCGCCGACCGCGCGGCGCAGATCCGCACGCCCATTACCGATGGCGGCGAGGACAAGCCATGGGTGTTCCGCTTCAAGGATCTGCGCGCCTGGTGGCAAAATGCGCATTTTGACCGTCCGGGCGGTGTAGAGAGCGGCATGCCCACCGCATGGGTGCCGCAATCGAAACCGATCTGGTTCACCGAACTGGGCTGCCCGGCGATTGACCGCGGCACCAACCAGCCGAACGTGTTCTTCGACCCGAAGTCCTCTGAAAGCCAGGTGCCGTACTTTTCCCGCGGCTGGCGGGATGATGCAATCCAGCGGGCGTATCTCGAGGCCATGTATCTCTGGTGGGGCGCGGCCGCGAACAATCCGGTGTCTTCCACCTATGGCGCGCCGATGGTGCATCTGCCCGACTGCGCCGCCTGGACCTGGGATGCGCGGCCCTATCCGTTCTTTCCGGAACTGATTGATGTCTGGAGCGATGGCCCAAACTGGCGGCTGGGCCACTGGCTCACCGGGCGACTGGGGGCTGTGTCGCTGGCGGCATTGGTGCGCCACCTCTGCCTGCGCGCCGGGCTTCCCGAGGAACAGATCGACGTCTCCGAGTTATGGGGCGCGGTCGAGGGCTATGTCATCTCGGCACTGGAAGCGCCGCGCGCCTCGCTCGGCACTCTGGCGCGGCATTTCGGGTTCGATGCGGTGGAAAGCGAAGGCCGCATCCGGTTCCTGATGCGCGGCCGGATCGCCAGCGTGACCATCACCCCCGACGGCATGGTCGCGCCATCGTCAGGATCGGGCGACGTGATGGAGCTCACCCGCGCGCAGGAAACCGAACTGCCCCAGGCCCTGAAGTGGCAGATCGCCCGCGCCGACGAGGATTATGACGCCGCACAAGTTGAGGCACGGCGTATCACGGTGGACACGGCCCGCATCGCCTCCGAGGCCTTCCCGATAGCGGTGCCGCCCGAGGAGGCCGAACGCCGCTGCCGCCGTGCGTTGATGGAGGCGTGGGTTGGCCGCGAAGCTGCGACCTTCCGTCTGCCGCCCTCGCGTCTGGCGCTGGATCCGGCGGACGTGATCCTGCTCGATCACGATGGCCGCCTGACGGAAATGCGCCTCGTGTCCATCGCCGATTCCGACCTGCGCAGCATTGACGCCGTGCGCCAGGACCGCGCCATCTATGATCTGCCGCCCGGCGAGCGGCGCCCGGCCACGCTCGCAACTCCGACGGTCTTCGGCGCGCCTGAGATCATACTCATGGACCTGCCGCAGTTGCGCGAGGACCAGCCTGCGCACCGGCCCTTGGTCGCGGCCCATGCCAAGCCATGGCCGGGCGAGATTGCCGTCTACCGCAGTGCGGCAACAGATGGATTTTCCCTGCTGACCACATTTGGCACGCGGGCGCGCATGGGCCTGCTGGCCGCCGACTTCTTCTCGGGGCCGGTGGCGCGCTTCGATCTCGGCAATGCGCTGCTGGTTGATCTCTATTCGGGCTCGCTGGAGAGCGTCACCGATCTCGTCCTCTTCGGCGGGGCGAATGCGCTGGCCGTCGAGACCAGTCCGGCGCTCTGGGAGATTGTCCAGGCGGGCGCGGCTGAGTTGATGGCGCTCGGCCGGTACCGCCTGACCCGGTTGCTGCGGGGCCAGCGCGGCACGGAAAGTGCCATCGCCAATGTGGTGCCAGCTGGCGCGCGCGTCGTGGTGCTGGATACGGCGCTGGCATCCCTGCCCATCAGCGAGGCTGATCTGGGTCTGCCATGGAACTGGCGCATCGGCCCGGCCTCTAAGCCCGTGAGCGACGAGACCTACACCGCGGTGGAGTTCACCCCCGAAGGCGTCGGGCTGCGCCCCTTCCCGGTTGCCCATGTCGAGCAGCCCTGGCGCTTTGCCCGCAGCCACGGCGATCTGATGATCCGCTGGGTGCGGCGGTCGCGATCCCTCGCGGCTGATACCTGGGGCGCTGGTGACGTACCGCTTGCCGAGGACGCCGAGGCCTACGAAGTGGAAATCCTCGACGGGGCAACAGTCAAGAGAACCTTACAAGTTGCCACGACCAGCGCTCTCTACACTGCCACCCAACAGACCGCCGATTGGGGCGGACTCCTCGGCCCGGGCGACAACCTCTCGATCCGCATCTTCCAACTCTCGGCCCTGATCGGGCGGGGCGCTGGGCGGTCCGTCACCCTCACCTTCTGAAGGCCATTCCCATGTCCGACAATACAACCCATCTCCTGCTGCCTTACATCCTGGCATCGCAGGCCCAGAAGCACGTCACCCACAACGACGCGCTGCGCCTGCTGGATGCCATGGTGCAACTGTCGGTGCTCGATCGGGATCTGACAGCCCCGCCCGCCAGCCCTGCCGATGGCGACCGCTATCTCGTGGCCTCGGGCGCGACAGGCCTCTGGGCGGGATGGGATCTCAACGTGGCATATTGGGTGGATGGCGTCTGGATGCGTCTCGTGCCGCGCCCCGGCTGGCTGGCCTGGATCGCGGATGAGGGTGCGTTGCTGGTTTACGATGGCGCGGGCTGGATCGGGGCCACCCCGGACGCGCTGCAGAACATGGCGCTCTTTGGCGTCGGCACCACGGCCGATTCCGCCAATCCGTTCTCGGCCAAGCTGAACGCCGCGCTCTGGACGGCAAAGACCGTGGCCGAGGGCGGCACAGGCGATCTGTTCTACACGATGAACAAGGAGGCTGCGGGCGACGATCTCGGGCTGACGCTGCAAACCGGCTTCGTGACCAAAGCACTGCTGGGGCTCTTTGGCTCGGACCGCTTCCGCCTCGCGGTGTCAGCCGATGGCAGCACCTTCTTCGATGGCCTCAGCGTCGACAACACCACCGGCATCGTCGATCAGCCCCGGCTGCCGCGCTTCAAGGCCTGGACCAACTTCGACAATTACGTGGGCGTCGGGACCTGGACGAAGATCGGCATCAACAACACCGACTATAACGATCAGGGCGCCTTCGACGCCGCCACCAACCTTTTTACCGCGCCCGTCTCCGGCACCTACCTCCTCGGCGCGACGCTGCTCTACAAGATCAACGCCAGCGCCACGGCGCGCATGCGCGGGCGGCTGGTGCTGAACGGCACGACCGAAATCCGCGGCTCCTTCGGTGAGATCTCCGCCACCCATGTCTCGCTCGCCACTGCGATCTGGCTGCAGACCATGGTGCCGCTTGAGCAAGGCGATACCGTCGAGTTGCAGGGGAATTTCCGGGTCGCGGACGGGTTTTTCGCGGCCAATCACACCTCATTCTGGGGCTGCAAGGTTGGCTGAGGCTCCCCGGCAGAACCCTGTTGCACACCAACACCAGCCCCCGACCAAAGGATATCACCATGACCGAACGAACGCCCCTGCTGCAGGAGGTCGGCGCGGCCTTGCGCGACAATGGCCTGACCGCCGCCATCACTGCGCTGATCGGCGGCTTCATCGCTCTTTTGGCCGCCGTCACGCGCCGCGCCTTCACCAATGACGCGATGCTGGTGCGTTTGGACCGCGAGCTGCTGGCCGAACGCGACCGCGTGGATCGCCAGCGCGCCGAGGACCGCAAGGGCGATGCCGACCGGCTGGAACGGATCGAGACCGACATCCGCGCCATGCGCGATCTGATGTTTGAAGCCTTCCAGCGCGGCCGCACAGACTGACGATCGCGCCCATCACCAAGCCACCCCACCCGACCCGCCCTCTGCAGGCGGGTTTTGCATGTCTGGAGACCAACCATGCCGACCACGACCTATGCCCATTTCCGCGACGTGCCCGACAGCGCCTGGCGCTGGCCCAGCTTCTCACCCGCAGAGATCGCATCGCGCGGGGAGGGCGCGATCAGGATCAACACGGAGGCCATGGACAAGCTGCAATCCCTGCGCAACCGCCTCGGCAAGCCGCTGATCGTCCGATCCGCCTATCGCAGCCCCGCGCATAACCGCGCCGTCGGCGGTGCGCCCGCCTCGAAACACATGCAGGGCACGGCGTTTGACATCGCCATGTCGAACCACGATCCCGTGGCCTTCGAGGCGGCGGCCCGGGCCGTGGGCTTCCTCGGCTTCGGCTATTATCCCCGCTCGGGCTTCATGCATATCGACCTCGGCCCCGCGCGCAGCTGGGGCGATCCCTTCCCGCCCCGCGCGACACCCTTTGTGCCGGAGGTTCCCCCGGCCCGCGAGGTGCTGGCTGACAGCCGCACCCTTAAAGGTGGTGGCGCGGCCGGAGTGGCGACGGTCGGTGCCGCCGGTGTCGAAGTGGCGCAGGAGGTCATTTCGGAAACCCAATCCGCAATCCTGCCGCTGGTGCCCTATCTCGACACCCTGCGCTGGGTGTTCATTGCCCTGGCACTGATCGGCATCGCCGTTGCCATCCATGCCCGGATCGACGACTGGAAGCGGGGGCAGCGCTGATGGGCTGGATCACCACCATCCTCTCCAGCGGCCCGGCGCGCAAGGCGCTGGGCCTGATGCTGGCAGCAATCACCACCGTCCTGTTCCTGCTCAACCTCCGCCGCGCCGGGGAACGCGCCGGGCGGCTGGCCGAACGCCTTTCAACATCGGAGAAAACCCATGGAATCCAACGCCAGATGCTGGAAGCCGCCAGCCGCCGCCCCGTTGATCGCGATGCTTTGGCTCAGCGCATGCGCGATGGGAGGTTCTGATCGATTCATGGGGCAGGTCTGTCCGCCGGTAGTGGAATACTCGACCGCAGATCAGGCGCGCGCCGCCGAGGAGGTCGAAACTTTGCCAGAGGGCGCAGTGGTGGCCGCAATGCTGAGCGATTACGCAGTTCTGCGCGACCAGGCGCGAGCGTGTCGGTAAATCACGAGCGGGCTATACGATGTTGCCCCCCGGACGCGTCTGAACGGTCACATGACCGACGTGGAGGGCGGGGAGTAGCCGTTCGCGATGCAGCATGCAGCCCGCCGCAGCACTGGGAAAGTTGCCATTCACTCATGGTGCAGGAAGCACCCTAGATGTCATGGCATGAGCAGCGGCAACCTTTCTCGGACTTCCGCAGCTAGGGCATGATCGGGAAATTTCTCTAAAGCCTGCCTCCAGACCCGCATGGCTTCAATGAGATTACCATCGTTCCAATGGACGCCGCCTAGGTTGAACATCGCGAGGTCGTAATCAGGATCGAGCGAGATCGCCTTCTCGTAGGCCGCAATCGCTTCGGATGATCGCCCGCTATTGCCGTTTGCCACGCCCAACTGAAACCAACTCATGGCATCCGGTTGAAGGTGCTCGGCCTGCTCAATGAGGATCGGGCGACTTTCCTCGTAGCGGCCGAGAAAATTGAGCGCCGTGCCGAGGCAATAGCCATAGTGGCCACCTGCTAGGTCATATGCCTTGCGATAGCAGCGCTCGGCCTCTTGCCAATTTCCTTCGTCCTGCGCCCAATGGCCGAGGCGGTCCCAGGGCAACGCAGCATGCTCGGCATTCACCCACTCAATATGCTGGTCGAACAACGATCGAAAAGCGGAATAGTCGCCGATATCGTCGCCTTGCCGGCGCAAGTAGAAGCTCGTCAGAAGCCATTCTGCCCGCGCACGCCCAAACTCGGGATGCGCCGCTATGTGGCGTTCCCAGAAGGACCGCGCCAAGCGCGCATTCTCGATTGACAGACGTCCGAATGCGGCAACCTGCCGCGCGCACCAAGGCCATATCCAGGGCGCGGTATCTGCCTCGCTCAGTAGTGTATTGATCTCACGAAATGCCGCCCGGCCATCACCAAGAATGAACAAGACGTTCGTGCGCCATCCAGAAACGGCCGAAGCTCGGCCCATTTGCCGCTCTGTGAAGACGACGCGGTCAAAAGCCTCCAGCGCCTCTTCGTATCGGCCATTGCGATGGTGACAGTGCGCAAGCGCGCTGTGAGCTTCAGGCAGGTTCGGGCTAAATCGCAGAGCTTCGCGATAGTGCTCGGCTGCAACCTCTTCCAGCCCGAGCCGCTCGAAACTTGTGCCGAGATTCTTATGGCATTGAGCGGCTATCTCCGGCGCCCCAACAAAATCAGGATCGTTAAGCGCAGCTATATATTGCGTCTTGGCCTCTTCCTCGCGGCCCAACGCCGATAGCCCGTTGCCGATGTTATAATGGAGGCTGCCACGCTGATGGCCGCCCGTCTCGAGTATCGACCGGAAGTGCGCCACACCCGCCTCGATCCGCCCCTTATCGGGGGGCCGATATCCCATGCCGAGATTGATCTCCGCCATGTAGCAGAAGTCCATAGCATCGTGATCCGCGCCGAGCACTGCGCGGAACTGCTCGAAGGCGGCGCTCAGGTCTGTGTCCGCGCCGCGGTCATAGAGTGCTTTCGCCAGCTGCCCAGCAAGCAAGGGGTCTTCCGGCACATGGAGCTCTGGTCGGGCGGCGCGAAGCTGGCTAGGTATTGACCCTAAAGGTGCAGTCGTTTGCGCGACCCTACGGTCCCGCGATATGCGAGCGCCAGTGACAGCAAGGCCCGCCAACCGCGCGAGCCCTTCCACCGTAAGCTCATCGGTGAATGGAATCGTCAAAGTCTGCTGCTCGGCCCAGTTCTTGCCGCTATGCTCATAGTGGCGCAGCACCGCCTCGACGAAGCTTACGCGAAGCGACTTGGTCGGTGCATGATAGGCTACATAGAAGCTGTAGGGCTGTGCGATCAGATAATTGAGATTGGTGCGATCAACCGAGATGCTGAGCGAACCGTCCGCATTGAGGGCACGCTCAGTTCCCTTCAGTTGGACATGCACGCGGGTATTGGTGGGATGGCCATCAACGACCACTTCGATTTGGCAATCAGTGCCGTAGTCCTTTCGGTCACCCCGTTGGTAGATAAAGTCGCTGCCCTGCGCGATAAGCGCCTGAAACGCCGCTTCAGTTTCATCTTCCAATGCGTGGTTTCGATCTCGTTTGGGTAGATCGTTAAACAAACTCATGCCAATTCTTCTCTGCGTTTCAGCAAAATCATGACTTGGGCCTCGGCCTTGCGGTCGCGCTCTGCGAGATATCTACAATAGACAGCTGGTTTGGTGTTCGGCATGGTGCGGTCAGGGCTTTGGGTTTCCACCATGTGCTACAGCATGCGCAGGTTTCGATCAAACCGTAGCGATTGCGCGAGGCCGAGACGGGCATCTGAAGGGGAGGGTCCTTGGTCATGCGCGATGCTGCTGCAAGGATTTCGGCCGGACGAGACTCAAAGGATCGGTGGCCGCAAAAAGGCGAGTTTGGCTAGGCGATTGATTATCCACCACATTTTCAGCGCGACTCTTCAAACGTTGATGTGGCGTTGATGTAAAACGCGCGGGTCTATACACAAGTGTTTTTGTCGGGTTCTAACCATTTGGAAATGTTAGGGAATTTGGTTGCGGGAGTCAGATTTGAACTGACGACCTTCAGGTTATGAGCCTGACGAGCTACCTGGCTGCTCCACCCCGCGGTATCTGTATTTTGGATCGTTTGAGAGAGATACGCTGGGTATTTTACAGGTTTGGCGGTGACCTACTCTCCCACGTCT
>NZ_JAGQDH010000002.1 GCF_018069895.1 Roseovarius autotrophicus | reverse complement strand
CTTTGCCAGATCGACGCCAATGATGGTAACTTCTTTCACGGATGCCTCCTTCGATTTGCTTGGTTTCAGCGCCCAAAGCTTGGCACATTGCGATGCCGTAGGGGAGGGAGGCATCCACTCCATCACCGGGACCACGCAGCAGAGGTGCGGACTTCATGGCATCGCGTTGCCGAATCACACCCCGACACACGCGATGATCATTGCAAGTCCCTCGCGTCACAAGGATTTTCTGCCACCGAATCTCACGCCCGCCGACGCAACCAGAAAGTTGCATCGCGCCGGAAGCGCGGCCCCACCTTCACGCACGCGAGGTCTTCCGCCTGGCGGAGTGACGGGTTGTCGGGTGTAAATTTTACTCGCTAGTAAAAAAATCCCCGCTTATAGTCTGCCAAGGCCCGCGCAGATCTGCCTTGGCATTGACCATAGAGGGAGCTTTCCATGACCAGAAAACCACGTCATCTGACCCGCCGCGCTCTGATCGGCACAACCGCTGCCGGGGCGATGCTGACAACGGCAATGCTGCCGGGGGCGCTGTTTGCAGACGAGCCGCTGCGCGTCGCCGGGATTTACACTGTTCCGGTCGAGCAGCAATGGGTCAGCCGCATCCATCTGGCGGCAGAAACTGCGCAGGCAAGGGGCGACATCGCCTATACCTTCACAGAGAATGTCTCGAATACCGATTATCCGCGCGTGATGCGCGAGTATGCCGAGGCTGGTGTGAAGCTGATCATCGGAGAGGTGTTCGGGGTAGAGCAGGAAGCGCGCGAAGTGGCGGCGGAATACCCCAATGTCGCCTTCCTCATGGGGTCAAGCTTCTTGGATGATGCCGCGCTGCCCAATTTCGCGGTTTTCGACAATTACATTCACGATGCGGCCTATCTGAGCGGCCTGATCGCCGGGGCCATGACGGAAAGCGCCAATATCGGCATGGTCGGCGGTTTTCCGATTCCCGAAGTAAACCGGCTCATGCATGCCTTCATGGCAGGTGCGCGCGAGGTGAACCCGGAGATCCGATTCCAGGTTGCCTTTATCGGGTCGTGGTTCGATCCGCCCCGCGCGAAGGAAACCGCCTTCGGGATGATAGAAGCAGGCGCGGATGTCATGTATGCCGAACGCTTTGGTGTCTCTGATGCCGCGCAGGAACGAGGTGTGCTGGCCATCGGCAATGTCATCGACACGCAGGCAGATTATCCTGATACCGTCGTCGCCTCTGCCATATGGCATTTCGAGCCCACACTGGACACCGCTGTGGCGGCTGTCAAAGCCGGGGACTTCAAGGCCGATAATTACGGGATCTATTCCTACATGATCCACGGTGGCTCGTCGCTGGCGCCGCTGGGCACGTTCGAAGGCCGCGTGCCGAGCAAGATCATGGACCTCGTGGCACAGCGCAGGCAGGAAATCCTGGATGGAACCTTCGAGGTCGAAATCAACGACGACGAACCCCGGTCCTCTTAAATGCCGCCGAGAGAACAGGCGCAGGGGCCTGTCCTGCGCCTTGATGGCATTACCAAGCGATTTGGCCGGCTAGTGGCGAACGACGCCATCAGCTTGAGCCTGCATGGCGGAGAGGTCATAGCCCTTCTGGGCGAGAACGGCGCCGGCAAGACGACGCTGATGAATATCCTGTTCGGCCATTATACGGCCGATTCCGGCTCGGTCGAACTGTTTGGCCAGGCCCTGCCCCAGGGCAATCCGCGCGCGGCGCTGGCGGCTGGCGTGGGCATGGTGCACCAGCATTTCACGCTCGCGGACAATCTGTCGGTTCTGGATAACCTCGTGCTGGGCACGCAACCTCTGTGGGGCGCGCGGCTGGACATGGCGGGCGCACGCGCGAAACTGGCGCGGCTGGCACAGGATTTCGGGCTGGCGGTGGACCCCGATGCGCGGGTGGGCACGCTGAGCGTGGGCGAACGGCAACGGGTGGAAATCCTCAAGGCGCTCTATCGCGATGCGCGCATCCTGATCCTTGATGAACCGACCGCCGTGTTGACCCCACAACAGGCCGATGCGCTTTTTGCCGCGTTGCGCAAGATGGTGGCGCAGGGTTTGTCGATCATATTCATCAGCCACAAGCTACACGAGGTTATGGCGATTGCCAGCCGCGTGGTGGTTCTGCGGCATGGCAAACTGATGGGCGAGGTCGCGGTGACAGACACTGACCCGCGCGCGCTGGCCGAGATGATGGTGGGCGACAGCATCAGCCCGCCCGAGGTGCGCGCCATGACACCCGGCCCCGCACTTCTGGAGTTGCGCGCCGTCTCGACCCCAGACCGGGGCAACGTGCGGGGCTTGCACCGGGTGGATCTGAGCTTGCGGGCCGGCACGATCACCGGGCTTGCGGGCGTGTCGGGCAACGGTCAGGCCGGGCTGGCCGATCTGATCGCCGGAACGGAGCGCCCGAGCGGCGGCGAGATACGGTTGCACGGGACCGTGCATGCGCACTGGTCCGTGACCAAGGCGCTGCGGGCCGGGATCGCGCGCATCCCGGAAGACAGGCACAAGACAGGCACGATTGCCGATTTCACCCTGACCGAAAACGCTATTCTTGAGCGCTACAGAGACGCTCCTTTCGCGCGGCGCGGCTGGATGGACTGGCGCGCGGCGCGCGCTTTTGCAGAATCTGTGATCCGGTCCTATGACGTGCGCTGTCCGGGGCCGGAAACGCGGATCAGACTTCTGTCGGGGGGCAACATGCAGAAGCTGATCCTGGGTCGCGTGATGGAAACCGGCCCGCAGATCATTCTTGCGAACCAACCGGTCCGGGGGCTGGATATCGGTGCGATTACATTCGTGCAGGGCCAGCTTCTTGCCGCGCGCGACCGGGGCGCGGCCGTGCTGCTGATTTCCGAGGATCTGGACGAGATCCAGACACTGTCGGATGTGATCCATGTCATCTCGGAGGGCCGCCTCTCTCCCCCCTTTGCAAGAGGCAGCATGAGCGCAGGCGATCTGGGACGTTGGATGGTCGGCGAAGGATATGCACGCGAGAACATGGCCGGGGGGCAGGATGCGGCTTGAAGCAATTGACCGGCCATCAGCACTTCGGCTGATCGGCTTTCCGGTGGCTGCGCTGGCGCTGACCGTTGTTCTCGGGTCTTCTCTCGCGATGCTTGCCGGGGCCAATCCGTTCCAGACGCTTGGCCTGATACTCCGCGGAGCTGCCGGATCAAAGTTCGCTCTGCTGGAGACGCTCAATCGTGCGACCCCGCTCGTTTTTACCGGGCTTGCGGTCGCAGTCGCCTTTCGCGCCAGGCTGTGGAACATCGGTGCCGAAGCGCAGCTCTACGCCGGGGCGCTGATGGCGGTGCTCCTTGGTACGGGGTGGCTTGGCTGGCCGCCCGGGTTCTTGTTGCCCGCGATGGCCGGGGCCGCGATGCTGGCAGGCGCGCTGGTGCTTCTGGCGCCCGCCATCTTGAAGACGCGATTTGGCGTTGATGAAGTTGTCACCACATTGCTGTTCAATTTCATCATGCTGCTGTTCATTTCCATGCTGCTCGAGGGGCCGCTGAAAGACCCGATGGGCATGGGCTGGCCGCAATCCTCGCGCCTGATCCCTGATGCGCGTCTGCCACGGATCGTGGAGGGCTTGCGCCTGCATTGGGGCTTTGCATTCGCACTGATCGCGGCGGCGGTGGTCTGGGCGCTTCAGTCACGCACGACCTTGGGCTATGAGATGCGCGCGGTGGGGCAAAACCGGCAGGCGGCAGAGTTCGCCGGCATTCCCGTGGACCGCGTGATCCTGAAGACCGCGCTTCTGTCGGGCGGGCTTGCCGCCCTTGCAGGCTTTTCCGAAGTGGCGGGGCTGCGCGGCAACCTGACGCTCGATCTGTCGCCGGGCTTTGGCTATACGGGCATCATCGTTGCCATGCTGGCGCTTCTGAACCCCATTGGTGTGGTGGTTAGCGCGATTTTCGTCGCGGGCGTCTTTGTCGGCGCGGACAGCATGAGCCGCGCGGCGGGCGTGCCCACCTATATCGCCAATATCATGCTGGCCACGGCGCTGCTGACCATGGTGCTGGCGATTTCGCTGACGCGCTACAGGGTGCGGTGGGATTGACATGGGCGAGGTTCTTGAAATCTTCCTCTCGGCGAGTTTCTGGGCTGCGGTGATCCGCATTGCCTCGCCGCTTATCTTTGCCACGATGGGCGAATTGATCTGCGAACGTGCGGGCGTGCTGAACCTCGGGATCGAGGGGATCATGGTCGTGGGCGCCTTCGCAGGCTGGATGACCGTCTATTCCGGTGGGGGGCTGTGGACCGGCGTTGTGGTGGCCATGCTGGCGGGGATGCTGTTTGGCCTGCTGCATGGCACGCTCACCGTGCCCTTTGGGCTGAGCCAGCATGTCGTGGGGCTGGGGATCACGCTTCTGGCGACGGCCAGCGCCTATTTCGCCTATCGTCTGGCACTGCCGCGCGTCACCGCGCCGCCCCGGATCGAACCGTTCCAGCCGCTGCCCATCCCGATCCTGTCCGATATTCCGCTGATCGGACCTGCCCTGTTCTCCCAGACGCCGCTGACCTATCTGGCTTTTGGGCTGGTCGGCGTCGTTTCCTTCGTTCTGTTCCGTACGCCGCTGGGTCTGGCGCTGCGCGCGGCTGGCGAGAACCCGGCGGCTGTGGCCGCGCAGGGCCTGTCGGTCACGGGGCTGCGCATGGGGGCCGTCATCGTGGGTTCCGGTCTGATGGCGGTCGGTGGTGCCTTCCTGACCATGTCAGCCTTCAATTCCTTCTTTTTCGAGATGGTGAACGGGCGTGGTTGGATCTGCATCGCGCTGGTGGTCTTCGGCGCCTGGATGCCCGGCAAGGCGCTGTTGGGAGCGGTGCTGTTCGCCATGTTCGATGCGCTGCAGATCCGGCTGCAGCAGACCGCTATCGGGGCCGATATTCCATACCAGATATTCCTCATGATGCCATTTGTCCTGTCCATTCTGGCGCTGGTGATCATGTCGCGCCGCGCTTCGGTGCCTGCCGCGCTGATGGTGCCGTTCAACAAGGGAGAGCGTTGATGTTTGATCTGATCGTCAAAGGCGGCACCCTACCTGACGGGAGAGTTGCGGATATCGGTATCCGGGGCGACCGGATCGCGGCGGTTGACCGGCTTGACGGGGCCGAGGCGGGCCAGGTGATCCACGCAAACGGCGATCTGGTCAGCCCGCCCTTTGTCGATCCGCATTTCCATATGGACGCGACGCTGAGTTATGGCATCCCCCGCATCAACCAGTCGGGCACGCTCCTGGAAGGGATCACGTTGTGGGGCGAGTTGAAGCAGGTCACGACGATTGACGAGATGAAGGCCCGTGCACTCGCCTACTGCGACTGGGCCGTAAGCATGGGGCTGCTGGCGATCCGCAGCCATGTCGATACCTGCGACCCGGAGTTGAAGGGTGTGCAGGCCCTTCTGGACGTGCGCGAGACCGTGCGACCTTATCTCGATCTGCAACTGGTGGCCTTTCCGCAGGACGGGCTGTATCGCGACCCGCAGGCGCGCGATCAGACGCTGCGCGCGCTGGATATGGGGGTCGATGTTGTGGGCGGCATCCCGCATTTCGAGCGCACGATGGAGGAAGGCCGTGCCTCGGTCACCGATCTGTGCCGCATCGCTGCGGAACGCGGGCTGCCGATCGACCTGCATTGCGATGAAACCGATGATCCGATGTCGCGCCACATCGAGACGCTGGCGGCAGAGGTGATCCGCTACGGCTTGCAGGGCCGCGCGACCGGCTCGCACCTGACCTCCATGCATTCGATGGACAATTACTATGTCTCGAAACTTCTGCCGTTGATCGCCGAGGCAGAGATCGCGGCCCTGCCGAATCCGCTGATCAATATCGTCATTCAGGGCCGCCACGACACATTTCCCAAGCGGCGCGGGCTGACGCGTGTGAAGGAACTGCGCGCTTATGGCGTAACCGTGGGCTGGGGGCAGGATTGCGTCCTGGATCCGTGGTATCCTCTGGGCACGGCGGATATGCTCGATGTGGCATTCATGGGCCTGCATGTCGCGCAAATGACCCATCCCGATGAGATGCGCGCCTGTTTCGACATGGTAACAACCGAGAATGCACGAATCATGGGGCTGAACGGCTACGGGTTTGAACCGGGCGACATGGCCTCGCTGGTGGTGCTGGATGCAGCCCATCCGGTCGAGGCGCTTCGGCTGCGGGCGTCGCGTCTGTGGGTTATTTCAAAGGGAAACCTGGTCGCACAAAACCCGCGCGACACCGCTCGGCTGGTCTTGCCCGGACGCCCGGAACAGGTCGATCGTCGCCTGTAGCGTGCCGCATCTGTTCAGAGGCATGCCCGGGACGGGCAGTTCCAATGCAATGCGCCACGCACCCAGAACCTGATTGCAAAAGCGTTGAGTGAATTCAGCAGGCCATGACCCTGTTCGGTTTCGAAGCTGAACAGCAATCACGATGTCCTTGACTGAGCTCTGACCTTCGTCGCCTTGGCCTCGATCAGTCGGGGCAGTCCGTCCGGGTCGGAACTCGTGTTGTCGCCGGAAGGTGGCGCAACATCAAAGACGGGAATGGTGGGTGATAAGAGATTCGAACTCCTGACATCTTCGATGTGAACGAAGCGCTCTACCACTGAGCTAATCACCCGTTGACGCGGCTTTTAGCGTCACTCCGTAGGCTCTGCAACCACCTCTTTCACATCATCGCCATCTTCCCTGGCGGTGGTCTCCGCATCACCCGCGCCCTGACGGATACGGGCAATCAGGATGCGGCCGTTAGGCAGGTCGCGCATACGATTGATCCTGATCTTGCCCAGTGGCGCAAGGTTCAGATCGCGCCCCTCGGCCAGTGCCTCGCCGATGACGGCAAGCGCCGCCTCGAGCACGGGCCTAGCCGCTTTCTTCTTGATCTCCGCGCGTTTGACCACCTCTGCCAACAGTTCCTGCCGCTTCAATTCGGGTCGTGCCGGGGCGGCGGGGTTGGGCCTGTCCGCGACGAGCGATTCCGGTTTTGCGATGGTGGCGCGAGTAGCGGTTGGCTTGCGGGGCGTGCTGCGTGTGGAGGGTTTCGTCGCCATGGAATGCCTCATCTGGTGCGTGACTGTCTCACCTTTGGAAACACGCTAGCGGCATATCAATGCCAAGGCCAGCGCGTTTCGGGCAACGCGCAGACGCTTTGTCGATCACTTTGGAAGACACCGCACCAAGATGGCCCAAGGGGCAACGGTAGAAGCCCGCGCGCTGCACCAATCGGATAACGCAAAGCCAGAAAGCCCCCGGAGCGATACGCCGCGCCTTCGTCGCCATCCTCAGTCACAGCCCCCCCCGAGAGTTCCGGGCGCCGTGTCATGCCGCTCCATCCGGCTTGGCACATCCCCCCCTCGATATCCGCAAAGCGCACCTCCGACCCCACTGGCAGGAGCCGGATGCGGTCGGCGTCAATGCGGATTTCGCGGACATTGCAAACGGCCTTGAGGCAGAATGGCCCGGTCACCAGCCCAAAGAGGGAAACAAACAGGATCTTGCACTCTTAGGGCGGTCCTTCGCAAATCGACATCGCGATGCAGGGCGGCATCAGCACCAGCCAGAACCCTGCGAACCACGGCAGCAAGCGCCCCCTCACGGGAAAGATATGATCTTCACTCACGCCATGACCCGTTGAGAGAAAATGCCCCAGAGATGACCCGGGGCATCTTCAACACTCTCAATGCGCCACTGCGCCGCGCCCCTCGCCCTCGGGCTTTCGCGCCGCCTCGGCGGCGGCGGCCTCTTCGGCGGCCTCGTCCCACTCCACCGGCTCGGGCGCGCGCACCAGCGCCAGCTTGAGAACGTCCCGCACATGATCGACGGGGATGATTTTCAGCCCTTGCTTCACATTGTCCGGGATTTCGGCCAGATCCTTTTCGTTCTCGCGCGGGATGAGCACCGTCTTGATGCCGCCGCGCAGCGCCGCCAGCAGCTTTTCCTTGAGGCCACCGATGGGCAGCGCATTGCCGCGCAGCGTGACCTCGCCGGTCATGGCGATGTCCTTGCGGATGGGAATCCCCGTCAGAACCGAGACGATGGATGTCACCATCGCCAGACCCGCCGAAGGCCCGTCCTTGGGCGTCGCCCCTTCGGGGACGTGGACGTGAATGTCCCATTTCTCGAACTTCGGCGGCTTTACCCCGATTTCCGGCGCGATCGACCGGACATAGCTTGACGCCGCATCAATCGATTCCTTCATCACATCGCCCAGCTTGCCGGTGGTCTTCATCCGGCCCTTGCCGGGCAGGCGCAGCGCCTCGATATTGAGCAATTCGCCGCCCACAGAGGTATAGGCAAGCCCCGTGACCACGCCGACCTGATCGCTTTCCTCCGCCAGCCCGAACTTGAACTTGCGCACCCCGAGAAAGTCATCGAGGTTCGCGGGCGTCACGCTAACACTCTCGGCCTCCTTGCGGATGATCCGGGTCAGAGCCTTGCGTGCGATCTTGGCGATCTCGCGTTCAAGGTTCCGCACCCCCGCCTCGCGGGTGTAGTAGCGGATGATGTCGGTCAGCGCCGCGTCGGTCAGCTCGAATTCGCCCTTCTTCAGCCCGTTATTCGCCACCTGCTTCTGCAACAGATGCTGCTTGGCGATCTCGCGCTTTTCATCCTCGGTATAGCCCGCCAGCGGGATGATCTCCATCCGGTCCAAGAGCGGCCCCGGCATGTTGTAGCTGTTGGCCGTGGTCAGAAACATGACGTTCGAGAGGTCATATTCCACCTCGAGATAGTGGTCGATGAAGGTGGAGTTCTGTTCGGGATCAAGCACTTCCAGCATCGCGCTTGCCGGATCGCCCCGGAAATCCTGCCCCATCTTGTCGATCTCGTCGAGCAGGATCAGCGGATTGGTGGTCTTGGCCTTTTTCAACGCCTGAATGATCTTGCCGGGCATGGAGCCGATATAGGTCCGCCGGTGGCCGCGGATCTCGCTCTCGTCGCGCACGCCGCCAAGGGAAATGCGGATGAACTCGCGCCCCGTCGCCCGCGCGACAGACTTGCCAAGGCTGGTCTTGCCCACGCCCGGCGGGCCGACAAGGCACATGATCGGGCCTTTCAGCTTCTTGCTGCGCTGCTGCACCGCCAGATATTCGACGATCCGCTCCTTGACCTTTTCCAGCCCGTAATGATCGGCATCAAGCACCTCCTGCGCCTTGTGCAGATCCTTCTTGGTGCGGCTTGTCACACCCCAGGGGATCGACAACATCCAGTCGAGGTAATTGCGCACAACGGTGGCCTCGGCGCTCATCGGGCTCATGCTCTTGAGCTTTTTCAACTCGGCCTGCGCCTTCTCAGACGCCTCCTTGCTCAGCTTGGTCGCGGCGATGCGCTCTTCCAACTCGGCAATCTCGCCCGCGCCCTCCTCGCCATCGCCAAGCTCCTTCTGAATGGCCTTCATCTGCTCATTCAGGTAATATTCGCGCTGTGTGCGCTCCATCTGGCTCTTGACGCGGGTCTTGATCTTCTTCTCGACCTGCAAGACGCTCATCTCGCCCTGCATCAGGCCATACACCTTCTCCAGCCGCTCGCTCACGCTCAGCGTCTCCAGAAGATCCTGCTTGCGCTCCACATCAAGGCCCAGATGCCCCGACACCAGATCGGCCAGCCGCGCGGCGTCGTCAGCGTCGCTGACAGCCGAGAGCGCCTCGTCAGGGATGTTCTTGCGGATCTTGGCATAGCGCGCGAATTCCTCGCCCACAGTGCGCAAAAGCGCCTTGATCGTGGTCAGATCACCCGGCATCTCGTCAAGCGCCTCGGCGCGGGCCTCGAAAAACGCCTCGTTTTCCAGATATTCGACAATGCGCACCCGCCGCACACCCTCGACCAGCACCTTGACGGTGCCATCGGGCAGTTTCAGCAGTTGCAGCACATTGGCCAGCACGCCGACGCGATAGATTCCGTCGGTGTTCGGGTCATCGTCGGCGGGATCGATCTGGCTCGACAGCAGGATCTGCTTGTCGTCGGCCATCACCTCTTCCAGCGCGCGCACAGATTTCTCGCGCCCCACGAAGAGCGGCACGATCATGTGCGGGAACACCACGATATCGCGCAGCGGCAGCACCGGGTAAGAGGAATTAAGGGGGTCTTGCATGCTCGGTGTCCTGTTCTTGGCAAGAAGGCCCGGCCCCGGCTTCGGCAGCCCCGGCCCTCTCCGTTTCACTTGAGGCTTACTTGGGGCAACACGGGCCCCGTTTCAACTGATCCGGCGCAGAATGCCCCTCCCGCGCGGCGGGGGCAAGGGGGCAAGGGCGCACAGGCAAAGGCACCGCGCGGGTTACGACAGCCACGCGGCGCGCTTACTCGTCGTGTTCCTCCAGCCGATTGTGCATGTCGCGCAACGCATCGGTGAATGCCCCCGCCAGAATACCCGTCGGCAGCGCGATGAAACCGATCCCTATGACCGCAGTCAACGCCGCAAAGATACGCCCCAGCGGGGTAATCGGGACAGTATCGCCATATCCCACCGTGGTAAGGGTCGCCACCGACCACCACATCGCACGCGGAATCGAGCCGAAATTCTCCGGTTGCAAGCCGCGTTCAGCAAGATAGAGCGCCGTCGATGACAGCAGCATGAGCGCAAAGGCGGCGACCATGCTCACCGCCAATTCATAGCGTCGTCGCGCGACCGCCCCTGATATCGTCCGCAGCGCCAGCGAATAGCGGCCAAGCCGCGCCAGCCGCACCAGCCGTGCCACCCGGAAGAGCCGGACAAGCGACGCCTCCAGACCGATCACCGGCATCAGGTAGGACAGCACCACCACAAGATCGGTAAGTGATGCGAAGGTCAGCGCGTAGCGCCATGCCGAACCATAGCGCGGGTTCGCCCCCGCCGCGTAGAGCCGCGCGACGTATTCCGCAAGAAAAACAACGAAAAACACCAGATGCGCGGCGAGGTATACGTGCTCCAGCCCCTCGCTCAGGCGCACCTCGGTCTCGAATATGCCAAGAAGAATCGACAGGCAGATCAATCCGATGATGACCTGATTCCAGTGCGACAGCCCCGGCCCATCGTGCATTTCGGGATCAATCGCTCTGGAAACCTTCTCGCGTGTCATGGGCGGGCCTGCCGTGCTACTCATGGGCGGGCCTGCCGTGCTACAATTTGACCGGCGGGAGGGTAGCATGGCATTTCGTTTCAGAAGAACACTTAAAATCGCGCCCGGCATTCGCCTCAACCTGACGAAAAAAGGCGCAAGCATCAGGGTTGGGCCGCGCGGGGCTGGCGTGACCATGGGCACGAGCGGCACCACGGTCAGCGCTGGCATTCCGGGCACCGGGCTTCACACCAGCCAGAAACTATCCAAGGCCACGCACAAGGCCCCACCGGCCCCGCGCGCAAGTGCCGAAACACCTTCAGCCTCGACCGAAACGCCCCCAAGGGAAGCCGCGCGCCTCGGATTTTTCGGCTGGAGCGGGGTCGTCGCCTGGATCGGGATCGGCCTTTGGTTAATTGGCAGAGTTTTCGGTTGAGACAGGCCAGGAACGGGTCGAAATCAACCTCACTCGCGCCGCCGCCCGCTGTAGGCAGCCAGTTCCGCCTCCAGACGGTCGGCATAGGCGGCGCGGTCGGCCCCCGTCATGGCGGCGAAATGCGCGACAAGCACCGCCTGCCCCATCTCGAAGCGTTCGGCAAAGGCGGCGCGCTGTGCGGCAAGCCGCAAAGCGACCTTCCCGGCGTCGAATGGCTCGGCGCGCAGCTCGGCGACCAGCGCCTCCATGCTCGCGCGCATCGCGCCACGTTCTGGCCCTTGCACGCGCATATGCGCGCGCATCCCGCGCGCGATCTCACGCCGATCGGCCTCGCTCAGCGCGCGGCTCAGCGGTCCGCCCACCATGTCGAGCCGCGCCGGATGGTGACCGTGATACCCGTCGCCATGGCGCAGCCACCAGCCCGCCGCCGCGCCCGCGACCAGAAGGTTGAGTGCGACCGACACCACCAGAAACGTCCGCAGCCCGGTCGAGAGACCGCCCTTTTTCCCCTCTGCCATCAGAAATCTCCTGCCAGATCAAAGGCCAGCTCCGGCGCGACATCCACCAGATAGCCCGCCTCCGCCGCGCCAATCGTCCCTTCGGGCAGCGCAGTGCCGATCCAGACACCGGCCGCCGCCGCCGTGGCCAGCCCCGCCAGCGCGGGCCAGCCGCCAAAGGCGTCGCGCAACCGCGCCAGCAGCGGCTCTCGTCTCGGGGCCGGTTGCCCCGTCTCCGCCGCGCGCAAGACCGCCGCCATCAGCGCCGCCGACGGCTCGGGCGGGTGCGCGCGCGCCGCCTCGAAAAACAGTTCGAGCCGCGCGGCCTCATGCTTGTCATCGCTCATCGGCATAGCCCAACTCCTCTTTTCTTGTGCCGAGCGCCGCCGCCAGCGCACGCCGTCCGCGCGTGGTCAGGCTTTCGACCGCCTCGACGCTGGCCCCCATGATCATGGCGATCTCGGGATTGGCCAGCCCCTCGATATGGCGCAGCACCACCGCCTGCCGCTGCCGCTCTGGCAGTTCGTTCAGCGCCGCCTGCAACGCCTCGGCGCGGGCGTGCGTCTGCATCCGCTCGGCCGCGCCCGGCTGTGTGTCGGGCGGCTCGGGAACCGCGTCGAGCGGCACCGTGCCCCCCTTTGCGCGTCGCCGCCGGTCGATGCACAGATTGGCGGTAACGCGGTAGAGCCAGGTGCTGAGCCGCGCCTCGCCCGCGCGCCACTCGGACGCCTGCCGCCAGAGCCGCAGCATCGCCTCCTGCGCCACCTCCTCGGCTTCGGCGCGGTTGCCCAGAAGACGAAAGGCATGGGCAAGAACGCGCGGCGTCAGCCGGAATGTCAAGCGCCGCGCCGCCGCCGCATCTCCTGCGGCAAAGGCGGCAAGCAGTGTTTCGTCGGGCGTATCGTCGTGCTCGTCAAAAGGCATGGCCATCGCGCGAGACTATCCCCGGCCCCGGCCCGCCACAAGCGGGCAGGCGGGGCCGGGAGCGCATCAGCGGTTTAATAGTAGTAATGGTGGACCACCGCACCGGGCTGGCCATAATGGCCCATCCCGTGCTGGCCATGATGACCCTGATACCCTTCGTAATAACCGCTCATCCCCGCGCCGTGACGGCCCTTGCCGCCCATCCGCATCTCGCGCATCTTCGCGAATTCCTCAGGCGAGATCATGCCGTCGCCGTCGGCGTCGAGGCGGTCGAACATGCGCCCGCCCTGCGCGGTCTGCATCTCATCGAGGCTCACCATACCGTCGCCGTCGGCGTCGTGGCGCGCAATCATGCGATCGGCTTGGGCGGCAATGCGCTCGGCGGCGCGATCGGTCAGGCGCGCCACGATCTCGTCGCGGCTGAGCAGCCCGTCGCCATCGGTATCGGCCCCTTCGAAGCGCGTGGCCATGTCCTCCATGCCCTGGCCCATCATCCCCTGGCCCATCATACCTTGGCCCATCATACCCTGGCCCGTCATACCCTGGCCCGTCATACCCTGGCCCATCATGCCCTGGCCCGTCATCCCTTGGCCCGTCATCCCTTGGCCCATACCCTGCGCGCGCGCTTCGCTCGGCGCGCCAAGGCCGATGGCCAGCGCAAGTCCTGTCATGAGAACGATCTTTTTCATGGTGATCCCTCCTTCGGGGTCCGCTTTGATCCTCTGGCGACGCGGCTCTCTGGCCCCGTCTGCAAGGTAATACGCGCGCCCCCGCCCGTTCCGGCGCGAAACCCCGGCTCAGAGCGGCGCGATATCGCCCTCGGCGCGGGCGGCATGGAAATCTGCCTCCCACTTGGCAAACCGCCCCTCGGCGATGGCCGCGCGCATACCCGACATAAGCTCTTGATAATAATGAAGGTTATGCCAAGTCAGCAGCATTCCAGCGATCATCTCGCCGGCGCGATAGACATGGTGGAGATAGGCGCGGGAATACCCGCGACAGGCCGGACAGGTGCAATCCTCATCAAGCGGGCGCGGGTCTTCGGCATGGCGCGCGTTCTTTATGCTGATCGGCCCGCGCCGCGTCCATGCCTGCCCCGTCCGCCCCGAGCGCGAGGGCAGCACGCAATCCATCATGTCCACCCCACGCTTGACCGCGCCCACGATATCGTCGGGCTTGCCCACCCCCATGAGATAACGCGGGCGCTCCTCGGGCAAGAGATCGCAGGCATAATCGAGCACGCCGAACATCGCCTCTTGCCCCTCGCCCACTGCCAGCCCGCCGATGGCATAGCCGTCAAAGCCGATGGCGCGCAGCGCCGCCGCGCTCTCCTCGCGCAACTCGCGCGTGACGCCGCCCTGCATGATGCCGAACAGCGCATGGTCGGGCCGGTCGCCGAACGCCGCCTTCGAGCGTTCCGCCCAGCGCATCGAAAGCCGCATCGCGCGCGCCACCTCCGCATCCGAGGCGGGCAGCGCCGGGCACTCGTCGAAACACATCACGATATCCGACCCAAGCAGCCGCTGGATCTCCATCGAGCGTTCGGGGCTGAGCATGTGGCGCGAGCCGTCCACATGGCTCTGGAACCGCACGCCGTCCTCGCTCAGCTTGCGCAGCCCGGCAAGGCTCATCACCTGAAAACCGCCCGAATCCGTCAGGATCGGCCGCGCCCAGTTCATAAAGCGGTGCAGGCCCCCAAGCCGCGCCACCCGCTCCGCCCCCGGTCGCAGCATCAGATGATAGGTATTGCCCAGAAGGATATCCGCCCCCGTGGCCGCCACGCTCTCGGGCAGCATCCCCTTGACGGTCGCCGCCGTGCCCACGGGCATGAAGGCGGGCGTTCGGATCTGCCCTCGCGGCGTGCTGATCGCCCCCGTCCGTGCAGCCCCGTCGCGCGCCGCCACCTGAAATCCAAATCCCATCGCCCGACCCTCTTTTCGGCTTTTGCCCCCCCATAAAGCGGTTTACCCTAACGCGAAATACCCCTTTCCCATGCCGCTCAAGGGCCAGACCATGACCGAAGACCTGATTTTCGAGCTGATCTCCGCCAATATCCTGTGGATCCTCATTGCGATCTTCGGGCTGCTGATCATCACGCGCGGCCTCCAGATCGTGCCGCAATCCGAGCAATACGTGGTCGAACGCTTCGGCAAGCTGCACAAGGTGCTTGGCCCCGGCATCAACCTGATCGTGCCGTTCCTCGACAAGGTGGCGCATCGCATCTCGATCCTCGAACGCCAGTTGCCCAACGCCAGCCAGGACGCGATCACCCGCGACAACGTGCTGCTGGAGGTGGAAACTTCCGTGTTCTATCGCATCCTGCAACCGGAAAAGACCGTCTATCGCATCCGCGACGTGGACGGGGCGATTGCCACCACCGTGGCGGGCATCGTGCGCGCCGAGATCGGCAAGCTCGATCTCGACGACGTGCAATCGCACCGTTCGCAACTCATCTCGACGATCAAGGCGCTGGTGGAGGACGCGGTCGATGACTGGGGGATCGAGGTGACGCGCGCCGAGATCCTCGACGTCAATCTCGATGAGGCCACCCGGTCGGCCATGCTTCAGCAACTCAACGCCGAACGCGCCCGCCGTGCCCATGTGACCGAGGCCGAGGGCCAGAAACGCGCCGTAGAGCTGACCGCCGATGCCGAGCTTTACGCCGCCGAGCAACAGGCCAAGGCTCGCCGCATCCAAGCCGACGCAGAGGCCTATGCCACCTCGGTCGTGGCCCGCGCCATCGCCGAAAACGGGCTTGAGGCGGCGCAATACCAGGTGGCCTTGAAGCAGGTCGAGGCGCTTGACGCCATGGCCAGGGGCTCGGGCAACCAGACCATCGTGCTGCCCGCCAACGCGGTCGAAGCGTTCGGCAACGCCTTCCAGATGCTGAAAGGGCGCGGCTGATGTCCGCGCTCTGGCAGCTCTGGTGGGTCTGGGCGGCGGCGGCGCTGGTCTTTGCCATTCTCGAAACCGTGCTGCCGGGTTTCGTGCTTCTGGGCTTTGCCGCTGGCGCGGCGCTGGTGGCGCTCTTGGTGCTGCTGCCGCTCGATCTCGGCCTCTCGGCGCTTCTGGCGATTTTCGTGCTCTTCTCGCTCCTGTCGTGGATCGTGCTGCGCCGTGCGCTGCGCCGCCCTGACGACCAGACCCGCGTGATCCGCGAGGACATCAACAAATAGGACAGCCCTTGCAGCCCTGACCGCATCGCGGCTATGAGCCGCGCGCGCCCCCGGAAAGGACCAAGGCCATGACCGACGACACCGCACCCCAGCCCCTGCAATTCGGCTGGGAGGAATGGATTTCGCTGCCCGATCTGGGCGTGCCTGCGATCAAGGCCAAGGTCGATACCGGCGCGCGCACCTCCGCGCTCCATGCCTTCGACATCGAGACCTTCGGGCCGTCCACCCGCCCCAAGGTGCGCTTTACCGTCCACCCGATTCCGGGCCGCGACGATCTGGTGATCCCCTGTTCGGCCCCGATCATCGACCGCCGAGAAGTGGCGTCCTCCAATGGCGAGCGCGAATTGCGCTATGTGATCCAAAGCACGCTCTCGGTCAGCGGCAATCAATGGCCCATCGAGATCACGCTGACCAACCGATCCTCCATGACAAGCCGCATGTTGCTCGGGCGGCAGGCGCTCAAGGACCATATCTCGATCGTCGCCACCGACCGTTTCCTGCAACCCGAACTCAGCTATGACGTCTATCACACTTCGCGGATGCGCGCCGCCCAACCCAAGCGTGCGCTGCGCATCGCCGTGCTCTCGCGTGAAGACAATTATTCCACCCGCCGCCTTGTGGAAGAAGGCGAGACGCGCGGCCATTCGGTCGAGGTGATCGACACCACGCGCTGCTACATGGCGATCAACGCCCTGGCGCCGGAGGTGCATTACGACGGCAAGCGCCTGCCGCGCTATGACGCCGTGATCCCGCGCATCGGGGCCTCTGTCACCGCCTATGGCGCCGCCGTGATCCGCCAGTTCGAGACCATCGGCACCTTCTGCGTGAACCCCTCGGCAGGCATCACCGCCAGCCGCGACAAGCTTTATGCCCATCAGCTGATGGCGCGCGCGCGGGTGGGGATGCCCAACACCGCTTTCGCCGCCTCACCCAAGGATACCGGCAACCTCATCGGTCTCGTGGGCACCGCACCGCTCATCGTCAAGCTCCTCGAATCGACGCAGGGCAAGGGCGTGGTGCTCGCCGAAACGCGCAAGGCGGCCGAATCGGTGATCGACGCCTTTCGCGGGCTCAAGGCGAATTTCCTCGTTCAGGACTTCGTGAAGGAGGCAGCGGGCGAGGATATCCGCTGCCTTGTCATCGGCGGGCGCGTGGTGGCCTCGATGAAGCGCACCGGCGCCGAGGGCGATTTCCGCTCCAATCTGCATCGCGGCGGCTCTGCCAAATCCGTGCGCATCACCAAGGCCGAGCGCGAGACGGCCATCCGCGCGGCGCGCGTGTTCGATCTCAACCTCGCCGGGGTCGATCTTTTGCGCGCCGATACGGGGCCGAAGGTGCTCGAGGTGAACTCCTCTCCCGGCTTCGAGGGGATCGAGGGTGCGACCGCCAAGAACATCGCAGGCGCCCTTTACGAGATGATCGAGGCACAGGCCCGCCCCGCCCCGGTGCGGCGGCGCAAGACCCCCGGCTGAGCCTTTCACGTCGCGCACAACCCCGTAAACCGCGTGCCTCTGGACGCGGGGCCGTATAAATCTTATATCTTTGGTCGGAATAAGCGCAGGACAGACAGAATGACCGCAGCCGAACCGCTTCAGGGGACACCGCTCATCGCCCCCTCCACCACCGATCACCCGCTCTACGAGCAGGTCGTCGAGGCGTGCCGCACCGTCTATGACCCTGAAATCCCGGTGAATATCTACGATCTCGGGCTGATCTACACGATCGACATCAGCCCCGAGAACGCGGTCAACATCACCATGACGCTCACCGCGCCGGGATGTCCCGTGGCTGGCGACATGCCCGGTTGGGTCGCCGATGCCGTCGAGCCGCTTGCAGGCGTCAAGCAGGTCGATGTGCACCTGACATGGGAGCCGCAATGGGGCATGGACATGATGAGCGACGAGGCCCGGCTTGAGCTGGGTTTCATGTAGAAATCAAAGGACTGAAGGGCAAAGCTCATGTTCGGAATTCCCGGAAGACAAGCCGTCACCCTGACCCCGGCAGCGGTCGCGCAGATCTCGCGCCTTATGGACCGAGACGGGGCCAAAGGGCTGCGACTTGGCATCAAGAAGGGGGGCTGCGCGGGCATGGAATACACGATGGAGTATGTCTCCGAGGTCGATCCCCACGATGAGGTGGTCGAACAGGATGGCGCGCGCGTGCTGATAGCGCCCATGGCGCAGATGTTCCTGTTCGGCACAGAGATCGATTACCGGACCTCCCTGCTCGAATCCGGCTTTGTCTTCAACAATCCGAACGTAACCGAAGCCTGCGGCTGCGGCGAATCGATCAAATTCGCAGACATGTGAAAACCGTCTGGCAAGGCATTGAAAGGAAAAAGGAATGAAACGCAGGCTGGCCGCCGGAAATTGGAAGATGAACGGCACCATGGCAAGCCTGAGCGAGATCGCAGCGCTCGCTGTCGCCCATACCGCGCCGACCGTCGACATTCTGATCTGTCCCCCCGCCACGCTACTGGCGCGGGCAGCCTCGCTCGCCGCCGACACCCCTCTGATGATCGGCGCGCAGGATTGCCACACCGCCGCTTCGGGCGCCCATACGGGCGACATTTCCGCCCCGATGCTGGCCGATGCGGGGGCGCAGGCGATCATTGTCGGCCATTCGGAGCGGCGCGAGGATCACAAGGAAACCAGCGCCCTGATCGCGGACAAGGCCCGCGCCGCCCACGCCGTAAATCTCATCGCGGTCATCTGCCTCGGCGAGACACTGGCCGAGCGCGAAGGCGCGCAAACCCTCGCCATCATCGCCGATCAGTTCCACGCCTCGCTTCCCGACACCGCCACCGCTGCCAATACCGTCATCGCCTACGAGCCGGTCTGGGCCATAGGCACCGGCCTCACGCCCAGCACGGCGCAGATTGCCGAGGTGCATGACGTGCTCCGCGCGCTTCTCACCGACCGCCTGGGCAAGACAGAGGCCGACGGCCTGCGCCTTCTCTACGGTGGATCGGTCAAGCCCGCAAACGCCGCCGAGATCTTCGCGATTCCCAACGTGGACGGCGCGCTCGTCGGCGGCGCGAGCCTCAGGTCACAGGATTTTTCCCCGATCATAACCGCGCTCGAAGATGCCTGACCCTTCACTGTTCAAAAAATACTCCGGGGGAGTCGCGCGGATGCGCGACGGGGGCAGCGCCCCCTTTCCCCTCACAACGGTAGCATCACCGTCGATTTGATCTCTTCCATCGACAAGAGCGCGGTGACGTTGTGAATCTTCACTTCCGAAATCAGCGCCTGATAGAACACGTCATAGGCCCGCGCATTAGCGACACGCACCTTGAGAATATAGTCGATATCGCCTGCCAGCCGATGCGCCTCCTGCACTTCGGGGCGCTTCTTCAGCGATTCCAGAAACCGGGCCTGCCAGTCGGCATCATGTTCCGACGTGCGGATCAACACGAAGAAACACGCCTCGAACCCGAGCGCCTCCGGGTCGAGCAGACAGGTCTGTTGCCGGATCACACCGGCCTCGCGCATCTTGCGGATCCGGTTCCACACGGGCGTCTTGCTTGACCCCACATTGCGCGCAATATCGTCGAGCGATTGCCCTGCATCCTGCTGGAGCTGCACAAGAATTTTCCGATCGAGATCGTCTATGCGGACGGTCATTCCAACATTACTCCGATTGAGGAACGCGCGGCCCTCATTCTGACACGTACAGAACAAATGTTCTTATTCTGCGTGCTATATAGCCTTTATATGGGAATATTTCCTATATTAACAGGGAAGTCAAACAGCTCGGAATCGCTGCCGCCATGCCCGCCAGAACGCCCCTGTTCACGCCAGTCGCCTTTGTCGGCGCGGGCCCCGGAGACGCCGATCTGCTGACCTTGAAGGCACTGCGCCTCATCGCGGCGGCCGATGTGGTGATCCATGACCGACTGGTCAGCGCGGATATCCTCGCACTCGCCCGGCCGGGCGCGCAACTTGTGGCCGCCGGCAAGGAGGGGTTCGGCCCGTCCACCCCGCAAGCGGTGATCAATTCGCTCATCACCGGCCACGCGCTCGCCGGTGCGCGTGTCGTGCGCCTCAAGGGCGGCGATCCGGTCGTGTTCGGGCGGCTCGACGAGGAAATCGAGGCGATAGAGGCTGCTGGCCTCACCTTCGAGATCGTGCCCGGCATCACCGCCGCCTCCGCCGCCGCCGCCGCCATCGGCCAGAGCCTGACGAAACGCGGGCGCAACGCCGCTGTGCGCTTTCTGACCGGGCATGACATGGCCGGTTTTGCCGATCACGATTGGCGCATGCTGGCGCGCCCCGGCGAGGTGGCCGCGATCTACATGGGCAAGCGCGCCGCGCGCTTCGTGCAGGGGCGGCTGCTGATGCACGGCGCGGACCGCGCCACGTCCGTGACCGTCGTGGAAAACGCCGCCCGCCCCAACCAGCGTGTGATTGCCACCACACTCGACCGGCTGCCCGCCGATCTCGACGCCGCCGCGCTCAGCGGCCCCGCGCTCACCTTTCTCGGCCTCGCCCCCCGTGCGGCAGAGGCCAGGATTTCACAATCTCGACAGGAGTTTGCCTGACATGGCCAAAGAGTTCACCCCCAAGGTCGTGACCGCCAACGCCCTGATCGAGGGCGATGTGGTCTATCTCACCGCCGATGACCGCTGGACCCGGCATCTGTCAGAAGCCGAAGTGCTGATCGACGAGGCCGATGCCGATTATCGCCTTTTGCAGGCGCAGGCGCGCGCGGGCGAAATCGTCGGCGCCTATCTCGCCGATATGCGCCGCGGCCCGAACGGCCCCGAGCCCACCCATTTCCGCGAGGAATTTCGCCGGACGGGCCCCTCGAACCTCTTTCACGGCAAGCAATCCGAAGGACAGTCGCGCGCCTGACCCGCGACCTTCCCCCGGAAAGGACACCCAGATGTATACCTACAACGACTTCGACCGCGCCTTCCTCGCAGAGCGCAACCGCCAGTTCCGCGCACAGGTGGAGCGGCGCGTGGCGGGGGGCCTCACCGAGGATGAGTTCCGCCCGCTGCGTCTGATGAACGGGCTTTACCTGCAACTGCACGCCTACATGCTGCGTGTCGCCATTCCCTATGGCTCGCTTGACCCGGCCAAGCTGCGCCAACTGGCCTATCTGGCCGAGCGGTGGGACAAGGGTTATGGCCATTTCACCACCCGCACCAATATTCAGTATAACTGGCCGCAACTGCGCGATGTGCCCGACATGCTCGATGCGCTGGCCGAGGTGGGGATGCACGCCATCCAGACCTCCGGCAACACCATCCGCAACGTGACCTCGGATCATTTCGCCGGTGCCGCTGCGGATGAGATCGAAGACCCCCGCCCGGTGGCCGAACTGGTGCGGCAATGGTCCACCGACCACCCGGAATTCCAGTTCCTGCCGCGTAAATTCAAGATCGCCGTCATCGCCTCGGACAGCGACCGCGCCGTGATGAAGATCCATGACATCGGCCTCAAGATCATCGAGCGTGACGGGGTGCGCGGTTTCGAGGTCTGGGTTGGCGGCGGCATGGGCCGCACGCCGATGGTGGCCAAACTCTTGCGCGATTTCCTGCCCCGTGCAGACCTTTTGCCCTATCTCGAATCCGTGCTGGCGACCTATAATCGCATCGGACGGCGCGACAACAAATACAAGGCGCGAATCAAGATCACCGTGTTCGAGAACGGCCTTGATGAAATCCGCGCTCTGGTCGAAGAGGAATTTCCCCGCCGCCGCGCGGCCTTTACCGGCGTCGATCAGGACTGGCTCGCGCGGATCAACGCGGCCTTTGTCACGCCCACCCTGCCCGAGCGTGACGCCGCCCCCTATTACACCGCCCGCGATGCCGATCCGGTGTTCCGCGCCTGGGCCGATACCAATGTGACGCCGCACAAACACGCCGATCACGGCATCGTCACCATCAGCCTCAAGGCGCATGGCGAAACCCCCGGGGATGCCTCGGCGGATCAGATGCGCCTCGTCGCCGATCTGGCCGAACGCTATGGCCACAACGACATCCGCGCCAGCCACGCGCAGAACCTCGTGCTGCCGCATGTGGCCCTGGCCGACATTCCCGCCGTCCATGCCGCGCTGAAAACCATGGGCCTTGCCACCGGCAACATCGGCCTCGCCTCGGATATCATCGCCTGCCCCGGCATGGATTATTGCGCGCTGGCCACCGCCCGCTCGATCCCCGTGGCCCAAGGCATCGCCACCCGGCTTGACGCGCTCAAGATCGAGCATGAGGTCGGCCATCTCCAGATCAAGATCTCGGGCTGCATCAATGCCTGCGGGCATCACCATGTCGGCCATATCGGTATCCTTGGCCTCGACCGTGCCGGGGTGGAAAACTATCAGATCACCCTCGGCGGCGATCCGTCCGAGACCACGACCATCGGCACCCGCACCGGGCCGGGCTTTGCCTATGACGAGATCGTGCCCGCCATCGAGCGCCTGATCTTCGCCTATCTCGACCTGCGCGACGGGCCAGAAGAGACCTTTCTTGAGACCTACAACCGCCTCGGGATGGCCCCCTTCAAATCCGCGCTCTATGACCAAGAGGCCCGCGCCCATGCCGCAGAGTGACCTGAGATCACGGGTTCACGCGCTCAACGACCGATACCGCCATCATTCGGCGGTGTCAGTGCTTGAACATGCGTTGCGCGATCCACAGGCGGGCAAGCTGGCGCTTGTCTCCAGCTTTGGCGCGGAATCCGTCGTGCTTTTGCATATGGTCTCGGTCACGCGGACGGCAACGCCGGTCATTTTCATCGACACGGAGATGCTCTTTGCCGAAACGCTGGTCTATCAGCAGGAACTGGCCGAGCGGTTGGCCTTGCGCGATCTGCGCATCATCCGCGCCACCCCTGCCGACCTGCGCAGCCATGACCCCGGTGACACGCTCCACCTGCGCGATACCGACGCCTGCTGTGCGCTGCGCAAGACCGTTCCCTTGTTGCGCGCGCTGAGCGGTTTCGACGGCTGGATCACCGGGCGCAAACGCTATCAGGCCGGCACCCGCGCCGCGCTCGATTTCTTCGAGGTCGAGGAGGGCACCGGGCGCATCAAGGTCAACCCGCTGGCCCATTGGGCGCGTGAGGATATCCGCACCTATATGGAGGAAAACCGCCTGCCCCGGCATCCGCTGGTGGCGCGCGGCTATCCCTCCATCGGCTGTATGCCCTGCACCAGCCCGGTGCGCGCCGATGAAGACCCGCGCGCGGGCCGCTGGCGCAATCAGGACAAGACCGAATGTGGCATCCATTTTGTGAATGGCAAAATGGTGCGAAAAGGAGTTTCCGCATGAGCATCGTCGTCACCGATAGCGGCTTTGGCCGCGATGACTGGACCAACCCCATCACACCTCTGGCCGAGGCCGGCGCAAGCACCACCGCGCTCGATCTGCCCGAGGACACCAACCCCGCCGATCTGGCGGGGCGTCTGAAGGCTGTGCGCTTCATCCGCGTGGCCTTTCCCGGCCCCGCCGACGGGCGCGGCTTTTCCATCGCGCGGCAATTGCGGCTCATGGGCTATCGTGGGCGGCTGCGCGCCGCTGGCCATGTGATCGCCGATCAATACGCCATGGCGCGGCGCGCGGGCTTCGATGAGGTGGAAATCTCCGACGCGCTCGCCGCGCGCCAGCCCGAAGCCGACTGGCTCTTCCGCGCGAACTGGCAGTGCCACGATTATCAGGCGCGGTTGCGCGGCTGATAATCGCCTTCCCCTGACATAGGTCAAAGATTAAAAGAGGATGTCGGTTCAGATGCACCGGCAAGCGACACAATGAATGAGATAAGCCCCGTGACCCAAGCCACCGCGAAAGCGCCCAAGACCCTCACCCTGCCCGACGCGCAGGTGGTAACATCGGTCAAGCACTATACCGACCGGCTGTTCGCCTTCCGGGTGACGCGGCCCGCAAGCCTGCGGTTCCGCTCTGGCGAATTCGTGATGATCGGGCTGATGCAGACGGACGAGAAAACGGGGCTCGAAAAGCCGCTCCTGCGCGCCTATTCCATCGCCTCGCCGTCCTGGGATGACGAACTTGAATTCTACTCGATCAAGGTCCCCGACGGTCCGCTCACCTCGCGCCTCCAGAATATCCAGCCCGGCGACGAGATCATCCTGCGACCCAAGCCCGTGGGCACGCTGGTGCATGACGCGCTCTTGCCGGGCAAGCGGCTCTGGTTCTTTGCAACCGGCACGGGGATCGCACCCTTTGCCTCGCTGCTGCGCGACCCGCAGACCTACGAGGATTATGACGATATCATCCTTACCCATACCTGCCGGGAAGTGGGTGAGTTGACCTATGGGGCCGAATTGATCGAGAGCATCCGCAGCGACGAGATGCTGGAGGAGTTGATCGGCGAGGGTTTTGCCGACAAGCTGCGCTATTATCCCACGACGACGCGCGAGCAGAGTCCCAAGATGGGCCGCATCACCGATCTCCTGCGCTCTGGCGCGGTGTTCACGGATCTGGGCGTTGCCCCCCTCTCGCCCGAAACCGACCGCGCCATGGTCTGCGGCAACCTCGCCTTCAACCTTGAAATCAAGGCGTTGCTTGAAGGCTACGGGCTGCGCGAAGGCGCCAATTCCGACCCCAAGGAATATGTGGTGGAAAAGGCGTTCCTCGACTGACAGGGCCGGGCGCGGGCGCGGCGCGCTTCAGTTCAGAACGCGTGCCACCGCCCCGATCAGATCAAGCACCTCGCGCGTTTCGCGGTCCACCCGATAGACGTGATCCCCCACCCGGTAATAGGTATGTTTCGGGTCAAGCCCGTGCCGCCCCGGATGGCGAATCAGTTGACCGTCATCGATCCGCTCGCCAATGCCATAGATCTTCTTCGCCTGTCCCGGCGGCAGGCAGCCCGTGCCTTTCATGGCCAGACCAGGAGGGCACGCGCCCGGCGGATCGGCCAAAGCGGGAGCAGCCGTCAGGGCCGCTAGGGCGGCGGCAACAAGAAACGTCTGGCGCATCTTCGATCCTCCTGAAGCTGTCATTGCTGACAAGATGGGCCTTGCGACGCAAGGAGCCAACCCGCAAACCGCCCGATGCGCGAAAACCTGCCTTATCTCTTTTCAAGCGGACAGGTTCTCAGCCCAAAGATCGTGTAGAGCGGGCAGGAGGAGATCAGCCCCGTCACCAGCGGCACGACTCCGATCAGGTAAAGCCAGCTATAGGCCGCATCGCGGTTGAAGAAAAAACCTGCCAGCAACGCAACGCCAAGGATGATGCGCAGCGCGCGGTCGAGGGTGCCAACATTCTTCTTGAGCATGGGATCGCCTTTCATGGTTGATGCGGCGATCCTGTCACGCGGTGGCGCAGCGCTCTGTGACCTTGTCACCGGCTACTTGAAATTGCGGCTGTCCTTGAGCTGATCCCAGGCCCAGACGACCTGTTGCAACTGCTCTTCCTGACTGCGGTCACCACCATTGATGTCGGGGTGCAGCACCTTGATCAGCGATTTGTAGGCCTTGCGCAGGTCAGCCTTTGTCCAGTCATCGTCGGCTTCGAGGATGTCCAGCGCGCGCCGCTCGGTCGGCGGCAGCTTGCGCCCGCCGCCCTGCTTGCGGCCGGGATTACGGGTGGCGTTGTCACCCAGAACCTGATGCGGATCCTCGATGCCAAGCCGCGCCCAGGCTCGCGCCTCGGGATCGGTAAAACGGCGTGTTTCACGCTCCCAGACCTTGTCGCGCGAAAGCTGCGCGTTCAGTTCAGCCTCGGTCGTGCCCTCGAAAAAATTCCACTTCAGATTGTACTCGCGCACATGGTCCTGACAGAACCAGAGGTATTCGTCCAGCAGGTCAGGAGATTTCGGCGCGCGGTAGAGCCCCGCCTCGGTGCAACCCTCATGTTCACAAGTCCGTTTCGAGGTTTCCGACGCCCCGGACATGCCCCGTCGCCCACGCGGATTCTTGCGCTTGGCCGACGAAACGGACAGGTCAAAGCCGAAAGGATCAGTCTTGGACATCGGGACACCTCAACGAGTCAGGGCGCAGAGTGTATGCCAAAACGCGCCGAATAGAAGGGGGGCGGGACAAAAAAACCGTGACATTCTGGTGACACGGCGGTCCCTTGCCGAACCGTGACCGGCGGCAAGGGTTTCATCTCAAAGAAGAATTCAAAGGCCGTTCAGTCAGAGCGCGGCAATGGGGCCATGCCCGCCGCCACATCTTCGGGCGCAAGCGACTCGGTCACCAACGGCGGCGTGATCTCGCGCATGAAAACCAGCACCGAGCGATAGATCGTCGCCGTCGAGGTCAGACCCTGCCGCTCTTCGCTGGGCAGGATGTCGCTGCGCAGATAGGTCCAGCCCTCGCGCGCCATCTCGTTGAGCACGTCCTCCAGCCCAAGAGCAAAGCGGCCCTCCGGCGTCTTGACGCCGGGGGCCTTGCGGCCGCGCTTGGGCGCGGGAATGACGCGGTATTCGTGGCGGGGAAAAGTCACGGATGACGGTCGATCATTTCGGAGCGGGGCCGATGATCATGATCATCTGGCGGCCTTCCATCTTTGGCATGTTCTCGACCCGACCGAGTTCCTTGACATCCTCGGCGATGCGCTCGAGCAACTCTCGCCCGAGATGCTGATGCGCCATCTCGCGGCCGCGAAAGCGCAGGGTTATCTTCACCTTGTCGCCGCCTTCCAGAAAACGCAGAACGTTGCGCATCTTGACCTCGTAGTCATGCGTGTCGGTGCCGGGACGGAACTTGACCTCTTTGACCTCGATGATCTTCTGCTTCTTGCGGGCCTCGGCTTCGCGCTTTTGCTGTTCATACTTGAACTTGCCGAAATCCATGATCTTGCAGACCGGAGGTGTCGCATTGGGAGAGATTTCGACCAGGTCGAGCCCGGCTTCCTCAGCCATTTCGAGTGCGCGCTGCGGGGATACGACCCCGACATTCTCGCCATCGGCACCAATCAGTCGGATTTCATCGGCACGGATACGCTCGTTTATGCGGGGTCCGGTTTCGCGCGTGGGGGGCGCGTTGTGAGGTCTGCGGGCTATGGCTTTGGTCCTTCGATTGTTGCATTTGTCGGCTATATTTGGCGGTGCAAGGTAAACGCGGGAATAGCGGCTTTCAAGCCGCAAAATCGGCGGGAGAGAGCCTAAATCAAGCGTTCTTATCCTTGTTGCTTTTCCACGAGAGCGCCATGTGACACACGGCCTTGTGAAGGGGCCGCAACGATGTGGCAACCCGCAAGGATGTTGAGGAGCATGGTATGAGAAACCTGATCTGGATCGTTCTGGCCGTGATCGTGCTGGGGGGTGGCTACATGCTGTTTACCGGCAAATCGGTCAATGAGGTGGTCGAGACCGTGACCGGCACGACCGCCGAAGTCGAGGCCCCGACAGCGCTCGAGGAAGCGGCAACCGCAGCGGGAGAGGCGGTCGAGGCCGCGCAGGAGGCAGCGTCCGACGCCGCCACCGCCGTGACCGAGACCGCGCAAGAGGCCGTCGAGGCTGCGCAGGAGGCGGTCAGTGCTGCGCAGGAAACGATCGGTGCAACCGCAACCGAGGCGACAGAAGCGGCGAGCGAGACAGCCGCTCAAGCCACCGAAACCGGCACCGAGCCCACATCCCAAGCCATGGACCAAGGTCAGACCGCCGAGGGTCAGGCTCCCGAGGCACTGACCATCGAGGGCTTTGACATGGCGCGTGTGCGCAACCTGATCGAAGAGTCCGGGCTTGACGCAATGCAGAAGACCCTGCTTATCGAGGGGATCCGCGCCGCGCAGGACAATCCCGACCAACTGCAATCCGCGCTCGAGGCCGCGCGCACCGCGCTCGGATACTGACCCCGCCACCCGTGGGGAACCCGCGCGACGCACAGGCGTTGCGCGGGTATTTTCATGTCTGACCGACGCTGATCTCGGGTTCAGCGGCTATTCCGCCGCCACCCGACGCGCCGCGAAGATCTCCTTGAGATAGCGCCCGGTATGGCTGCGCGGCTCTTCGGCCACCTCCTCTGGCGTGCCCACGGCCACGATCTCGCCGCCGCCATCGCCGCCCTCGGGGCCGATGTCGATGATATGGTCGGCGGTCTTGATCACATCGAGGTTATGCTCGATCACCACCACCGAATTGCCCTGATCGACCAATTCATGCAGCACCTCCAAGAGCTTCTTCACATCCTCGAAATGCAGCCCCGTGGTCGGCTCGTCGAGGATGTAGAGCGTGCGCCCTGTCGCGCGCTTGCTGAGTTCCTTTGACAGCTTCACGCGCTGTGCCTCGCCGCCCGAAAGCGTGGTCGCCTGCTGACCCACCTTGATATAGCCCAGCCCCACGCGCATCAGCGCATCCATCTTCTCGCGGATGCTCGGGACCGCCTTGAAGAACGCCTGCGCGTCCTCGACTGTCATGTCGAGCACGTCGGCAATACTCTTGCCCTTGAACTTGATTTCCAGCGTCTCGCGGTTGTAGCGCGCGCCCTTGCAGGTCTCGCAGGTGACATAGACATCGGGCAGGAAATGCATCTCGATCTTGATCAGACCATCGCCCTGACAGGCCTCGCAGCGCCCGCCCTTGACGTTGAACGAAAAGCGCCCCGGCTTGTAGCCGCGCGCCTTGGCCTCGGGCAGACCGGCGAACCAGTCCCGGATCGGCGTGAACGCCCCGGTATAGGTGGCCGGGTTACTGCGCGGCGTGCGCCCGATGGGGCGTTGGTCGATGTCGATCACCTTGTCGAGATGCTCCAGCCCCTTGATGGTTTCACAGGGCGCGGGCGTCTGGCGCGCGCCGTTCAGACGCATGGAGGCGGTCTTGAACAGCGTCTCGATGGTCAGCGTCGATTTGCCGCCACCCGACACGCCCGAAACACAGACGAATTGCCCCAGCGGAAACGTGGCCGTCACCTCCTTGAGGTTGTTGCCGGTCGCCCTGACCACGGTCAGCTTCTTCTTGTTGCCCTTGCGCCGCACCTCCGGCACCGCAATCTCGCGCGCGCCCGACAGGTATTGCCCGGTCAGCGAGGCCGGATCGGCCGCCACCGCCTCGGGCGTGCCATGGCTCACCACCCGGCCGCCATGCACCCCGGCACCGGGGCCAATGTCAAAGACGTAATCGGCGGTGCGAATGGCCTCCTCGTCATGCTCGACCACGATCACCGTATTGCCCTGATCGCGCAGATTGCGCAGCGTCTGCAACAACCGCCCATTGTCGCGCTGATGCAGACCGATCGACGGCTCATCCAGCACATAAAGCACGCCGGTCAACCCGCTGCCGATCTGGCTTGCCAGCCGGATGCGCTGGCTCTCGCCGCCCGACAGCGTGCCGGCACTGCGCGAGAGCGTCAGGTAATCCAGACCCACATTGACCAGAAACCCCAGCCGCTCGCGGATTTCCTTGAGAATGGCGCGGGCGATCTCGTTTTTCTGCTTGCCCAGATGCTCCGGCACGGTCGCGCACCAGTCATGCGCCTCGCGGATCGACATCTGCACCACCTGCCCGACATGAAGCCCCGCAATCCGCACCGCCAATGCCTCGGGGCGCAGCCGGTAGCCGCCGCAGGCACCGCAGGGGCGATTGTTCTGATAGCGTTCGAATTCCTCGCGCACCCATGCCGAATCCGTCTCGCGATAGCGGCGTTCCATATTGGGAATCACACCCTCGAACACCCGACTCACCTGATAGACGCGGCCGCCCTCGTCATAGCGGAAATTGATCTCGTCCTCGCCAGAGCCATGCAAAAACACCTGTTTGACATGGGCGGGCAGGTCTTTCCATGGCGTGTTGCGGTCAAATTCGTAATGCCTGGCGATGGAATTGATCGTCTGCGTGAAATAGGGGGATTTTCCCTTGCGCCAGGGCGCAATCGCCCCATCCGCCAGCCTGAGCGCCTCGTCGGGCACCACAAGGCGCTCGTCAAAGAACAACTCCGCCCCCAGCCCGCCGCAATCGGGGCAGGCCCCGAACGGCGCGTTGAAGGAAAACAGCCGCGGCTCGATCTCGGAGATGGTGAAGCCACTGACCGGACAAGCGAATTTCTCCGAAAAGGTGATACGCTCCGGCTCGCCGTCCTTGGGCGCAGTCTCCAGCACCGCAATCCCGTCCGCCAGATCAAGCGCGGTGCGGAAACTGTCCGCAAGCCGCGTCTCCAGCCCCTCTTTGACCACCAGACGATCCACCACCACGTCGATGTCGTGGCGGAATTTCTTGTCCAGAACGGGCGGCTCGTCCAACTCGTGGAACTCACCATCCACCTTGACCCGCTGAAAGCCCTGCTTGCGCAACTCCAGAAATTCCTTGCGATACTCGCCCTTGCGGTCGCGCACGATGGGGGCCAGCAGATAGGCGCGCGTGCCTTCCTCCATCGCCATGACCCGGTCCACCATGTCCTGAACCTGTTGCGCCTCGATGGGCAGGCCGGTGGCGGGCGAATAGGGCGTGCCGACGCGGGCAAACAGCAGCCGCATGTAATCGTAGATCTCGGTGACGGTGCCCACGGTCGAGCGCGGGTTCTTCGATGTCGTCTTTTGCTCGATGGAAATGGCGGGGGACAGGCCGCTGATGTGATCCACATCCGGCTTTTCCATCATGTCGAGAAACTGCCGCGCATAGGCGCTGAGGGATTCGACATAGCGCCGCTGCCCCTCGGCATAGATCGTGTCAAAGGCAAGGCTCGACTTGCCAGACCCCGACAGGCCAGTGATCACCACCAGCTGATCGCGCGGAATATCCACGTCGATATTCTTGAGGTTATGCTCGCGCGCACCGCGCACGGAGATCGTCTTGAGTTCGGCCATGAGAGCCCCCTTGCCACCGGACATCACATAGAGGAGTGCTGCGAGTCGTCCAAGCCGAAATTGTGAACGGATAGGGAACAACAGGGCCTTCGGGGCAGGTTCATCGTTATCCCCCTTTCCCGTCATCCCCGCGAAAGCGGGGATCTCCGGGCGCCAAGAGATCCTCGGGTCAGGCCCGAGGATGACGGACCTTGGACATGCCCCCCTATTTCTGCGCGATCGCCCAGGCGCAGAGGGGAAATGCCGGGTCGTCGGTCAGATCGTCGGTTTCGGGGTCGTGGACCGGCGGCCAGATGTCTTCGAGGTTGCGCCGCGCGGCGGCGCGGTTGCCCCATTGCCGCGCGGTGATATTTGCCTCGGGAAATCCCGCCTCGACCAGCAGGTTCTTCAGCCCCCGGGCCGACCAGCGCGAGCAATCGACCGGATCGCCGTGATACGGAATGAAGAACGGCACCGCGAGCCAGAACCACCCCCCCTCGCGCAGCATCGCACGCACGTTCTGCGTCGCGGCATAGGGCCGATCGAGATGCTCCCAGACCTGATTGGCAAGGACGATGTCATATTGCACCACCGCGCCGCCCTCATCGGTGAACGCCCCCTTGCAGATGTCGTGGCGCGGATAGCGGTAGCGGGTATAGCTGCGAAACTCGAATCGCCGCCCGAACTTGCCCGAGATTTCGGCGGCATCCATCGTTGCAGGCTCCACCCCCTCAAGCCAGCGCCGCGTGGCCTTCTGCATGACGATGCGGTTGAGACTGGCCACGATGCTGCCTTTCTGTGCGGGGCGAAGGTTACAAGAACGTGCGCGGCTATTCGTCGTCCACCAGCGAAAAGAGGTGCGGCACCGCCGGACAGGGCGCAAGCGTGTTGCCTGCGACATCGCTCAGCCGGGTCTGGTGCAGGAAAACGTAGACATGCGCGCTCAGCCCCTCCCAGAGCCGGTTGGACAGCGATTGCGCGCGCGACCCGCTGGCCCCGCCAGAGGCCCCCGCCCCCTTGTGCAGCGCGTCCACCGTCTCGTCCACCGCTGCCAGCACATCGGCGACGCGGATTTCCGAGGCGGGCCGCGCCAGCCGATAGCCGCCCCCCGGCCCGCGCACCGACGCCACCAGATCGGCCCGGCGCAGCTTGACGAAAAGCTGTTCGAGATAGGGCAGCGATATATCCTGCCGCCGCGACACATCGCCCAATGTCACCACGTCGCCCTCGGGTTGAAGCGCGATATCGACTAGCGCCACCATCGCATAGCGCCCCTTGGTGCTGAGTTTCATGGCCCTCTCCCCCGCTCGTCACCGATTGACCTTGGCCGATACAGGGCTTATCTGCATTCGAGCCGGTCCGGCTCCGATCATATCCGAACCATGCCCAGGGATGCGAGAGCGAATGCGTCACACCGATCGCCCGCGCGCGCAAGAAGGACAGTAGCACATGCCCGAGGTTATCTTTCCCGGCCCGGAGGGCCGACTGGAAGGCCGTTACCATCCGCAGCGCGACCGCGACGCGCCCATTGCCATCGTCCTGCACCCGCACCCACAATTCGGCGGCACGATGAACAACAAGGTGGTGTATAACCTCCACTATGCCTTCTACAACATGGGCTTCACCGTGCTGCGCTTCAATTTCCGTGGCGTGGGCCGAAGTCAGGGCGAGTACGATCAGGGTGTGGGCGAATTGAGCGATGCGGCCTCTGCGCTCGATTACCTGCAATCCATGAACGCCAATTCCAAGCATTGCTGGGTGGCGGGTTTTTCCTTTGGCGCGTGGATCGGAATGCAGCTTCTGATGCGGCGACCCGAGGTGACGGGGTTCATCTCGGTCGCGCCCCCGGCCAACATGTATGATTTCTCGTTCCTCGCCCCCTGCCCGGCCTCCGGTCTGATCATCAACGGGACAGCAGATCGCGTTGCCCCTCCCGCCGACACGTCCTCGCTTGTTGGCAAGCTGCAGGAACAGCAAGGCATCACCATCACCCATGAACAGATCGAGGGCGCCGATCACTTCTTCCGCGAGCCGCATATGGACACGATGATCGACTCCGTGACCGGCTATGTGAAACGCCGCCTGACCGAAACCACGCGCTGAGGCCACCCGATGGGCATGATCGAGGACATGGCCGACGAACTCGCCCGCGACGTGCTCAAGGCGATCGAGGTCACCGGCGACGAAGAGTTGCTGAGCGTCATTACCAAGGTTCTCGCCGAAAGCTCTCAGACCGCCGAAGAGGCGTTTCTGACCGCCTTTCGCGTGCGTCGCGCCAACGCCAAGGCCCGCGCCCTGCTGATGGACAAACTCCAGAGGTTCAAGGCCGCGAAAGCGGGTGGGGCAACCGCCAAGCCTGACCGCGCGCCGCCCGGAACCAACGAGGCGTAGCGCCCCCAAGAAAAACGACCGGACCTGTCGCAAACCGACATGCGCGCGGCGCTCGGGCGGTCAGTCTGTCCGAAACGACCCTTGGGAGGCTGCCATGAAAACCACAACGCGCGTCTGCGTCATCGGCGGCGGCGTCGTCGGCTGTTCGGTGCTCTATCACCTGACCAAGCTGGGCTGGTCGGATGTCATGCTTCTGGAACGATCAGAATTAACGTCAGGTTCCACCTGGCACGCGGCGGGGGGGTTTCACACGCTCAACGGCGATACCAACATGGCCGCCCTTCAGGGCTATACGATCCGCCTCTACAAGGAACTCGAAGAGATCACCGGCATGTCCTGCGGGCTGCACCATGTCGGCGGCGTCACGCTGGCGGACAACCGCGACCGCTTTGACATGCTGCTGGCCGAGCGCGCCAAGCATCGCTACATGGGTCTCGACACCCATATCGTGACGCCCGAGGAAATCCGCGAGATCGCGCCGGTGACCAATATAGAGGGCATCATCGGCGGGCTATATGACCCGCTTGACGGCCATCTTGATCCCTCGGGCACCACCCACGCCTATGCACGCGCCGCCCGCATGGGCGGCGCCACCATCGAGACGCATTGCATGGTGCGCGAAACCAGGCAGCGCGCCGATGGCACATGGGACGTGGTGACCGACAAGGGCACCATTCATGCCGAACATGTGGTCAACGCGGGCGGCCTCTGGGCGCGCGAAGTGGGGGCGATGGCGGGCGTCTATCTGCCGCTGCACCCGATGGAACATCAGTATATCGTGACCGACGAGATCCCCGAGATTTACGGGCGCGACAGCGAACACCCGCATGTCATGGACCCGGCGGGCGAAAGCTATCTGAGGCAAGAGGGGCGCGGCCTCTGCATCGGCTTCTATGAGCAGCCCTGCAAACCTTGGGCGGTCGATGGCACGCCTTGGGATTTCGGCCATGAACTCTTGCCTGACAACCTTGATAAAATCGAGGCCAGCATTGAATTCGCCTACCGCCGGTTCCCCGTGCTGGAAACCGCGGGGGTCAAATCGGTCATTCACGGCCCCTTCACCTTTGCCCCCGATGGTAACCCGCTGGTCGGCCCCATTCCGGGCCTGCGCGGCTATTGGTCCGCCTGCGGCGTGATGGCGGGGTTCAGCCAGGGCGGCGGCGTCGGCCTCATGCTGGCGCAATGGATGATTCATGGGGAATGCGAGCGTGACGTCACAGCGATGGACGTGGCGCGCTTTGGCGGCTGGATCACGCCGGGCTATACCCGCCCGAAAGTCATTGAAAACTATCAGAAACGATTCTCCGTCTCCTACCCGAACGAAGAACTGCCCGCCGCGCGCCCGCTGCGGCAAACGCCGATGTATGACATCTTTGACAGCATGGGGGCGGTCTGGGGCGCGCAATTCGGGCTGGAGGTGGTCAATTACTTCGCGCAAGGCTATGGGGCCTCAAGCAGCGAAGCGGTAGGCCAACAAAAAGAGCCGCGTTTCGAGACCCCGTCCTTCCGCCGCTCCAACGCCTGGGAGGCGACCGCGCGCGAGGTCCGCGCCGTGCGCGAGGGTGTCGGCATCAACGAGGTGCAGAATTTCGGCAAGTATCTGATCACAGGCGAAAATGCGCGCGGCTGGCTCGACCGGATCATGGCGGGGCGTATCCCCGCGCCGGGGCGGCTCTCGCTCATGCCGATGCTCTCGCCCAAGGGGCGGCTCTGGGGCGATTTCACGGTGTCCTGCCTCGATGAGGCGACCTTTCAACTCACCGCCTCTTATGGCGCGCAGGCGGTCCATATGCGCTGGTTCCAGCAAAACGGGGCCGAGGGGGTCAGGGTCGAAAACATCTCCGACCGCCTCACCGGGTTTCAGATCGCCGGGCCGCGCGCGCGCGACGTGCTGGTGGCCTGCACCCGCGACGCGGTGGCCGACATGGCGTTCATGGATCTGCGCCGCGCGACCCTTGGCATGGTGGATTGCCGCGTGCAGCGCGTCAGCTACACCGGCGATCTGGGGTATGAGATCTATTGCGATCCGATGGCGCAAAGGGCGCTCTGGGAGGTGCTGTGGACCGAGGGGCAGCAACACGGGATGAAGCCTTTCGGCATGCGCGCGATGATGTCACTGCGGCTGGATCGGTTCTTCGGCTCCTGGCTCAATGAATTTTCGCCCGATTATACACCGGGCGAGACCGGGATGGACCGCTTTATCGCGTGGAAGAAGAACGCCGATTTCATCGGGCGCACCGCGGCCGAGGCCGAGCGCGCCAAGGGGGCCGCGCGGCGTCTGGTGGCCTTCGAGGTGGACGCCGCGGACGCCGATGTGAACGGATACGAGCCGGTCTGGATCGGCGGCGTGGTGCGCGGTTTTTGCACCTCGGGCGGCTATTCGCATCACACGGGCAAATCCATCGCGCTGGCGCTCATCCCGGCGGAGGTGGCGCAGGACGGGCTGGAGGTGGAAATCGAGATCCTCGGAGAGCGCCGCGCCGCACGCCTGATCACGGAACCGCTTTTTGATGCGGACGGCGCGCGGATGCGCGGCTGAGCCACCCGGCCTGACCGTCGGAAATGAGTATTTTCAGAACGGTGAGGGGGCAGGCGTGGCGCTGCCCCCGCCCGTCAGCCCATCTTGCGCAGCCGCGCCAGCAGGCTGGAGGTATCCCACCGCCCGCCGCCCATCTTCTGCACATCCTTGTAGAACTGGTCCACCAACGCCGTGACCGGCAGGCTTGCGCCCACCTCGTCGGCGGTATCGAGGCAAATGCCCAGGTCCTTGCGCATCCAGTCCACCGCAAAGCCGTGGTTCCACTTGTCATCAAGCATGGTCTGGTAACGGTTCGCCATCTGCCACGATCCGGCGGCACCCTGGCTGATCACCTCGATCACCGCGCGCCCGTCCAGCCCTGCCTTCTCGGCGAAATGCAGCGCTTCCGAGAGCGCCTGCACCAGCCCGGCAATGGCGATCTGGTTGGCCATCTTGGTCATCTGACCCGCGCCGCTCTCGCCCAGACGGCGGCAAAGCTTGGCATAGGTCGAGATCACCGGCTCGGCGGCCGTGTAATGCGCCTCGTCGCCACCGCACATGATCGAGAGCTGCCCGTTCTCGGCCCCCGCCTGCCCGCCCGAGACCGGCGCATCGACAAAACCGATGCCGGCCGATTTTGCCGCCGCGTAAAGCGCGTGCGTGACCCGGGCCGAAACCGTGGTGTGATCGACCAGGATCGTGCCCTCGTCCATGCCCGCAAAGGCACCGTCCGCACCGAGGCAGACGCTGCGCAGATCGTCGTCATTGCCGACGCAGACCATCACGAAATCAGCGCCCTCCGCCGCCTCGCGCGGGGTGGAGGCGTGGCACCCGCCATGCTGGGCCACCCATTTTTCGGCCTTCGCGGCGGTGCGGTTGTAGACACAGACCTCGTGCCCGGCTGCCTGAAGGTGTCCGGCCATCGGGTAGCCCATCACACCCAGACCCAGAAATGCCAATTTTGCCATGTCCCGTTCCTCCTGTCGCGTTACCGTTGTCTCGGGCGGGATTTCTGACTATCCGGAAAGGGGATGCAAGCAGAAACTCGGGAAGGCCCCCATGCCGGTGATCCTAAAATGGCTGTTGCGTATCGCGGGCGGGTTGGTCCTGCTGGCGGTAATCGCACTCGCGGTACTCTACATGCTGCTTGCCCGCTCGCTGCCCGACTACGGCAATCGCCTTTCCGTCACCGGGATCAACGCCCCGGTCGAGATCGTGCGCGACAATGCGAATGTGCCGCATATCTTCGGGCAAACCGACGCCGAGACCTTCTTTGGCCTCGGCTATGCCCATGCGCAGGATCGCCTCTGGCAGATGATGATGATGCGCCGCACCGTGCAGGGGCGCCTATCGGAGGTGTTCGGGCCGCGCACCGTCAGGATCGACACAACGCTGAGGCGGTTCGACCTCTATACGCTCGCGCGGGCCTCGGTGGCGGCTCAGGATGCCGAAACGCTTGCGGCGCTCAAGGCCTATTCCGACGGGGTGAACGCGCGCCTTACCGAGATCAACCGAGAGGCTCTGGGCCGCGGCGCGCCCGAGCAGTTCCTCTTCAACGCGCCGATCGCGCCCTGGCAACCCGCCGATTCCATCGCGTTGATCAAGCTGATGGCGGTGCAGTTGTCGGGCCATCTGGGGCGCGAGGTGCTGCACGCGCGCGCCGCGCTTGCGCTAGATGATCCGGAGCGGCTGAAGGATATCGTGCCGCTCGCCCCTGGTGGCGGTATCGCCGCGCTGCCCGAATATGCAAGCCTGTTTCCCGGTGTGGACTGGTCGGCGCGCCCCCGCATGGCCAAGGCCGAGGCGCATCCGCTGTCCCCCTTCCACCGGCCCGCCCTGGCCGGTGCCTCGAACGGCTGGGCCGCGGCCCCGTCGCGCTCGGCCACAGGCGGCACGTTGCTGGCCAATGATCCGCATCTGGGCTTTTCGGCGCCCGCGATCTGGTATCTGGCGCGGCTGGAACTGGAAACCGGCGGCGTCATCGGCGGCACGATCCCCGGCATCCCGGCGATCCTGACCGGGCGCAGCGCGCGGCTCGGCTGGGGGATCACCTCGTCCTATCTCGACGATCAGGACGTGTTCATCGAGGAGGTGAACCCCGACAATGCAGACGAGTACCGCACGCCCGAGGGGTGGAAGCCCTTTCGCACCACTCGCTCCATCGTCGAGGTAAAAGGGGCCGATCCGGTCACGCTGACCCTGCGCTGGACCGAGAATGGCCCGGTCCTGCCCGGTAGCCATTACGATCTGGCAGAGGTTACACCGCCGGGCCATGTGGCCGCCATTGGCTGGACAGCTCTTGCGGACCGTGACACGACGATGATGGCCGCGATGCGGCTGATGAGGGCAGGATCCGTCGCCGAGGCACTGGAAAACACCGACTTGTTCATCGCGCCCTCGCAGAATCTCATTCTGGCCGACGAGCGCGGCATCGCCCTCAAGCTGATCGGCGCCATGCCCCGACGCGACGCCCGCCACGAGAGCCAGGGCCGGATGCCCAGCCGAGGCTGGGTGGCGGAAAACCGCTGGCAGGGGTTTTTGCCCGACAGTGCCAATCCTGTCTTCATCGACCCGTCGGGCGGCATCCTCGGCAATACCAACAACAAGATCGTTGACCGTCCCTTCCCCATGCATGTCAGCCATTACTGGGGTGACACGCAACGGGTGCATCGCTGGCGTCGCCTCATGCAGGGGCGCGAGGTGCACACGCGCGACAGTTTCATCGAGGCGCAGCTCGACACGGTGAGTTTCACCGCGCGCTCTCTCCTGCCGCTCATCGGCGCGGACCTTTGGTTCACCGGCGAGGCCGCCCCGGAGGGAACGCCCGAACGGTTGCGCCAGCGCGCGCTCGGGCTTCTGGCCGACTGGAACGGCGAGATGAACGAGCACCTGCCCGAACCACTGATCTATGTCGCATGGATGCGGGCCCTGATGGACCGGCTGATCCGTGACGATCTCGGCCCTCTCGCACGAGAGTTCGACCACCCCGACCCGGTGTTCATCGAGCGCGTGTTCCGTGATGTGGACGGGGCGGCGGCCTGGTGCGACGTGAAACAGTCGGCGGCAATCGAAACCTGCACCGATATCGCGCGCATGGCACTCGACGACGCGCTGGTCTGGATCAGCGAACGTTATGGGCGTTCTCTCGAAAGCCTGAGATGGGGCGACGCGCATCAGGCGACGCATGATCATCAGACGCTCGGAACGGTGCCGCTCCTGCGCCATTTCGTGAACATCCGCCAATCCACCTCGGGGGGAGACAACACCCTTTTGCGCGGGCGAACGCGCGGCGGTGACGGGCCGGACCCGTTCCACAATGTCCACGGTGCGGGCTATCGCGGGGTCTATGATTTCGCGGATCCCGACAGCAGCGTATTCGTCATCTCCACCGGTCAATCGGGCCATTTCCTGAGTCGTCATTACGACGACATGGCGCAACTCTGGCGGCGTGGCGAATACATCCCGATGTCGCTCGACGAGGGGCTGGCACGGGCGGCAGCGGTCGGGATCACGGTGCTGGAACCGGAGCGGCCATGATGCGAAAGGGCCGCGCCCCCGGGGGGGAACAAGCGCGGCCCTCTGCCCTTGTATCCGGGCCTCAGCCCGCCGCCGCCACCGCGCGCCGTGTCATCACCGCCACAAGATGCGCACGATAATCGCCCGATCCGTGAAGGTCAGAGATCATGCCGTCACCAGAAAGGCTCAGCCCTTCCAGCGCTGCAGGCGCGAAATCCTTTGACAGCGCCGCCTCGGCCTCGGACCAGCGAAACACGCCCTCCTCGGATGCACCGGTCACGGCCACGCGCACGCCATCGGCGAACCTGGCAACGAACACTCCCACCAGCGCAAAGCGCGAGGCGGGTTGCTCGAACTTCTGATAGCTGGCCGCCTCGGGCACCGGAAAGCGCACTTCGGTGATGATCTCGCCATCCTCGAGCGTGGTGGTGAACATCCCCTCGAAGAAATCATCCGCCGCGATCTGCCGGTTGGTGGTCACCACCGTCGCACCCGATCCCAGCACCGCCGCCGGGTAACAGGCCGACGGGTCGTTATTGGCCAAGCTGCCGCCGATGGTGCCCCGATTGCGCACCGCCGGATCACCGATATTGGCAGCAAGTGCCGCAAGCGCCGGATAGGCCCCCGCGCCAGCCGCCACGTCGGCATGGGTCGTGCCGCCCCCGATGCACAGCGCGCCATCGTCGCCGGTGCAGATGCCCTTGATCTCGGCCACCCCCGACAGCGCCACCAGCCGCGCTGGCGACGCCAGCCGCTGCTTCAGCGCCGGGATCAGCGTCTGCCCGCCCCCCAGCGCCTGCGCCTCCTCTGCCCCCAGCGCCTTGACCGCATCGGCCAGGGTGTTGGGCCGGTCAATCTCGAATGCATACATCTCTCTCTCCTCCCATGGGCCAGAGCGCCTCAATGCCGCTTCTTCTGGCCGGAAATATCCCGGGGGGTCCGGGGGGCTGGCCCCCCGGTCCCGTCCTCTCGCCTCAGCCCTGCATCGCCGCCCAGACGCGGGCGGGCGTCAGCGGCATGTCGATATGGGTGATATCCCTGCCCGCCGATCGCAGCGCATCCACCACCGCGTTGACCACGGCGGGCGGGCTGCCGATGGCCCCTGCCTCGCCACAACCCTTCACACCCAGCGGATTATGGGTGCAGGGTGTCTGGCAAGAGTGATCGACGGCAAGGAACGGCAGATCATCGGCGCGCGGCATGGCGTAATCCATGAAACTGCCGGTCAGAAGCTGGCCGTTCTCGTCATAAGCGCAGCCCTCCAGCAGGGCCTGGCCAACGCCCTGCGCGATCCCGCCATGGACCTGTCCCGTGACGATCATCGGGTTGACGATGTTGCCGAAATCATCCGCCGCCGAGAACCGCTCGATGGTAACGCGGCCCGTCTCGGGATCGACCTCCACCTCGCAGGCATAGGCCCCGGAGGGATAGGTAAAGTTCGACGGGTCATAGAACGCCGTCTCCTCCAGCCCCGGCTCCAGATCCGCCAGCGGATAGTTGTGTGGCACATAGGCGGCCAGCGTGACATCGCCCCAGGCCACGGATTTATCCGTGCCCGCGACGCTGAACCGGCCATCCTTCAGCTCGATATCGCCTTCGGCGGCCTCCATCAGATGCGCCGCGATCTTGCGTGCCTTGTTGATGATCTTCTCGGTGGCGCGCACCATGGCGCTGCCGCCCACGGCCAGAGAGCGCGAGCCATAAGTGCCCATGCCCATCGGCGAATTGGCGGTGTCGCCATGCACGATCTCGACCTGATCCGCATCGATCCCGATCATCTCGGAAATCACCTGGGCAAAGCTGGTCTCATGCCCCTGCCCGTGGCTGTGGCTGCCGGTCATCACCGTGATGCCGCCGGTGGCATTGACGCGCACCGTGGCGCTCTCGTATAGCCCCGCGCGCGCGCCCAACTGCCCGACAAGGTTCGACGGCGCGATGCCGCAGGCCTCGATATAGCAGTTGACGCCAAGCCCGCGCAGCCGACCCTTGGCCTCGCTCTCCTTGCGCCGCGCGGCAAAGCCCTTGAGATCGGCGATCTCCTCCAGCTTGTCCATCGTGGCGTGATAATCGCCAGTGTCATATTCCACCGCGACCGGCGTGGCATAGGGAAACTCGGTGATGAAGTTCTGCCGCCGGAGCGCGATCGGATCGACCCCCAGCTCGCGCGCGGCCTTGTCGATCACCCGCTCGATCTGGAACGTGGCCTCGGGACGGCCCGCGCCGCGATAGGCATCGACCGGCACCGTGTTGGTGAACACCGCCTTGACGTTCACATAGATCAGCGGCGTCTTGTAGTTCCCGGCCATCAGCGTGCCATGCAGCCAGGTCGGGATCGAGGGCGCGAAGGTCGACAGATACGCGCCCATATTGGCATGGGTCTCGGTGCGGATCGCGGTGAAATTGTTCTCCGCGTCAAGCGCCAGTTCGATCTTCGTCACATGGTCGCGGCCATGGGCGTCGGACATGAACGCCTCCGACCGGCTCGATGTCCACTTGACGGGTCGGTTCAATGCCTTGGCGGCGAAGGTGCAGAACGCCTCCTCTGCATAGTGATAGATCTTCGAGCCGAACCCGCCGCCCACGTCGGGGGCCACCACGCGCAGCTTGTGCTCGGGGATGCCCAGCACGAAGGCCCCCATCAGAAGCCGGATCACATGCGGGTTCTGCGAGGTGGTATAGAGCGTGTGATCGCCTGTCGAGCGGTTGTAATCGCCCACCGCCACGCGCGGCTCCATCGGGTTGGCGATAAGGCGGTTGTTCACCAATTCCAGCGTGGTTACATGCGCGGCCTTCTGGAATGCCTCGTCCACGGCACCCTTGTTTTCCTCGACAAAGCCCCAGTCGTAGCAGAGGTTCGAGGTCAGATCGTCATGCACCTTGGTCGCGCCCTCGGCCAGCGCGGCCTTCATGTCCACGACCGCAGGCAATTCCTCGATATCGAGCACGATCGCCTCGGCGGCATCGCGCGCCTGTTCGCGTGTCTCGGCCACGATCGCCGCGATCGGATCGCCGACATGGCGCACCTTGCCATGTGCCAGCACCGGATGCTTGGGCTCCTGCATCGGCTGCCCGAACCGGTCCGTCACCAGCCAGCCGCAGGGCAGCCCGCCGATCTCGGCAAAGTCCGCGCCGGTAAAGACGCGCAGCACGCCGGGCATGGCCTCGGCGGCGCTGGTATCGACCTTGTTGAGCCGCCCGTGCGCCACGTCCGAGCGCAGGAAATGCACATAGGCCTGCCCACGCAGGTTGATGTCATCGGTATAATGGCCGTTGCCGGTCAGAAACCGCACGTCCTCGCGCCGCTTGGTGCTGGCGCCAATGCCTCCGTCTTTCGGCATGTCACGATCCTCCCTGATCTCTCGGGGTCGCCCCCAATCAAGCCCGCAGCGTCTTCACTGTTCCCCAAATACTCCGGGGGAGCGCCGCAGGCGCGGGGGCAGCGCCCCCTCTTGTCCGTCTAGTCTACTCCGCCGCGATCCGGCTCACATCCTGCCCCGAGGCGGCCAGAATCGCCTTGACGATGTTGTGGTACCCGGTGCAGCGGCAGATATTGCCTTCGAGATAGTCCCGCACCTCTGCCTCTGTCGGCGTCGGGTTCTCGGCCAGAAGGGCCGCGGCCGACATCACCATGCCCGGCGTGCAGAAGCCGCATTGCAGCCCGTGATGCTCGCGGAACGCAGCCTGAATCGGGTGCAGGGTGCCGTCGGGCTCGGCCATCCCCTCGATGGTCCTGATCTCCGCACCCTCGGCCTCGGCGGCGAACATGGTGCAGGCCTTGACGGCGCGGCCGTCCACATGCACCACGCAGGCCCCGCACTGGCTGGTATCGCAGCCCACATGCGTGCCCGTCAGGCCAAGGGTATCTCTGAGAAAATCGACAAGAAGCGTGCGGCCTTCGATCTGGCCCTTCGCTGGCTTGCCGTTCACGGTCATGCTGACCTCTGGCATTGGCTCCTCCCTGATTGTCGTGACTTGATCCGGAGAGTAGCGCCCACGCCCCGGCTGTCATCCGCGACTAAAGCATGAGAGCGGCGTTCTGAGAACCCCGTTCTTTGCCTCACTCACGCGGGGCGCGCCGGGGCTGGGGCCGGGTGGGGATCTCCTTCAAAAGCCCCCCCACCCCCATCGCCGCGATCTCCTCTGTGCCGCAGGGCAGCCCGCAGGCCACCCGCGCCAGCACCCAATCCGCGCCATGCAGCACCGGGCTGCGCGCAGACCCCGGCAGGCCGATCACAGGCTTCTCGCCGATCACGCCCAGAAACAACAGGTTGCCCGGATCGACCGGCATCCCGAATCGGATAAGCCGCCCGCCCGCCATGTCCAACGCTGCAGGCGCGGTGTCGCGCGCGTCCGATGTCGCCGAAGCGGTAAGGATAAGCACGATCTCGCCCCTGGCCGCGCCAAGGGCGCGCGCCAGGGGCGCCTCCTGATGCGGCACCGCCACCGTCTCGACGAGCGCCATGCCCAGCGCCTCGATGCGCGCTGCCACCGCCTCGGCCCCTTTTGCCCCCGGCCCGCCCGCCGTCTCGGTCAGGATGAGACTTGCCGTCGCATAGCGCGGCGGCACCAGCCGCAGCGCGCCGCGCGCCGCCGCCGCCGCGCGCGCAAGCGCCGCCTCGGCCACGCCATAGGCGATGATCTTGACCGTGGCGACCATGCCGCGCGCACGGGCCTGGTGGAAGGGCGCGACCGTGGCCAGCGTGATCATCGGATCGACCGCATTGGCCGCGTTGATCGCGTCCGTATCGAGCGTGACCACGCCCGCGCGCGCCGCAATCAGGTTCACCCGCCCGGTGAAGGGGGCCGAAAGCGTCACCCCCGCCGCGCCCTCGGCCAAGGCGCGCGCGAGGTGAAGCGCGGCGGCATCCTCGTGCACATCCCCCGCCTCAAGCCGCGCCACCGTGACAGTCTCATATCCCGCAGCCCGCAGCGCCGCGATGTCGCCCGCCCCCAGCACCGCCCCCTTGCGCAAGCGCCCGGAGGCCACGCGCTCGGAATGGGCGAGGATCGCACCCTCGGCCTCATCGAGAGGCACAGGTCCAAATCTCATGCGCCGCGCCTCAGGACCCGCGTCAACTCGGCCAGGATGCTGACCGCAATCTCCGCCGGCCCCGCCGCGCCGATGTCAAGGCCGATGGGGCCATGCACCCGCCCGATCTCCGCCTCGGAAAACCCCGCCTCGGCCAGCCGCACCACCCGCTTGCCATGGGTCCGGGTCGATCCCAGCGCACCGATATAGAACACCCCGGATCGCAGCCCCGCCATCAGCGCCGGATCGTCCAGTTTCGGATCGTGGGTCAGCAGCACCAACGCCGTCCGCGCATCGAGGCCCAAGGCCGCCACCGCCTCATCGGGCCAGTCCGAAATCAGCCGCGTGTCGGGAAAGCGAGCGGGTGTGGCAAAGCTTTCGCGCGGATCGATCACCACCGGGTCATAGCCCGCGATCCGCGCCATCGGCACAAGCGCCTGCGCGATATGCACCGCGCCCACGACGACAAGGCGCAAGGGCGGGTTATGAATGGCAACGAAGGTCTCGCCATCCTCCAAAAACCCCGAACGATCCATGCGGAACCGCTCATCATGCCCCACCCGCTCCAGCCGCCGCCGCCCCGGCCCGGTCACATAGGCCACCGCCTCGCGACGCGCCCGCGCCGCGACCAGATCGGCCAGCAGATCCTCGGGCATGACCGTGCCCACCGGCTCTACCAGCACCCGGATCGTGCCGCCACAGGCCAGCCCCACAGCAAAGGCGTCACCGTCCAAGACGCCATATTCCAGCATCACCGGCCCGCCCGCCGCCATGGCATCGAGCGCCTCGACCACCACCGCGCCCTCCACGCAGCCGCCCGAGACCGACCCCGCGATCTCGCCCTCGCCTGATATCGCCAACTGGCTCCCCACCCGGCGCGGCGCGCTGCCCCAGGTCTCGACCACCGTGGCCAGCGCGGCCCCCTTGCCCGCGCGATGCCAGCCAAGCGCGGTTTCGGGTATGTCATCGAATCGGTCCATCATCCCCCCATCGCCGCCATCAGACGCGCCTTCTCGCCGCCATCTTCCGCCCGCGACAGCGCCTCGGCAAGCGCTTCCAGCGTGGCGATCGAATGGCCCGCGCGGAACCCGTCCACATGCGGCAGCATGGCCCGGATCCCCGCCGCGCGCGGCACGAAGCCTTCCCACCGAAGCAGCGGGTTGAGCCAGATGAGCCGCCGCGCCGACAGATGCAGCCGCTCCATTTCGTGGCGCAGTTGCCCCACCTCCTCGCGGTCGAGCCCGTCGGTGATCAAGAGCACCACCGCGCCGCTACCCATCACCCGGCGCGACCAGTCGCGGTTGAACGCGTGCAGACAGGCCCCGATCCGCGTGCCGCCCTCCCAGTCCTGCGCCTGCCGCCCGGCGGCGGCCAGTGCCGCGTCCACGTCACGCGTCGCCAGATGCCGCGTGATATTGGTCAGCCGCGTGCCAAAGGTGAATGCGTGAACCCTGGACCAGCCCGCCCCCTTGGTATTGGCGACAGCATGGAGAAAGTGCAAAACCATCCGGCTGTACTGGCTCATCGAGCCGGAAATATCACAAAGCACGACGAGGTTGGGCCAACGCTCGCGTGGGGCCTTGCGGTGCAAGCGGCGCAACTCTCCGCCCCGCCGCAGCGCCGCGCGGATCGTGCCGCGCGCATCGAACCGCGCCCCGTGCGGATCGGCAATACCGCGCCGCGACGGCAGCGGGCGCACCGGTAACCTGAGCCGCGCCAGCATCCGCTTGGCCTCGGCAATCTCGGCGGTGGACATCTGCTCGAAATCGAGCCGCCGCAGCCGCTCCTCGCGCGACATGGTGGCGGTGGCATCGATCTCGATCACCGTCTCCTCGTCCGCCTGATCCCCGCCCGTCTGGGGCGGCGCGCGGTCCACTCCGTCAAGCAGCGCCTCGGCCGCGCGCTTTTCGCCCGCCTCGGCCGCGCGTTCCTCCTGCACGCCGCGAATGGCCGGCAGCATCATCGCCATCATGTGCTCCATATAGCGCGGATCGCGCCAGTAGAGACGAAATACCTGCGCAAAAACAATCAGGTGCTCTGGCCGTGTGACCAATGAGGCGCGCAGCGCATAGAAAAAATCGGCGCGACTGGTAAACCCCGCCGCCGCCACCGCGCGCACCGCGTCGATCACCCGACCGGGGCCGATGGGAAGCCCGGCGGCACGCAGAGCGCGCGCGAAATGGGTGATGTTGTGGGTGAGTTTCGGATTGTCCGGCAGATCGAGCGACGGGAATTCGGTCATGGCGCGCCACGGGGGGCTGTCTGCCCCCCGCACCCCCCGAGGATATTTGCCGCCAGAAGAAACATCAGACGGGATCGAGTGCGGCGCGCGCCTCGTCCAGTATCCGCTTGGCCTCTGACCCGTGCAAACGCGCGATGTCATCCTGATACTTGAGCACCGCGCCGAGCGTATCGGCGATCACCTCGGGCGAGAGCGAGATCACGTCGAGTGCCAGCAGGCACTTGGCCCAGTCGATGGTTTCGGCGACACCCGGTTTCTTGAACAGATCCTCGGTGCGCAGGCGCTGGACAAAGGCCACCACCTCGCGGCTGAGGGTTTCGGCAGCCTCGGGGGCCCGAGCCTGCAATATCTCGATTTCGCGGTCGAAGGTGGGATAATCCACCCAGTGATAGAGACAGCGGCGCTTGAGCGCGTCATGCACCTCACGGGTGCGGTTCGAGGTCAGGATCACGATGGGCGGTTCGGGAGCGCGGATCGTGCCAAGTTCGGGAATCGTGACCTGATAATCGCTGAGCGCCTCCAGCAGGAAGGCCTCGAACGGTTCATCGGTGCGGTCTATCTCGTCGATAAGCAGGACGGGCGCACCGCCCGGTTGCGGACGCATGGCCTGCAAAAGCGGGCGCTCGATCAGGAAATCCTCGGTGAACAGCTCGTCCTTGAGATGAGTGCGGTCCATCCCGCCCGCCGCCTCTGCCGTACGAATGGCGATCATCTGTCCGGCGAAATTCCATTCATAGACGGCAGTGGCGGCGTCGAGCCCCTCATAGCATTGCAGCCGGATCAACCGACGGCCCAAGGCCTGCGCCAGCGCCTTGGCAATCTCGGTCTTTCCGGTGCCGGCCTCTCCCTCCAGAAACAGAGGCCGGCCCAGCGTCAGCGCGAGATACGTCACCGTGCCCAACGCACGCCCGCAGACATAGCCCTGCGCGCCCAGCACCTGCTGCACGCCGTCGATGGATTCAGGTTTTTTCACCTCAGCGGCCTCCCGGTATTTCCCGGCCCAGAACTGCATGCCCGGTCCGGTCTGGTCAAGTCCGCGCATTGCGACCCTGGTCGCAAATCCCCCCGGTTTCTTCAAAGTTTCGCCCCAATCCGGCGACAGTGTCCCCAAAGCGGATGGGCACAGATCCGCACGAGGCACAAAGGGCAGCATACGCATGCAGGACAGCGGCGATATTTTCGAGACCGATCTTTCCGGGCTCGACTGGCAGGAATGGCTTGAGCGGGCAGGGGAACTGGCGGGCGAGGACGGCTATTGCCAGCCGCTCGGACCCAGGCACGCCGCGCTGCTGATCGAGCGCAAGCCAGTGCTGCTGGTGACTTTCGAGAATTTCGAACGGCTCGAGACAATCTCGGATCAGGGACAGCCCTTTGGCTGGTCGATGATCGAGGCCCTGGGCTGGTCGCATCTGTGCCTGCTGAGCGAAGGCGATACCTGGTTCCGCGATGGCCGCGTCTACGGTTATTTCGACCGGCTCATCGACGACGGATTCTTCGACGGGTTCGACGAGGTGATCTTTTACGGCGCGGGTGCCTGCGGCTATGCGGCGGCGGCCTTCTCGGTGGCCACTCCGGGTGCCAAGGTTCTTGCGCTGCGCCCGCAGGCAACGCTCGATCCGCGCGTGACGGAATGGGACGACCGTTACATCGCCATGCGCCGCACCTCGTTCACAGACCGCTACGGCTATGCGCCCGACATGCTGGATGCGGCCGAACGGGCGGTGGTGGTCTATGATCCAGAGGTCGAACTTGACGCGATGCACGCGGCGCTCTTCAACCGGGGCAACGTGCTGCGCTTCCGCACCCGTTACCTGGGCTATGAGATCGAGGAGCGGCTGGCCCGCATGGGCATCATCGCGCGCATCCTCGCGCAATTGAGCGCGGGCAAGCTGAGCACACTCAGCCTTGCCAGGCTCTGGCGCGCGCGGCGCGACGATACGCCCTATCTGTTCAACCTGCTGCGGCGGCTGATGGCCGATCAGCGCGACCTTCTGATCGTGCAGCATTGCCGCAACGTGCTGGAACGCAGGCAGGGCGGCCCGCGCTTCCGCAAGGCGCTGAGCCTTGCCGAAACCCGCCTCGAACGACACCGGGGATAGCCCTCTGGCGCAGCGCCCGGCGATTGTGTATGCGCTTTGGCCATGATCCAGAGCCTCAGCATCCGCCGCCCCGATGACTGGCACTTGCACCTGCGCGATGGTGCGATGCTGGCCGCCGTCCTGCCCCATAGCGCGCGCCACTTCGCCCGCGCCATCGTCATGCCCAACCTCGTGCCGCCGGTGGTGACGGGTGTCGATGCCCGCGCCTATCGCAACCGCATCCTGGCGGCGCTGCCCGAGGGCATGACGTTCACCCCCCTGATGACGCTCTACCTGACGGAGGAAACCGATCCCGAGGATGTGGCCGCCGCCCATGCCAATGGGCTCATCTCGGCGGTCAAGCTCTATCCCGCAGGCGCCACCACCAATTCCGCCTCCGGCGTGCGCGATTTCGACAAGGTGCGCCCTGTCCTCGAACGCATGGCCGTGATCGGCCTGCCACTCTGCGTTCATGGCGAGGTGACGGACCCCGCCGTTGACATCTTCGACCGCGAGGCGATGTTCATCGACCGCGTGCTCGATCCCCTGCGCCGCGCCACGCCGGGGCTGCGCGTGGTGATGGAACATGTCACCACCTCCGACGCGGTGGCCTATGTCTCGGCGCACGAGCGCGACCTCGCCGCCACGATCACCACGCATCATCTGGTGATCAACCGCAACCACATCCTCGCGGGCGGGATCAGGCCGCATTACTACTGCCTGCCCGTGGCCAAACGCGAGGAACACCGCCTTGCCCTGCGCCTCGCCGCCACCTCTGGCGACGCGCGGTTCTTCCTGGGCACCGACAGCGCGCCCCATACCGACCCTTTGAAGCAAGGCGCCTGTGGCTGCGCGGGCTGCTTCACCGCCCCCAACACGCTCTCGATCCTCGCCCATGTGTTCGAGGAGGAGGGTGCCCTGAACAACCTCGAAGGCTTCACCTCGCTCCATGGCCCCGCCTTCTATGGCCTGCCGCCGAACGAGACGCACATCACCCTCACCAAAGGCGCGCCCGTCGCCTACCCCGCGAAAATCAAGACCGGCGACGGCCCGGTGACGGTCTTCGATCCCGGCTTTGCGCTCCACTGGCGCGTGACCTGAGCTTCACCGTTCGCCAAATACTCCCGCCGGAGGCATCACATCTCTTCGGCGCACCGCCCCACACGAAGGACCGACCGATGATCCCCTCGACCTACCCCCCCAAGGACGAAATCGCCCGGCTGACCGCACGGATGCTGCTGGAAATCGGTGCGGTGCATTTCAATGCTGAAACGCCCTTCACACTGGCCTCCGGCCTGCCCTCCCCCACCTATATCGACTGCCGGCGCCTCATTTCCTTTCCGCGCATCCGCGCGACGCTGATGGATTTTCTCACCATCACCGTGCTGCGCGAGGCCGGGTTCGAGGCGTTCGACAATATCGCGGGCGGCGAGACGGCGGGCATCCCCTTTGCCGCGCTGGTGGCCGAACGCATGGCCTTGCCCATGACCTATGTGCGCAAGAAGCCCAAGGGCTATGGCCGCAACGCTCGCATAGAGGGCACGATGAGCGAGGGCCAGCGGGTGCTTCTGATCGAGGATCTGACCACCGATGGCGGATCGAAACTGAGCTTTGTAGACGCCATCCGCGAGACCGGGGCCACCTGCGGACATACGGCAGTGATCTTCTATTACGGCATCTTCCCCGAGACGGAAAAGACGCTGGGCGATCACGGCGTGCGGCTGCATCATCTGTGCACCTGGCGCGACGTGCTGGCCGAGGCACGCGCAGCAGGCAGCTTCGACGCCGCGACGCTGGCCGAGGTCGAATCGTTTCTCGACGATCCGCGCGGCTGGCAGGCAGCGCATCGGGGCTGAGACGCGCAGGCACACATGAAAAATGCTTGTCTGCGGCAGGGATGCAACGCGGCCGCCACCGAAACCCCAGATGTTGCGCCAAAGCCATTTCCCATGGCAAGATAAGGGATAATCGCGCGGCACGGCTTATCCACAGACATATACAATCTGCCCCCCGCGCGGGCGTGACGCTATGCCGTCGGGTCAGGGACAGAACAGGACAGAAGCCATGAACGAGATCCGCGCATTCAACCCCACCGGAGCCGAAATCGAGGCCGCCGAAACCGTGCCCCATTCGATCGAGGCCGAACAGCAGCTGCTTGGCGCGATCCTGACCAACAACGACATCTATGACCGCGTTGCCGCGATCATCGGCCCAAAGCATTTCTACGACCCGGTTCATGCCCGCATCTACGAGACCGCCGCCGCGCGCATCGCGCGCAATGCGCTGGCCTCGCCGGTCACGCTGCGCGCCTTTCTCGAGGATGACGCCGGGCTCAAGGAACTGGGCGGCCCGGCCTATCTGGTGAAACTCGCGGGCGCCGCGATCTCGACCTATGCCGCGCGCGATTACGCGCAGATGATCTATGATCTCGCGATCCGGCGAGAGTTGATCGCGCTTGGCCACGAGATTGCCGCCAAGGCCGCCCGCGTCGAGGTGGCAAGCGAGCCGAGGGATCAGATCGTCGAAGCCGAGCAGCAGCTTTACCAGCTGGCCGAACAGGGCAAGACCGACAGTGGTTTCCAGAGCTTTCTCAAGGCAGTCAAGGATGCGGTGGACGTGGCCAACGCCGCCTATCAGCGCGAGGGCGGGCTGGCGGGCGTCGCCACCGGCCTCACCGACATGGACCAGAAACTGGGAGGGTTGCACAAATCCGACCTGCTGATTCTCGCCGGTCGCCCCTCGATGGGCAAGACCTCGCTTGCCACCAACATCGCCTTCAACGTCGCCAGGGCTTACAAGCGCGGCACGCTGCCTGACGGCACCGAGGGCGCGGTGGATGGTGGCGTGGTGGGGTTCTTCTCGCTGGAAATGAGCGCCGAGCAGCTTGCCGGCCGGATCCTTGCCGAGGCCTCGGAAATCCCCTCGCACAAGATCCGCCGCGGCGACATGGACGAGGGCGAATTCCGCCGCTTTGTCGAGGCGGCGAAATCGCTCGAATCCTGCCCGCTTTTCATCGACGACACCGCCGCCATCCCGATCAGCCAGATCGCCGCGCGCGCGCGGCGGCTCAAGCGGACGCACGGGCTTGACCTGCTGATCGTGGACTATCTCCAGCTTGTGCGCGGCACCGCCGAGAACCGGGTGCAGGAAATCGGCGAGATTTCCATGGGTCTCAAGGCCATCGCCAAGGAGCTAAACATCCCCGTGATCGCCCTCTCGCAGCTTTCGCGGCAGGTGGAAAACCGCGAGGACAAGCGTCCGCAACTCTCGGACCTGCGCGAATCCGGCTCGATCGAGCAGGATGCCGACGTGGTGATGTTCGTCTTCCGCGAAGTCTATTACAAGGAACGCGAGAAGCCGGGCGAGCACGAGCTGGACAAGATGGCCGACTGGCAGGAGGCCATGGCGCGCCTGCATGGCAAGGCCGAGGTCATCATCGGCAAGCAGCGTCACGGCCCCATCGGCACGATCGAACTGAGCTTCGAGGAACAGTTCACCCGCTTCGGCAACCTCGTTAAGCCCTGGCAGCAGGATCAGGGGTTCTAGACGACCGCCACGCCCGGTTCGCCCGCCTCCATCTGCCCGATTATGGCCGCGCCATGCCCTGCGGCCTGCAAGGCGGCCAGTAACCGCGTGGCCGCTTCCGGGGCCACCGCCGCCAGCAGCCCCCCCGCCGTTTGCGGATCGTGAAGCAACACGGCGCGCGGGTCCGGGCCCGCGCCGATGACGGGCGCGGCACGACGATTGGCCTCCCAGATGGTCGAGCGGATACCCTGCGCGGCCAGTGACTCGGCCCCCGGCAAGACCGGCACCTCCGCCAGATCGAGCCGGGCCGCAAGCCCCGAGGCGCGGCAGATATTGCCAAGATGCCCGGCCAGGCCAAAGCCGGTCACGTCGGTCATGGCATGGGCCTGAGCGAGAATCGCCGCCGCGTCCCCCTGTGGCCGCGCCAGAAGCGCATAAAGCGCCGCCATGTCGTGTCCTGATGCCTGCCCCCTCATCTCGGCCGCCAGCAGCGTGCCCGACCCGATGCCGCGCGTCAGGATCAGCACATCGCCCGCCCGCGCGCCCCCGAGCGTGATCGCCGCGCGCTCCAGCAGGCCCGTGAGCGCAAAGCCGAGGCTCATCTCGGCGCCCATGCTCGAATGACCACCGACAATTGCCGCCCCCGCCCCGGCAAACACCTCGCGCGCCGCGCCCATGATCTCGGCCATGGTGCGGGCCTGCAACGTCTCGGTCATGCGCGGCAGCGTGATCGAGACAAGCGCCGCCTGCGGGCGCGCCCCCATAGCCCAGATATCGCCCAGCGCGTGCAACGCCGCGATGCGCGCCATCAGCGCCGGATCCTCGACAAAGGCGCGCAAGTGGTCGATGCTCAGCGCTTGCGCTGCGCCGCCCGTATCGATCACCGCGGCATCTTCGCCCGTCCCTGAAATCGCGTCGCGCAGCACCCCGGGCGCGACCTTGGCCCCGCAACCACCGCACATCGGATCGGGCACCTTCTCCTCCGTCAACGCCCGCTCACGCGGCAGATTTGACGCGGGCATGGCGGGCAGCGGGTCGAATTTCGCCATGAAACCGCGGTCGATCCGGTCCTTCCAACGCCACAGAAGAGGGCCGGAAAAGGCCAGCCCCAGCTTTTCCGCCAGCGCCACCTTGCCACCCAGCGAGATTAGCTTGAGATAGTCGCGCTGCGGATGAAACGGGCGCAAACGCCCCCCCGAAAGCACCGCGCGCAGGTTGTGGTACAGCACAGGTGCCGCGCGCACGGCGAACACCCCGGCCTTGGGGCGCGGCGCGTGTGAAAGATGCGCACAATCCCCGGCGGCGAAAAGCGACGCCTGCCCCTCCACCCGCAGATCGGCCCCCACGCGCAGGAACCCGCCCTCCGTCACCGGCAGGCCGGTTCGCGCAAGCCAGCCATGTGCCCGTGCCCCCGCCGCCCCGACGGTCAGGCGCGACGGCACCGCCGCGCCCCCGGCAAGGCGCAGCGCACCCTCGCACACCTCCTCGACTTCGGCACCGATCAGCATCCGCACACCATGCCCCGCCAGTGCGCGCATCAGGCGCGGACGCAGCACCGGGCCTTCAGGCGCGATCTCGGCCGCGCGCTCGATGAGGCTCACCTCCGCCCCAGCCCCCAACCGGTGCGCCATCGCCATGGCCAGTTCCACCCCGGCGATGCCGCCGCCGATCACCGCCACCTGCGGCGCTTCCTCGCCCGCCGCCACCCGCGCGACGAACCCTTCCCAACGCGCGGCAAAAGGGCCAAGGGGCTTGGCCGCCACGGCGTGTTCCGCAAATCCGGGCAGGTCGGGCATGGCCGAATGAATGCCGACATCGACCGAGGCCACATCGAATGCCACCGCGCGCGTGCCGACCATGATCCGCCCCGCGCGCGCATCGATCCCCGTGACCGCCCCCACGATCAGCCGCGCGCCGGCAAACCGCGCCAGCCGCACAAGGTCAATCTCCAGATCCGATTGCCGGTAATGGCCGGCCACCATCCCCGGCAGCATCCCCGAATAGGGCGCGACAGGGTTCGGGTCGATCACCGTCACCCGCACCCCCGCCAGCGGCCGCATCCCCCACATCCGGAGCACCAGCGCATGGGCATGCCCGCCCCCGATCAGCACCAGATCGCGGCTCAGCGGCACGGTGTGCGACAGCATGGCTGGCCCTCCCTTTTACCCACGGCATAGGCCGGATGGCGCCTGCGCGAAAGCGGTCAAAGACCGCGGCGCTTCAGAATGGAAAGAAAAGCGGGATGACCAGCACTGCCACCATCGCAAAGATCACGTTGAGCGGCAAACCCACGACGAGGAAATCGCGGAACTTGTAGCCGCCCGCGCTGTAGACGAAGGTGTTGGTCTGATAACCGATGGGGGTGGCAAAACTCGCCGAGGCCGCGAACATCACCGCCATGATGAAGGGGCGCGGATCATAGCCCAACTGCGTCGCCATCCCGATCACGATGGGGCCGAGGAGGATCGCCACGGCGTTGTTCGTGACCATCTCGGTCAGCACGCTGGTCAGAACATAGACCGCCGCCAGAATGGCAATCGGGCCGACATTCTTTACCGCGCCCACCACCGTCTCGATGATGAGCCGCGCCGTGCCCGTCTCCTGCATCCCGAGGCTCACCCCCAGCATCCCGAAGATCAGGAAAAGGATCCGCCAGTCGATCGCCTCGAACGCCTCTTCGGGGTCGACGCAGCGAGTCATCATCACCACCACCGCGCCGATCACGGCCAGCCCCGCAATCGGCATGACATTCACCGCCGCAAGACCCATGACCCCCATGATCGTCAGAATGGCAATCGGTGCCTTGGACCGGCGCATTGCCTGTTCCGAGGGCGCGGTCAGGTTGACGATACCGCCATCCTCCATCAACCGCTGGATACCCTCGGGTGGCCCCTCCAGAAGCAGTGTGTCCGCGAATTGCAGCCGCACCTCGGGCAGATCCTGACTGATATTCTGCTCCTGCCGGTGCACGGCCATCAGGTAGACGCCATATTTGCGACGCAGCTTGAGATCCTTGATGGCGCGCCCGCGCAGGTGCGAATTGGGCCCGACACTGGCCTCCATGGTGATCGTGCGATCCGCCGTCACCGGCTCGAATCCGCTGTCGTCCATGCCGCGAAACTCGATTTCGCCATTCTCCTTGAGGCCAAGGATTTCACCCGTATCGGTCTTGATCACCACCCGGTCGCCCGCCTCGAGCACGATATCCTTGAGGTGGCGGCGCATCGAGACTTCGCCACGCACCACGTCGAGGATGCGCGCGCCGGCGCGGTTGAAGGGCAGATCCTCCAGCTTCTTGCCGATATACTTCGACTCGTGCGGAATGAGCAGGCGGGCAAGGAACTTGCGCTTGCTCTCCTGCCCCAGCACGCTGGCGAGCGAGGCGCGGTCAGGCAAGAGATACCGCCCCGCAAAAATCATGTAGATCAGCCCCACGGCGGAAAAGATCAAGCCCGGCAGCGTCATCTCGAACATGGTGATCGGTGGCTGGCCCGCGTCACGCGCCACCCCGCTCATCAGGATGTTGGTCGAGGTGCCCACCAGCGTCAGCGTGCCGCCGAAAATAGCCGAGAAACTCAGCGGAATAAGCAGCTTGGATGACGACACACCCACCGAAGAGGCCACCGAGATCATCACCGGCGTGAGCAGGATCACCACCGGCGTGTTGTTCATGAACGCCGAGGCCCCCATCGCGCCCAGCATCATGAACAGGATCGTGCGCAGGAAAGAGCCCCGCGCCTGCCTGCGCAGAAAGCCCCCGATCATCTCCAGCACGCCGGTGCGCTCGAGCGCGGCGGATATGATGAACATCATGGCGATGGTGATGGGGGCGGAAGAGCCGAACACCTTGAGAAAATCGCGCGTCTCCACGATCCCCGTGGCCAGAAGAAGCGCCGACGCCCCAAGCGCCGTCACCTCCGGCGGGTAGATTTCCTTGAAGAAACCGACAAAGACCGCCACCAGCAGCAGCAGCATGAATATCTGTTCGAGCGTCATGACCTCGCCGATCCCGATTAGCACGCCTCACGTGCGCAGTAACGTCAGCCAAGTCACATTTTCAACCGCGAAATGGAATCATATTCTGGCGCGGCACAGTCGTCCGCTCGCAATGGTGCTCCGACAGGTCGGTTTCTTCTGGCCTGAAATATCCCGGGGGTGTGGGGGCTGGCCCCCACTTGACCCTGCGTGTGGGGGCTGGCCCCCACCCTATGCTCAATGCAGGGTGAATTCACCCGTCACGTTGCGCCATTCGCCCGGCGCGATCAGCTTGCGATGGGTAAAGCGCACCGAGTGCAGCGGCCCCTCGATCTCACGCTGCCAGAATTCGACGAACTCGAACAGCTTGGGGTGATCGGGCGCGATATCGTACTCCTGCCACAGATAGCTGTTGAGCACGTTGCGGTAGTCGGGCATCCGGTAGAAGAATTCCGCCGTGGTCAGCCCATAGCCCTTCAGCAAGAGTTCGGTCTCTGACATCTCCATTTTTCTGCTCCTGTCACTGCTTGACAGGACCAATGTGCCACCGAAAAATTACTTTTCAATGAAAACAGTGTGTTATCACTCGTGATCCGGGGCTGCCAGATGTGCCGCCCTAGCCCCATTGCACCCTATATCATGGAACTGTTATAGTCTGCCCAACAAGATATAGCGGCAGATCACAGGACCATAAAAACGTGAGCGATACGCCCCAACCACCTGAAATAACAGGGGAAACCCCGCCAGAGCCGCCCGCACATCACGGGCCTCACATCTCGATCACGCAGGAGATGAAGACCTCCTATCTCGATTACGCCATGAGCGTGATCGTAAGCCGCGCGATTCCCGATCTGCGCGACGGGCTCAAACCCGTGCATCGCCGCATCCTTTATGCCATGCACGAGGGCGGCAATACCCATGACAAGCCCTACCGCAAGTCGGCGCGCGCCGTGGGCGACGTCATGGGCAAATACCACCCCCATGGCGACTCTGCGATCTATGACGCGCTTGTGCGGATGGCGCAGGATTTCTCGATGTCGCTGCCCCTTCTCGACGGGCAGGGCAATTTCGGCTCGATGGATGGCGATAACGCGGCGGCCATGCGCTATACCGAGGTGCGCATGGACAAGCCGGCCGCCTATCTCTTGGCCGATATCGAGAAAGACACCGTCGATTTTCAGGACAATTACGACGGCAAGGACCGCGAACCCACGGTCCTGCCCTCCCGCTTTCCCAACATGCTGGTCAACGGCGCGGGCGGCATCGCCGTGGGCATGGCCACCAATATCCCGCCGCACAATCTGGGCGAGGTGGTGGACGCCACGCTGGCGCTGATCGACGATCCAGAGCTTGAGAGCGAAGACCTGATCCGCTACATCCCCGGCCCGGATTTTCCCACCGGTGGGCTGATGCTGGGCCGGTCCGGCGCACGCAAGGCGTATCTGGAGGGGCGCGGCAGCGTCATCATCCGTGCCAAGACCCATGTCGAGGAATTGCGCCGCGACCGCTTCGCCATCGTCATCGACGAAATCCCCTATCAGGTGAACAAGGCCACGATGATCGAGCGCATCGCCGAGGCCGCCCGCGACAAGCGCATCGAGGGCATCGCCCATGTGCAGGACGAGAGCGACCGCAACGGCGTGCGCGTCGTGGTCGAACTGAAGCGCGACGCCACCGCCGAAGTGGTGCTCAACCAGCTTTACCGCTTCACGCCGATGCAGACTTCGTTCGGCTGCAACATGCTGGCGCTGAACGGCGGCAAGCCCGAGCAACTGACGCTGCACCGCTTTCTCTCGCTTTTCATCCAGTTCCGCGAGGAAGTGGTGGCGCGGCGTACCGCCTTTGAGTTGCGCCGCGCCCGCGAGCGCGCCCATGTCCTCTGTGGTCTGGCCGTCGCGGTCTCGAACGTGGACGAGGTTGTAGCCACGATCCGTGCCTCAGCCGACGCCGCCGAGGCGCGCGTAAAGCTGATGACGCGGCGCTGGCCTGCGGGCGACATCCTGCCCTATATCGCGCTGATCGACGATCCCAGCCATCGCGCCAATGAGGATGGCACCTATAACCTGAGCGAAATTCAGGCCCGCGCCATTCTCGATCTGCGCCTGCAACGCCTCACGCAACTGGGTGTCAAGGAGGTGACGGACGAGCTTCAGGATCTCGCTGGCAAGATCAAGGAATACCTCGCCATCCTCGCCTCGCGCGAACGGATCATGGAAATCATCTCGGCCGAGTTGCGCGAGGTGCGCGAATTGTTCGCCGTCCCCCGCCGCACCGAGATCGTGGACTGGTCCGGCGACATGGAAGACGAGGACCTCATCGAGCGCGAGGAGATGGTCGTGACCGTCACCCAGGGCGGCTATATCAAGCGCACCGCGCTGGCCGATTTCCGCGCCCAGAAACGCGGCGGCAAAGGTCTCAGCAGCATGGCCACCAAGGACGAGGACGTGGTCACCTCGCTTTTCGTCGCCAATACCCACACGCCGCTTCTGGTCTTCACCACCGATGGCATGGTCTACAAGCTCAAGACATGGCGGCTGCCGCAGGGCGGACGCACGTCCAAGGGCAAGGCCATCGTCAACATCCTGCCGATACCGGCAGGCGTGTCGATCGCGGCGCTTCTGCCTGTGGACCGCGCCGAAGAGGACTGGGACGACCTGCACATCGTCTTTGCCACTTCGGCCGGCGACGTGCGGCGCAATGCGCTGTCGGATTTCGTCAACGTCAAACGCAACGGCAAGATTGCCATGGACCTCCCCGAGGGCGTGGAGATGGTCAATGCGCGCATCTGCTCGGACGAGGATGACGTGATGCTCGTGACCGATGCGGGCCGCGCGATCCGCTTTCCCGTCAGCGATGTGCGCGTGTTCAAGGGTCGCAAGTCCACCGGCGTGCGCGGCATCCGCCTGCTCAACGGCGACCGGCTGGTGTCGATGTCCGTGATCCGCCATTTCGAGGCAACGCCAGACGAGCGCGCGGCCTTCCTCAAGCGGTTCCGCAGCGAATTCGGCGCCGATCCCGAGGAAGAAACCGCCGATCCCGAGGCCATCGGCAATGCCGATGCCGCCCTGCCCGAGTCGCGCTATCAGGAGATGCTCGCCGCGCAGGATCTCATCCTCACCATCACCGCGCGCGGCACGGGCAAGCTGTCGTCCTCGCATGATTATCCGGTGCGCGGGCGCGGTGGCCAGGGCGTGACAGCAATCGAGAAGACCATGCGCGGTGGTGCGCTCGTGGCCTCGTTCCCGGTCAGCCGCGAAGATCAGATCATGCTCGCCACCTCTACCGGCCAATCAATTCGCGTTCCGGTCGAGGGCATCTCGTTCCGCTCGCGCAGTGCGGGGGGCGTACGCGTCTTCAACACCGGCGCGGGTGAAGAGGTGGTCTCGGTCGCCTGGATCGCCGAACAGGCGGACGAGACGGAAGACGCCGAAAGCTGAACACAGGGCGCGCAGACATGGGCAGAAGGTGGGCAGACACCGCCCGACCCGGCCCGCATTAACCACGAATTGGTCTGAAAACGGCCCGATTGTCAGATGATAGTCGGGCCCGTGCTTTCGCATAGGTTGTAGATGGTATCCTTGTTTTCCCCCAACAGAGAACAGGACCACCCAAGATGAAAACAGGAACCACCTCAGGCGTCGATCAGGTCGGCATCAATCTCTTGCGGATCGTGACCGGCACATTCTTCATGGCCATCGCGCTGGACCTTATTGACGGCTTCGATCCGGCCGCTCTTTTCCGACCGGTGCTTGGCACGCCCACCGGCGAGGTCATCGGCGCGGTCAGCCTGCTTGCACTCGCCATCTGGTTCATGCTCGGGGTGTCGCTGCGCCTTGGCGCGCTCAGCCTCGCGCTTTTTGTGCTTTCCTCAAGCTTCATTGCCAATTTCGTTGCCGTCCCGACCGAGAACCTGTCGGCCTTCTGGTATGACCTGACCCTGACCTGCGGCGTGCTGCTCAGCTATCTCACGCTTGATGCGCGGAACATGCGCAGGGCCTCGGTCTTTTCCCATCGTGCCAGAATGCGCCGGATCGCCGCACAACGCGCGATCAAGCCGCGACGCATCAGCCCCGATAACAAGGCGAGCCAATCCCAATCCCGGCGCCCGCGCCCGGCCCCCGCCCACGAGGACGAGAGCAACATCTTCGCCAATATCTGAGCAGCGCCCGTCCTGCCACAAACGGTCACACTATAGTGAGACCCATTGCCGCGCGCGCCGTGACACTCCTAGTGTAGCATGACAGTGCCGATGACCGGCGCGCGCGAGGACGGAGCCACCCATGCCCGGAAGCCTGCTGAACGCCCTGCGCCGCCTCGGCGGGCGCCTTGTGCCCTCCCCTGCCCAGCCCACCCCTGCCCAGTCCGCCCCTGCCCAGCCCGCCGCCATCCAGCCGGATGACACCCGCCTGCCCGTGCTCATCTACGGTGCCGGGCAGACCGGCCAGCAACTTGCCGCCGCTCTTCTGACCGATGACCAACTGCGCCCGGTGGCCTTTGTCGATGACGAACCGCGCCTGCGTGCGCTGTCCATCGTCGGGCTGCGCGTCCACGGCCCCGACGAGATCGATGCGCTGATCGCCCGCCACGGCATCGGCCGCGTCATCCTCTCCATGCCCAGCGCGACCGAGGCCACGCGCGCCCGCCTCAGCCGCCGCCTTGCCGACACCGGCTGCGAGGTGCACGCGCTGCCCTCTTTCGCTGACCTCATCACCGGCCGCGCCGTCACGCTCTATGAAAGCCGTCCCATCGATCCGGCCTCGCTTCTTGGACGCGACGCGCTGGAAAGTGAACTGCCCGGCGTCACAAGCGCCTATGCCGGGCGGCGTATCCTCGTCACCGGGGCGGGTGGCTCGATCGGGGCGGAATTGTGCCGCCAGCTTGTCACCTGCACGCCCGCCTCGCTGGTGTTGCTCGACCATGGCGAACATGCGCTGTTTCAGATCGAGCGCGAGTTGCGCGATCTCGCCCCCGAGGTCGCGATCATGCCGGTGCTCGGCTCGGTCTGCGAGGCGGCGCTTGTCAACGTGCTGATGAGCGCACGCAAGATCGACGTGGTCCTCCATGCCGCCGCGTACAAACATGTGCCGATGGTGGAACTGAACGCCATCGAGGGGATGCGCAACAACGTGATCGGCACCCGAACCGTAGCCCATGCCGCCCGCGAGGCGGGGGTGGAGCGGTTCATCCTCGTCTCGACCGACAAGGCGGTGCGGCCGACCTCGGTGATGGGGGCCTCCAAGCGCTTTGCAGAGATGATCGTGCAAGATCTTGCCACGCGCTCTCCCGGCACCCGGTTTTCCATGGTGCGCTTTGGCAATGTGCTCGGCTCGTCGGGTTCGGTCATCCCGACCTTCGCCGAACAGATCGCGCGCGGCGGACCAATCACCCTTACCCATCCCGAGGTCACGCGCTATTTCATGACCATCCCCGAAGCCGTGCGCCTCGTGCTGCTTGCCGGCACCCTGGCGCGCGGGGGGGATGTGTTCGTGCTCGACATGGGGGCACCGGTCAAGGTGCGCGACATCGCGCTGCGCATGATCGAGGCGTCAGGACTGACCTTGCGCGACGCCGAAAATCCCGACGGTGATATCGAGATCACCATCACCGGACTGCGCCCCGGCGAGAAGCTGCACGAGGAACTTCTGATCGGTTCCGACATGCTGACCACGCCGCATCCACGCATCCTGCGCGCACAGGAGGGGCACCTGTCCGAGATCGAACTGGTCAAGGCGCTGAAATCGCTCTCCGAGGCGATCGAGACGCGCGACGTGACGCTGCTGCGGCGCATCCTCGGGCAATGGATCGAGCAGACCGAACCCGAGGCCCTCCGCGAGGAAGGCTGAGACCCGCCGCCCCCTACCCCACCAGAGCGCCGAATTTCGTGTCGAGGTAATCGAGCAGCGGCGCGGCGCTGACCGGCGCGCCGCTGGCCTCGGCAATCAGATCGGCAGGCAGGTAAAGCCCACCATGGCGCTGCACCCGTTCGCGCAGCCATTCACCCGCCACGGCAGGCTCTCCGACCGCCAGACGCGCATCGAGATCGGGCAGGTCCGCCCGCAGCGCCGCGTGAAGGCAGCCCGCATAGACATTGCCGAGGCTGTAGGTCGGGAAATAGCCGAACAGGCCCACCGCCCAATGCACATCCTGCAACACGCCCTCCGAAGCGCGCCCGACGTCATGGCCGAAATCCGCAACGAAGCGGTCGCTCCACGCCACCTCCAGATCGCGCACGCCCAGATCGCCAGCAATCAACGCCCGTTCCAGATCATAGCGCAACATGATGTGAAGGTTATACTGCACCTCGTCGGCCTCGGTGCGGATATGGCCGGGATGCACGCGGTTGACGGCGCGATAGAACGCCGCCTCGTCCTTGATCCCGAAATCGCCAAAGGCATCGACCATACGCCCGTAAAGCCAGCCGCAGAACGCCCGGCTGCGCCCCAACTGGTTCTCGTAAATCCGGCTCTGGCTTTCATGCACGCCCATCGAGACCCCCTGCCCCAGCGGCGTCAGGCGATAATCCGGGTCGATCCCCTGCTCGTAACAGGCATGCCCGGTCTCGTGGATCGTGGAATAGAGGCAGTTGAACGGGTCGCTCTCACTCACCCGCGTGGTTATGCGCACATCGTCGCCCGAGCCCGACGAGAACGGATGCACCGCCAGATCGAGCCGCCCGCGCGTGAAATCATAGCCAAAGCGGCGTGCCACCTCGCGCGCAAGGCGCATCTGCGACTCATGCGGGAAATGGGCCGAGACCTGCGGCCAGTCCGCGGCCAGCGCCGCCTCGCGCAAGGCCACCAGACGCGGGCGCATCTCGGCGAAAAGCCTGTCCAGCGCCGCCGCCGTCATCCCCGGCTCGTATTCATCAAGAAGCGCGTCATAGGCGTCGCCACCGTCCGCGACCGCCGCCGCCTCCTCGCGCTTCAACTCCAGCACCTCGGCCAGCGTCGGCGCGAAGGCCGCGAAATCGTCGGCGGCGCGCGCCTCGGCCCAGACCCCCTGCGCGCGGCTTGTCAGCCGCGCCAGCGCCACGGCCAGACGCGCGGGCACGCGCGTCGCACGCTCGTAATCGCGGCGGATAAGGCGCAATTCGGCCTGCGTCTGCGCGTCCTCGGTCTCGGCCTCCTCCTCCGCCTCGGCCAGCAGATATCCGCGCGCGGGATCGGTGCGCCGCTCGTGCAGGACAGCCTGAATCGCGCCCATCTCATCTGACCGCTGATCGGCGGCGCCGCGCGGCATCATCGTCTCCTGATCCCAGCCGAGACGCCCCGCCACCTGCGCCAGCGCCGCGCTCTCGCGCTCGCGCGCCATCAGATCGTCATGGGCTGCCATGTCATCCCCCCCGGATGGACTGCGCGCGCGGATAAAGGCTCAGGAAGCGCGCGCGCAAGATGAGCACCCAGAGCACGACCGCTACAAACTGATGCGCGATCGCCAGTTGCCAGGGTGCGATATAAAGCACCGTCATGATTCCCAGCAGCATTTGCAACAGCAGAACCGCAAATATGGCGGTAAAGGCCCCGCGTGTCGCGCCATGCGCGCTGCGCCGCCCCCTCAGCCAGACAACGACGGCGAAGGCCAAGAGCAGATAACCACTCATGCGATGGATGAACTGCACCGTGCCGGGATTCTCGAATAAATTGCGCCACCAGGGCGAAAGCTCCATCATGTCGGGCGGAAGGAAGCCCGCGGCCATCAGCGGCCAGTCGGTATAGCTGCGCCCGGCGTCGATCCCCGCCACCAGCGCGCCCAGCAGGATTTGCAGGAAGGCGAAATGCATGAGACCCGTGGAGAGGCTGAAAAGCCTGGCCTCACGCCCGCGCCGCGCCTGTATCAACTCGCGTTCCTCGCGGCCAAGGGCAAAAACATACCAGGCGAGAAGGCCGAGAATGACGAAGGCAAGGCCCAGATGTGTGGCCAGCCGGTAAGAGGCCACAGCCACCATCCCCTCATTCAGGCCAGAGGCCACCATCCACCAGCCGATCGCCCCCTGCATGCCCCCAAGCGCGCCCAGAAGCAACAGCCGCCCGGCCCAGCCCTTGGGGATCTGCCGCGTGACGAGAAAGCCAAAGAAACCAAGCGCCCATACAAGGCCGATCACGCGGCCCAGCTGCCGATGGCCCCATTCCCACCAGTAAATGACCTTGAATTCGTCCAGCGACATGCCCTTGTTCATAAGTTCGTATTGCGGGATCGCGCGATACTTGTCGAATTCCACCTGCCAATGGGCCTCGGACATGGGCGGCAGCGCGCCGGTCACGGGGCGCCATTCGGTGATCGACAGGCCGCTGTCGGTAAGCCGCGTCAGCCCCCCCACTGCAATCATCACCACCACAAGCGCGAAAATCGCCATGAGCCACAGACGAATGCCCCGCCGTGCGCCGCGCCTGCCTGCGTCGATCAGCCCGGCCTGCGGCGCGGATTTCGGGGCGCGCGCGCCCACCTCCTCGAAAATGCTGCGTTTTCCGGCCATGTCCTGCCTCATTCCTGATCGCACCAGAGATTAGGCCGCGCCCCGCCCGCCTTCAACCGCGCCCCGACCAGCGGACCATCTGCCGCATCACCCCGTGCAGCATCCGCACATCGGCGCGCGTCAGCGGCATCCGGCTCCAGAGGTTGCGCAGGTTGGTCTTCATCCGCGCGACCTTGTCCTCGGGAAAGAAGAACCCAGCCGCCTCCAGCCGCTCCTCGTAGTGATCCGCCAGCCGCTCGATCTCGGCCAACTCGGCCCAGTCCGCACCGGCCATGTCCACGCGCTCGGCCACCACCTCCGCCGTCACCCGCCGCCAGTCATAGGCGCAGAGCAGCACGCATTGCGCAAGGTTGAGGCTTGGAAATTCGGGGTTCACCGGCACGGAGATGAGGGTATTGGCGCGCGCCACGTCCTCGTTTTCCAGCCCCGCGCGCTCAGGCCCGAACAGCACCGCCACGCGCTCGCCACGCGCTATGCGGGCGGCGGCCTCGGCCATGGCGTGCTGGGGGGAAAACACGGGCTTGGTCAGACCGCGCGTCCGCGCGGTCGTTGCCATCACATAGGTACAATCGGCAATCGCGCCGCCCAGATCGTCGAAAAGCCCCGCCTGATCCAGAAGCCGCCCTGCCCCGCTGGCCATCGCACCGGCCGCCGGGTTGGGCCAGCCGTCGCGTGGCGCGACAAGACGCATCCGGTCAAGACCGAAATTCCACATCGCCCGCGCCGCCGCGCCGATATTCTCGCCCATCTGCGGGCGCACGAGCACGAAGGCGGGCTGGCTTGGCGCAGGCTCGGTCATGGTGAAATCAGCTGCGTGATTTGCTCACTCGGCCGCTTCGGCGGGCCCGGCGGAAAGGTCGGGGCCGCCGCCCTCGCCATTGCCGCCGCCTTCGGGCTTGGGCCTGGGCTTGCGCGGCCTGCGGGCGGGTTTCTTCGGCGCGGGGGCGTCTGTCGGCGGAATCGTCTCGGCCTGCGGCTCTGCCCTGCTCTCGGGCGTCTCGACAAGGCCGCTGTCCTCGTCCGCGACCGGCGCCAAGACGTCGGGTTGGGGCGTCTGCGAGGGATCCAGCCGCTCGCCCTCTTCGGAACGTCCGCCTTGCGCGCGATCACGGTCACGATCACGGTCCGACTGGCGGTCACGGTTCTGGCGCTCGTGCTCCTCGCGCCGCATCTCCTGCTCGCGCTGCGCCTCGTTGAGCATGCGCTGATAATGCTCGGCATGCTGCTGGAAGTTCTCGGTCGCTACCCGGTCGCCCGAAAGCTGCGCGTCACGGGCAAGCTGATTGTACTTCTCGATGATCTGCTGCGGTGTGCCGCGCACCTTGCCCTCGGGGCCGGAACTGTCGAACACCCGATTGACGACATTGCCGACAGAGCGATTGCGGTTCGACTTGTTGCGCGAACGTGACTTCGATGGTCTCATGAGTTTGCAGTCCAGCCTTGTGGTCTGAGTGCCGCTTGATCCGGGCTGTGCGCTCTTGCGCCTTTGTCTACCGGATCGGACATGAATTGGCTTGATCCTCGCGCGGGATGCCGGTCAAGGCCTCCGCCTGCGCGATATCCTCACTAACCACGCCGCTCGCCCCCTGACAAGCGAAAAGCGCGCATATTCCGGTGCGGCGCGCGGTTTTTCGCCTCGCTCACACAATTCTGTCGGGCAAAAGCGCGCAAACCACCCGGTCGCGCCCGTCGAGATCGGGCAGAACGCTGATACCCGCCAGCCCTGCGGCGGCGAATATCTCGGCCACCGCCGCACCCTGCCTCCAGCCGATTTCGACAAGGACGCGCCCCCCCGGCACGAGATGCGTCACCGCCCCCCGCGCCAGCGCGCGATAGGCCGAAAGCCCGTCGCCTCCATCGCCAAGCGCCATGCGAGGATCGTGGCCGAGCACCTCGGGGGCAAGTCCCGCGATTTCGGCCTCGGCGATATAGGGCGGGTTCGACAGGATCAGGTCGAACCGGCCACGGGTCGCGGCGAACCAGTCGCTTTCCACCAGATCGAGCCGCCCCGCCACGCCGTGCCGCTCGGCATTGCTCCGCGCGACGCCAAGCGCGTCGGGTGACAGATCGCTCGCCACGCCGCGCGCGCCGGGCCATTCCGCCAGAAGCGTCACCGCGATACAGCCCGTGCCGGTGCCAAGGTCGATGAGGCGCGCGGGTTCCGCCCCCCTCAGCGCCGCCGCGATCAGGCATTCGGTTTCGGGGCGCGGGTCAAGCACATCGGGTGTCACGGTGAACTCCCGCCCCCAGAACAGCCGACGCCCGAGAATGCGCGCGACCGGCTCACGCGCCGCGCGCCGCGCGAGCATCGACGCCAGCCGCGCCTGTGTCCCGGCGTCCAATTCCTCATTCAGATGCAGCGTAAGCCGGTCGCGCGCCACCCCCATCGCCTCGGCCAGAAGCGCGCGCGCATCCCCGCCCGCGCCCTCGATGCCGGCAGCCACCAGCCTGCGCGCGGCTTCCCGAAGCGCATCGGCCCCGGTCATGTCATCTCGGCCAGAAGCCGCGCCTGCGCATCCGCAATCAGCGCGTCGGTCAGATCATCGAGATCGCCCTGCATCACCTGATCGAGCTTGTAGAGCGTGAGACCGATGCGGTGGTCGGTCACGCGACCTTGCGGGAAATTATAGGTGCGGATGCGCTCGGACCGATCGCCGGTGCCGACCTGCGCCGCCCGCTCCGCAGAGCGCACGCCATGCGCCTTTTGCCGCTCCATGTCGAAAAGCCGCGCGCGCAGCACCTCCATGGCGATCTCGCGGTTGCGGTGTTGGGATTTCTGGCTGCTCGTGACCACAAGGCCGGTGGGGATATGCGTGATCCGCACCGCCGAATCGGTGGTGTTCACATGCTGGCCCCCCGCGCCCGAGGACCGCATCGTGTCAATTCGCAAATCGGCGGGGTCGATCACGATATCCACCGCCTCCGCCTCGGGCAGAACCGCCACCGTTGCCGCCGAGGTGTGGATGCGTCCGCCGCTTTCGGTCTCGGGCACGCGCTGCACCCGGTGCACACCCGATTCGAACTTGAGGCGCGCGAAAACCCCCTCACCCTTGACCCGCGCCACAAGCTCGCGGATGCCGCCCAATTCGCTGGTCTGTTCCTCGATCACCTCGAAGGACCAGCCACGTGCCTCGGCGTGGCGCTGATACATGCGCATGAGGTCAGCAGCGAAAAGCGCCGCCTCCTCACCCCCCGTTCCGGGACGGATTTCGAGGATGGCGGGCCGGGCATCAGCGGCATCGCGTGGCAAGAGCACCAGTTGCAAAGCGCGCTCCATGTCGGGCAGGCGCGCTTCGATTTCGGCCACCTCGCCCTCGGCCAGTTCGCGCATTTCCGGATCGTCGAGCAACGCCCGCGCCGCATCGAGATCGTCCAGAGCCTGCCGATAGGCGCGGATTTCCTCGACCACGGGGCGCAACTCGGCATATTCGCGCCCGAGCCGCGCGATATCGCCACCGCCCGCCGCCATCTGCGCCTCGATGAACTCGAAGCGTTCGGCAATCTGCTGCAATCTGTCCAGGGGCACCATGGGTGCGATCCTGTGTCCCATACTCGGGGCTTGGTCAAGGGCGCATCCGTTGTTATATATGAGGGATGAAAGCGATCCTGCCCCTTCTTCTGATCGCGGCCACACCCGCGCTGTCTGACGCCACCATCGGCGGCAAGACGGTGGAATGCTATTGCACAGACAGCACCGGCGCGCGGGTCGAGATGGGCGAGACGATCTGCCTGCATGTCGATGGCAAGATGTTCATGGCCCAGTGTTCCATGTCGCTCAACGTGCCGATCTGGCGCAAGGTCAGCGACGGCTGCCTGTCATCGAGCCTCGGCGAGCCGCACGAGCCAGCCATCGACGCGGGCGGCGTTGACGCCCAGATCTGAGCGGCCAAAGCGCAGGCGCGCGAAAATCTCCAGCGTGTCGCCCGCCTGCCGAACGGTGGTGTAGTCGGGAAAACCCATGAGGCGCGAGCGCGTCACATAGGTGATCATCCCCTCGCTGACCGAACCTGCCAGAACCCGCGTGTGCGGCGTTGCGCGCGCGATGGCGTCGAGCGCGACCAGATCGCCCGTCACCCGGCGCATCGCGCCGCCCTCAAGATCGCGGTTGGTGATCGCGCCGGGCATCTGATGCCAGCGCAGCGGGTCCGAAGGCGCCAGCCGGATGAAGACCACAAGAGCGACGGCGCCGATCAGCAGCGCAAGCGCGACCACCCTCGCCATCGGCTCAGGAGGCCTCGGCCCGGTCGAACGTGTCGGCCAGTGCCTCGGCGCGGGCGGCGATCTCGGCCAGGGTGTCGATCACCGCATCGGGCACCACAGGCACCTCGACGCGCTGCGCCTCGGGCGCGGGCGTGCCGCGCAACTCGGCCAGGTCCGCCTCGGCCTGCGCCAGCCGGTCCTGAAGGTTGGCGGTCTTGTCCGCCAGCATCAGCCCCGCCATCAGAAGCATCCGCGCCTCCGGGATGCGCCCGATCTGCGCTGCCAGAACGGCCGCCTCCTCGTCGAGCATCTTCGCCGCGCTGTGCAGAAAGGGCTCCTCTCCCGCCTGGCAGGCCACCTCGAAAGCGCGGCCGCCGATCTCGATCTTTACCTCGGGCATTACGCGTCCTCCGTCTCGTTTGCGCTTCCGGCAACCACCCGGTCGATCTCGGCCAGCACCAGCGCCACCTCGCCCTGCTCGACCGCACGCGCGGCGCGCAAGGCTTCAAGTTCGGCCATCATCGCCTTGTTGATCAGATGCGGGTCGGCCACACCCGCCTCATGGGCCGCGCGCAGCGCCGCGTTGCTCTCGCGCAATTGCGCGTTGGCCTTGCGCAGCGATTGCAGATCGGAATCCAGACGAAGCAGCGTCCCGGCATGGTCGCCTTCGGTTGCCGCGCGCTCGGCCTCGAGGGCCTCGAGCCGCGCATGAAGCACCCTGACCCGCTCCTCGAGCTGGGCATTGGCGAGTTTTTCCTCGTCAAGCGCCTGCCGCAGCCCCTCGGCCTCGGCGCTATCCTCAGAGGTCTCGTCCGTGCCCCCCGAGCGCGCCGCCTCCGCCGCAGCAAGCCGCGCCTCGGCCTCGGCACGGGCTTCTTCCGCCGCACTCGCGCGGGCTTCGGCCTCCGATCTAGCCTCATGCATGGCGGCCAGACGCGCCTCGGCCTCGGTCCTTGCTGCCTCCGCCGCCTCAGTGCGGGCCTCGGCCTCGGCCAGCGCCGCCTCAAGCCCGCCCTCGTCGGTGCCACCCGTCGCCGCGTGCGTCTCGACGCTACGTCCGATCCGATCGAGCGCCTCCATGATCCGCGCCTGCAACTCGTCGATCTGGCTCATTTTCCCGATCCCTCGCTTTCCTGCCTTGCTTTTCTGAGGCCAAACCTGCGACGAATCAACAGGCAGTCCGGTTTTGCGCAAGTCTAGCCCGTTCATCGGCCAAATGCGCCCCCCAACGGCGGATCGGGGGGCGGCACGCTTGAACTTCCGCGCCGGGCTGGTATTGAACGGGGCAACCGCAGCCACACTCAAAGGACGCTCCCCTTGGATATCGCCGCCCTGCGCCAAGCGCACCCCGATCACTGGATGAAGGCCGCCGCCATCCGCGCGCTCACCCTAGACGCGGTCGCCGCCGCCAATTCCGGCCATTCCGGTATGCCGATGGGCATGGCCGATGCGGCCACAGTGCTGTTTGAAAAGCACCTGAAATTCGACGCGGCCAATCCCGACTGGCCGGATCGTGACCGCTTCATCCTGTCGGCGGGGCATGGCTCGATGCTGCTTTATTCGCTGCTGCACCTGACCGGCTATGCCGACATGACGATCGAGCAGATCCGCAACTTCCGCCAATGGGGCGCGAAGACGGCAGGCCACCCGGAATATGGCCATGCCAAGGGCATCGAGACCACCACCGGCCCACTCGGTCAGGGGATTTCCAACGCGGTCGGCTTTGCCATGGCCGAGGAATCCTTGCGCGCGCGTTTCGGGGCAAAGTTGATGGATCACCATACTTACGTGATCGCCGGCGACGGCTGTCTCATGGAGGGTGTGAGTCAGGAGGCGATCGGGCTGGCCGGGCGGCACAAGCTCTCACGCCTCATCGTGCTCTGGGACAACAACAACATCACAATCGACGGCACCGTTGATCTTGCGGACCGCACCGATCAGGTGGCGCGCTTCCGCGCCTCGGGCTGGGAGGTGATCGAGATCGACGGGCATGACCCCGAGGCCATCGACGACGCCCTCACGGTGGCGAAACAAAGCGATGCGCCCACGATGATCGCCTGCAAGACCCATATCGCCCTTGGCCATGCGGCGCAGGACACCTCCAAGGGGCACGGCGCGCTGACCGATGCCGCGCAGCTTCAGGCGGCCAAGGACGCCTATGGCTGGCCCTATGGTCCTTTCGAGATCCCGGCAGAGGTGAAAACCGCCTGGGAGGCCATCGGCCGCCGCGGCGCTGCGGCCCATGCAGAGTGGCAGACGCGGCTTGCCGCCTCACCCAAGAAGGCCGAGATCGCCCGCATCTTCGCCCGCGAGATTCCCACGAAGCTCTCGGCCCGAATCCGCGCGCTCAAGAAACAGATCAGCGAGGAGGCCCCCAAGGTTGCCACCCGCAAATCAAGCGAAATGGTGCTCGAAGTCGTCAACCCGATCCTGCCCGAGACCATCGGCGGCTCGGCAGACCTGTCGGGGTCGAACAACACCCGCTCGGGCGACATGACCGTCTTTGACGTCGATAACCGCAAGGGCCGCTATATCCACTGGGGCATCCGCGAACATGGCATGGCCGCCGCGATGAACGGCATGGCGCTGCATGGCGGCATCCGCCCCTATGGCGGCACCTTCATGTGCTTTACCGATTACGCCCGGCCCGCCATGCGTCTGGCAGCACTGATGAAAATCCCGACCGTGTTCGTCATGACCCATGACAGCATCGGTCTGGGCGAGGATGGCCCGACTCATCAGCCGGTTGAACATCTGGCGATTTCCCGCGCCACCCCCAACACCTGGGTGTTCCGCCCCTGCGACACGGTCGAGACCGCCGAGGCCTGGGAACTGGCGTTCAGCACCAAGGAAACCCCTTCGGTCCTGTCGCTCACGCGCCAGAACCTGCCGACGCTGCGCCGCGAGCACAAGACGAAGAACCTCACTGCGCAAGGCGCATACGTTCTTGCGGACGCGGAGGGCAAGCGGCAGGCGATTCTCATGGCCACCGGCTCGGAGGTCGAGATCGCCATGGCCGCGCGCGATCTGTTGCAGGCCGAGGGGATCGGCACGCGCGTCGTTTCCATGCCCTGCTGGGAGCTGTTCGAGGAGCAGGACGACAGCTATCGCCGCCGCGTTCTGCCCGCAGGTCCCGTGCGCGTGGCCGTCGAGGCGGGCATCCGCTTTGGCTGGGATCGCTGGCTCTATGGCGAGCGCGGCCGCCGCGAGAAGGGCGATTTCGTCGGCATGCACGATTTCGGCGCCTCCGCCCCAGCCGAGGTGCTTTACGAGAAATTCGGCATCACGGCGCAGGCCGTGGCGGCCAAGGTCAAGGCCATGCTCTGAACGACGAGGGGGCGCCGCCGCGCGCGCCCCGATAACCTTGGGCTCATTGCCCCACGCTGATCGCTTTCAACGCAAGGCGCTCGGGCCGCTCTGTATGAAATACACGACCACGCGGCCGCCATCGTCGGCATCGACGCGAACGATCTGCCGCGGAATGCGCACCACCGGGCGGCGCGCCTCGTCGCCTGCGCGCCATGGCCGTTCGGTGAGCACACAGCGCGCCTCGACACCCGCGTAATCTTGGCGGGGCGGCACCTCGGACATGAAATTCAGGCCCCGCACCAAGGCCCGACCATCGACAAAAACCGACCCGCTGCCAAGCAGACCCGGCACCACCCCGGCCGTCAGAATCGACTGGCGCGCGCTCTGCGACCAGGCACCGCACAGCAGGGTGCGGCCATCGCGCTCGCGCAGGTCAACCGCCACGTCGATGCCGCCGCCCGAGGTGTAATAGCCACCCGACACCACCGGGGACGGGCCAAGGCTGGCCAGGACGACCGGGCCAAAGGCCACGCCGCAGCCCGCAAGGGCGAGGACAGAGAAAACATGCCAGGGTTTCATCGCGAACCTCCTTCACGCCGGACCCTCGGATCATAGCATGCGCAGGCAGCCATGGCATCCCACCCGCGTTCACCGAGGCGTTACTTCGGGGCCGAATTCCACCATGTCCGCCCCCACATCCGTCGCATCCAGGTAGATCTGGACGCTTGGAAAACTTATCACCGGGCGGGCCGTGGCGTGGCGAGCCTGCCAGGGGCGCGACGTGATCTCGCAGCCCGCCAGCGCGCCCGCGTATCTCTCGGCCCCGGGCACCTTGCGCAGGAACAGCAGTCCCCGCGCCAGCACCTTTCCGTCAAGATAGATCGAGGACGCGCCCAGCACCTCCATCTTGGGGCCGCCATGGGTCAGGCCGGACTGATCGTCGCTTTCCGACCAGACGCCACAGACCATCACCCGCCCGTCATGCTCGCGCAGGTCAACCGCCACGGTGATGCCACCGCCGGTATTGTAGACGCCGCGCGCCATTACCGGATCAGGGCCAAGCAGGGCGGTCGGCGCGGGCGCGGTCAGGGCGCAGGCGCCGAGCAGCAGGGGCAGGAAAAATCGCAGGCGTTTCAAGGTGCTCTCCTCTGGTGACTGCCCCAGAGAAACCCGTATCGCCCGCGCGGCACCAGTGTTTACACACCGGAACACACAGCCGTGATCAGGCGTGAGCGGCCACTTCGGCGGTTTCCTTCAGCATTTCGGGATACCAGCGCTCCAGCGTCGGCAGGAACCCCTCGCGCAGCCGCGCCACCTGCGCGGGCGTCAGATCCTCGCGCCAGACGCCCGCCTGCCCCTTGGCAAAGAACGCTGTCATCCCGGCCGGTTTCTCGCCAAATCCAAGCGTCTCTTCCTGCTTCTTCAACGCCTCGAAACTGGTCGCCTTGATCGCGCGCGCCAGTTTCGGGCCGTCCACCTTGACGCGCAGGAACTTCTCCAGCAGCGCGCGCATTGTCTTGCCGGGATTGGCCAGCATGTCCTCGTAACGCAGCACATGATGCGGCAGGCCCGGCGCGCCGGTCCAGGCGCCGATATGATCGTCCCAGCGGCCCAGCAGATCGTAAATCCCCGAAGGCGTGCCCATGATCGTGTCGGGGTTCAGCATCCGGTCGATGGCGCTGTCGATATCGCAGGATTGATGCCGCGCGAAAGAGGGGGCCAGATCGAACGGGTTGCGCAGGATATAGACCGCCGCCGCCGTCACTTCGGCGGGGATCACGTCCTGATCGAAGACGCGAATCGGCTGGCAGTGGGTCTTGACGAAATGGTGGTCGGGCTTGGAGGCCGCGATCAGGCGCAGCGCGCGGCCGCGCACACGCATCCATTCCTCCAGATCGGCGCCGCGATAGGCCCCGCCCGCCGCCGCATCAAAGAAATCCTGCCGCGTATCGCCGGTGGTGAATTGGCGCAGGTTGTTGATATCCGGCGCCTTTCCCGGCGGCATGAAGTAATGCGCCAGCAAGCTGCGCAACCAGGTGTTGCCCGATTTCGGATAACTTGCCAGCCAGATGATGCGGCGCAGATCGCTCATTCCAGATACCCGTATCGTTTCATCGTGTCACCAAACTCCGCCACGATCCGCTCGGCCAGCGCCGGGTCGAGATCGGTTTTCCACTGATCCTTCTGGCCCTTGCCAAAGAATTTCGCGCTTTGCTCGGGTCGCTCGATGAACCCGTCGCGCGCTTCCTGCTGCGACACCTCGTCAAAGCTGGAAAACCGGATCGCGCGGGCCAGACGTTCGGGATCGACCGGCACGCCGAGATGCGCCAGCGCCTTGCCAAAGGTCTCTTCCGGCGTATCCAGCATGTCCTCATAGCGCAGCAGAAGCCGGGGCCAGGGCGCATAGGCCATCCAGCTTTTGACATGGTCCGACCAGCTGCCCAGATACTGCGCCGCAGACGTGGCGGTCGGCGCGTTGGCGTTGTCGGGATGGGTGACAAGCGTCACCGCCTCTTGCGGGTCGATACCGTAATGGCGCGCATAGGACAGCACCATGTCAAGCGGGTTGCGCAGGATATAGATGGCCGAGCGCGTGTATCGGTCGGGGATCAGCGGGACACGGTCGGGCGAGACGCGGGCGTGGTGGGTCTTGACCAGGTTGATATCGGCGTTGTTGGCCACGATGCCCTGCAACACCCGGTCGCGCAGCCGCAACACCAGCCCCAGATCGGTCAGGTCGATCTGCCGCCCTGCCACCATGTGATAGCTGCGCGCGACCGTGTCGCCCATGCCGACCTTGTGCACCTGATTGATCGACAGCGGCGCTTTCGCGTCAAGCAGGTAATTCGCCAGAAAGATCCGCAGCCAGGTATTGCCCGATTTCGGATAAGAGGCGAGCCAGACGATGCTTCGTTTCATGCGCGCTCCGGCGTCAGATCAGGATAAGGGCCGCCGCAAAAGGAAACGGCGGGGGATGGATACCCCCCGCCGCCGATAACTGCAACCGGTCGATCAGAACGACAGGTTGATCGAGGTCGCGATGACGGTGCCATCGACCTTGTCGCCGGCGACTTTGTCTTCACCTTCGGCATAGACAGCGTAAACTTGCCATGCGACGCCCTTGCCCAGCGTGCGACGCGCGCCAAGCTGATAGGCTGTGTATTCTTCCTTGCCGCCAGCGATTTTGCGCTCACCCTGGAAGGTGTCGAACGCCACGCGCCAGGGGCCGGGGATGTCATAGGCCACGCCAAGCGCCCAGCCTTCTTCATCGCCAAGGCCGCCGGCATTGCCTTCGTCGTTCTCGGCATAGTGGCCACCGATGGTCCAGCCGCTGACGCTGACGCTGGCGCCGATGCCCCAGGTGTCCGGATCGTCCTGATTAGCAATGTTGCTGTCGCCGGTGCCGTAGCGGGCCGAGAGCGAGAGATCAACGCCGTTGAACGACTGGTTATAGGCCAGACCGAAATCCCAGATGTCCTGAAGATCGATCGTGTTAAAATCGATCGGGGCGATGTTCACCGCACCGCTATTGCCAGTTCCGGTGCCACTCGTACCGTTTATGCTAACCGGAACGTTTCCGCCCGCACCGGGTGCGTAGGAGACACCGAGGGTCAGACCGTTGAAGGACGGGGTGTAGTAGGTGATGCGCTGCACGTCGTTGTTGCCGGCAACCTCGGTATAGGCCGAGATCATGGCGCGACGGAACCGCATCCCTACGGCATTCGATACCGGGATAAAGGCCGAGACGGACGGCGAGTTGATGCCAATACCGATACCGGGCGCGGTCACCATCATCTTGTAACCGGCCGAGTTCTCGGAACCGAGGTCGATACGGCCAAGCGTGTCGCTGTAGATCGACACAAACGATTCGTCGACGCGCGCGCCGCCGGTGTTCATGGCCTCAAGCTGCACTTCGGCGCCGAAGGTCAGGCCGTTGTCAAGCGTGACGGACGGACGGAAGATGATTTCGGCGTTGGTATAGATGTTCACGCCGTCGAAGTCAGCGGTCGAACCGGAGACATCATCGACATCGCTGTAGCCAACGTGGACGTTGTAGAACCCGCCCCACTTCATGTTCCATTCCTGGGCCGAAGCCGGTGCAGCCATGGCGACGCCGAGTGCGATCGCGCTGGTGCTCAGAAGATGCTTTTTCAAGGGTGTCCCTCCTCAGAAGCAAGATTTCGTAACCGCCGCACCAGTCATTGACACGGCTTGGACATGGAATGCGCCAACCCCGCCCCCTGAGTCAACGAAGCCCCCCCCGCGTCATGCCGTTCCCGTGGCGAATGTTGCGCAGATACCACACACAGGGCTCACAGGCCGCAGGCGGGCGATAAATCGCCGCTATCCAAAGGGATTATCCGGCGGCGCGCGCCGTGGTCTTGTCGAAAACCGCCTCAGCCCCACGCAGCCGCCGCCGCGCATCCCCGGCAGGACGCATCGTGTTCAACCCGCCTCGGCCAGCCGCGCCACATAGCGCGCCAGCGTGTCGATCTCCAGGTTGATCCGGTCACCCACCGCGACCGCGCCCCATGTCGTCACCGTCTGCGTATGCGGGATAAGATTGACGCCGAACGTGTCGCCCGAAACCTCGTTCACCGTCAGCGATGTGCCGTTGAGCGCGACCGACCCTTTCGGCGCGATGAACCTTGCCAGCGCCGCAGGCGCGCGAAAGGTGAGGCGCGTGCTCTCGCCCTCGTCGCGCCGCGCGATCACCTCGGCCAGCCCGTCCACATGCCCCGAGACGATATGCCCGCCCAGCTCGTCGCCAACGCGCAGCGCGCGCTCCAGATTCACCTGCCGCCCCTCGGCCCAATCCCCGAGATTGGTTTTCGACAGCGTCTCGGCCGAGATGTCCACGTCGAACCATCCCGCCCCGAGCGCCACCACCGTCAGGCACACGCCATCGCAGGCGATCGAGGCGCCGATCTCGATCCGCCCGGTATCATAGCCCGTCGCGATGCGCGCATGCATGTCGCCGCGCCGCGCAACCGAGGCGATGCGCCCGATATCGGTGATGATGCCCGTGAACATGGCCCGCCCTCCGCTGTGTCGGACATGGCCTAGCCCCGCGCAGGCACCAAGACAAGGCCCGGCCCGCAAAAGTGCTTAGTCTCGTCGGCTTTTCGGTCTAACAGGATCTGAGTTCAACAGATCGAAGCCGCTTTCCGATGATCCAGCCCCCCGCCTCCACCCGCACCTTCCTGTTCCTTCAGGGACCGCACGGGCCGTTCTTCTGGCGGCTCGGACAAATGCTGCGACGGGCGGGCGCGCGGGTGCACAGGGTGGGGTTCAACGCCGGCGACCGGGCGTTCTGGCCCGAGCGCGCAAGCTACATCCCCTTCCGCGACGCGCCCGATCTGTGGCCCGAGACGCTGCGCCGCCTCATCGCCGACCACGCCGTCACCGATCTGGTGCTTTATGGCGATACCCGCCCCGTCCACGCCGAAGCGGTGGCCATCGCCCGCGCGGCAGGGCTGAACGTGCATGTGTTCGAGGAAGGCTACATGCGCCCCTACTGGATCACCTACGAGCGCGGCGGCAGTAACGGTCATTCCCGCCTGATGGAGATGAGCGTGGCCGAGATGCGCGCCGCGCTCGCGCAGTCCGACATGGACACCGCCCTGCCACCCGCAAGCTGGGGCGACATGCGCCACCACATCTTCTATGGCGCGCTCTATCACAGCTTTGTCCTTTTCCTGAACCGGAATTACCGCCGCTTTCGCCCGCATCGCACCCTCAGCGTCGGGCAGGAATTCGCGCTCTATCTCGGGCGGCTGTGCTTCATGCCGTTTCAGTCGCTGGAACGGCGCATCGCCACCTGGCGCGTGCGCACCGGCGGCTTTCCCTATCACGTCGCGCTTTTGCAACTGGAACATGACGCCTCGTTCCGGGCCCATTCACCATTCGCGTCGATGACCGAATTTCTCGAAGTGGTGCTCGACGGCTTTGCCCGTGGCGCGCCTGCGCATCATCACCTTGTCATCAAGGACCATCCGCTCGAGGATGGGCGCGCACCCATTCGCGCGACGCTGCGCCGCCTGACCGCCGCCCATGGCCTGCGCGGCCGCGTCCACTACCTGCGCGGCGGCAAGCTGGCGCATCTGCTCAACGAGGCACGCAGCGCCGTCACCGTGAATTCCACCGCCGCGCAGCAGGTGCTGTGGCGCGGCATTCCGCTGCGGACCTTCGGCGCGGCTGTCTATGCCAAGCCCGAGTTCGTCTCGACCTTGCCCCTGCCCGCGTTCTTTGCCCGTGCCGAGCGCCCCGACCGCCGCGCCTATGCCGATTACCGTCGCTTTCTTCTCGAAACCAGCCAGCTTCCCGGCGGGTTCTATTCCACGCGCGGCCGCCGTCAGGTGCTGCGGCAGGTGGTGGACATGATGCTCGCCCCCGACGATCCCTATGACGCGCTACGATGCGGCACTGCGGCACCACGGCAACAGTTGCGCCTTGTTCCCTGATCCTCGAATCAGGAAACGCTGGATTTTTCTCTACCCCTGCGGTAGCTTGCCGGAAAAATACCCGAGGCAGAACAAGAACGGGTCGAGGAGACCGAGCAGTGACAATCCCCACAACCCGATGGGTCAGACCTGTCGCAGCATTGGTGATCCTGATGATCGTCGCGGGGTGTGGTTTGCCGCGCATGGGCCCCAACAAGCGCGAGATCTACGCCGGATCCGTGCAGAAGCAGGGCGATGCCTTCGTCGTCGCGGTCAATGACCGCGTCACCCGCGCCACCGCCGTTCAGCCCGCGCTTGGCTTTACCGACGATTTTCTCAATGCAGGGCTTCTCGGGTCGGACATCATCAGCCCTGGTGACACGCTTGGCCTGACGATCTGGGAAAACGTCGATGACGGGCTGCTGGCCGGGGCCACGTCGAACCAGACCATTCTGGAAGAAGTGCAGGTCGATGGCGCAGGCTTCATCTTCGTGCCCTATGCGGGCCGGATCAAGGCGGCGGGCAACACGCCCGAGGGCGTGCGACGGGTGATCACCGAACGCCTCGAACAGCAAACCCCCGATCCGCAGGTCGAGGTGCGCCGCGTGGCGGGCAACGGCTCCACCGTCTCGGTCAGCGGCGCGGTCGGCGGTCAGGGCGTCTATCCGATCGAGGCGCCCACGCGGCGGCTGTCGGCGATGATCTCGGCGGCGGGGGGCATCTCGATCACCCCCGAAGTGGCGCAGATCACCGTCATTCGCGGTGACAGGCAGGCCAAGGTCTGGTTCCAGGATCTGTTCAAGTATCCGCAATTCGACATCCCGCTGCGCGGCGGCGACCGCATTCTGGTGGAATCAGACACCCGCTCCTACACCGCGCTCGGCGCGACCGGCGCGCAGGCGCGCGTGACCTTTCAGACCCAGACGCTCTCTGCGCTCGAAGGTATCGCACAGGTGGGTGGCCTCAGTGTGGCGGCGGCCGATCCGACGGGCGTTTTCGTGCTGCGCAACGAACCGGCCGAGATTGCCAACATGGTGCTCGGGCGCGACGATCTCTCGGGCGCGCAGCGCATGGTCTATGTGCTTGATCTCACCCAACCCAACGGCATGTTCATGGCCCGTGATTTTTCCATTCGCGACGCCGACACGATCTATGTGACCGAGGCGCCGTTCGCACAATGGGCCAAGGTCATTGCGGCGCTGACCGGCACGCTTGGCGCGGTCGGCTCGGTCTCGACCGCCTCGGGCACCCTCTCCGGGGACTTTTGACGCCGATGCACGCAGAGGAACCCGCCGGAGACACTTCCCGGCGGGTTTTCCATTTCAACGGCGGGTTTCTTTGGCAACGCCGCTTGCGCCGCATCCTCGCGCTTGCGGGCCATGACCTGCGGCTTGGCTGGCCTGCGCCCGGGGACCTCGTCGCCGTCTGGGGCCGATCGCCCTACGCCGCGCGCGGCGAGGCGGTGGCGGCGCGCACCGGCGCGGGGCTCTTGCGGATCGAGGATGCCTTTCTGCGCTCGGTCCTGCCGGGGCGCAGCGGCGCACCGCCGCTTGGCCTGCTGATCGACCGGCAGGGCGTGCATTTCGACGCCTCTTCGCCTTCCGACCTTGAAGGGATCCTCGCCCGCCACCCGCTCGACGAAACCCCGCTTCTGGATCGCGCGCGCGGCGCCATGGCGCGGATGCGCGAGGCACATCTGTCCAAGTATTCGGGCACCGATCCCGGCCTGCCCTGCCCCGCGCCGGGCTATGTGCTGGTGATCGACCAGACGCACGGCGATGCCTCGGTGCGGTATGGCGGCGCGGATCCGGCCACCTTCCGCGACATGCTGGTGTCGGCTCAGGTCGAGCACCCGCACGCCCCCGTGCTCATCAAGACCCACCCCGAGACGGCGCAGGGCCACCGCGCGGGCCATTTCACCGCTTCAGACGCCACTGACCGTGTGCGCCTGATCACCGAGCCGGTCAGCCCATGGCACCTGCTCGAAGGGGCCATCGCGGTCTATACCGTCTCGTCGCAAATGGGCTTCGAGGCGATCCTTGCCGGGCACCGGCCCAATGTTTTCGGTCAGCCCTTCTATGTCGGCTGGGGCCTGACCGAGGATCGCCACCCCGCGCCCCTGCCCCGACGCGGGCGCGCGCTCACCCGCGCGCAGCTTTTCGCCGGTGCGATGATCCTCTACCCCAAATGGTATGACCCCTGCCGCGACCGGCTCTGCAATCTGGAAACCGCGCTCAACACCTTCGAGGCCGAGACCCGCGCCTGGCGCGAGGATCGCCACGGCTGGCGCGCGCAGGGAATGCGGCTTTGGAAACGCGCGCCGCTGCAAGACTTCTTCGGGCGCCACCGCCGCGTGATCTTCGGGCGCGACGCCCCCGACCGCCCGACGATGGTCTGGGCCTCCGCGCGCACGCCCCTCCCCGAGGGCGCGGTGCTGGCAGAGGACGGGTTCCTGCGTTCGCGGGGCCTCGGGGCCGATCTTGTGCCGCCCTTGTCGCTCGTGCTCGACGATATGGGCATCTATTATGATCCGACGCGCGAGAGCCGCCTTGAACACCTGATTGCCGCGCGCGCGCGGCTGCGCCCCGATCAGGCCGCTCGCGCCGAGGCGCTCATCGCCACGCTCACCCACCACGCCCTGAGCAAATACAACCTCGGCGCGACCGCCCCCGACCTGCCGCAGGGCTACCGCATCCTTGTGCCCGGTCAGGTCGAGGATGACGCCTCCATCCGATTGGGCGCGGGAGAGACCGCCACCAATCTGGCCCTGATCCGCAAGGTGCGCGCGGCCAATCCCGGCGCGGTAATCCTCTACAAACCCCACCCAGATGTGGAGGCGGGGCTGCGCCCCGGCGCGATCGCGCCCGAGACGCTCGCGGGGCTGGTGGATATGGCCCTGCCCGGCACCGATCCCGCACCCCTTTTGCCGCTGGTCGATGAGGTCTGGACGATGACATCGCTTCTGGGGTTCGAGGCGCTTTTGCGCGGGGTGCGCGTGACCACCACCGGCGCGCCCTTCTACGCGGGCTGGGGCCTCACCCGCGATCTGGGCGCGGTCCCCACCCGCCGCACCGCCCGCCCCACGCTCACGGGTCTTGTCCATGCCACGCTCATCGACTATCCGCGCTACCGCGATCCCGTCTCCGGCCTGCCCTGCCCGGTCGAGGTGGTGGCCGAGCGCCTCGCCCATGGGCCGCTGCCGCGCCCCGGCCGCACCAACCGGGCGCTGGCCAAACTGCAAGGCGCGCTCGCGACCCACACCCGGCTCTGGCGCTGAGCAGGTTTCATCGTTCCGCAAATACTCATTTTCCCGACCCGCCAGCCTGCGCGCCGCTCAGTTCCCGCCGCGCTCGGCCTCGATCTGCCGCCAGCGCGCGACGTTGCGGTTATGCTCGGCCAGTGTCTCGGCAAAAGCGTGCCCACCAGTGCCGTCAGCCACGAAGAACAGGTATCCCGTCTCATCGGGGTTGAGCGCCGCCTCGATGCTTGCGCGGCCCGGATTGGCGATCGGCGTGGGTGGTAGCCCGTCGATCACATAGGTGTTCCACGGTGTCTCGCGGCGCAATTCGCTCTGTCGTAGCCCGCGCCCGAGCACACCGCGCCCCTCGGTCACGCCATAGATCACCGTCGGGTCGGTCTGAAGACGCATCCCCTGCCGGAGGCGGTTGACGAACACGCTCGCCACCTGGCGCCGCTCCTCGGGCACGCCGGTTTCCTTCTCGATGATCGAGGCAAGGATCAGCGCCTCCTCGGGGCTGTTGATCGGCAGCCCGTCCATACGCTCCTCCCAGGCGGCAGTCAGGATCGCCTCCTGCGCTGCGGTCATCCGCGCCAGCACGTTTTGCCGCGTGTCGCCCGCGCGCACCTCATAACTGTCGGGCGCAAGGCTTCCCTCGGTCGGAATCTCGTCCACGTCACCGGTCAACACCTCGACGGCCTTCAGCCCCTCGACCGCCTGCCAGCTTGTCAGCCCCTCGGCAAAGCCCACGCGAAACCGCGTGTCGGCCCTTGCGCGCATGGTATCGTAGACTGCAGGGCGGGCCTCGTCCGACAGCGGGTCAAAGCGCGCGCGCTCCTCGAAACGCCCCGTTGCCGGGTCAAGCTCGCGCACGGTCACATCCGCCGCCGTCACCCCGATGCGCCAGACGATCTCGGTGCCGCAGGTGCTCGCGCCACCACGGGTAATGATGTCGGTGATCTGGGCCATGCTGGCGCGCTCGGGGATAAGCCAGCTTCCCGCCTTGAGATCATCGTTGCGGTCGGCATAATCGGCCCCGATGCGAAAGATCGCGCCGCTTGTTACCGCTCCGTCTTCCTCAAGCTGCCGCGAAACCCGCCGCATCGTGCTGCCGGGTGCTACGCGCAGGCAGATCGCCTCTTCCAGCGGGCCGGCGGCCTTGTATTGCGACTGCCCCCAGAGGATCGCCCCGCCCAGCAGGAATACCGCCACCACCAGCAGCGTCAGGACATTCGAAACGATATGGCGCCACATCAGCGCACCTTGCCAACCAGCAGCGCCGCGTTGGTGCCGCCAAAGCCGAAGCTGTTCGACAGCGCCACGTCGATCTTGCGTTCGCGCCTGACATTAGGTGCGAGGTCAAGCACCGTCTCCACCGCCGGATTGTCAAGGTTGATGGTGGGCGGGGCCACCTGATCGCGCACCGCCAGGATGGAAAAGATCGCCTCGACCGCGCCCGCCGCGCCCAGAAGATGCCCGGTCGAGGATTTGGTCGAGGACATGGTGACGCCCGCTGCCGCATCGCCCAGAAGCCGCTCGACCGCGCGCAATTCGATCACATCGGCCATGGTCGAGGTGCCATGCGCGTTGACATAGTCGATATCCGACGGCTCCAGCCCCGCGTTGCGCAGCGCCGCACGCATGGCACGCAACCCCCCGTCGCCATCCTCGGCGGGCGCGGTGATGTGATAGGCGTCGCCCGACAGGCCATAGCCGAGGATCTCGGCATAGATCTTCGCACCCCTTGCCTTGGCATGTTCATACTCTTCCAGAACAACCACGCCCGCGCCCTCGCCCATGACAAAGCCGTCGCGATCGGCGTCATAGGGACGGCTTGCCGCATGGGGGCTGTCGGCGCGCTTGCTCGAAAGCGCCTTGCAGGCGTTGAACCCGGCGATGCCCAACTCGCAGATCGACGCCTCGGCACCGCCCGCGACCATCACATCGGCATCGCCGAACATGATCAGCCGCGCGGCGTCTCCGATCGCGTGCGCGCCCGTGGCGCAGGCGGTCACGACCGAATGGTTCGGCCCCTTGAAGCCGTGCCGGATGCTGACCTGCCCCGAGATGAGATTGATCAGCGCGCCGGGAATGAAGAAGGGCGAGACCCGCCGCACGCCCTTGTCGCGCACCAGATTGGCCGTCTCCTCGATCGAGCGCAGCCCGCCGATACCGGAGCCAATGATGACGCCGGTGCGCTCGCGCGCCGCATCGTCCTCGGGCATCCAGCCCGAATCCTCGACCGCCTGCTGCGCGGCGGCGACGCCATAGAGGATGAAATCATCAACCTTGCGGCGCTCTTTCGGCTCCATGTAGCGGTCTGCCAGAAAAGTGCCGTCGCTGCCGTCGCCAAGCGGAATTTCGCAGGCATACTTCGTGACCACGTTCACGGGATCGAAACGGGTGATCGTCGCCCCGCAGGACTTGCCCGCCAGCAGACGGCTCCAGCTCAGTTCCACCCCATCGGCAAGCGGGGTCACCAGACCCAACCCCGTGACAACGACACGCCGCATGATGCTGCCCTTTCCCTGCTTCGCTTCCGCCGCTCTTACCCCTTCTTGGGGCAAAGGGGCAAGAGCGTCACGGGGCACGCATCAGAGGAACTCTGCCCGTGCCTCGGGCGCGGGCCGCGCCACCGCGAGCGCCTCGGCCAGATCGATGTCGCGCGCCATAAGCGCGCGCCCGATCATCGCGCCTGCGATGTTGGGAATATACCTCAGACGTGCCACGTCATCCACGCCGCGCACCGTGCCGCGCGCGATCACCGGATGGCGCGTCTTGGCGGCCAGACCGGAGATGAGGCCGAGGCTGCCGTCGCTCTCCTCGATATCAGCGTCGATATCGGTGATGATGATCCCCGCAAGCGGCACGCCCTCGAAGGCGGCGATGAAATCCCCGGCGGCAATCGCGCTCGGGTTCTGCCAGCCATGGGTCATGAGCTGACCGCGCCATACATCGACCGCCACCACGATCTGATCGGGGTGGTATTTCGCCAGTGCCCGCACCGTCTCGGGGTCTTGCACGGCAAGCGTGCCGACCACGATCCGCCCTGCCCCCTTGTCGATCCAGCGGGTGACGACCTCGCGCGAGCGGAACCCGCCGCCAAGCTGCACCGGGATGCCCACAGCGCGGATGATCTCCTCGATCAGCGCCGAGTTCCCATTGCCGCCACTGAGCCCGTCCATGTCGGTCAGATGCATCCACTCGGCACCGGCACGGACATGGGCACGCGCGGTCTCGACCGGGTCCACATGCCAGATCACCGGCTCGTCGAGCCGCCCGCGCGTGAGGCTCACGCATTTGCCGCCAAGAATTTCCAGGGTCGGATAGATGATCATGGACGCGCTCCCTTGAGGTTCCCGGCCTGCGAACCGGACACGCCATGCTTGCCCGCCCGCGCGCGCCGGGTCTGGTCCCAAATCGGCATGATAACAGCAAATCCCGTCGCCGTCGCGCGGGGGCGGCTTCATCCCGGCCTAAATCTTCCGGGGGAGGCGCGGCGGAGGCAGCGCCTCCAACCGCCCCAAATGCAAAAGACCCCGCCGGGTGGCGGGGCCTTCTCTCACCTCAAGGAGGCGAAACTCAGGAAGCTTCGGTGATGAATTTCACCGCGTCACCGACCGTCTGGATGGTGTCGGCGGCGTCATCGGGGATCTCGATGCCGAACTCTTCCTCGAACGCCATCACCAGTTCGACCGTATCAAGGCTGTCGGCGCCCAGATCGTCGATGAACGAGGCCTTTTCCACGACCTTGTCTTCCTCGACGCCCAGATGTTCCACCACGATCTTCTTCACGCGGTCAGCGATATCGCTCATGTCTCGTTCCTCATATTGTCGCGGGCGTCTTTGCCCAGTGGTCTGCCCCCGCCCTCGCCGGGAAGCGGCTGTGGTTGGTGCCCGTCGCGGGCGGCTTGCATCTGCCTGAACTTCTCAGGCCACCGAAGGAAACCGCGCCCCTCCGGCCAAAGCTGCCGTGGCCTATAGCACACAGAATGGCAATGGCAAATGCTTTCCCAAAGCGCGATTGCGGCGGAAATCCCCTGCCTCAGACCATCGCCATGCCGCCATTCACATGCAGCGTGGCGCCGGTGACATAAGCCGCCTCGGGACTGGAAAGATAAAGCGCGGCGGCGGCCACCTCTTCTGGCGTGCCCATGCGCCCGGCCGGGATCTTGGCGTAGAGCGTGGTTTTCTGATCCTCGGTCAGCTTGTCGGTCATCGGCGTGGCTATGAATCCGGGCGCCACCACATTGGCGGTGATGTTGCGCGAGGCGACCTCGCAGGCGATGGATTTGGTCATCCCCACCAGCCCCGCCTTGGCGGCGGCATAGTTCACCTGACCAGGATTGCCGCTTGCCCCCACAACCGAGCCGATATTGACGATGCGGCCCCAGCGGGCCTTCATCATCGGGCGCACGGCCGCGCGGCAGAGCCGCATCGCCGAGGTCAGGTTGACGTTGAGCACGTCCAGCCAGTCCTCGTCCGACATCCGCATGAACAACTGGTCGCGGGTGATCCCGGCATTGTTCACCAGAATATCAAGGCTGCCCATGGCGGCGATGGACTCCTTGGGCAGGGCCTCGACCGCCTGCGGATCGGACAGGTTGCAGGGCAGGACATGGGCGCGATCGCCCAGCTCGCCTGCCAGCGCCTCAAGCGGCGCGACCCGCGTGCCCGACAGCCCGACCGTGGCGCCAGCCCCATGCAGAGCGCGCGCGATAGCCGCGCCGATCCCCCCCGAAGCGCCGGTGATGAGCGCGGATTTTCCCGTCAGATCGAACATGTGACCCCCATTTCCTTTCTACATAGCCGCTCAGCCAAGCGAGGCGGCAGCCTCCTGAACCTCTGCCGCCGTGCCGATGGCCCGACAGGCAATTTCGCGGTCGATGCGCCGGACCATGCCCGAAAGCGCCTTTCCCGCGCCGATCTCCCAGATCTCGGTGACGCCTTGCGCGCCCATGAACTGCACCGACTCGCGCCAACGCACAGAGCCGGTGACCTGCTCGACCAGCAGCGCGCGAATGTCTGCCGGATCGCGCACCGCGCCGGCGCGAACATTGGCGACCAGCGGCACGGCGAGGGCGGTGATCTCGACCTCCGACAGCGCCTGCGCCATGACCTCTGCGGCGGGCTGCATCAGCGCGCAGTGAAAGGGTGCACTGACGGGCAGCATCACCGCCCGTTTCGCCCCGCGCGCCCTGGCGATCTCGACCGCGCGCTCCACCGCGCCCTTGTGACCAGAAACCACGACCTGACCGGGATCGTTGTCATTGGCGGCCTGGCAGACCTCGCCCTGTGCGGCCTCTTCGGCGACTTTGCGCGCGGTGTCGAAATCGAGGCCCAGAAGGGCGGCCATCGCGCCCAGGCCCACCGGCACGGCCTCCTGCATGGCACGGCCACGGATGCGCAGAAGCCGCGCGCAATCGGCCACGCTCAGGGCGCCCGCGGCGGCAAGCGCGGAATATTCTCCGAGCGAGTGACCGGCCACGAAGGCAGCCGCGTCGATGCCCACGCCCTCGGCCTGAAGCGCGCGCAACGCGGCAAGCGAGGTGGCCATGAGCGCGGGCTGTGCATTCTGCGTGAGCGTAAGCACCTCCTGCTCACCCTCCCAGACGAGCGTCGACAGGCTTTGCCCAAGCGCCTCGTCCACCTCGTCGAACACCGCCTTCGCCGCCGGATAGGCAGCGGCGAGATCCGCGCCCATGCCGATCACCTGCGCGCCCTGTCCCGGAAAAACGAATGCCCGGCTCATCTGCTCTCCTCCCGCGAAAATCGCCCCCCGATACATCGGAGCGCGTCCCAAGGCAACGTGGTTTCCGCGTGCATGCACGAGGGCTGTGCGCAAGGGGCGATTGTCGGGCGGGGCGTTACGGCTAGATTGGGCGAGACTCAAATCAGGAGCCTGCGCAATGCCGCTGACCAATGCCGCCACCACCTACGGCGCCGTCACCAAGACCTTTCACTGGCTCACCGCGCTACTGATCTTTGTCAACCTGCCGCTTGGCTTGACGGCGGCCGACCTGGCCGAACAGGCACAGCAGACGGGTTCCGATGCGGTCATCGCCCGCGCGGCGCTGATCTTCTCGATCCACAAGACGACCGGCGTCGCGGTGTTTTTCGTCGCGCTCGGGCGCATCCTGTGGGCCGTGTCGCAGCCCAAGCCCGGCCTTCTCAACGGTGATCGCGCGTTCGAGGCCTGGGCGGCGGAGACGGTGCACTGGCTACTTTACGGCTCGCTCGTTCTGGTGCCGCTCTCGGGATGGGTGCATCACGCGGCGACCACCGGCTTTGCGCCGATCTGGGGACCGTTCGGGCAGGACCTGCCCTTCGTGCCGAAATCCGAGGCGGTGTCGGAGATTGCCAGAACGCTGCACCTTCTCTTCGTTCTGGTCCTCGCGGGCGCGCTTGCCGCCCATATCGCGGGCGCACTCAAGCATCACATCATCGACGGCGATGCGACCTTGCGCCGGATGCTGCCTGGTGCCGCACCGGGCCAGCCGACCACACGACAGCCCGGCCACGTCCTGCCATTCGTGACGGCGCTCGCCCTCTGGGGCGCGGTGCTGAGCGGGGCGGCTGCGCTCGGCTGGTTCGGGACGCGCGCGGACACGGGCGGCGAGCGGCTAGCCACGGTGCAATCGGAATGGGGGGTTCGGGATGGCAGCCTGCAAATCCGCATCCGCCAACTGGGCTCGGAGGTCACCGGCAGCTTCGCCGACTGGACCGCCGATATTTCCTACGCCGAGGCACCAGATGCCGAGGGGAGGCACGGATCGGTCGAGGTGGTGGTGGCGATCCCGTCGCTATCGCTCGGGGCGGTCACGACCCAGGCCATGGGCAAGGACTTCTTCAACGCCGAAGAACACCCAACCGCAACCTTCACCGCCGATCTCATGGCTGCAGAGGATGGGCAGATCGCGCGCGGCACGCTGCACATCAAGGGAGCGAGCGTGCCGGTCGAAATGCCATTCACGCTGGCCATCGAGAACGGCACCGCGCGCGCCCAGGGCGGCCTGACCGTGGACCGGCGCGACTTCGCCATCGGCATGGGCACCCAGGACGTCGGATCGCTCGGCTTCGATGTGCGGATTTCCTTCGATCTGACGGCCACACGCGGGGGCGAGTAAGCGGTGCGGCCGGGCGTTGGCGCCCTGTGTCACTCCAACGCGCGCGCCTCATCGATCAGCATGACCGGAATCCCGTTGCGAATCGGAAAGGCAAGGCCCGCGCGGCGGCTTACCAGTTCCTGCCGCTCGGCGTCATAGTCTAGCGGGCCGTGGGTCTGCGGACAGATCAGCGCCTCGAGCATGCGGCGGTCAAAGATGGGGGCAGGTGCGTCATTCATTGCATGATGTCCTCGTTATCGCCGCCGCGCAGGGCGTATTCGATCAGCGTGACCAATGTCTCGCGCCGCGTCCGCAGAGAAGGCGCCTCGAGCAGCGCCTGCTTCTCCTCCGGGTCAAATCCCAGAAGCATCGAGAGCGAATTGATCAGCAACTCGTCCTCCGCTTCCTTGAGCGAGTCCCAGTCGGTTTGCAAGCCGCGGGTCTCGAAATACCGCGCCAGAAGCGCCATGAAGCGCAGGCGGTCAAAGCCGGGATCGGTCTCGACCGGCCCCAGATCGCGCTCGAACCCAGCCCAGCTCACGCGCGCCCGACGATAGGGGCTAAAGCCCTCCACCTCCTCGATCACGCGATAGCGCGAGAGACCCGCGAGCGTAATCATGTAGCGCCCGTCCTCGGTCTCGGAAAACTGCGTCACGCGCCCCACGCAGCCGATGGCGTAAAGCCCGTGCCCCTCGCGCCCCGGCACGCGGTTGGGCTGGATCATGCCGATCACCCGCTCGGGCGTCTTGAGCGCATCGTCGAGCATGGCAAGGTAGCGCGGCTCGAACAGGTGCAGCGGTAGCCGCGTGCGCGGCAAAAGCACCGCGCCGGGCAGCGGGAAAACCGGAATGATCTCGGGAAGATCGTGCTTGAGTGTCATGGAGCAGAGCTAGCCCGCCGCGCCACTCAGGCAAATATCATCGACGAGAGCTTGCGCCGCCCGTTCAGAAGCACCGGATCATTGGGCTTCATCGCGTCGAAAATGGTGAAAAGCTGTGCGCGTGCGGCGCCTTCGTTCCATTCCCGGTCGCGGCGGAACAGTTCCAGCAATTCGTCAACGGCCTCCTGCGCCTGTCCCTCTGCATAAAGCGCCTGTGCAAGATCGAACCGCGCCTGGTTGTTGGCCGGATCGGCCTCGACCGCGGCGCGCAATTCGGCCACGGGGCCCGCATTCTGCGCCTGCCGGGCAAGGGCGATCTGGGCGTGAACCGCCTCGATCTCGGCCTTGCCGGTGATGGTGGCGGGGGCGCCGTTAAGCACCGATTCGGCGCGATCAAGATCGCCAAGCGCGATCTGCACCCGCGCCATGCCGGCAAAGCCGCGCGCATTTTCAGGGTCTTCCTGCACCACCGCCGCATAGGTCTGCATGGCGTCCGACAGCGCACCCGCCTCCAGCATCTCGTCGGCGGCGTCAAGCGCCTCGTCAAGCCCGCCGCTTGCGTCGCCGCCTGCTGCCTGCACCACGCGCGCGACGAACGCCTCGATCTCCGAGGGGGGCAAGGCGCCCTGAAAGCCGTCGATCGGCTGGCCCTGCCAGAAGGCATAGACCGTCGGAATCGACTGCACCCTGAGTTGCCCCGCGATCATCTGGTTCTGGTCCACATCGACCTTGGCCATGCGCACCGCGCCTTTGGCCTTGATCACCGCCGCCTCAAGCGCGGGGCCAAGCGTCTTGCACGGCCCGCACCAGGGCGCCCAGAAATCGACGATCACCGGCACGCTCATCGAGGCATCGACCACCTCGGCCATGAAATCCGCCTCGGTCACGTCGCGCACCAGATCGGCGGCGGCGGGGCCGGTCGTCTTGCCCAGTTCCAGCATGTCGTCTCTCCCCTTCATCCGGTTGCCCGGTATATGTGAGCGCCGCGCGCCCTGTCAAAGATCAAAAGTTGCGAAAACCGGCGCGTGGTCGCTTGGCTGTTCCCAGCCGCGCGCAGCGCGCAGGATACGAGAATCGTGGCCCGAGGCGGCAATATCGGCGCTGGCCCAGATGTGATCGAGACGACGGCCCTTGTCGGCCTCGTCCCAGTCGCGGGCGCGGTAGCTCCACCAGCTGTAAAGCTGCCCCTCGGGGATGTCCTGACGGGTGATGTCGCACCATTTCCCCGCCTCCATCGCATCGCCGAGATGTTCGACCTCGACCGGCGTGTGACTGACGATCTTCAGAAGCTGCTTGTGCGACCACACGTCATCCTCGCGCGGGGCGATGTTGAGATCGCCTACGAGGATCGCGCGTTCGGGGCGGCTCTCGCGGAAGACATCGCGCATGTCGGTTAGGTAATCGAGCTTCTGGCCGAATTTCACATTCACATCGCGGTCCGGCACATCCCCTCCGGCTGGCACATAGAAATTGTGGATCACCACGCCGTTCTCCAGCCGCCCGGCGATATGACGCGCGTGACCCAGTTCGGCCAGATCAAGGCTGCCCGCCTCCTCGATGGGCAGGCGCGACAGGATCGCCACGCCGTTATAGCCCTTCTCGCCGCGCGCGATCATGTGCGGGTAGCCAAGGGCTGCGAAGATCTCGGTGGGGATCTTTTCGACCGGGCTCTTGCATTCCTGAAGGCACAGGATATCCGGCCCCTCTTCGCGCAGAAGCCGCGCGACAAGGCCCGCGCGCAGCCGCACAGAGTTGATGTTCCAGGTGGCAAGGGTAAAGGGCATGGGCACTCCGGGGTGTGGGGGGGCTCGGGCGCAAATGACCGCAGGGCACGGGCAAGGGCAAGCAGAAATCCGGTGAAAGCGCAGGTGTGGCCTGTCGCTGACGCTCAGCACTTGGCACCAATGCGCGGAATCAAGGCGCGGAACGCGCCGCCGCGCATCGCCGGGCCACCGCCCGGCACGGCGATGCGCGGCTCTCCTCCAACGTCGGCAACAGGCCAAATCCCGACTTGCCCTCGGCGCGCCCGAACAGAAATACCCCCTCCGGGCGGGCACCACGCCGCGCTTGAGGTTTACACCCGTCGAAGCCGGAGGCACTCTCCGGGCACACACATTTCCGAAAAGGACACCCATGACCGACACCACCAGCGTCAACCCGACCGCCACCGACCTTGCCTTTACCCGGCCCGAGACCCGCGGCACCCTTGCCGAACCCGCCTATGCCGGCGCCCTCAGCTTCATGCGTCGCCGCTATACCAAGGATCTGGGCGGGGCCGATGTGGCGGTGATGGGCGTGCCGTTCGACATGTCGGTGTCGGGGCGGTCGGGCACACGCCTTGGCCCGCGCGCGGTCCGCGCGGCGTCTGCGCATATCGCCTGGTCCGCGCCCTGGCCCTGGGCCTTTGATCCGTTCGAGCGGCTGTCCATCGTCGATTACGGCGATTGCTTTTTCGACCACGGCTATCCCGCGCAGATCCCAGAGACCATCGCGCAGGCCGCCCGCGACGTGCTGGCCACCGACACAGCACTTCTGACGCTGGGGGGCGATCACTTCATCACCTGGCCCCTGCTGAAGGCCCATGCCGAAAAACATGGCCCCCTCGCCCTTATCCAGATCGACGCGCATTCCGACACCTGGGAGGACGAGCCGGGCCGCATCGACCACGGCACGATGCTCTGGCACGCGGTGCGCGAGGGGCTGGTGATCCCGGAGGCCTCGGTGCAGGTGGGCATCCGCACCCACAACCCCGACCCCTTGGGCGTGCATGTGATCGACGCGCGCGAGGTCCACCTGAGCGGCCCCGAGGCGGTGGCGGCAAAGGTGCGCGCCATCGTGGGCGACCGGCCCTGTTACCTGACCTTCGACATCGACGCGCTTGACCCGTCGATGGCACCGGGCACCGGCACGCCGGTCATCGGCGGGCTAACCACCTTTCAGGCGCAGGAGATCCTGCGCGGGCTGGAGGGCGTAGCACTCAAGGGTATGGACGTGGTCGAGGTGGCCCCCGCCTATGACGTCTCGGAAATCACCGCGCTCGCGGCAGCGACCCTCGCCTGCGATCTGCTCGCGCTTTACGCTGCGGCAAGGTAAGCCCTTGAAAAGAAAAAGGCCCCGGGCGATGCCGGGGCCAGTCCAACAGGGAGGTTCACTATAACCGTAAGTGAACGATACCACATTAATCCTGAAACGCAGATACGACTTTGATCTTGGTCAAGCGAGCGTGACTATTAAACCACAAGGCGATAACCACCCGATTCGGTGACCAGAAGGCGAGCGTTGCCGGGATCGGGCTCGATCTTCTGGCGCAGGCGGTAGATATGGGTCTCGAGCGTGTGGGTCGTCACCCCCGCGTTATAGCCCCAGACCTCGTGCAACAGCACATCGCGCGGCACCACACCTTCTGGCGCACGATAGAGAAACTTGAGGATATTGGTTTCCTTCTCGGTCAGGCGCACCTTGCGCTCGTCCTCGGTCACCAGCATCTTCATCGCGGGCTTGAACGTGTAGGGGCCAAGCTGGAACACCGCGTCCTCGGATTGTTCGTGCTGGCGCAGTTGCGCGCGGATGCGCGCGAGCAGCACCGGAAACTTGAACGGCTTGGTGATATAGTCGTTCGCGCCCGCATCAAGCCCGAGAATCGTGTCGGCGTCGCCATCATGGCCGGTGAGCATCAGGATGGGTGACTTGACCCCCTGCTTGCGCATCAGCCGACACAACTCGCGCCCGTCGGTATCGGGCAGGCCCACATCAAGGATCACGAGATCGTAGATCATGTCCTTGATCTTGGCCATCGCGCCTGTGCCCGAGCCAGCCTCGAACACGTCGAAATCCTCGGTCATGACAAGCTGTTCGCCCAGCGCCTCGCGCAGGTCGTCGTCATCGTCTACCAGAAGTATCTTCTTGACTTGTGCCATGGTGCGTTCCTCTTCCTGCGCGTCAAGATGCGCAAGAGATATCGCGCGGGCAAGGGGCACGACATACCCTTCACGCCCACGTGTTGCCGCGCGAGCGTTTCTTTCAATTCATTACACGATACGCTAAGGGTTTGGCCATATCGCGGAGAAAACGCATGGGATTTTCCCCAGATACCACCGAAATCCTTGCCCGCGCGCGGGCCGATCTGCGCATGGGCGTGCCCGTTGTGCTCCGGGACGGGGACTGCGCGGCGCTGGTTCTGGCCGCCGAGACGCTTGACGCGCAGCGGCTCGCGGACCTTCAGGCGCTTGGCGGCGCGCCGGTCCTTGCCATCACCGCGCGGCGCGCGGCGACATTGAAGGCGCGCGCCTATGACGGCGATCTGGCGCGGGTGGCGCTTCCGCCCGACGCGCGACTCTCCTGGGTTCTCGCCGTGGCCGATCCGGCGGATGATCTGCGCGTGCCAATGAAGGGTCCGCTTACCTCGGTGCGCGAGGGGGCGGCGCATCTGCACCGGTTGGCGATCCTGTTGGCCAAAACCGCGCGCCTTCTGCCCGCGGCGCTCGTGCTTTATCTGGCCGATGGCGCGGGCTTTGCCGCCACGCATGGCCTGACGGTCATCGACGCCACCGCGGCCCTGCCCCGCCTCACCGGGACCAGCCCGCTCAACCCGGTGGTGAGCGCGCGCCTGCCGCTTGCGGTGTCCGAGGCCGGACGTCTCCATATCTTTCGCCCCGAAGATGGCGGCGAGGAACATTACGCCATCGAGATCGGCCAGCCCGATCGCACAGCCCCGGTGCTGGCGCGGCTGCATTCGGCCTGTTTCACCGGCGACCTCATGGGCTCGCTCAAATGCGATTGCGGCCCGCAACTGCGCGGCGCGCTGGCGCAGATGGGGGCAGAGGGCGCGGGCGTGCTGCTCTATCTCAATCAGGAGGGGCGCGGCATCGGCCTTGCCAACAAGATGCGCGCCTATTCGTTGCAGGATCAGGGGTTTGACACGGTCGAGGCCAATCATCGCCTTGGTTTCGAGGATGACGAGCGCGATTTCCGCATCGGTGCCGAGATCCTCAAACGGATGGGGTTTTCGGCGGTGCGCCTTCTGACCAACAATCCCGCCAAGATTGCAATGATGCAGCAGAACGGGATCACGGTGACGGAACGCGTGCCGCTGAAACTTGGCGAAACGGCACATAATCGGGCCTATCTGGCGACCAAGGCCACGAAATCCGGGCATCTTCTGTAGCGGCGCGGATCAGCGTCATGCGCGCTGGCAGCCGGCACGCCCCAGGGCGATCACCGTTCGCGGAAACAGCCCGCAAGGACACCCGTTGGCCAAGCGGCATTGAGACGAGACAATGGCGCGGGCAAGATTCCGAACGGGCAAGACACGCGACAACCCAGCACGGACACCCGGAACGCGTCCGACGGCCAACCCGCAAAATTCTGAAAACAAGGGGAAGTGGCAGCCCGTAGGGGAATCGAACCCCTCTTTCCAGGTTGAAAACCTGGCGTCCTAACCGATAGACGAACGGGCCTTGCTTGGCGTGGAGGGTGAGTATGAAAATCCGCGGCGGGGCGCAAGAGGGATTTTGCAGAATCTTCCTCGATTTTCGGCACCGGCCCGGCGGCCGTCCGATCCGCCAGCCGCAAGGGGCCGCATTCGCAGCGACAGGCGCGCGCCCTGGTGCCATCAGCGCGAACCACCGCTGTGGCCGCACCCGGCCTTGGGGCGGTGAACGGCGAATCATCGTCGCCGCCCGCACGCACAAGATCCCGTGCCCCTGCCCTGCAAAGAGAAGGGCCCGGCATGGCGGACAGGCCGGTTTGCCGCCCCGTGCCCTTCAGGGGTGCGACAAAATTCTTTGATCTGCATCAAATTCGCGCATTGCCGCCCCCCCCGGGACATTCTAAAACCCGAAAAGATCACGTGGGTGTGAGAGTCAGGTTTTCCCGCCCGTAGTCAACACCAGCAGGAGGCATCCAATGGCAGACGCAGCCATTCACGGCCACGAGCACGAAGATCAGCGCGGGTTCTTCACCCGGTGGTTCATGTCCACGAACCACAAGGATATCGGTATCCTCTACCTGATCACATCGGCGATCGTCGGTCTCATCTCGGTTCTCTTCACCGTCTACATGCGGATGGAGTTGATGGAGCCGGGCGTGCAATACATGTGCATGGAAGGCGCGCGTTTCATTGCCTCCGATGTCGCCGACTGCACCCCCAACGGGCATCTGTGGAACGTCATGATCACCTATCATGGCGTGCTGATGATGTTCTTCGTGGTGATTCCGGCGCTGTTCGGCGGATTCGGCAACTACTTCATGCCGCTCCAGATCGGCGCGCCGGACATGGCGTTTCCGCGCATGAACAACCTGTCCTACTGGCTGTTCGTGGCCGGCACCTCGCTTGGCGTGGCCTCGCTGTTGGCACCGGGTGGCAACGGGCAGCTTGGCTCGGGTGTGGGCTGGGTGCTCTATCCGCCGCTCTCCACCACCGAGGGTGGCATGTCGATGGATCTGGCGATCTTTGCCGTCCACGTCTCGGGGGCAAGCTCGATCCTGGGCGCGATCAACATGATCACGACCTTCCTCAACATGCGCGCGCCGGGCATGACGCTGTTCAAGGTGCCGCTGTTCTCGTGGTCGATTTTCGTTACCGCCTGGATGATCCTGCTGGCGCTGCCGGTTTTGGCGGGGGCGATCACCATGCTGCTCACCGACCGCAATTTCGGCACCACCTTCTTTGATCCGGCGGGTGGCGGTGATCCGATCCTCTATCAGCACATCCTGTGGTTCTTTGGCCACCCGGAAGTATATATCATCATCATCCCCGGCTTCGGCATCATCAGCCATGTGATCGCGACCTTCTCGCGCAAACCGATCTTCGGCTATCTGCCGATGGTCTGGGCGATGATCGCCATCGGGTTCCTGGGCTTCATCGTCTGGGCGCACCACATGTATACGGTCGGCATGAGCCTCACCCAGCAAAGCTATTTCATGCTGGCCACGATGGTCATCGCGGTCCCCACCGGGGTCAAGGTGTTCTCCTGGATCGCCACCATGTGGGGCGGCTCGATCGAGTTCCGCACGCCGATGCTCTGGGCCTTCGGGTTCCTGTTCCTGTTCACCGTGGGCGGCGTCACCGGCATTGTCCTCAGCCAGGCCGCCGTGGACCGCGCCTATCACGACACCTATTATGTCGTGGCGCATTTCCACTATGTGATGAGCCTGGGCGCGGTGTTCGCGATCTTTGCGGGGATCTATTTCTACTTCCCCAAGATGACCGGGCGCATGATCCCCGAATGGATGGGCAAGCTGCATTTCTGGGCGATGTTCATCGGTGCCAACCTGACCTTCTTCCCGCAGCACTTTCTGGGTCGTCAGGGCATGCCGCGCCGCTATATCGACTATCCCGAGGCCTTTGCTGTCTGGAATTACTGGTCGTCGATCGGGGCTTTCATCTCCTTCGCCAGCTTCGTGTTCTTCTTCGGCGTGGTGATCTATGCGCTGCTGCGCGGCGCGCGCGAGACGCGGCCCAACCCGTGGAACGAATATGCCGACACGCTGGAATGGACGTTGCCCTCACCGCCGCCCGAGCACACGTTCGAAACGCTCCCCAAGCGCGAGGACTGGGACAAGCAGCCCGCGCACTGAGCCACGGCTGACACGAACCACCAAAGGCCCCGGGAAAAGCCGGGGCCTTTGTGCTTCCGGCCCCTGCCGCTCGCCCGTGCCCATGGGTCGTTTTCCAGGTTTCCCGCGCCCCGCCCCCCGTGCTACCCAATGGCCCAAGACCCGCATCAGGACCGCCGCGATGAGCCACGAAATCCGTCTTGCCTTCGAGCATCCCGCCGCCCGCGCCCGCGCCACCGCGCCCGAGGGTCCGCTCGATCGCATTTCCGTGCGCGATCATGTGGTCGAGGTCGAGATCGGCGCCTTTCAGGCCGAGCGCGGGACCACGCAGCGGGTCTGCTTCAACATCGTTGTCGAGGTGCGCCCGCCCGAGGCCCCGCTTTCCGACGATGTGGACCGCATCCTGTCCTATGACCGCGTGACCGAGGCAATTGCCGCCGCGCTCGCCGAGGAACGGCTCAACCTGCTTGAGACACTCGCCGAGCGTATCGCCGAGCGCATCCTGTGGGAGCCGCAGGCCATGCGCTGTTTCGTGCGGATTGAAAAGCTCGACCGCGGCCCCGGCGCGCTTGGCGTCGAGATCGTGCGCTCGGTGGCCGATCTGGCGACCCGCGCCACGCCCCTGCCCGACACGACGCCGCGCCCGCATGTGGTGTTTCTGAGCAATGAAGCGGTTCGCTCGGCCAATCTCGGGCGCTGGCTCGATCAGCTTCAGGCGCGCGCCGAGCCGGTGATCCTCTGCGTGGGGCATCCCGATACGCCCGCGCCCCACACCGGTCACCGCATGACCCAGCGTCGGGTGGACCTGCTGGCGCTCGAACAGAACGCCTGGGTGCTGGCCGGACGCGATGACCGTTGCGTGGTCGTCGCCACAAGGACCGAGCTTGACTGGGCCATGAAGCACGGCCAGATCAGCGTCTGGGCCCCTTCCAAGATCGTGCTCGACGCGGTGGACGGACCACGCACCGGCCCCGAGAGCCCGGTCGATCTTGCCGCCTGGTTCGCGGGCTATATCGAGGCGTCTGACCTGCTTCTGATCGGTGAGGCGCCACCTGCCGCCAGCCGCGTGCCGGTATTGCTTCAGGATATCGCCCGCTCGGGTCTTTGATGCGCTACTATCGCCCCGTTCCCCGCACCGATGCCGCCCGCAGCCCCGATGCCCTGCCGCTTGCCGGCGGCTGGTGCTGGTTCGATAGTGTCGAGGTGCTGTCGCGCGACGCGCCGCCCTGCCTCCTGCCCGCGGCCGACATGCCCCCCGAGATGCTTGCCCGCCTGACCGCGCCGCGTGTGGCTCTGGCTGGTCTCGACATGGGCGCGCCGCAGATCATGGGCATTCTCAACGTGACCCCCGACAGCTTTTCCGATGGTGGCCGTCATTTCGACCCCGCGCAGGCGCTCATGCACGCCCGCGCCATGGCCGCCGCGGGGGCCGCCATTCTCGACGTGGGCGGTGAATCCACCCGCCCCGGTGCCGCCCCTGTTCCGATGAACGAGGAAATCGCGCGCACCGCGCCCGTGATAGCCGCCATTCGCGCCGAACTTGGCATTCCCATTTCCATCGACACCCGCAAGACACCCGTGGCGCGCGCAGCCACCCGCGCAGGCGCCACCCTCGTCAACGACGTGGCGGGGTTTACCTTTGATCCCGACCTCGCGCCATTCACCGCCGCGCACGCGCTGCCGGTCTGCGTCATGCACGCCCAAGGCACGCCCGAAACGATGCAGCAGGATCCGCGCTATGACGATGTGCTGCTCGATGTTTATGACTGGCTTTCAACGCGCGTCGAGGCGTTGACCGCGCTTGGAATCCCGCGCGCGCGCATCGCCGTCGATCCCGGCATCGGCTTTGGCAAGACGCAAGGCCATAACCTGCGGCTCTTGCAGAACCTTTCGCTTTTCCACGGGATCGGCTGTCCGGTGCTCCTTGGTGCCTCGCGCAAACGCTTCATCGGTGATCTGACCGGCACGCCCGTGGCCGCCGACCGCGTCCCTGGATCGCTGGCCGCCGCGGTGATGGCTATGGCGCAAGGAACGCAGATCCTGCGCGTGCATGACGTGGCCGAAACCCGTGCCGCGCGTGACATGTGGCAGGCCGTTACCTTCACCGCGCCCCGATAGTGATTGTCGTTTATCAATTTTAACGTGCATAATATCCACGGCTATGCCAGTAATGTTGTCTTTTTTCAACTTTTATGACCTTTTTCCCAAGACAACACACCCGATCATGCATCGGAATGCAAAAAGGGCACCCTGAAGGGTGCCCTTTTCTTATTGATATCAGATGGTTCAGTTCTTTTCCTGATCCACCAGCTTGCCCGCCGAGATCCAGGGCATCATGCCGCGCAGCTTCTTGCCCACTTCCTCGATCTGATGGGCGTCGTTCATCCGGCGCGTGCCCTTGAAGAAGGGCTGGCCCACGGAATTCTCCTGCATGAAATCACGTACGAAACGGCCGGTCTGGATGTCGGTGAGGATCCCCTTCATCCGCGCCTTGGTCTCGTCATAGGGCAGCACCCGCGGCCCCGAGACATATTCGCCATATTCGGCCGTGTTCGAGATCGAGTAGTTCATGTTGGCGATGCCACCCTCGTAGATCAGGTCCACGATCAGCTTCACCTCGTGCAGACACTCGAAATAGGCCATCTCGGGCGCATAGCCTGCCTCGACCAGCGTTTCGAATCCCATGCGGATCAGTTCGACGAGGCCGCCGCAAAGCACCGCCTGTTCGCCGAACAGGTCGGTTTCACATTCCTCGCGGAAATTGGTTTCGATGATGCCCGAGCGCCCGCCACCGATGGCCGAGCAATAGGAAAGGCCGATTTCCAGAGCCTTGCCCGAGGCATCGGTATCGACCGCCACGAGGCAGGGCACGCCGCCGCCCTTGACGAACTCGCCGCGCACGGTGTGGCCGGGGCCCTTGGGGGCCATCATGATCACGTCCACGCCCTCTTTCGGCTCGATCAGGCCGAAATGGATGTTGAGGCCATGGGCAAAGGCAATCGCCGCACCGGGGCGGATATTGTCATGGACGTATTTCTTGTATGTCTCGGCCTGCAATTCGTCGGGCATGGTGAACATGATCAGATCGCACCAGGCCGCCGCCTCGGCGATGCCCATGACCTTGAGGCCTTCAGCCTCGGCCTTCCTGGCCGATTTCGAGCCTTCGCGCAGCGCCACGACGACATTCTTCGCGCCCGAATCCCGCAGGTTGAGGGCATGGGCATGACCCTGGCTACCATAGCCGAGAATGGCAACCTTCTTGTCCTTGATCAGGTTGATGTCGCAGTCACGATCATAATAGACGCGCATGGCGGTCTCCTTCAGGTTGGATTGGATGGGCAGAGCCTAATCCGGTGTGCCCGGAATGGCCCGTGTTGTTTTGCATGGATTCCGGCGTATTATTGAGTATTTATTCGAACAGTGAAGCTATGGTGAGAATATCATGCTCGACGACATCGACCGGCGGCTCTTGCGCCAATACCAGCACGCGCCCGATCTTGGCCCGGCGGAGCTGGCGCTGCGTGCGGGGCTGGCCCCGGCCACCTGCGCACGGCGGCTGGAACGGCTGCGCAGCACGGGCATCATCCGCGCCAATCGCGCGGTGATCGACTGGCGCGCGCTTGGCTACGCGGTCGAGGTAAGCTTGCGCATCGCGCTCGACAAGACGCAGCCACGCGCCTTTGACGAATTCATCTCTGCCGCAAGAAACGTCCCGGAGGTCATTGAAATACAGACATTTCTTGGCCGAGTCGATCTTCGCCTCTCGATCATCGCGCGCGACATGGCGCATTATCAAGGCCTCTATCGCAGCGCCATTCTGACCCTGCCGCATATCGCCGATATCGAGGCGCTGATGCATGTGGCGCGGATCAAGTCCGACGAGGCGCTGCCGCTGTGATCGCACTCGATACCATCGACCGGCAGATCCTGCGCGCGCTCACAGAGGACGCGACCCAAAGCGCCACCGCTATCGGGCGCGCGCTTGGCCTGTCGCAGCCCGCCACCTGGCGGCGCATCCGGCGGCTGCACGAGGCGGGGGTGATCAAGGGGCAACGGCTTGATCTCAATCACGAAAAGCTGGGCTTTGGGGTGACGGTGTTCCTTGGCGTGAAACTTGCTACCAAGGGTCGCGTCAGCCTTGAGGATTTCGAGCGCGCGGTGACAGCCATTCCCGAGGTGCAGACGGTCGAGCATATCCTCGGGCTTTACGATTATCGGCTGCGCGTGGTGGCGCGCGACATCTCCGATTTCGAACGTGTGCTGCGCCGGCGGATCATGACCCTGCCCGGCGTGGGCAATGTCGAGGCCAATGTGCTTTTGTCCGAAGAACGACGCCCCGGCCCGATCGGTTGAGGCGGGCTTGCGTGGGCGCGGTTTCGGCTTATTTTCACTAGGATGGCCTTTCGACTGAAAAGATCCGACAAGTCTCTGGCTGCGGCCCTTCGCCGGATCGCGCGCGCGCAGATCGACGGTGCGCTGGTCGCTGTCGGTCGCCCCGGCGAGAACGTGCGCGGCATCCACGAGGCACGCGCCCGCTGCAAGCGGCTGCGCGGCCTCATTCGCCTCGTGCGCCCCGCCTTTGCCACCTTCGACACAGAGAACGCGGCGTTTCGCGATGCCGCCAAGGCACTTGAATCCCTGCGCGCTGGCGGGGCGGGGCTGGAGACACTGGACCGGCTGGCCGGGGCCGTGCCCGAAGGGCTGGATACGGACGCTCTGGCCGCGATCCGTGCGGTATTTACGGCCGAGGCCCTGCCCCACCTCGCCACCGACCGCGTCGCCGATATCGCCACGTTCCGCGCGACATTGACCGATGCACGCGCGCGGATCGCGGGCTGGCGGCTGACCGCCAAAGGCTTTACTCCCGCGCGCAAGGGGCTGGAAAAGACCTATGCACAGGGGCGGCGCGGGCTGGAGCGCGCACAGTCAAGCAGTGCGCCAGAGGCGTTCCACGACTGGCGCAAGCCGGTAAAGTATCACTGGTATCACGCGCAAATCCTGCGTCCGATCCGGCCCCGGCGGATCGATCCGCAACGCGATCTCGCCAAGGCCCTGGGAGAGGTGCTGGGCGATCATCACGATCTGCATGACATGCGCGCGCATCTGACAGAGGGGGATTTCCCGCCCTGGACGGTCGCGGCGATGCAGGCCCCCGTCGCGGCAGAGATGGCACGGATCGAGGCCGAGGCGCTCGCGCTCGGGGAGCGGCTCTTTGTCGAAGAGCCAAAGGCCCTTGCCCGCCGCTGGCAGAGCTGGTGGAAGGGCTGGTAAGACCAAGAGAGGCGTGGACATTGCCGCGGCCGTTGCGCAATCTGGCGGGCGACACAGCATCAGGAGTCCCCCATGCCCGCCCTTCTCGACTCGGTCGATCCCGACGGCCTTCTTGAATATTCGGTGGTCTTCACCGACCGTTCGCTCAATCACATGTCCGCGGCCTTTCAGGAGGTCATGCGCGACATTTCCGCCATGCTGAAGGAGGTCTACAAGGCCGACGCCGTGGCGGTGATCCCCGGGGGCGGATCCTACGCGATGGAATCCGTGGCGCGGCAGTTCGGGCGCGGATCGCATGCGTTGATCGTGCGCAACGGCTGGTTCTCGTTCCGCTGGAGCCAGATTTTCGATGCCGGTCAGTTCACCGCCGATACAACCGTCTGCATGGCCCGCCAGACCGGCAATGGCGCGACCACGCCCTTTGCGCCCGCCCCCATCGAGGAGGTCACGGCGAAGATCCGCGAGGCAAGACCGGATGTTGTCTTTGCCCCGCATGTCGAGACGTCCGCCGGGTTGATCCTGCCCGACGATTACGTGACCGCGCTGGCAGAGGCCGCGCATGAGGTGGGCGCGCTGATGGTGCTGGATTGCATCGCTTCCGGTTGTGCCTGGGTGGACATGCAGGCCACCGGCGTCGATGTGTTGATTTCCGCGCCGCAAAAGGGCTGGTCGGCCTCGCCCTGCGCGGGCCTCGTGATGCTCTCGGCGCGCGCCGTGGCGCGGCTGGAAGAGACCACATCGGACAGTTTCGCGCTCGATCTCAAGAAATGGCGCGCGATCATGGCAGCCTATGAGGGCGGCGGCCACGCCTATCACGCCACCATGCCCACCGATGCGCTGCGCGCCTTCCGCGACACGATGGTAGAGACGCGCGATTACGGGTTCGAGCGGCTGCGCGACGCGCAATGGGAACTGGGCAACGGCGTGCGCGCCATGCTGGCCGCGCGCGGCGTGACCTCGGTTGCCGCCGAGGGCTTTGGCGCGCCGGGCGTGGTGGTCAGCTATACGGATGACCCCGACATCCAGAACGGCAAGAAATTCGCCGCCGAAGGGATGCAGATCGCCGCCGGCGTGCCCTTGCAGGTGGGAGAGCCGGAGGGCTTTCGCACCTTCCGGCTGGGGTTGTTCGGGTTGGACAAGCTCTATGATGTAGAGAGCGCCCTCGGACGGCTGGAGACGGTGCTCGACCGGGTGTTGTGACGGCGGGGACAGGACGCGACTGGCCTGGCGCGGACGTTGGGAGCCTGGTGCCAATGCGCGGAATCAAGGCGCGGAACGCGCCGCCGCACAGTGCCCGACCGCCCCCGGTCGGGCACTGTGCGGCGGCTTCGAACGTCCGCTTCAGCCCAAAACCACCCACTCACCCCCACGCGCCAAGCCCCATCTGCATCAGCGTCTTGCGCACCGGCGCGAGCGAATAGAGCGCATTGAGCGCACTGGCACGCGCGTCGCGCAAGGGCGGTGCCGACAGCATCGAGGCGCGGTTAAGCAGGTCGATGCCGCGCACCCGCGCCGCCACCTCCCAGTGGCGCTTGCGGTGATAGGTCTCCAGCATGGCGCGCTCGCCCAGCCGCTCGGGCGCGGCCTCGGCCAGATCGGCCAGCACGCGCATGTCGGCAAGGCTCATGTTCAGCCCCTGCGCCCCGATGGGCGGCACCACATGCGCCGCCTCGGCCACGAGCGCCACGCGCTCGGCCCACATCCTGTCCGCGATCTGGCTGATGATCGGCCAGACCGTCCGCCGCGAGGCAAGCGTGAGTGGCCCGAAAAGGTGGCACGAGCGCGCGTTCATCGCCGCTTCGAACGCATCGACCGGCAATGCGGCAAGGCGCGCCACCTCCGGCCCTTCCTCCATCCAGACGATTGCCGAAGATGGCCGCCCCTCGTGATCCGGCAGCGGCACCAGCGTGAACGGGCCGCCCGAACGATGGATCTCGGTCGAGACATTTTCATGCGGGATCGGGTGGGTGACGGCGAAGGCGAGCGCCTTCTGCCCGTAGCGGATCGTTTTCACCCGGATGCCTGCGGCTTCCCGGATCGGCGAATTGCGCCCGTCGGCGGCGATCACCAACCGCGCGCGCACGCGGGAACCATCCGACAGCCCCACGCGCGCCTCCGCCTCGCGGGTAAAGAGCGTGGTAGTCGCCGTGCCGGGGCGGAAGGTGACGTTGGGCAGCCCCTCCAGATGTGCCACCATCTCGCGCCGCAAGAGCCAGTTGGGCAGGTTCCACCCGAATGGCCGCTCGGAGATGTCGGCGGCGTTGAAATCCTTGACAATGCGCGGCTCTGGCGTCTCGCCGCCAGCATCGACCACGCGCATGATCTGCAAGGGCGCGGCATGGGGGGCAAGACGCCCCCACAACCCCGCGCGCTCCAGCAGCGCCTGCGAGGGTTGCAGAAAGGCGGTGGTGCGCAGGTCCGAGCCCTCGGCATCGCGCGCAATCACAGGGGGGGTGGGATCTACGCAGAGCACGCAAAAGCCCGCGCGGCCAAAGATCGTCGCCGCTGTCAGCCCCGCCACACCGCCACCCGATATCAGGATATCGACGCTCTCGCCCGTCATGTCCCCGCCTTTCGTCACACGCTACCCGCGCGAAATGATCAGAAGCGCCGCCCAGATCACAGGGACCAAGGCCAGCGCAGGAATATAAAGCCCCGGAATCCCCCAGATCGCAACGCTTGTCGCCCAACCTGCGACAAAGACGGCCACGCTCAGCAGGATGCGCAGCACGGTCGCGGCTTCGCCCTTGGCGGAGGCGCGCGGGGCGGCGTGGGTGTTGGCAAGGCTCATCGGGGCGCTCCTTTTGCAATAGCTGAATCCGTGACTCAGGTAAGGCGCCGAACCGCGCGCTTCAAAGGGACGTTCCGCCGCAGGCTCTCAGATCAGTCGCGCGAGAAAGCGGCCCAGATCATCGGTATGGTGATGGATATGCGCGGCCGCGACCGGCGCGGGGGCGACATGGACGGTGCGCATCCCCATGGCGTGAGGTGCCGCAAGGTTGCGCGGATCGTCCTCGAACATCGCCGCACGCCCCGCCTCTGATCCGTCGCGCTCGAGCACGGCGGCAAAGGCCCCGGCCTCGGGCTTGGGGCGAAACCCCGCATGTTCCACGCCGTAGATCGCGTCAAACACGCCCGCAAGGCCGCGCGCCGCCACCACCCGCGCGGCATAGTCGCCCGAGCCGTTGGTATGGACGATCCGCCGACCCGGCAGGCGCGCAATGGACGCGCGCAAGCCCGGATCGGGCGTCAGGTGGCCAAGCGAGATATCGTGGACCTCTTGCAGATAGGGGCCCGGATCGAGGTCATGACAGCGCATCAGCCCCGCCAGCGTCGTGCCATGCTCGCGCCAGTAGTCATGGCGGATACGGTCAGCCTCGGCGGCACTCACCTTCAGAAAGCCCTGCACAAAGGCCGTCATTCGCGCCTCGATCTGATCGAAAAGACGCGCCTCGGGCGGATAAAGCGTGTTGTCGAGATCGAAAACCCATGTGGTCACATGGGCAAAATCCTGTTTCTTCATGGCCGGACCATAGGCCAGCGCGACATTGCGCGCAATCGGGTCGGGGTTGATCACCGGGCCAAAGCGCGTAAGGTCGCGCCATGACACGAAAACGGACGGACGCGCTGATGAAGCCCCCGACAACGGATGCCTACACGCTCATCCTCGAAGCGATCGACATGGGTGTGTTCAAACCCGGCGACCGCCTAGTGGAAAGCGACCTGGCCGAACGCTTCGGCGTCTCGCGCACACCCATTCGCGAGGCGCTTCAGCGGCTCGAGACCCAATCCATGCTGACGCGCGACGGCCGCAGCCTGATCGTGGCCTCGCTCGATTACAACCAGTTGGCCGAGCTTTACGTGGTGCGCGCCGAGCTTGAGGGGCTGGCGGCGCAACTTGCCGCGCGCCATGCCACACCAGAGGAAGTGCGCGTGCTGCGCGACATGGTCGAGGACGACCGCGCGCTGCTCGACCATCCGCAAGAGCTTTCGCGCGCCAACCGGCGCTTTCACAAGCAGATTCACCTCGCCTCGCACAACCGTTTTCTGGTACAGCAGCTTGACCTCGTGCATCGCTCCATGGCGCTTCTGGCCACCACGTCACTGGCTGCCGAGGGGCGCGGCGAGGATGCGTTGGCCGAACACGATGCCATTGTCAGTGCCATCGAAACGCGCGATGGCGATGCGGCAGCGCGCGCCCTGCGCGATCACATCTCAAAGGCCTTCGTGACCCGCCTCAAGCTCGACTCGGGTGAGCTCAGATCCACCGTCTGAGGCGGAGCGCCCGCGCGCCGTGTCCGAAAGGCCATGCGCCGTCTTGTCCCAGAAGAACGGCCTGAACACCAGTTCATGAACGGCCTTGTAGGCGGCGATGGCCGCGAGCGGGGCATAGAAATGCATGGTCGGCACCCAGGGCAGAAGGTGGCGATGGCTTGGAGTCGAGACGGTCACGGCATGAATGCAGATAGTCAGCGCCTCGACCGTCAGGAACAGGCCGCACACCACCGCAAGCAACGCGCCCGGCAAGAACGGCCCAAGCGGATGCGGCAGCCCCAACAGTACCAGCCAGAACGACCACAGCACCGGCGCAAGCAGAACCTGGCTGAGGGCCGAAATGAAATGCGCCTGAAACCCCCAGAACCGGCGCGGCCCGAGCTGCGCATATAGCAGCCGGGGCGCACGCATGTGCACCAGCCATGTGGTCATGTAGCCCTTGAGCCAGCGAGAGCGCTGCCTGACCCAGGCCCAGGGCCGGCAATTGGCCTCTTCTTCGGTCACGGTATCGATCATCTCGGTGCGCCAGCCGTGCCGGGCGAGGCGAAAGCCCAGATCGGCATCCTCGGTCACGTTATGCGCGTCCCAGCCGCCGAGGCTTTCGAGCACGTCGCGGCGCATGTAAAGCGTCGTGCCGCCAAGCGGCAGCGCAAGGTCCAGCCGCGCCATGCCGTGCATGATGGTGCGGAACCAGGTCGCGTATTCGATGGTAAAACACCGCGCCAGCCAGTTCTGGCGCGGGTTGTAGTAATCCAGCACCCCCTGAAGGCAACCCACATCGCGCGGCGCGGTCTGAAAACGGCGCGCCACCCGCGTGATCTGGTCGGGGTCGGGCGCGTCCTCGGCATCGAAAATGCCGATGATCTCGCCCTGGCAGAAATCGAGCGCGTAATTCATCGCGCGTGGCTTGGTGCGGGGCTGACCGTCGGGCACCACCACGGGGCGCACCCAGGGCGGCAGGTCGATGCTGGCAAGGGTGTCGCGGGTCAGATGATCCTCCTCCTCCAGCACGAGGATCACGTCGAGCAGGCATTTCGGATAGGTCAGCCGAGAAAGGCGGGCGACAAGGGCATGGGCGATCTCGGTCTCGCGAAACAGCGGAACAAGAATCGACACGCGCGGCAAGGGCGCGGTGACCGGCGCGGACGGCTCTGTGTCCCGGCCCGCCATCGCCGCGACGAAGGCCGCCACCTTCAGCCCCGCCGCCACGATCAGCGTGATCCCAGCCCAGACCGCCAGCACGCCGAACACGGCGACCGGGAACAGGACGCAGAACGTGCATACGACCAACAGCGCCGCGCAGGTCAGGCGCAGACGCCGACCAGGGCGCGCGGCCCAGGTGCGGCAGCTTTCGGCTTCGGGCGTGCGCGTCGCCGCCATGTCGCGTAGCGCGTCGCGGTGCAGCGAGGCCACCCGCGCCTGCACCGCCGCACGCGAGGCGATCACCTGCCGCGCCCGCGCCAGATCCGCAGGCAGCAGGCTGCGGAAAACGCGCAGGCTGTCGGCGCCATCGCTGGCAATGCAGGGCAGACCAGCCTCATCGCGCAGCACCAGCGCGCCGTGCTTGAGCAAAAGGCGGGGATCAAGCCCGGTCTCGATCTCCTCGGCGCTTGCAATCGCCGCGTCCTCAAGCCGCCGACTGGCAAGGCGGCGGGCATGGAGGGCAAGCAGGTCATCCTCCTGCGCCAGCCCTTCGGCCAGAAGGATACGGTCAAGCGAGGTGTCGCATTGCCGCTTCACCAGCCCCGCGCGCGCGGCATCGGCACGGCTGAGCATGCCGTGCCGGACCAGATCACGCCCGACCTTGTCGAGCCCCTCACCGCCAGCACCATGGCCGATCTGGCGCAATTCGGAAATACCCATTCCGTCGCTCCAACCTGTCCCTTCGGATAGGCTATCGGGCGGATGGTTAATGAAGTTTTAACAGGTGGTTAACGGATCGGAAGAATCCTGTGCTCAGCGCACCATCGAGGCCGCGAACCGCTCGAAAAGGTAAAAGCTGTCCTGTGGGCCTGGGCTGGCCTCGGGGTGGTGCTGCACCGAGAAAACCGGTCGATCGTTGAGGCGGATACCGCAATTCGAACCGTCGAAGAGCGACACATGCGTCTCGATCACCCCCGCGGGCAGGGTCTGGGCATCGACGGCAAAGCCGTGGTTCATCGAGGTAATCTCGACCTTGCCGGTCTCCAGATCCTTGACCGGGTGGTTCGCGCCGTGATGGCCATGGTTCATCTTGACCGTGCGGCCGCCAAGCGCCAGCGCCAGCATCTGATGACCAAGACAGATCCCGAAAAGCGGCAGGCCACGGTCGAGCACACCCCGGATCATCGGCACGGCATAGTCCCCCGTCGCCGCCGGATCGCCGGGACCGTTCGACAGGAATACCCCGTCGGGCTGATGTGCCAGCACCTCCTCGGCAGTGGCGGTGGCAGGCAGAACCGTGACCTCGCAGCCCGCGCTCGCAAGGCACCGCAGGATATTGCGCTTGGCCCCGAAATCGACCGCCACGACCTTGTGGCGCGCTTGCGTCTGGCGCGCATATCCCTCGGGCCAGGCCCATCTCATCTCGTCCCAGCGATAGGATTGCGCGCAGGTCACGCGTCGGGCAAGGTCCATCCCCTCCAGCCCCGCAAAACCACGCGCCTGCGCCACCAGTCCCGCCACGTCGAAATTACCCGAAGGATCATGCGCCAGCGCCACATGCGGCGCGCCCTGCTGGCGGATCGCCCGCGTCAGGCGCCGCGTGTCCACACCCCCGATGGCGATACGCCCGCGCCGCGCCAGCCACTGCGCCAGATGCTCCTCGGCGCGCCAGTTCGACGGCTCGGTCGGGTCCCACTTGACCACCATTCCCTCGGCCACCGGCTCGGCGGTCTCATCATCCTCGACGTTCACGCCGACATTTCCCACATGCGGGAATGTAAAGGTCACGATCTGCCCGGCATAGGACGGGTCGGTCATGATCTCCTGATAACCGGTCATCGCGGTGTTGAAGCACAGTTCCGCAACCGTTTCGCCGATCGCGCCGAACCCCTGTCCGTAAAAGAGCGAGCCATCGGCAAGGGCAAGGCAGGCGGTCGGGCGGGGTTTGGCAGCATGGGCCATCGGGCGGGTCTCCGGGCTTGGGCAAATCGGCGCATACCTAGGGCCAGCCCCCGACCGGGTCAAGCGCGATCCGCGCCGCTTGCGGACAGGTTGCCTTGGGCCTGCACATTGTCTAGTGTCGGTGCCTTGCTAACCGCCATGGGGATGGACAGATGGATTTGCGCGACCGGGTCAACCACGCCCTGAAACAGGCCATGAAGGACAAGGACCAGAACCGCCTCGCCACGCTGCGGCTGGTCAATGCGGCAATCAAGGATCAGGAGATCGCACAGCGCGGCACAGAGGATACCGCCCCCCTGGGCGATCCCGAAATCCTGGCGATTCTCGCCAAGATGACCAAGCAGCGCAACGAAAGCGTGCGCGCCTATGAAGAGGGCGGGCGACTCGATCTCGCCGAGCGCGAGCGCGACGAGATCGCGGTGATCGAGGAATTCCTGCCGCGTCAGCTCAACGAGGCACAGGTGCGCGTCGCCGTCGAAAAGGCAATTGCCGATGTGGGGGCCACGTCGATCCGCGACATGGGCAAGATCATGGGCAAGCTCAAGGAGCGCCATGCCGGGCAGATGGACTTCGGCGCCGTCGGCGGCCAGATCAAGGCGCGGCTTGGCCAGGGTCAGTAAAGCGCCGCCGCGCCAGGCGTTGTGACAGGCGGCGTCGGCAACAAGGGTGGGTCCGGTCCGGGCACGGATCACTCGGGGCCTCCTGATGTCAGGGAGCGGGCGGACAGGAGGCGACCCTCATATGCGTGCCCTGCCGGGCTGACCGTGGCGGCTTGTCTTGGCCTTGATCCTGCGATTGAAACGCCCAGACATGTCGATCCCGAGTCTTCCGGCCAGATGTGTCCCGCTTGATCTTCCCCTCCGCAGGCATCACTATGGCCTTTCGAAACAGGGCAGAAAAGCATGATACGGTTTTCGCTGAAATGCGATGCGGGCCATCGCTTTGACAGTTGGTTTCAATCCGCCGGGGCCTTTGACAAGCTCTGCGCGTCGGGGATGCTCGCCTGCGCGGTCTGCGGTTCGGGCGCGGTGGACAAGGCGCTTATGACCCCGCAGGTGCAGCACGGCCGCGCGGATACTGACGTGCAAACCACCCCCCACCCCGCCGAACAGGCGCTGGCCGAACTGCGCCGCCGGGTCGAGGAAAAGGCAGATTATGTCGGGCCCCGGTTCGCCCGCGAGGCGCGCGACATGCACGAAGGCCTTATTCCCGAACGCGCGATCTATGGCGAGGCGCGCCCTGACGAGGCGCGCCGCCTGATCGAGGATGGCGTGCCGGTGGCAAGGCTGCCCTTCACCCCCCGTCGCAGGTCGAACTGAGAGGTTCCATGCATATCGTCATCACCGGCGCGTCGCGCGGCATCGGCGCGGAACTTGCGGCGCGCTTCCGCGCAGAGGGCCACGAGGTCACCGGCACCGGGCGCAGGGGCGGCGGCGATCTTGTGGCGCTCGACGTGACGCGGCCCGAGGAATTCACGGCACTCGCCGCGCATGTCGGCGCGCGTCCGGTCGATCTGCTGATCTGCAATGCAGGCATCTATCCCGACAAGGGCCAGAGCCTCGATACCGGCTATCCGGCGGCGATGTGGGCCGAGAGCCTAGCCACCAACGTCACCGGCGTGTTCCTCACCGTGCAGACGCTCCTGCCCAACCTGCGCACGGCGGAAGCGGCGAAGATCGCCATCATTTCCAGCCAGATGGCCAGCCACACCCGGGCACCGGGCGGCAGCTACATCTACCGCGCCTCCAAGGCCGCCGCGCTCAATCTCGGGCGCAACCTTGCCGCCGATCTCGCGCCGGAGGGCATTTCAGTGGGCATCTATCACCCCGGCTGGGTGCGCACCGACATGGGCGGGGCGGCGGCCGAGATTTCGGTGACCGAGGCCGCCCACGGCCTGATCGCGCGTTTCGCCGCGCTCGGCCCCGCCTCGACAGGCTGTTTTGAGACATGGGACGGGCGCGCGCATCCCTATTGAGAGCGGGCGCACGGATGACTGCCCCCCTTGCACCCGCGCCTGCCCGAGCGTAAACCGCGCGCGAAATTCCCGCTCAGGATCGCGCCCATGCCCGTTCTCGTGATGAAATTCGGCGGCACCTCGGTTGCCAACACAGATCGCATCCGCCGCGCCGCCAAGCGCGTCGGCGTCGAGGTGGCCAAGGGCTATGATGTCATCGTCATCGTCTCGGCCATGGCGGGCAAGACCAACGAGCTTGTGGGCTGGGTGGGGGAAATCTCTCCCCTCCACGACGCGCGCGAATACGACGCGGTGGTAAGTTCGGGCGAAAACGTCACCGCCGGCCTCATGGCGCTGGTGTTGCAGGAAATGGATATCCCCGCGCGCAGCTGGCAGGGCTGGCAGGTGCCGCTGAGGACCAATTCAGCCCATTCCGCCGCCCGGATCGAGGAAATCCCCACGGACAACATCACCGCCAAGTTCGCGGAAGGCATGCGCGTGGCCGTGGTGGCAGGCTTTCAGGGCATCAGCCCCGAAGGCCGCATCACCACGCTCGGGCGTGGCGGGTCGGACACCACGGCCGTGGCCTTTGCCGCCGCCTTCGACGCCGAGCGCTGCGACATCTACACCGATGTGGACGGGGTCTATACCACCGACCCGCGCATCAGCGACAAGGCCCGCAAGCTTGACCGCATCGCCTTCGAGGAAATGCTGGAGCTGGCCTCGCTCGGGGCCAAAGTGCTCCAGACCCGATCGGTGGAACTGGCGATGCGCTATAACGTGAAACTGCGCGTGCTCAGCAGTTTCGAGGAACCATCTGATGAGGCCGGCACGCTCGTCTGCGCCGAGGAGGAAATCATGGAATCGAACGTGGTAAGCGGGATCGCCTATTCCCGCGAAGAGGCGAAGATGACGCTCGTCTCGGTCGCCGACCGCCCCGGCATCGCCGCGGCGATCTTTGGCCCGCTGGCCGAGGCAGGGGTGAATGTGGACATGATCATCCAGAACATCGCCGAAGAGGGCCGCACCGACATGACCTTTTCATGCCCCACCGATCAGGTGAAACGGGCAGAGAAGGCGCTGAGCGAGGCCAAGGCGGCGGGGCACATCAACTATCACGACCTCATCGCCGATACCGAGGTGGCCAAGGTCTCTGCCGTCGGCATCGGCATGCGCTCGCAATCGGGCGTTGCCGCGAAAATGTTCAAGACGCTCAGTGATGAAGGAATCAACATCAAGGTGATTGCAACCTCCGAGATCAAGATTTCCGTGCTGATCGACCGGAAATACATGGAACTTGCGGTGCAGGCGCTGCATGATGCCTTCGGGTTGGACAAGGCCGCCTGATCCCGGCATGGTGTCGGGTCCGGACATGTCCGCGACACGATGGATCTGGGGACAGCCGCAATGAGCGAGACGTTCAGGACCGACAGCCGCCAGATGCTCGGGCGTCTGCGCGCCATCATGGCCGAAGAGGGCGGCGGCCAGACCCGGCTTGACCGCATCACTCGGCTCATCGCCGAGGAAATGCACGCCGAGGTGTGCTCGATCTACCTTTTCCGCGACGAGAACACGCTTGAACTTTGCGCCTCCGAGGGTCTGCGCGCCGAATCCGTGCACCAGACCCGCCTGAAGCTGGGCGAGGGGCTTGTCGGTCGCGTTGCACGCTCCGGCACGGTGATCAACACCGATGATGCGCCCGCTGCGCCCGGCTTCCGCTACATGCCGGAAACCGGCGAAGAGGCATATTCCTCCTTCGTCGGCGTGCCGATCCAGCGCCTTGGCGAAAAGCTGGGCGTGCTGGTGACCCAGTCAAGGCAAAAGCGGCTCTTCTCCGACGAGGAGATATACGCGCTCGAGGTGGTTGCCATGGTTCTGGCCGAAATGGCAGAGCTTGGCGCCTTCACCGGCGAGGGCGCGGCGATGAAGGCACGCCATAGCCAGCCCGTGATGTTGCGGGGCGGCAGCGCGCAGGAAGGCGCGGCGCAAGGCCATGTCTGGCTGCACGAGCCGCGCGTCGTCATCACCAACCCGATCGCAGAGGATCCCACCCGCGAAATGGAGCGCCTGCACGAGGCGGTCGAGACGCTGCGCGTCGGCGTGGACCGGATGCTGAATTCGGCGCAGGACGGCGACAAGGAGCAGCTCGAGGTTCTCGAAGCCTACCGGATGTTCGCCAATTCCAAGGGCTGGATGCGTCGGATGCAGGCCAATATCGACAGCGGCCTGTCGGCCGAGGCCGCTGTGGAAAAGGAACAATCCGCCGCCCGCGCGCGCATGACACAGGTGACGGATGCCTATCTGCGCGAGCGGCTGCACGATCTCGACGACCTTTCCAACCGCCTGTTGCGCATTCTCACCGGTCAGGGCCAAGAGACCGGTGCCGAAATGCCCGCCGATCCCATCCTCGTGGCGCGCAACATCGGACCGGCGGAACTGCTCGATTACGGGCGGGGCTTGCGCGGGATCGTGCTCGAGGAAGGCGCGGTCGGCTCTCATGCGGCGATCGTTGCGCGCGCGCTGGCGATTCCGCTCGTCATCAATGCCGTGCGCATCACCACCGAGGCGCTCAACGGCGATTTCATCCTTGTCGATGGCGACCAGGGCATCGTGCATCTGCGCCCCGACGACGCCGTGACAGCCGCCTTCCGCGACAAGATGGCGATGCAGGCGAAGGCGCAGGAGCGATATGCCTCGATCCGCGACAAGCCGGCGCAGGCGCTTTGCGGAACACGGATCACGCTCAAGATGAACGCGGGTCTCATGGCCGACCTGCCCAGTCTCGAAAGCTCGGGGGCCGAAGGCGTGGGCCTGTTCCGCACGGAATTGCAGTTCCTCACCCGAAGCCACATGCCCAAGCGCGCCGAGTTGAGCGCGCTCTACGCCCGCGTGATGGACGCTGCAAGGGGCCGGCGCGTGATCTTTCGCACGCTCGACATCGGCTCGGACAAGGTGCTGCCCTACATGAAGCCGACGGACGAGCCCAACCCGGCCATGGGATGGCGCGCGGTGCGCGTGGCGCTGGAAAAGCCGGGCGTGATGCGGATGCAGCTTCAGGCGCTCATTCGCGCCGCCAAGGGCCGTCCGCTGAGCGTCATGTTCCCGTTCGTGGCGCAGTATGACGAGTATAGCGCAGCCCGTGCAGAGATGGACAAGGCACTCGATCGCGAACGCATCCTCGGCCACCCGCTCCCTTCGGAGATCGAGGTGGGCGCGATGCTCGAAACGCCGTCGATCGCCTTCGCGCCCGATGCCTTTTTCCAGGAGGTGGATTTCCTTTCGGTCGGCGGCAACGATCTCAAGCAGTTCTTCTTTGCCGCCGACCGCGAGAACGAGCGCGTGCGCCGCCGCTACGATACGCTCGACATGAGTTATCTCAATTTCCTGGAAGGCATCGTCTACCGCTGCGCCACCCTCGGCACCCGGCTCAGCTTTTGCGGCGAGGATGCCGGGCGCCCGATCGAGGCGGCCTGCCTTGCCGCGCTCGGGTTTCGCACGCTGTCGATGCGGCCTGCCTCCATCGGCCCGGTCAAGAGCCTTCTGCGCCACACGGATCTGGGCGAGTTGCGCACGATCCTGCACGAAGAACGCGCCCGCGGCACGCAGAACCTGCGCAAGGCCGCGACGGATTACCTGCGCTCGAAATTGTGAGTCCGCCGCGCTCGGTGCCTGTCATCATCGGGCCTGCCCCTGACGTCTGCCTGCCACGCAAGATTATCCGTTCGGGCCACACGATGCCGCCCTCCTGTGCACGCCCGCACGTCTGCTGCGCGGCACCAGGGCTACAGCACCGCCCGCCCCTGCCCTACCTTGACAGGAAAGGAGGACCATCAGCATGGGACAACTCGTCAACGGCATCTGGGAAGACACTTGGTATGACACCGGATCAACGGGCGGAAAGTTCGTCCGCTCCACGGCCAAGTTCCGCAACTGGATCACCGCCGATGGCGGCCCCGGCCCCTCGGGAGAGGGCGGTTTCAGGGCAGAGAGCGGGCGCTATCACCTCTATGTCGCACTCGCCTGTCCCTGGGCGCATCGCGCACTGATCTTTCGCGCGCTCAAGGGCCTTACGGATCACATCGGCGTCTCGGTGGTGCATCCCGACATGCTGTCCGAAGGCTGGGAGTTCCGAACCGATTACCCCGGTGCGACCGGGGACAAACTCTATGGTCTGGCTTACGCCCGCGACATCTATCTCAAGGCCGACCCGAAGATTTCAGGCCGCGTCACCGTGCCGATCCTGTGGGATACCAAGCGCGAGACCATCGTCTCCAACGAAAGCTCCGACATCATCCGCATGTTCAATTCCGCCTTTGACGGCCTCACCGGCAATACCGATGACTACTGGCCCGAGGCATTGCGCGCGGAGATCGAGCCGGTCAATGAACGCATCTACGACACGGTGAATAACGGCGTCTACAAGGCCGGCTTTGCCACAAGCCAGGCCGCCTATGACGCCGCCGTGCACCCGCTTTTCGACAGCCTAGACTGGCTGGAAGAGCGTCTCGGGCAGAACCGCTATCTGATGGGCGACCGGCTGACCGAAGCCGACTGGCGGCTGTTCACCACGCTCATCCGCTTCGATCCGGTCTATCACCTGCACTTCAAGTGCAACCGCAAGCGCATCGTCGATTACCCGAACCTCTGGGGCTATCTGCGCGAGCTTTACCAATGGCCCGGCGTGAAGGAGACGGTGAATTTCGACCAGATCGTGCGCCACTACCATTACAGCCACGAGACGGTGAACCCGCACCGGATCATCCCGATCAACCCGGTGCTGGATTACGACGCGCCACATGGGCGGGGATAAGGGGGGATCGCGTTCTGGCTACCCCCGACCATGCGGGCGACAGCAAGGTAGGTGCTCCCGGCGCATTTTGGCGATTTGACCGGATCGGGCGCTTCACCCCGCGGGGCGGGCGCGCTAAACACCTCCCATGGTTGTTCCGCTCCTGATCCTCCTTGTGTCTCTGGCAGGCATTGCCGTGGCGCTTTTGATGCCCGGTTATGGCGATCTCATTCTGCTGGCCGTGCCCTGTGCAATCGCGGCGCTCATCCTTTGGCTGCGCGCGGCCTTGTCCGGCAAGACACCGGCACCCGACTGGATTCTCATCGACGGATCGAACGTCATGCACTGGAAGGACAACACCCCACAGATCGAGACCCTGCGCGAGGTGATCGCCCTTCTCAGGGACCGCCGTCAGACGCCCGCCGTCATCTTCGACGCCAACGCAGGCTACCTTCTGGCGGGCCGATATCAAGACGATCACATTATGGCCAAGCGTCTCGGTCTGCCCGACGACCGTGTTCTGGTCGTGCCCAAGGGCACGATTGCCGATACGTATCTCCTGACCGTCGCACGCGATTTCAACGCGCCGATCGTCACCAATGACCGCTACCGGGACTGGGCTGACGACTATCCCGAGATCGCCGAGCCTGGGCGGCTGATCCGGGGCGGCTATCGCAGCGGGGCGCTCTGGCTTGAGGATGTGGAGACGCCGCGCCCGGCATTAGGATCAGGAGAAGCGTAGGGTGCGCAGTCCTGCCCACCATCCCCGTCACACCCACAAGGGCAGAAATCTTTCGCCGATATCGCGCTCACCCGACGAGATGGCCGCGTTCGTTGACAGGGATCTCCCAGCACTCATGAGGCCCTCGGGACAAGCCCGAGGGTGGCGAGGCGCAGCAGGACAGCCCCCTTACCCCCGCCGCGCGCCGACCATGCCCATGATCGCGTAGGTCTGGTCGAGGATCGGGGCGGCGATGGCGCGGGCGCGCATCGCGCCGTCGGCGAGAATGCGGTCGATCTCGGCCTGATCCTGCATCAGCCGCGCCATTTCCGCCGAGATCGGCGCAAGACGCGCCACCGCCAGATCGGCCAGCCGCGGCTTGAACTCGGAAAACGCCATGTCGCCCGCCTCGGCCATGACCTGATCCACGCTCATATCTGCAAGCGCCGCGTAGATATTGACAAGGTTGCGCGCCTCGGGTCGGTTCTCCAGTCCCCCGACTTCGGAGGGCAGCGGTTCGGGGTCGGTCTTGGCCTTGCGGATCTTTTTCGAGATCGTGTCAGCATCGTCGGTCAGGTTGATCCGGCTCATGTCCGAGGAATCGGATTTCGACATCTTCTTGGTCCCGTCGCGCAAGGACATCACCCGCGTGCCCGCGCCCTCGATCACCGGCTCGGGGACCGGAAAGAATTCCACCCCGTAATCGTGGTTGAATTTCATGGCGATGTCGCGCGTGAGCTCGATATGCTGTTTCTGGTCTTCGCCCACCGGCACATGGGTGGCGTGATAGGCTAGGATATCGGCGGCCATCAGCGCCGGATAGGCGAAGAGGCCAAGCGAGGCGTTCTGCGCGTTCTTGCCCGCCTTGTCCTTGAACTGGGTCATCCGCTGCATCCATCCCATGCGCGCGACGCAATTGAACACCCAGGCCAACTGGCTGTGCTCGGCCACCTGGCTCTGGTTGAACAGGATCGAGCGCGCGGGATCGAGCCCAGAGGCGATGAAGCCCGCAGCCAGCTCGCGCGTGGCGCGCGCAAGGTCCGCGGGCTCCTGCCAGACGGTGACGGCGTGCAGGTCCACCATGCAATAAAGCGTCTCGATGCCCTGCTCCTGCGCCTCGGCGAAACGCTTGAGCGCACCCAGGTAATTGCCCAGATGCAGGTTGCCCGAGGGCTGGATTCCCGAAAAGACGCGCGGGGTAAAGGCCGCCTCGGTCATAGGCTCACTCCGTGGTGGATTTCTCTGCCCGCCTCGCTTACCCATGCCGCCATGTCCCGTCAAGGAGAGCGGCCATGCGCGACGATCCCAGCCCCCTCAACCCCCTGCCGCCCTTTGCACTGGTGCTGTTTTTGGTCATCATCGGGGTCGAGGCGACATTTTCACTGGGAGCGCGGGGCCTTGTCGGCGGGCCGGGGGCCGTGGGCTGGCGCGCAGGCGCTATCGAGGATTACGGCTTTCACACCGAGATCCTGCGCTGGATGATCGAGACCGGGCAATATCCCGTGGAGCATGTCCGCCGCCTTGTCACCTATGCCTTCGTCCATGGCAGCTTTACCCATGCGCTGTTCGCCGGCGTGCTTCTGCTGGCACTCGGCAAGTTCCTGTCCGGGACGTTCCGGCACTGGGCGGTGCTGGTGCTTTTCGCCATTTCCACCGTGGCGGGCGCGGTCGCCTACGCCGCCCTGCCCGGCCAGCAGCCATGGCTTATCGGGGCGTTTCCCGGCGTCTACGGCCTTATTGGCGGTTTCACCTATGTGATGTGGTTGCGCCTTGGCCAGCTTGGCGCCAATCAGGCGCGGGCCTTCACCCTCATCGGCGTGCTGATGGGGCTGCAACTGGTGTTTGCGCTGCTCTTCGGCGCCGCGCCCACATGGGTCGCCGATGTGACGGGGTTTGCCGCCGGGTTTGTGGCCTCGGTGCCGCTCATCCCCGGTGGCTGGGCGCGGCTCGTCGCGCGGCTGCGGCACGAGTAATCCCGGCATTTTTCGCCTCTGATCCGGTGCCGGGGGCGAGGCGATGCGCGCCCTTCCATTCCGCCGGCCGGCGGTCGATGGTTGAGCGTCTACAATATCGGCTATTGGCTCGCCTCCTTTCCGGTGCTTCTGGGCGTCAGATTCACCGGTCGCCCATTCATCCACATCAAGCGCGAACGGCCCGTAGCCGGAGTGCGGCACATTTCGCCCGGCTGCGGCGAATTCGCCATGCGATGACTGGGGGCATCTGGCGCGGACGATTATTTTCGCGATTGCGGGCCGATGGCTGGTGGCGATCCTCAATGATGACCGCCACGCCATGGCGGGCGCAGCCCGATCGGCGACATCTCGCCCCACAGCACGGTCCACAGTGGCGGCGCGTCCCGTGGGGTTTGACCAGTCAGGCGCGCACGAGCGCCTCGTAGGCCTGCGAGACCTCGCGCGTCAGGGCGCCCACCTCAAAGGTGTAATCGCCGATCTGGCCCACGGGTGTCACCTCCGCCGCCGATCCGGTCAGCCAGCATTGTTCGAACCCTTCGAGTTCCTCGGGCATGATGTGGCGCTCGTGCACCTTGATCTGGCGATCCTTGAGCATGCCGATGACCGTCTGGCGCGTGAGACCGTTCAGGATTGCATCCGCCAGCGGCGTGTGCACCTCACCGTCCTTGACGAAAAAGATGTTGGCGCCGGTCGCCTCGGCCACATAGCCGCGATAATCGAGGAACATGGCATCCGAACAGCCCTTGGCCTCGGCGGCGTGTTTGGACATGGTGCAGATCATATAGAGACCGGCGGCCTTGGCGGCGACGGGGATCGTCTCGGGGCTGGGGCGCTTCCATTTGGCGATGTCGAGTTTCGCGCCCTTCATCTTGGCGTCGCCATAGTAATTGCCCCATTCCCAGGCGGTCACGGCCATGCGGATCGGATTGCGCGCGGCGGCGACGCCCATATCCTCGCCTGCGCCACGGAAGGCGACGACGCGCAGATAGGCATTGGTGAGGCCATTGGCCTCGAGCACCGCACGCTTGGCGGCCTCGATCTCGTCCACCGTGTAGGGGATCGGCATATCCATCAACTCACCCGATTTCAGCAGGCGTTCGGAATGGGCGCGGCTCTTGAACACCTTGCCGTCATAGCACCGCTCGCCTTCGAAGACCGAGCTTGCATAATGCAGCGCATGGGTGAGGATATGTACATTGGCATCGCGCCATTCGATGAGCTTGCCATCCATCCAGATCTTGCCGTCGCGATCGTCGTAGCTTGCCATGGTTCACCTTCTTGATCATATTTTCATTTATTGCGTATTTTATGGCCACATCGGACATAAAATTACGCAGTTTCTGAAAATTGCTACCGATTCGAACTTGGAATGTCAATAAAGCTGACGTAATATCCCCACGAGGCGCGTGAATTGTGAATGGAGTATTGGCATGGCCGAGATTCAGGGCGGCGAAAACCTTCTGTTTCTCACCGATGAGCAGTTGCGCCAAGGCATCGAGGCAATGTTCTTTGCCTATCGCGGCTTTACCGCCGATCCCGACCGCATTCTTGCCACCATGGCCTATGGCCGCGCCCATCATCGGGCGATCCATTTCATCGCCCGCAGCCCCGGCACCACCGTCAACAACCTGCTGGCCATTCTAGGCGTGACCAAGCAATCTCTCAACCGCGTTCTGCGCACGCTGATCGAGGACGGGCTGGTGGAAAGCCGGGTGGGCACGACCGACCGTCGAGAGCGTCACCTGACGCTGACCGAGGCAGGACATGCGCTGGAACGCAAGCTGTCGGATGCACAGCGCGCGCGGATGCGCGCCGCCTATCGCGCGGCGGGGCCGCAAGCGGTGGCGGGATTTCGGCAGGTGCTCGAAGCGATGATGGACCCCGAGATGCGCCGCCGTTACCATGGCATCAGGGAGTCCGACACATGAGCGAGCCGTCGCCACACCTTCTGATCGTCGATGATGACGAGCGTATTCGGGATTTGCTCCGCAAGTTCCTCATGCGGCACGGATTTTTTGTCTCGGTGGCGCGCGATGCGGCCCACGCCCGGCGTGTGCTCGCGGGGCTCGATTTCGACCTGATCGTGCTCGATGTGATGATGCCCGGTGAAAGCGGCGTCGATTTGACGCGGACCCTGCGCGAGACCCGCAACACGCCGATCTTGCTGCTGACCGCGCGCGGCGAGGCCGCCGACCGGATCGAGGGGCTTGAGGCGGGGGCCGATGACTATCTCCCCAAACCCTTCGAGCCACGCGAACTGCTGCTGCGGATCAATGCCATCCTGCGCCGGATGCCCGAGCCGGAGCCAGAAGAGGTGCAGCCGCGCGCGCTCAGGATGGGGTCGGTGCGCTATGACATTGAGCGTGCGGAACTCACGCGCGGGGGCGCCCCGATCAAGCTGACGGCGACCGAGGTGCAACTCATGCGCATCTTCGCCGAAAACCTCCGGCAAGCGATCAGCCGTGCACGTTTGGTCGAGGAACTTGGCCGCGACAACGGGCAGGCGCAGGAACGCGCCGTCGATGTGCAGATCACCCGCCTGCGCCGCAAGATCGAGGCCGATCCGAAACAACCCCGCTATCTTCAGACCGTGCGGGGCGAGGGCTATATGCTTGCACCGGACTGAAGCGACATATTCACACACGCAAATGTGAATATTGCGGGACGTTTTCCCTGTTGAGATTCGCTGCGTAGAATTGCCTTCTGCCTGAGTCCGATCCGGGCAGAAATAATTCTCAGGGAGTGACCCAACATGCCGTTCACAAAATTCCTCGGCGCCGCCGGCCTCATGCTCGTGACCGGTGCCGCACTCGCCGCACCCGTCAGCGTCACCACCGTTCTCGACCCGCAGGAACAGATCCGCTTCGAGATGGGCGACGGCACGCCGCATTTCGTCCTCGCCGTGCGCCGCGAGGGCGTGTCCGAAGGCGAGGGCGCGCTTGCCGGGGCCAAGGTCACCGAATTCGGCTGGCACGACATCAAGCCGCCCATGGGAGGCGACCCGCGCGGCTATCTTCGGTTCGAGGCCGAAAACGGCGATGTGGCCATCGTGAAGTTCACCGTGCGCGCGGTGTTCATGAAGGGCGCGGAAAAGCCCGAACTGCACGATGACGGCTTCTGGGAGTTGGTCAACGGCACCGGCCAGTTCGAGGGCAAGCGCGGCGTCGGCGTGATCAAGATCGAACCGGCAGGCGGGCCCAAGCGCCTCTTTACCCTCTCGGGCGAAATCGGCGACCGGCCCTGAAGCAGAGCCTCGGCATCGCTGCCGACGGTCTCTGGCCGAGGGCGATGTCGGGATATGCCTGGCCGTCATGACGAAATGGCCGTTTCGCGGCGATCCGCGCTCTCGGCGCTTGCTGGCGCGTGCCCTTGCCCCTACCGTCCGCGTATCGATCACCCGGACCGACGCGCCCATGCCCAGCCGCCTCATTTTCACCTTTGCCGTGCTGACGCTGGCCGCCTGTCAACCACAGACGTTCACGGCCACGGCCCCCGCCGATCTGGCCGAAACGCCGCCCGGCGCCGCCCCTGGCACCTGCTGGGGCAAGCAGGTGACGCCCGCCGTGATCGAAACCGTGACCGAACAGGTCGAGGAGACCCCCGCCGTCACCGATGCCGCTGGCCACGTGCTTTTGCCTGCCCGCTATGCTACCGAGACACGCCAGGCCATCGTCTCGGAGCGTCGCGTGACCTGGATCGAAACCCCCTGCCCCGACATCATGACCCCCACGTTCATCGCCTCGGTTCAGCGGGCCCTTGCCGCGCGCGGCATCTATCGCGGCCCCGTGACCGGCGCGCTCGATCCGCGCACCCGCGCCGCCATACGGCGCCATCAGGCCGCACACGGTCTTGACAGCGACATTCTCGCGCTCGAAACCGCGCGCGCCCTCGGTCTTGTCGCGGTGCCGCGCCCGAGGTGACACCTATTCGTTGTCGCGCAGCCATGCCGGGCGCAGAACGACAATGGTCGGCCTTTCCGGCAAGGTCCGCAGCGATACCTCGATCTCGCTAACGCCGGGGCGCAGGATCGCGAATTCTCCCTCCATGCCGCGCAGGAACCGCTCCAGCGTTGCATCGCTGAACCAGTGCATCGGCAGGATGACGCTCGCCTTCACCCGGCGCATCACGTCGATCATGCTATCCACCGCCATGGTGAACCCGCCATCGACCGGCACCATCACCACATCCATCCGGCCGATTGCGGCATATTGTTCATCGGTCGGTTCGTGATGCAGATGGCCCAGATGGGCGATGCACAGCCCCTCGGTCTCGAAAACGAAGATCGAGTTTCCGTTCGGTTCGCGCCCGGTCTCGCCCAGCCGGATGTCTGTCGGCACATTGCGCACCAGCATCGCACCCAGATCGAGATGATGTTCGACCCCCTCGCCGAACCGCCCCCAGCCGCGCAGCACATGGGGGATCGCCGGGTCGGGGTTGGGGGTGAAATGGGTGGAATGGGCGTGGTTCATGGTGACGATGTCGGGCACGAAATCCACCGTGCCGATGAACCCGGCGTAATCGGTGATCGCCGAATACCCCCCCGCCTGAATAAGAAAGCTGGAATGCGAGATATACCGCATACGGGCGGTGAAATCGGGCAGCGGATCGCGGAACCCGGCCTTGTGCAGATATTCCACCCCCGGCGTATTCTCCGCCACGGCGATGCAATGGCTCGGGCGACGCTCCTGCGCCGGCACGGGCGCGGCCAACAGGATAAGGGCAAGGGCAAGTCGGATCATGGCGCGCCTCCTCTGGTCAGAAAAGAGGATAGCACGAATTGCCATGCCGTCAGCCCGCCTCGGTCCGCCCCCGCCGGTCGGCACGCAAGGCGGCGTAAAGGACATGCGTGCGCCAGCGCCCGTTGATCTGAAGATAGCTCTGCGCCACCCCCTCATACTTGAAGCCGCAACTTTCCAGAAGCCCCCGCGAGGCATGGTTCTCCGGCAGGCAGGCCGCCTCCAACCGGCTCAGATCAAGCCGCTCATAGGCGTGATGGACCACGCCCGCGATGGCCTCGCGCATATAGCCCTGCCGGGCGTGGCGCTGCCCGATCCAGTAACCAAGCGTGCCCGCCTGCGATGGTCCGCGCCGGATATTGTCGAGCGTGATCGCCCCCAGAAGTGTGCGGTCTCCGCGTCGGATGAGGAAAAGCGGCAGCGCACTGCCGCCCGCAATCGACCTCTGCGCCCACCAGACCCGGTTGGAAAACCCCTTGCGCGAGAGGTGATCGGTGGCCCAGGCGGGCTCCCAGGGCGTCAGGAAATCCGCGCTCTCGCCACGCAGCCCGCTCCAGTCGCGGAAATCAGCCATCACCGGAGGGCGCAGGGTGAGACGCTCGGTCTCGATCCTGAGCTTGCGGCGTGGCAAAAGCAGCATCAGGCAACGCGCCTCGCGTCAAGCTGCGCCAGATCGGGCGCACTCGCGACCGGCCCGTAAAGAGCCAGCGCCGAGGGCGCGCGCGCCACCGTGGTCTCGGCAACCCGGCACACATCGGCAAGCGTCACCGCGTCGATCCGCTCCACCACCTCGCTCAGTTCCGGCACCCGGCCCCAGATCTGCAACATCCGCGCCAGCCGCTCGGCACGGCTCGACGGGCTTTCCAGCCCCATCAGCAGCCCCGCCTTCATCTGCGCGCGCGCGCGCTCGACCTCCGCCGCGCTCATGTCATCGGCGGCGCGCTTCATCTCGTCGATGGTGACATGAGCAAGCTCTGCCATCTGCTCGGCCGAGGTGCCCGCATAGATCGTCATCATCCCCGTATCCGCATAGGCACCCGCCTGCGCGAAGATCGTGTAGCAAAGGCCGCGCCGCTCACGCACCTCCTGGAAAAGCCGCGAGGACATCGAGCCACCCAGCGCCGAGGCATAGATCTGCGCCGCGTGGATATCGTCATGGGCATAATCGGGCGATTCGAACGCCAGCGCGAAATGCGCCTGCTCCAGCGCCTTCTCGCGCCGTATCTCACCGCCTTCGAACCGTGCGCGCGGCGGCACGGCGGATGGTGCCGGCACCATGTCGCCGAACATCTCCTCGGCGAGCCGCACCAGAGCGCCGTGATCCACCGCGCCTGCGGCAGACAGCACCATCTGGCCGGGCCGGTAATGGCGGTCCACGAACCCCTCCAGATCGGGCCGTGCGAAGGCGCGCACCCGCTCTTCGGGGCCAAGGATCGTGCGGCCGAGCGGGTGATCGGGATAGGCGCGCTCCTGCAACCAGTCGAAGATGATATCGTCCGGCGTATCAAGCGCCTGCCCGATCTCCTGCAGGATCACACCCCGCTCCACCTCGATCTCGCGCGCGTCAAAGGCCGGGTTGCGCAGGATATCGGCCAGCACATCAACGGCAAGCGGCACATCGTCCTTGAGAATACGCGCGTAATAGGCCGTCACCTCGCGGCTGGTATAGGCGTTGATATAACCGCCCACATCCTCGATCGCCTCGGCAATCTGCAAGGCCGAGCGCCGCGCCGTGCCCTTGAACGCCATGTGTTCGAGAAAATGCGCGATGCCGTTTTGCTGCGCCTCTTCATGGCGCGCGCCCGCCAGAACCCAGATGCCGACAGCCGCCGATTGCAGCCCCGGCATGGTCTCCGATACGATGCGGAATCCGTTGGACAGGGTAGTGAGATTGACGGTCAATGGGCGATCCGTTCCTTGATCAGGGTTTCGATGGCGGCAAGGTCATTGGCGATGCGCGTCACGCGCTCCTGCCGCTCATACAGGTCCGCCATACGCTCGGGCAAGGGGGGGTGAATACCGCTCGCCTCTTCCACCGCCGCCGGGAACTTGGCCGGATGGGCGGTGGCCAGCGTGATCATCGGCACGCCCGCGCGGCGCTCGGCCTCTGCCACATGCACCCCCACGGCACTATGCGGACAGAGCAATTCACCGCTCGCGGCCCATGTCTCCCGGATCGCGGCGCGGGTCTGATCCTCGTCACAGCGCCCGCTATCGAATGTCTCGCGCAACGCCTCCAGCGCGCCCTGGCTGACGGTAAAGCCACCGGCCTTCAACGCCTCCATCTCCTGCGCCACGGCACCGCCATCCTGCCCATAGGCATAATAGAGCGCCCGCTCGAAATTCGAGGACACCTGAATATCCATCGACGGGCTGATCGACGGGGCCACGCCATCGGGGCGATACGCGCCCGTGCTTAGACAGCGGTGCAGAATATCGTTCTGATTGGTCGCCACCACCAGCCGCTCAATCGGCAGGCCCATCCGCTTGGCGATATAGCCCGCGAACACATCGCCGAAATTGCCCGTGGGCACGGTGAAACTCACCTTGCGATCCGGCGCGCCAAGGCTCACCGCAGAGGTGAAATAATACACCACCTGCGCCAGAACCCGCGCCCAGTTGATGCTGTTGACCCCGGCCAGCCGCACCCCGTCACGGAACTCGAAATCGTTGAACATATCCTTGACGCGCGCTTGGGCATCATCGAAATGCCCGTCAATCGCCAGCGCATGCACATTGCCCTCGACCGGCGTCGTCATCTGCCGCCGCTGCACCTCTGACACGCGGCCATGCGGATAGAGGATGAACACATCCACCGCATCCAAACCCCGAAACGCCTCAATCGCTGCTGATCCGGTATCGCCGCTTGTCGCGCCCACAATGCTCACCCGTTTGCCAGAGCGTTTGAGCGAAAACTCGAACATCTGCCCGATCAACTGCATGGCGAAATCCTTGAACGCCAGCGTCGGCCCGTGGAACAGCTCCAGCAGGAAATGCCCCGGTGCCAACTGCTTGAGCGGTGCCCGCGCCGCATGGCCAAACCCCGCATAGGCCCGTTCGATGATCCCGCGAAATTCAGCGTCGGTAAAGGCATCGCCAATGAACGGCCGCATCACCCGGAACGCAGCCTCCTCATAGCTCACGCCCTCCAGCGCGCGAATATCCGCATGGCTCATCTGCGGAATGCTCTCGGGCAGGTAAAGCCCGCCATCGCGCGCCAACCCCGTCAGCATCGCCTCTTCAAAACTCAAGCTGGGCGCGCGGCCCCGTGTCGAGATGTATTTCACGTCTTGCCCCTCTCTGCCTGCCGCATGCGCCAGATGAAAACCCCCGTCATCGCGGCCCAAATCGCGGCCAGCGAAAACCATGTGATCGCGTAACTCAGGTGGTCGTTGGGAATACCGCCCGTGTTGACCGGCAGGGGCGACACCCCCACTTCCGGCACCGACAGCGCCCGCGCCACCACCAGCACCGGCTCGGTCCCCAGCACGTCAGCCATTTGCGCGATGTCGCGGGCAAACCACATATTGCCCCCCACATCGTTCTCGGGCGTCGAACTCAGCCGCTCATCAGGCCAGTGCAGATTGCCGGTCACGGTGATCTCACCCGCAGGCGGGGCCGGAATATCGGCGCTCACCTTGACGAAGCCCCGATCCAACAGCACCCGCCGACCGTCCGTTTCCAGCGCGGAAATCACCCGGTATCCCGCGCCCACCTGTTTCTGGCTGACCAGCACCCGCAGGCCCGCGTCGCCAATCCGCCCCGTCACCGCGACCGGCAGATAGCGATCCCTCTCCGGCTCTACCGCCTCGGGCAGGTCCACTGGCTCCGCGCTGATATGCGCGGCAATATCGGCCAGCACACCCTCTTTCCACGCCAGCCGCTCTACTTGCCATTTGCCCAAGCCAACCAGCACCGCCACGCCGGCGATGCCAAAAATCAAGGGGATCAGAACGCCCTGTCGCATGTCCCGCCTTCAAAAGGAAAATGCGGGGAAGGAAAACCCCCCGCATCTTCATCTTGCCAAAAATACTCGCGCCGCTGGCATCGGGCCGCTGGCGCGCCCCGGTCAGCTTCCCCAGACGTAGATCGCCGCGAAGAGGAACAGCCAGACGACATCGACGAAATGCCAGTACCACGCCGCCGCCTCGAAGCCCACATGTTGCTCGGGCGTGAAATGCCCCTTGAGTGTACGCATCAGGCAGACAAACAGGAATATCGTGCCGATGATCACATGCGCGCCGTGAAAGCCCGTCGCCATGAAGAAGTTGGCCCCGTAGATATTGCCCGAGAAGCCGAAGGCCGCGTGGCTGTATTCATAGGCCTGAAATCCGGTGAAGATCACGCCAAGCGCGATGGCAAGGATCAGACCCCACTTCATGTCCTGACGGTTGTTCTCATGCACCAGCGCATGGTGCGCCCAGGTGGCGGCACAGCCTGAACACAACAGGATCAGCGTGTTGATCAGCGGCAGGTGCCAGGGATCGAAGGTCTCGATGCCTGCGGGCGGCCAGATGCCATCGACCATGGGCGAAAGATCCCCCATCGGATACATGGCGTGCTTGAAAAAGCTCCAGAACCAGGCGGCAAAGAACATCACCTCGGACATGATGAACATGATGAAGCCATAGCGCAGCCCGATCCGCACGACGGGCGTGTGATCGCCGGTCTGCCCTTCATGGACCACATCGGCCCACCAGCCGAACATCACATAAAGCACCCCCACCAGGCCGGCGAGGAACATCCACGGGCCCTTGTCATGGAACCAGAGCACCGCCCCGAAAAGCATGACGAAGCCACCCAGCGCGCCCAGCAGCGGCCAGATGGAGGGCGGCAGGATATGGTAGTCGTGGTTCTTGGTGTGTGCCATCTTTTCAGGTTCCCTCGTCGAAGGCTCAGTTCAGCTTTGTGTTGGTTTTTGCGTCCTGCGCAAGGGCCGCATGGCTCTCGGGCAGGGCGATCTCGTGGAACGTATAGGAAAGCGTGATCGTGTGGACATATTGCCCCTCGCGGTCCGTGACGATCGCGGGGTCCACATAGAACGTAACGGGCATCTGCACCCGTTCACCCGGTTGCAGCACCTGTTCGGTGAAGCAGAAGCAGTCGATCTTGGTAAAGAAACCGCCTGCCTCATAGGGCGTCACGTTGTAGCTCGCCGATCCGGCCACGGGCCGATCGGTGGGGTTGTAGGCCTCGTAGAAGGCCAGCCCCGTTTCGCCGATGCGGATTTCCATCTGGCGCGCCATGGGCTTGAACTCCCACGGCATGCCGCGCGCGCGGCTCGCGTCAAAGCGCACCTTGATGGTCTGATCGAGCACCTCATTGCTGCCCGCCTCAGCGACGCCCGTCACTCCGCCAAAGCCGGTGACCCGGCAGAACCAGTCGTAAAAGGGCACCGAGGCCCAGGCCAGCCCCCCCATGAGCACCACAACGCCCACAAGCTGGCTCAGGGTTTTCAGGTTGCGATTCATGCCCTCAGTTCCCTCCCTGCTGCGTGGTTTGTGGCAGGGTGAAATTCTCGTTAGAGACCTTGGCGATGGTCAAGCCGAAGACCAGCGCCACGAACCCCGCCAGCACGATCCCGAGGCCCAGGTTGCGCCCGAAGCGCCGCTTGTGAAGCTCATGTTCCTCGCGAAAGCTCATGCCCATGCCACCATGCCAATGCCACGCAGCGCCGCTTCGGCGAGAATCGCGGTGAAATGCGCAAAGAGATACCACAGCGACAAGCGGAACGCCCGCTTCTCCACGCGGTAGTTGTCGGCCTCTGCCATTCTCTCGTTTCGCCGCCAGATCGCCACCGCGTCGCGCAGGAACAGCGCGTTGAACACCAGCGCCACCGCCAGATAGACCGGCCCGCCGATCTGCGTGAAACCGGCACCCACCGCCATCACCGCAAGGATCACCGTATAGGCCAGGATATGCACACGCGTGGCGCGACGGCCATGGGTGACGGTCAGCATCGGCACACCCGCCTTGTCGTAATCGCCCCGCATGAACAGCGCCAGCGCCCAGAAATGCGGCGGTGTCCAAAGGAAGATGAGAGCGAACATCAGCACCGATTCGATGCTGATCGTGCCCGTGGCAGCAGCCCAGCCGATCATCGGAGGGAACGCCCCGGCAGCACCGCCGATGACGATGTTCTGCGGCGTCCAGCGTTTCAGGCCTATGGTATAGATCACCACATAGAAGAAGATCGTGAAGGCCAGCAGCCCCGCCGCCAGGGCGTTCGTGGCCAGCCACAACATGACCACCGACATGACCGCCAGCGTGATTCCAAAGGCAAACGCCTCGTCGCGCGTGACTTTTCCGGCCGGGATGGGGCGGCGTGCGGTGCGCTTCATCACGGCGTCGATGTCGGATTCCCACCACATGTTAAGTGCACCCGATGCGCCACCGCCCACGGCGATGAACAGGATCGCGGCAAGGCCCACCACCGGATGCACGGCCACGGGCGCGGCCAGAAGCCCCACCAGCGCCGTGAACACCACAAGCGTCATTACCCGCGGTTTCAGCAGGGCAAAGAAATCACCGAACCCCGCTTCGCCGGGTTGGCTGGTGCTGGCGCTGTGAAGGCTTGCGTCGCTCATGGTCTGGGTCTTTGATCCGTTTTCTCGGGGCGGGGAAAGAGCCGGGGCGCACCCGGCCCGCCTTGTCAGTCTGCCAAAGCCACCTGACGCGCGCGCGGCGTGCCGGCATACTCCTCGATGGCCCCGTCAAGCCACTCCTGATACTCGGCCTCGCTCACCACCTTGACGGTGATGGGCATATAGGCATGGGCCTGCCCGCACAGTTCCGAGCACTGGCCGAAATAGATGCCCTCTTTCTCGGCCTTGAACCAGAGTTGCGCCAGACGCCCCGGCACCCCGTCCTGCTTAACGCCGAAGGCGGGGATGGTCCAGCTGTGGATCACATCTGCGGCGGTCACGGTCATCACCACGACCTTGTTCACTGGCACGACCACGGCGGTATCGGTGGCGAGCAGGAATTCGTCGCGGCTATAGCCTGCGTCGATCAACTGCTGCTCCACCTCTGGCGTCAGACGGTTGTCGCCGCCGGTTGCCGGCGCACCGATCATGTAGCTGTCGAACTCGAAATCGTGGTCGGTATATTCATAGCCCCAATACCACTGATAGCCCGTCACCTTGATGTTGATTTCGCCCTCGGGGATCTCCTGCTGCTTGAAAAGGATCGGCAGAGAGTTGGCGCCGATGAAGACAAGGATCAGGATCGGCACGATCGTCCAGGCGATCTCGATCGGGGTATTGTGGGTGAATTTCGCCGGGTTCGGGTTGGCGCGGCGGACATATTTGACCGCCGCATAGGCCATCAGCGCCGTCACGAAGATCACGATGGCGATGATGATCACGTTGATCACCCCATCCAGCCATTGCAGATCGCGCGCAAGCTCGGTCGCCGCGGGCTGAAATCCGATGCCGCCCTGAATCGGCGCGCCGATGATTTCCTGCGCGGCGGCGGGAAGGGCTACGAGGGCGGCCAGAGCGGCCAGAAGGCTGGGAATAAGTCGCATTGTGCACCCTGATCGTTTGAACGGTTCGTGTCTTCGCGTCGGGACCGTACGGTTGCCGTGGAATCCCGTTGTCTCGGTCCCGTTTAAAACCATACTATCACACTCATCACAAGAACGCGTGTTGCGGCAAAGGGACGCTTTTTTGATCTGGATCAAATGGCGCCCAACCCAGCCCGCCCATGACCCCAAGGAGCCGTCCCATGACCGACAGCCCGTTTCGCCCTTTCGAGACGCTGATCGACCGCGCTGCGGCGCTGGCACAACTGCGCACGGCGACGCTGGGCGCGGATGATGGCGAACTCTTCTTTGAACGCCGCCGCGCCGAGGGTCTGATGTTCGATGACGGACGCCTGAAAACCGCCTCCTACGACGCCTCCGAGGGCTTTGGCCTGCGCGCCGTGCGCGGCGAGGTGACGGGATATGCCCATTCCTCCGAGGTGACAGAGGCGGCACTCAAACGCGCCGTCGAAACCGCGCGTCTTGCCGTGGGCGCCGGCGGCGGCAGCCTGGCAGCGGGGCCCGTCCCCACCAATCGTCGCCTTTATACAGATGCCGACCCGATCGCCGGGGCGGCCTTTCCCGTCAAGATCGAGACCCTGCGCGAGATCGACGCCTTCGCCCGTGCGCTCGACCCCCGCGTAGTGCAGGTCACAGCCTCGCTCGCGGCCTCGCTACAGGAGGTGGTGATCCTGCGTCCCGATGGTCAGGAACTCAGCGACACCCGCCCCATGACGCGCGTGAATGTCTCGGTCATCGTCGAGGAGAACGGCCGCCGTGAACAGGGCAGCGCCGGGGGTGGCGGGCGCATCGGGCTTGACGGGCTGATCGCCCCCGCCGACTGGCAGGCCAGGTTGCGCGAGGCGCTGCGGGTGGCCCTCGTCAATCTCACCGCCGAGGACGCGCCCGCGGGCGTGATGGACGTGGTGCTTGGCCCCGGTTGGCCCGGCATCCTGCTGCACGAGGCCATCGGCCACGGGCTCGAGGGCGATTTCAACCGCAAGGGAAGTTCGGCCTTTGCCGGGCTCATGGGGAGCCGAATCGCCGCCCCCGGCGTCACCGTCCTCGACGACGGCACGATCCCCGACCGGCGCGGCAGCCTCACCATCGACGACGAGGGCACGCCCTCGGCCCGCAATATCCTCATTGAGGACGGCATCCTTGTGGGCTTCATGCAGGACCGCCAGAACGCCCGCCTGATGGGGGTCGCACCCACCGGCAACGGGCGGCGCGAAAGCTATGCCCACGCCCCCATGCCGCGCATGACCAATACCTACATGCTGGGCGGCGATGCCACCCCCGGCGATCTGGTGGCCGAAGTGAAGGACGGCCTCTATGCCGTAGGCTTTGGCGGCGGGCAGGTGGACATCACCAACGGCAAGTTCGTGTTCTCCTGCACCGAGGCGTATCGGGTTAAGGACGGCAAGGTGGGGCGCGCGGTCAAGGGCGCCACGTTGATCGGCGACGGGGCCACCGCGCTCCAGAAGATTCGCGGCCTCGGCAATGACATGGCGCTTGATCCCGGCATGGGAAATTGCGGCAAGCAGGGGCAATGGGTGCCGGTTGGGGTGGGCCAGCCCACGGTGCTGATCGGCGGCCTCACCGTGGGCGGCTCGGCGACATAAAAGATTCGACTTTTATCAGTGGCTTGAGATTTTTCGCCGAAAAATCTCGCCTCGGCACATTGTGGTTTACCGCTCGTTAACCAGACGCGCGCTATTCCTGTGCTTGCAAGCAGGCGAGGTCACGGATGCCCAAGGTTACACATCCTTCCACTCACCCCCCACTCCCACCCACCACGGAAGATGAGCGGGTTTCGTGGCTTCGTCTCTTGCGCTCGCGCCGGGTCGGCCCGGCGACGTTTCACCGGCTTGTGTCCGAGCATGGCTCCGTGGCGGCGGCGCTCGACGCCCTGCCCGAGGTCGCCCGCGCCGCAGGCGTGACCGATTACACACCCTGCCCCGAAGGCGTGGCCATCGCCGAGTTGCGCGCCGCGCACAAGGCCGGGGCCCGGATGCTTACCTGCGCCGATGCGGCCTATCCGGCGGCGCTACACGACCTGCCAGACGCCCCCCCTCTGCTCTGGGTCATGGGAGAAATGGCCGCGCTCACCCGCCCCATGATCGCCCTCGTCGGCGCGCGCAACGCCTCTTCTCTGGGGCTGCGCATGGCCAGATCGCTGGCGGCGGAGCTGTCAGAGACGGGCTTTGCCATCGTCTCGGGCCTTGCGCGGGGGATCGACACGGCCGCACATATGGCCAGTCTTGATGCGGGCACGCTCGCCGTCATGGCAGGCGGGATCGATGTGATCTATCCGGCTGAAAATGCGCGGCTGGCGCAGGACATGCTCGCCGCCGGCCTGCGCGTCTCGGAACAGCCCGTGGGTCTTGTCCCGCAGGCGCGCCACTTTCCGACCCGCAACCGTCTCATCAGCGGACTGGCGCGCGCGGTGATCGTTGTCGAGGCGGCGGCCAGATCCGGCTCGCTCATCACCGCGCGCACCGCGCTCGATCAGGGGCGCGAGGTGCTCGCCGTGCCGGGCCACCCGCTCGACGCGCGCGCCTCGGGCTGCAACATGCTCATTCGCGACGGGGCCGCGCTGGTGCGCAACGCAGCCGACGTGATCGAGGCGCTGCCCCGGGAAGAGGCCGCCGGTCAGGCCGGGATTCCCCTGCCCGACCTCAGGACGCCATCTCGCACCCTGCGTGAGACCACCCCGCTTCACGGCGAGATCCTTGCCCGCCTCGGCCCCTCGCCGCTGGCCGAGGATCAGCTCATCCGCGATCTCGCCACACCGGCGCAAGCGGTGGCGCCGATTCTTGTCGCGCTCGAACTGGATGGACGCATAACCCGCCATCCCGGCGGGCTGGTCTCGCTCTCGGTCTGATCCGCCGGCCGTCCCACGTCACATTGACAATTCCCCTTGCCAGCCCACATGCTGCGCCGCCATAAGCGGCCCGCAAAGCCGGAAGGAGTGTCCATGCCCGTCGTCGTTGTCGAATCGCCCGCCAAAGCCAAGACGATCAACAAGTACCTGGGCGACGGTTACACGGTTCTGGCAAGCTACGGCCATGTCCGCGACCTGCCGCCCAAGGATGGCTCGGTTGATCCCGAGAACGGTTTCGACATGACCTGGGAGGTGGGCGCCGAGAGCCGCAAGCATGTCAACGCCATCGCCGCCGCGCTCAAGGACGACAACGCGCTTATCCTCGCCACCGACCCCGACCGCGAGGGCGAGGCGATCAGCTGGCATCTTGAAGAGACGCTGCGCAAACGCAAGGCGATCCGCAAGGACACCACCGTGCGCCGCGTGGTGTTCAACGCCATCACCAAATCCGCCGTCACCGAAGCGATGAAGACCCCGCGCGACATCGACGCCCCGCTCGTCGAGGCCTATCTCGCGCGCCGTGCACTCGATTATCTGGTGGGCTTCAACCTCAGCCCCGTGCTCTGGCGCAAGCTGCCCGGCGCGCGCTCGGCGGGGCGTGTGCAATCGGTCTGCCTGCGCCTCATCGTCGAGCGCGAGATGGAGATCGAGGCGTTCAGAGCCCGCGAGTACTGGTCGGTCAAGGCGCTGCTCACCACGCCGCGCGGGCAGGACTTCGAGGCGCGGCTGGTCATGCTTGCCGGAAAGAAGCTCGACAAATACGACCTCGAGAACGCGACCCAGGCAGAACTGGCCGTGCAGGCCGTGGCCTCCCGCGCGCTTGCCGTCACGGGCGTCGAGGCCAAGCCGGCCACGCGCAATCCCTCCGCGCCCTTCATGACCTCGACCCTGCAACAGGAGGCGAGCCGCAAGTTCGGCATGGGCGCCAAGCAGTGCATGTCCGCCGCGCAACGGCTCTACGAGGCCGGGCACATCACCTATATGCGCACCGACGGCATCGACATGGCCCCGGAAGCGGTGATGGCCGCGCGCGACGAAATCCGCGACCGTTTTGGCGAGGCGTATCTTCCGAAGTCGCCGCGCATGTACAAGAACAAGGCGAAAAATGCACAAGAGGCGCATGAGTGCATCCGCCCCACCGACATGACACGCGACGCAGCAAAGCTGAAGCTCACCGATACCGACCAGCGTCGCCTCTATGACCTGATCTGGAAGCGCACACTGGCCTGCCAGATGGAGGCGGCGCGGCTGGAACGCACCACCGTCGATATCGGCAGCGCCGACGGGCAGGTGGGCTTGCGCGCCACGGGGCAGGTGATGCTGTTTGACGGTTTCCTCAAGGTCTATGAGGAGGGTCGCGACGATGTGGCCGACGAGGAGGACCGCCGCCTGCCGCAGATCATGCAGGGCGACAAGGCGGATTTCGCCAGATCCTCGCTGCGTGCCGAATTTGCCAAGGCACAGGACGGCAAGGACAGCCCCGCCGCGATGCTCTCGCAAAATGAGTCAGTGCTGGGTCTCCAACATTTCACCCAGCCGCCGCCGCGCTATACCGAGGCGACACTGGTCAAGAAAATGGAGGAGCTGGGGATCGGCCGCCCCTCCACCTATGCCAGCGTTCTGGGCACGATCCAGGACCGCGAATATGTCCGCAAGGAACAGAACCGCCTTTTCCCCGAGGACAAGGGCCGCATCGTCACGGTCTTTCTGATCAATTTCTTCCGCAAATATGTGGGTTACGAGTTCACCGCCAATCTGGAAGAGGATCTCGACCGCGTGAGCGCGGGCGAAGCCGATTACAAGGAAATTCTGGCACGGTTCTGGCGCGATTTCTCCGCCGCGATTGCCGAAACCTCGGAATTGCGCATCACCGAAGTGCTCGACGTGCTAGACGCGGCCCTTGCCCCCACGCTCTACCCCCCCCGCGAGGATGGCAGCGACCCGCGCCAATGCCCGCTCTGCGGCACCGGGCAATTGCACCTGAAAACCTCGCGCTCGGGGGGGTTCGTGGGCTGTGGCAACTACCCCGAATGCCGCTATACCCGCCCCATCGGCGGCGATGCGGGTGAGAACGGCGACCGAATCCTGGGCGAGGACGACGCGGGCAACGAGATCTCGCTGCGTTCGGGGCGCTTCGGCCCTTACGTTCAGCGCGGCGACGCCACCGAGGACAATCCCAAGCCCGACCGCGCCAGCCTGCCCAAGGGCTGGACGGCCGAGACGATGACGCTCGAGAAGGCGCTGACACTCCTGAGCCTGCCGCGCGAGGTGGGCATCCATCCCGAGGGCGGCGCGATCAAGGCCAATTTCGGCCGCTTCGGCCCTTACCTCATGCACCAGTTGCCCGACGAGGCCAAACCCGTCTATGCCAATCTCAAGGATCCGGCGGACGTGTTCGAGATCGGCATGAACCGCGCGGTGGAGATCCTTGCCGAGAAGCGCGCCAATCCCGGCGGGCGCGGGCGCGCGGCGGCCAAGGCGCTGCGCGATCTGGGCGAGCATCCCGAGGGCGGCCCGGTGCAGGTCCTGGACGGGCGCTACGGACCTTATGTGAAGTGGGGCAAGGTCAACGCGACCCTGCCAAAGGAGACCACGCCCGAGGCGCTTACCATGGAGGCGGCGCTGGAGCTCATCGCGACCAAGGCGGCCAAGGGCGGCAGAAAATCGGCCGCCCCCAAGAAGGCCGCGCCGAAAAAAACGGCCGCGAAGAAGAGCGCGGCCAAGCCCGCCGCCCGCAAGAAGGCCGGCTGAGCCGCGTGGGCCGCGCGCCTTACGTAGTAATCCGTAAACCGCGTCGATGCGGGCGCGCCTCGCGTTGACTCGCGCCCTTGCCGCGCCCATACCGGGGCCGACAGGCTTCAAAGGGAGTTTTGCAATGTCCAAGGTTTACGGCTCGGCGGCAGAGGCGCTCGACGGGCTCTTGCGCGATGATATGCTGATCGCCGCAGGCGGTTTCGGCCTCTGCGGCATCCCCGAGTTGCTGCTTGCGGCGATCCGCGATGCGGGTGTGAAGAACCTTACATTCGCCAGCAACAACGCGGGCGTCGATGACTTCGGCATCGGCATCCTGCTTCAGACCCGGCAGGTCAGAAAGATGATCTCGTCCTATGTCGGCGAGAACGCGGAATTCATGCGCCAGTATCTGAGCGGCGAGCTTGAGCTTGAGTTCAACCCGCAAGGCACATTGGCCGAGCGGATGCGTGCGGGCGGCGCGGGCATCCCGGGCTTCTACACGAAGACCGGCGTGGGCACCGTCATCGCCGAGGGCAAGGAGCACAAGGAGTTCCCCACCGGCGCGGGCGGGCAGCCCGAGACCTATATCATGGAGCGCGGCATCTTTGCCGATCTCTCCATCGTCAAGGCGTGGAAGGCCGACACCACCGGCAACGCGATCTTCCGCAAGACCGCGCGCAACTTCAACCCGCCCGCCGCCATGTGCGGCAAGCTCTGCGTGATGGAGGTGGAAGAGATCGTGGAGCCGGGCACGCTCGATCCCGATCACATCCACCTTCCGGGCATCTATGTGCACCGCCTCGTTCAGGGCGCGCACGAGAAACGGATCGAACAGCGCACGGTGAGGGCAGCATAATGGCTTGGGATCGCAATCAGATGGCGGCACGCGCCGCGCAGGAGCTTGAGGACGGCACCTATGTCAACCTTGGCATCGGCATTCCGACACTGGTGTCGAACTACATCCCCGAGGGGGTGACGGTGACGCTGCAATCGGAAAACGGGATGCTCGGCATGGGGCCCTTTCCGGTCGCGGGCGAGGAAGATGCCGACCTGATCAACGCCGGCAAGCAGACCATCACCGAACTGCCCCACACCGCCTATTTCGACAGCGCCACGTCCTTCGGCATGATCCGGGGCGGCAAGATCGCCATGGCGATCCTCGGCGCGATGGAAGTGGCCGAAAACGGCGATCTGGCCAACTGGATGATCCCCGGCAAGCTGGTCAAGGGCATGGGCGGCGCGATGGATCTGGTGGCAGGCGTGGGCCGCGTGGTGGTGGTGATGGACCACACCAACAAGCATGGTGAATCGAAGGTGCTTCGCAACTGCACCCTGCCGCTGACCGGCAAGGGGGTGGTGGATCGCATCATCACCAATCTCGGCGTGCTCGATGTGGTCGAAGGGGGTCTGCGAATCGTCGAGACCGCCGAGGGCGTGACCGAGGACGAGTTGCGCGCCGCGACCGAGGCAACGATCGTCAACTGAGCCATCGTCAACTGGCGCAGGGGGCCGGGCGCGCGTCCGGCCCTATTTCATCGCCAGATCGAAAGCACAGGCATCGGTAAGCAGTTCAGGCCGTGTCTTGCACAGGTTGCGCGCCACCTCGAAGGCCGCAAGCACCTTGGGGATATAGTCGCGCGTCTCGGCATAGGGCGGCACGCCCTCGTGTTTGTGCACGGCATTTTCGCCCGCGTTGTAGCCCGCGAGCGCGAGAATCACGTCGCCGCCAAATTCCCCGATCAGCCAGTCGAGATAGGCCACGCCGCCACGGATATTCTCGGCGGGGGCAAAGATGTCGCGCACGCCGAAGCGGTCGGCGGTGGCGGGCATAAGCTGCATGATACCTTGAGCGCCCGCATGGCTTACCGCTTCGGAGCGGCCCGAGGATTCCACCGCGATGACGGAAAGCACCAGCGCAGGCGAGACCCGCGTGCCAATGGTTGCGCGCAGGATGTCCGCACCTTGTGCACGCAAAACCGCCTGCATCGCCTCAAGTCTCGGGGCCGCCACACCCGCGCCGGCGGGGGCCTTGGACAGGCGGGCCATGGCGGTGCGCATCCGTTCGGGCCCGGCCACGGCAAGCCCCGGCGAAACTTCCTCCCAGAACCAGGCGTGGCGCGACACGATTGTGCCGGGGCCTGGCTCCGGCACGGACGCAGGTCTTGTGGACGCGCGCGGCGGCGGCCAGGTCGCCTGCGGGTCGATCTGCACCAGCGGGCCGCGCCGTTCTCCGGGTTTCGGGGCCTTTTCGTGCTTGAAGGTGAACTCGGGAAAAGGCGGGGGATCGCCGGCCCGCACGGGCGTGGCGTGGGCCTGAGTCGCAGCAAGACCCAAAACCATGAAGATTCTCTTGACGGGCACCGCTCGGCCTCTGGTTCACTTACGACAGTATGCCGACAATGGCCCGTTTTGGCCAGAACTGTGTCCATACACCGCGAAAAACCGGCACGATTTTTCCACGATTATTCCCGCAAAAGCTGTTATCCGAATGAACTTTGAATTTTCTTTTGTTATTTTTCAATGGCTTGATAACTTAATGCCGGCAAATGTCGGCGCGCCGCAAATCGCTCCAAAGCCGCCCAAATCCCGCCCGAATTCGGGGGCCATATAGGGCCACACCGAGACGGCAGCGGGCCATTAAAAATGTTGGGCCTCAAACCGAAACGGATGTGACAACTGAACCACTGATCCTTTGGAGGGACCAACCATGATCAAATTCTTCAAGAACTTCTCGAAAGACGAAGACGGCGCAGTAACGGTTGACTGGGTCGTGCTGACCGCAGCTGTCGTGGGCCTCGGCATCGCAGGCGTGGCCGCCGTGAACAACGGCGTCGTGGGTCTGGCTGGGAACATCGAAACCGCCGTTGGCGGCGCGACCGTCACCGGCCCGACCTCGCTCGGCTTCGGCAACTAATTGGCCTGATCATCACCGGTCGAGGGCACGGCGCCGCCATGATCCTCGACCGGCAAGGCACGGAAAGGCCGCGGATACCTTGCGTATCTGCGGCCTTTCTCCTGGCACGACAGGCCACGCGAAAACCCCCCGGTGTCCCTCATTTGGACACAATGGCGCGGTATCGAACGCAAGACCAGATGCCGCCCGCGCGGCCGCTTTTTGCAAAGGAATGCCCCCATGCGCTTGATCTTCGGACTCGTTCTGATCGTCGGCCTCGGCCTCGCAGGCTTTGCCACCTACATGGCCAAGAACTATATCGATCAGTATCAACAGCAACTGGCCCAGGAGCGGGCGCAGCGAGGGCCTGCGCTCGAGACGGTGAACGTGATCATCGCCAAGCGCGCCCTGAAATTCGGGGAAAAGCTGACCAAGGACGATGTCGCCATGGTCCCCTATCCCAAGGCCGCGCTGCCCGAAGGTATCTTTACCACGCCCGAATCGCTTTTTCCCGAGAACGCACGCGGGCTGCGTGAGGTTCTGCGCGCAATGGATCCGATGGAGGCTATCCTGGCCAGCAAGGTCACGGCACCGGGCGAGGCGGCGGGCATTTCCTCGCGGCTCGAGGTCGGCACGCGCGCCTTCGCCATCCAGGTTGACGCAAGCAGCGGCGTCTCGGGCTTTCTGCGGCCCGGCGACATGGTGGACGTCTACTGGACCGGCAGGATCAGCAACGCGAACCTGCGCACCGAGGGCGATTCGAGCGGCGATGTCACCAAGTTGATCGAAAGCCAGCTGCCACTGATTGCCGTGGACCAGAGCGCCGATCTGGACCGGATCGAGACGCGCGTCGCCCGCACCGTCACCGTCGCTGCGACGCCGCAACAGGTGGCCGCGCTGGCACAAGCCCAGTCCACGGGGCGACTGTCGCTGTCGCTGGTCGGGGTGACGGACACCACCGTCGCCGAAGTGATCGAGGTCGACCAGACCCGCCTTCTGGGCATTCAGGTGCGCAACGCGATCGCCCCCGAACAAGAGGCAGAGCGGTGCGTGATCCGCTCGAGGCGCGGCGCCGAGGTCGTTATCACCGAAATCCCCTGCACCAACTGAGCCGCACGACCATGTCGAAAACGACCCCGCAGACGGGTCAGGAGGTCGCCCCCCAGGGCGGCCTCTGTGGCCTTTTGGCCCCGCCCGAACCGGATTCCACATGAAAAAGACGCCGAAACGTATTGATTCCTTGCAAGATTCAGTAAAATCGCGCATGGTTCACACAATTCGGACGAAAGATCCGACCAATGAGGCGTGATCGGAGAGGCAGGTCACATGAGCATGAAGAATGTATTCCACGCGGCTGTCGTCGCTTGTCTGGCATCCGCGGCGACCGTGCCCGCTGCCGCACAAGACCAGACCGTGCGCGTTCTGCGCAACGGTGCCGCAAGCAATCTGAGCGTGTCGATGAACCGCGCCATCGTGGTCGAAAGCGACGTTCCCTTCGCCGAACTGAGCATCGCGAACCCGGCCATCGCCGATTTCTCGACGCTCTCGGACCGCACGATCTATGTGCTGGGCAAGACACCGGGGCGCACCACGCTGACGCTCTTTGATGGCGCGGGCAAGCTCATCACCAATATCGATGTTCATGTGAACACCGATGTGGCCGAGTTCAAGGAACGGCTGCGCCAGATCCTGCCCGGCGAGAACATCGAAGTGCGCACCGCCAATGACGGAATCGTGCTCTCGGGCACCGTGTCGAGCCCGGCGCGGTTGCAGCGCGCGCTCGATCTGGCGGAACGTTACGCGCCAGAGCGCGTGTCGAACCTCATGTCGGTCTCGGGCAAGCAACAGGTCATGCTCAAGGTCCGCTTTGCCGAGATGCAGCGCAGCGTGTCCAAGGCGCTTTCCACATCGCTGTCGCTCGGGGCGCTATCGAACAGAAATGGCAGCAATGTCAACCAGTTCGGCCTGGCCGGCGCAGGACTTGGACCGGGCCAGATCGGCACGGGGCGCGGCCCCGTCACGCTTGGCCCCGGGTCTATCGGCGGCGAAACGGCCGCCGGAACCGCCTTTATCGGGTTCGATATCGGTGCGACCGAAATCGGCATCCTGCTCGAAGCCCTTGAAACCAAAGGCGTCGTGCGCACCCTGGCCGAGCCGAACCTGACCGCGCTTTCGGGGCAGGAGGCATCGTTCCTCGCGGGCGGCGAATTCCCGATCCCGGTGGCGCAGGACCGCGACACGCTCACCGTCGATTTCAAGAAGTTCGGCGTCGAACTGAAATTCATCCCGAGAGTCGTCGATGACGGCATCATCAATCTCGAGCTTGCCGCCGCCGTATCCTCGGTTGATCCGTCCAACTCGATAACGAGCAGCGGCCTGACTCTGCCCGGCTTCCGGCGGCGCGACACATCGACCACGGTGGCAATGCGCGACGGCGAAAGTTTTGCGATTGCCGGTCTCTTGCAGGACGATTTCACCGACAACAACGCGCAGGTGCCCTGGCTTGGCGATCTTCCGGTGCTCGGCGCGCTCTTTCGCAGCGCCGATTTCCAGCGCAACCAGAGCGAACTGGTTATCATCGTCTCGGCGCATCTCGTCTCGCCCACGCGCGGCGATGCACTGGCGCTGCCCACCGATCGCGTGCGCCTGCCCACCGAAGCGGATCTGTTCCTCAGGGGCCGCGTGATCAAGGACGCCCCCAGGCGCGGCGCGGCGGGCGAGGTCGCACGACAGGATTTCACCGGCCCTTACGGCTATGTGATGGAATGAGCGGGGTAAGCCAATGAAACACTATCTCGCAATCACCGGCCTTGTCACCGCGATGGCCTGCACCGCCCCGGACGATGATGTCTACCGCTCTTATTTCGGCGAGGCGGGCAGCCTGGTGGACGGTGGCAGCTTCGGTCACGCCTCGATGCAGAATCATCTCGCGATGACCGGCCAGGCGGACCATGTGATCGATCTTGCCAACCGCTTTGCAAGCGAGGTTCCCAGCACGGTCAACTTTGCCTTCGATTCGGCGGCGCTCGACGAGGAAGCACGCAACGCGCTGCGCGAACAGGCGCGCTGGATCAAGCAGTTCCCCGAGGTGCGTTTCCGCGTCTACGGCCATACCGATGCAGTCGGTCCGGACGCCTACAACAAGGCCCTCGGCATGCGCCGGGCACAGGCCGTGGTGGGGTTCCTCGTGAGCCAGGGCATCAGCCGCTCACGGCTTGAGGCGGTGGCCTCGTTCGGCGCGACCCAGCCGCTTGTCGTCACGCAAGGCCGCGAACGCCGCAACCGGCGCACCGTGACCGAGGTCACGGGGTTCGTTCAGTCGCATCCCGACATCATGGACGGCAAGTATGCCGCTGTGGTCTATCGCGAATTCGTCAACAGCGCCCGCCCGGCCACCACTGTGCGACTGACAGGCGCTGTCACCGAGCTTGACAACTGACAAGGCCCGCCAGTGAGCGAACCGAAAACCCGCCGGCAACGGCGGGTTTTGTTTTTGCCATTCAAATAATGACGATCTTTTGGCCCAAATGTCGCCAAGTTTGTCGGACAGTTTGCAAAGATAACAAGGGTTCGCCCACTCATCGCGGCTGATCCTGCAGAGAAGAATGGCATGACGAGTAGCACTATGACACACCCCGCCCCAAGCCCGATCCGTGCCTGCACAATCAGTCGGGACGTTCAGAATTTCGACCTGCTCATCGAGGACATGGAAGCCGCGATGAACGACACGTGGGGCGATCTCGGCTTTGTTGAGGCGCTGGCATTTCTGGGGCAACCCGAGGCGGACGCCCTTGAATTCGTGGCTCTTGCGATGGACGCGGATGACGAGACGGATCTGCCGCTCCTGAGCGAGATCATCGCCTTTGCAAAACAGAAGGGTATCAAGTGCATTCTCATCGCCGAGGATGTCAGCCCCGCCTCGCTGCATCACCTCTTGCGCAGCGGGGCCGACGAATTTGTCCCCTATCCGCTGCCCGAGGGCGAACTGGAAGCGGCAATCGCACGGCTCAAGACCCCACCGCCCGAGCCGCTGCGCGTCGTCGAGCCGGTCGCGAAACCGGCCGAAGCCCTGCCAAAAACCGGGGCGGGGGTGGTTCTGGCGGTGCAGGGCATCGCCGGCGGAAGCGGGGCGACAACCCTTGCCACGAACCTTGCCTGGGAATTGGCCACCCTTGAAAAGACCAATCCGCCTCAGGTCTGCCTGCTGGATCTCAGCCTGCAATTCGGCTCGGTCGCGACATTTCTGGACCTGCCGCGCCGCGACGTCGTGTTCGAACTGTGGTCCGATTCCGAGCGGCTTGACGACGATGCGTTGCGCCAGGCCTTCGTCACCTTCGGGGATCGCCTGCGCGTCCTGACCGCGCCCACGGACATTCTGCCGCTCGACTTCATCGGCTCCGAGGATGTCAAGCGCGTGATCGAACTTGCGCGCAAGCATTTTGATTATGTGGTCATCGACATGCCCACGACCCTTGTGCAATGGACCGAAGCGGTTCTCAACGCCTGTCAGATCTATTTCGCCACGCTGGAACTGGACATGCGCTCGGCGCAGAACTGCCTGCGGCTCAAGCGAGCGCTGCAATCCGAGGAACTGCCTGTCGAAAAGCTCCGCTTCTGCCTCAATCGTGCCCCGAAATTCACCGACCTCACCGGCAAGGGTCGGGTGCGGCGCATGTGCGAGGGGCTAGATATCTCTCTGGACATCCAGCTTCCCGATGGCGGGCGCGCGGTGGCCCAGAGCGCGGATCACGGCCTGCCGCTTGCCATGAGTGCGGCCAAGAACCCGCTGCGCCGCGAAATCGCCAAGCTGGCGAAATCGCTCCACGATCTGGGCCGCGACGAAGTCGAAGCCGCCTGAGGAAGGACTGACCGCGATGTTTTCCCGCTACAAGAAACCCGGAGCAGCCAAGAGCCCCGCAGCCGCGCCAGCCGCGTCCCAGGCGGCGCAGGAACCTGCGCCTGCGGCGACCGTGACCAGCCTGCGCAAGCCGGCCCCCAATGCCCCGGCCAGCGCCCAACCGGTTGACAAGGAACGTCGGCGCAAGGAGCGGCTTGGTGAGATCAAGATCGAACTGCATCGCGCGCTTCTGGACAATCTCAACCTTGCCGCGCTCGATACCGCCGCCGAGGCCGACCTGCGCGCCGAGATCAACACCATTGCGGGCGAACAGCTTCAGGAAAAGGGCATCGTCCTCAATCGTGAGGACCGCGCGCAACTCACGCAGGAACTTTATGACGAGGTCAAGGGCCTGGGTCCGTTGGAGACCCTGCTCAAGGATGACACGATCAGCGATATTCTCGTCAACGGCCCCCACCAGATATTCATCGAGCGCAACGGCAAGCTTGTGGTCAGCGATGTGACGTTCAAGGACGAAAAGCACCTGCTACGCATCATCGACAAGATCGTGAGCGCCGTGGGCCGCCGCGTGGACGAATCGAACCCCTATGTGGACGCACGCCTTGCCGATGGGTCGCGCTTCAACGCTATGGTGCCGCCGATCGCGGTGGATGGCAGCCTCGTGTCGATCCGCAAATTCAAGAAGGACAAGCTGGGCATCGACGATCTGGTGCGATTTGGCGCCTTTTCCGAGGAAATGGCCGCCTATCTTCAGGCGGCGGTGGCCACGCGCCTCAACATCGTCGTGTCGGGCGGGACGGGCTCCGGCAAGACGACGACACTCAACGCATTGTCAAGCTTCATCGACAATGCGGAGCGCATTCTCACCATCGAGGACACGGCCGAATTGCAGCTTCAGCAGATCCATGTGGGCCGCATGGAAACCCGCCCGCCCAACGTCGAGGGCAAGGGCGAGGTGACGGCGCGGGACTGCATCAAGAACGCGCTGCGCATGCGCCCTGACCGCATCATCGTCGGCGAGACGCGCGGCGAAGAGGTGATCGACATGCTTCAGGCCATGAATACGGGCCATGACGGCTCGATGACCACGATCCATGCCAACAACGCCCGCGACGCTATCAGCCGTCTCGAGAACATGGTCGCCATGGCCGGGATCGAGATGCCGCTCAAGGCCGTGCGCAACCAGATCGCCAGCGCCGTCAACCTGATCGTGCAGGCCAGCCGCCTTCAGGACGGCTCGCGCCGGATGACCTCGATCACCGAGATCACCGGCATGGAGGGCGAGGTGATCTCGATGCAGGAAGTATTCCGCTTCCAGCGCGCGGGCCTGACCTCGGACAACAAGATCATCGGCCATTTCACCGCCACCGGCGTGCGCTCGAACTTCTCCGAACGCTTCCGGCTCTGGGGCTTCGATTTGCCGCCATCGATCTACGAACCCGTTGCCGCGGAGTGATGTCATGAGTCTCAGCGCCGAACCGATCATCTACGGCCTCATCTTCATCGGGGTTCTGGTGCTGGTGGAGGGGCTTTACCTTACCGTCTTCGGCCGCTCGATCCGCCTCGACAGCCGCGTCAACCGACGGCTCGAAATGCTGGACAAGACCGGCAACCGCGAAGAGGTGATGGATAAGCTGCGCAAGGAGATGGAGCAGCACCTGAAGGCGCGCCGCGTGCCGCTTTATGCGATCCTGTCGCAGAAAGCGCAGAAGGCCGCTATCGCGTTCACCCCAAAGCAGATTGTGCTGATCATGATTGCCACCGGCATTCTTGCCTTTCTCGGGCTCAGCATCGGCACCGAGACGCAGCTGCCCGTGCGGATCCTGGTCTCGGCTGCGATGGGGGTCGGCGGCGTTTACGTCTGGATCAGCATGAAGGCCTCCAAACGCATGGCGCTGATGGAAGAGCAGTTGCCCGACGCGATCGAGTTGATGGTGCGCTCACTCCGGGTGGGCCATCCGTTCTCGTCGGCCATCGGCATCGTCGCCACAGAGGTCGCCGATCCGCTTGCCACCGAGTTCGGCGTCATATCCGACGAGGCGACCTATGGCCGTGACATCGGCGAGGCGCTCAAGGACATGGCCGAGCGGCTGGACATGCAGGATTTGCGCTTTCTCGCGGTCGCCGTCGCAATCCAGCAACAGGCGGGCGGCAATCTCGCAGAGATCCTCGACGGCCTGGCCAAGGTGATCCGGGCGCGCTTTCGCCTGTTCCGCCGTGTCAAGGCGATCACCGCCGAAGCGAAATGGTCGGGCAACTTCCTGTCGGGCTTTCCGCTTTTCGCGCTCATGGGGATCCAGCTGCTGAAACCGGACTACTACGACGAGGCGATGGAAACCCCGTATTTCATCCCTGCGGCCATCATTGTCGGGGTGTTTCTCGTGCTCAACCTGGTGGTGATGCGCGCTCTTGTGAACATCAAGGTTTAAGGACCCGCCATGCCCCTCGCCGCGACGATCCAGACCTTTCTGACCAACACGCTCGGCCCGTTCGGCCCTCTGCTTGCCATCGGCGGGCTTGGGCTTGTGATGGTGCTCGGGACAGTCACGCTGATGTTCGTGCACAAGCCGGACCCGCTCGACCGTCTCAAGCAGGGCGCGAGCGGCGGCCGCGGTGCCGCCGCCGGAACAGTCGGCAAGAAGACCAGCTCTCTGCGCGCCGGAAGCAAGAACAAGAGGCTCGACAAATACGCGAGCTTTCTTGAACCGCAGGACAAGAAACAGCTCAGCGAGATCCGCCTGAAGCTGATGCAGGCGGGCTATCGCCATCGTGATGCGGTTCGCTACTTTCACGCCGCGCAGATGGGGCTTGCGCTTGGCATGCTTGCGCTTGGGCTTCTATATTTCCTGCTTTTCAAGGCCGGACAGGAGACCTCGATCAACGAAACCCTGCTCTATATCCTCGCGCCCGGCATCGTCGGCTACATGACGCCGAAATACTGGGTCACCAAGCGTCAGCAGACCCGGCAGCAGGAAATTCAGGACGGCTTTCCGGACAGTCTCGACATGATGCTGGTCTGCATCGAGGCGGGTCAGTCGCTTGATCAGGCGATCATCCGTGTCGCAAAGGAAATCCACGCCTCCTATCCCGCGCTGGCCGAGGAGTATGAAATCGTTGCGTTGCAGGTCAAGGCCGGCCGCGACAAGGCCTCGGTTCTCAACGAGATGGGCGAGCGTTGCGGCGTGCAGGACATTTCCAGCTTTGTGACCGTTCTCATCCAGTCACAGACCTTCGGCACGTCCATCGGCGAGGCGCTGCGGGTCTATGCCGGCGAGATGCGTGACAAACGTGTCATGCGCGCAGAGGAAAAGGCCAACAAGCTGCCGACCAAGATGACACTGGCCACGATGATGCTTACAGTGCCGCCGTTGTTGATCATTCTGGTCGGACCCTCGGTTCTGGGAATCATGGAGCTGATGGCCATGTCAAAATAGGTGACGGAGCGCCATGGCAGCACGATGGGCGGGGCTTTTATCGGGCATTCTGTTGCTTGCGGGCTGTTTCGGAGCACCGCCGCCTCAGGGCCCATACGCGCCCGGCCCGGTGCCTGGCGCCGAGGCGGTCGACCCGCTTATGGTCGGGCATCGCCTGATGGATGCGGGCGAATATGAACTCGCACAACGTGCCTATTCCCGCGCTGCGGCGCAACAGGGCTTGACCGGCGATGTGCTTGCCGGTTTGGGCAGCGCCAATCTCGCCCTAGGCCGTCTTGGCACCGCCGAGAAACTCCTGCGCCGCGCAATCGAGACCGAGGATGCCACGCCTGAGTTCTGGAATAATCTCGGCGTGGTGCTGATGGAAAAGGGCGAATACCTCGAAGCCGAACAGATGCTGCGCCGCGCCTATGCGCTCGACAATGGCGAAAGCGACGCGATTCGCGACAATCTTCGTTTGGCACTCGCAAAATCGGAAATTTCCGTCTATGATGACGCTGTCGAAGACGTGAACCAACAATACAAAGTGGTGCGGCGCGGCGGGGGCGAGTACCTGCTTCGCACGATACCCTGAAGAGGCAGAGACAGTAAAAGGACGCAGGCATGCGCCACCCCATCCTTGTGACCCTGTGCGTGACGGGCGCACTTGCGCTTGGCGCCTGTGCGCAATCATCCGGTGAAAAGGTCGATCGTGCGTTGCGCGATATCAACGTGGTTGACGAAACCGGCCTGAACGACGTCATGCTCAGCGCCGCCGATCCCGCCGAGGCCGTGGCCTATTTCCAGCGCGCCACCGCCGCCGCCCCTGACCGGATCGATCTGATGCGCGGGCTGGGCCAATCGCTCGTCCGCGCCAAGCGCCCGACCGAGGCCGCCGCCGCCTGGACGCACGTGACCGAACACTCCGACGCCACCAACGAGGACCGCGTGTCGCTGGCCGATGCCTTGATCCGCAACAATGACTGGACTCGCGCCAGCGAAGTTCTCAACACCATCCCCCCCACCCACGAGACCTATCGCCGCTACCGGCTCGAGGCGATGGTCGCGGACAGCAAGCAGGACTGGAAGCGCGCCGACAGCTTTTACGAGATCGCCGCGGGCCTGACCACCAAACCCGGGAGTGTGCTCAACAACTGGGGCTTTTCCAAGCTGACGCGCGGCGACCATGCCGGGGCCGAGCGCCTCTTTGCCGAGGCCGTGCGCCACGATCCCGCGCTTTTCACCGCCAAGAACAACCTCGTTCTGGCGCGCGGCGCACAGCGCAACTATGCCCTGCCCGTCCTGCCCGTCAGTCAGGAAGAGCGCGCGCAACTACTTTACACCATGGCGCTTTCGGCGGTGAAACAGGGCGACGTGGCCATCGGCAAGGGCCTGCTGCAAGAGGCGGTCGAGACCCATCCTCAGCATTTCGAGGAAGCCGCCCGCAACCTGCGCGCGCTTGAAGCGAATTCCGGCTGAGCCGAGATGAATTTCGAGTTGTCCGCGCAGGCCGCGCTTTGGTTTCTGCCTTTCGTGCTGCCCGTCTGCCTCTGGGTGGCGTGGAGCGATCTGCGCGCGATGAAGATTCCCAACAAGGCCGTTCTTGCCCTTGTCGGCATCTATCTGGTGATTGGCCCCATCGTCCTGCCCCTGCCCGATTACGGCTGGCGGCTCACCCATCTGGCGGTGCTGCTGGCGGCGGGGATCGTGGCCAATGCCGCCGGCATGATGGGCGCGGGCGACGCCAAGTTCATCGCCGCCGCCGGGCCGTTTGTCGCATTCGGCGACGCGACTGCGCTGGCGCTCATTTTCGCGGTGGTGCTGCTCGCGAGTTTCGCCACCCACCGGATTGCGCGCGCCACGCCCCTGCGCAATCTTGCCCCCGGCTGGACAAGCTGGGAGGCGGGGCGCAAGTTTCCGATGGGGCTCGCTCTTGGCCCGACGCTGGCGCTCTATCTTGCGCTGGCAAGCCTGCATGGCGCCTGATCTGCCGCGAAGCTGCCCGTCACGCACCACAATTTCTGCACCATTGACGGGCATGATCCGGTGACGGAACGTGAGGGCAAAGCCGTAACCATGAACATGCAGACACATCCCGGCGTGCAGCCGCCGCCGCCGCCAAACCGCATCGAGGAGATGCGTCTTCCCGTCGTGATGATGCGCGATATCCTACTCAAGACGATGTTCCGCAAGAATCTCGATCTGGTGGGCGATATTGCCGCGGCCATCTGCCTGCCGCGGGCGGTCACGCAGGAACTGGTCGATCTCGGCCGCAGCCAGAAGCTGATCGAGGCGACCGGCACGCTGCACGCCAATTCGGGCGGCGAGATGGGCTTTCAGTTGACCGATGCCGGCAAGAGCCGCGCGCTCGACGCGCTCAGCCAGTCGGAGTATTTCGGCGCCATGCCGGTGCCGCTCGACGTCTACCGCGAGCAGGTCAAACGCCAGTCGATCCGCAATATCCAGATCACGCGCGAGCAACTGACCTCTGCCATGGGCCATCTTGTGCTGCCACCGTCATTGCTCGATCACCTTGGCCCCGCCGTCAGCGCGGGCCGCTCGATCCTGATGTATGGCCCGCCCGGCAACGGCAAATCCTCGATCTCGAACGGCATCCGCGACGCCATGGGCGACAAGATCTTTGTGCCCCGCGCCATCGAATATGCGGGTCAGGTGATCACGGTCTATGACCCGATCGTGCATTCCGCCGCCGAGGTGGAAGAGGACGACCCCACTTCGCTGCGCCGCAGGCGCACCTTTGACGCCCGCTATGTCCGCTGCGAGCGGCCCACGGTGATCACCGGGGGTGAACTTTCGCTCGAAATGCTCGATCTGGTCTACAATCCCACCGCGCGCACCTATCAGGCGCCGCTGCAACTCAAATCCACCGGCGGTATCTTCATCGTTGACGACCTTGGTCGCCAGAAGGAACCGCCGCAATCGCTGGTCAACCGCTGGATCGTGCCACTGGAAGAATCCAAGGACATCCTCGCCCTGCAATCGGGCGAGAAATTCGAAGTGCCGTTCGATACGCTGGTGATCTTCTCCACCAACTTCCATCCCAACGAGATCTTCGACAAGGCCGCGCTGCGCCGGATCTTCTTCAAGATCAAGATCGACGGGCCAAGCCAGGCCGATTTCCTCAAGATCTTTGCCATGGTTGCCCGCAAGAAAGGCATGCCGCTCGACGAGGCGGCGCTGGTTCATCTCATCAAGACGAAGTATCCCACGATCGACAATGTCTACGCGAACTATCAGCCGGTATTCCTCATCGACCAGATGATCGCTATCTGCGAATTCGAGGGCATCCCCTATCAGATGACCCCTGACCTGATCGACCGCGCCTGGGCCAACATGTTCGTCAAGGACGAGGTGATAGTGAAGTGACGGCTGGCCAGGGTCAAGGCCCTGACCCTGCGCGCACGACATGCAAAAAAGGCGCGGCCCCCTCGGGCCGCGCCTTTTGCGTCTTGACGGCCCGTCAGGGCCGAGCGCCGCTCAGCCCTGACGGGCCTTGAACTTGCGCTGGGTCTTGTTGATCACGTAAACGCGGCCCTTGCGGCGCACGACACGGCAATCGCGGTGCCGGTTCTTCAGCGAACGCAGCGAATTGCGAACCTTCATGGTCGTCTCCTGTCTGTCGCGGCGCGCGCCGGCGCCTTTCTGGTTACGGGTGCTGCATGGCTGGCACGCAACGGGAATTCATGGTGGGCGATACAAGGTTCGAACTTGTGACCCCTTCGATGTCAACGAAGTGCTCTACCACTGAGCTAATCGCCCTGGCCTGGCCCCTGCCCCCCTTTAACAAAGAGGGGCGCGGAAATCCGCGCCGGTCTGGCGGTCTATAAAAGGAGTCGGAAAGGGGATCAAGGGCTTTTAGCACGGCGTTTTCGCTCTATGATGATGACGAGGAGTGCTGAGATGCCCAAGGCCGCCTATACCCTGAGCCATCCAGAAAGACGAACCACGTCGGTGGTCTTTGCCTCGCCCCACAGCGGGCGGGATTACCCCTGGTCCTTCCTGCGGCGCACCGCGCTCGACGAACTTGCCGTGCGCTCCTCGGAGGATGCCTTTGTAGATCAACTGTTCGACAGCGCCCCGAATGCGGGTGCGCCGTTTCTCAAGGCGGGTGCGCCACGCGCCTTCGTCGATCTGAACCGCAGCGCCGACGAGCTTGATCCGGCGCTGATCGACGGGGTCAACCGTCAGGGCCATAATCCGCGCGTGGCGTCAGGTCTGGGGGTGATCCCGCGCGTGGTGGCCAACGGCAAGGCGATCTACGCGGGCAAGATCACTCTGGCAGAGGCGCGCGAGCGCATCGACACCTATTGGCGGCCTTATCACGAGGCGTTGCAGGGTCAGCTTGACCAGGCGCACCTGATGTTCGGCCAGACCATCCTGATCGACTGCCATTCGATGCCGCATGAGGCGATGGACTCGGTCGCCCGGCGTGGCATGCGCCGCCCCGAGATCGTTCTGGGCGACCGCTTTGGCGCCGCTGCCGACTCCGCGATTGTTGACCGGATCGAGGGGGCCTTTGTCGCGGCGGGGCTTGTGGTGGCGCGCAACACCCCCTTTGCCGGTGCTTATGTCACACAGGCCTACGGTCGGCCCGGTCGTGGCCGACACGCAGTCCAGATCGAGATCGACCGCGCGCTCTACATGAACGAGCGCCTGATCCGCCCCAACGGGAATTTCGAGGCGTTCCGGCGCCTCATGCACGACGTGATCGTGGAGATTGCCGCGATCGGCCGCGCCGAGCCGATGCCCCTCGCCGCGGAGTAGCCCTATCGCAGCGCCCGCCCCTTGAGGATCGCGTCGGGGCCAAAGCGCGCGCGGATACGGTCTGCCGCGCGCTCGGCCTCGGCGCGGCGGGGGGCTTGCGGGTCAAGCAGGTCGCCAGCCCGGTCTGCCCCTGCCTCTGGCATCAGGTCCGACAACCCCACGCCGAGAAGCCGCCAGGCGGTGCCCTGCGGGGCCTGACCCATGAGCGCCCGCGCCGCGCGATAGAGCGTGTCTGCGAGCTGCGTGGGCTCGCGCAGCGCGTGTCGGCGGGTGAGCTGCCCGTGATCGGCGCGCTTGAGCTTGAGCGTGACCACGCGACCGGCAAGCGCGCGCGCCTTGGCGCGGTCGGCCACCTTTTCCGAGAGCCGCCAGAGATGCCCGTCGAGCAGGTCGGGATCGGCGATATCCTCGGCGAAGGTTGTCTCGTTCGAGATCGACTTGACCGGGGCATTGGCGCAGATGCGGCGGCGGTCCTGCCCGCGCGCGAGGTGCCAGAGCCGCTCGCCCATGGCGCCGAAGCGCGCCACGAGATCCGTGCGCTCCCACCGTAGCAGGTCGGCAAAGCTGCGGATGCCCGCGCCGTGCAGGGCCGCCAGCGTCGATTGGCCCACGCCCCAGATCAGGCTGACCGGGCGGTCGCGCAGGAAATCGGCGGTCTCGGCGCGACCGATCACCGAAAACCCGTGCGGCTTGTCGAGGTCAGAGGCGATCTTGGCCAGGAACTTGTTGTGGCTGAGGCCGATGGAGCCGGTGAGACCAAGCTCGTGCCGCATCCGCCGCACCAGCCCCGCGAGCACCACCGCAGGCGGCGCACCATGGAGCCGCGCCGTGCCCGAGAGATCGAGAAACGCCTCATCAAGCGAGAGCGGCTCGACCGCCGGAGTGAGATCGAGCATCATCGCGCGGATGGCCCGCGAGGCTTCTGCGTAAACGGCCATGCGGGGGCGGATCACCTCGGCCTCGGGACAGAGCCGCAGCGCCTGAAACATCGGCATGGCCGAGCGCACGCCCCGGATGCGCGCGATATAGCACGCGGTCGAAACCACACCGCGCCGCCCGCCGCCGATGATCACCGGGCGCGTGGCAAGCGCGGGATTGTCGCGCTTCTCGACGCTGGCATAGAAGGCGTCGCAATCCATATGCGCGATGGAAAGATCCCACAGTTCGGGATGGGCCACGATTCGCGGGCTGCCGCAGGCGGGGCAGCGCGGGGCGCGCTCGAACATGTGCAGGCAATCGCGGCAGAGGCTGGGCATGGTGGGCACAGTCTATCGCATCGCGGGCGGGCGGGGAATGGCGCGCGGTCAAATCCGCTTGCGCGAGGCGGGACGCGCGCCGATGATGCGCGCCATGGAGCACGAGGAAACAGGCGCCCGGTTGCGCATCCGCATCGTCTTTGACGGGGGCGGAATGATCGGACCGGGCAAGGCGGATCTGCTGGACCGGATTGCGCGCTGCGGCTCTATCGCCGCGGCGGGGCGCGAGATGGGCATGAGCTACAAGCGCGCCTGGGAATTGATCGGGACACTCAACGCGATGTTCCGCGCGCCGCTCGTCGAGCGCACGCGCGGCGGGCCGGGGGGCGGGGGCGCGGTGCTGACCGATATGGGGCGCAAGGTTCTGGGGCTTTATCGCGCGATCGAGGCCGAAGCCGCCGGTGCCGGGGCATCCGGCGTTACGGCGTTGCGGGCCTTGCTGAGGGATATTCCCGAGGGAAAATAACGCTTGCCCTGAGGCGTGGCGCTCTGCGATATGTTTGACGAAAAATAACCGGAGCCTCTCATGCCCATGCGCCCCGTGCTTTTCTCGGTCCTGCTCGCTCTCGCGCCTCCGAACGCGCGCGCCGAGACCGCGCTGGCCGCCGTTGCGGCCAATTTCGCCGAAGCCGCCGAGACGCTTGCCCCGCTCTTCCGCGCGGCGACGGGTCATGACGTGACGCTCACCACCGGCTCGACCGGCAAGCTCTATGCGCAGATCGGTGCGGGTGCGCCGTTCGATGTCTTTCTCTCGGCGGATGAAAAGACGCCCGCGCGGCTGCTGGAGGAGGGTAAGGCGGTGGCGGGCACCGGTTTTACCTATGCCTTTGGTCATCTGACGCTCTGGAGTGCCGATCCGGGCCGCATCGGCACGCAGGGGCCTGCGGCGCTGGAAGAACCCTCCTTGCGCTTTGTCGCCATCGCCAATCCCGACCTGGCCCCTTACGGCGTGGCCGCGCGCGAGGCGCTGGCTTCGATGGGACTGTGGGAGGCGCTGCAACCCAAGATCGTCATGGGCCAGAATATCGGGCAGACGCATTCGATGGTGGCCAGCGGGGCGGCCGAGATCGGCTTTGTCGCGCTTTCTGCCGTGCTCAGCCCGCGCAACGCGATCGAGGGCAGCCGCTGGGATGTGCCGCAGGAAATGTTGACCCCGATCCGGCAGGATGCGGTGCTGCTGACTCACGGGGCCGACAACGCGGCGGCGCGCGCCTTCCTCGATTTCCTGCGCAGCCCGGAAGTCGCCGCCATGATCGCCGGCTTCGGTTACGGCACCGATGGGTGATCCGGGCCTGCCCGATCTGGGGCCGCTCTGGCTGACGGTGCGGCTGGCGGCGGTGACGACCCTCATCCTGCTGGTGGCCGGCACACCGCTTGCGTGGTGGCTGGCGCAGACGCGCGTGAGGATCAAGCCCGTGGTCGAGGCGGTGACCGCGCTGCCGCTTGTGCTGCCGCCGACGGTACTGGGTTTCTACCTGCTGATCTTTCTCAGCCCCAATTCCACGCTCGGCGGGCTGTGGCTGTCGGCCACGGGCAGCACACTGACCTTTTCCTTTGCCGGGCTGGTCATCGCCTCCTGCCTCTACTCTCTGCCCTTCATGGTGCAACCGCTGCAAGCGGCCTTCGAGGCGATCGGGCGGGCACCGATGGAGGCGGCAGCCAGCCTGAACGCCGCGCCGTTTGACGCTTTCTTCTCCGTCGCCGCGCCCATGGCGGCGCGCGGCTTTCTGACGGCCACGGTGCTCAGCTTTGCCCATACGATCGGGGAATTCGGCGTGGTGCTCATGGTGGGGGGAAATATTCCGGGACGCACCAAGGTGGTCTCGATCCAGATCTACGAGCGGGTAGAGACGATCAACTATGCCGATGCGCATGTGCTGGCGGCAATTCTGCTGGCATTTTCCTTTGTGGTGCTGCTGGCGGTCTACACGGTCAACCGCCGCTTTCCGGTGCATGTGGGCTGATGACCCTGTCGGTCGATATCCGCGTGGCGTTCCCCGAGTTCGCGCTGTCCGTCGCGCAGGATTTCGCGGGGGCGGGGATCACGGCGGTGTTCGGCCCATCGGGCTGTGGCAAGTCCACGCTTCTGCGCGTCATCGCCGGGTTCGAGAGGGGAGCCACGGGGCGTATCAGTTTTGGCCCGGAAGTCTGGATGGAGGGGCGGCGGCAGGTTGCACCGCATCGGCGCGGGGTGGGCTATGTATTTCAGGACGCACGGCTTTTCCCGCATCTGACGGCGCGAGGCAATCTCGATTATGCTGAGCGGCGCGCGCCCGGGGGGCCGTCCGCCTACAGTTTCGACGATGTGGTGGAGGTGCTTGATCTTGCGCCGCTCTTTGGTCGGCGCGCAACGCAACTGTCGGGGGGCGAGCGGCAGCGGGTGGCCATAGGGCGCACGTTGCTGGCGCGGCCACGCCTTTTGCTGATGGACGAACCGCTCGCCGCGCTCGATACCAGACGCAAGGGCGAGATCCTGCCCTATATAGCCCGGCTCCAGAGTGCCTTTGGCCTGCCGATCCTTTATGTCACCCATGCGCTGGAGGAGGTGACGCAGCTTTGCGACCGGATCGTGGCGCTGGCGGCCGGCCGGGTGGTGGCGGCGGGGGGCGTCTCGGAGGTTCTGGAACGGCTCGATCTGGCGGATGTGCAAGGCCGGTTCGAGGCGGGGGCAATCGTTGCGGGCCGCATCGTCGCGCACGATCCCGAGTTGCATCTGAGCCGCATCGATCTGGGCAGGGCCATGCTTGAGGTGCCCGCGATCTCGTTGCCCGAGGGCAGCGAGGTGCGGCTTCGGATCCGGGCGCGCGACGTGTCGCTGGCGCTTGGGCGGCTTGAAGGTCTGAGCATCCGCAACCAGTTGTCCGCGCGGGTATTGCGCATCACCGAAGAGGCGGGCACCGCCTTTGCCGAGGTGGTGCTTAACGTGGCGGGTCAGCACCTGCGCGCGCGCCTGACCCGCGCCGCGCTGCGCGATCTGGCGCTTGCCGAAGGGCAGCCGGTGACTGCGCTGGTCAAGGCCGTGGCCTTTGACCGGCAGGCCCTGCCGCGCCCGGCGCGCGCCGGGGTTGCGGGTGACGATGCCGAGCCATAGGCTCGTGGACGCACCGAGCAAGAGGCCCGCCATGACCCATCGTTTCCCCGTCCGTGTCTATTACGAGGATACCGATATGGGCGGGATCGTCTATCACGCCAATTTCCTCAAGTTCATCGAGCGCGCCCGCAGCGCCTGGGTCCGTGACCTGGGGCTTGACCAGAACGAGATGCGCGCGCACGGCACCATCTTTGTTGTGCGCCGGGTCGAAGCGGATTTCCTTGCCCCCGCGCGGTTCGACGACATGCTCGAGGTGGTGACGGAAACCACCTCTGTCACCGCCGCACGGCTGATGATGGACCAGACCGTTCTGCGCGCGGGCGCGCCGCTCTTTCATGCCGTTGTGACCGTGGTTTGCGTCGGACAAAACGGCCAGCCGGTGCGGCTTCCGGCGAATATCCGCCAGCTTCTGCCCTGATTCCCCACAGGTTGCCGCGCAATTACGGATCATGTTGGCTTTCCCTCTGGAAATCGGCTAATTTGCGCCTTGATAAGGCCGGGAAACGGCCAGAGAGGCATAGGCAGGAAAATGGAAGCAGAAACCCTGGCATTGGCACAGGAGATGGATTTCTCCATGTGGGCGCTGTTCGCGCGCGCCACTTTAATCGTGAAACTGGTGATGCTGGTGCTGGTGCTGGCCTCTTTCTGGTCGTGGTCGATCATTATCCAGAAGCTCATCACCTATCGCCGCGCTCACACGGAAGCGGAAATCTTCGATCGCCGATTCTGGTCGGGAGAGCCTCTGGACGGGCTCTTTGACGAGATCGGCCCGGAACCGGCGGGCCAGTCCGAGCGGATTTTCGCCGCCGGGATGATGGAATGGCGGCGCAGTCATCGCAATGACGGAGAATTGATCGCAGGCGCCACGGCGCGGATCGACCGTTCGATGGATGTGGCCATCGCCAAGGAATCCGAGGGGCTGCAAAGTGGATTGCAGGTTCTGGCGACGGTCGGCTCCACCGCTCCGTTCATCGGCCTTTTCGGCACGGTCTGGGGGATCATGCACGCCTTTGTCGAGATCGCGGCGCAACAGAACACCAGCCTTGTGGTGGTGGCCCCCGGCATCGCCGAGGCACTTCTGGCCACGGCACTCGGGCTTCTGGCGGCGATCCCTGCGGTGATCTTCTACAACAAGCTGAGCGCGGACAGCGATCGGATCATGGCGGGCTATGAGGCCTTTGCCGACGAATTCGCCACCATCCTCAGCCGCCAGCTGGACAGCTAGGCCATGGGCGGGGGTGTCATCCAGAAAACCGGCGGAGGCGGGCGGCGCAGGCGAGGGCGCGGACGCTCGCGCCCCATGTCCGAGATCAACGTCACGCCGTTTGTCGATGTGATGCTGGTGCTGCTCATCATCTTCATGGTGGCGGCCCCCCTGCTGGTGGTGGGTGTGCCGGTGGAATTGCCTAAAACCGCCGCCAACGCCCTGCCGGGCGAGCAGGAAGAACCGCTGACCGTGACGGTAAGCGCCGACGGACGCGTGGCGATCCAGACTTCCGACGTGCCGCGCGAAGAGCTGATTGCGCGGTTGACGGCGATTGCGGCCGAGCGCTCTGGCTCGCGGGTGTTCCTGCGCGCCGACGGAGCGGTGCCCTATGCCGAGGTGATGCAGGTCATGGGCGCGCTCAATCGCGGCGGGTTTGCCAATATCGGCCTGGTCACGGAAACCGGCGGGCCGACGCTCGACGGGCGGGGCGGCTAGGGGCGCGCGGCGTGAACACCGGGCAGATCATATCGGGGGCGGGCCATCTGGCGTTGATTGGGTGGGCCCTTCTCGGGGGCGCGTTCCGCTCCGACCCGCCGCCCTTCGAGGTGGTGGAGGCAATGGCGATTTCGGCCGAGGATTATGCCGCTCTCGTCGCCGGGCAGAGCGCACCCGAGGCCGTCGCCAACGTCAACACGCCCGAACCGCCCGCGCCGGGAGAGAATGCGCCCGCGCTTGTCTCCGGGGCCGACAGCGCGCCCGCGCAGAACCAGCCCGAGGTCAACTCGGCCCCGCCCCCCGATCCGGCGCCAAGCCCGCCCGCGCCGGTGCCCGCCCCTGCCGAGGTGACCGACACCCCGCCCGTGATCGAAACCCCGCCCGAGGAAACGGCGGCCCTTATGCCCGAAATCTCGCCCCGCCCGCAGCCGCGCCCTGCGCCCCGCGTCGCACCCGAGCCGGTTGCCCCGGCCGAACCCGATGTGCGGGTCGATGACGTGGCCCGTCCCGAGGTTGCGCCCGATGCAGGTGCCGTGGTCGAAGAAGCCCCGCAAGAGGCAACCGCGCCCGAGGAGGCCGCGACCGAGATCGTGACCGAGGCCGAGCGACCGAGCGAGCCGGCACCGACCGCATCTCTGCGCCCGCGCGCGCGTCCCGCCGCCGCGCGCCCCGAACCTGCGCCGCCCCCTGCGCCTGCGCCCCCGACCGAGACCGCCACCCGTCCCGCGCCGATCCCGACCCCGGCCCCAACGCCGCCCGCCACCGACCGCGGCGCGGTCAGTGACGCACTGGCCGCCGCTCTGGGCCAGGGTACGCCGACACCAGAGCGGCCCGCAGGGCCGCCGCTGACTGCGGGCGAGAAGGACGCGCTGCGCGTGGCGGTGCAACGCTGCTGGAACGTGGGCAGCCTCAGCTCCGAGGCGCTCGCCACGACCGTGGTTGTCACGGTGCGCATGTTCGAGACCTCGAAACCAGACAATTCCAGCATCCGCATGCTGAGCCATTCCGGCGGGTCCGCCGCCGCCGCGCAACAGGCCTATGAGGCCGCGCGCCGCGCCATCATCCGCTGCGGCAATGACGGATTCAACCTGCCGCCCGAGAAATTCGAGCAATGGCGTGATATCGAAATGACATTCAACCCGGAGAGAATGAGGATCAAATGATGCGCTCCCTCCTGACCCTGCTTGCCGCCCTGACACTCTGGGCATTCCCCGCCACGGCCCAGCAAGGTGGCCCGCTCCGGCTGGAACTGACCGAGGGCGTGATCGAGCCGATGCCCTTTGCGGTGCCAGATTTCGTCGCGGATACCCCTGCGGCGCAGGAATTTGCGCGCAACATCGCCCGGGTCATCGCCGCCGATCTGACCGGCACAGGGCTGTTCCGGGAAATCCCCGCCGAGGCGCATATCAGTCGGATCACCAGCTTTGAAAGCCCGGTGCAATTCGCCGACTGGCGCGCGATCAACGCACAGGCCCTCGTGACCGGGGCGGTGAATGTGGATGGCTCGGGGCGCGTGGTGGTGCGCTTCCGCATCCATGACGTCTTCGCCGGGCAAGAGCTTGGCCGTGGTCAGCAGCTTGTCGGGGATCGTGACGGCTGGCGGCGTATCGCGCACAAGGTGGGCGATCAGGTCTATGCGCGCATCACCGGCGAGGGCGGTTATTTCGACAGCCGGGTGGTTTTCGTGTCGGAAAGCGGCCCCAAGGATCAGCGCGCCAAACGGCTGGCGATCATGGATTATGACGGGGCCAATGTGCAGTTCCTGACCGATGCGGCGTCCATCGTGCTTGCGCCGCGCTTTTCGCCCACGGGCGACCGCGTGCTCTATACCAGCTACGAGACCGGGTTCCCGCGCATCTATGTGCTCGACGTGGCCAATGTCGGGCGCCGCGTGCTGCCGACGCTGGACGGCACGATGGCCTTTGCTCCGCGCTTTTCGCCGGACGGGCGCACCGTGCTCTATTCGCTGACGCAGGGCGGCAATACCGACCTTTACACCATGGATATCACCAGCGGCGCGAGCACACGACTGACCACCGCGCCCTCGATCGAGACCGCCCCCAGCTACAGCCCCGATGGCAGACAGATCGTGTTCGAGAGCGACCGCTCGGGCACGCCGCAGCTTTACATCATGCCCGTCAGCGGAGGCGAGGCGCGGCGGATCAGCTTTGGCCAGGGCCGATATGGCACACCGGTTTGGTCGCCGCGTGGCGATCTGATCGCCTTTACCAAGCAATCCAAGGGCCGGTTCCATATCGGTGTCATGCGCACCGACGGCAGCGAAGAGCGGCTTCTGACCGCGTCATTCCTTGACGAGGGCCCGACATGGGCCCCCAACGGCCGCGTCGTCATGTTCACCCGCGAGACCCAAGGGGCGCAGGGTGAGGCGCGGCTTTATTCGGTCGATATCACCGGGCGCAACCTGCGTCAGGTGGTCACGCCAAGCGGCGCGAGCGATCCCTCCTGGGGGCCGCTCCAGAACTGAGCAGGACTGACAGGGCGCACGCCCTGTGCTAGAACACACCCAATCAACGGAAAACGGGGCTGACATGACCTATCTGAGCAAGACGATGATTTTCGTGGCGGGGCTGGCCTTGGCCGCCTGCACCAATCCCGACCGGTTCGAAGACCAGGCCGGTCTCGGCGGTGGCGGCTTTGGGACTGGGGCCGGGTCGGTATCCGATCCCACCTCGCCCGCCTATTTCCAGCAGGCCATAGGCGACCGGGTGCTGTTCGCGGTGGATCAGTCCACCCTCTCTCCGGCGGCGCAGGCGACGCTCGACGGACAGGCGCAATGGCTGATGACCAACCGCGACTTTACCGCCGTGATCGAAGGCCATGCCGATGAGCGCGGCACACGCGAATACAACGTCGCCCTCGGGGCGCGGCGGGCGAACGCGGTGCAGGAATATCTGGTGAGCCGGGGCGTCGCCGGCAGCCGCCTGCGGGTGGTCAGCTTTGGCAAGGAGCGCCCCATCGAGATTTGCAGTGACGAAGCCTGCTATTCCAAGAACCGCCGCGCGGTCACCGTTCTGGCCGCCGGACTGGGCAGCTAAGGGGCGATGATGCGCAGGCTTCTGGGACCGCTCGCCGCGCTGCTGCTCGTCGCCCCTCTTGGGGCCACCGGGCAGCAGGCCGAGACACTGGCAGATATCCGGCAGGAACTCGCCGTGCTCTTTGTCGAGATGCAAAAGCTCAAGCGCGAGTTGAGCACGACCAGCAGCGTCGGGCAGCTTGCGGGAGGCGGGTCGCTTCTTGACCGGGTGAACGCGATCGAGGCCGAGGTGCAGCGCCTCACCTCGAAGACCGAGGAACTGGAGTTTCGCATCGACCGGGTGGTGACCGACGGCACCAACCGCGTGGGCGATCTGGAGTTTCGGCTCTGCGAACTGGAACCGGCCTGCGACATCGCCAACCTTGAGCCGGGCAGCACGCTTGGCGGCGTGATCCCGCAGACGGGCGGCGGCGGGGCCATGCCCGCGCCCGTGCCCGACAACCCGCAACTGGCCGTGGGCGAGCGCGACGACTTCGAGCGCGCGCGCGCGACTTACGAGGCAGGCGATCACGCGGCGGCGGCAGAACAGCTTGCGGCGTTCCTCGCTGCCTATCCCGGAAGCCCGCTCAGCGGCCAGGCGGGGCTGTTGCGCGGTCGCGCGCTGGAGGCGGCGGGTCAGCAAAGCGCCGCCGCTCGCGCCTATCTCGAAGCGTTCAGTGCCGCCCCCGAAGGGCCAGAGGCGGCCGAGGCGCTCTTTAACCTCGGTCGCGCGCTGGGCGCGCTGGGCCAGAAGGACGAGGCCTGCGTCACGCTCGGGCAGGTCGCGCCGCGCTATCCCGGCGCTGCGGTGGCAACCGAGGCTGCGGCGGAAATGGCCCGGCTCGGCTGTTCGTGAGTGACGGAAACCTTGCAGGCAGGGCGGTGGCGGATCACTTCGCCCCCGCCCCGCCGTCGCATCTGGGGGTGGCCGTCTCGGGTGGCAGCGATTCACTCGCGCTTTTGCACCTGCTGAACGACTGGCGTGGCGCGGGCGGGCCGGCGTTGCGGGTGGCGACGGTCGATCATGGGCTGCGGGCGGAGGCAGAGGCAGAGGCAGAGGCGGTCGCGCAAGTCTGTGCGGCTTTGGGGCTGGCGCATGACACCTTGCGTTGGAAAACCCGCGATGCGGGCGGCAACCTGCCCGACCAGGCACGGCGCGCGCGCTACCGCCTGCTGGCGGACTGGGCGCAATCGCACGGCTTCGCCGATGTGGCCATCGGCCACACGATGGACGATCTGACCGAGACCTTTCTGATGCGGCTGGCGCGCGGCGCGGGCATCGATGGGCTTTCGGCGATGCGGGCGCGCTGGCAGGCGGAGGGTGTCACCTTTCACCGGCCCATGCTCGGGCTCGGGCGGGCGCATCTGCGTGAACTGCTGCGCATGCGCGGCGTGTCCTGGATCGACGACCCGACCAACGCGGACCCGGATTATGACCGCACGCAGGCGCGCGCGGTGCTGGCGGCGCTCGCTCCGCTCGGGCTGGACTGCGCCACGCTGGCGGGAAGCGCGCGGCGTCTGGCCGAAGCGCGCCAGGCACTCGCCCATCACGCGCGGCAGGCCGCCGAACTGCTGGCATCGGTCGAGGCGGGCGACCTGCTGCTGGAGCGGCGAGGTTTTGACTCGTTGCCCGATGAGACGGCGCGGCGGCTTTTGGTCGCGGGGCTGCGCTGGATGACCGGCCATGCCTATCCCCCCCGCGGAACCGCCATGACCGATTTTCTGAGCGCGGCGCGCGACGGGCGGCGGATGACCTTGCGCGGCTGTGTGCTGAGTGTCGAGGCGGCGCATATCCGCCTGAGCCGGGAATACAACGCCGTTACCGGCATGCGCACGGACGCAAGCACCCTTTGGGACGGGCGTTGGCATGCGACCGGCCCCGGCGCGGCGGAAATTGCCGCGCTCGGCCCCGAGGGGCTGCGTGCCTGCCCCGACTGGCACGCGGGTGGGATGCCGCATGCAAGCGCACTTGCCGCGCCCGGTCTGTGGCAAGGCGGAATTCTCATCGCCGCGCCGTTGCACGGCTGGGCGAATGGCTGGGACATGCAGCTTGCCCGCCCCCTCTCCGCCTACCTCAACACCGTAATCTGTCATTGAACCTGCTGAGGCGATGGCTATTTAAGAACAGAGCGCCCCGTGATATGGGCAACAAGACCGCATTTTGGGAGATTTCTCTTGGGCAACGCGCGCAACATCGCTTTCTGGCTGATCCTGTTCCTGCTGATCCTGGCGCTTTTCAACCTGTTCAGCGGATCGGGCAACACGCTTCAGAGCCGTTCGGTGCCCTATTCCGAATTCGTCGCCGCCGTGGATTCCGGCGCGGTCAGTCAGGTCACGCTCGATGGCGAAACCATCCGCTATCGCGGCAATGACGGGAACGATTACACCACCATCCGTCCCGAGGATGCCGAGATCACGCAACGCCTGATCGACCGAGGCATTCCGGTCAAGGCCGAAAGCCAGCAGCAATCGGGCTTTCAGTCCTTCCTCGTGTCGCTTCTGCCGTTCCTGCTGCTGATCGGCGTCTGGATCTATTTCATGAACCGGATGCAGGGCGGAGGGCGCGGCGGGGCCATGGGCTTTGGCAAGAGCCGCGCCAAGCTGCTGACCGAAAAACATGGTCGTGTCACCTTTGACGATGTGGCAGGCATCGACGAAGCCAAGGAAGAGCTTGAGGAAATCGTCGAATTCCTGCGCAATCCGCAGAAGTTTTCGCGTCTTGGCGGCAAGATCCCCAAGGGCGCGCTGCTTGTCGGCCCTCCGGGCACGGGTAAAACCCTGCTGGCGCGCGCCATCGCGGGCGAGGCGGGCGTGCCGTTCTTCACCATCTCCGGCTCTGATTTCGTGGAAATGTTCGTGGGTGTCGGGGCGTCCCGCGTGCGCGACATGTTCGAGCAGGCCAAGAAGAACGCGCCCTGCATCGTCTTCATCGACGAGATTGACGCCGTCGGTCGCCACCGTGGCGCGGGCTATGGCGGCGGCAATGACGAACGGGAACAGACACTGAACCAACTCCTTGTCGAGATGGACGGGTTCGAGGCGAATGAGGGCGTCATCATCATCGCCGCCACCAACCGCAAGGACGTGCTTGACCCCGCGCTGCTGCGCCCCGGCCGGTTCGACCGTCAGGTGACGGTGCCCAACCCCGACATCAAGGGCCGCGAGAAGATCCTTGACGTGCACGCGCGCAAGACGCCGCTTGGCCCCGATGTTGACCTGCGCCTGATCGCCCGCGGCACCCCCGGCTTTTCCGGTGCGGACCTTGCCAACCTCGTCAACGAGGCGGCGCTGATGGCCGCGCGGGTTGGGCGGCGCTTTGTCACCATGCTCGATTTCGAGAACGCCAAGGACAAGGTGATGATGGGGGCGGAACGCCGCTCGATGGTGCTGACCGACGATCAGAAGGAAAAGACCGCCTATCACGAGGCCGGACACGCGGTGGTTGGCCTTGCCCTGCCGAAGTGCGATCCGGTCTACAAGGCGACGATCATCCCGCGCGGTGGCGCGCTTGGCATGGTGGTCAGCCTGCCAGAGATCGACCGGCTGAACTGGCACAAGGCGGAATGCGAGGAAAAGCTGACCATGACCATGGCCGGCAAGGCCGCCGAGGTGTTGAAATACGGCGAGGAGAACGTCTCGAACGGGCCGGCAGGCGACATCCAGCAGGCCAGCGGGCTGGCGCGCGCCATGGTGATGCGCTGGGGCATGTCCGACAAGGTCGGCAATGTCGATTACCAGATGGCCCATGAGGGCTATATGGGCAATGGGGCGGGCGGCTTCTCTATCTCGGCCCACACCAAGGAACTGATCGAGGACGAGGTGCGCCGCCTCATCGACGAGGCCTATCAGAAAGCCCGTGCGATTCTTGATGAGCGTCATGAGGAATGGGAGCGGCTGGCACAGGGCCTCTTGGAATACGAGACGCTGACCGGCGACGAGATCAAGCGCGTGATGCGCGGCGAACCGCCCACGGCGGACGACGACAACGACGGCACACCCGAGGCGGCCAAGCCATCGCTCATCGCCATTCCCAAGACCAAGCCGAAGGCCACGCGCAATCCCGGCGATGGCGGGCTGGAGCCTGAGCCCTCGACGTGAGTCCGTCCAACGTGAAAACCGACTGGAACCCGAAAGCCTATGCGCGCTTTCACGACCAGCGGCTGCGGCCTGCGCTCGACCTCTTGAATGCGGTCGGGCAGATGGCCGCGGGCGATGTGGTCGATCTCGGCTGCGGCAATGGCGCGATGGCTGCGGCGCTGCGCGCGCGCGCGGGCGGGCGCAGCGTCATCGGGGTCGATGCCAGTCCGGCCATGCTGGAAAAGGCGCGCGCGGCGGGCTATGACGCGCTGCAACAGGCCGACATCGCCGACTGGCACCCACGCCGCGCGCCGGGGCTGATCTATTCCAATGCCGCGCTGCACTGGGTTGGCGGGCACGAGGTGCTGATGCGGCGGCTCGCGGGGATGCTGGGCAAGGGCGGCACGCTGGCGGTGCAGATGCCGCATCAGAACAAGGCGCCCTCGCACCGCGTCTGGCTGTCGCTCGCGGAAGAGCTGTTTCCGGGCCGCGCCGAAAAGATGGGCACGCCCGGTGTCATGGCGCCGGTCAGATACGAGGAATTGCTGTCCCCGCTCGGTCAATTCCGCCTCTGGGAGACGGATTATTACCAGCGTCTTACCGCCGAGCCGGGCAGCCACCCGGTGCGCCGCTTCACCGAAAGCACCTATGCGCGGCCCATCCTCGCCGCGCTTGACGAGGCAGAGCGCGCCGATCTCATCCGCCGCTACGAGGAGGTGATGCACACCGCCTATCCAGTGCGCGGCGACGGCACCGTGCTGTTTCCGTTCCGGCGGGTGTTCTTTACCCTCACCGTCTGAACGGGCGGCAGCGCAAGGCATGAGTATTTGTGGAACGATGAAACGGGGGCCGGAATGCAGGCGCTGAAACCCACGGAGTTTACCGCGCGCGTTGTCTGGCTGGGCCGGGTAGCCGATCGCGCGGCGCGGCTTGAGGCCGAGGCGCTGGCAGAGGCGGACATGACATTCGCCGGGATCGCGGGCGAGGCGCATGGCGGGGTGACGCGCCCCTCGTGCAGCCGGGTGATGGATCAGCATCCGAGGGGCACCGAAATTCGCAACGTGCGGCAATTGTCGGTTCTGTCGGCGGAAGAACTGGTGGCCGTCGCCGGGGAGATGGAGGTGGATGCGCTCTATCCCGCGTGGCTGGGCGCGTCGCTGGTGATCGAGGGGATCCCGGATTTCAGCCATGTGCCGCCGTCCTCGCGCCTGCAGGCGCCGTCGGGGGCGACGCTGGTCATCGACATGGAGAACAGGCCCTGTCAATTACCCGCCCGTGTGATCGAGGGCCACAGGCCGGGGTGCGGCAAGCTGTTCAAGCGCGCGGCCGAGGGGCGGCGCGGCGTCACCGCCTGGGTGGAGCGCGAGGGGCGCATCGCGCTTGGCGATGTGCTGCGGCTGCATGTTCCCGATCAGCCGGTCTGGTCGCAACTGGCGCGCGCGCGCGCTTGACAGGCGGCGACAGCCCGCCGCAAGTGGCGCGGGATATGTCGGAAACGCGGCGCAGCGCGCGGGGCAAAACCGCTATAGGCGAGGGGAAGACAACCCCGCAGCCGCGGCCAGAACAGGGACCGGTCATGAGCTACAAATCCGACATCGAGATCGCGCGTGAAGCGAAGAAAAAGCCCATTCAGGAGATCGGCGCCAGGCTTGGCATCCCGTCCGGGCACCTGCTGCCCTATGGTCATGACAAGGCGAAGGTGAGCCAGGCGTTCATCACCTCGGTGCAGGGCAACCGGACCGGCAAGCTGATCCTCGTGACCGCGATCAACCCCACGCCCGCGGGCGAAGGCAAGACCACGACGACGGTGGGGTTGGGCGACGGGCTGAACCGCATTGGCAAGCGGGCCACCGTCTGCATCCGCGAGGCGAGCCTCGGCCCGAATTTCGGGATGAAGGGCGGGGCTGCGGGCGGCGGCTATGCGCAGGTGGTGCCGATGGAGGACATGAACCTTCATTTCACCGGCGATTTTCATGCGATCACCAGCGCGCACAGCCTGCTGGCGGCGATGATCGACAACCACATCTACTGGGGCAACGAACTTGATATCGATACCCGCCGTGTCGTCTGGCGGCGTGTCGTGGACATGAACGACCGTGCGCTCAGGCAGATCAACGTGAGCCTGGGCGGCGTTGCCAACGGGTTCCCACGCGAGGGCGGCTTTGACATCACCGTGGCCTCTGAGGTCATGGCGATCCTGTGCCTGGCCCGCGATCTCAAAGATCTCGAAGAGCGGCTCGGCGCGATGATCGTGGCCTATCGCCGCGACCGCAGCCCGGTTTACTGCCGCGATCTCAAGGCCGAGGGCGCGATGACCGTGCTGCTCAAGGACGCGATGCAGCCCAACCTCGTGCAGACGCTGGAGAACAATCCGGCCTTTGTCCACGGCGGACCTTTTGCCAATATCGCCCATGGCTGCAACTCGGTCATCGCCACCACCACGGCGCTGCGGATCAGCGAGTATGTTGTGACCGAAGCGGGTTTTGGCGCGGACCTGGGCGCTGAAAAGTTCATGAACATCAAGTGCCGCAAGGCGGGTCTTGCCCCCGATTGCGTGGTGATCGTGGCGACGGTGCGGGCGATGAAGATGAACGGCGGCGTGGCCAAGGCCGATCTGGGGGCCGAGAATGTCGAGGCGGTGAAGAAAGGCTGTCCGAACCTTGGGCGGCATATCGAGAACGTCAAGAGCTTCGGCGTGCCGGTGGTGGTGGCGATCAACCATTTCGTCACCGATACCGAAGCCGAGATTGCCGCCGTCAAGGACTATGTGGCCGGTCACGGCGTCGAGGCGGTGCTGTCACGGCATTGGGAACTGGGCTCGGAAGGGTCCGAGCCACTGGCGCGCAAGGTGGTCGAGATAGCCGAGGCCGGGACCGGGAATTTCGCCCCGCTCTATCCCGACGAGATGCCGCTTTTCGAGAAGATCGAGACCATCGCCAAGCGTATCTACCGCGCCGACGAGGTGCTGGCCGATGCGAAGATCCGCAACCAGTTGAAAGACTGGGAGGCGCAGGGATATGGCAACCTGCCTGTGTGCATGGCCAAGACGCAATACAGTTTCTCCACCGACCCGAGCCTGCGCGGCGCGCCCACGGGCCATTCGGTGCCGGTGCGCGAGGTGCGCCTTAGCGCGGGGGCGGGGTTTGTCGTGGTGGTCTGTGGCGAGATCATGACCATGCCGGGCCTGCCGTCACGCCCGGCAGCGGAGAATATCCGCCTCAATGACGCAGGGCAGATCGAAGGCTTGTTCTGAAGGCATGGGCCGGGGCAATCCCCGGCCTTTCGCGACTATGGAAGGGAAAGACATGAGCGCAGACATCATCGACGGCAAGGCCTTTGCCGTCACGATCCGGGCCAAGGTGGCCGACCACGTTGCGCGGCTCAAGAAGGGGCACGGGATCACGCCGGGCCTTGCCGTGGTGCTGGTGGGCGAGGATCCGGCGAGCCAGGTCTATGTGCGCTCCAAGGGCAAGCAGACGGTCGAGGCGGGAATGAATTCCTATGAGCATCGCCTTGACGCAGGCACGTCCGAGGCGGACCTGCTGGCACTGATCGCGCAGTTGAACAGCGATCCGGCGGTGCATGGCATCCTCGTGCAACTGCCATTGCCCGGCCATCTCGATTCCGATCTGGTCATCAACGCCATCGACCCGGCCAAGGATGTGGACGGGTTTCATATCTCCAACGTCGGGCTACTGGGCACCGGGCAGAAGAGCATGGTGCCCTGCACGCCGCTGGGGTGCCTGATGATGCTGCGCGCGCATCTGGGGTCGCTCAGCGGGCTGGATGCGGTGGTGCTTGGGCGCTCGAACATCGTCGGCAAGCCGATGGCGCAGCTTTTGCTTGGGGATAGCTGCACGGTGACGATTGCACATTCGCGCACACGCAATCTGGCCGATGTGGTGCGGCGCGCCGATATCGTGGTGGCCGCTGTGGGCCGCCCCGAGATGGTGCCGGGGGACTGGATCAAGCCGGGGGCCACGGTGATCGACGTGGGCATCAACCGGATCGAGCGGGACGGGAAGAACCTGCTTGTGGGCGATGTGGATTTTGCCTCGGCGCGGCAAGTGGCGGGGGCGATCACCCCGGTGCCCGGCGGCGTGGGGCCAATGACGATTGCCTGCCTGCTGGCCAATACCGTCACCGCCTGCTGCCGAGCCAATGGCCTGCCCGAGCCAGAGGGGCTGACCGCGTAAGCCCCCTTGCACAAGCGCGCGGGGTGCGATTGGGTGGCGGCACTCACCGCCAACCGGAGGCCCGCGCGCATGAGCACTTCCCGCACTGTCATTGTCATCGGCGCCGGCATCTGCGGTCTTTCGACCGCGATCTGGCTCAGTCGTGCGGGCCACCGCGCAACCCTGGTGGACCGCGATCATCCCGGTGCGGGCGCCTCCTTTGGCAATGCCGGGCTGCTCGCCCAATGGGCGGTCCTGCCGGTGAACACGCCCGGTCTTCTCGGCACCGCACTCAGGTATCTGAGCGACCCCGACGCCCCGCTCTGGCTGCGCTGGCGAGACCTGCCGCGCCTTGCGCCCTGGCTCTGGCAATTCGTGCGCAACGCCAATCCCCGCGACACCGAACGCATGATCGCAGGGCTTATCCCCCTCGTCAGCGACAGCGTGGATCAGCACCGGGCACTCACCCGCGGCACGCAGGCCGAAAAATGGCTCGCCACCAGCGATCTCGCCTATGCCTATGACGACCGCGCCGCCTTTGACGCCGACGCCTACAGCTGGCAGGCCAAGCGTGCGGCGGGCTTTGTTCCCGAGGTGATCGAGGGCGACGCGGTTCGGGAGGTCGAGCCGATGCTCGGCCCCGCCATCCGCTGTCTGGCAATCCTGCGCGCGCAGGGTCATGTGCTCAACCCCGGTGCCTATATGGCCGATCTCGCGGCGGTGTTGCAGGCCGAGGGTGGGCGCTACATCCGCGCCGACGTGCGTGATATCCGGCTGAGCGGGGGCCGCGTGACAGAGGTCGACACGGATCAAGGCCCCCTGCCCTGCGATGCGGCTGTTCTGACCGCAGGGATCTGGTCGAAACCGCTGATGCGCAAACTGGGCCTCAAGGTGCCGCTCGAAGCCGAGCGCGGCTATCACCTCCACCTTGCCCAGCCGTCACAAATGCCGCGCCAGCCGCTGATGATGGCGCGCGGCAAGTTCGGGGTGACGCCGATGGCCCACGGGCTGCGCTGCGCCGGCACGGTCGAGCTTGGCGGGATCGAGGCCCCGCCCTCGCGCGCGCCCTTCGCGATGATCCGCCGCGAGATCGCCCGCGTCTTTCCCGACCTGCGTTACGAGGGGGTCGAGGAATGGATGGGTTTCCGCCCGTCCACCCCGGACAGCCTGCCGCTGATTGGCGAGATCGGCGGAACGGGGGTGTTCGCGGGTTTCGGGCACCAGCATGTCGGGCTGACAGCGGGGCCAAAGACGGGCCGACTCATCGCCGACCTGATGAGCGGACGACGACCCAATCTCGATCTCGCGCCCTACGATGCGATGCGCTTTCAGTCGTAGCTGCGCAAATCCTCGATGACCTTGCCGTCATTGGGCAGGCTGCCCGGCGGCACGATCTCGACCCGGCCCTTGAGCTTCAGTGTCTCGGCCACGCTGCCCGCGTAACAGGCGGCATCGCCGCCGGTGGCCTCGATGCGGACGGTCATCACGTCGGCTTCGCCCTCGCGGGTCGCGATGACACGGGCGCGGGCGATTTCCTGATGGCGCGCCACGAGCGCAGCCACCTGTTCGGGGCGCACGAACATGCCCTTGATCTTGGTGGTCTGGTCGGCGCGACCCATCCAGCCCTTGATGCGCATGTTGGTGCGTCCACAGGGGCTTGTGCCAGGCAGGACCGCGCTCAGATCGCCGGTCGCGAAGCGCAGCAGCGGATAATCGGGGTTGAGCGAGGTTACCACCAACTCGCCCACCTCTCCTGCTGCGACCGGCGTGCCGGTGCCGGGGGTGACGATCTCGACGATCACGCCCTCATCGACGATCATGCCGTCCTGCGCGGGGCTCTCATAGGCGATATTGCCCAGATCGGCGGTGGCATAGCATTGCAGGCAGGCGATGCCGCGCTCGGCGTATTCGGCGCGCAGGGACGGGAAAAGCGCGCCGCCGCCGACCGCCGCCTTGGTGATCCTGAGGGCAAGCCCCATCTCGTCGGCCTTGTCTAGAATGACCTTGAGGTAATCGGGCGTGCCGGCATAGGCGGTCACGCCCACGTCATGGGCTGCGCGCGCCTGCAATTCGGTCTGGCCGGTGCCGGCGGGCAGCACCCGCGCACCGACCGCCCGCGCGCCGTTCTCGAAGATCATCCCCGCAGGCACAAGGTGATAGGAAAAGCAGTTCTGCACGATATCGCCCCGCCCGATGCCGCAGGCATGCAGAAACCGCCCCATCCGCCACCAATCCGCCGTCACGCCGCCCGGCTCGTAGATCGGCCCCGGCGACTGGAACACATGGGCCACATCGCCCACGGGCAGGTTACCGAAGGGCGGCGCGTCCTTTTGGCGCGCGACCAGATCGGATTTGCGCAGCACTGGCAGGCGGGCGAGATCGGCAAGGCTGTCGAGGGGCGCATCGGCCTGCCCATACCGCGCAAGCAGCCCGTTCAGTACCGCAAGTTGCGCGGCCTCACGGGCGTCCCGGCTGCGGGTTTCCAGATCGTCGAAATGGCGGGTCATGGTCAATCCTCGGGCTGAAATGGGGGGGCGGCGGCGGCTCAGCTCAGCCAACGCTTGCGGCGGCGATAGCTGCGCACCTCGCGGAAGGATTTGCGCCCCTCGTCAGACATGCCGAGGTAGAATTCCTTGACGTCGGGATTCTCGCGCAACGCAGCGGCGGCCCCGTCCATCACCACCCGGCCCGATTCTAGGATATAGCCGTAATGGGCAAAGCGCAGCGCCACATTGGTGTTCTGCTCGGCCAGAAGGAAGGTATAGCCTTCCTGCTCGTTGAGCGACTTCACGATCTCGAAAATCTGTTCCACAAGCTGTGGCGCAAGGCCCATTGACGGCTCATCCAGAAGGATCGTCTCGGGTCGGCTCATCAGTGCGCGGCCGATGGCGCACATCTGCTGCTCGCCACCCGAAGTATAGCCCGCCTGCGATTTTCGGCGCTCCTTGAGGCGGGGGAAATATTCATAGACCTTGTCGAGGTCGGCCTCGATCTCGCCCCGGCTGGCGCGGCGGGTATAGGCCCCGGTCAGCAGGTTTTCCTCGACGGTGAGGTGTTCGAAACAGTGCCGCCCCTCCATCACCTGCACCACGCCCTTCTGCACAAGGTCCGAAGGCGCAAGATCCTGCACCCGCTCGCCGCGATAGGTGATCGTGCCTTTCGTCACCTCGCCGCGCTCGGACTTGAGCAGGTTCGACACTGCCTTGAGCGTCGTCGTCTTGCCCGCGCCGTTGCCGCCCAGAAGGGCCGTGATCCCGCCCTTGGGCACCTTGAGGCTCACGCCCTTCAGCACGAGGATGACGTGGTTGTAGATCACCTCGATATTGTTGACCTCGAGCAGGGTCTCGTCACTCGGTGCGGCGTCCAGCATCGACACTCTCCTTGGGGGCAGGCGCGCGACCGCGCCCTTCATCGTTCCAAAAATACTCAGATATCCCCGGCCGCAGCTCTGTGCCACGGCCGGGGAAAGGGTGGCATCAGCAGCGCGGGGTGATCCCGTTCTCCGCCGCGAAGGCCGCCGAATCCTCGGCCACCAGCTTGGCGATGATCTCCTGATCGGACTGGAAGTAGTCGGTGATGAGCGTGAACTCACCCGCCGCCGCGTCCCATTGCGCAACCGCGCCATAGCCGTTGCCACCGTGGTTCTCGCACGACACCTTGAACTCGGGGCCAAAGCCCGGAAGCCCGAGCGCCGCCATCTTGGCCTCGGTCATCTCGAGGTTCTCCATGCCGTCGCGCAGTTGCGCAGCGTCGATCACCGACACCCCGTGCATCTCCTGCGCAGTCTTGATGGCTTCGGCGGCCAGCATCGCGGCATACATGCCCCGGTTATAGAGCACCGAGCCCAGCTGATCGCCCGCACCGGCGGCCTTGCCTGCGTCCAGAACGTGCTTCTGGATGTCGTCATAGACCGGATAATTGCGGCCAAGGTTGTGGAAGGTCAGCGCCTTGTAGCCATTGGCGGCAGGACCGGCGGCCTTCACGTCGTTCTCGGAACCCGACCACCAGATGCCGATGAAATTCTCCATCGGAAAGCGGATGTTCACGGCCTCCTGCACGGCGACCTGGTTCATCACGCCCCAGCCCCACATCAGGACATAATCAGGCCGGTCGCGCCGGATCTGGAGCCATTGCGACTTCTGCTCCTGACCGGGGTGATCCACCGGCAGCAGGACCAGGTCAAAGCCGTGTTTCTTGCCCAGTTCTTCGAGCGTGCGGATCGGCTCCTTGCCATAGGCCGAGTTGTGATAGATCAGCGAGATCTTCTTGCCGCTGATATCGCCGCCATTCTGGTCAAGGATATGGGTGATGGCGTGGCTCGCGCCGTCCCAGTAGTTGGCCGGGTAGTTGAACACCCATTCGAACACGCCGCCATTCTTGGCCGAGGTCCGGCCATAGCCCATGGTGTGAAGCGGGATGCCGTCGGCGCTGGCCTTGGGAATGAGCTGATAGGTGATGCCGGTCGAGAGCGGCTGATAGATCAGCGCGCCATTGCCCGCCCCCTTGGTGGCCTCGTAGCACTCGACGCCTTTCTCGGTGTTGTAGCCGGTCTCACATTCGACGAGGTTGATCTTCTCGCCGCCGATGCCGCCGTCACGCTGATTAAGCAGCGTGAAGTAATCCTGATAGCCGTCCGAGAACGGGATGCCGTTGGCGGCATAAGGCCCGGTGCGATAGCTGGTGTCTATGATGGTCAGGTCGGCCAGCGCCGGTCCTGCCGCCATCAGTGCCGCGAAAGCGGCTGTCATCAGTTTCTGTTTCATCGGTTTATAATCCTCCCTTGGTTTTTCCGATGCCTCATCATGAGCGCACGATCCCGCGCTCAATTCCGCAAGGTGGGTGCCAACCCACCAATGCCCGCCCCTAATGCGGGAAGGGCCAAAGCCTCAGTTTCTCCTTGGCCACGCGCCAAAGCTGCGCCAACCCGTGCGGCTCGGCGATCAGGAAAATCACGATCAGCGCGCCGACGATGATGAATTCCAGATGCGCCGCCAGGTCCGTGGGCCAGCCAAGCCCCCCCACCAGCACATTCTTGAGCAGCACCGGCAGGAGCACAAGAAAGGCCGCCCCGGCAAAGCTGCCGAAGATGGAGCCAAGCCCGCCGATGATCACCATGAAGAGCACGAGGAAGGATTTGTTGATCCCGAACACCTCGCCCACCTCGACAGCCCCCAGATAGACCGAAAAGAACAGTGCCCCCGAGATGCCCACGAAAAACCCAGAGACAGCAAAGGCGGTCAGCTTGGCCTTCAAGGGGTTCACCCCGATGATCTCGGCGGCGATGTCCATGTCGCGGATCGCCATCCATTTGCGGCCCGCCATGCCGCGCGTCAGGTTGCGCGCAAGGATCGCGCAAATCACCGTGAAGATCAGGCAGAACAGATAGGCCGCCCATGGCGCGGTCTGCGCGCCGGTCACGGCCACGCCAAACACCGTGCGCTCGGGGGCGTTGATCTGGCCCGAGGCCGAGTAGTTGTAGAACCACCCCACCCGGTTGAAGAGCCAGACAAGGAAGAACTGCGCCGCAAGCGTCGCCACCGCAAGGTAAAAGCCCTTGATCCGCAGGGACGGCAGGCCGAAGAGCACGCAGACCGCCGCCGTGATCCCACCCGAAACGATGACATGGAAGAAGATGTTGATTTCGGGGAACGCGACCATCAGCTTGTAGCAGGCATAGGCCCCCACCGCCATGAACCCGCCGGTGCCAAGGCTCACCTGTCCGCAATAGCCCACCAGGATGTTGAGCCCGATAGCCGCGATGGTATAGATCAGGAAAGGCAGAAAGACGGCGTTTACCCAGTAATCGTTGATCAGGAACGGGATGACCGCGAAGGCCGCCACCAGCACCGCGTAATAGCGGTAACGGTCGAACCTGATCGGAAAGGTCTGGTTGTCGTCCACATAGGAGGTCTTGAAATCCCCCGCCTCACGGTAAAACATCAGATCACCTCCCCATGAATTTCGCTGTCCTCGGTGCGCTTGTCGGCCCGGTTGGGCCGCCGCGCATAGCCTTTTGCCTCGGCGTGGCGCACCAGCCAGAGAAAGGCGAGCATCCCCACAGCACCGCCGATCGCGGCAAGAAGCGCCGCCGTGACCATCTGCCCGGATTGCTCGGGCCTCGCCGAGAGGGCGAGATAACCGAAGGCCCAGAACCCGCCCCAGGCGACGACATTGGCAATGGCAATGAGTTTCTGCATCGCTGTCACACCCGCTCGATGATCTTTTCGCCGAACAGGCCCTGCGGCCGGAACACGAGGAAGATGAGTGCCAGCATGTAGGCGAACCAGTTTTCGGTCGCGCCGCCCACCAGGGGGCCGATGGCGAATTCGAACATCTTTTCGCCCACCCCGATGATCAGCCCGCCGACAATGGCACCGGGGATCGAGGTGAAGCCGCCCAGCATCAGCACCGGCAGCGCCTTCAAGGCGATGAGCGAGAGCGAGAACTGCACGCCCATCTTGGTGCCCCACATGATCCCCGCCACCAGCGCCACGAAGCCCGCGAGCGACCAGACCATGACCCAGATGAAGTTGAGCGAGATGCCGACCGAGAGCGCGGCCTGATGGTCATCGGCCACCGCGCGCATGGCGCGGCCATGCTTGGAGTATTGCGCGAACATCACCAGTCCCGTCACCAGCAGCGCCGCCACCACCGTGGCCACGAGATCGAGATTGTCGATGAAGAAACCGTAACCGAAGATGCCGAAAGTCACATCGTCGATCGCGCTGTTCATGCCCTGCGGTAGACCCACGTCGAGCTTCTTGATATCGGCCCCCCACATCACGTCGCCGAACCCTTCGAGGAAATAGGCAAGGCCAATGGTGGCCATGAACAGGATGATCGGTTCCTGCCCGACAAGGTGACGGAAGATCAGCTTGTTCACGATCCACGCCAGCGCGATCATCACCACCACGGTAAGCGCGATGGCCAGAAGCGCGGGCACCTCCCAGCCGAAATGGTGCACCTTGGTGCCGAACACCGCATTGATGAGATGCGAGAAGGGCACCTGCCCCTCCATGATCCCCACCAGCGTCAGCGCGGCAAAAAGCGCCATCACCCCCTGAGCATAGTTGAAGATGCCCGACGCCTTGTAGATCAGCACGAAGCCGAGCGCCACAAGCGCATAGAGCACCCCCGCCATGAGGCCGTTGAGAAAGACCTCCATTCCGAAAATCACGCTGTCAGGCATGGGCTGCCTCCCCCTTGATGGCGTTCTTGTGCGGTGTCTCAGGCTTCAAGGCGTGTCTCCACGATCCGAAGCGTGAGACCGTCCGCGCCGCTGTCTTTCTGCACTTCCAGTTTCGGCTCGATCCACAGATGGCTGTGCCAGCGCCCCTCGGCCACCGGCACATAGCGCCCCTCGCTCACCGCGCCCCCGATCCAGTCGTCGAACCCCGGCACCGGCGCGTTTGCGGGGTCGCGCACCGCGCAGGCGGATATACCGTCCTCGGGCGCGCGATCCACGATCAGGACGCGCCCCCCGCTGAGCGCATAGCGCGTCACGGCCCCGTCGCGCGTGCCTTGGTCCAGCCCCGCCACCACCGGCGGCACAAGATTCTCAAGCGCGCTGACACAGCGCGTCTGGAAATCGGCCCAGGCATCGGCCTGTGCCATGGCAGGAAGGAAGGACAGCAAAAGCGCCGCACACGCGACCAAGGGCCCCGGATCGCGTCCGGGGTGCTTTCGCTTTGCGAAATCAATCATGCGCCACCCCGAGATAGGCGTCGATCACGGCCTGATTGCTGCGCACCTCTTCGGGCGTGCCGTCGCCGATCTTCTTGCCGTAATCCATCACCACGACACGGTCGGAAAGGTCCATCACCACGCCCATATCGTGCTCGATAAGGGCGATCGTCGTGCCGAATTCATCGTTCACGTCGAGGATGAAGCGGCTCATGTCCTCCTTTTCCTCGACATTCATGCCGGCCATCGGCTCGTCCAGAAGCAGGATCGACGGCTCTGCGGCCAGCGCGCGCGCCAGTTCCACCCGCTTCTTGAGGCCATAGGGCAGGCGCGACACGGGCGTCTTGCGGATGTGCTGGATTTCGAGGAAATCGATGATCTTCTCCACCGCTTCGCGGTTTGCGACCTCCTCGCGCTCGGCCGTGCCCTTCCAGAGCGCCTGCGCGAAAAGTCCCGCCTTCATCTGCCGGATGCGGCCCGTCATCACGTTGTCGAGCACGCTCATCCCCTCAAAGAGCGCGATGTTCTGGAAGGTGCGCGCGATGCCCTGCTGCGCCACCTGATAGGGTTTCATCGGCGGGCGCCGCTCGCCTTTATACCAGACCTCGCCCTCCTGCGGATGGTAGAACCCGCTGATCACGTTGAGCATCGAGGACTTGCCCGCACCGTTGGGGCCGATGATCGCGCGAATCTCGCCCTCGCGGATATCGAAAGAGATATCCCTGATCGCCACCACCCCACCAAAGCGCAGGGTGATGTTCTTCATCTCCATCACCACGCCGCCGATCTTGCGGCCATCGGCGGTCACGGTGGTCTCTTGGCTCATGTCGTTCATTCCGCAGCCACCTTCGTTACGGTTTCCATGGTGACCCGTGCCTCCACGATCTTGAGCGTCGCGCTGATCGCGCCCTTGCGCCCGTCCTCATAGGTCACTTCGGTGGTGGTAAAGACCTCCTCCGACCCGTCGTAGAGCGCCGTCAGCAGGTCGTCGAATTTCTCCGAGATCACGTTGCGCCGCACCTTGCGGGTGCGGGTCATCTCGCCATCGTCGGCGTCAAGTTCCTTGTGCAGCACGAGGAAGCGATGGACCTGGCAATGCGACAGCATCGGATCATCCGCAAGGCTGCGGTTGACCTCTTCCACATGGGTGCGGATCGTTTCCAATACCTGCGGGTGTCCGGCCAGTTCCTGATAGGAGGCGTAGCCGATATTGTTGCGCTCGGCCCAGTTGCCGACAGCCGTCAGGTCAATGTTGATGAAGGCGGTGCATTTGTCGCGGCCATTGCCGAACACCACGGCCTCGAGGATGTTGGGATAGAACTTGAGCTTGTTCTCGACGTATTTGGGCGCGAACAGGCGGCCATCGGCCATCTTGCCAACATCCTTGGCGCGGTCGATGATCCGCAAATGCCCAGAACCTTCCTCGAAGAAACCCGCATCGCCGGTGGCGACCCAACCCTCGGCATCCTTGGTTGATGCGGTGCTGTCGGGGTTCTTGTAATAATACTCGAACGTGCCGGGGCTGCGATAGAACACCTCTCCGGTCTCGCTGATGCGGATCTCAACGCCCGGTGCGGGCACGCCCACGGTATCGGAGCGCACTTCGCCATCGGGTTGCAGGGTGATGAACACCGACGCCTCGGTCTGGCCGTAAAGCTGTTTGAGGTTGATGCCAAGCGAACGATAGAAATCGAAGATCTCCGGCCCGATCGCTTCGCCCGCCGTATACCCCACCCGCACCCGGCCAAGACCGAGCGTATCCTTCAACGGACCATAGACGAAAATATTGCCGAGCGCATATCTCAGCCGGTCCATCCCGCTGACCTGCTTGCCATCAAGGATCGCAGGGCCAACACGGCGTGCGTGCGCCATGAAATGATGAAACAACCATTTCTTGAAGCGGCTTGCGTCCTCCATGCGGATCATCACGCTGGTCAGTTGCGTCTCGAACACGCGCGGCGGGGCAAAGAAATAGGTCGGCCCGATCTCGCGCAGGTCGGTCTGCATCGTCTCGGGGCTTTCGGGGCAGTTGACGCAGAATCCGCACCAATAGGCCTGCCCGATGGAAAAGATGAAATCGCCCACCCATGCCATCGGCAGATAGGCCAGCACCTCTTCGTCCTTGGTCAGTTTGTCGAACTCGGACGAGGATTTCGACGCCTCGATGATGTTGCGATTGCTCAGCACCACGCCCTTGGGCTTGCCCGTGGTGCCAGAGGTATAGAGCATGACGCAGATACTGTCGTAATTCAGCTTTTCACGCCGCGCCTTGAGATCCTCGATCCATTCGTAATAGGCGGCGCGGCCCTGCTCCTGAATGTCGATGAAGCGGTGCAGCTTGTGGTGGTCGTATTTGCGCAAGCCGCGCGGATCGACATAGATGATGTGCTCAAGCTGGTGCAATTCTTCCTGCACCTCGATCAGCTTGTCCACCTGCTCCTGATCCTGAACGATGGCAAAGCGCGCGCCGCAATGCTCCATCACATAGGCCATTTCAGGCGCGGCGGCATCCTGATAGAGCGGCACGGGGATCGCCCCCACCGATTGCGCGGCGACCATCGACCAGTAGAAATAGGGCCGGTTGCGCCCGATCACGGCGACGAAATCGCCCTCGTTCACGCCCAGATTGATGAGGCCAAGCGCCAGTGCCTCGATTTCCTTTTCCGCCTCGGCCCAGGTCCAGCTTTGCCAGATACCGTATTCCTTTTCCCGATAGGCGGGACTGTTCGCAAAGCGCGTAGCGTTGCGTTGCAAAAGCGCGGGAATGGAGTCCATCCCCTCCGTCGGTTGTGACGGCTGTGCCAAATCCGTATCCTCCCTTTCGCCCGCTTCCTCCGACGGGCTGCGCCCGAGGCGCGATTCTTCTTGCCTCAAGGGTGCGCGTTAATTGCTGCCGGTCAACTTTTTCCTGAACATTTCGCAAAACTTACGAATTGTAACAGGGGCGGGAACGGTCTTTGCGCGTTACACGCACGGTGCTAGGGGAAGAGATCGGGACAACACGGGGATGGTGGATTGGCGGTGGCGTTTTGTGTTGGGCGACACACTCGGATTTTTCCCCGCGCGGAATCGAGGCGTGCTTGCACGCCGCCGCGCGAGCGCCCGACCGCCCCGCCACCCGGAGGCTATCGCAGATGAGCACCGACCGCGACGCCATGACCATGGCCGGGCTGAACCTGATTCAGCAGGCGCTGACCATCTATGACCGCGATCTGCGGCTGGCCGTGTGCAACCGCCGCTTTCAGGAAATGTTCGCACTGCCCGATGCGCTGGTGACGCCGGGGGCCGATTTCGCGGACACGATCCGCTATCTGGCCACGCGCGGCGATTATGGCGATGTCGGCGAGGTAGGGGATTTTGTCGCCGAACGGGTCGAGATCGCCCGCGCATTCGAGCCGCATTACATGGAGCGCACCCGCGCCAACGGCACCACCATCAGCGTCGAAGGCACGCCGCTGCCGCAGGGCGGCTGGGTCACGGTCTATACCGACATCACCCGCACCAAGCGGCAAGAGGCGCTGTTGCGCGCGCGCTCGGAGGAACTGTCGGATCAGCTTCTGAGCTATTCCGAGGAACTGGCCAGCGCCAACCGCGAATTGCAGGCGACAATCACCGCCCTTGAAGAGGCCAAGCGCCAGATCACCGAGGCCGAAGCGCGCACGCGGTTGACCGCCGAAATGATGCCCGCCCATATCGCCCATGTCGGGCCGGACCGCCGCTATACCTATTCCAACCGGCGGCTGACCTCGGTCATGCCCGGCTCGCGCGTTGACCTCATCGGGGTTCACGCGGCGCAGGTGCTCGGCCCCGAGACATGGGCGGTAATCGGACCGGAACTGGACAAGGCCTATGCCGGCACGCCCTCGATATTCGAGTTCACCCACGAACCAAGCTCGCGCCGGGTGCGCGTGGCGCTCACGCCCGATCCCACCAGCGGCGGGGTCTATATCCTGTCCATGGACATCACCGAAGAAAGCCAGACCCGCGCCGCGCTGCAACAGACCCGGCGGCGGGAAATGGCGGCGCAACTGACCTCCGGCCTTGCGCATGATTTCTCGAATCTGCTCACGATCATTCTGGGGATGCAGTCGCGCCTTGCCCGGATGGGCCTGACGACAGACGCGCGCGAACTGATCGACGCCACCATTGCGGCGGCGCGGCGCGGCGGGGGGCTGCTCAATCGCATCGCCGACATGACCGGCCCCCGCGAGCACGAGCCGGTGCCCACGGATATTGCCGCCTTTCTTGGCGATCTGGACACGCTGGCGCGCTCTGCCCTGCCTTCGGGCGTGGCGCTGCGGATCGAGGCCGAGGCCGACGGGCGCTATCTGCTCGATGCGGGGATGTTGCAGGATTCGCTTCTGAACCTGGTCCTCAACGCGCGCGATGCCTGTGCGCCCACGGGGGTGATCACGCTCTCGGTGCGACACTTGCAGGAGACATGGCTGGAATTCACCGTGCGCGACACCGGCCCCGGCTTCACAGAGGAGGCGCTGGTGCACGCGCTCGATCCGTTCTTCACCACCAAGGGCGGCGAGGGGTCGGGCCTTGGTCTGTCGATGGTCTATGACATGACCAAGCTGGCGGGCGGGCGAATCGCCTTGGGCAATACCGGGGCGGGCGGGCAGGTGGTGCTGCGCCTGCCGCTGCGGCCTGCGGGGGATGCGCGCCCGCCCGGCCTTGTCCTTCTGGTCGAGGACAGCCCCGATCTGCGCTCCACCCTGCGTGACATGCTGCGCAGCGCGGGCCACAGCGTGATCGAGGCGGCAAGCGTCGAGGAGGCGAGCGCCCTGCTCGCTGACCTGCCCGAGATCTCCGCCGTGCTCTCGGATGTGGTGCTTGAAGGCGCGCGCACCGGCATCGACCTTGCCACATTGCCCCGCCCCGAGGGCTGCGCGCTGGTGCTGATGACCTCGCTGCCGCCCGAGGACGCGCTCCACCGGGCCGCGGCCGCCACAGCACCGGTGCTGCGCAAACCCTTTACCGCCGCGCAGCTTGACGCGGCCCTCAATGCCGGAGGCCGCCCATGACCGCACCGCTTGTCACCATCCTCGACGACGAACCGGCGATCCGAGCCATGCTCTCGGACGCGCTGAACGAAGCCGGATTTCGCACCATGGCCTTTGGCCGCGCGACCGAGTTCGAGGCCGCGCTGCGGACCACCATGCCCGATGTCTGTCTTGTCGATCTGTCGTTGCCCGACCGCGACGGGCTGAGCCTTGTGCATCGGCTGGCGCTGGAACAGGGCGCGACAGTGATCATCATTTCGGGGCGTGCGCAGGTGCAGGACCGGGTCACGGGGCTGGAACTGGGGGCGGATGACTACATCATCAAGCCGTTCGACCCGGCGGAGGTGGTGGCGCGCATCCGCGCCCGCCTGCGGCGCGGCACACCCAGCACCCAGACCGGCGAGGTGGCGCGGTTCAACGGCTGGGTGGCGCATTTCGACCGTTATGTGCTGGAGGACGAAAGCGGCACCGAGACGCCCTTTTCCCATGCCGAGGGCGAGGTGCTGCGGCTGTTTCTGGAGCGGCCCAAGCGGCTGATTTCCCGGCAGGCGATGCAGGAGGCCCTGGGCGGCGCTGCGGGCGAGAGTTTCGACCGCGCGATGGACGTGCGGATCTCGCGGCTGCGCACCAAGTTGCGCGAGGATCCCAAGAACCCGCGCCTGATCAAGACGATCTACGGTGCGGGCTATATCTTTCTGGGGGATGTGGGCTGGGGGTGAGGGCCTCGCAAGGGGCCTGGGGCCGGGATAACCGGCCTTGAGCGGACAATTGAGTTGAGCACCCATGCCATGCGCGGAATCAAGGCGCGGAACGCGCCGCCGCGCACCGGAAACCTGCCTTGACGCCTCAGGGCGCGCGCCCCTCCATGATCTGATTGGCAAAGCCATGGTTGGTGTCGCGGTGATGCGCCTCGTCGGCGCGCACGCGGATCACCACGTCGCGCAGCCGCGCCCCCTCGGGCAGATCCCAATAATCAATCGCGATCCGCGGGGCGGGCACATTCTCCTGACGGCCGGCGTCGATCTCGGCAAGGTATTGCGTGTAGCTCGCCACCGCCTCCTCCTCGAGATAACCGACGATGCGGTGGGCGGTGCGCGGCGCGAAAAGATATGTGAAGAAGAACACGTTATAAAAGACCGCCTGCGCCCCCATGATAAGCCAGCGCTCGCCCCGCGAGGGTTGGGCGATATGGATGAAGGTCATCAGGTGCATCCGCTCGTTCTCCGCCTCATCGAGCAATTCGCGGATCCAGCCCTGATCCTCGCGGATATGGCGCAAGGATTTGAGGTGCTGCAAGAGCCCGCCCACCATGCCCGGCACGGCGGCCACGGTTTCCAGCACCACGGCGCGATGGCCATAGCGCTTGGAAAAGAACGCATCGGCAAAGACGCGCATGAATTTCACGATTCGCAGCGCGATCCGGTCATGGATATCTCGCGGGGCGTGGTGGGCGGTCAGGCCGGTCGTGTGGTCAGGATGAAAGTCGTGGCTCTGTGTCATCTCTTGCTCCCTTTCTCTCCTCCTAGATGGGAACCAAAGATGATTTTTGAATGCGGCATTTGGTGCGCCGATTGCTTCACGCGGCGCGCGCCACCGCCTCGGCCAGAACCTTCAGCCCCGCCACAAGGTCCGTCTCGGCGGTGTCCTCGGCGAAGGCGTGGCTGATCCCGTCGATGGACGGCACGAAAAGCATCGCCGTGGGCAAGAGCCGCGCCACGTTGGTCGCGTCATGCAGCGCGCCCGACGGCATCCGCCGCCAGCGGCCCGGTGCGTGGGCCTCGGCGCTCTGACAAAGCGCGTCACGCAGCCGGGCATCCATCGCCACCGGCTCCAGCCCCAGAAGATCGCCGAATGTCACGCGCAACCCCATCTCCTGCGCCACGTCCTGCGCGGTGGTGCGGATGATCGCCTCCATCCGGCCCAGCCGGTCGGCGTCCCCATCGCGCCACTGCATCGAGAAGGTGGCGCGCCCCGGCACGATGGAATGCGCATCCGGATGCAGGCGCACATGACCGATGGTCCAGACAGTCTGCGGCGTCACCACGTTGCGCAGCCGCTCGTTGAGCAGGGTATTGAACCGCGCCAGCCCCTGAAACGCGTCACGCCGCCGGTGCATGGGCGTGGTGCCCGCATGGTTCTGTTCGCCCTCCAGCGTGATGCGCATGTCGCGGATGCCGACGATATCGGTCACGACCCCCACCGCCTCGCCCGCCTCGTAAAGCCACGGGCCTTGCTCGATATGCATCTCGAAAAACCCGGTAAAGCGGGCGGAATCAACGAAATCCCCCACAAGATGCGCCATGGCCGCGCGCGCTCCGGCAAAGGTCACCCCGTCGCGGTCGGTCAGGCGGTCGGCTTCTTCAAGCGAGAGATTGCCCGCCCAGATCGCACTTCCGGTGGTGACGCCAAAGCGGCCCTCCTCATCCTGAAAGGACACGACCGAGACCGGCGGCCCGCCTGCCTCATGGCTTGCGCGGGCAATCTCCAGCCCCGCGATGACGCCAAGCGCCCCGTCAAGCCAGCCACCCTCGGGTTGGCTGTCGGAATGGCTGCCGACCAGAACCGAGCGCCCCTCCGCCAGCCCGAAAAGGCTTCCCACCGGATCGAACTGCGGGGTCAGACCGGCGGCGCGCATCTCACCCGCCAGCCAGTCGCGCGCGGCGATGTCCGCCGCGCTGAAGGCCGGGCGCACCACGCCGCGACCCACCCCCGCCGCGCCAAAGGCACGCAGCCGGTGCAGATTTTCAAGGAACCTCTCCGGGTTGACGGCAATCATCGTGCATCTCCCTTGGTCGCACACAGAGCCTAGCGGCGCGGCGCGCGGGCGCAACCGCTTTCGCTCAACCGCCCGACACGCCCGCCTCGGCGAAACTCGCCATGCCGGAATGGCACGCAAGCGCCGCCTGCACCACGCCCATGGCCAGCACCGCGCCCGACCCCTCGCCCAGACGCAGCCCGAGCGACAGGAGCGGCGCCTTGCCCAGCCGGTCCAAAAGGCGCGCGTGGCCCGGCTCGGCGCTGACATGGCCCGCAAGCGCGTGGTCGAGCGCGCCAGGGGCCTCGGCCTCCAGACAGGCGGCGGCGGCGGTGCAGATGAATCCGTCGAGCAGCACCGGGATACGGCAGGCGCGCGCCCGCGCAATGGCCCCCGCCATGGCCGCAAGCTCGCGCCCGCCAAGCGCGCAGAGCACCGCGAGCCCGCCACGCCCCGGATTGGCCGCGACCGCCTGCGCCACCACCCGCGCCTTGTGCGCAAGGGCCGCATCGTCAATCCCCGTGCCGCGCCCGGTCCAGTCCTCGGCGCGCCCGCCGAAAAGCGCAAGCGCGATGGCGGCGGCAGGCGTGGTGTTACCGATGCCCATCTCGCCCGCCACGAACAAATCGGCCTCCGGGTCCACCGCCCCCCAGCCGGTTGCCAGCGCCACCACGCAATCGGCCCCGGACATGGCAGGGCCTGTGGTGATGTCGCCCGTGGGCCGGTTGAGGGAAAGCGCGTGCACGTCGAGCCGTGCGCCCACCACGCCCGCCACCTGATTGACCGCCGCGCCGCCCGCCTTGAAATTCGCCACCATCTGCGCGGTGACCTCGGGCGGAAAGGCCGACACGCCCCGCGCCACCACCCCGTGATTGCCCGCGAAAACCGCCACTTGCGGGCGGGTGACTCGCGCGCGCGCCTCGCCGCGCCAGCCACAATACCACGCCGCCACCTCCTCGAGCCTGCCAAGCGCGCCGGGCGGCTTGGTCAGCGTCGCGTCGCGGGCGCGCGCGGCGCTGATCGTGGCGTCATCGGGTCCGGGCAGGTCGCGCAAGAGTGCGGCGAAATCGGCGAGCGTGGTGAAGGGGGCGGACATGGCGACCTCGTTGCAAGTGAGCGCGCCCTTCTGTATCGCGGGAGGCGCGCCAACCCCAGAGCAAACCGCCGCGATGACAGACAAAACCCTAATCCGACCCGTGGACCTCGCGCTTGCGCTGGGGCTACTCACGCGCCTGCCGGTGCCCGTGAGAGACACAGCGCGCGGTGCGCGCGCGGCCTGGGCCTGGCCACTGGCTGGGGCGGTGCTGGGCGGTCTGGCGGGGCTTGTCGGCTGGGCCGCTTTGGCACTTGGCCTGCCCGCGCCGGTGGCGGGGCTTTTGGCACTCGGGGCACTGGTGATGACAAGCGGCGCGCTGCACGAGGACGGTCTGGCCGATACGGCGGACGGGATCTGGGGCGGCTGGACGCGCGAGCGGCGGCTTGAGATCATGCGCGACAGCCGCATTGGCAGCTATGGGGTGATCGCGCTGACGCTGTCTCTGGCGCTGCGCGGCGTGGCGCTGACATATCTGTTCGAGGCCGGTCCCGGCGCGGCGGCGGCGGCGATTGTCACCTCGGCGATGCTGTCGCGCGCGGCGATGGCGGGGGCGATGGCCGCCCTGCCCCATGCCCGCAAGAGCGGACTGGCTCAGGCACAGGGCCGCCCGCCGGCAGCAACGGTCGGGCTGGCGGCGGGACTGGCGATGGGGGGGGCGGTCCTTTTGTGCGGCGCGTCCGGCCTTGTTGCGGCGGGGGCGGCGGCGCTGGTCGCGGCCGTCATCGCGCGGCTGGCACGCGTGAAAATCGGCGGGCAGACCGGCGATGTTCTGGGGGCGGTGCAACAGGGGGCGGAAATCGCCGTGCTGCTCTGTCTGCTGACGTGACCGGCAGATCCATCGGATCAAGGGGCGGTTGTCTATGTGGCGGGGGTCATCCTCCGGCTTGACCGGAGGATCCCGTGGCCGAGAGACCCTCGGATCCAGTCCGAGGGTGACGGTGCGCCCCCGGTCCCGCGCCCCTCAAACGCCGAGATAGCGATCCGCGCGCGCGCGGTCGGCGCGCAAGGTCTCTGCCGTCATCTCCTCGGCCAGCCGCCCGTTTTCCAGAAACGCCACCCGGTCGGCGACCGAGAGCACCGCGTCAAGGCGCTGTTCGACCAGCAGGACCGCCACCCCCTCGGCGCGCTTTTGTGCCACCACCTCACGGATCGCGGCGATCATCGAGGGTTGCAGCCCCTCGGTCGGCTCATCGAGCAAGAGCGCGCGGGGGGCAAGACAGAGCGCGCGCGCCAGCGCCAGCATCTGCTGCTCGCCACCCGAGAGCGTTTCGGCGCGCTGGCGCAGGCGGTCGCGCAGGCGGGGAAAGAGGTCGAGCACCTCGTCGCGCAAAACCCCGCCGCCGCCGCCCGCCATAAGCCCGATTTCGAGGTTTTCGGCCACGCTCAGCCCGGCAAAGAGGCGGCGACCCTGCGGCACATAGCCCAGACCAGCCCCCGGCACACGATACGAGGGCAGCGCATCAAGCCGCGTCTCGCCCAGCCAGACCTCACCGCCCATGGGGGCCAACAGCCCCATCGCCGCGCGCAAGAGCGTGGTCTTGCCCGCGCCGTTGCGGCCCATGAGGCACAGGATTTCGCCGGAGGCCACGGTGAGCGAGACGCCGTGCAGCACCTCCGCCGCGCCGTATCCGGCGCGCAGATCAGCGATCCGCAGCATCCCCGCCCCCCAGATAGGCCGCCTGCACGGCACGGTTGGCGTGAATCTCGAGCGGCGTGCCCTCGGCTAGGATGCGCCCCCCCGCCATCACCGTGATGCGCTCGGCCAGGGCCATGACCACGGCCATGTTGTGCTCGATCAGAAGGATCGTGACCTCGCCCGCCAGATCGCGAACAAGCGCCTGAAATCCCTCGATTTCACCTTCGCTCAGGCCTTGGGTCGGCTCGTCAAGGATCAGAAGGCGCGGGCGCTGGGCAAGGCCCATGGCGATCTCCAGCAGGCGCTGATGGCCATAGGCCAGATCGCCCGCCACCTGATCGGCGCGCGCCTCAAGCCCGACGCGGACGAGCGCCTGCGTGACCGCCTGCACCAGCCCCGCCCCGCGCACCCGCCGCCTTGCGGCCAGCGTCACGTTCTCTGCCACGCTCAGCCCCGCGAACACGGATGTGATCTGGAACGTATAGGCCATCCCCAGCCGCATCCGGCGATGCGCGGGCAGGCGCGTGATGTCGCGCCCGTCAAAGATGACCTGGCCTCGCGTGGGCGCGATGCGGCCTGCGATCATGCCCACCAGTGTCGTCTTGCCCGCGCCGTTGGGGCCGATGAGCGCGCGCACCTCGCCTTCGGGCAGGTCGAGATCGACGCCATCCACGGCGCGCAACCCATCGAAATCGCGGGTGAGGCCGCGCACCGACAGAAGGCTCATGGCAGCCCCCGCCAGAACCTGCGGCGCACCTCGCCCATGATGCCCTGCGGCGCGAAAAGCGTCAACCCCACCAGCGCCACCCCGGCAATCAGCATGTAGGCGGTGGTGAGGCCGGAACTCAGGTCGATGAGATAGAACATGAAAAGCGTGCCGATGAAGGGGCCTAGCACGGTGCCCGCACCACCCAGGAGCACCCACAGAAGCGGCAGGATCGAATATTGCACGCTTGCGAATGTCGCGCCGACATAGCCGAAAAGCATCCCGTAGACCGCCCCCGCCACCGCCGCCATCGTGCCAGAGGCAACCATCGCGGCAAATCTGTGCGCCTGCGTGTCATAGCCCAGCATCCGCACCCGTTCCTCGTTCTCGCGGATCGCCACCAGCACCCGGCCGAACGGCGCGCGCACCAGCGCAAGGCTCAGAAGCAGGCAAATGGAGAAGAGAACCAGAGCCGCCAGATAGCGCGTGCCGGGCGCACTCAGATCCATGCCCCAGAGCACTCGCCCCGCTTGCGCCAGAACAAAACCCTCGTCGCCCCGTGTCCATTCGCCGAAATGCAGGATGGTGAGGAACCCCGCCTGCGCGAACATCAGCGTGACGATCATGAAGGCCACGCCCGAGGTGCGCAGCGCCAGCGCCGCAACAAGGGCCGAGACCACCGCGCCCGACGCGATCCCGAGCATCAGCCCCGCCCCCGCGCCAAGCCCGAGATGCTGCACCCCCATGCCCATCCCATACAGCCCCGCCGCGAAGAAGAGCGCGTGGCCAAGGCTCAGAAGGCCAGTGTAGCCGAAGAGCAGGTTATAGGCCAAAGCGTAGCTTGCCAGCACCATCACCCGTGCCAGATTGCCATGGTGATAGGCGGGCAGCAGGAAATGCGCCGCCAGAAGCGCCGCGATTAGGCCAAGATGGAGCACCAGCGCCCTCACCGCCCGCGCGCCCCGAAAAGGCCCTGCGGGCGGAACACCAGCACCAGTGCCACCAGCAGCGTGGCAAGGATCTTGGCCAGCGTCGGCGAGAAGAAAACCGAGATGATCCCGTCAGACAGCCCGATCAGCACCGCCGCCAACAGCGTGCCCGGCAGGCTGCCAAGCCCGCCGATGATCACCACGATGAACGACAGCAGAAGCGGATCCGCCCCCATCAGGTAATGCGCCTGTTGAATCGGCACGATCAGCACGGCGGCAAGCGCGGCCATCCCCGCCCCCAGCCCGAAGGTCAGCGCATAGACCCGCTCCACCGGCACGCCGAAGGCGGTGGCCATCTCGCGGTCGGCCTGCGTGGCGCGCATCACGAGCCCCACCCGCGTGCGCGCCAGAAACAGCCACAGCGCGCAAAGCACCGCCCCCGCCGCCCCGATCACGGTAAGCTTCCATGTGGTGATCCCCAACCCCCATGGCCATGTGAGCGCCCAGCCGTCCGGCCCCCGCTCGAGCCATGGCAGGGCGATGCGGGCGTTGAACGGGGCCACCACGGGGCGCGCATCGGGACCATAGGTCATCAGGGTGAGTTGTTGCAGGATATAGAGCAGGCCGATGGTAGCGACGATGGTGCGCTCGGGATCATAGGAGAGGCGCTTGAGGATGGTCACATCCGCCGCCACGGCGAGCGCGCCCACAAGGAGCGGGGCCACCACCAGCGCCAGCGCAAAGCCCCAGGGCCCCGCCACCGCCTGCGTCACCCACCACGCCAGCACCGCGCCCAGCATGAAGAACTCGCCATGGGCGATGTTGACCACCCGCATGACGCCGAAGACAAGGCTGAGCCCTGCCGCCGTCAGCGCCAGCACGGCCGCTGTCACCGCGCCTTCGAGCGTGGCGAGCATGAGGTGGGGGCCGAACTCCATCAGTGCTGCGCCCCGCTCATTGCGGCACGAACTCCATCCCGCCCATGAGGATGCGCTGATCCTCGGTGAGGGTCACGATCTGCCCGTGGCGGCGCTCCAGCGCACGCGCGACGACCTCGTTGCGCGGCTTCCAGACATACATCGGGTCATGGCGCACCGCGACCCATGTAAGCCGCCCGCCCTTGCGCCACGGGTCAAGAACGATGCCCTCGTCAAAAGCCGCACCCTTCGCGCTCACGATGGCGGTGGAATGTTCCAGCCGAAACACGTTGTCGGCATTCGCAACCGCGCGATGCAGGTCGAGCGTGGCGAATCGCTCTTGCTTCAGCCGGTCCTCCATGTCACGCGCCCAGTGCCAGCATAGACCGCGCGGCTTGAGCCCCATGTTGACCTTGGTGTTGTGGATCAGCGGCGGATCGGTGATCCGGTATTGCAGCGCCAGCGCGTGCGTATGCGCGTAGGAGAGGCGCGCGGCGCGCGCCGCTTCGTCGCGGTCCACCTCGGGGTCAAGCCCGGCGATGGCGGCGGCAAGCCGCGCCACCTCCTCCGCCTCGGCGGGGGGCGGGGGCGCGCCGCAGCCGGCCAGCGCCAGAAGCGCCAGCCCCTGCACCATCTGCCTGCGCGTCACCGCCACCTGCGCTTGCCTCCTCAGAACGGCTGTTGGGTGTAATCCACCTCGTCGGGATAGAGCGTATCCTCGATCGATGTGCGATGCACGCGGATAAGCCGCCCGCCCTCGACCCGGCTGATGTTCTGGTGGCCAAAGACCTGATGGGTGCGCCCGTTGAAGCGCTTGGCGCCCTGCGGATGCGCCAGCCCCTCGGGCATGTCCTCCATGGCCTCGACCGCCTCGATCAGCGCGGCACGGTGCTGCGGACCGGCGTATCCCGCCGCCTCCATCCCCGCCTTGATGACGTGCAGCGTCTCCCAGCAGCCGAACATGTGGCCATAGGTGGACACGTCGCGCGGATCGGCCATCGAGGCGCCACGGTCGTTGACACCAACGGCGGCACGATAGAATGCCTCATGCTCGCTCTGATCGGGTTGTGCATGGCGGCACATGCCTTCCCAGAAATGGCTGCCCTCAAGAAATTCAAGGCCAGGGCTGTCGATGGCAACCGCCTCAAGGCTGTCGATGAAGCCGAACAGTGCCGGCCCCTGCCCGCCGAAGAACTCGCCCAGTTCCTTGACAAAGGTCAGGACGGCAGGACCCACCATGACGTGATAGAGCACCTCGGTATCGCGCGGGATGCGCGGGAAATACTTGGTAAAGGAGGTCTCTGTCGGCGGAATCGCGATCTTTTCCAGCACCGTGCCGCCATTCGCCTCGATCGCCGGAACAAGATTGTCGCGGTGATCATAGCCGAAGCCGTAATCGGGAAAGATCATCGTGACCTTCTTGCCAAGCGTTTCGGTGATGAAAGGGGCCATCGAGATGACCTGGCTTTTCACATCCGTGATGCCGGGCTGAAGCGTGTAGCGATTGAGCATCCCGCTAGCGACATGATGGCCCTCGGAGACCACGAAATAAGGCAGCTTCAACTCGCCCGCGCGCGGGGCGGAGCCGATCACCACATGGCTGAAGAGCGGGCCAAAGACCACATCCACCCGGTGCTGATTGGCGAACTTCTCCACCACTTCGGCGCCGCGCTTGGGGTCGGTGCCGTCATCCTCGGCCACGATCTCCACGGGCCGACCATTGATGCCGCCACCCTCGTTGATGAGATTGACGGCCGCTTCGACCGTGCGGCCATACCAGCGGCCATAGGCCGCGCCGATGCCGGTGCGATGGACCTGAAAGCCCAGCCGGATCGGCGCAGCGCTCTGGGCATGGGCGTAGCGCGCCCAAAGGGGCAGGCTCGCCGCGGCGGCACCAGCCGCGAGCGTTCCGAGCGCGCCACGGCGAGAGATGGCGGTGAGATCGGTCTTGATGGTCATGGGCGGGTCTCAGCTCTGTTCTGGTTGCGATCGGCAAAAGTGCCGCTCGCGCGCAAATTGCGCAGACTGCCCCCCATTGTCCAGCCTCCTGACCCTCAGATACCGCGTGGCGTGGCGAGAAGCCACAGGCCGAAGACGGTGTAGGCAACCATGAAGAGGGCCAAGGGGGCCTGTCCCAGGACGGCGCGGCGCACCGACTGGCCCGCGCGCAGCGCCACCGCATGCGCCAGCATCAGCGCGATGACATGGCCTGCCACGACGGTGCCCGCCTGCGTGAGCCAGATCAGGCGCACCGGGCCGGGATGGCTCAGAAATCCGGCGGTGACGTGGTAATCGCCCAAATGCAGCGCCTCGACGATCCCGGCCAGCACATACTGGCCGTCGAGCAGCAGCGCCGTCAGGTAATGCGCGATGTGATAGGCCAGCGCGATCGGCAACAGTGTCGGTGCGTAGAGGCGGATGAGGTGGGCCGTTCGTGCCGGCTCGCCGGCCAGATGCGCGCCGAGGGCAAGCGCGGCGGCAAGGATGGCGATCAGCGCGGCATTGGCGATGCCGAGACCCGCGACATTCACCGCCACCACCGCCGAGCGCCCCGGAAATTCCAGCGGATTGGTGCCGATGAGTCCCAGCCACCAGAAGGTCTCGTTGAGCCCGTCGAAACTGCCGCTGCCCAGTAGAAGCAGCATCATGACCGCCAGCCCCAGCGATGGGCGGGGGCTGCGAAGTATCTGCCAACCCGGCAAACCCAGCGCCCGCCGCGCTCCCCGCCGCCCGAAAATCCCCATCCGCCCGTAGGCGCGCAAGAATACGCCCAGCGCCTCGCCGCGCACAAGCCAGCGCGGGCCGAAAAGCACCACCGCCACCAGTGTCAGCATCCAGTAGCCGCCCGTCACCACCGCCAGCCGCGCCGGATCGGCTGGGGCGGGATCGGCCAGCAGAAAGCCTGCAAAGGCGAGAAACCCCAACGCGGCAGGCCAGTGCCCCCAGCGGCGCGGATAGCGCAAAAGCGGCGCACGGCGCCTGAAGAGGCCGGCCAGCCCCGTCCACGGGTTGATGCGGGACCAGATATCGCCGATCAGCCCCTGAACCGCCACCAGTCCCATCCAGAATACCACCCAGACCCCGAGCGAAAGCGGATTGCCCAGCGGATCGCGCGATCCGGTCCAGCCCTGCCACACCGCCCAGAGCAGCAGTGCCGCCGACAGCAGGCTGAGGGTCGGCCCGCCTCTGGCCCGCCGCCAGAGCGCCACAGGCCGAAGCGGCGCCAACGCCGCCCGTCCCGGCAGCAGCGCGAGCAGGACCACCGTGAGTACCACCACCGCTCCGCCCGCTGCGATATAGATGCCGGTGGGCAGGAGCAGCACAAAGCCCTGTTCGGAGGCATGCGCCTGCGCCTGTCCCGTCAGCGCGAGCCAAAGCGCCGCCGCCGCCCCTGTCCGCCTCATGCGCCGCGCCCGGCAAGGGCCGCGAAAGCCGACGGCAAAAGCATGTCAGGGTCGTGGCATGTTACCGGCACACCCTGCGCCGCGAGTGCCGCCGCCCGCCCCGAGGCGGTCCCGTCGGGGGCGACGAGGGCAAGGCTCTGGCCCAGCCAGTAGGGCCGCGCAGCCGCGAGCTCTGCCCCGAGCAGATGGCCGGTCAGCACCGCGGGCCGGCCCGTCACCTCGGCCACGCGCAGATGCGCGGCAAGGCGCTCGGGGCGGCTGATGCTGTCGGCAAGGGCCGCCGGGTCAACCTCTTTCGCGCCGCCCAGCGCCATGACGAGGCGAGGGGTTAGGAAGCTGAGGCAACTGACCGCCTCGCGCGCGCTCAGATGCACCCAATGGGCCAGCGTCGGGGTCAGCACGCAGGCGACCCCGTCCCAGTTCGGCGCGGCCTCGGTCAGGCCGATGAGCAAAAGCCGCGTCCAGCCGTCGAGCACATCGGGCGGCGATACCTGCTCAAGGCCCGGCAGGGTCGGGCCGCTTTCGGGCAAGAGGCGGGCGGGCAGGCGCGCGGCCACGCCTTCGCCCACGCGCAGCACCGGGCCGGTCGCCCGATCAAGCGATGCGATCGCTTCGTCCGCGCTGACCCCGCCCGCCTCGGCCAGCACGCGCACGCCGTCGAGCGCAAAGGCACGGCCCCCACGCCCGTCATGGCCACAAAGCCGCCAGCGACTCATCGCCCGGATTGCAACTGCGCCACGAGGCCCGACATGTCATAACCCGCATCCGAGGCGCGGCGCAGGATTTCCTCGGCCCCGAGCGTGTCGATTTGCGTCATGCTCCACATCACGGTGCAGCGCGTGCCGGTGCGGCAATAGGCGAGGATGGGCTTGGGCAGGGTGTCGAGCGCTGTGCTGAACGCCTCGGCATCGGTGCGCGTCATCTGCCCCGAGATGATCGGCAGGAACTGCACCTGGAGCCCTGCGGCGCGGGCGGCCTCGGCCACGGCTTCATAGACGGGCTGGCCCATTTCCTCGCCATCGGGGCGGTTGCACAGGATCGCGCGATAGCCGGCTTCTGCGATGTCGGGCACGTCCGCGACCTCGATCTGGGGGGAGACGGAAAAATCCTCGGTGATCTTGCGCAGGTCCATGACGCTCTCCTTGGCTGGGCTGGCGCCGATATGCGCGCGAATCGCGGCCAAGATCAATGCCGCCGCCTTGCCGGGGGCGCGGGCGCGGGCTAAGCAGACGGCGAATGAACAAGGGAGCGCGGGATATGGGCGATCTGCCGGGTATCGTGATCAACGGCGTGTCGGGGCGCATGGGGCAGATGCTGGTGCGCGTGGTGGGCGAAAGCGCGCAGGCGCGGCTTACAGGCGCGCTGGAACGGCCCGGACATCCCTGGATCGGGCAGGATCTGGGCCGTGCCATGGGCGGGGCGGATCTGGGCGTAGTGGTAAGCGACGACCCGCTTGAGGTGGTGGCTACCGCCCATGCGGTGATCGACTTTACCGCCCCCGCCGCGAGCGTCGATCTGGCGACGATCACGGCGCAGGCGCGGGTGGTGCATGTGATCGGCACGACCGGGTTCGAGGACGCCCACCTGAAACGGCTGGCGGCGGCGGCGCGCCATGCGGTGATCGTGCGGGCGGGCAACATGAGCCTTGGCGTGAACCTGCTGGTGCAACTGACGAAGCGCGTGGCCGCCGCGCTGGACGAGAGTTTCGACATCGAGATCGTCGAGGCCCATCACAACCAGAAGGTCGATGCGCCCTCGGGCACCGCGCTGATGCTGGGCGAGGCGGCGGCAGAGGGGCGCAACGTGGTGCTCGAGACGGTGGCCGACCGGGGCCGCGACGGGATCACGGGGCGGCGCGAGCGCGGCCATATCGGCTTTGCCGCCATTCGCGGCGGCGATGTGGTGGGCGAGCATGACGTGATCTTTGCCGGCGCGGGCGAGCGTGTGGTGCTGCGCCATATCGCCACCGACCGGGCGATTTTCGCCCGTGGCGCGCTGCGCGCGGCGCTCTGGGGTCAGGGAAAGAACCCCGGTGAATATGACATGATCGACGTGCTCGGGCTCAGGGCGGAGTGATCCGGGCGGGCCCGGCCTGCGTAATCAAATGGTGACACGTTTTCTCTCGAACGGTTTGCCATGCGATACGCAATTGCTCTCATTCTCCTTTTCGGGCTGGCGCTGCCTGCGCGCGCCGATTTCGCGCCCGTGACCGAGCGTGATGGCTTTGTCTCGCTCATCTCTGGCCGCGACCTCACCCGCTTCGGCATCCGCCTCAAGGTGACGCCGGACGGTCATATCCGGGGCCGCGCCTTTGGCCGCGACGTGCGCGGCGCGTGGCGGTGGGACGGGGATTATTTCTGCCGCAGCCTCTATTGGGGAGAGATGGACCTTGGCCCCAACTGTCAGGCGGTGCGCCTGAATGGCGACACCATACGGTTCATCTCGGATCAGGGCACGGGGCAGTTCGCCGATCTCTACCTGCGCTGATTGCGCCCTAGAAATCGACGGCGATACCCTTTTTCTCCCAATCGCCATAGCGCACCGGCTCCAGCCCCTCGCGGCGGCCGCCCAACTCCCTGGGCAGGTCAAGCGCTGCGGCCTTGCGGCGGCGCTCTTCGGCCTCGGCAAGGGCGCGTTGGGCAGCAGGGGGAAGATCGCGGGGCGTGTCGTCGGTCATGGCGCTTTCCTCGGGGGTTTGGCATTGATATATCGCGCGCCTGTCCGAAGGCCAAGGAAAAGCCCATGACCCATCCAAGCCCCGCCCGCGTCGCCGCCGCGCGCCTGCTCGATCAGGTGCTGGGCGAGGGGCGGCTTTTGTCCGAGAGCATCGGAACGCTAGACCGGCTGCCGCCCCAGGATCGCGCGCGCGCGCAGCGTCTGGCGATCGGGGCGCTGCGCGGTCTTGAGCGCGCCGACCGTCTGCTCGCGCGGCATCTGCGCAAGGCGCCCCCCCTGCCCGTGCGCAACGTGCTGCGGATCGCAGTGGTGGAACTGGCGCAAGGCGGCGAGGCGCATGGGGTGGTCAGCGAAGCTGTCGGGATCGTGGGCGCAAGCCCGCGCCACGCCAAGCTCAAGGGTCTGATCAACGCGGTGCTGCGCAAGTTGGCGGAAGAGGCCCCGCGCGCGTGGAACGATCTGCGCGTGCCACGCCTGCCCGAGTGGCTGCGCGACCCGCTGGTGGCGGCCTGGGGCAAGGGCGCGGTGGCCGCGATGGAGCGCGCGCATCTCGCGGGCGCGCCGCTCGATCTGACGGTGAGGGACGGGGCCGAAGACTGGGCGGCGCGGTTGGGCGGCGAGGTCCTGCCGACCGGATCGGTGCGGCTGAGCGATCCGGGGCAGATCTCGGCCCTGCCGGGCTATGCCGAAGGGGCGTGGTGGGTGCAGGACGCCGCTGCCGCCCTGCCTGTGCGGGTGTTGGCCCCGAAACCGGGCGAGGTGGTGCTTGACATGTGCGCGGCACCGGGCGGCAAGACGCTGCAACTGGCGGCAGGCGGTGCGCGGGTGGTGGCGGTGGACCTTTCCGAGCGGCGCATGGCGCGGGTGGCCGAGAACCTTGCGCGCACGGGGCTTGCGGCGGACTGCGTGGTCGGCGACGCGCTGGCGCAGACCGGAGACTATGACGCGGTGCTGCTCGATGCGCCCTGTTCGGCCACGGGCACGATCAGGCGGCACCCGGATTTGCCCTACGCCAAGGACGGGGCCGAGATCGGCGCACTGATCGACATGCAGGCAATGATGCTCGATCACGCCATATCGCTTCTGCGCCCCGGTGGGCGGGTGGTGTTCTGCACCTGCTCGCTTTTGCCTGATGAGGGGGAATGTCAGGTGGAGGCGGCGCTGGCGCGGCATGAGGGCCTTGTGGTGGACCGCGACGCGCTGGCATTGCCCGGGGTGGACCCCGCGTGGATCACCGAGGAGGGCGGGCTGCGGCTGCGGCCCGATTACTGGCCCGAGAAGGGCGGCATGGACGGATTCTATATGGCGTGCCTGCGGCGCGGATAGACGCGCCCGGCGCAATCTGGCGGTGACTCGGGCGCGCAGGGCCCGTATAGTCCGCCACGAGCGCCGCAAGAAGCGTGCAGAGGCACATGTCGCAACCGCAATCCCTGTCCGCGCGCTGGGCGCGTCTGAGAAACCGGCTGGCCGCGCGGCGCGCGGCGCTGAGCCGTCCGGCGACGGCCTTTGTCTCGCAGCCCGAGCCGCGCAGCATCGGCTATCTGGCGCGGGGCCGGCAACTTTGCGCAGGCAATCTGGTTTTCGGCGGTCATCTGGTCGAGGCCCCCGGCGTGATACTCTGGGATGTTCCCGCGCCCGATGCGGCCTTCGCCGAGGAATTGCAAGGTTTTGGCTGGCTCGACGATCTGGCGGCGGCAGGGGACGCGGCGGCACGCGCCAAGGCGCAGGCCTGGCTCTGGGCGTGGATCGCGCGCTACGGGCGCGGAGACGGACCGGGATGGACACCCGATCTGGCTGGACGACGACTTATCCGCTGGATCAGCCATGCGATTTTCCTGCTGCGGGGGCAGACGCCCGAGGCGTCGGAAGCGTTCTTTCGCTCGCTGGCGCAGCAGGCGCGATTCCTTGCCTGGCGCTGGCGCGCGGCGGCACCGGGGCTCAAGCGGTTCGAGGCGCTGACCGGGCTGGTCTATGCCGGCGTGTCGCTGGAGGGCATGGAGCACCTAACGGACGAGGCGCGCACGGCGCTGGCGCGGGAATGCGCGCACGGCATCGACGCGGGCGGCGGCATCCCCTCGCGCAACCCCGAGGAACTGCTGGAGGTGTTCACCCTGCTGACCTGGGCCGCGCTTGGCCTGAGCGAGGCAGGGCAAAGCCCCGACGAGGCGCATTGGCGCGCAGTGGAGCGGATCGCACCCTGCCTGCGGGCGCTGCGCCATGCCGATGGCGGGCTGGCTCGGTTTCATGGCGGCGGACGCGGCCTGGACGGGCGGCTTGACGGGGCGCTGGCAGCAAGCGGGGTCAAGGCGCGGGCGGGCACAGGGCTGGCCATGGGCTATGCGCGACTGGCGCGCGGCCGAACGAGCGTGATCGTGGACGCCGTCGCGCCGCCCTCGGGCGCGGCCTCAATCGGCGCACATGCCTCGACACTCGCGTTTGAACTCACATCGGGGCGGCGGCCGGTGATCGTGAACTGCGGCTCTGGCACGAGTTTCGGTACCGACTGGCGCCGCGCGGGACGCGCCACGCCATCGCATTCGACGCTGGTGCTGGCAAACGGATCGAGCGCGCGGCTGAGCAGCGACAAGCGCCACCCAGACCGGCTGGCAGAGGCGCCGCGCGACGTGCCCGCGCAGATCGTGCAGGCCCCCGACGGGCTGGGCTTCGAGGGGGCGCATGACGGCTATCTGCGCGGCCATGGCCTGACCCATGCGCGCAGGCTGGATCTGTCGGCGGACGGGCGCGCCCTGGTGGGCGAGGACATGCTTCTGTCGCTGGACGAGGCCGACAAGGGCCGATTCGACCGCGCGCTCGATGCCACGCGGCTGCATGGCGTGCCATTCGACATCCGGTTTCACCTGCACCCCGATGTAGAGGCCTCGCTCGACATGGGGGGCACGGCGGTGTCGCTTTTGCTGCGCAGCGGCGAGATCTGGATCTTCCGCGCCGATGGCGGGTCTGCTTTGGCCTTGCACCCGAGCGTCTATCTTGAAAAAACGCGCCTCAAGCCGCGTGCGACAAGACAGATCGTTCTGTCTGGCCGCGCGACGGGCTATGCGACCCGCATTCGCTGGTCCCTGGCCAAGGCGCAGGAAACCCCGGTCGGCATCCGCGATGTCACCGGGGAGGCGCCCGAACCGGAGACCGAGGACTGATTTTCGACGCCACAGCACAGGACCACATCCCGATGACCGATCTCGCGCCCATCACCCGCGCCCTCATTTCCGTTTCCGACAAGACCGGCCTGATTGATCTGGGCCGCGCGCTGGCCGACCGGGGGGTGGAGCTTCTGTCCACCGGCGGCACGGCCAAGGCGTTGCGCGAGGCGGGGCTGACTGTGCGCGACGTGGCCGATGTCACGGGTTTTCCCGAGATGATGGACGGGCGCGTGAAAACCCTGCACCCGATGGTGCATGGCGGCCTTCTGGCGCTGCGCGACAATCCCGAGCATCAGGCGGCAATGCAGGCGCACGGGATCGGCCCGATCGACCTTCTGGTGGTGAACCTCTACCCGTTCGAGGAAACCGTGGCGCGCGGCGGAGACTATGACGACTGCGTCGAGAATATCGACATCGGCGGCCCGGCGATGATCCGCGCCGCGGCAAAGAACCATGCTCATGTGACCGTGGTGGTGGATGTCGAGGATTACGAAAAAGTGCTTGGGGACATGGATCAGCACGGCGGCGGCACCTGTCCGAACTTCCGCCGCAAGCTGGCACAACGCGCCTATGCCCGCACCGCCGCCTATGATGCGGCGGTCAGCACATGGCTCGCCGGGGCCATTGGCGATGCCGCGCCGCGCCGCCGCGCCTTTGCCGGCACGCTGGCGCAAACCCTGCGCTATGGCGAGAACCCGCATCAGGCGGCGGCCTTCTATGTGGACGGCTCTGACCGGCCCGGCGTGGCGACGGCCCGGCAGGTGCAGGGCAAGGAGCTGAGCTACAACAACATCAACGACACCGATGCGGCGTTTGAGCTGGTCAGCGAATTCGCCCCCGCCGATGGCCCCGCCTGCGCCATCATCAAACACGCCAACCCCTGCGGCGTGGCGCGCGGCGCGACGCTGCTTGCGGCCTATAAACACGCGTTCGACTGTGACCGCACCTCGGCCTTTGGCGGCATCATCGCGCTCAACCAGCCGCTCGATGTCGCGACCGCCGAGGAGATTGCCGAGATTTTCACCGAAGTGGTGATCGCCCCCGGCGCGGATGCCGGCGCAATGAGTATTTTTGCCAAGAAAAAGAACCTGCGCCTTCTGCTGACCGAGGGGCTGGCCGATCCCGCCACGGCGGGGCGGATGTTCAAACAGGTCTCAGGCGGGTTTCTGGTGCAGGACAAGGATAACGGCCATATCAGCGCCGCCGATCTCAAGGTCGTGACCAAACGTGCGCCCGACCCGCGCGAACTGGCCGATCTTCTGTTTGCATGGAAGGTGGCGAAACACGTCAAATCCAACGCCATCGTCTATGTGAAGGACGCCGCCACCGTGGGCGTGGGCGCAGGCCAGATGAGTCGGGTCGATAGCTGCCGCATCGCCGCGCGCAAGGCGGTGGACATGGCCGAAACTCTCGGGCTTGCCGCACCGCTGACCCAAGGCAGCGTCGTGGCGTCGGATGCGTTCTTTCCCTTTGCCGATGGCCTCCTGACCGCGGCCGAGGCAGGCGCCACCGCCGTCATTCAGCCCGGCGGCTCGATGCGCGACGACGAGGTGATCGCGGCGGCGGATGAGGCAGGGCTGGCGATGGTGCTGACCGGCATGCGCCATTTCCGGCACTGAGGCGGGGCGGATGCGGCTGGTCTTCTGGACGGCGTTCTGGGTCTTTCTGCTCGATCAAGCGACGAAATATCTCGTGGTCCATATGCTCGATCTGCGGATGCTGGGGCGCATCGATGTCTTGCCACCCTATCTCAACCTGCGGATGGCGTGGAATTACGGGATCAATTTCGGGCTGATGGCGGGTGACAACCCGTTAACCCGCTGGGGGCTCATCGCCGTGGCGCTGCTGATTTCCGGTGCCGTTCTCTGGTGGATCGCTCATGAGGGCGCGGGGCGGTGGCACCGGATCGCGGCGGGGCTGCTGGTAGGGGGCGCGCTTGGCAATGTCGTGGACCGGCTGATTTACGGGGCTGTCGCGGATTTCCTCAACATGTCGTGCTGCGGGATCGATAACCCCTATGCGTTCAACGTCGCCGATATCGCGGTCTTTGCGGGCGCATTCGGCATTGTTCTGCTGCCTTCGGAGAAAAAGCCCTCGTGACCTCGGCGCGGGGATGCGATACATGGTCGTGAAACGTGCAGGAGAGTGGCGATGTGGATGCCGCGCAAGACCGTTCTGATGCTCATGGCCGCCGCAATCGTGGCGGGCTGCGGCGGGCGTGACCGCGAAGTGTCGCTGGCCAAGATCCGCCATACCGGCAACGGGCCGGACGAGTTCTCGATCATCCCGAGCAAACCGCTGGAAATGCCCTCGGACATGGCCGCGCTGCCCGCGCCAACCCCCGGCGCGCCGAACCGCACCGACCAGAACCCCTTGGCCGACGGCGTTGCCGCGCTTGGCGGCAATATGGCGGTGACGCAGGCCGAGGCACCTTCGGCGGCCGATGCCGGGCTTCTGGCCCATGCCACCCGCTATGGTCGCGACCCAGCGATCCGCCAGACGCTTGCCGCCGAGGATATCGATGTTCGCCGCAGCTATGGGCAGGTCAACATTTTCCGCATCCTGCCCGGCGACGATTACGTTCAGGCCTATGAACGGCAATGGCTTGACGCCCATGCCGAGGAACTTCGCCTGCGCAATCGCGGTGTGCGCACGCCGGCAAGCCCGCCCGCGCCCTGACGCGGCTTGAAACCCGGCCGACCAGACGTATCTTTAACTCAACGTCCCCAGACCGGAGTGCCGCCATGCGCCGACTTCTTGCCGCCTGCCTTGTGAGTCTCGCTCCGCTTGCAGCCATGGCCCAGCAGGTGACGCATTTCACGCTGGAAAACGGCATGGAGGTGGTGGTGATCGAGGACCGGCGCGCCCCGGTGGTGACGCATATGGTCTGGTATCGCGCCGGATCGGCGGATGAGGAACCGGGCGTCTCGGGCGTGGCACATTTTCTGGAACACCTTCTGTTCAAGGGTACCGACACGCTGGCACCGGGCGAGTTTTCGGCCACGGTGGCGCGCAACGGCGGCTCGGACAATGCGTTCACCAGCTACGACTACACCGCCTATTTCCAGCGCATCGCCGCCGATAGACTCGATCTGGTGATGGGGATGGAGGCGGACCGGATGGTGAACCTTCGGCTAGACGAGGCCGACATCCTGACCGAGCGCGATGTCATCATCGAAGAGCGCAATCAGCGGGTCGAGAACAGCCCCTCGGCGCTCTACCGCGAGCAGAAAAGCGCGCTGCAATATCTCAATCACCGCTACGGCGTGCCGATCATCGGCTGGCGGCACGAGATGGAGGCGCTCGGGCTTGACGATGCGCTTGCCTATTACACCCGGTATTACGCGCCCAACAACGCCATTCTCGTGGTCGCGGGCGATGCCGACCCGGGCGAGGTGCGCGCGCTGGCCGAAAAGCATTACGGCGTGATCCCGGCCAATCCCGACCTGCCCCCGCGCGCCCGCCCGCAAGAGCCGCCGCAACTGGCCGAGCGGCGCATGACTTTCCGTGATCCGCGCGTGTCGCAACCCTATGTCAGCCGCTCCTACCTTGCCCCCGAACGCGACAGCGGCGCGCAGGAGCGCGCGGCGGCGCTGACCCTTCTGGCGCAGCTTCTGGGCGGCGGACAGACCGCCGTGCTGACCCAGAAATTGCAATTCGAGAGCCAGATCGCGGTGCAGGTGGGGGCCTGGTATTCAGGGATGTCGCTTGACAGCACCACCTTCGATCTTGTGGTTGTGCCCGCCCCCGGCGTGACGCTGGCCGAGGCCGAGGCGGCGATGGACGATGTCCTGACCGGCTTTCTGGAAACCGGCCCGGATGCCGCGCATCTGGAGAGGATCAAGAGCCAGCTGCGCGCGCAGGAAATCTATGACCGGGACGATGCCTCGTCGCTGGCACGGCGCTATGGCGCGGCGCTGACACAGGGGTTGACCGTGGCGGATGTGCAGGCCTGGCCCGACATCCTGCAGGCGGTCGGTGCCGAGGATATCATGACCGCCGCGCGTGACGTGCTTGACCGACGGCAATCGGTGACGGGCTGGCTGATGGCCCCGGAGGTGACGCAATGATCCGTTTCGTTCTGACGCTCGTCCTGCTGGCCGCAGCCCTGCCCGCGCGCGCGGGTGTCGAGGTGGCCGAGATCACCACGCCGGGAGGCCTCAACGCCTGGCTGGTCGAGGATCATTCGATCCCCTTCGTGGCGCTGGAGTTGCGCTTTCGCGGTGGCACCTCGCTTGATGCGACGGGCGCGCGCGGGGCGACCAACCTGATGGTGGGCCTTCTGGAGGAAGGTGCGGGAGAGCGCGACGCGCGTGCCTTCACGCAGGCGACCGAAGAACTGGCCGCGCGCTTCGGCTATAGCGCAAGCGACGACGCGGTGAGCATCTCGGCACGGTTCCTGACCGAGAGCCGCGAGCCTTCTGTGGACCTTCTGCGCGACAGCCTGATCGCGCCACGCTTTGACGATGACGCCATCGAGCGGGTGCGCGCGCAGGTTCTGGCGGGGCTGCGTGCAGCCGAGACCAACCCGCGCGACATCGCCAGCCGCGAGGCGGCGCGGCTCATTTATGGCACCCACCCCTACGGCTCCAAGCGCGAGGGCACGCCCGAGAGCGTCGCCGCACTCACGCGTGACGATATTCTTGAGGCGCACAAGGGCGCGCTTGCCCGCGACCGGGTCTATATCAGCGCCGTCGGCGACATCACCGCCGACGAGCTTGGCGCGCTGCTCGATCACCTGCTCGGCGACCTGCCCGAGACCGGCGCGCCGCTGCCGCCGCGTGCGGAACTGACCCTGCCCGGCGGTGTCAAGCTGGTGGATTTCGCCACGCCGCAATCCGTCGCGCTGTTTGTGCAACCGGGCATCGACCGGCATCACCCGGATTTCTTCGCGGCCTTCATCCTCAACCATATTCTTGGCGGCGGCGGGTTTGAAAGCCGGCTGATGACCGAGGTGCGCGAGAAGCGCGGGCTGACCTATGGCGTCTATTCCTACATCGCCGACCGCGACGCGGCGGAGGTCTGGACCGGCTCGGTCGCCTCGGCCAATGACCGCGTGGCCGAGGCCATCGCCGTGATCCGCGCCGAATGGACGCGGCTGCGCGACGAGGGCGTGACGGCGGAGGAGTTGGAGAACGCCAAGACCTATCTGACCGGGGCCTATCCGCTGCGATTCGATGGCAACGGCACCATTGCCTCGATCGCCGTGGGGATGCAGATGGACGGGCTGCCCACCGATTACATCGTCAACCGCAACGACATGGTGAACGCGGTCACCCTCGACGAGATCAACCGCGTGGCGCGCGAGTGGCTTGACCCTGAGGCGCTGACCTTCGTGGTTGTGGGGCAACCCGAGGGGCTGGAAAGCACGGTGAACTGAACGGGGGGGGGGCGTCTTCGCCGATCCTCTCGCGCATCGGCGCTTGTTTGGGCGGACAGCGTGCCACGCAGCCGCGCATCTGTCCACACGCCCTCTGGACAGTTCCCGTGCGCGGTGGCAGAATTTGATCAAATCCTACCCCCTCCCGGAGCACCACAATGAAAGACGACAATTTCCTGCGCGAGATGAACGCCCGCCACCTCTGGCAGCCGATGGGCCATCCCGGCGAGGCGCAGCGCAACGCGCCGCGAATCATCAAGACCGCCGAAGGCGTGCGCCTGCACGACATCGACGGCCATTCGGTCGTGGATGCCGTGGGCGGGCTTTGGTGCGTCAATCTCGGTTATTCCAATGACGCGGTGAAACAGGCGATTTCCGATCAGCTTTGGCAATTGCCCTATTACTCGGGCTTTGCGGGCACCACCAACCCGGCCGCCATCGAGGCCTCCTACGCGGTGCGCGAATTCTTTGCCGAGGACGGGATGGAGCGGGTATTCTTCACCTCGGGCGGGTCGGACAGCGTCGATACCGCGCTGCGCCTTGCCCGCCAATACCACCGCCTGCGCGGCGAACCCACGCGCACCAAGTTCCTCAGCCTCAAGAAGGGCTATCACGGCACCCACTGGGGCGGCGCGAGCGTGAACGGCAACAACCGCTTCCGCATCGGCTATGAGCCGCTTCTGCCCGGCTGTTTCCACATCCCCGCGCCCTATGCCTATCGCAACCCCTTTGACGAAAGCGACCCGGCGCGCCTTGCCGAGAAGATCGCCGCCGCCATGGTGGACGAGATCGAGTTTCAGGACCCCTCGACCATCGCGGCCTTCATCATGGAGCCGATCCTCGGCGCAGGCGGCGTGATCGTGCCGGATGCGTCCTTCATGGGCCACATGCGCGCGATCTGCGACCGCTACGGCATCCTGCTCATTTCCGACGAGGTGATCTGCGGCTTCGGGCGCACCGGCGACTGGACCGGGGCGCGGCATTGGGGGGTCAGGCCCGACCTGATGACCATCGCCAAGGGCATCACCTCGGGCTATTTCCCGGTGGGCGGCGTGCTCATCTCGGGCCCGGTGGCCGAGGTGTTCGAGACCTCGGACGCGCGTGGCGCGATCTGGACGGGCTATACCTATTCGGCCCATCCCGTGGGCGCGGCAGCGGTGGTGGCCTGCCTGGCCGAGACGCTGCGGCTTGATACCAAGACCAATGCCGCCGCGCGCGGCACACAGCTTTACGAGGGCGTCAGGCGATTGGCCGAAAAGCACAGCATCATCGGCGATGTGCGCGGCGGGCATGGCCTGATGACCGGGATCGAGATCGTCAGCGACCGCGCGGCCAAGACGCCGATGGACGCGGCCACCATGCAACGCATCCACACCGCCACCTATGACGCGGGCGCGATGGTGCGGCTTGGGGCGCATAACGTGCTGATGTCGCCGCCGCTGGTGATTTCCGAGGCGGAGGTGGACGTGATCCTCGACGCACTCGACGCGGGCTTTTCGGCGGCCTGAAGCAAGCGTGGGGCGGCGGGGCCTGCACCCGCCGCCCCGACGGCTTCCATGTCGGCTTCCCCGTGACGCGTTAACCATTCTTAAACCTCGCGGCGCTACCCGTTAACCCTGACGAATTTCCGCGTGGGGAGAACATGGTCGCACGCGCCTATACCGTGGCTTTCGAAGGGGTCGAGGCGCGCCCGGTCGAGGTGCAATGCGCCGTGCTCGCGGGCGTGCCGGGCTTTGCCCTCGTGGGCCTGCCCGACAAGGCCGTGTCGGAGGCGCGCGAGCGGGTGCGCGCGGCGCTCTCGGCGCTGGCCATCTCGCTGCCCTCCAAGCGCATCGCGGTGAACCTCTCGCCCGCCGACCTGCCCAAGGAAGGCAGCCATTTCGACCTGCCCATCGCGCTCGCCCTGCTCGCCGCGCTCGACATCCTGCCCCATGACGCGGTCGAGGGCACCACGGCGCTTGGCGAGTTGTCGCTCGACGGCACGCTCGTGCCCGTCATCGGTGCGTTGCCCGCCGCCATGTCGGCAGCCGAGGAGAACCGCATCCTGCTCTGCCCGCGCGCCTCGGGCGCAGAGGCCGCCTGGGTGGGCGCAGCGCAGGTGATCGGGGCGGGCTCGCTCGCCGATGTGGTGCGCCACTTCACCGGCGAATGCCCCATCGCGCCCTCGCTACCGGGCGAGGTGAGCGGGCCACCGCCGGGGCGTGACCTGCGCGACGTCAAAGGACAGGAGCGCGCCAAGCGCGCGCTCGAAATCGCCGCCGCGGGGCGGCACCACATGATGATGGTGGGCCCGCCCGGCTCTGGCAAATCCATGCTCGCCGCGCGCCTGCCGGGGATACTGCCGCCGCTCAACCCCGCCGAGGCGCTGGAAACCTCGATGATCCACTCGGTCGCGGGCCTCATCTCGGACGGCGGGATCAGCCGCACGCGCCCTTACCGAGAACCGCATCACACCGCCTCGATGGCCGCGATCACCGGCGGCGGGCGCAGTGCCAAGCCCGGCGAGATCAGCCTAGCCCATAACGGCGTGCTTTTCATGGACGAGTTTCCCGAATTTCCCCGCCCCGTGCTCGAGACCCTGCGCCAGCCGATCGAGACCGGCGAGGTGATGATCGCACGCGCCAATGCCCACGTGAAATATCCCTGCCGGTTCCTTCTGGTCGCTGCCGCGAACCCCTGCAAATGCGGGCACCTGAGCGATCCCGCGCGCGCCTGTTCGCGCGCGCCAAATTGCGGCGAGGATTATATGGGGCGCATTTCCGGCCCGCTGATGGACCGGTTCGACCTGCGTCTCGACGTGCCGCCAGTGGCCTTTACCGATCTCGACCTGCCCGCAAGCGGCGAAGGATCGGCCCAGGTGGCCGAGCGGGTCGCGGGCGCGCGGGCGCTGCAACAGGCGCGTTTCGCGCATCGGCCCGACATGCGCCTCAATGCCGATGCCGAAGGCGAGACCCTCGAAGAGATCGCCACGCCAGATACGGAGGGCCGCGCGCTGCTCAACCGCGTGGCAGACAGGTTCGGGTTGACCGCGCGCGGCTATCACCGGGTCTTGCGGGTGGCGCGCACGATCGCCGATCTCGATGGCTCGGATGCCGTCCGCCTGCCCCATATCGCCGAGGCCGTGAGCTTTCGCATCACGACGATCAAAGAGACCTGAACCAATCCGCCAGAACGCGCAAGGTGGCCCGCGCCTCGGGCAGGATATTGTGGAAGATCGGCCAGACATACGGATGATTCGGCCTGACATGCAGCACGCTCGCCACACCCTGCGAGCGGTTGTTCGACTGTTGTAGAAACGGCCCGCCATGTCCTTGGCCAGCATCGCTAAGTAATCCGCGACGATCAGGTCGTTTTCTTCATCTGTCCAGGGCACATTCGACATGCCGCCAGGCTATGAGCGGAAAGTCTGTTTGTCATCAGAGACTTCTTGCGGTCATTCGCGCCACCCCGCACAACCACGCCGCCTTCAGGTGTCTCTGACCGTTTCGATAGCGGTCGAACCTCCCTCAACTGCGGCGCAACACATTTTCCGCAAGCATCTAAACGACGGACAGTTTTGAATCCGTCTCGATTTAGATGAAGGGCGGATGGAAAGAGACGCAAGGCGTTCAGAGACTGATTTCGGCCGAAACGCCAGTCTCCGAAAGTCGGATGGCATCGCTAAACCCCTTTGAAACAAAAAGAAAAAAGGCCATCACAGGAGCCTCGTCTCAGGTTCACGAATGGTTTGTGGCGGAGACGATGGGATTCGAACCCACGAGACCCTTCCGGGCCTACTCCCTTAGCAGGGGAGCGCCTTCGACCACTCGGCCACGTCTCCGCCGATGCGTATAGCGGGGGCAATGGCGGGAGCACAAGGCACAATTTGCCTTGCCACCACGAATCCGCATCTCAGAGCGTGATCACCGTCGAGCCGGTGGTTGCACGCGCTTCAAGGGCGCGATGCGCCTCGGCGATCTGCTCCAGCGGGTAGCGGCGGCCGATATTGGGGCGCACCACGCCGCTCTCTACCTTGTCGAACAGGTGCCGCGCCATGGCCTGGCAGCGGGCATGATCGGCGAGGAAGGTAAACAGCGTCGTGCGGGTGAGCTTGAGCGAGCCTTTGGCCGCGAGCGTCAGCAGGCTCACCGGCGGCACGGGGCCCGAAGCATTGCCGAAGGAGATCATCATGCCCAGCGGCTTCAGGCAATCGAGCGAGCGCTCGAACGTGTCCTGGCCCACCCCGTCCATCACCACATCGACGCCCGCGCCGCCGGTGAGCGCCTTGACCTCTTCGACGAAATCGCCGGAGCGGTAGTTGAGGCAGATGTCGGCACCATTCTCGACCGCCAGCGCGCATTTCTCGTCAGTCCCGGCGGTGCCGATGAGGCGGATGCCCTCGGAGCGCGCCCATTGGCAGGCCAGAAGACCGACGCCCCCGGCGGCGGCGTGGAAAAGCACGGTCTGCCCCTTTTCCAGCGGCCAGACCCGGTGAAAGAGATATTCCACCGTCATACCCTGCAACATGATCGAGGCGGCATCTTCGAAGGAAATCCCCTCGGGCAGTGGGCAGACCTGGGCTGCGGGCATGACGCGCGCCTCAGCATAGGCACCGGGCGGGATGGCGGCATAGGCGGCGCGGTCACCGGGGCGCAGATGGGTCACGCCGTCGCCCACGGCCTCGATCACGCCCGCCGCCTCCATCCCGAGGGCATGGGGCAGCGTCAGCGGATAGAGGCCGGTGCGCTGATAGACGTCGATGAAGTTGAGCCCGCAGGCCGCGTGGCGAATGCGGACTTCGCCGGGTCCCGGCGCGCCCACCTCACGCTCGACCACCTGCAAGACCTCCGGTCCGCCCGTTTTCTCGATAACCACCGTGCGTGCCATGGCGCGCTCCTTCCTGTCTGTTCGGGGCGCAGTCAACACCAGCCGTCGGACCCTGGCAAGCCTCAGCGCACCAGCACCACCGGCACCTTGCACGAGCGCATCATCTCGGTCGTGGTCGAGCCGATGATCAGGCTGCGAATGCGGCTGTGACCATAGGCGCCCATCACCACCATGTCGAAACCGGCCTCGTCCACCAGCTTGCCGAGCGCGGTTTCGGGCTGACCGGAGACAACCTCTGTTGTGGCCGCGATCCCTGCCGCCTCGAGGCGCGCGCGCGCCTCGTCAAGACCCTTGCGCGTCTCGGGCGTGGCGGTGCCGACGGTGGCCACCTGCACCGCGAGACCGCTGAACAGCGGATTGCCGGCGACGAAATCCACGGCCTTCATGGCCGAGGTGCCGCCGTCATAGGCCACCAGCACTTTTTCGATCGGGCGAAAGGCGCGGGCGGCGACAAAGACGGGCCGGGTGCTTGCGCGCACGATACGCTCCAGATTGGAGCCGAGATGCCCCTTGGCGAAATCCGCCGCCTCGCCGCGCTTGCCGATGAGGATCATGCTGGCATCTTGCTCGACCTCGGTCACGCTCTCGACCAGATCGCCATGGCGCAGCCGCGTGGTGATCTCGTTGATGCCAGCGCGGTCGAGGATGGCGCGGGCGTCTTCGAGGATCGCGCGCCCGCGATGCGCGACCAGACGCGCGCGCTGTGCGTCAAGCTCGGCCAGCTCTTCCAGCAAGGCCGAGCGCGCACCAAGCCTGATCGCGCCCGACAGGTCCTGTTTCTCCGTCCCCTCGCGACGCCCCAGAACGTGCAGCAGTTCCACCGCCGCGCCGGTGCGCTGCGCGATCCAGGCGGCGTGCTCGCAGACCGATGCCGAATAGAGCGAGCCGTCCACAAGTGCGATGATCTTGTCTGTCATGGTCCTCATCTCCTCAATGCGCCATCAGCTTGTTCATTGCGCCGGGCTTGTCGTGAATGGCAAGCTTGTCGACGATGGTTTCTGTCGCCTCGTTCATCCCGATGATCTCGACCTCGGCCCCGTCGCGGCGGAACTTGAGGATCACCATGTCCAGCGCCTGCACCGACGAGATGTCCCAGATATGCGCGCGGCTGACGTCGATGATGACCTTTTCCAACGCTTCCTTGAAGTTGAACGCGTTCATGAAATCCTCGACCGAGCCATAGAACAACTGCCCCTCGACCACATAGGTGCGGTGGCTGCCGCTTTTGGTGATGTCGGTCGTGACCTTGAAAAGCTGCGCAATCTTGCCGGCAAAGAAGATCCCCGACAGAAGCACGCCCACCAACACCCCGATGGCGAGGTTGTGGGTATAGACCACCGTCACCACCGTGGCGATCATCACAACCGAGGACGAGCGCGGATGCTCGCGCAGATTGCGGATCGACGACCACGAAAAGGTGCCGACCGCGACCATGATCATGATCGCCACCAGCGCCGCCATCGGGATCATGCTCACGACATCGCCCAGCCCCACAACCATCGCCAGCAGAAACACGCCCGCCGAGAAAGACGACAGCCGCCCGCGCCCGCCGGATTTCACGTTGATGATCGACTGACCGATCATCGCACAACCCGCCATGCCACCGATGAACCCGGTCGCGGTATTGGCGATGCCCTGCCCAACCATTTCCTGAGAGCGGTTGGATTTGGTGTCGGTCAGATCATCGACGATGGTCTGGGTCATCAGGCTTTCGAGCAGGCCCACGATGGCCACGGCCATGGAATAAGGCAGGATGATCGTCAGCGTCTCGAAGGTGAGCGGGATTTGCGGGATCAGAAACACCGGCAGCGTGTCGGGCAGCGCGCCCATGTCACCCACGGTGCGCACATCAAGGCCAAGGAAAAAGGCCACCACCGTCAGCACCACGATCGTCACCAGCGGCGAGGGCACCGCCTTGGTCAAGAGCGGGAAAAGATAGATGATCGCAAGCCCCCCCGCCACCAGCGCATAGGTCATCCAGGTGACCGTGCGCGGATCAAGTTCCGGCAATTGCGCCAGAAAGATGAGGATTGCCAGAGCGTTGACAAAGCCGGTCATCACCGATTTCGACACATAGCGCATGACAAATCCCAGCCGCAGCACCCCCGCCGCGATCTGGATCAGCCCCGCCAGCACCGTCGCGGCCAGCAGATATTCCAGACCATGATCGCGCACCAGCGTGATGAACAACACCGCCGTCGCCGCCGTCGAGGCCGAGATCATGCCCGCCCGGCCGCCGGTGATGGCGATCAGCACCGAGATCGAGAAGCTTGCATATAGCCCCACCTTGGGGTCAACGCCCGCGATGATCGAAAAGGCGATAGCTTCGGGGATGAGCGCCAGCGCCACCACCAGGCCGGCGAGGATATCGCCCCTGACATTGCCGAACCATTGCGCCCGATAGGCGTCGAGAGAAATCATGCGTGAATCCGTTTCCTGTCCGGCCTGCGGTGCAGTCCGGTTGTCCTTGTTGTTCGCGTGTGGTGCGGGGAACCGGCGACCGAAGGCCCTTGACAAAGCCTGACCGCTCCGCCGCCTCTCCCCCCTAACCGTCTGTCGCGCACCTGCCAACCGGAAATTGCGGCATTGCAGCATTGCGTCACGTGCAGGGCTTGGCCGCCGTACAGGCCCGTGTCTGCCCATGCAGCCATGATGCGCGCGGCGCTTGTTGCCTGCCCGTGGGCGCGATAGAGAGAGACCGGGACAACAGGGGCAGGTTCATGCGCATTCTGATCACCAATGACGACGGCATCAACGCACCGGGGCTTGCGGTGCTGACGGAAATCGCCGCCGCGCTTGCGGGCGATGCCGGTGAGGTCTGGACCGTGGCCCCCGCCTTCGAGCAATCTGGCGTCGGCCATTGCATCTCCTATACCCGCCCCATGATGATCAGCGAAATGGCCCCGCGCCGCTATGCCGCCGAGGGCAGCCCGGCCGATTGCGTGCTGGCGGGGCTCTATGACGTGATGAAGGATGCCCGCCCCGACCTGGTGCTCTCGGGCGTCAACCGGGGCAACAACTCGGCAGAGAACGCGGTCTATTCCGGCACCGTGGGCGCGGCGATGGAGGCGGCACTGCATGGTGTGCCTGCGGTCGCGCTCAGCCAGTATTACGGCCCCGCGCAGCGCGACGCCACCGACCCGTTCGAGGCCGCGCGCGTGCATGGCCTGCCCGTGCTGCGCCGCCTTCTGGACAAGGGCGTGTGGACGCGCGACGATTACGGCATCTTCTACAACATCAACTTTCCGCCCGTCCCGGCGGAGAGCGTCAAGGGCGTGCGCGCCGCGCGGCAGGGCTTTCGCCGCGACATGGGCTTTGGTGTCGAGCCGGCCCACTCGCCATCGGGGCGGCGCTTTCTCTGGGTCACGGGCGCACCGCAACAACAGCCCACAAGCCCCGGCTCGGACGCCGATGTGAACCTCCAAGGCTATATCTCGGTCACGCCGATGCGCGCGGACCTGACAGCGCATGACGCGCTGGAGGCGCTGAAAGCCATCGAATGAGCGACGAGGCCGATCATATCGCCGAACGCAAGATGCAGTTCCTCTTTTCCCTGCGCTCTCGCGGCGTGACGGATGCGCGCGTGCTCACCGCGATGGAGCGAATCGACCGCGGCCCTTTCGTGCGCGGCTATTTCACCGATCATGCCTATGAGGACATGCCGCTGCCCATTGCCTGCGGCCAGACAATCAGCCAGCCCTCGGTGGTGGGGCTGATGACACAGGCGCTCAGGGTGACGGGCCGCGACAAGGTGCTTGAGGTGGGGACCGGGTCGGGTTATCAGGCCGCGATCCTGAGCCAGCTTGCGCGCCGCGTCTACACCGTGGACCGCCACCGACGCCTCGTGCGCGAGGCCAGCGAGATATTCGCCGCGCTTGGTCTCACCAATATCATCGCGCTCACCGCCGATGGCAGCTTTGGCCTACCCGAACAGGCCCCCTTCGACCGGATCATCGTGACGGCGGCAGCCGAGGACCCGCCCGGCCCGCTCTTGGCCCAGCTCAAGATCGGCGGTATCATGGTCGTGCCCGTCGGCCAGTCCGACGCGGTGCAGCACCTCATCCGCGTGACCCGGCACGAGACCGGATACGACTATGACGAGCTGCGCCCGGTGCGGTTCGTGCCGCTGGTCGAAGGGTTGGGGCGCGACGGCTGACCACCCGCAAGAGCCGGGCACAGAAACAGGCAAGGGACAGGAGTATGGGCATGCGACATTTACCGCGACATCTGGCACTCGGCATGGGGCTTGCGGCAGGGCTTGCTGCCTGTAGCCAGCCGCTCGATATCGACATGCGCGGCGCCTTCGGCGACGCACCCAGCACCGCAGCGGCAGCGCGTACCGCCTCGTCCTCTGCGCGCCCGCAACCCGACGCGCGCGGCATCATCTCCTATCCCAGCTATCAGGTGGCGGTGGCGCGGCGCGGCGACACGCTGGCGCGCCTTGCCACGCGGATCGGCACCGATGCCGAGGAACTTGCGCGCTTCAACGGCATCCAGACCGGCGACATCCTGCGCGAGGGCGAAATCGTGGCACTTCCCCACCGCGTGGCCGAGCCCGCAGGCGGGCCGATCCAGCCGCCCTCGGGCGTCGATATCGCTTCGGTCGCGGGCGGTGCCATCGCGCGCGCCGACGCGCAGCGCGTGCAGACCACCGATCTTGACCCCCCGCGCACCACCGCTGCGGCCCCGCAGGCCGGTGCGGAACCCGTGCGCCACAGGGTCGAGCGCGGCGAAAGCGCCTTTTCCATCGCACGGCTTTACAATGTCTCGGTCCGGAACCTGGCCGACTGGAACGGTCTCGGCCCGGATTTCGCCGTGCGTGAGGGGCAGTATCTGTTGATCCCGGTGGCCATGCCTGGCGAGACGGCCGCGCCTTTCGACGCGCGCGAAACTGCCACCGTCACGCCCCCCGGCTCGGGCTCTCCCACGCCGACACCGCCCAGCGCCGCGCGCCCCCTGCCCGCCGAAGAAACCAAACCCGCCGCCGCCCCCGCCACCCCGGTCGCCGCCCCCGATCTGGGCCAGACCGAAACCAGACCGGGCAGCGCGCGCATGATCCAGCCCGTCGAAGGATCGATCATCCGGGACTATGCCAAGGGCCGCAATGACGGCATCGACATCGCCGCCGCGCCAGGCGCGCCCGTAAAGGCCGCCGATGCGGGCACGGTCGCGGCCATCACCGAGGATACCAACGGCATTCCCATCGTGGTCATCCGCCATCAGGGCAGCCTGCTGACCGTCTATTCCAACGTGGGCGCGCTCAACGTCAAGAAGGGCGACACGGTCGCGCGCGGCCAGAAGATCGCCGAGATCCGCCGCGACGGTGCGGCGGCGCTGCATTTCGAGGTGCGCGACGGGTTCGAGAGCGTCGATCCCAATCGCTATCTCGCTCCGTAGCGCGCGCGGCAGGCCGAGCGACGGGCCGGGGCGCGGGGATGCGGCCGCTGCGGGATCAGAACGCCTCGGGCCGCGCCTCGCGCGCCATGTGGTCGAGCACGGCATTGACGAATTTCGCCTCGCGGCCCTCGGGATAGAAGGCCTTGGCCACATCGACGAATTCCATGATCACCACCTTGGGCGGGGTGGCGGTCTGCGTCATCTCGGCACCGGCGGCGCGAAACAGCGCGCGCAACACCGGATCGATCCGCGCGATCGGCCATTTCGCCACCAGCGCCCGGTCAGTCATCTGGTCGATCTTCGCCTGCCAGTTCACCGCCTCGTCGAGCAACCGCCCGAACAGCTTTGCATCCCCCTCGGCCATCTCGACGCCCTCCTCGACCTCCTCGCCGAAGCGGAAATCGAGAAACTCGCGCCGCACCGCCTCGACGGTCTGGCCCGATTGCTCCATCTGGTAAAGCGCCTGGACGGCATAAAGCCGGGCAGCGGATTTCAGGCTGTGCCGGTTCTGGGGGTCGCGCGCGTCGCTCATACGGTGGGGGTATCCTTTTCTGTGCCCGCGATGCGATATTCCTCGGAAGCGGGCTGAAACCCCACCCCCTTGCGCGGGCCGCCCCATTTACGGGCGAGCGCGATCAGATGCAAGGCCGCCGCCGCCGCCCCTGCCCCCTTGTTCATGGCGCCTGGATCTGCGCGCACCTCGGCCTGCGCACGGTTTTCCACCGTCAGGATGCCATTGCCGATGCACACCCCCTCCAGCCCCAAAAGCGTGATCCCGCGCGAACTGTCATTGCACACCGTCTCGTAATGCGTCGTCTCGCCCCGGATCACGCAACCAAGCGCCACATATCCGTCGAAATTCGCCATTCGCTCTGCAATCCCGATAGCGGTGGGAATCTCCAACGCGCCTGGCACCTCGACGATCTCGTGAGTGGCCCCCGTCGCCTCGATCTCGGCCACAGCCCCCGCGATGAGGTTGTCGGCAATGTCGCGGTAGAACGGCGCCACCACGATCAGGAGCTTCACCGGCTTGTCGAGTTCCGCACGTGGCAAGGTATATTCGTGTTCGGCCATTTCACACCTCTTTCAGCGGACGCGTGCCCACAATGCTGATCCCGTAGGCGTCAAGGCCCAGATAGCGCGTGTCGGGGCTGTCCGTGAGAAGGATCAATTCGTGAATGCCCAGAACCGCCATGATCTGCGCGCCAAGCCCGGTCTGCTTGATGATGCGCGGCCCGTCATCCTCCTCCATCTCGCCGGCCAGCTTGGGTCGGGGCTGACGGAACAGGAACACCGCGCCGCGCCCCTCGCGGGCGATGATCTCCATGGCGCGCGGCAGCTTGCCCGCCGGGCCATGGGCAAGCTCTGCGCCGATCCCCAGCACATCCTCCAGCGCGTTGAGCGCGTGCGCCCGCGTCAGCACCGGCGCGCCATCGGAAATGTCGCCCTTGATCAGCACCACATGCTCGGTCCCGGTGATCTGGTCGGCGAAAATCCGCATCTCCCAGTCGCCGCCATGGCAGGATGAGACCGGCGCGCGACCCGTCTCGATCACCAGGTTGTCATGCTTGTGGCGATAGGCGATGAGGTCCGAGATCGTGCCGATCTTGAGTCCGTGCTGCTTGGCAAAGCCGATCAGGTCCGGCAGCCGCGCCATGCTGCCATCCTCGGCCATGATCTCACAGATCACGCCGGCGGGATTGAGTCCCGCAAGCCGCGCGATGTCGACCGCCGCCTCGGTGTGGCCCGCCCGCACCAGCACGCCGCCGCGCCGCGCGCGCAACGGAAAGATATGGCCCGGCGTGGCAAGGCTTGCCATCGTGTTCTGCTCATTGATCGCCGTGGCGATGGTCAACGCGCGGTCATGGGCGGAAATGCCGGTGCTCACCCCCTCGCGCGCCTCGATCGAGACGGTGAACGCCGTCTCATGGCGCGAGGAATTGTTGACTGCCATCATCGGCAGGCCCAGCCGGTCGATCCGCTCAGGCGTCATCGGCAGGCAGATGAGGCCGCGCCCGTGCGTGGCCATGAAGTTCACCACCTCGGGCGTGGCGAACTCGGCAGCAATCACCAGATCGCCCTCGTTTTCACGGTCCTCGTGATCGACGAGGATGAACATGCGCCCCTCGCGCGCCTCGGCGATGATCTCATCGATGCGAGAGATCGCCTCGCGCAGATCGGCCTCCACCGGCCCCGGCGTCTCGAATGCGGCTCTTTCGGTCATCGTGCACCCCCTTCACAAGCCTCGCCCGGATAGCGCAGCCGCGCGGCAATGGCCAGAGCCGAGAGCCCCCGCATTTCCCGTTTGCGCCCTGCACCAGTCTCGCGCAGACTGCGCCCCAGGACCGAAGGAAGAGACCATGACCCTTGCCCGCCGCCCCTGGGTGCCCAACCCTTGCGAAGACTTCACCCAGACCATCGCCGCGCGCACCGCAACACAGGACGCGCAGACCATTGTCGATCGAATCGAGGCGCTGGCCGAGGAAAATCGCCGGATCCACGAGGCCGAGTGCTTCAACCTGAACCCCGCCACCAACGTGATGAACCCCCGCGCCGAGGCGATGCTTGCCTGCGGCATCGGCTCGCGCCCCTCGCTGGGCTATCCGGGTGACAAATACGAGATGGGGCTGGAGGCGATCGAGGAAATCGAGGTGATCGCCGCCACCCTCGCCGCCGAGGTATTCGACGCGGCTTATGCGGAGATTCGCGTGCCTTCCGGGGCCAGTGCCAATCTCTACGCCTTCATGGCCACCTGCCAACCCGGCGACACGATCATCGCGCCCCCTGCCGCCATCGGTGGCCATGTCACCCACCACGGCGCGGGCTGCGCCGGGCTCTATGGCCTCAGGACCGTTGCCGCCCCCGTCGTCGCCGACGGCTATACCGTCGATCTCGACACCCTGCGCGCCCTCGCCCATGCGGTCCGCCCCCGTCTCATCACGCTCGGGGCCTCGCTCAACCTGACCGAGCACCCGGTGGCCGAGACCCGCGCCATTGCCGACGAGGTGGGCGCACATCTTCTCTTCGACGCCGCCCATCAATGCGGGATCATCGCCGGAGGGGCGTGGAAGAACCCCTTGGCCGAAGGCGCGCATCTGATGACCATGAGCACCTACAAGAGCCTCGGAGGCCCGGCAGGCGGGCTGATCGTGACCAATGACGCCGATCTCGCGCAGCGCATCGACGCCATCGCTTTTCCCGGCCTCACCGCCAATTTCGACGCAGCGAAATCGGCCGCGCTCGCCATCACGCTTTGCGACTGGAAAACCCATGGTCGCCCCTATGCCGCGCAGATGATTGCCGTGGCGCAGGCCCTGGCCGAGGCGCTCGGGGCCGAAGGGCTGCCGGTGTTCAAGACCCAAGGCATCGCCACCCGTTCGCACCAGTTCGCGCTTGAGGCGGCGGGTTTCGGCGGCGGTCAGGCGGCCTCGAAACACCTGCGTCAGGCGGGCTTTCTCGCCTGCGGCATTGGCCTGCCGATTGCACCCGTCGCCAGCGACATGAACGGGCTCAGGATCGGCACGCCGGAACTCGTCCGCTGGGGCATGACGCCCGAGCACGCGCCGCGCATGGCCGCGCTGATCGCCCGCGCGCTGCGCGCCAATGACCCTGCGGCGCTTCTGCCCGAAGTATCGGCCTGGCGGCAGGGCTTCGACCGGCTGCACTACGTCACCTGACCGGGGTCAGTGCAGTTTCTTTCGGATCCGCTGCACCATCCACCAGACCAGCGCCACTACCGGCAGCGTCACCGCTGCCGTGACCATACCCTTGGCAACATTCAGAAAATCAGCCAGAGGATAGAGCAGATAGCCCGCCAGCGACACGGCGTAATAACTGATCGCCACCACCGACAGCCCCTCGACCGTGCGCTGAAGCCGCAACTGAACATCCGCCCGCCGGTCCATGCTCTCCAACAGCGCCTGGTTCTGCGCGCTGCGCTCCACATCCACTCGCGTGCGCAACAGATCACCTGCCCGCATCGCCCGGTCCGACATGGCCGCAAGCCGCTCCTTGGTGGCGTTGACCGTGCGCATCGCGGGATCGTAGCGGCGCATCATGAATTCGCCAAAGGTCTGCCGCCCCTCGAACCGATCCTCGCGCAGCGCGCCGATGCGCTGATGCACGATCTGCTCATAGGCCGCCGTCGCCCCGAACCGGAACGAGGATTGCGCCACCAGTGCCTCAAGTTCCGCCGAGACATGCAGAAGCCCCTTGAGCGTCTCCTCCGCGGGCTGCCCCCCCTCGGTCATGTCATTCACCAGACGGCTCAACCGCGTCTCGGTCTCGCCCATCTGGCGGCCCATCTCGCGGACGCGGGCAAAGCCCAGCATCGACATGGCCTTGTAGGTCTCGATTTCGCACAGCCGCTGCACGATCCGCCCGATCCGCCGCTCTCCCGTGCTCGGCGCCACATGCAGCGAAAATCGCTGATGACCTGCCTGGTCAATGCGGAAATCCCCCGCGACCACGCCCGCATCATCGAGCACCCGCGCCACCGCCACGCTCTCGGATACGAACCAGTTGTCGATATCGGTGCGCGTGGCCTCGCGGCTCTGCCAGGGCACCACCCGGATCATCGCCGAGGTGATCCGCACGCCCGGCGCTACATCGAGCCAATCCGCCGGAAAAACCTCGAAATCCGCTGGATCGAAGGGACGGCTGCTCAACCCTTGGGTAAAGACCGTGTAGGTCACCATCTCTGTATGGCTTTCCCACTTGAGCACATGCCGACCGATCTCGCCCGAGTAATGCGTCGCCCCCGGCTGCGGATGCTTGGCACCATATCTGTCGAGCAAAGCCACCAGATGCGTCATGTCCGCCGTCCGGTCACGCTTGGCGGCATCCTGCGACTGCTTGACCGCAAGAAACACCGCCGTGCAAGGCGCGCTCAGCGTCGGAAACGGGCGCGCGTGCAGCTCGTTGGCGAGCATGTAGCGCAGCGGGTGATCCTCGATGGGCGGCATGGCCTTTCTCCTTGTCTCGCGCGCACTCTAGCGCGCGCCCTCACCGGCGCAAAGAGGTTTTTCTTTCAAACACAAACCCTTAGCCGCACACCACCGCATACTGCCCACCGGCCCTTCATCTTGCCGAAAATTCTCGCAATTCCGGCCACGCGCCAGGGCATGCGCAACGAAGAAGGGCGCGGCCACGCGGCCACGCCCCCTTTTTCATCACAAGCCCGGATCACTCGATCTTGGGCAGAAGGCTTGATACGCTGTCCTTGGCGTCGCCATAGAACATCCGCGTGTTTTCCTTGTAGAACAGTGGGTTCTCGATACCGGAATAGCCCGTGCCCTGTCCGCGCTTGGATACGAACACCTGCTTGGCCTTCCACACCTCAAGCACCGGCATCCCGGCGATTGGCGAATTGGGATCATCCTGCGCCGCCGGGTTCACGATGTCGTTAGAGCCGATGACGATCACCACGTCGGTCGAGGGGAAATCCTCGTTGATCTCGTCCATTTCCAGAACGATATCGTAAGGCACCTTGGCCTCGGCCAACAGCACGTTCATGTGCCCCGGCAGACGGCCCGCGACCGGGTGGATGGCGAAACGCACAGTCTTGCCGCGCGCTCGCAACTTCGAGGTCAGTTCCGACACCGCCCCCTGCGCCTGCGCCACCGCCATGCCATAACCCGGCACGATGATGATGCTGTCGGCCTCGTTGAGCGCGGCGGCCACGCCGTCGGCGTCGATGGCGATCTGCTCGCCCTCGATCTCGGCCGCAGGACCTGATGTGCCGCCAAAGCCGCCAAGGATCACGCTGACAAACTGCCGGTTCATCGCCTTGCACATGATGTAGCTCAGGATCGCACCGGACGAGCCCACAAGCGCGCCCACCACGATCAAGAGATCATTACCAAGGCTGAACCCGATTGCCGCCGCCGCCCAGCCCGAGTAGCTGTTGAGCATCGAGACGACCACCGGCATGTCGGCCCCGCCGATACCCATGATCAGGTGATAGCCGATGAAGAACGCCAGCAGCGTCAGCAGCACCAGCGTCCAGCTTCCCGCGCCGCCCAGATACATGATCGTGAACAGAAGCGAGAGCGCCGCCGCCCCGGCATTGAGCATGTGCCCGCCCGGCAGCTTCTTGGCCGCCGTGTTGACCTTGCCTGCCAGCTTGCCATAGGCGATGACCGAGCCGGTGAAGGTGACCGCACCGATCCAGATACCCAGCACCAGTTCCACCCGCAGGATCGTCACCTCCACCGCCGTCTTCTTGGCGACAATGGCGGCAAAACCCGAGAAGGTCTTGGCAAAGGCCGCCGCTTCCGCCACGACCGTCTCGGGCTGAGGATAGGGCAGGTTTGCGCCTGCAAAGGCCGCCGCCACACGCCCGATCTCGATATCGGCGTTGAAGCCCACGAACACCGCCGCAAGGCCGACGAGGCTGTGCATGATTGCCACAAGCTCGGGCATCTGCGTCATCTGCACCCGCGTGGCCAGTTGATAGCCCACGGCCGCACCGAGGGCGATCAGTACCAGCGACAGAAGCCACAGCCCCTGCCCCGGCCCGATCAGCGTCGCCAGAACCGCGATGGTCATGCCGACAATGCCATACCAGATGGCGCGCTTGGCGCTTTCCTGACCGCTCAGCCCGCCAAGGCTGAGGATGAAGAGAACCGCCGCGACCGCATAGGCCGCAATCGTGAATCCGAAATCCATCTCGCCCTCCGCCTTATGATTTCTGGAACATGGCGAGCATGCGCCGCGTCACGAGGAAGCCGCCGAAGATGTTGATCGCGGCCATGAACACCGCGAGCGCGGCCATGATCGTGATCAACATCGAGCTTGATCCGATCTGCACCAGCGCGCCGAGGATGATGATCGAGGAGATCGCGTTGGTGATCGCCATCAGCGGCGTGTGCAAGCTGTGCGACACGTTCCAGATCACCGAGAAGCCCACAAAGACCGCAAGCAGGAACACGATGAAATGCTGCATGAAGCTGGCCGGGGCCACCGTCCCCACGGCCAGCACCAGCGCCGCGCCGATCACCAGCAGGGAGACCTGTCTTTTGGTCTGCGCCTTGAACGCCGCGATTTCCTGCGCGCGCTTTTCCTCGGGCGTCAGCTCCCTGGCCTTTTCCTTGGGCTTGGCGGCGGCGATGGCGGCCACCTTGGGCGGTGGCGGCGGCCAGGTGATCTCGCCCTCATGAGTCACTGTCGCGCCGCGGATGACATCATCCTCCATGTTGTGCACGGCGACACCATCCTTGCCGGGGGTGAGGTCGGTCAGCATGTGGCGGATGTTGGTCGCATAGAGCGTCGAGGCCTGCGTCGCCATCCGGCTCGGGAAATCTGTGTAGCCGATGATGGTGACGCCGTTTTCGGTGACGATCTTCTGATCGGCCACGGTCAGCTTGCAGTTGCCGCCCTTCTCTGCCGCCAGATCGACGATGACCGAGCCGCGCTTCATCGCCTTGACCATGTCCTCGGTCCAAAGCTCGGGCGCTTCGCGGTTGGGGATGAGCGCGGTTGTGATGACGATATCCATCTCCGGGGCCAGTTCGCGGAACTTGGCAAGCTGCGCCTCACGGAATTCCGGCGAGGATACAGAGGCATAGCCGCCTGTCGCGGCCCCGTCCTGCTGCTCTTCCTCGAAGTCGAGATAGACGAATTGCGCGCCCATCGATTCGACTTGTTCGGCCACTTCGGGGCGCACATCGAAGGCATAGGTGATCGCGCCGAGCGAAGTCGCCGTGCCGATGGCGGCAAGCCCCGCCACGCCCGCGCCCACCACAAGCACCTTGGCCGGCGGCACCTTGCCCGCCGCCGTGATCTGGCCCGTGAAGAAACGACCAAAATTGTTGCCCGCCTCGATCACCGCGCGATAGCCCGCGATATTGGCCATGGACGACAGCGCGTCCATCTTCTGCGCGCGGCTGATGCGCGGCACCATTTCCATGGCGATGACGGTCGCGCCCTTCCTGGCGGCCAACTCCAGCCCCTCGGCATTGCCGGCCGGATTGAAGAAGGTAATCAGCGTCTGCCCCTCCCGCAGCCGCTTGAGCTCGGTCTCGGTCGGAATGCGGACCTTGGCGACGATGTCGCACTCCTTCCAGAGCGCGGCGGCGGTCTTGATGACCTCGACTCCCGCCGCCTCATAGGCGGCGTCAGTGAACCCCGCGCGCTCGCCCGCGCCGCTTTCTATGGCGCAGCTATGGCCCAGCTTCTGAAGCTGAAGCGCCGACTCGGGCGTCATCGCGACCCGGTTTTCGCCCTCCAGCACTTCCTTAGGCGTTCCGATCTTCACCTTTCATGTCCCCCTCTGGCAGATCATGGCGTCCTTGGATCCCGGTTTGGCCCGGGTCCGGTGGTTTTTACAAGCGCGGTTATTTCACACTCTTTCCTGACTGGCGATATCAACTTTGACGCAGGGATCACACCCAGCGTCGCGTTTTTTCGCAGTAGCGTGCAAAATCGGCACGGAAGCTGCGGCGCATCCGGTCCTCTTCTGGCTCGATAAAGCGTTTCTCGATCACCCAGACAAAGACGGGAATCAGCGGCAGCGCCAGCACCGCCTCCCATCGCAGGATCAGCCCGGCAAGGATGAGCGCGTCGCCCAGATAGATGGGATTGCGCGTGCGCTTGAATACGCCGGAGGTGATAAGGCGAACGGGCGTCTTGTGCGGGACGATCGTTGTGCGGTGACGGCGAAACTCCAGCGCCGCCAGCGCGATGAGCAAGACACCCGCGCCGACAAGCACCCCGCCCGCGAAATCCACCCAGCCACCGCCAAGGCGCAGCCCCATCGGGAAATACGTCACCTGTCCCCAGGCGAGCATGAGAAATCCGGCCAGCCAGACAGGCGGCATATCGATCCATTTCAGCATGGTGGCGATGCTCCGGTGATGCGTGTCAGCGGCAGGATGCACGGGAGGCAGGGAATGTCAAAACGGGACCGCGCAAGAAGACCGGGACGGGGGCGCTTCTGGCCTGTTGCTGCCATTGGAAGCAGCCGCGCGGTGCCCGACCGCGGGTGGGCGCTGAAACGGCTGTGGAATGCGCTTTATGGTCGCCAAATACTGAAAGGTTTGCGCGGGTTTGCGACGTTGCAAAAGCGCCCGCCCATCACGCCAGAGGCGTGCCGCGTGTATGGGCGCACCTTTGGTGCGACGGGGCGGTCGGGCGCTGCGCGGCGCCGTGCAAGCACGCCTCGATTCCGCGCATTGGCGCTGAACCTCAAGGACCGCAACAGGACAAACACCCCTCTTCCCCCCGCCCCATGTCACCGATAGGCTGACGGCACAATAACCGGAGGCCACATGACACTCGACGGAAAACACGCCCTTGTCACCGGCGGCGGTTCGGGCATCGGGCTTGCCATCGCGCGGGCGCTTGCGGATGCGGGGGCAGAGGTCACGATCACCGGGCGGCGCGGAGCCGTGCTCGACGCGGCGGCCGGCGGCGGCCTGCACCCGCTGGTCATGGACGTGACCGACGAGGCACAGGTGGTGGCGGGCATCAAGGCGGCTGTGGCCGCGCGCGGCCCGGTGCAGATCTGCATCCCCAATGCCGGCATCGCCGAGGGCCGCGCCCTGCACAAGACCGACGCGGCGTTCTGGCGGCAGATCATGGCCACCAATCTCGACGGGGCCTTCTACACCGTGCGCGAATGCCTCACAGACATGCGCCAGACAGATTGGGGCCGGGTGATCGCCATTTCCTCTATTGCAGGCATCAAGGGTCTCAAGGGGGCGGCCGCCTATACCGCCTCGAAACACGGGATGATCGGCCTCATCCGGGCGCTGAGCGAGGATTATCTTGGCACGGGCCTTACCTTCAACGCCATCTGCCCCGGCTATGTCGATACCGAGATCGTCGCCCGCAACGTGACCGCGATTGCCGACCGCGCGGGCGTGAGCGAAACGCAGGCGCGCGCCATGATGGTCGAGGCCAACCGCCACAAGCGGCTCATCGCCCCCGAGGAGGTGGCGCAGGCGGTGCTTTGGCTCTGTGGGCCGGGGTCGGAGAGCGTCAACGGCCAGGCCATCGAAATCGCGGGCGGGCAGTTCTGAGGAGGCGACCATGACCAATTTCACCGCCACGCGCGCGGCATTTCACATGCCCGAGGGCGTGATCTATCTCGACGGCAATTCTCTCGGGCCTCTCCCTGTCGCCGCCGAAGCGGCGATGGCGCGGGCCATGCGCGACGAATGGGGCGAGATGCTCATCACCGGCTGGAACCGCGCCGGGTGGATGGCGCAGCCGCGTGATCTCGGCGACCGCATCGCGCGGCTGATCGGCGCGGAGGCGGGGCATGTGGTCCTTGGTGACACGCTCTCGATCAAGGTCTATCAGGCGCTGGCCGCGGCTCTGCACATGCGCCCAGACCGCCGCGTGATCCTTAGCGACAGCGGCAATTTCCCCTCCGATCTCTACATGGCCGAGGGGCTCGTTCGCGCCCTGGACAAGGGCCATGAATTGCGCGTCGTCACCCCCGAGGAGGTGGCCGGCGCGATCACCGAGGAGGTGGCTGTGACGCTACTCACCGAGGTCGATTACCGCACCGGGCGGCTGCATGACATGACGGCGCTCACCACCCGCGCCCATGCGGCGGGGGCGGTCGCCATCTGGGACCTGGCGCATAGCGCCGGGGCGCTGCCCGTCGATGTGGCGGGCGCGGGCGCGGATTTCGCCGTGGGCTGCACCTACAAGTATCTCAATGGCGGCCCCGGCGCACCCGCCTTTATCTATGTCGCCCCGCGCCACGCCGAGGCGGCCTTTCCCGCCCTGTCGGGCTGGCTCGGCCATGACGCGCCATTCGCGTTCGAGCCGGCCTACCGCGCAGGCGCAGGGATCGAGCGGATGCGCGTGGGCACGCCTCCGGTGCTGGCCATGGCCGCGCTCGGGGCCGCGCTCGATATCTGGGAGGGGGTGGACATGCCGACGCTGCGCGCCCGGTCCATCGAGCTGTCGGAGATGTTCATTGCCGAGGTCGAGCCCGCCTGTCCCATGCTGCGGCTCGCCAGCCCGCGCGACCCGGCAAAACGCGGCTCGCAGGTCTCGTTCCGCTTCGATGAGGGCTATGCCGTCATTCAGGCGCTCATCGCGCGCGGCGTGATCGGCGATTTCCGCGCCCCCGACATCCTGCGTTTCGGCTTCACGCCGCTCTACCTTGGCACGAACGAGGTGCGCGCCGCCGCGCGACACCTGACCGAGGTGATGGCGGGCCGCCTCTGGGACCGGCCCGAGTATCGCACCCGCGCCGCCGTGACCTGAGGGGCGCGGCGCGGCAAATTTCGTGACAGATGGCATGAACGAGCCTCCGAAACGTCACAATGCGATCCCGAACCAGCCATAAGCCCGTATTAGTTTCTGGTGCGGTATCTTGCCGAAGCGGCGGATAGTCAAAAGGGCGCAGGTTTCCATGGACAGAACAACCAGCAGAAAAAGGGCCGGGCCTACCCTTGGGACATTTCCCGCCCTGCCCACCCTTCCCGCTCTTGTTGACTTCTTGCGAGTTTCCTGAATGGCCACGACCTTCGATCTTTTCTTTCTCGGTATCGGACCCGAAATCGACACCATCGAAGGCAATGTGCGATCCGAGAACCACGTCGCCCTCGAGGGGATGATTTTCGGCGGCACGTCCGATCCGCTTGCCGCGCATGTCCAGACGCTGTCACCGGACGGCAATAGCTATGCTGGCGGCGCGAACACCACAGCCTATGATTCGAACAACGCCGCCAGCAACGAAACCTTCATCATCGACGGCATCACGCGCACGCATGACACGTCGATGCTCTACAGCGATACCGTCATCACCTATACCGACGACAGTTCTGCCAGAATCGACGCCATCATCATGCAGGCGACCGACGGGTCGCTCTATCTCATGCCGCCCGCGACCGGGCCGAGCGCGTATTCGGACGCGCTTGAGGCGAAACCGATCGCGTCGATCATCCTCGGCACAGCGAAACCCGCGAACGGCACCAATACCTATGCCCTGTTGGCCGATCGCTACGAACTGACGCTCAGGGATCACATCGTCGAGGGCACGTCGGGTGACGATCTCATCGACACGAATTACACCGGCGACCCTGACGGCGACCAGATCGACGGCACCGACAACGTTGACGACAACAACAACGACAGCGTGCAGGCCGGCGATGGCAACGACACGCTCGAGGGTGGCGAAGGCCATGACTGGCTCGAGGGTGGCGAAGGCCGAGATACGCTCCTTGGTGGCGCCGGCGATGACACCATCATCGTCTCGCAGGGCGATCTGGCAGAGGGCGGCAAGGGCGACGACACCTTCTTCATCGCCGATCTGGGAGAGGCCGACACCGGGTCCATCACCATCATCGGCGGCGAAGGCGGCGAGAGGCGGGGCGACACGCTTGTCCTAACGCCCGATATCAGCCGCGCGGACATCACCTTCACCAATACCGATGATATTTCTGGCGGCCTGTCGGGCACGTTCAGGCTGACCAATGGCACGGTGGTGAATTTCTCCGAGATCGAGAACATCATCTGTTTCACCCCCGGCGCGCGCATTCTGACCGCGCGCGGCGAGCGCCCGATCGAGACGCTGCGCCCCGGCGATCTGGTCATCACCCGCGATCACGGGCCGCAGCCGGTCCGCTGGATCGGGCGGCGTGTGGTGCCCGGCACCGGTGCCTTTGCGCCCGTGCGCATCGCGCCGCCAATGACCACCGAGGGCGGGGGCGGGCTGCTTGTCTCGCCCCAGCACCGGCTGCTTTTCACTGGTTACCAGACCGAACTGATGTTCGGCGAAAGCGAGATCCTGGTCGCGGCCAAGCATCTGGTGAACGGGCAGGATGTCTGCCTCGTGCCCTGCGCGACGGTGACCTATATCCACATCATGTTCGACCGCCACGAGGTGATCTATGCCGAGGGCATCGCCACCGAGAGTTTCTATGCCAGCAACACCGCGCTGGCAGCGGTGGACAATCCCGCGCGAGAAGAGCTTTTCGCGATCTTCCCCGAATTGCGCAGCGCGCCGGGGCGTCACCGGGAAACGGCACGGCCCTGCCTCAAGGCACGCGAAGCGGCCCTTCTGCATGACTTTCTGCGGGATCGCGCCGCCTGAAGGCGCGGAACGGGCGGCGGCTCAGGCCCGCCGCCGAACCGGTGCCCCACGCCCCGCCGCCCAATCGCGGACCGCCTCGCCGAAGGCCGCGAACAGAGGGCGACTGACCGGATCATTGGCGGCATTGTATTCCGGGTGCCACTGCACCGAGAGGGTAAAGCCCGGCGCACCCTCGACATAAAGCGCCTCGGGCGTGCCGTCATGCGCCCAGCCGTCAATCACCACGCTGCGCCCGGGCCGAACGATCCCCTGACCGTGCAGCGTGTTGGTCATCACCTCCTCAGCCCCCATCAGCCGGTGAAACACACCGCCCGGTGCAAAGCGCACCTTGTGGCGCAGGGCGAATTGTTCGTCCATCGTGCCGTCGGGCGGCATCCGGTGGTTGTCACGCCCCGGCAGATCGCGGATCTCGGGATGAAGCGTGCCGCCAAGCGCCACGTTCACCTCCTGAAATCCCCGGCAAATTCCCAGAAATGGCTGCCCCCGCTCGATACAGGCGCGCACCAGCGGCAGGGTGATCGCGTCGCGCGCCCGGTCGAAGGCGCCATGCGCCTCGGTCGGGGCCTCGCCATATTCCTCGGGGTGGACATTGGGCCGCCCGCCGGTCAGCAGGAACCCGTCGCACACCTCCAGCAATTCCGCCACGCCGACATAGCGCGGATCCGCCGGGATGATCAGCGGCATGCAGCCCGCCACATCCGCCACCGCAGAGGAATTGATCGTGCCGCCCGCATGGGTCGGGTAGCGGTTGTCGATCTGATACTGGTTGCCGATGATGCCGACGATCGCGCGGGCCATGACCTTTGATCTTTCTGTCCGATCCGAAAACTTCGATCAAAATACAAGTGGAATGTGAATAACAAAAGGTCATCAGGCGCACAGGTTTTCGTGCGATTGCGCGGATTTCATGCACGGTTTGGTCATTTACTGTCACGAGGATGAATTCCGTGGGCGGCGGGCCCTGCCTCACCGGCCATTCGCATCCCGACCGGCGGCGGCATTGTCGCTCAGACCCCGCGCGCGGCGGCACCGCTCGCTGCAATGGCGCACGGTATCCCAGACACGCGCCCACTTGCGCCGCCAGACCATCGGGCGGCCACAGGTGGCGCAGGTCTTGGCCGGCAGGTCGGGCTTGCGGGGCATCCGGGGCATGTCTGGTCTCTTTCCCGCAATCATAACCCGCATATCCGCGCCGGCCAGCCCCGTTGCAGCCTGCGCCGTCCGCGCATAGGCTCGGGCGCGAAATATCAGGAGACTGCCGATGAAGGACGCGACCCCGCAGCCCGTCTATCTCAAGGATTACACACCCCCCGCCTGGCTTGTGGACGAGGTGCATCTGACCTTCCGCCTCGCGCCCGAGGCCACGCGCGTCCTCAGCCGCATCCGCTTTCGCCCCAATCCGGCGGCGTCAGAGCGCGGCTTTTTCCTTCATGGCGAGGGGCTGCACCTCATGTCCGCGCGGATCGACGGGGCCGAAGTCGCGCCCGAGGTGACAGCCGAGGGGCTGCGCGCCGATGTGCCCGACGCGCCCTTTCTCTGGGAGGCCGAGGTGGAAATCGCGCCCGGGAAAAACACCGCACTCGAAGGGCTTTACATGTCAAACCTCATGTATTGCACGCAATGCGAGGCGGAAGGATTCCGCAAGATCACCTATTACCCGGATCGCCCCGACGTGATGGCCGCCTTTACCGTGCGGATCGAAAGCGACCTGCCGGTGATGCTCTCGAACGGTAATCCCGTGGCCTCCGGGACGGGCTGGGCCGAATGGCATGATCCATGGCCGAAGCCATCCTATCTCTTCGCGCTGGTCGCAGGCGATCTGGTGGCGCATTCCGATCGTTTTACCACCCGGTCGGGCCGCGACGTTGCGCTCAACATCTGGGTGCGGCCCGGTGACGAGGACAAATGCGCCTTCGGCATGGAGGCGCTGAAAAAGTCCATGCGCTGGGACGAGGCGGTTTACGGGCGCGAATACGATCTCGATATATTCAACATCGTCGCCGTGGATGACTTCAACATGGGCGCAATGGAGAACAAGGGGTTGAACATATTCAACTCAAGTTGCGTCTTATCTACTGAAAGAACCTCTACAGATGCAAATTTCGAACGTATTGAGGCAATTATTGCCCATGAATACTTCCACAACTGGACCGGCAATAGAATCACCTGCCGCGACTGGTTCCAACTCTGCCTCAAGGAGGGGTTGACCGTCTTTCGCGATGCCCAGTTCACCGCCGACATGCGCTCGGCCCCGGTCAAGCGCATCCATGACGTGCTCACGCTGCGCGCGCGCCAGTTCCGCGAGGATGCCGGGCCCCTTGCGCATCCGGTGCGGCCAGAAAGTTTCATCGAAATCAACAATTTCTACACCGCAACAGTCTATGAGAAAGGGGCCGAGCTGATCGGGATGCTCAAACGGCTGGTGGGGGACGCCGCCTATGCAAGCGCACTCGATCTCTACTTCACGCGCCATGACGGGCAGGCTTGCACCATCGAGGACTGGCTCCGGGTCTTCGAGGATGTGACCGGGCGCGATCTCTCGCAGTTCAAGATCTGGTATGAAGAGGCCGGAACGCCCCGGCTTCGGGTCATGGATGAGTTCAACAATGGTCGCTATACCCTTCACTTCGAACAGGAAACTCCCGCCACACCCGGCCAGCCGGGCAAGCGTCCCCGCGTCATTCCAATCAGTGTTGGCCTGCTTGGTCAAAATGGTGACGAGGTGCGCGAAACCGCCATTCTCGAAATGACCGAGCCGCGCCAGAGCTTCACCTTCGAGGGTCTGGCGTCACGCCCCATTCCCTCGATCCTGCGGGATTTTTCCGCCCCCGTGATCCTTGATCGCGCCACCGATAACGCCGAGCACGCCTTTCTCCTTGCCCATGACACCGACCCGTTCAACCGGTGGGAGGCCGGGCGCGCACTGGCGCGCGCCACGCTTCTGGCGATGATCCGCGAAGGGGCCGCGCCCGATCCGGCCTATCTCGACGCCGTGCATGCGATGGCGCGAGACGAGACACTCGACCCCGCTTTTCGCGCCCTCGCCCTCGGTCTGCCAAGCGAGGACGACCTCGCCCGGACCCTCCACGCCGCCGGAGACACACCCGACCCGCAAGCCATCTGGCAGGCGCGAGAAGCCCTCGACGACGCCCGCGCCAGGGTAATGGAGACCACACTTGCCCGTCTCTACGCCCGCCACCAGATCACCGACCCCTACCGCCCCGACCCCGATCAGGTGGGCGCGCGGGCGCTGTCCAATGCCGCGCTATCCCTGATCACCCGGCGCGACGGCGGCGCGCAGGCGCAGGCGCAATATGACACCGCCGACAACATGACCCAGCAACTCGCGGCGCTCGGATGCCTCTTGCGCGCGGGCAAGGGGGCAGCGGCGTCAGGCGCCTTCTGTCGGCAATGGTCTCACGACCGGCTGGTGATGGACAAATGGTTCGGCCTGCAGATCCTCGAGGCCGCCCCGGATGAGGCCGCCGCCACCGCCGAAGCCCTCACCCGGCACCCCGATTTCACCCTCCGCAATCCCAACCGCTTTCGCGCCGTGCTCGGATCACTCGCGGCCAATCCAGCCGGGTTCCACCATATCTCGGGGCGCGGCTACCGGCTCATGGCGGATATGCTCATCGCGCTCGATCCACTCAACCCGCAGACCTCGGCGCGGATGTGCTCGGCCTTCGAGACATGGCGGCGTCATGATACCACACGGCAGGCACTTGTCGCGGCAGAGCTTGACCGCATCCTCGCCACGCCCGGCCTCAGCCGCGACACCACCGAAATGCTGAGCCGTATCCGGCGTGCCTGATCACGACGGGCGCCCATGCCGGGAATGGGCGCGCCCGGTTTCTTGCCCGGGCCGCCAATTCCCTGGCTTCTCCGCACCCCTGCCAATATTTGGCCGAATTGTCCAAGCAGGTTGACGCAAACCAGCCAGCCGGAGATGCCATGAGATTCGAACCGCTCTCGCCGCAGGAGCCCATCGCCCGGCCGGCCACCCGAAAACGGCGCAAACCAGCGCCTCTGGCAGGGATCTTGCGGCGCCTCGGGCTTGTGCCCTCTCCCGATCTTGACAGCCTGAGCAAGCGAATCCTGTTGCCCTCGCTGCCGGTCAGCGACGAGGAACATGCGCGCGAGCAGCATTTCTGGGTTGGTCAACGGCTTGCACGCCAGGACGACTGGGAGATTCTGGCCAACGATATCCGAAGGGCCGATCGCCTGCGCCTGCGCACGCCCGCGGGCCAGACGCTCTCGAACCTGATGGCGCAGGGTGCGCGCGCCGATCTCGTGGCCGCGGCAAGGGACGCGATCGCAGACGGGCGCACACCCGATCACGGGGGGCTCGAGGCTCTTGAGGAGGCACGGAACGAGTATCCGGGCTCTTACCCGATCACGCTGGTCGTGGCACTTGCCCATGTGGACATGGGGCGCCTCTGGCGGGACCACGGACGTGACGCCGGTGAACTGCGCTTTCTCGAACATTTCGCGCAGGCCGAGGCCCTGCTCGATGCCTTTGACGCAACGGCGCTCGATGCGCCCTCGATCGCCTCGGCGCAATGCGCGCTTCTGGCGGCGCGCCCCACCCCCCGGCGGCATGTGGCCGACGATTACACCCGGCTCATCGACCTCGATCCCGGCACATCTGCCCATATGCGCGCCCTTGGCGAGGCGCTTTTGCCCTCGCGTTTCGGCAGCCTTGACGAAATCGAGTTGGAAGCACGGCGCTGCGCGGCCCGCACCGACCGTGTCTGGGGCGCGGGTGGCTATGCCTGGGTGTGGCTCGATGCGCTTGCGCTCGACCCCGATGGGCTTGGCGTTGTCGATGCGCCGTTCTTCGTCGAGGGCCTGCGCGCGATCGCAACCCGTCTGCCCGATCAACATGTCATCAACCAGCTTACCGCCTTCTGCGCGCTTGTAATGGCGCCGCATCGACAAGGCAGGCGTCTTGGCCTGGCAAAGGAACGGGCACGTGCAACGATCCATGCCTGTCTGGACTGGCTGGTCGCGGATCACTTGCGCGAACTTCACCCGCTGCTGTGGTCGCAGGCCCTGATCGGGGCGGGCCGCGACACCACCCTGCCTCCACGCCGGACAGTGTTGCAGCATGGGCGCACGACCGCCTTGCGCGCGATCGCCGAACGCTTCGCGGACGATCTGGCCGACGGGCATGCGCTCGCCTTCTCGAGCGCCGGCATGTATCGTCTCCCATCACTCTGAGATCGTCAGGCCCGGATCATCGGTCGCGCGATCGGGACACGTCCTCGTGAAAGGACATGACAAGGGTGTGAGGCACGCCTTTCCCATGTTGTCTCTCCCGCGCGCTATGCCACCTTGTCGGGAGGGAACGCAGGAGAGGCCAGCATGAGACAGAAGCTGACGGCGATTCTGGTGGTGCTGGCCGCGGGAACCGGGCTGCCTGCCTCGGCTGCCGATCCCCAGCGCGGGGAGCGGCTTTTCAATGACTGTCGCGCGTGCCACGCGGTGATCGACGAGACCGGCAAGGTTCGCGAGCGCGGTGGTCGCACGGGTCCCAACCTCTTCGGGGTGATCGGACGGCACGCGGGCAGCGTGCCGGGGTTTCACTATTCAACGTCGATGGTGGCCGCCGGACAGAATGGCCTGCGCTGGAACGAAGCGGATTTCGTTGTCTACGTCCGTGACGCGACCGCATTCCTGCGCGACTATCTTTCGGATCCGTCCGCGCGCGGCAAGATGGCCTACAAACTGCCGGATGAAACCAAGGCGCGCGACATATGGGCCTATCTGGAACGGGTTTCCACCCCCTGATCGGTGCCAGGCACTGGCGGGGGTTTGCCGGGATCGTGGACGACATGGCGGCCGCGCCCCGCCTCCTTGGCGATGTAGAGGGCCTGATCGGCGGCCTCAAGCAGGGCGGGGCCGTTTGCATATGTGTGAAAGCGTCTGAGTGTTCCCCCGATGCTGACAGAGATGCGGTAGCACCGCGCGCCATCGGTGACCGGTTCCTCGAGTGACGCGGCAAGCCGATTCGCAACCGCGTCAAGTGACCCGACATCGTCAACGCCGGGCAGGAGAATCGCGAACTCATCCCCCCCGATCCGTGCGATCACATCCCGCAACCGCAGCGCCGCCTGCATCCGGCGCGCCGCCACCCGAAGCACGAGATCGCCCGCCGCGTGGCCATAGGTGTCATTGACCTGCTTGAAGTAGTCGAGATCGAGATGCAGCAGCGCGAACGGATCCAGCCCCCGGCAGCTGCGCTTGAGTGCATCGTCAAAGGCGCGGCGATTGCGCAATCCGGTGAGTGGATCGGTCAGGGCCTGCTCCTGCGCCGCGAACCGCGCCCCTTCCAGACGGAGGTTGAGGCGGCGCGATTCCTCCATCGCGACGCTTTTGGCCTCAAGCAGATAGAGCATTTCCGTGGTCTGATCGGTCGCCGCGAAATCCGCACCCGTGAGAGAGAAATCGCGCACCGCCTCAACCACTGTGATCCCGAATGACAGGTTAACGATCACCCCCCCTGCCGGTCCGAGCGCACCATCGTCGGGCAACCCGCATACCACGCCCTTGAGCGTATGGCGCCCGGCCGCACGCAGCCGCAGACGGATCCGCCGCCCTTCGAGCGCGACCAGTCCCGCCATCCCGTCAACGCCATGAGGGCACAACACCTCGAACAGGTCCAGAAACCGCGCCCCGATGGCGTCACGCGGCGCAATGATCCGGGCGAGGGTGGGGCCGACCGCGATCAGATGGCCGGTCGGCCCCATGATCGCGGACATCGGGCAAAGCCGCGCGAGGATCGCACCAAGAACCATGACCGTGCTCATCGTGCCACCGGCCCTGCGCCCATATGAAAGGCGCGCCCGTCGGCAAACGCGGCGTCGAGCAGCCGCACCTCGATCAGTTCGCATCGCGCATCCACTCCGCGATGATCCAGCATCACGAGCGCGCCGTAATCGTCAGCCATCGCCCGGATCAGGCCAACCAGGACCGGCCCAAAGCACAGCCCATTCTGCACGCCCCGCGCGACCTCGATCCGGTAAAGACCCTCTCTTTCCAGGAAAAGACGGATCTCCGGCAGGGCCAGGTCGGATATGACAAGACGCGCGCGGTCGGAAAGATCATCAAGGGAATAAAGAAAATCCGTGAAATCCACACCGCTGAACCGCAGCAGCCGACGCACCGCCTCGGTGCGGGGATGCGAGACCAGATAGGTGCCCAGATCCTCGAGCAACTCGTCGGACGCGCGCCCGATCTGTGCGGCCAGCGCACCAATCAGCCGCTCGGTTATCTCGGGTTCGCAGGGCATCAATGGCTCGAATGCCGCCTCGCGCAACGCGAGCGCCTCGACAACCCCGATCCAGAGCGCCTCACCATAATTGTCGCGCACGAACCATTCGATCGCCCGGTTAATCAGCCCGTTCATGTGCCTCTCCACGCCAACGCGCCCAAGCTGGCACGCTTTCTTTAAGAAAAGCTGAACACGCGCCCGAAACTTGCCACGCCTCGCCCCGGATGATAGACCGCGTGTATCCGTTGGGGTGCCCGGAAGGGCTGAGAGGCGCGTGCCAACCCATCGAACCTGATCCGGCTCGCACCGGCGGAGGGAACGGAGCATTCTCATCCCCGTCCCGTGCGCGCCCCCGTCAAAGGACTGGCCATGTGCGCCGCACCCGCGCTTTTGATCGACGGCACCGCCCGGATCGGGACGACGCCGCTTTTCGGGCCGCTGCGGCTCGGGGTCGCGGGCGGGCGGATCACCTGCCTGCTCGGCCCCTCGGGCGTGGGCAAGACCACGCTCCTGCGGCTTGTGGCGGGACTGGACGAGGTGACGCGGTTCGAGGGGCGGATCACCGCCTCTGACGGCCTGCCCCTTGCCGGGCGCATCGCGCTGATGGCGCAGGGGGCGGATCTGCTGCCCTGGCGCGATGTGCTGGGCAATGTGGCGCTTGGGGCGCGGCTGCGCGGGCAGCCGCCCGACCTGCCCCGCGCCCGCGCGATCCTTGACCGGATGGGCCTTTCCGAACACGCCCGCAAACGCCCCCATGCCCTCTCGGGCGGGCAGCGGCAGCGCGTGGCGCTTGCCCGCACGCTGATGGAGGATCGCCCGATTGTCCTGCTGGACGAGCCGTTCTCGGCACTTGACGCGGGCACGCGCGCGCAGATGCAGGACCTCGCCGCCGAGCATCTGACGGGGCGCACCGTGCTGATGGTGACGCATGATCCGGGCGAGGCCGCGCGGATGGGCCACGCCATCCACATCCTCACCGCAACCGGGCTTGAGACCGTCGCGCCGCCACCCGCAAAGGTGCCGCGTGCGGTCGATGATCCCCAGACCCTTGCCGTGCAGGGCCGCCTTCTGGCACGCCTGCGCCCCGCCGCCTGAAAGGAGCCACCCATGCGCCCCACCGACCACCTGCAATCGCTTGTCGCCGAGGACTGGCACGCCGCCACGCATCACCGCTTTACCGGCGATCTTGTCGCGGGCCGCCTGACCGAGGCCCGGATGCTGGCCTATCTGCGGCAGGATCACCTTTTTCTTGGCGGTTTCGTGCGGCTTCTGGCTTCGGCCATCGCCCATGCGCCCACATTGCCGGACGCCATCCCGGCGGCGCAGTTCCTGGCCCTCGTGACCGGGCCGGAGAACACCTATTTCGAGCGTGCGATCACCGCCCTCGGCGGCACGGTCACGCCCCCCGCCCCCGCCCATCCGGTCACCGCCGATTTTCAGGCGCTGATGGCCGAGGCCACGGGCTCGGGCAGTTACCCACGGATGCTGGCGGTGCTGGTGGTGGCGGAATGGTGCTATCTCGACTGGGCGCACCCACATGAGGACAAGGCGCGCGATTTGCCATTCTGGGCCGGAGAGTGGATCACGCTCCACAGCGGCGCGGGCTTCGAGGGCGTGGTGGCTTATCTGCGTGACCAACTTGACCGCACCTGGCCAAAGATCGGGCCGCAGGAGCAGGCCGAGACCGCCGCCCTTTTCGCCCGCGCCACCCGGCTTGAACGCGCGTTCTTTGCCGCCGCCCTCGCAGATTTCGCCACCGCATGACCCGCGTGCTGACCATCGCCGCCTCGACCGCACTGGCGCTTGGCCTGTGGCAGGCGCTGGTGATGCTGGCGAGCCTGCCGCCCTTTATCCTGCCGGGGCCAGGGCGCGTGGCCGAGGCCCTCTGGACAAGCCGTGCGCTCATTGCCGAACACGGCGTGATCACCGCTGCCGAAGTGCTTATCGGGCTGGCGCTCGGGGCGGTGCTGGGCGGGACCTCGGCCATCGGCCTTGCCGCCTCGCCCGTGGCGCGCCGCCTGATCCGCCCGATGATGGTGTTTTCACAGGCGATTCCCGTCTTTGCCCTCGCGCCGATCCTGACGCTCTGGCTGGGCTACGGGCTTGCCTCCAAGATCGCCATGGCGCTGCTGATCATCTATTTTCCGGTCACCTCGGCCTTTTTCGACGCGCTCATGCGCACGCCGCAGCCGTTGCTCGATCTCGGGCGCGTCATGGGCGCGAACGGCACGCGGCTCATGTGGCATATCCGCGTGCCCGCCGCCCTGCCCGGTTTCGCCTCGGGTCTGCGGCTGGCGGCGGTCTATGCGCCCATCGGGGCGATCATCGGTGAATGGGTGGGGGCGTCCAAGGGGCTGGGCTATCTCATGCTTCTGGCCAATGGCCGCGCCAAGATCGACCTCATGTTCGCCGCCCTCATCGTGCTGGCGCTCCTGACGCTCTTGCTGCACGCCGGGGTGGATCGGGGGTGTAGAAGGTGGCTGGATGGGCACTCGGCAGGCTGAGCGGACCCATTCGGCACGCCAGCAGGGATTGCCCGGAATTCGCCCGCCCTTTACCTTGATCCTACCGGATTTTGAGACTCACATCGTCTGGACGCGTATTTCAGGATCACCTTTGCCATGTCTACCCGCCTCTCGGTCTTTGTCGATGCCGACAACATTCCCGCCGCGCAGGCCGGGCACATCCTCGCACTCGCCCGACGACACGGCGCGCCGGATCTTGTGCGCGCCTATGGCAATGCATGCAATCTTCCCGATTGGGAAAGGATGCCCGGATTTCACTTTGTCCATTCCGGCAGTGGCAAGAACGCGACCGACATGCTGATCTGCATCGACGCGATGGAACGCGCGCTTTCCGGGAAATGCGAGGCTGTTATGCTGGTCAGTTCGGATCAGGACTTTACCCACCTCGCCACCCGTTTGCGCGGCTACGGCCTGACCGTGATCGGCGCAGGCGAAGCCAAGACGGTCGAGAGATTGCGCGCAGCGTGTTCCCTGTTCGAGGTGTTGCCCGCAAGCGCGCCGCAATGCCCGAAACCGGATCAGCCCGGAAAGGTCGATCTGATAGACAGGAAAATCAAGGCTGTCATCCAGAAGAACAGCAAGAACGGCCACGGCATTCCAATTACATCTCTGGCGAACCTGATGCGGAGCGAGCACGACTTCAAGATCAGCGAACTGCCCGACAAGACCTGGCGCACCTATCTGACTAAACGCGCCGCGCTCTACAATCTTGACCCCAAGGGGCCGAAGGCGAATGTGCGCTTCAGACCCGAGGGGTTTGCGAACACCCCGGTCTAACGCCCTTCGGAAATCCCTCAGAAATCCGTCGGTGCCCCGCCCTCGGCCTTGCGCCGGGCCACGAAATCCGCCAGTTCCGCGCGCACCGCGCCCTCCATCGGCGGGGCCTCAAAGTCGGCGATGATGTCCTGAAACACCTGATGCGCGCGCGCCGGTGTCCAGACCGCGCCAGCCGACTCCCAAGCCTCATAATTGCGCCAATCAGAGAGGAAGGGCTGATAAAAGGCCGTGGTATAGCGGTCCTGCGTGTGCTGGATGCCAAAGAAATGCCCCTTGTCGCCGACCTCGCGGATCGCCTCTATGGCGATCTCGTCAGGGCCTGTGGCGGTCAGCATCGGGTCCATATAGCGTTGGATTTGCTGCAAAATCTCGCAATCCATGATGAATTTCTCAGGGCTGGCGATCAATCCGCCCTCCAGCCACCCGGCGGCGTGATAGACCATATGCGCCCCCGCCTGCACCGCCGACCACAGGCTGTTCGAAGTCTCCCACATCGCCTGCCCGTCGGGCACGTTCGCAGCACAGACACCAGACGCCCGCAACGGCAGCTTGTAGAACCGCGCCAATTGCCCGGTCATCTGCGTGGCGCGCATGTATTCCGGCGTCCCGAATGCGGGCGCGCCGGATTTCATGTCCACGTTGCTGGTAAATGTGCCAATGGCACAGGGCGCGCCGGGGCGGATCAGCTGCGCCAGCACCACCGCACAGAGCGCCTCGGCAATCGACTGCGCCACCGCCCCCGCCATCGTCACCGGCGCCATGGCCCCGGCCAAGGTGAACGGCGTCACCACCAGACCCTGCCCGCGCCGCGCCAGCCGCATCCAGCCATCGAGCATCGGAAAGTCGTGCTTGAGCGGCGAGGTAGAGTTGATGTTGGTATACATCCGGGGCGTCGCCTCGAATTCTTCGTGTGTCAGCCCCCCCGCGATGCGCACCATCTCCATCACGTCATCGACCCGCTCCGCGCCCAAGGAATAGGCATGCATCGCCTTGTCGGTCAGCGTCAGCTTGTCATAGAGCACGTCCAGATGCCGGACGCTGGCATGAATATCCTGCGGCTCCACCGGATAGCCGCCCGCGAAATGGATGCAGTTGAAATATTGCGTCAGTTTCAGCAGGTTCTGGCACATCTCGCGGGTGCCCGCGACCTTGCGCCCGATCTTCATATCCCAGTAACTCGGCGGCGAGGAGACATTGCCGAAATTAAGGTGATTGCCCCCCATGGTGATACGGCGGTCCGGGTTGCGTGGTGTGATGGTCCAGCTTTCGGGCGCCTTGCCGATCATCTCCATGACGAAATCGCGGCCCATGCGGACATTCTCGCCGTTGATCTCGCAGCCGCCAGAGGCGCGCAGGATCGCCACCGCCTCGGGGTTGAGAAATTCGATCCCGATCTCCTCAAGTATCCGCATGGCGCCATCGTGGATCGCCAGAACACCCTCGGGCGAGAGCGGCTCCACCGGCGAGTCGATGTTCAGCGGCGGGTTCCAGGGCATCTGCTCGATCGCTGCGCCACCGCGCCGCGCGGCATTGCCCGCGCGCCCGCCACTGCGTGTCCTGCGTTTGAGATCTTCGGCCATGTCGCGCCCTCCCGGTGCTCGTCCCGGCCTACGAAACACCGTGCGCGCGCGCGTCACCCGCCGCTTTGCGACGCAGCCTGTCGTTTTTTCAACTCGGCGCGCCGCCGCCGTCCCTCATGCCAGAGATAGAGCGCAAGGCTTGCCACCACCACCGCGCCGCCTGCAAGCATGACCGGCGTCGGCCGCTCCCCCACGCCCAGCCAGACCCAGAGCGGGCCGAGCACGGTCTCCAGCAACAAAAGCAGGCTCACATTGGAGGCGTGCGTGTGGCGAGAGGCAAACGAGAGCGAGAAGAACGACACCGGCAGGATGACAAGGCCGCAAACCGCGATGGCCCAGACCGCGCCCTGCCCCATCTGCGCCGGCCCCGTCACCGCCCAGCCCGTCGCCCCCGCCAGCACCGCGCCAAGCCCGATCACCAGCGCAATGGGCATGTCCGGGCGCGCGCGCAACAGCACGAAGTTGAGCGCCAGCACCAGCGCCACCCCCAGCCCCGCCGCAAGCCCCAGCACCGCGCTGCCCGCGTCCGTGCCGTCGCCCCCCGAAACCGCCAGCGCCAGCCCGGCCATGACCGCGACAATGGCCACCCATGTGGCGGGGCGCGTGCGCTCTGCCATCACCGCCCATGACAAGAGCGCTGCGAAAACCGGGGCCGTGGCCACGCCCAGAAGCATCACTGCCACCGGCGCATGCGCGATGCCAAGGCTGAACAGCGTCATGTTGGCATATTGCGTGACGACAAGCAGCGCGCCCGTGCCGGTGGCCAGCATCGCCAGATCGCGCGCCTTGGCGCGTGCCGTGACGCTCCAGAGGATCAGCATGACCGTCCCCATCATGACTCCGCGCCAGCCCACCATCTGATAGCCCGCCATGCCCGAGAGCCGCATGAAAAGCGCGTCGGGCGTCAGCATCAGCGCACCGAATATGGCCAGCGCCAACCCGAAGAGCGGATGGCGCGTCACGCCAGAAGCCAGCCGGGCAGATGGCCGATATCCGGCAGAACGGCATCGGCCAAGGGCAAAAGATCCTGTGCAATCGCCGTGCCCGTCAGCACGCCGACACAGGCCATGCCCGCCGCGCGCCCCGCGATCAGGTCATGGGTGCTGTCGCCCACCATGACCACGCGCGCCGGGGCCACATTCACCGCATGCGCGAAGGCCAGCAACGGCCCCGGCGCGGGCTTGGCGCCAAAGCCGGAATCGAAGCCTGCGATGAAATCGAACCGCTCCAGAACCCCCGCCGCACCCAGATGCGCGCGCGCGCCGTATTCCGTGTCATTGGTCATCACCCCAAGCCGCAGCCCCTGCCCCCGCAACCCGTCGAGGTAAGGCATGAGCGGCACGGCGGGCGCAAGCGGCGCGCGCGCCGCGCTCAGCATCAGGTGATCTTCGATCGCCGCCACGCTGCGCCCTGGCAGCGCGGTGGCCAGACATTCCGCCGCCTCGCGGTTGGTCCCGGCGATGACCGGGCTTGTCGGGCGGAACCGGCGCACGACAAGGTCGTAATCGACCGTCGCGGCAAGCCGCACGACAAGACCCGCGTCGCCTGCCGCCAGATCATGCAGCACCTCATGCGCCCAATGGCTCCAGGTGGCGTGAAAATCGAACAGGGTCCCGTCCTTGTCGAACAGCACCGCATCGGCGCGCAATCTCATGTCCAGTTCATCTCCTGCCCGCCTGGCAGGGCGGCGCGCGCCCGCATCGGCAGGTCATATTTGTGGCCCTGCGAATCGCAGAACGCCACCACCCAGTGATCGTCCATCATCACAAAATCGAGTACCGCGCCGAGAAACTCGGCCTCCGCCGCGCGCGCGCGGAAATCCGCCTCCGAGGCCCCGGTCGCGCCGAGAAACACCGGCCACAACTCATCATTCCCGGCCAGCCAACCCAACGCCTGTAGCGCGACAGTTTCGGCGGTTTCCCGCATCATGGTCATGTTTATCAAATCCCGGAAAGGTTTTCTTAACCACTTAGCGCGAGAGTAAGCGAAAGGTAAACGCTAAGGGCAAAGGCGCAACCGCGATGTCGGGCACCATTCTCATCGTTGACGATCTGGCCACCAACCGGATCGTCCTCAAGGTCAAGCTCGCGACCGCGCCCTATCGCGCGGTGCAGGCGGGTGCGGCGCGCGAGGCACTGCGCATGGCTATGCGTGACGCGCCCGACCTCATCCTCGTCAATGCCCGCCTCGGCGGACAAAGCGCAGAGCCGTTCGTGCGCGCGCTGCGCCGTGTGGACCGGCTCGCTCATGTGCCCATCGTCCTGCTCCAGAGCGAGGACGACACCGCCGAACGTCTGGCATTGCTGCGCGCGGGCGCCGACGAAGTGCTGAGCAAGCCGATCCCGGAACCGCTTCTTCTGGCACGGTTGCGCAACTTCTTGCGTCAGCGCATGGCCACAGAGGAACTGCTGGCCCAGATCGGCAGCGTGACAGGCTTTGCCGAGACCCAGGCCGCGCTTTCCCCGCTGGGCCGTGTCGCCCTGTTCGGGCCGGGCCGCGCCGAGATGCTCGCCTTGCGCGCATCCCTTGCCGATCAGGTGCCACATCGCCTGACCTGTCTCACGCTCGACACCCCTCCCAATCGCGAGCCACAGGATGTATTCGTGATCCGCCTCGCCATGGCGCAGGCCGAAGAGGGGCTGCGCCTTCTGGCCGATCTAAAGGCCGCACCCGGCACGCGCCATTGCCCGGTGATAGCCATGCTCGAGAACGATGCCGCTCCGCTTGCCGTGACGCTGCTCGACATCGGCGCGGATGAGGTGGTACCGGCCCGGATCAGGCCCGAGGAACTCGCTCAGCGGATCGCCCGCCAGATGCGCCACAAGCGCCTGAAAGAAGGGTTGCACGCGCATATGCGCTCGGGGCTGGAGGCGGCGCTGCGTGACCCGCTCACCGGGGCCTATAACCGTCGCCATGCCCTGCCCTGGCTCGAACGGCAGATCGCGCGCCTCACACTCAACCGCAAGAGCCTTGCCGTGATGGTGGCCGATCTCGATTTCTTCAAGCGGATCAATGACCGGCATGGCCATGTCGCGGGCGATGCCGTGCTGTGCGCGGTGACCGAGCGGTTGCGCGCGCATCTGCGCGAAGGCGATCTTCTGGCGCGCATCGGCGGCGAGGAATTCCTGATCGCGCTGCCCGACACGTCGCGCGCCCAGGCACAGGAGGTGGCGGCCCGGCTCTGCGAGGCGGTCAGCGCCACCCCGGTGATCATTCCCGGCGGGGGGGCGCCGATTCCGGTCACCCTCAGCATCGGCGTCACCGTGGCCGCCTCCCGCCCCGGACTTCCGCCGCCCCTCATGCAGACCCTGCTGGAACAGGCCGATCGCGCTCTTTATGCGGCCAAGGCGCGTGGACGCAATCAGGCGCGGTTCTGCGCACGATCCGCCGCCTGAGCGCCGCGCGCGCGAAAGGCGCGCGGCGCTTCGCCCCACATGGCGACAAAGGCGCGGCTAAAGGCGCTCCGGCTCTGGAAACCCACCGCACGCGCCACCTGATCCACCGGCGCACGCCGCTCTGTCAGCATCTGCGCGGCGCGCGCAAGCCGCAAATCGCGCAGAAGCGTCATCGCACCCTGGCCGTAAGCCGCCTGAAACCGCGCCGCAAAGCGTGACCGGCTCATCCCTGCCGCCCCGGCAAGGCTTTCCAGCGTGTGGGGGCTGCCGGGTTCGTCAAGCATCGCGCGCAAACCCCGCCACAACCCCGGATCGGCCAGCGCCGCCAGCCATGTCACCCCCGGATCGCCCGCCTCCAGCCGCGTGCGCAACATCTCGATCAGGCATTGCAGCAAGAGCGCGCGCACCATTGCGCCTTGACCGGGCCGCGCGCTGCCCATCTCGGCCACCAGCGCTGCCATCGCCTGCGCGGCCACCGGGCTCGCGGTCACATCGAGGCTGAGCGGCGCGCGCAAAAGGTCAATCAGCCCATGCGTCCCGCGCAACCCCAGCGAGATGGTCGAGCACAGCACGACCATCACCCCCGCCCCCTCGCCACGCGCCAAATGCGCCTCCAGATCGAGCCCGACCGGCCGACACGCGGGCAAGCCCACCTGCCCACCCCCGCGATTGTTCAACGAATGGCTTCGGCTCGCCGGCACCAGCACAAGCCGCCCCGGTTGCAGCTCCAGCGGTGCCATCCCCTGCACCGACAAGACACCTTGCCCGCCCAGCACATAATGCAGCGTGGCGCGCGGATTGCGGCCCAACCCCATGCTGCACGCGCCTTCAAGCGCACAGATCGCAAAGGGGTCGGCGCTAATCTCAAGCGCGTCGAGAATCCGGTCGTGGGGATGCTCCTGCATGGCCTCACCTTGCCGCAGCCTGCAAGGAAAGGCACGAAAAATTCATCTCTTGCCCCAGATTCGGGACGCAAAGGCACATCGCCCCCGCCAGACTACCGCCAACACTCACCAAGGGAGGACCCCATGTGCAATTGCCCTGACCACGATCATGACCCCAAATTCACCCGCCGCGCCGCGTTGACCGGCACCGCCGCACTTGCCGCCGCCACCGGCCTTGCGACCACCGGCGCGCGCGCGCAAGACAACCCCTACGCGCCACCCGCAGAGCCGTTCCTGCCACCAAGCGACATGGTGCTCGACCTCAGCCGCGCCGCGCTCGTCGTCACCGATCCGCAGATTGACTTTCTCTCGCCCGACGGCGTCGCCTGGGGCGCGGTCGGCGCGAGTGTCACCGCCAACAACACCGTCGCGAACATCGAACGGCTGTTCAAGGCGGCCAAGGGCGCGGATATCCCCGTCGCCATCTCGCCGCATTACTACTACCCAAGCGATCACACGTGGAAATTCGGCGGCGCGCTGGAAAAACTGATGCATGCCATCGGCATGTTCGACCGCACCAGCCCGGTGAGCATGGAGGGGTTCGAAGGCTCGGGCGCCGATTACATGCCGCAATACAAGCCCTATATCCTTGACGGCAAGACGATCATTTGCTCGCCGCACAAGGTTTACGGGCCGGAAACCAACGATCTTGCGCTGCAATTGCGCAAGGCGGGGGTGGATCAGGTGATCCTTGCCGGCATGTCCGCCAACCTCTGCACCGAAGCGCATATGCGCGAACTGCTCGAACAAGGCTTCGAGGTGGCGGTGGTCTCGGACGGGACCGCGGCGGCGATGCTGCCCGAGGGTGACGGCTATCTCGCGGCGCTCATCAACTTCCGTTACATGGCCAACGCGCTCTGGACCACGGATGAGGTCGTGGCGATGCTCGGCTGAGTGCGCCACCGGCCGTTGCCGGGGATGAACGAGGCCGCCCGCGCGGGATCACGCAACCGCGCGGGCATTTTCTTTTGCCGCGATCCGGCCTAAGCCTGCATCAGACCAAGACGGAGTCAGGGCAATGGCAAAGACCATGATCGGGGTGATCGGCGGTTCGGGACTGTATGATATCGACGGGCTGGAAGGCGCCACATGGCAGAACGTCGAGACGCCCTGGGGCGCCCCCTCGGACGCGATCCTGACCGGGCGGCTAGACGGCGTGCCCATGGCTTTTCTGCCGCGCCACGGGCGCGGCCATGTCCATAGCCCCTCCTCTGTCCCCTACCGCGCCAATATCGACGCACTCAAACGGCTGGGCGTGACCGATGTGATCAGCGTCTCGGCTTGCGGATCGTTCCGCGAAGATCTGGCCCCCGGCGATTTTGTCCTTGTCGATCAATATATCGACCGCACCTTCGCGCGCGAGAAATCCTTTTTCGGCCCCGGCTGCGTGGCCCATGTCAGCGTTGCGCACCCGACCTGCGCGCGCCTTTCGGACGCCTGCGAGCAGGCCGCGCGTGACGCGGGTATCACCGTGCATCGCGGCGGCACCTATCTGGCGATGGAAGGTCCGCAATTCTCGACCATGGCCGAATCGAAACTCTACCGCGATCAATGGGGTTGCGACGTGATCGGCATGACCGGGATGCCCGAGGCCAAGCTCGCCCGTGAGGCCGAGCTTTGCTATGCTTCGGTCGCCATGATCACGGATTATGACAGCTGGCACCCGGATCATGGCGCGGTCGATATCACCACGATCATCGCCACGCTCGGGGCCAATGCCGACAAGGGCCGCGCCCTTGTCCGCCGCCTGCCCGCGCTTCTGGGCGCGACCCGCGCCCCCTGCCCGCATGGCTGCGACCGCGCGCTCGACTTCGCGCTGCTCACCACGCCCGAGAGACGCGCCCCCGAGGCTCTGGCGCGGCTCGACGCGGTGGCGGGGCGGGTGCTGTAGAGGCTTCAGTCCCTGACCGCGCCGTCGCCCGTCACCAGATATTTGAAGCTGGTCAGTTGTTCCGCCCCCACCGGGCCGCGCGCGTGCATCTTGCCGGTGGCTATACCGATTTCCGCGCCCATGCCGAATTCGCTCCCGTCGGCAAATTGCGTCGATGCGTTGTGCATCAGGATGGCGCTGTCGAGCCGGGAAAAGAAGCGCGCCACCGCGCCCGCGTCCTCGGTCACGATGCAATCGGTGTGGCTCGACCCATACTGCCGGATATGGGCGATGGCGGCGTCAAGGTTATCGACCACTCTGGCAGCGATGATGCTGTCGAGATACTCGCGCCCCCAGTCCTCGTCGCTGGCAGGCGTCACGCCGGGGATGGATTGAAGCGCCGCGTCGGCCCGCACCTCCACGCCCGCGTCGATCAGCGCCCGAATCACGCCCTGCCCTATGGTGTCGGCGATCTCGCGGTGGATGAGCAGGCATTCGGCGGCGCCACAAATCCCTGTGCGCCGGGTCTTGGCGTTGAGCACGACCTTGAGCGCCTTTTCCGGGTCCGCCTCGGCGTCAAGATAGATATGCACGATGCCTTCGAGATGGGCAAAGACCGGCACCCGCGCCTCGGCCTGCACCAGGCCCACAAGGCCCTTGCCGCCGCGCGGCACGATCACGTCGATATGGTCGGTCATGCCCAGCATGAGCTGCACCGCCGCACGGTCGGTCACCGGCACGCGCTGGATCGCATCCTCGGGCAATCCGGCGGATTTCAGCCCCTCGACAAGGCAGGCATGGATCGCGCCCGAGGAGTGAAAGCTCTCGGACCCGCCGCGCAGAATCACCGCATTGCCCGATTTGAGGCACAGCGCACCGGCATCGGCGGTGACGTTGGGACGGCTTTCGTAGATCACGCCGATCACGCCCAGCGGGGTGCGTACCCGCTGGATATGCAGGCCATTGGGCCGATCCCATTCGGCAATGATCTGCCCCACGGGATCGTCCTGCGCCGCCACCGCGCGCAACCCTTCGACCACGCCCCAGAGCCGCTTTTCGTCGAGCATGAGCCGGTCGAGCATGGCCGGCGTCAGCCCCTTGTCGCGGCCGGCCTCCATGTCCTGCGCGTTGGCGGCCAGAATCGCGTCGCGGCCCGTCCAGACCGCCTCGGCAGCGGCTTCGAGGGCGGCCTGCTTGGTCTCTGGTGTGGCGGTGGCGAGGTCCGCGGCGGCCACGCGGGCGCGCGCGCCGATTTCGGCCATGAGGGCGGGAATGTCGGTGAGATCCTTCATCGGCTTGCCTTCCGCTGCTGAGGGCCCCTTATAGCCCGGCACCGCACCCGCCTGCAACGCCCTCGCCCGCAGATGGCAGGTCAAGGACCGATCAGCGGATCGTCAGTCCCGAAATCGGGACGATGAGAACCACACCGCACTTGCGCGCGCTGACAAGTCGGCCTCCGGACAGCCGCCCCGCAGGAAACCGGATCAAGCCCTATCACGTCAGGCATCGGGGTCGGCGAGGCGCGGCGCAATCCCGCCGAGCAAGCGCCTGCGCCGCCTCACGACAAGGGCACCAAGCCACGCAACTCGGGCCATTCCCCGGGCGCACCGCCCTCGCCTTCGGGCCGCGCAAGCAGCACCTGGGCATGGAAATGGCCCGTGGTCTCGTAGCCCTCGGGCGCGTGTCCGGCCGCGCGGGCATTGGCGATGGCGCGGGCCTGCTCCTCGGGGCTTTCGAAACGGCGGTGGATGAAGGGCGCCACCGGCAGCACCTCCTGCCGCATGCCGTGGCGCACCAGCACCTCGACCGCTGCCGCGCGCTCGTTGCCGCGAATGGGCGAGGTCATGATCCAGGGCTTCCTCTCGCCGCAGGCCGTCAGAACACGGTCAAGCGTGCGCGGCATGAGCTGCGCGACCGAACCGCATTCCACGATCATGTCCACCTGCCCGAGCGCGGCCGCCAGAGCGGGCGAGGCTGCGTCCACTTCGAGGTTCTCGGCAAAGCCTTCGTCGAACAGCCCCACGGCGTGACCATAGGCGATGGCATTCGGCATCACGTCGAGGCCAATCACATGCAGGGGCGGCGAGTAGCAGGGCAGACGCGCCAGCCAGGTGCGATCCCCCGCGATCACCTCGGCGGGCGACATGCGATCGAAGTCCGGCGCGCGGTAGCGGTCGAACACATCGATCAGCGAAATCTCGTGGCGCATCAGGAGCGTGACAAGCCCATAGCTTGACGCGAAATCCAGAAGGCGCGGCGCGGCAAGGCCGCGCACCCGGCACAACGCACCCAGCCCCTTGCGAAACAACGCCACAGCATGCATCTGGTTGCGATAGCCAAGCGCGTCCAGCATGCGGAAATAGGCGCGGCAATCGGGCTGGTCATAAGTGTCATCGAAGATCGTGACAAAGCTTTCGTCTTGTGGCTGGTTGTTCATGGCCTTGGTCCCTCGGGTCACGGGATGGATGGGGCGAACCTGCCCGCCCGGATACGCGATTACAAGCGGCACAGGCGGTTTCGCAATACGGCGCACGGTGGCGTGATCGGCGCGGCGTGCACACAAGAGCGCCTGAAACAATGTTGCGCCGCGATTTACCGAAAGTGAACGCCTGTGCGGTAACGTCATTTGCAAGCATGGATTGTGCAGCGCATGTTGGGGCAGCCGTTCATGTGCTCACAAGGATTATCTCGATGGCCGAGGCCAGCACTCAAACCCTGCCCGACAATTCCCGTGTGATGATGGGCGCAAGCCTCGCCTGGCTGGCAGTGGTGATTTTCGCTGCGGGCAATTCCATCGTCTCGCTTCTGGCTGAGATCGGCATGGAAAACCGGGTGATGGGGCGCAATGTCATCACCTATTGCAACCTGCTGTTCGTGGGTTCGCTCATGTCGATCGTGCCGATGAGTTTCATGTTCTGGCGTGAATGGACGCTTGAAAACCTGCGCAAGCTGACGCGCCGGCACTGGATGATCCTGACACTATCGGCCTTCCTGTCCTCGGCGCTGACGCCGGGGCTTTTCTTTTATGCACTGGAAAAAACCACGGTGACCAACGTGGTCCTTGTGGGTCGGATCGAACCGCCTCTGTTTTTGCTCGCGGTCTGGCTCTTCCTGCGCGAGGAGTTCGAGCCTTGGGCCTTTGTCGCCGGTCTCGTGGCGCTTGGCGGCGCGGTGCTGATGCTTTGGCTGAACGGCGGCGGCGGCTTCGACATCGGCAAGGGCGAGATCGGGGCGCTTCTGGCGACATTGTCCTATATAGCCTCGACACTGGTTGCGCGCACCGGTCTGCGCGGTATCCCGATGGGGATTTTCGCGATCTACCGCACCGTGGTAGGCACCATCTTCTATTTCTTCCTCGCGATCTATCTCTTCGGCCCTGACCATTTCCAGGACGTGTTCCATCCGCTGGTGTGGGAATGGGTCTGGATCTATGCGCTTATCGTGGTGATCGGCGGACAGTTCGCCTGGGCGCTCGGGCTGAAATACGCGCGCTCGGGCGATGTGTCTCTGGCCACCTCGTTCTCGCCACTCGCCGCCATCCTCATTGCCATGATCCTTCTGGGCGAGGATCCTGGTCCGGGCCTCATTCCCGGCGGGGCGATCATCCTGCTGGCCATCGGCCTCGGGCAATACGGGCGCATCCGTTCACAACGGATGCGCGAGGATTGCGCAACGAGAAGACAGGCGGCGGAACGCGCGCTGGAACATGAGGGCGAGGTGAATTTCAAGGGCGCGTGAGCGGAAACCCCGTCATCCTCGGGTCAAGCCCGAGGATGACGGGCGCGATCATTACCCCTCGGCCACCACCCGAAAAACCTCGCGCGGGGAAACCGCGCCCGACAGTCCCAACCGGTCCAGCGCCGCGCGCTTGAGCGCCCCCCCGGCGCCGGTCCCGACCGAAACATCCGCCGCAAATCCCGCCGCGCCGGGCATCTCCCAGATGTCCACCGGCACGGGGGCGCGCATCGCCTCGGGCCGGATGGCGTGCGACGCAATTACCCGCTGCCGTGCCGCATTCGCGTGGGGCACATGGCGCGCGGCCTTGGCAAGCGGCGCACGACGATAGGTGGGATAGACCGCAAACACAGCGTCAAGCACCCCGCCGCCCTCGGCCAGATAGACGCTCACCCGCGCCCCCGAGATCAGCTTTCCTGCGATCACCCCCCCCGCATGACGCGCGACATCCGTCTCGGTCTCGGCCATAACCACCACTTCTTCCAGCAGCCCAAGCGGTTGACGCGAGAGGAAAAACGCGAGGATCTGCTCGGCCATGGCATTGTAATGGCCCACGTCCCGTGCATCATGCACGATCCGCCCGATATCGACCTCCGCCACCCCCGCCCCCGCCGCGTAAACGCGCAGCATCACGTCAAGATCGACGGCGTAATCGCCAGTCAGCTGCTCGTGGGCAATCATGGAACGATCGAAAAGATAAATCCCGGTATTGGGCGCGTTGAGCCCCCCCAGCCCCGGAAACATGAGGCGCAGCGCGGGCCGCACCAGAAGCCGCGTCATCGGCATGTTGTCGTGCGGATCGTTCCAGGCACCTTTCACCAGCCCCACGCCCGGCGCGCGCGCCTCGGCCATGCGGGCAAAAAGCGCCGTGTCGAACCGCCCCAGATCGGCATCGACCTTCATCACCCAGTCATGCCGCGCCGCCGCCACGCCGCACCGCACCGCGTGCCCCATACCGCGCCGTGCCTCGCTGACGACAGTGGCGCCCGCCATACGCGCAGCCTCGGCCGTGCCGTCCTCAGAACCGTTGTCGATCACCACCACCTCGGCCACAGGGGCCATGGCCCGCATGGTGGTGACGACCTTCGCGATGGTCGCGGCCTCGTTGTGGGCGGGAATGATGGCGCTGATGGGGGCGTGCATGGCGGCTCCTCCTGTTTGGGCGGAGCCTAGAACGAAGCTGAGCGCGCCACAACGGGCGCGCTCACACCGATAGCGTCGCCGTGATCGCCCGCGCCCAGGCCGCACATTTGCGCGCGCGGGTCTCGGCGGGCATTGTGGGCAGGAACTGCCGCTCGAGCGCCCAGCTTCGGGCAAATTCCGCCTGTCCGGGATAGATCCCCGCGCGCATTCCCGCGAGCCACGCCGCGCCGAGCGCCGTCGTCTCAAGCACCTGAGGACGGTCCACCGGCGCGTCAAGAATGTCGGCCAGAAACTGCATGGTCCAATCGCTCGCGCTCATGCCCCCATCCACCCGCAGGACGGCATCAGCCCCCTGCCCCGCCCAGTCGGCACGCATCGCCTCAAGCAGGTCGCGGGTCTGGAAACCCACGCTTTCAAGCGCCGCGCGCGCCAGTTCCGCAGGCCCCGTGCCGCGCGTAAGGCCAAAGATCGCGCCCCGGCAATCGGGGCGCCAATAGGGCGCGCCAAGCCCGGTGAAGGCGGGCACAAGCACCACCTCCTGATGCGGGTCGGCGGCATCGGCCAGCGGCTGCGTCTCGCGCGCCTCGCGGATCACTTTCAGCCCGTCGCGCAGCCATTGCACCACCGCGCCCGCGACAAAGATCGAGCCTTCGAGCGCATAGGTGGGCTGGCCGTCCAGCTGATAGGCGATGGTGGTGAGCAGGCGGTTCTTCGAGGTGACCGGCGTCTCGCCCGTATTCAACAGCGCGAAACAGCCCGTGCCATAGGTGGATTTGAGCATTCCGGGCTGAAAACACGCCTGCCCCACGGTCGCCGCCTGCTGATCGCCCGCCACGCCCAGAATGGGGATTTCGTGGCCAAAGAGATCGGCACGCGTCGTGCCATATTCGGCCGCGCTGTCGCGCACCTCGGGCAGCATCTGCATGGGAATGTCGAGCAGATCGCAGATGGTCGCGCTCCACCGCCCCTTGCGGATGTCGTAAAGCAACGTGCGCGCGGCGTTGGTGGCGTCGGTCGCGTGAACCCGCCCGCCTGTGAGCTTCCAGATGATGAAACTGTCCACCGTGCCAAAGAGCAGATCGCCCGCGCGCGCCTTCTCGCGCGCGCCCTCCACATTGTCGAGGATCCAGCGCAGTTTCGTGCCCGAAAAATAAGGATCGAGCAGCAGGCCGGTGCGGGCGTTCACCATCTCCTCATGCCCGGCCTCGCGCAGCCGCGCGCAGAATTCGGCGGTGCGCCGGTCCTGCCAGACGATCGCGCGATGGATCGCGCGGCCGGTGTGGCGGTCCCAGACCACGGTGGTTTCACGCTGGTTGGTGATGCCGATGGCGGCCACATCCGCGCCGGTGATCCCGGCCTTCTCGATGGCGGCGCGGCAGGTTGCGGCGGTGGTGGACCAGAGGTCATCTGCCTCGTGCTCGACCCAGCCGGAATCGGGGTAATGCTGCGGAAATTCCTCCTGTGCGCTGGCTATGGGGCGCATCGCCGCATCGAAAAGGATCGCGCGGCTCGACGTGGTGCCCTGGTCGATGGCTAGGATATGGGTCATGACTCGGTCCATTATATTTTGCACGTCATCCTCGGGCATGACCCGAGGATCTCCCGATCCAGAGATCATCCGGTCAAGCCGGATGATGACGCCTGCACCGGGGCGCGCCTGAACGCGCCCCGGCACCTGTCGTCACTGCCAGGACTTGATCAGTTCCTCATAGGAGATCGTGATCGGGGTTTCCTCCTCGTTCTCCAGCTTGGGCTTGGGCGATCCCGGCTGGCTCAGCCAGTATTCGGGGTTCTGCGGGTCGTTCAGCTTGGGGCCGAACTCGCCCTGCACACCCGCACGCTCAAGCCGCGCCATCACCGCCTCCTGCTGTTCGCAAAGCGCATCGAGCGCCTCTTGTGCCGTCTTGGCACCCGACGAGGCATCACCGATATTCTGCCACCACAGTTGCGCAAGGCGCGGATAATCCGGCACGTTGAAGCCGGTATCGGACCATTGCGTGCGCGCGGGCGAGCGGTAGAACTCGACCAGACCGCCAAGCTGCGGCGCACGGTCGCTAAAGCTCTGGTGGTTGATGGTGCTGTCGCGCACGAAGGTCAGGCCGGCATGGGATTTCTCCAGATCGACGGTCTTGGCCACCAGAAACTGACCATAGAGCCAGGCCGCCTTGGCCCGGTCCACCGGCGTCGATTCCAGAAGCGTGACAGACCCCGCATCCTGATAGCCGACCTTCATGCCCTCTTCCCAATAGACACCGTGCGGGCTGGGGGCCATGCGCCACTTGGGCGTTCCGTCCTCGTTCATCACCGGCAGGCCGGGCTTGACCATGTCGGCGGTAAACGCAGTATACCAGAACATCTGCTGGGCAATGTTGCCCTGCGCAGGCACCGGCCCGGCCTCGCCAAAGGTCATGCCGGCTGCGGCGGGCGGGGAATATTGCTGCAACCACTTGATGTATTTCTCGATCGCATAGACCGCCGCCGGGCTGTTCGTCGCTCCGCCCCGCGCCACACAAGAGCCGACGGGCTGATACTGGTCGTTCACCCGAATGCCCCATTCATCGACCGGAAAGCCGTTCGGCTCGCCCTTCGATCCCATGCCTGCCATCGACATCCAGGCATCGGTAAAGCGCCAGCCAAGGCTTGGGTCCTTCTTGCCATAGTCCATGTTGCCATAGACGGTCTGTCCGTCGATCTGGCGGCCGGTAAAGAATTCGGCAATGTCCTCATAGGCCGACCAGTTGACCGGCACGCCCAGATCATAGCCGTATCTCTCCTTGAACTCGGCCATGATCGCCGGGTCGGTGAACCAGTCATGGCGGAACCAGTAGAGATTGGCGAATTGCTGGACAGGCAGTTGATAGAGCTTGCCATCCGGCCCGGTGGCAAAGCTCAGCCCGATGAAATCGCCAAGATCCAGGTCGGGATTTGTCACATCCGCACCCTCGCCCACCATCCAGTCGGTCAGGTTGCGGGTCTGCTGATAGCGCCAGTGCGTGCCGATCAGATCGGCATCGTTGATATACATGTCATAGACGTTCTCGCCGGTCTGAAGCTGGGTTTGCAGCTTTTCGACCACATCGCCCTCGCCGATCAGATCATGCTTGATGGTGATCCCGGTGATGGCGCTGAAGGCGGGGGCCAGCACACCCGCCTCCCATTCATGGGTGGTGATGGTTTCAGAGACGACGTTGATCGTCATGCCCCGGAACGGTGCCGCCGCGTCGATGAACCATTGCATCTCCGCTTCCTGCTCCGCGCGGCTCAGGACCGAACGCTCGATGCGCTCGTCCAGAAAGGCGCGCGCAGCCTCCATGTCAGCGAAGGCCGGCCCGGCCATCAGGCCGAGCGAGACAAGCGCCGTTGTCGTGGTCAATCGCAAGTTCATGTTGTCCTCCCTTATGAACTCTCAGTCAGGTGGTTATGCCCCTCACACCCAGCGAAACACCGCCGCAGCATAGATGAGGCACACGATCAGCGCATAAGGTTGATTTGCGCCGACAAGTCCGAGCCAGGCCAGATTGATGAAGGCCGAGCCCAGAAGCGTAATGAAAAGACGATCCCCCCGCGTGGTCTCTATCCTGAGAATACCGACGCGCGGGGTTTCGGGGAATTTGATCGCCAGCACCGTGAAGGTGATGAGCAGACAGGCGATGACGACGAAAAAGATCGCCGTGGGCGTGGTCCATGCCATCCAGGCCATTGTTCAAAGCCCCTTATTCTGGTTCTTGGAAACGCGAAGTGTCGTAGCCCATTTGATCCAGCGCATTACGAACATGCTCATTGTGAAAGTTTACCTTTCGCTCATAACGCCAAACCATCATAGCTCTTTCCAGTTCTTCAATCGGAGCACCAATCCCGAGTTGAGACATGAGTATCAGTGCCCCCTCCTCAGGAGTCAGGCGGTGGCCGATTGCAAAGTCCTGCACTTTCCTTCGGAGTTCTTTTGGAAAGGCGTTGGGATTGATACCAATACTAGCAACAGCAGCATTGAATTTTAGTGGAAATAGAAGACTCATCACACCCTCCCTAGGGCAAAGCCCTTGGCGATGTTGTTGCGCACGAACAAGATCAGCAGAGCACATGGCAAGATCGTCGGGGCGACCATTCCGGGAGCGATTACCGCGAAAAAGGCGGCGGAGGACCATGTCCATGCCATCTATTTGCACTCCCTTTTTTGAGCTGTGTATACCGTGCCGTCCCCGATCTCGATTGGATCGGTGGGCCTTGTTCTGTTCTTTATTTCAAACCAGTCGTAGAACCATTTGTCGTTGGAACGACGGGTGGAATTTATTATTTCACTTGGGCAAAGCTCTCTCGCGTATAAACGCTCAAGCAATTTGTTGATGTTGCAGCCGCTTGGAACGGTCCATTCATCCGTGCAGGTATCGCCATCGAATCGTTTTATCACCCACTCGGATTTCATGTTCACACCCTCCCCAGGGCAAAGCCCTTGGCAATGTAATTGCGCACGAACCAGATCACCAGGGCCCCCGGCAGGATGGTCAGCACCCCGGCGGCAGCCAGCACGCCCCAGTCCATGCCGCTTGCCGAGACGGTGCGCGTCATGGTGGCGGCAATCGGTTTGGCGTCCACGCTGGTGAGCGTGCGCGAAAGCAGCAGTTCCACCCATGAGAACATGAAGCAGAAGAACGCGGCCACGCCCACGCCGCTTGCGATCAGCGGCATGAATATCTTCACGAAGAAGCGCGGGAACGAATAGCCGTCGATATAGGCGGTCTCGTCGATTTCCTTCGGCACGCCGCGCATGAACCCTTCCAGAATCCACACCGCCAGCGGCACGTTGAACAGCGTATGCGCCAGCGCCACCGCGATATGCGTGTCAAACAGGCCCACCGAGGAATAAAGCTGAAAGAACGGCAGCGCAAAGACCGCAGGCGGCGCCATGCGATTGGTCAGCAGCCAGAAGAACAGGTGCTTGTCGCCCATGAACCGGTAGCGCGAGAATGCATAGGCCGCAGGCAGCGCCACCGCCACCGACAGCACCGTGTTCATGCTCACATAGATGATCGAATTGACATAGCCCATATACCAGGCCGGATCGCCAAGGATCTTGGCATAATTGGCAAAGGTCAGATCGCGCGGCCAGAGGCTGAAGCCGCCGAGAATCTCGGTATTGGTCTTGAGGCTCATGTTCGCCAGCCAGTAGATCGGCAGCATCAGGAACAGGAGATAGAGCACCATCACGATGTTGATGCGCGGCAGATGTCGGCCAGTCATTGCGATACCCCCACGCATGCCGCGTCATCCTCGGGCTTGACCCGAGGATCTCGTGAAGGACAGATCCTCGGGTCAAGCCCGAGGATGACGTGGAAAATGAACAGACCCGCCATCACTTGCCCTCCCGCTTGTCGAGATTGGTCATCACCGTGTAGAACACCCAGCTCACCAGCAGGATCACGAGGAAATACATGATCGAGAACGCCGCCGCCGGGCCAAGGTCGAACTGCCCCAAGGCCATCTTCACAAGGTCGATGGAGAGGAACGTGGTGGCATTGCCGGGGCCCCCGCCGGTGACCACGAACGGCTCGGTATAGATCATGAAACTGTCCATGAAGCGCAGGAGAATTGCGATCATCAGAACCCCCATCATCTTTGGCAGTTCGATATAGCGGAACACCGCCCACCGGCTTGCCTGATCTATGCGGGCGGCCTGATAATAGGCGTCTGGGATGGATTTGAGACCAGCATAGGCCAGAAGCGCCACCAGCGAGGTCCAGTGCCAGACATCCATCACGATCACCGTCACCCAGGCGTCAAAGGTGTTCTGCGTATAGTTGTAGTCGATGCCCAAAGCGGCCAGCGTATAGCCCAGAAGCCCGATATCGACGCGCCCGAAGATCTGCCAGATGGTGCCCACCACGTTCCACGGGATCAGAAGCGGCAGCGACATGAGCACAAGGCAAACCGAGACCCAGACGCCGCGTTTGGGCATATGCAGCGCAATGAGCACGCCAAGAGGTACCTCGATGACAAGGATGATGGCCGAAAAGATCACCTGCCGCCGCAGCGCCGCCCACATCCGGTCAGAGGCCAGCATCTCCTCGAACCATTCGAGGCCGACCCAGAAAAAGCGGTTGTTGCCGAACGTGTCCTGCACCGAATAGTTGACCACAGTCATCAGCGGGATGACGGCGGAGAACGCCACCAGCACCAGCACCGGCAGCACCAGGAACCACGCCTTCTGATTGGTGGTCTTTTCCATCAGGCGGCCTCCTCGCGGCGGATTCCATTCATGGCGACGTCATCCTCGGGCGCGCAGTCATCTGAAACCCGAACCATCATGATACCTCCTCAAGGGCCTGTGTCGGCGCGATGCGCCAGTCATCGACATAGACATTGACCGCATCGGGGGCAAAGCGCGCGCGGCGCGCCCCCTCGCTCAGCGCCGCGCCCTCGGGCAGGATGGCGTTGATCGCATGGCCCCCCGCATCGAGCCGCGCAATACGGTGGCGACCCACGTCCTCGATCCGCCTGACCGTGACCGGCAGGCCTTCTTCTTGCGTGAGCGTCACGAAGTCGGGCCGCACGCCGATCTCCACCCGGCCCGTCGGTCGCCCGTAATCGGCCCCAAGCGCCACCTCGTGTCCGGCCACCCGCGCGCGCGCGCCCTCGACTTCGGCGGGCAGCAGGTTCATCCCCGGCGAGCCGATGAAATAGCCCACGAATGTATGCTCGGGCCGCTCGAACAGCTCTTGCGGCGTGCCCATCTGCACCACGCGCCCCTCATGCATCACCACCACCTTGTCGGCGAAGGTCAGCGCCTCTGTCTGGTCATGCGTCACATAGATCATGGTATGCCCGAACTGGTGGTGAAGCGCCTTCAACTGCGTGCGCAACTCCCATTTCATATGCGGGTCGATCACCGTCAGCGGCTCGTCGAACAAAAGCGCGTTCACATCCTCGCGCACCATCCCGCGCCCGAGGCTGATCTTCTGCTTGGCATCCGCCGTCAGGCCGCGCGCCTTGCGGTCAAGCTCGGCCTCCATGCCGATCATCGCGGCAATCGCCTGCACGCGGGTCGCGATATAGCCCGGCTCCGCGCCGCGATTGCGCAGCGGAAAGGCAAGGTTCTCGCGCACGGTCATGGTGTCGTAGACCACCGGAAACTGGAACACCTGCGCGATGTTGCGCGCCGCCGTCGGCGCATCGGTCACGTCCGTGTCGCCAAACAGGATCCGCCCGCGCGAGGGCCGCAGGAGGCCGGAGATGATGTTCAAGAGCGTGGACTTGCCGCAGCCCGAGGCCCCCAGAAGCGCATAGGCCTCGCCATCGCCCCAGACATGGTTCATCTCCTTGAGCGCCCAATCCTCGTCCGATGCCGGATTGTCCAGATAGCTGTGCGCCAGATTGTCGAGCGTGATCTTCGCCATCTTTCCCCCTCAGGCCGCCAGCGCATAGGCGGCAGGGGCCACCAGCGCGCCATCGGTCGAAAACACATAGACATGCGCCGGATCAAGCCAGACCCGCAACTCCGCCCCAAGCTCCAGATCGCGCACCCCGTGGATAAGGCCCACCCACCGCTCGCCATGGTGGTCGAGATGCACGAAAGTCTCGGACCCGGTGATCTCGGTCACTTTCAGCCGTGCCTCGAACGCCATCGCCGCGCCTTCGGGGCGGTCGATCTCCAGATGATTGGGCCGGAACCCGGCAAGATAACGGCCATCGGCAAGCCCCGCGAGACTGCCGATCGCCGGGGCCTTTTGCCCGGCGCCAAAGCCTATGCTGTCCCCTGCCTTGGTCACGGCGAGGAAATTCATCGGCGGATCGCTGAACACGCGCGCGGTGGTGGCGTCCTTCGGCTGCCGGTAAACCTGCGGCGTGGGGCCGAACTGCGTCACCCGCCCCTCCCAGAGCGTCGCGGTGTTGCCGCCCAGCAAGAGCGCCTCCTCGGGTTCGGTGGTGGCATAGACGAAAATGCTGCCCGCAGCCTCGAAGATGCGCGGGATCTCAAGGCGCAACTCCTCGCGCAGCTTGTAATCGAGATTGGCCAGCGGCTCATCCAGCAACACCAGCCCCGCCCCCTTGACCAGCGCGCGCGCCAGCGCGCAGCGCTGTTGCTGCCCGCCCGACAGCTCCAGCGGCTTTCGCGCCAGCATCGGCGTCAATTTCATCATCGCGGCGGTTTCCTGCACCGCCCGGTCGATCTCGGTGCGCGACTTGCCCTGAAGCCGCAAGGGCGAGGCGATGTTGTCGTAAACGCTCATCGAGGGATAGTTGATGAATTGCTGATAGACCATCGCCACCGCGCGATCCTGGACCCGCATCCCGGTCACATCCGTCCCCTGCCACAGGATGCGCCCGGTCGCAGGCACATCCAGCCCCGCCATCAACCGCATGAGCGAGGTCTTGCCCGCAAGGGTCGGCCCCAGAAGCACGTTCATTGTGCCGGGCGCAAACGTCAGCTCGGTCGGGTGGATATGCACCTGACCGTTCACCACCTTGGAAACCCCATCAAGTGTCAGCGTCACGCCCCGGCCCTCCCTTCCTCGGCCTTCTCCGCGCGTGCAGCGCGCATCCAGTCGTCCAGCACGGCGATTTCGGTTCCTGTCATCCTGAGACCCAGCCGCGTACGCCGCCAGAGCACATCCGCCGCCTCGCGCGCATATTCATGCGCCATCTGCCAGCGCACCTCCGCCTCGGTCAGCGTCGCGCCGAAATCGCGGCCAAGATCCTCCGCCGACCTTGCCCCGCCCATGATCTCCGCCGCCTCCGTGCCATAGGCACGCACCAGCCGCCGGGCATGCGCCTCCGACAGGAACGGATAGTCCTGCCGCAGACTGTCCACCAGCGCCCCGAACCCGTCAACGGCGAAATCCCCCCCCGGCAGCGCCACGCCCGCCGTCCAGTTCCCGCCCGCGCGCGGGAAATGCGGCGCAAGCCGCGCCATCGCCGCCTCGGCCAGCCGCCGGTAGGTGGTGATCTTGCCGCCAAAGACATTGAGCAGCGGTGCGCCCGCTTCGTCGAGCGACAGCACATAGTCGCGCGTCGCCGCCGTCGCCGATTTCGCCCCGTCATCATAAAGCGGGCGCACGCCGGAATAGGTCCAGACGATATCGGCCTCGGTCACCGGACGCTTGAAATACTCGCTGGCAAAGCGGCACAGATAGACCGCCTCCTCGGGCGTGCATTCGGGACGCGCGTCGGCGCTGTCGTGTTCGGCATCCGTCGTGCCGATCAGGGTGAATTCCCCCTCATAGGGAATGGCAAAGATGATCCGCCCGTCACCGCCCTGAAAGAAATAGCATTTGTCGTGGTCATAGAGCTTGCGGGTAACGATATGGCTGCCGCGCACCAGCCGCACCCCTTCGGTGGAATTAAGCCGCAGCACACCCCCAATCACGTCGCGCACCCATGGACCCGCCGCATTCACCAAAGCGCGCGCCGCGACCACCTCGCGCGCGCCGCCTGCCTCCAGCGTCACCTTCCAGACATCGCCCGCGCGCTCGGCGGCCACCACGCGGGTGCGGGTGCGGATCACCGCCCCGCGCTCCTCGGCGTCGCGGGCATTGAGCACCACAAGGCGGCTGTCCTCGATCCAGCAATCGGAATATTCGAACGCGCGCGCGAACTTGTCCCTCAGAGGCGCGCCCTCGGGGCTGCCGCGCAGATTGATCGTGCGCGTCCCAGGCAGGATCCGGCGCCCGCCCATGTTGTCATAAAGGAACAGGCCCAGCCGGATCAGCCAGGCGGGCCTGCGCCCCCGCATCCACGGCAAGACCAATGACAAAAGCCGCGAGGTCGGTGTCTCGGCCTCGAACCGCATGTCGCGGTGATAGGGCAGCACGAACCGCATCGGCCACGAGATATGCGGCATCGCGCGCAACAACACCTCGCGCTCCACCAGCGCCTCATGCACGAGGCGGAATTCGAAATACTCCAGATAGCGCAGTCCGCCATGAAACAGCTTGGTCGAGGCCGATGAGGTGGCCGAGGCCAGATCATCCATCTCGGCAAGCATGACCCGCAGGCCCCGCCCCGCCGCGTCGCGCGCGATGCCGCATCCGTTGATGCCACCGCCGATCACGAAAAGATCGACCATATCGCCCTCGGCGCAATCCACGATGCGATCCCCTCCCTGATCCCGTGAACGAAAACGAAGCATCTTTTTCACCCCTCAGTCAAGAACGAATGTTCGTTTAATTTCCTTTTCACATGATAATCGCAAATGGATAGCTTTTTTACCTTGCACGCAGAGAAAAACGCATCCCTCCGCAAGGATCGCAAAGGCAACGCTGCGCAAAACGACGCAAAATGACCCGAATCGCGCACTAGCGCTTGCACATGGCGCGAAACCGAACATAATCGAACACGAAATCGATACAGGCCCGCCATGTCCCAGACCTTTCGCCAGCCCGACATCCTCGAGATCGCCCGCGCCGAGGGCAAGGTCATGGTCGAGGATCTTGCCGAACGCTTCAACGTCACCGTGCAGACCATCCGCCGCGACCTCACGGAACTGGCCAACGCGGGCAAGCTCGAGCGCGTGCATGGCGGCGCGATCCTGCCCTCGGGCGTGACCAACATCATATACGAGGAGCGCCGCCGCCTGAACGAGCCCGCCAAGACCGCCATCGGGCGGGCCTGCGCGGCGGCCATCCCCGAGGATTGCTCGATCTTCCTCGACATCGGCACCACCACCGAGGCGGTGGCGCAGGCGCTCATCGACCACCGCAACCTGATGGTGGTGACCAACAACATGAACGTGGCACACATCCTTCTGGCCAATCCCGATTGCGAGATCGTGCTGGCGGGCGGCGCGCTCCGGCGCTCGGATAACGGGCTGGTGGGGCACCTGACCGCGCGCGCCATCGAGAATTTCAAGTTCGACCACGCCATTCTCGGCTGTTCGGCGCTTGATGAGGACGGCGACATGCTCGATTTCGACATTCAGGAGGTGCTGGTGGGCCAGACCCTCCTCAAACGCTCACGCGAGGTGATTCTTGTGGCCGACGCCTCCAAGTTCCAGCGCAGCGCGCCGGTGCGCATCGGATCGCTGCGCGACGTGGACCACGTCTTTACCGACGCGCCCCTGCCCGCGTCTCTGGCCGCGCGCTGCAAGGAGTGGGGCACAGGCGTCAATGTGGCCACACCATAAAGACACGGCCCGACCGGAACGGACGCACGAGGTTTCGACCCGCCAAGTATATCCAGGTCGTGCCGCCGTTCTTGGCGACAGGGCTGCGCCCCGCCCCCTCAGCCGTTCAGGAAGCTCGCAAAGGGGATATAGCGCACCGGATCGCCGGGGCCGATCTCCACAGCGGCGTCGGGTAGTTCCACCAGACCCTGGGCCCAACTCAACCCGCTGATGCGGCCCGAACCTTCGGATTTGAACACCTCCACGCGCCCCTCGCGGATGCGCGCGCGCAGGTATTCACGGCGTCCGGGTTTCTTGCGCTTTTCGAAAGCGGCGGGCACGTCGAACCCCTGCGGCTCGGCCCATCCCGCCCCCGACAGGAGCCGCAGCGCAGGCCGCGCGAAAATCAGCGTGCAGACCAGGGCGGCCACTGGATTGCCCGGCAGGCCGAAGACCGGCGCGCCCTGCCAGACCCCGAGTGCCAGAGGCCGCCCCGGCTTGAGCGCGATGCGCCATTCGGCCATGGCCCCCGCCTCGGTGAGCAGCGCCGAGACATGGTCCTCATCCCCGGCTGACGCCCCGCCCGAGGTCAGGATCGCATCTGCCTGCCCCGCGCCCCGGTCAAGCGTTGCGCGCAGGGCGGCGCGGTCATCCGCCACACGGCCCAGATCAATCGCCTCGTGCCCCATCTGCCGCGCGAGCGCGAGCAGCATGGGCCGGTTGGCATCAAATATCTGCCCCGGCGCGGCCTCGGCCCCCGGCTCAACCACCTCATCCCCGGTCGAGAGCACCGCCACGCGCAGCCGCCTGTAAACCGGCAGATCGGCCAGCCCCACGGCGGCGCAAAGCGCCAGATCGGCCGGCGTCAGAACGCGCCCCACCTCCAGCACCGTCGCGCCGCTCTCCACATCCTCGCCCGCGCGCCGCGTGTTGGCCCCGCGTTTCAGCCCGCCGCGAAACGCGATGCGCCCTTCACCAACCGTCACATCCTCTTGCAGGATCACGGTGTCCACCCCTTCGGGCAACGCCGCGCCGGTCAGCACCCGCACCGCATGGCCCCCCGGCACCGTGCCCGGATAGGGCACCCCAGCCGCCGCGCGCCCCGCGACCAGCGGCACAACCTGATCGCCCTCGCCAAGCGTGCCATGGGCAAAGCCGTAACCATCCACCGCCGAATTCGCCTCGGACGGATTGGCGCGGCGCGCGCGCTGCCCCTCGGCCAGCACACGCCCCGCCGCCGCGCCCAGCGCCACGCGCTCCTGCCCCACGACGCAGGACAACCGCGCGCGCAGCATGGCCAGCGCGTCATCGACCGGCGTCCAGTCCACCCCGGCGGGCAAGGCAAAGCAATCGTCGCGCAGGGGCGGCGGTGTGAGCGGGTCATCACAGGCAGCCATCAATGCCTCCTCATGTCCAAGGCCCAGAATCCAGCCCTCCTCGGGCGCATCGACCGCCAGCATGGCGGCAAGCCGCGCGGCAGGCAATCCCGCCAGCGCGCGGGTCAGAAGCCGCACCTGATGCGCGTCGCGGATACCGCCCCGTGCCTCGGCCCGTTTCACCGCCCGGTTGATCAGGCCCGGCCATATCTCCACAAGCGCCACCGGCGCGGTAAGCGGCTCGAACGGCCAGACCGCCAGCGCCGCGCCGAATCGCCGTCGCAGACGGTTCAGCACCGGAAGCCCGGTCAGCACCTGCCCGCCCACGGCCCCCGCGCCGCCCATCTGCCAGCAGGCAAATGCCCCCTTGCAGGCCGCCTCAACCGCGCGCCGCTCGGGCAGGCCATGGCCCGACCGCGTATCGCGGCGCGGCAGGTGGTCGATCTCGCGGTGCAAACCGTTGAACCAGAACGGCCCCGTGCCGGGAAATCGCGCATTGATCGCGCCCGCCACGTCAAAGCGGTTGTTGGCGCGCGGGCTGTCCTTGATGGCGGCCTCCAGCCAGTCCCAGACCGCGAAGGGATCGGCCCGCCCGGTCAGCGCCCCGGCAAACCCCACCGGAAAGCCGAACGGGAAATCGCATCCCAAAAGCAACCGCCGCCCCGCCGCCTGCTCCGCCTCGATCAGCGCGATCAGCGCCACCCCGGCCTCCACCCGGTTGCGACAGTAGCGCGGTTCCTCCTCCTGCCCGCCGCGCATCACCCCCAGCCAGATCGCATCCTTCCTCTCGCGCGGGCCGGTATCGTTGCCGCCCGACCAGTCGAGCACGGCAAAGCTGTCGAATGGGGTCACAGCCCCACCTCTCCCAATATGAAATCGGCAATCGCACGGGTGTCGTTGAGATCAAACACAGGCCGGTCGAGATCGAGGGCCACGTCGCTTGCCACCGCGCGGATGGTCGGATCACCCGGCGCGATCAGCGCATTGCCGGTCTCGGCGCGAAACGCCTCCATCTTGGGGTGGCCGTCGCGCTTGTAGCCCTCGATCAGCACCAGATCGCAAGGCGCAAGCATGGCCAGAAGCTCCGCCAACGTCGGCTCGGCCTGTCCCCGCAATTCGCGCATCAGCGCCAGCCGGTGCCGTGAGGCCAGCAGCACCTCGCCCGCCCCCGCCACACGATGGCGATAGCTGTCGCGCCCCGGCTGATCCACGTCAAAGCTGTGATGCGCGTGCTTGACGGTCGAGACCCTCAGCCCCCGCGCCGTCATCTCCGCCACCAGCCGCTCCATCAGCCCGGTCTTGCCCGCGTTCTTCCAGCCGGTCACACCATAGAGCCTCATGCTCCCGCCCTCCGCTGCGCGAGGGCCAGATCCTCGGGCGTGTTGACGTTGAAAAATGCGTCCGTCTCGTCGAAAAGCGCCTCGCGCCCGCCCTGTTTTTCGGTCCAGAGCACCACCTTGCGCAATCCCCCTTCAAGCGCCGCGCGCAGATCATGGCGCAACGCAACGGGCCAGAGGCCGAAGGTGGGGTGGCGCACATGGCCGCCCCGGCTCATGGATCTGGTCGCCGCCACCCCGCGCGGCGTGGCGGCCAGAACCAGCGGATGCGCCATCCCCTCGGCGGCCAGTTGCAGACGCGGCACCAGATCGCAGGGAAAGAACGGCGTGTCGGCGGCGACGCTCACGATGGCCTCGGCCCCCTGCCCCGCCGCCCAGTCAAGCCCCGCCAGCACCCCCACCAGCGGACCGGGATAGCCCGGCAGCGGGTCGGCCAGCACCGGCAGGCCGAAGCGGGCGAACCGCGCCGGATCGCCATTGGCATTGAGCGCGAGCGCCCCCACCTGCGGGGCAAACCGCGCGATGACGTGATCGAGGATCACCCCATCCCCGAGCGCCAGCAGCCCCTTGTCGCCCCCACCCATCCTTGTCGCCTGCCCACCGGCAAGGATCACCCCAAGCGGCGCGCTCATTCGCGGGCACTCTTGCGGCGGTGCTTGCTGTCTTCCTCGCCCACGCTCTCGGGGTCGGCGTCGCGCACAAGGCGCTCCTCGCCGCTCAGACAGACGAACCGCCGCCCGCGCAGCCGCCCGATCAGCGTCAACCCCACGGCCTGCGCAATCTCCACCCCCCAGGCGGTAAAGCCCGAGCGCGAGGCCAGCACCGGAATGCCCATCATCGCCGTCTTGATCACCATCTCCGACGTGAGCCGCCCGGTGGTGTAGAGCAGCTTGTCGCCCGCGCTCACGCCCTCACTGAGCATCCAGCCCGCGATCTTGTCCACAGCATTATGCCGGCCCACATCCTCCATGTAGACCAGCGGCAGCGCCCCCTGACAGAGCACCGTGCCATGGATCGCGCCTGCCTCCAGATACAGCGAGGGCGTGCGGTTGATCTTCGCTGCCAGCGCATAAAGCTGCGAGGTTCTCACCTCGACTTCGGGCAGCGTCACCCCCTCCAGCCCCTCCATCATGTCGCCAAAGACCGTGCCCACGGCGCAACCGCTGGTGCGGGTCTTCTTCTTCAGCTTCTCCTCGTAGGTGGTTCGTCCGTCGGTGCGCACCACGACCGTTTCCAGTTCTTCGTCGTAATCGACACCCAGAACACGCTCGCCCTCGGCCAGCATCCCCTGATTGCGCAGAAACCCGAGCGCAAGATACTCGGGGTAATCGCCGATGGTCATCGCCGTCACGATCTCCTGCGCGTTGAGAAAGATCGTGAGAGGACGCTCCTCCACCACCGAAATCGTGGCGCGACGGCCCGCATGGTCCATTCCCTCCACCACGCGCGTCAGTCGCGCCGCGCACGGGTCGGGCGCGATCAGATAGCCCGTCAGGTCGATCTCCTCGGACAATTGCATCTCCTCCCGCTGTCGGATACCCCGTCCCCATACTCAGCGACCGGGACAAAAAACCGTGCCAAGGCAAAGCATCAATTCGCCCTATTGGCAAGGCGTGCGCGACGGCGCGCCCTTCGTGCTCGTGATCGTGCCCTTCTCGCTGCTCTTCGGCGTGGTGGGCACCGAGGCGGGGCTGTCGATTGCCGAAACGATGGGATTTTCGGTGCTGGTCATCGCAGGGGCGGCGCAGTTCACCGCGCTGCAACTGCTGACGGACAATGCGCCCACGCTCATCGCGCTCGTCTCGGCGCTGGCGGTCAATCTGCGCATGGCGATGTATTCGGCCTCGCTCACGCCGTATCTCGGCGCGGCCCCGCTCTGGCAGCGCGCCATCGCCGCCTATTTCACCGTCGATCAGAGCTATGCCTGCGCGGTGATCAAGTTCGAACAGGAGCCGCGCTGGTCGGTGCCCGAGCGCCTCGCCTATTTCTTCGGCGTGGTCACGCCCATCTGCCCGCTCTGGTATGTGTTCACCCTCGTCGGCGCGCTCGTGGGCACAGCCGTGCCGCCGGGTCTGCCGCTCGATTTCGCCCTGCCAATCACCTTTCTGGCGATGATCGGCCCGATGCTGCGCACGCCCGCGCATGTGGTGGCGGCGCTGGTATCGGTGACGCTGGCGCTCGTGTTCGCCTGGCTGCCCTATAACCTCGGCCTGCTGGTGGCGGGGATCGCGGGGATGATGGCCGGCGCGCAGGCGGAGATGACGTTCGAGCGCCGCAAGGAGGCACGCCTGCCATGATCGAGGGATCCGCGCTCTGGCTCTTCATCGCCGCTCTCGGGGCTGGCACCTTCGGGCTGCGCTTCGTCTTTCTGGGGCTGGTGGGGAACCGCCCCCTGCCCGCCTGGCTGTTGCGGCACCTGCGCTACACGGCGGTCGCGGTGCTGCCGGGACTGGTTGCGCCGCTGGTGGTCTGGCCCGCCGCCACCGGCGGCGCGCTCGACGCCCCGCGCATGGCCGCAGCCCTGGTCACGCTCACGCTCGGCTATGCCTTCCGCAACGTTATCCTTGCCATCGCGGCAGGGGCGGCGACGCTTTTCGCGGGCCTCGCCTTTTTCGGCTGATCCCCGGTTTCTTCTGGCCGCAAATATCCCGGGGGAGCCGCGCAACGCGCGGCGGGGGCAGCGCCCCCTATCTCGGGGCGGCGGCGCGGCGCAGCCGGTCGTTGATCGCGCGCCCCAGACCCACCTCGGGAATCGGGGCCACGGCGATCCCCGCCGCGCCCGTGGCATCGAGCGCGTGCAGGTGATGAAAGAGATTGGCCCCCGCCTCGCGCAGATCGCCCGACGGCGAAAGGTTCAGATCGCCCGCAACCGCGCCAAAACCCAGCATCGCCTCGCCCGGACCCGCCGCCGCCGCCCCGAGCCGCACCTTTGCCCCCGGCGCGTAATGCGAGGCCATCTGCCCCGGCGCGATGAGTTGCCCCCCCCCCTGATGCACCGCCAGCGGCGCACCCAAAGCTGCCTCCAGCACCTCGACCGGCACGCCGCCGGGGCGCAGCAAAGCGGGCGCATCCCAAAGCCCGACGATGCTCGACTCAACGCCCACCGTGCAGGGCCCGCCGTCGATCACAGCTTCGATCCGGCCCGACAGTCCCGCCAGCACATGGTCCACCGTGGTCGGGCTGATCCGCCCCGAGGGATTGGCCGAGGGGGCGGCCACCGGCCCGCCAAAGGCGCGCAGCGCGCCTTGCGCTACCGGATGCGCGGGCACGCGCACCGCCAATGTCCCCAGACCCGCCGTCACCAGCGGCGATATGCCCGCGCCACCCTGCAGCGGCAGCACAAGCGTGAGCGGCCCCGGCCAGAAGGCCGAGGCAAGCCGCTCGGCCTCATCCGACCAGCATACCAAAGCGCGCGCAACCGCCGCATCGGGCACATGCACAATCAGCGGATTGAACCGGGGCCGCCCCTTGGCCTCGAAGATGCGGGCAACGGCAAGATCGTCGCGCGCATCCGCCCCAAGGCCATAGACCGTCTCTGTCGGCATCGCGACAAGCCCGCCCGCGCGCCAGATTGCGGCGGCCGCCGCAAAGCCCGCCGGGTCGGCCTGCAATATTTTGGTTGCATTCGGCATGTACGGCCCCTGACCTGACGCGGCGTTCCGGTTGCCAGCCCGCCGCGGTTGATTACCCTCGTCCAGAGGGTTAAGCCCATAACGCGACGCGGCCTGCCTGCCAAGCCGCGCCAGCCCCATAGGAGGTATCCATGCCCTATCGTGCCCCGGTGGAGGAGTATCGTTTTCTCTTCGATCACATCGTCGGCCTGCCCGAGGTCGCCGCCACCGAGCGTTTCGCCGAAGCCACGCCCGACATGGCCACCGCCATCCTGACCGAGGCGGGGCGACTATGCGAGGAGGTGCTCGCCCCGCTGCAAAGGGCAGGCGATCTGCACCCCGCACGGCTGGAAAACGGCATCGTGCGCACCTCACCGGGCTATCCCGAGGGCTATCGCGCCATCGCCGAGGGCGGCTGGGTCTCGATCGCGGCCAGCCCCGAGCATGGCGGCATGGGCCTGCCCATGGTGCTGACCACCGCCGTCAACGAGATGATGTCGGCGGCCTGCCTGTCGCTGCAACTTGCGCCGCTGATGACGCAAGGCCAGATCGAAGCGCTCGAACATCACGCAAGCGACGAGATCAAGGCGCTCTACCTGCCGAAACTGGTGAGCGGCGAATGGTCGGGCACGATGAACCTGACCGAGGCGCAGGCCGGCTCGGACGTGGGCGCTCTGCGCAGCAAGGCAGAGCCTAATAGCGACGGCACCTATGCCATCACCGGCCAGAAAATATATATCTCATGGGGCGATAACGATTTCACCGAAAATGTCTGCCACCTCGTGCTGGCGCGTCTGCCCGACGGCGTGGCGGGCACCAAGGGGATCAGCCTCTTTCTGGTGCCCAAGTTCATTCCCGACGAGAACGGCAACCCCGGCAGGCGCAATTCGCTGAATGTGGTCAGCCTCGAGCACAAGATGGGCCTGCATGGCAGCCCCACGGCGGTGATGCAGTATGACGGCGCTGTCGGCTGGCTGGTGGGGCACGAACATGACGGGATGCGCGCCATGTTCACCATGATGAACAACGCCCGCCTCGGCGTTGGCGGTCAGGGTGTGGGGGTGGCCGAAGGTGCCTGTCAACACGCGCTCGCCTACGCGCAGGAGCGCCGTCAGGGCCGCACGGCAAACGGGGCCAGCGGCGGCGCGATCCTCGGTCACGCCGATGTGCGCAGGATGCTTGCCACCATGCGCGCCGAAACCTTCGCCGCGCGCGCCATCGCCCTTGCCTGCGCGCAGGCGATCGACATGCAGACCGCCACAGCCGAGCCGCGCTGGCGCGCGCGCGCCGCCCTTCTCACCCCGCTCACCAAGGTCTGCGGCACCGAGACCGGCATCGCCGTCGCCGATATGGGCGTTCAGGTGCATGGCGGCATGGGCTTTGTCGAGGAGACCGGCGCCGCGCAGTATTTCCGCGACGTGCGCGTGACGGCGATCTACGAGGGCACCAACGGGATTCAGGCGATGGATCTGGTAGGGCGCAAGCTGATGGACGGGGGCGAGGCGGCCAGCGCGCTCATCGACGAGATCGAGGCCACCGCCGAGACCGCGCGCGGCCCCCTGCCCGATCTGGCCGGCAAGGTCTGGCAGGCCGCGGAAACCCTGCGCGAGACAACCGACTGGATGCTCGCGCAGACCGAGATGACCGAGCGTTTCGCGGGTGCGTTGCCCTTTCTGCGCGGCTTTGCCCGCGTTCTGGGGGCGCATTTCCACCTCAAGGCGGCGTTGGCCGAGGGCGGCACCGGTCCGCGCACGCGGCTGGCGCGGTTCTACATCACCCGGCTTCTGCCCGATCATACCGGCCATTTCGCCCATGCCACGGGCGGCGCGGGCGATCTTTACGCGCTGGAAGACGCGGATTTCGCCGCCTGATGGACGGCAGCGCGCTCATTCATCACCCGTGGGAGGCCCCGCCGCCCGAGGGGGAGGCCACCGAGGTCGCTCCCGGCATCCTCTGGTTGCGCCTGCCGCTGCCGATGGTGCTCGACCACGTCAATGTCTACGCGCTCGACGAGGGCGAGAGCTGGACCATCGTGGACACGGGCATCCATTCGAAGCGCACCGCGGCGCTCTGGGAGCGGCTTCTGGCCCGGCCCTTGCAGGGCAAGCCGGTGGGCCGCGTCATCCTCACCCACCACCACCCTGATCATGTCGGCATGGCGGGCTGGCTGATGGACCGTTTTGGTGCCACGCTCTGGGCCACGCGGACAAGCTGGCTCATGGCGCGAATGCTCATCCTCGACGTGGAGGAGGCGCCGACGCCGCAGGCGTGCGACTTCTGGCGCGCGGGCGGGATGGACCCCGCGATATTCGAGGCGCGGCGCGCGCAGCGGCCATACAATTTCGCCGATACCTGCGCGCCCATCCCCGTGGGCTATCGCCGGATCACCGAGGGCGAGGTGATCCGCGCCGGCGGGCGCGACTGGGACGTGCGGCTGGGTGGCGGCCACGCGCCAGACCACCTGACACTCTGGGCGCGCGACGCGGCGCTGGTGATCGCCGGCGATCAGATCCTGCCCGGCATCAGCCCCAATATCGGCGTCTACCCGACCGAGCCCGACGCCGATCCGCTGGCCGACTGGTTCGCCGCCTGCGACCGGCTCGCCCGCCACGCGCGCGGGGATCACCTGGTGTTACCCGGTCACAAGCTGCCCTTCACCGGGCTGCCGCTCCGGATGCGGCAGTTGCGCGAGAACCACGAGGCCGCGCTCGGGCGGCTGCGGGACTTCCTGCGCGAGCCACACACAGCCGCCGACTGCTTTGCGCTCCTGTTCCGGCGCAAGATCGACGCGGGCACCTACGGGCTGGCGCTGGTGGAATCGGTTGCGCATCTCAACCACCTGCTCCACGCTGGCGAGGTCAGGCGCAAGCGGCGCGCCGATGGTGCGTGGCTCTGGCAGATGCGGTAATCGAGGGAGGCGCGCATGGGCCATGAGATCAACACATCGGCAGAGGCCGCAGAGGCCGCCGCCATGCCCCGTTGTCACGAGGTGCACGCCACGCCCCACCAGCCCGGCATCGAGGAGGCGGCCAAATCCCTGACACAAAGCCCGCTGGACGATAAAACCCCCGCGCAATGGGCCTATGAGCGGCTGATCCTCTATATTCACAGTTTCGAGGAAACGCTCGACGAGGCACATGAGGTGGCCATGGGCTTTGCCGGGTCGGACGCGGGCACACTGCGCATCGAGGGCATGGGTTATTTCGAACCCGACATCCTGACCTTTTACGGGCAGGATCAGCTGGGCGTGCGCACCCAGCTTGTGCAGCATGTCAGCCAGCTTTCGGTGATGCTGCGCGCCCTGCCCAAACAGCAAGACGAGGCCCCGCCCACACGAATCGGCTTTCGCCTCGTGCAGGATCTCAACGGTGCTTGACGGCTGCGGCAGGATGGGCCGTGACAGGCCCCGCCAAATGCAGTAATCACCCCGGGGAAACATTCCTCGCGAACAGAAGGACAGCAGCACATGGCCGAGCACAAGCATGGTGAAATGGACATTACCGTTCAGGAAAAGACCTTTGATGGCTTCATCAAATGGACCGTGTGGTCAGTCGTCGGCATCATTGCCTTTCTGATCTTCCTGGCGCTGGTCAACGCCTGAGCACCCGCTTTGGACACCGCCATGCGATCCGTTTTGCTGGCGCTAGGCGTCGTTCTGATGCTTGCGGGCTGTGCCGCCGAATCGGTCTGGTCGACGGATGATGAAGTGGCGCGCGCTGCCTATCGCCATGACGGGCCGCCGCGCCTCACGCTTTACACGATGATCAACAACCGCACCGGGTCGGGGGCGCATAGCGCGCTGATGATCAACGGCGCGCAACGGGTGATGTTCGATCCGGCAGGCTCGTTCAACAGCCTGCGTACCCTGCCCGAGCGCAATGACGTGCTCTACGGCATCACGCCGCATGTCGCGGATGTCTATACCCGCTACCACGCGCGCGAGACCTTCCATGTGCGTATCCAGCGGCTCGACGTGACGCCCGAGATGGCAGACCGGGCCATGGCCCTCGCCAAGGCGGCGGGTCCCGTGCCCAATGCGGCCTGTTCGCTCGCGACCTCGCGCATTCTGGCGCAGCTTTTCCCCGGTGAGGTCAGCACCTCCTGGTTCCCGGTCAAGACCGCCGACGCCTTTGCGCGGATCCTCGGGGTAACCGAGGAAACGCTCTACGAATACGACAGCGACGACAATTCCAAGGTGCTCGCCAACTGGGATCCGGCGCGCGCGCGGGCAAACTAGGCCCACATCCCTTCACCTCTTCGCGCGCAAGCTGTCACAGGGCTGGACGTGCACGGGTCAGAACCCCATCAAGAGAGAATGTCCCGGCTGACCGACAGACTCACCGATCAGGCATGGCGCTACGCCATGGGCCGCCGCTTCGAGGCGGTGACGGACGAAATATTCCAGGTGATCCGCTGGGTTCTTGTGGTGGGCTTCGCCAGCTATCTGGCCCGCGCGCATGACATCCTCATCCTGCATGTCACCTACTGGGCGCTGTCGGCGCTGCTCTTCGGCTATATCGCTTCGCGCTTCCTGTTGCGCCCCGAGATCGGCTTTCTCGGCAATCCCGAGGGACGGCTGGCGCGCCTTGCGCAATCGGCGCTCAACTTCCTGCTCTGCGTCGTGGTCTTTGGCCTCACGCTCTATGCGGTGAGCGCGCTGACCGGGGCCATCGCCGAATATCGCGGCGCGCTCTGACACCCTTGCGCGCGCCGCGCCCCTGCGGCAGAAGCAGCGCGCAACCGAGCCGGAGACCACCCATGCCCGCGCACAAGACCGTTCAGGACTATATCCGCACCATCGTCGATTTCCCGCACGAGGGGATCCTGTTCCGCGACGTGACCACGCTTTTCGCCGATCCGCGCGGCTTTCGTATCGCCATCGACCAGATGCTGCACCCCTATGCGGGACAGCCCATCGACAAGGTGGCGGGGCTGGAGGCGCGCGGCTTCATCCTTGGCGGCGCCATCGCGCATCAGCTCTCGGTGGGGTTTGTTCCCATCCGCAAGAAGGGCAAGCTGCCCGGCGCGGTGATCTCCGAGGAATACCAGCTCGAATATGGCGAGGCGGTGGTGGAGATCCACGATGACGCCATCCAGCCCGGCGAGCGGGTGCTTCTGGTCGATGACCTTCTGGCGACCGGCGGCACGGCGGCGGCGGGCATCAGGCTCATCGAGCGGTTGGGAGGCGCGATCGTGGGCTGCGCCTTTATCGTCGCCCTGCCCGGTCTTGGCGGGCATAAACGGCTTGCCGACATGGGCATGGAGGTGCACACGCTCTGCGCCTACGAGGGGCTCTGAAGCCGCGCCGCCAGCCGCAGCGCATGGGCAGGCTCGCGGCTCATCACGGGCAGGACCGGATCATAGCCCGCCCGGATAAGCGCGCCCAGATCGGGACGCAACACCACATGGCCCATAGGCGTGCGCCCCAGTGGTGAGCGCTCGGCAAAGGCGCGATCGGACCACAGCAGGATCGTCTGTACGATCTGGCTCAGCGCCAGATCCTCGGCGGGCACGGCGGACAACTCTTCGTCCATCCGCAGAAACACAAAGGCTGCGCAGATCGCGCTGCCCGCATCGAACCGGAAAATACGGTATTGATTGGCCCCGCCCGCTATAAGCCGGTCTACCAGCGGATGCAGGTCCGGCATCAGCCGCTCCAGCCCCGGCACGGCGCGCACCTCCTCCCAGTCGCGAAGGAAGAACAGCATCAGGTTCGCGCCCAGTTCCGGGTCGGTCTCGGCCATCCGATGCCCCGAGAGCGCCACCACCGCCTCGACCGCGCCCTTTATGACTCCCAGCGTCGCGTCATCCGTGCCAAACACCACCGGCACGATGGGCCGCCCCCAGCGGGCAAAAAGAAACTCGCCATCCGCGCGGGTGAACAGCGCCGCGATCTCGTCGGCGGTCAGGGTGTCGGTCATGGGCAAGTCTCCTGAAGTCGCGCCGCTCTATCAGGCCACGCCCACGCCTGCAAATCCCCGCTTCATCGTTCCTGAAATACTCAAATTCAGCCCCGCCACGCGCGCCTCATCCCTCGAACAGATCGCCCGTTCCCGCCTGCCCCGGTGCCTCCAGCCCCAGATGCCGCCACGCCGCCTGCGCCAGCATCCGCCCACGCGGCGTGCGTTGGATGAGGCCCTGTTGCAATAAAAACGGCTCGATCACTTCTTCCAGCGCATCGCGGCTCTCGGATAGGGCCGCCGACAGCGTCTCGATCCCCACTGGCCCGCCGCCATAGGCCTCGGCAATGAGCCGCAGATAGCGCCGGTCGGCCCCGTCAAGCCCCAGATGATCCACCCCCAGCCGGGTGAGCGAGGCATCGGCCAGCGCGCGGCTGATCCGCCCGCCGCCTTCGACCACCGCGAAATCCACCACCCGCCTGAGCAGCCGCCCGGCAATGCGCGGTGTGCCGCGCGCACGCCGGGCGATCTCGCGCGCGCCATCGTCCTCGGTCGGGATATTCAGCAGCCGCGCGTTGCGGGTGACGATCTCGTGCAACTCGTCGATCTCGTAGAATTGCAGGCGGGTAGGAATGCCGAACCGGTCGCGCAAGGGCGTGGTCAAAAGGCCAAGCCGCGTCGTCGCGCCCACCAGCGTGAAGGGCTGCAACTCGATCCGCACCGTGCGCGCGGCAGGCCCCGATCCGATCACCAGATCCAGCTCGAAATCCTCCATCGCCGGATAAAGCACCTCTTCCACCGCCGGGTTGAGGCGGTGGATCTCGTCGATGAAGAGCACATCGTTGCGCTCCAGATTGGTGAGGATTGCCGCAAGATCCCCGGCCTTGGCCAGAACCGGCCCCGAGGTCATCCGAAACCCCACCCCCAATTCGCGCGCCATGATCTGCGCCAGCGTCGTCTTGCCAAGACCGGGGGGGCCGTGAAACAGCGTATGATCCATCGCCTCGCCGCGTTGCCGGGCGGACTGGATGAACACCGACAGGTTGGCCCGCGCCTCGCGCTGACCGATGAACTCCGACAGCGCCTGTGGCCGCAGGCTGCGGTCAAGGTCCTCGGGCAGGGGCGCGGGCCGCAGGGTGGGATCGGGATCGGTCATCCCCTACCCTTTCGGTGCCAGCAACCGCAACGCGGCGCGAATCAGCGCGGGCGTATCGGCCTGGCCGTCCGCGCCCGCCGCCTGTGCCACCGCGGCCGCCGCCTCGCCGGGGGCGTAGCCGAGATTTGTGAGCGCCGAGAGCGCCTCGGCCTGCACGCCGGGGCTTGGCCGGACCACGAGGGCGGACGCGGCGGCGGTCTCGATCACCACATCTTCCGCGCCCGCCTCGGGCGGGGCGGCGGCCTGCATCGTTCCCATCGCCATCACCGAGGGCGCCTTGTCCTTCAGCTCGTTCACCACCCGCTGCGCGGTCTTGGCGCCCACGCCCTTGGCCGCTGTGATCGAATGCCAGTCCCCCAGCGTGATCGCGCGGCTTACCCCCTCGGGGCCCAGCGCCCCCAGAATGGCGAGCGACGCCTTGGCACCCACCCCCTGCACACTCATCAGCAGGCGATGCCATTCCTTCTCCACCAGCGTGGGAAAGCCGAAAAGCTGCAACAGGTCCTCGCGCACCAGCAGATCGGTATAGAGCGCCGCCATGCCGCCCACACCCGGCAACGCTGCCAGCGTGCGCTCCGAGCAATGCACGATATAACCCACGCCACGCACGTCGATCAGCACATGATCCGGCCCGCGCCAGTCGATCCGCCCGGCGATGCGCCCGATCATGCCACCGCCCGCCCAAGGCTTCGCCCATAATGGGCATGACAGATCGCCACCGCCAGCGCATCCGCCGCATCCGGCCCCGCCAGCACCACGCCGGGAAGCTGTACGCGCACCATATGCGCCACCTGTTCCTTGGCGGCATGGCCCACGCCCACCACCGTCTTTTTCACCCGGTTGGGTGAATATTCCCCCACCGTCAGCCCGTATTGTGCGGGCACAAGAAGGGCCACGCCCCGCGCCTGCCCCAGCTTGAGCGTACCCGCCCCGTCCTTGTTGACGAATGTCTGCTCGATCGCCGCCGCCTGCGGGTCAAAGCGATGCACGACATCGGTGAGTTGCTCGTAAAGCGACAAGAGCCGCGCGCCCAGATCCTCGCCTGTGGAGTGGCACACCCCGTTGGCGATATGGCTCAGGCGGCTGCCCGTCACCTCGATCACGCCCCAGCCGAGATTGCGCAATCCGGGGTCAATGCCCAATACCCTCATTCTGCCCTGCCCGTGCTGTTTGCCCCAGTTAGCACGAAACAGGAACAAACGCCAAGCGGAATGCGCGACCGCCACGGTCACAGCCTTGCGGAAAACGCATATGGACTATGCAGTAACCCCTGCTTGCGGAACGCTCGTTCCGACATTAGCTGCACCACAGAAACGGAACTCTCCGTTCGCCCCATTCCAAGGAACAGACCCATGGCCCTGCTTGACACCACCCGCGCTCACGCACACAGCCGTGCGACCCCCGGTTTTTTCGCCCGCCTACTTGGCACGCTGCTTTCGTGGAGTGACCGCCGCGCCACCCGCAAGGCCCTGTCGCGGCTCAGCGACCGCGAACTTGACGATATCGGCCTGTGCCGGGGTGACATCGACGTGATCGTGCGCCGATTCTGACGCCGCGCCGCTCCACGCCACGCGAAAGCCCTGCCCGGCCGATGCCGGGCAGGGCTTTTTCTTGCACCCGGTTGCTGTCCTCGACAGGGCTCAGCGAAGGGCGCGCCCGATCTGGGACGCCAGGAACCCTGTCAGTGGGTCAGGCTGCATGACAAAGGCCCCCGCCTGTTCCAGCGGGTTCCCCTGCGCAAGCAAGGCGTGCCGCTCCTGATAGGTGACCACACCCAGATGGGCCAGCACGACCGCCTTGAAAAAGGCAAACCCGAAAATGAGGTAGATCAGCCCGCGCAACGGGACCGAGGGCAGGCGGCGTCTGGGCCTGAATTCGATCAGCCCGTCATCGCGCACCTTGCCAACATAACCACGTTCGAGGCGGGAACGCTTGAGGTCGATCTGGCGAAGCCTTTTCGTGAAACCCTGGTGTATGTCAGCCATGGCAACATTCCTGAAAGCGGCCCCCACCGCTATGCGACTGTGGTAGGGTCGAAATGTGGCAACAAAAAGGCGAATCCACCCCATCGGGCCAATTTATGTCGTATTTTCAGTAAGCTTTAGCAAGGATAAGCGTAGACCAGTCACCAATTTCGGAATGATTCTCAAGACTGTTTCCAAGTCCGGAATAAACCTTGATCACCTCGTCCGCCTGTTCATTCAGAAGACCCGAGAGAATCACCTTGCCGCCCGGCATCAGGCTGTCGGTGATGCCCGGCGCCAGCGCCAGAAGCGGGCCCTTGAGGATATTGGCGAAGATGAGGTCATATGGGGCCGCGGCGCGCAGGTCGGGATGTTCAAGCCCCTCGGCCTCGATGCAGCGCACGCGGCCCGTAAGACCATTCGCGGCCACATTCGCCTCGGCCACCTCGACCGCCACCGCGTCGATGTCCGAGGCGAGCATCACGCCCGGCCAGATCCGCGCCGCCGCCATCGCCAGAACGGCGGTGCCGCACCCCAGATCAAGCACCGAACGCCCCGTGAACCCCGCCGACGCCAGCTGGTCGAGCGCGCGCAGACAGCCCAACGTGGTGCCGTGATGCCCGGTGCCAAAGGCCATCGACGCCTCGATCAGAAGCGGCTCGACCCCTTCGGGCACGCGGTCGGCATCATGGCTGCCATAGACGAAGAACCGCCCCGCCACGACCGGCGCGAGATCGCGACGCACCTTGGCGACCCAATCCACCTCGGGCAGTTCCGAAACAAGGAAGGGACGCCCATCATGCGCCGCTGACAGAAGGTCGAGCGCAACCGCGTCCGGCGCCGCCTCGAAATAGGCGCCGACCTCCCACAGGCCCGAGCCGTCCTCACGCTCCAGCACGCCGACACCCGTGGGCTCTGGCTCGAAAGTCTCCAGCGCCTCGGCCAGCGCCTCGGCGCGGTCCTTGTCGGCCAGTGTGGTCAGCGCGGTCCATGTGGTCATCTGGCCCTCCTTGGAATCATTCGGCTGGCGCGGGCACGAAGCGCGAGAATACCGTTTCGTTGCCCGGCTCGGGGTGGCGCGGGATCAGCAGCGCAAGGCACAGCGACACGCAGGCCATACCCGCCGCCAGCAGGAACACACCCGCTGGCGACACCAGCCACAGATAGCCAAGCGCCGCAGGCAGGAATACCGCCGCGATATGGTTGATGGTAAAGGCCACGGCGGCGGTGGGGGCAATGTCGCCCGGATCGGCGATCTTCTGGAAATAGGTCTTGAGCGCCAACGCCAGCGAAAACAGGATGTGATCGACCACATAAAGCGTGGCCGCCAGCACCACCCCCCAGCCAAACATGTAAATCCCGCCATAGGCAAGAAACACCAGCGCCAGCCCGAAATACTCGAAGGCCAGTGTGTTGCGCTCTCCAAAGCGGAACACCGCGCGCCCCATCAGCGGCGCCACCACCATGTTGACCACAAGGTTGATCATGAAAAGCGCCGTGACCTCGTGCACGTCAAAGCCGAACTTCTCGACCATCATGAAACCCGCGAACACGATGAAGATCTGGCGGCGGGCGCCTGCCATGAATTGCAGCGCATAATAAAGCCAGTAGCGGCGGCGCAGCACCATCTTCTTGACTTGCGGATTGGGCGCCTCGAAACGCGGAAAGGCGAACAGGCAGAACACCGCCACCAGCGCGGTAAACCCGCCCGACACCATATAGACAAGGTTGTAGCTCAGATCGAACGCCCGCCATGTCACCACAATGAGCGCATAGGCCACCAGCGTTGCCCCGGACCCGGCCGCCAGCAGCCAGCCCAACATCTGCGGCGCGCGCTTCTTGTCCAGCCATTGCAATTGCAGCGACTGATTCACCGTCTCGTAATAGTGAAAGCCGATGGAACTCAGCAGCGTGATCATCAGTATTCCGCCGAGCGTCGGAAACTGCGCCGTAAGCGCGGTGGCCACTCCCAGCATCAGCAGCGACACCAGCGCCAGCACCTGTTCATGAAAGAAGAGGATAAGAACGATCACACCCACGGCCAGAAAGCCGGGAATTTCCCGCACCGTATGCAGCCACCCGATATCCGAGCCATCAAACCCCGCCACCTCGATGACGAAATTGTTGAGCAGCGCCGACCATGTAGCAAAGGCCACCGGCATGGCAGCAGCCATGAGAAAAAGCAGCGTCACGGGCCGCCGCCAGAAGGGCAACGATTTGGCATCGGCGATGGGAAACTGACGGCTCATGGCGGATCTCATACGCCGACGCCACGGGATTGGCGAGAGGCGAGATGCAGCGAAGCGCACGGCGCTGGCCGAACCCGCGCCCCGCGTGCCTCTCGTGATCTCCTCCGCCCACCCCTAAAAGGCGGTCACCCTCGGGCTTGACCCGGGGGTCTCTCCCCGTCTCCCGTCACCCTCGGACTTGATCCGAGGGTCTCCTGCCGCACAAGATCCTCCGGTCAAGCCGGAGGATGACGGCGGAAGAAGGAAAACCGTCCCCTTCAGTAAAAACTCTGCGGGTCGATATCCACCGCAAGCCGCATCTGCGCAGGCAGCTTTACCGGGGCGAGCCATTGCGTCAGCGCCGCCTGCAGCGCCGCACCCTTCGGGGCCTTGATCAGAAGCCGCACCCGGTGCCGCCCCCTGATCCGCGCAATCGGCGCGGGAGCGGGGCCATACACCTCGGCCCCCGCCGCGCGCAGCGGCCCGGCGTTGCGCGCCAGCCACCCGCCCAGATCGAATGCGGCCTTCATGTCGGGCGAGGACAGGATGATCCCCGCCATCCGGCCATAGGGCGGCACGCCCGCCGCCTGCCGCTCGCGCGCCTCGGCGCGCCAGAACCCTTCCTCGTCGCCACCAAGGATTGCCCGGATCACCGAATGCTCGGGCTGATGGGTCTGGAGCAGCGCGCGCCCCGGCCGCTCGGCGCGCCCCGCCCGCCCCGCCACCTGCCGCATGAGCTGAAACGTGCGCTCGGCGGCGCGCAGATCGCTGCCCTGAAGCCCTAGATCGGCGTCGATCACGCCGACCAGCGTCAGCAGCGGAAAATTGTGCCCCTTGGCCACAAGCTGCGTGCCGATGATGATATCCGCCCCGCCCTCGGCAATCGCCCCGATCTGCTCTTTGAGGGCCCGCGCCGAGGCGAAGAGGTCCGACGACAACACCGCGATCCGGGCCTCGGGGAACAGCGCCGCCGCCTCCTCTGCCAGCCGCTCCACCCCCGGCCCGACCGGGGCCATGCGCCCCTCCACCCCGCAGGAGGGGCAGGCCACGGGCATCGGTGCGCTCTCGCCACATTGGTGGCAAACAAGGCGGTTCTGGAACCGGTGCTCGACCATGCGCGCATCGCACTGATCACAGCCGACCTGATGACCGCAGGCGCGGCACACCGTCACCGGCGCATAGCCGCGCCGGTTGAGAAACAGCATCGCCTGCTCACCCGCCTTGAGCCGCTCGGCCACCGCGCGCCGCAGGGTGGGCGACACCCACCGCCCCGCCGGCACCGCCTCGGCGCGCAGATCGATCGCCGCAAGCTCGGGCATCACCGCCACCCCGAAGCGCGACGCGAGGTCAAGCCGCGCGTATTTCCCCGCCTCGGCATTGACCCAACTTTCAAGGCTTGGCGTGGCCGAGGCCAGCACCACCCGCGCCCCGCAGATCGACGCGCGCAGCACCGCCATGTCGCGCGCATGGTAAAGCACCCCGTCTTCCTGCTTGTAGGATCCGTCATGCTCTTCATCCACCACGATCAGCCCCAGATCGCGGAACGGCAGAAACAGCGCCGAACGCGCGCCCACCACCATCTGAACGCCGCCCTGCCCGGCCATCTTCCAGACCCTGCGGCGCTCGGCCATGGTGGCCCCCGAATGCCACTCGGCGGGGCGCGCGCCGAACCGCATCTCGACACGGGTGAGAAACTCCGCCGTCAGCGCGATCTCGGGCAAAAGCACCAGCGCCTGCCGCCCCTTTCGCAAACACTCCGCCACCGCCTCAAGGTAGACCTCGGTCTTGCCCGATCCCGTGACCCCGCGCAAAAGCGTGGTGCCATAGCCGCCCGCGCGCACGCCTGCGCCAAGCGCCTCTGCCGCCGCCGCCTGATCCTCGGTCAGGTGCTTCGCGGGGCGGTCGGGATCAAGGCGCGGATAGGGAGCGTCGCGCGGCGCGGTCTCCTCGATCAACGCGCCCTGCGCCACCAGCCCCTTGATGACCCCCGCGCTCACCCCCGCCAGATCGCACAGATCGCGCAGCCCAAACCCCAGGCCGCCGTGATCGCGCAGCACCGCCAGCACCCGCGCGCGCGCCTCCGTCTGCCGCGCGGGCAGGCCCTCGCCCAGCCGATAGATCTTGTGCGCGCCCGGCGGATCCGAGAGCCCCGGCGCGCGCGTGGCCAGCCGCAGCATCATGGGCAGCGGCGTCAGTGTATAGGCCGCCGCGCGCGCCAGAAATTCGCGCATCTCGCCGCGCATCGGTTCCAGATCGAGCACGCGGCCCACCTTGCGCGCCTTCGTGAGGTCAAAACCGCCCGCACCCGGCCCCCAGACCACCCCCATGATGCGGCGCGGCCCAAGCGGCACCTCGACGAAATCACCCAGACCCAAACCGCCCTCGGGCACGAGGTAATCCAGCGTGCCCCCCAACGGCTGCGCGGTCAGCACCGCCACCAGCGCACCCTCGTCGAAATGCTCGGGCAGGTTCACGCGATCGCTCCTTTGCGGGGTTTCAGGCCCCCGATCTATGCGGTAAAGGCAGACGCGAGACAACCCGGACACCGGAAAGGGCAAGCCCATGAAATTCTTTGTCGACACCGCCGAAATCGACCAGATCGCCGAATTGAACGATCTGGGCATGGTCGATGGCGTGACCACCAACCCGTCGCTGATCCTGAAATCGGGGCGCGACATCCTCGAAGTCACCCGCGAAATCGCCGCCCTCGTTGACGGACCGGTGAGCGCCGAGGTCGTGGCGCTCAAGGCCGATGACATGATCGCCGAGGGCCGCAAGCTGGCCGCCATCGCCGCCAACATCGCCGTCAAGGTGCCGCTCACCTGGGACGGGCTGAAGGCGTGCAAGGCGCTCTCGGGCGAGGGGCACATGGTCAACGTGACGCTGTGTTTTTCGGCCAATCAGGCGCTTCTGGCCGCCAAGGCGGGGGCCACGTTCATCTCTCCGTTCATCGGACGGCTTGACGATATCAACCTCGACGGGATGGAACTCATCTCCGACATCCGCCAGATCTATGACAATTACGGGTTTGAGACGCAGATCCTCGCGGCCTCGATCCGCAGCGTGAACCACGCCTATCAATCGGCCATGCTGGGCGCGGATGTGATGACTGCGCCGCCCGCCGTGATCAAGGCCATGGCCGCGCACCCGCTCACCGACAAGGGGCTGGCGGCCTTCATGGCCGATTGGGAAAAGACCGGACAGAAGATCATCTGACCTCCGCCCACGCCCCCGTCACCCCCGGGCAGCCCCACGTCACCCTCGGACTTGATCCGAGGGTCTCCCTCTCCGCCGTCACCCTCGGACTTGATCCGAGGGTCTCTTGCGGCACGAGATCCTCTGGCCGAGCCAGAGGATGACGGGGAACGGGGGGGAAACCGTCACCCTCGGACGGCACCCGAAGGACGCACGCCCCCGCGAAAACCGAAATTTCTTGCGGCATTGTCCACAGCCTTCTGTTATAACGCCTGCAAAATACCAGAGGCCCCGGCATGAGCAGCCCCACCCAGATGACCGACAGGCTACGCGAACGTATCATCGCGCAGCCCGACATGATCCTTGACGATCAGGATCTCATGCGCGCCCTCATCGCCGCGAATGAGCGGGCCATGGGCGGCAATATCGTCGATCTGCGCGGTATCGCCATGGATCGGCTCGAGGCGCGGCTCGACCGGCTCGAGGATACGCACCGATCGGTGATTGCGGCAGCCTACGAGAATCTTGCCGGCACCAACCAGGTACACCGCGCCATCCTGCGGATGCTCGACCCGGTAGAGTTCGAGACCTTTCTGCGCGATCTCGATGGCGAAGTGGCCCATATCCTGCGCGTCGATGCGGTGCGGCTGGTGCTCGAATCGGTGCAGAACGACAATGACCCGGCGGTGCGCCGTCTGGGCGATGTGCTCTCGGTGGCCGAGCCGGGCTTTATCCGATCCTACCTGTCCCGCGGCCGCGATGCGCCCGCCCGGCAGGTGACGCTGCGCCAGATCGACGAGGGCGATATGCGCGTCTATGGCCGCGCCGCCCAACATATGCGCTCGGAGGCGTGCCTTCTGCTCGATTTCGGCGCCGACCGCCTGCCCGGGATGCTGGTCATGGGGGCCGAGGACCCGCACCAGTTCAGCCCGCAGCAGGGCGCCGACCTTCTGGCCTTTTTCGCGGGCGTGTTCGAGAGGGTGATGCGCCGCTGGCTGTCGTGATCAGCGCGGCCGCCCGCGACGCGCTCCAGACGTGGCTGGCCACGCAAAAAGCGCTTGAAGGGGCCTCGGATCACACCATAGACGCCTACGGGCGCGACCTGCGTGCCTTTCTCACCTTCATGTGCGCCCATCACGGCGGGGCGCAGGGCCTTGCCGCGCTTGCCCGCATCACCACCGCCGACATGCGCGCCTTTATGGCGCATGAGCGCGGCGCAGGGCTTGGGCCGCGCTCGCTCGCCCGCCGCCTCTCGGCGGTCAAGAGCTTCTATCGCTGGCTTGCAGAGCGGGAGGGGTTCGAGCCGACTACCGTGCTCTCGGCGCGCAGTCCCAAGTTCACCCGCAAGCTGCCCCGCCCGCTCTCGGTCGGGGCGGCGCAGGAGGTGATCGATATGTCAGGCGAACACGCGACCGAGCCATGGATCGCCGCCCGTGACCAGGCCGTTGTCACCCTGCTCTACGGTTGCGGCTTGCGCATTTCCGAGGCGCTTGGCCTCACCGGCGCGGCGCTGCCCATGGCAGAGGTGCTGCGCATCACCGGCAAGGGCGGCAAGGAACGCATCGTGCCGGTGATCGCGCCCGCCCGTGCGGCGGTGATGGCCTACATCCGGCTTTGTCCCTTTCCGATCACCGCCACCTCACCGCTCTTTTACGGCACTCGCGGCGGCGCGCTCGGGGCCCGTCCGGTGCAGAAACTCATGGCGCGGGTGCGCGCGCAGCTTGGTCTGCCCGCCACCGCCACGCCCCATGCCCTGCGCCACAGCTTTGCCACGCATCTGCTCAATGCCGGCGGCGATCTGCGCACGATCCAGGAGCTTCTGGGCCACGCCTCGCTCTCGACCACCGAGGCCTATACCGGCGTCGATACCGCACGGCTGATGGAGGTCTATGCCCGCACCCATCCGCAGGGTGGTGGCTGAGCGCGGCACAGGCTCACGGCCAGCCTCACAGAATAGTTAAGTTCAATTACAGCCATAATATGCCACCCTTTGACCCGGACGACCCCTCGAGTCACGTCAGAAACCCGGAGAAGGATCATTATGAAACGTCACTATATTGCCGCCACCGCCCTCACCCTTGGTGTGATGATGGGGCAGCAGGCTGCCGCGCAGGCCTGTGCCGCGAATGTCGAGGATGCGTTCGATCTCGACGAGGCCGCGATCGCAGAAATCTATGCCTGCATCGGCGACCAGATGGCCGCAGCCTACGCGCAAGAGGGCAATGAGGTGGCCACCGCCTATCGCGACTGGGCCGTCACCGCGACCCGTCCTGCCGTGCAGGGCGCGCATGGCAACCGCCTGCTGCTGACCTTCGCCAACGATGTCGCCGCAGAGCAGTATCTCAAATTCGCCGAAGAGGACGTGACCATGCCCGCAGGCTCGGTGCTCGCCAAGGAGAGCATCACCATCTCCACCAAGAACAAGGAGGCCCGCGTCGGCCCGCTCTTCATCATGACCAAGGGCGAGGCCGGGTCCGCGCCCGAAACCGGCGACTGGGTCTATGCCGGCCTGCAGCCCAACGGCCAGCCGATGAAGTTCAAGCAGAACTTTTGCCACGATTGCCACGTCGCCTGGGAGACACAGGACATGATGGCCTATCCGGTGGAAGAGGTGCGCTTGTCCAACTGATCCGCGCCCGCGCGGTTCTTGGCCCGGTCCCCGCAAGGGGGCCGGGTTTCGCTTTGCAAATCCAAAGCCCATGAGTCATGAAACGGACATGACACCGCGCACCTGTGCCATCCTCGTCCATCTCTTCACCGCTACCGGCGCTGTCTTTGCCATGCTGGCCATGCTGGCCGCGATCGATCGCGAATGGGAACTGATGTTTCTCTGGCTGGTGGTGGCCTTTGCCGTCGATGGCATCGACGGCCCGCTGGCGCGGCGCTACCACGTCAAGAAATATGCGCCCGAATTCGACGGCGTGCTGCTCGACCTGATCATCGACTACCTGACATATGTATTCATCCCGGCCTTCGCGCTGTTCAAGTCGGGTCTTCTGCCGGGCTGGACGGGCTGGCTCGCCATCATCGTGATCACCTTTGCCAGCGCCATGTATTTCGCAGATACGCGCATGAAAACGCTTGATAATTCCTTTTCCGGCTTTCCCGGCTGCTGGAACATGGTGGTGCTGGTGCTGTTCGCGATCGAGCCGAATTTCTGGATCAGCCTTGCGCTCGTGACCGCGCTTTCGCTGGCGATGTTCCTGCCGCTCAAGTTCATCCACCCGGTGCGCACACGCCGCTGGCGCTGGTTGTCGCTGCCGATGGCGCTGGCCTGGACCTTCTTTGCCGGCTGGGCGGCCTTGGTGCATTTCGACCCGCAAAGCTGGGCGCATTGGGGGCTGGTCGTGACAAGCCTCTACCTGCTCTTCGTAGGCATCGTGCAGCAGATCGTGCGCGAGCGCCCCGAAATCTGACCGCCTCGTCCGCTATTCCAGAAGCACCACCTCGACGCGGCGGTTGGCCTCCCGGCCCTCGGGCGTGGCGTTGGATGCAATCGGGGCGAGATAGCCCACCCCGCGCGCCTCGATGCGGGCGGCATCGGTGCCATGGTCCTGGATCAGACGCGCCCGTACCGCCTCGGCGCGGGCCTGCGAGAGCGCGATATTCGGCTCAAGCCCGCCCACGCTGTCGGTATGGCCGACAAGGGCGATGCGCGCGTCAGGCGTCTCGGCCAGAAAGCGCGCCAGCGCCGCCAGATCGGCATGAGGCCCCGGCCCGAGGGCAGCGGCACCGCTGGCGAAATCGAGCCCGGCCAGCATCACATGCCCATGCGCGCGCAACCGCGCGGCCAGATCGTCCGCCTCGGGCGCGGACCCGGGTTCGGGTTCGCTCACGGCTGGCGGGGCACCGGTTCCGGCGGGGCCGACATGGGTCAGTTGCACATAGGCGCGCTCGCCCGCGCGACTGACGAAAAGCATGGCGTGTTCCTCGCTCCGCCGCGCCAGAAGGTAGCGATAGTCGAAAAGATTCACGAACATCGCAGGCGCGGGCAGAACCGGCGTGGCAAAACGGAAATCGAATCCGCCGCAGCCCTCGGCGGCGCAGTCGAACACCACCTCCCAGCCTGTCTTTTCCAGCGCCTCGCGCAGGGGGGCAAGCCGCGCCAGCGTGCCCTGCCCGCGCTCCGGTATCCGCCAGGCGCGGCTCGTGATCCGGCCATCAAGGCGCAGGCGCGGCACCGCGCCACCCGCGAACGGCCCCGAGGGCAGGTGGATCGTGTCGGCCTCGCGGATCACCTCCGCCGTGCGCTCGGCGCCGTCGGCCAAGGGCAGATCCTGCGCCAGCGCGCCTGTTGCCACGACCGCGAACAGCAGAACCGCCAGCCGCCCGCGCATCTCAGCGCGCCTGCGAATGATACTCGGGATTGGGCACCATGCCCGTGGCCGACGCGACCCGGTTCGACATGTTGAAAAACCCCGCCACATTGGCGATGTCCCAGATATCGCGGTCGGAAAACCCATGGTCGCGCAGCGCCTGCCGGTCGGCCTCCTCGATGGTGGCGCTGGCCTGCGTCACCCGCGCCGCGAAATCGAGCATCGCGCGCTGGCGCGGGGTGATCCCAGCCACGCGGTAATTCATCACCATCGCCTCGCCCAGGGCCGGATCGCCCGAGAGCGCCCGCACCGCCGCGCCATGGGCGACCTGACAATACCAGCAGCGGTTGATCGAGCTGACCACCACGGCGATCATCTCGCGCTCCAGCTTCGACAGTCCCGAGGGGGCGAGCATCAGCGTGTTGTAAAGCGCGGTGAAGGCGTCGAGTTTTTCGATATCAAAGGCGTGCGCGCGCAGCACATTGGGCACAAGCCCCAGCTTTTCCTCGCAAATCTCGAAATAGCGCGTGGTCGCCTCGGGCAGCGGATCGACCATCGGCAAATCAAGGGCTGTGGGTCTGTCGGTCATGGCTCACTCCTTTGCGCGGTAATGATACGTCCCCGCGACGCAAAAGCCCATGGCGGCATAAAGCCCGTTCGCGGCCTCGTTACCTTGGGTGCAAAGCACCGCGATATACGCCGCCCCCTGCGCCTCGGCCCAGAGCGCCGCCTGCACCATCATCAGCCGCCCGACGCCCGCCCGGCGGTGCCCCACGCGGACCTCGAGCGCGTGCACCATGGCCACATCGCCGTGGATCGCAGCAAAGCCGACACCGGCGGGCTGATCGGCATGGCGCGCGAAAAGGCCGGTTTTCGGCCCTGTCACCCGCTCCATCACCGCGATGCGCGCAGGCCCTATGCCCCCCTCGGCCCAGATCTCGCGCATGATCTCCAGCGGCTCCCAGACGGCAAAGGTCGTCAGGCGCGGCGGACGCTCCCCGGTGAGCGCCGCGACCGGCGCGACCAGCACAGTGACCGGATCGACCACCCGATAGCCCCGCGCCTCCAGAATCGCATCCAGCCCCCCCTCGCCCGCGCGCACCTGAAAGAGCGGCAATTCCCCCCGCGCGCGCATCGCCGCCTCGGCGCGGGCGATGTCCTGCGCCGTGACCGGCCCCGAGGCGGTGGCCGCCGATACGCGCTTGCCGCCGCCACGGCCCTCGCGCAACGTGACCGGGCCCAGCACTTCGGTCGCCGCGGGCGGCCATGTCGCCTCGGTCACGGCATAAAGCATGGCAAGATCCGGCATCATGCGGGAAACATCCCGGCAAGCTCGGCCATGGCGGCATCGACGCGCGCGCCATCAGCCCCCCGGATCACGATATTCGCTCCGTGACAGCCATCACGGATGAACGGATAAGAACCCACCGAAAGGTCCGGGTATCGCGCGGCCAGATCGCTCAGCGGCGTGGCAATATCGCCCTCGCCGCGCCGGATTTCGTAGCTTTGCGACAGAAGCGGCGCGCCGCCGGTGATCCCTGGCAGGACCGAGGCAAGCATCGCCTGAAAAATCGACGGCACCCCCGCCAAAACATGCACGTTCCCGATGGAGAAACCCGGCGCGGCGCTGATCGGGTTCTCGATGAGCGTGGCGCCCTCCGGGATGCGTGCCATGCGCAGCCGCGCCGCATTCAGCTCCTGCCCGCGTGCGGCATAATGCGCGGCGAGGATCGCGCGCGCATCCTCGCGCACCGAAATGGGCCGCCCGAAGGCGGCGGCCACGTTCTCGGCGGTGATGTCGTCATGGGTGGGACCGATACCGCCCGAGGTAAACACCACGTCAAAGGCGGCGCTCAGCGCCTGCACCGCAGCGACGATGGCCGGGCCGTCATCGGAGATCACACGCACCTCGCGCAGGTCCAGCCCCGCGCGCGTCAACTCGCCGGCCAGATAATGCATGTTCGCATCGCGCGTGCGCCCTGACAGAATCTCGTCCCCGATGACAAGCATGGCGGCGGTTGGGTTGGGCATGACGGCCTCCTTGATCTGCGGCATGGCCCGGTATAGGCCCGCGCCATGCGCTTTCAAAGCCCCCTGATACCTGCCGTGCTTATCCGCCGCTACAAGCGGTTCCTGGCCGATATCCGGCTCGATGACGGGACCGAGGCGACGGCCCATTGCGCCAATCCCGGCTCGATGATGGGGCTGGCAGAGCCGGGCGCGCGGATATGGGTGGAGCGCAACGACGACCCGCGCAAGAAACTGCGCTATGGCTGGCGGCTGGTCGAGACGGCGACGGGTGCGCTGGTCTGCGTCGATACCGGGCTGGCCAACCGTGTGCTGCACGAAGCACTTGTCACCCGCACGATCCCCGAACTGGCCGAGTATGACACGATCCGCCCCGAGCAACGCTATGGCGAGAAGAGCCGGGTGGATTTCCTGCTCTCGGGCAACGGCCTGCCCGCGGCCTATGTCGAGGTGAAATCCGTCACCCTCTCGCGCCAGCCGGGCCTTGCCGAGTTTCCGGACAGCGTGACCGCGCGCGGCGCGCGCCACCTGCACGATCTGGCGGCGGTGGCGCGATCGGGCGCGCGCGCTGTGCTTTTCTACCTCGTGCAGCGCAGCGATGCCGGGGCCGTGACAGTCGCCGCTGATATCGACCCCGCCTATACGCGGGCGCTGGCCCACGCCCACGCCGCCGGGGTCATGACCCTGTCATATCGCGCGACTATCACGCGAGAAGGCATCACAATCGGCCCCGGCCTGCCTGTGATCACGCCGCAGCCTCTGGTCCTTGACGGCAAATAGCCCTAAGTAAACGGAAAACCGGCAAGACGACGAGGCATGACGTGAACGAACCGCATCGCGGCAGACAGACGCGCGAAGGCATCCGCATCCACGAGGTGGCGGATTTTTCAGGCATGCACAAGGCGGGCCGCCTCGCCGCGCAGATCCTCGATGAGATCGCCGATCATGTCTTTGTCGGCCAGACCACCGGCGCGCTCGATGCGCTGATCGAGGACAAGGTGAACGCCGCCGGTGCCAAATCCGCCACCATCGGCTACAAGGGCTATCGCCACGCAAGCTGCATCAGCGTCAACCATGTGGTCTGCCATGGCATCCCCGGCGACAAGATGCTCAAGGACGGCGACATCCTCAATATTGACGTGACGGTGATCGTCGATGGCTGGTTCGGCGATACAAGCCGGATGTATGTGGCGGGCAAGCTCAGCCGCAAGGCGGAGCGGTTGATCGACGTGACCCATGACGCGCTGATGAAGGGGATCGAGGCGGTGCGCCCCGGCAACACCTTTGGTGATATCGGCCACGCGATCCAGAACTATGTGGAAGCGCAACGCATGTCGGTGGTGCGCGATTTCTGCGGGCATGGCCTTGGCCGCGTGTTTCACGCGCCGCCCAACGTGTTGCATTACGGCCGTCCGGGCAGCGGGCCGCGCCTTGAAGAGGGCATGTTCTTCACCATCGAGCCGATGGTCAATCTCGGACGACCCGAAACCAAGGTGCTGGCCGATGACTGGACGGCAGTGACACGCGACAAGTCGCTCTCTGCGCAGTTCGAGCATTCCGTGGGCGTGACCGCCTCTGGGGCCGAGATATTCACCCTCTCGCCCGCCGGGCTGTTCCACCCGACCTGGGGTCGCGCACAGAACTGACACCCGCAGGTTCCGTCGCAAACAGGCGAGACAGTCGCTTTTCCTCCTGACACCCTGATCTCGTCCGGCATTAGCGCCGTCCTGCCGCATGACACATTCGAGGCACCCCGCCCAGACGGGACCACGCGCCCGGCATCCGTGCATCCAAAGGCCAAGGAGAGAGCCATGGCGATGATGTCCGCCCATCCCGCGCCTGCGCCCTCGCGCGCGGTTCAGGGCATTCTCTGCATCGAGGTGGCGATGCTGCTGTTCGTGGCGCAGGACGCGGTGATGAAGGGGCTGCTCGCCACCTACCCGGTCTGGCCACTGCTTTTTGCGCGCTCGGTGGTCGCGGTACTTGTGCTTGTGCCGCTCATCGCGTGGCTCGGCGGGCCGCACCGGCTGCGTTCCGCACTCTGGCCGCTGCACCTGGCGCGTGCCTTTCTCTTTGCTGCCGGGTTCTCGATGTTCTACGCGGCCTTCCCGTTCATGGGGCTGGCCGAGGTGAGCACGATCTTTTATTCCGCGCCTTTGTTCACCGCGCTCATGGCGGCGCTGTTTCTGGGCGAGCGTATCGGCGCGCATCGCGCGGTGGCGCTGGTGGCGGGGTTCGCAGGCGTGGTGATCGCCATGAACCCGATGGGCGGGCAGTTCTCGTGGGTCGCCGTGCTGCCCTTTGCCTGTGCCGTCACCTATGCCGCCTCGCAGATCATCGCGCGCCATATCGGCGAGCGCGAGAGCACGCTGACCGTCGGGTTTTACACGCTGAGTTTCTCGGGCGTGATGATCCTGCCCGCGGGCTGGCTGGTGGCGCAGGTTGTGCCGATAGTGCCCGAAACGGCGCATCTGCGCTGGGGCTTGCCCGCGACCGGCTGGGCAGAGCTTGCACGCCTTGGCGGGCTGGGGGCGATCGGAATGGTGGCCTATACGCTTGCCTCGCGGGCCTATCAGGTGGCCCCGGCCAGCCTTGTCGCGCCCTTCGACTATACCTACCTGCCCTTCGCCGTGGTGCTTGGCTATCTGGTCTGGGCCGAAATCCCGACACCTGCCACGCTCACCGGCATGGCGCTCATTATCGGCGCGGGGCTCTATATCGGCTGGCGTGAATTGCGCGCGGCGCGGCGCGGCGATGCCATCCCCGTCACCGTCGAGGCGACCTTTGCCCCCGGCAATCCCCTGCCCCCACAGATGCCAGGGGAAGAGCGCGCGCCATGAGAACGGCAGCCACCACGCCCGAGCGCGACCTTTCTGGCTATCTGCTGGTTTTCATGGCGGGTGTGCTCTGGTCCACCGTGGGCCTTGGCATAAGGCTCATCGAAGATGCGGTGGTCTGGCAGATCCTGTTTTACCGCTCGCTCGCCATGAGCGTATTTCTCTACGCCGTGATCCAGATGCGCACCGGGCGCGCGCCCCTCTCTCTTATCCGCGCGATGGGATGGCCCGGCCTTATTGCCGGGGCGGCCCTCGTTGCCGCCTATTCGGGCGCGATCTTCGCGCTTCAGACCACCTCGGTCGCCAATGCGATGATGCTTTTCGCCGCCGCCCCGCTGATGGCGGCGCTCCTCGGGCGCGTGCTGCTGGGCGAGCACGTGCGCCGCGCGACATGGATTGCGATGCTGATCGCGCTCTGCGGCATCGCCGTCATGGTCTGGGACAAGACCTCTGGCGCGGCGCTCAAGGGCAATATCGCGGCGCTCGGCTCGGCGCTTGGGTTCGCGGTTTTCACCGTGGCGCTCAGGCGCGGCAAATCGGTCGAGATGATGCCCGCCGTGCTGCTCTCGGGGCTGATCGGAACCGTGGTCATGGCGGCGATTTGCGCGACCCTTGGCCTCTCGCTCGCGCTCTCGCCCCGTGACGCGGGGATTGCCTCTGGCATGGGGGTGTTCCAGGTGGGCGCGGGGCTCATTCTCTACACGCTCGGCTCGCGCACGGTGCCCGCTGCCGAACTCACGCTTCTGTCCATGGCCGAGGTGGTGCTGGGGCCGGTCTGGGTCTGGCTGTTTCTGGGCGAGACGGCAGCCGCGAGCACGCTGGCGGGCGGCGCGATCCTGCTTCTGGCGATTGCCGGCAACGCGCTTTCGGGCGCGCGACGCAAGGTGCCGCCGCCCATCCCCTGACCGGCAATTCATTGCCGAAAAACAGGATTTTTCCTGCGGCACTCAAACCTGCCCCGAATTGTTCTATATAAAAGTGACAACGGAAAGGAGCATGACATGAAACGCAACATGATCATCGGAGCGGTTGCGGGGCTGACGCTCGCGGGCTGCATCAACACGTCTGACAACCGCGAATTGACAGGCGCGGCCCTCGGCGCGGGTGCGGGCCTCATCGGTGCCGCCGTATTCGACGCCAATGCGGGTTGGACGGTGATTTCCACACTCGCAGGTGCCGCCGCAGGCACGCTCATCGCGCGCAACACCCGCACCAATCAATGCGCCTATTCCAACGGTGACGGCACCTATCGCACCGTACCTTGCTGAGGCTTGAAGAACGGCTTTATCCCCGCGCAAGCGGGGATCTCCCGCCACCGCACCAACAGATCCTCGGGTCAATCCCGAGGATGACGGGGCATCATCCCCGCCCGCGATAGGGCGGCACGCCCTGAACGGGCAGCCAGACGCCCTCAGGCGCGGGACCGCTCTGCCAGAACACGTCGATCGGGATGCCGCCGCGCGGATACCAGTAGCCGCCGATGCGCAGCCATTGCGGCTCGAGGAAGGCCACCAGACGCCGGGCGATCGAAATCGTGCAATCCTCGTGAAATGCCCCGTGATTGCGGAAACTGGTGAGGTAGAGCTTGAGCGATTTGCTCTCCACCAGCCACGCCCCCGGCACATAGTCGATCACCAGATGGGCGAAATCCGGCTGTCCGGTCATCGGACAGAGCGAGGTGAACTCAGGCGCAGTAAAGCGCACCGCATAGACCACGTCGGCCTGCGGATTGGCCACGCGCTCAAGCTCGGCCTCCTCAGGGCTTTGCGGCACCCGCGTCGCCCCGCCCAACTGTTTCAGCCCCTCATAGATATTCCCGGCCATCGCCCTCTCTCCTTTCAGACCCCGCGCCGGTTGCCCCAGAGCGTCACATGAAGCTGCGGCAAAACCCGCGCGGCATACCAGCCATCCGCCGTGACACGTCCCACCAGCCAGCGCATCCGTTCCGCGATGCCCTCGTGATCGACCACCGCGCTGTCATCCTCGGGCGGGGGCGGCGTGTGGTTGCCGGGCTGCAACACCAGCGGCAAGGCCGGGTAGCGCGCCGCCACCTCGCGCGCCCAAAGATAGTCCGTTTCGTCGAAGATGACGATCTTCAAGACCACATCTGGTTTAGCGCCCCGCCCGGCGGCAACGCCGGGCAGCGCCCGACCCGACGCTGACAAACACGCCTCGAACATGTCCCAATCCACCGTCATCCCCGACGAGGGCGGCTTGGGGCTGAGCACCAGCATGTCAAGGCCCGCGAACCAGTCACGCGCCACAGAGCCTTGCGTCTCCATCGCAAAGCGGTAGCCCTGCGCGCGGCCCATCTCGATCAGCGGCCCCAGCGGCTGGATCGCCGGATTTCCGCCCGAAAGCGTCACCAGCAAGGGCCGCCCGCCCGAAAGCCGCGCCACCTCGGCCATGATCCCGGCGGCCTGCATGGGCGTCCACTCATGGCGATACTCCGCATCCACCGCGTGCAGGCTATCGCACCACGCACAGCGGTAATCGCAACCGCCCGTGCGCACAAAGACCGTGGGCACGCCGATAAGCGCGCCTTCGCCCTGAATGGTCGGGCCGAAGATCTCGGAGACGCGGATCGCATCGCTCACGGCCGGTATTCCGCCCATGTCTTGGGCGTCTCGCTCACCCGCACCGCTGCAACCTCGGGCCAGCGCGCGCGCGCCCAGTCGTAGAAATGCTTCGCCATGCGCTCGGCGGTAACACAGCCGTCGCCCAGCACGTCGTTGAGGTGGCGATGATCCAGTTCCTCATCGATATACGTCTTCAGCGCGCCCAGATCGTGATAATCGCGGACAAATCCGGTCTCGTTCAGCGTCTCGGCGGCCAGTTCCACCACCACGATATAGTTATGCCCATGCAGCCGCGCGCAGGGATGCCCCTCGCGCAGCCCGAAGAGTTGATGGGACGCCGAAAAATGAAACTCCTTGGTGATGCGATACATCAACGCCCCTCCACCGCCGCGCGCCAGAACTCCGGGTCGTCATAATCGGTCGGGTCATCGACGCCCGCCAGATGAAACGCCTCGCGCCGCTCCACGCAGGTGCCGCAGCGCCCGCAATGACGCAGCCCCCCCTTGTAGCACGACCAAGTTTCGGCAAAAGGCACGCCAAGCCGCGCGCCATCGCGCACGATGTCCGCCTTCGAGCCGCTGACATATGGCGTCCAGAGTTGCACCTCGGCATAGCCCTCGAGCGCCGCATCCTGCATCGCCTGAAAGGCTGCTACAAAACCGGGGCGGCAATCGGGGTAGATGAAATGATCACCGCCATGCACCGCCGCCGCCACTGCCCCGGCCTTTTCCGCCGCCGCCATGCCGAACCCCACCGCCAGCATGATCGCATTGCGGTTGGGTACCACAGTGATGCGCATGGTCTCTTCGGCGTAATGGCCGTCTGGCACCTCCACCGCATCGGTCAGCGCCGACCCCGACAGCGCCGCGCCGACGCTGCGCAAATCCACCACCCGATGCGCCACGCCCAGACGGCGTGCGCAGGCCGCGGCGCTTTCCAGCTCCTTCACATGGCGCTGGCCGTAATCAAACGACAACAGCCCGCCAAGCGCGCGCTCGTCGGCGGTCTTGTGGGCCAGCGTGACGGAATCAAGCCCGCCCGAGCAGATGACAAGTGTTCTCATGCGCTGTCCTTGTTTTTTAGAGCGGGTAGGCTGCGACCGCTTGACCGCCCGGATCTAGACCTTTCGCGCCCGGAAAACAAGGCGGGGCGCCTGTCAAAGACAAAGGGCACCCCGCAAGGTGCCCTTCGACGTGATGTCGGACCCGAAAGGGCTCAGACGAGGATTTTCGACACGACGCCTGCGCCGACGGTGCGGCCGCCTTCGCGGATGGCGAAACGCAGGCCGTCTTCCATGGCGATGGGCGCGATCAGCTCAACCGTGAATTTCAGGTTGTCGCCGGGCATGACCATTTCCGTGCCTTCAGGCAGAACCACCGTGCCGGTCACATCCGTGGTGCGGAAGT
>NZ_JAGQDH010000029.1 GCF_018069895.1 Roseovarius autotrophicus | reverse complement strand
CCAGTCACCCGCCAGCTACATGGAGAGCGCGGCTGACTGGCCGCCGCCCGCCACGCGCGCCCCGCAGAAACCCCAGGTGGCCTAGTTTTGCGCCGCCCCGTGGCCCAATTTTACTCCGGCGTTGACAACCCCTCCGGTCGAGAAGCAGATCTATGGCGGCTTCTACAGCCATGCTGACAAGGTGTTGCTGGTGGAGTTTCAGCATGCAGACTGGCGCCGACGCCAGGAAATCGTCGCCAGCCTGGCCGATCCTCGTCTGCGCCAGCTTGGTCGCCGGCTCGTGGCGTTTCACGCGCCCGAACTGCTCTCGGCCGAAGAGCGCATGCAGTATCGTGCCTGGTTGGAAGAGCGCTGGTCAGCGCCGGATGTCGTGGAGACCGAATGGACGAGCAGCGATCGCGCCCGCAGCGCACTGGCAGTTATACGCGGCGATGGCGGGATTGACCTGCGCCTTGTGTCCGAGATTGAGCTTTACTTGCAGGGCTTTGAGGCGGCCGACGGTTGATCCGCGTCGCGAAGTCGTTCACATGAATCATTTTATTGCGAGGGACTATTTTATAGTTTTATAGTGCAAGGGGGATCAGGAAGGGAACTGGGTGGCAGGCAAGAAAGCAAAGCAGCTGAATTGGAGTGCGTCGAGGCGCAACGAGTTCATTGAGTTCCGGGTTTTCTGGCATGGTCGGATCAACAGGGCCGACCTGATGGACACCTTCGGTATCTCTCTGCAGCAGGCATCGCTCGACCTGTCACGCTATTCGGAACGCTGGAAGCGAAACCTCGTCTATGACAAGAGCCAGCGGGCCTATGTTCGAGGTAGAGCCTTCAAACCTCGCTTTATAACGCCCAGCGCCGAAGATTATCTCGCTCAGTTGCGTGCCGTTGATCAAGGCCTGGTCTCGCGCGACCAGAGCTGGATCAGCGTGTTTCCCGGTTTCGCCGCGACGCCAACACCTGTGCGGGGCGTTGCACCAGAAACTTTGCGCGATGTTCTGGCGGCGATCCACTTGCCCGCTGCCCTTGAGATAACTTACCAGTCAATGTCTCGCCCCGAGCCCAGCGTGCGCTGGATCGAGCCGCATGCGCTGGCCTTTGATGGGTTCCGCTGGCACGCTCGCGCGTTCTGCCAGAACGATCAGGTGTTCAAGGACTTCCTGCTTTCACGGATCGTCGAGATCGACAAGCAGGGAGCGGTCACTGCAGATCCCCAAGCTGACGTAGATTGGCACAGTGACGTGGTACTCGAAATTGGGCCGCACCCTGATCTATCGCCCACTCAGCAACGTGCGATTGAAATGGATTACGGGATGGAAAAGGGCAGGGCGCAGATCCCGGTGCGCCGGGCGCTTCTGTTCTACGCGCTCAAGCGCTTGGGGCTTGATACTGATCCTGCGGCAAGGCGGCCGCAGGATCAGCAGATTGTGTTGATGACGCAATGCGAGGTGCCGCCAAGGCGACCACCAGATTGACCAGTGCAGTTCCGCCGAAATCAACACCTCTTTTCAACAGGTCGCAACATGTCATTTTTCGAAAAACCCATTCTGAACGCCCCTTACTTGATGCCGGCGGGTAGCGTCCACGGACGTGGTGTAATTTCTGCGCCGTCAACGGTGTAATCTCAGGTGGCCATCGAGGTGTATGGTCGAGGTGGAGTTTGGCGACTTCAATCACGGACCACACGGAGACCCCGATGACCAAGACCACCATGGACCTAACCGAGCTTCTGCAAAAGCATGATCAGGGCGACTTGCTGCGCTCGATCGCGGAAGCTGTTCTGCAACTGATGATGGAAAGCGATGTGGACGGCCTGATCGGTGCCGGCCGCCACGGTTGAAACCATCGTCCCGATCCAATATATGACTCAGTCATACCATGGAGGCGCGGATGACCGTCAAAACCACCCTCAGCTTCACCGACCGCCACCACCAGTTCCTTTCTGAAAAGGTCGGGCAGGGCGTGTTCGCGACCCAGAGCGCTGCAGTCGCGGCCGCGCTGGAACAGATGATGCAGGATGAACAGGAACGCGACGTGGCCCTCTCTGCCCTCACGCAGGAAATCCGTGCGCGCATGGAAACGCCGCGCGAAGAGTTCATCGACCAGGACGACGCCTTCGCCACTGCCCGCCGTACTATCGGGGCGGCCCGCGGAGCGTGAACTACCGCATTCGTTTCCACCCACTTGTCGCGCGCGACCTTGACGCCATCGCCCAGTGGATTCTCGATTATGCCGGTCCCGATGCGGCAGCCCGCAAGCTGGCCGAGATCGAGGCGACCATCACCACGCTGAAGGCCACGCCGCACAAGGGCAGTCTACGAGATGAAATCGCCCGTGGTCTGCGTGCCATCCCGGCAGGTCGGAAAGCCGTGATTGCCTTCGTTGTTGACGATGACGCCGCCGAAGTGCTTGTTTATGCAGTCACCTATGGCGGCGCGGATTGGGCCATGCGCAGCAGCGCACGTCGACAAGAAGGATGACCGGGCGATGAGCCACACCCAAAAACAACTCACGCAGCTTGCCGAGAAAATTCTACTTTTGCAGCCCCTTAATTTCGGGGGAGATTACCGTTCAGCAGAAACAGGACGATGGTCAGCACTGCCAGCACGAGGCCCAGCGCCTTGCGCGCCGGGCCGCTGACGAGGATGGTGGTGATCCAGCCCATCATCGCTGGCCCCGTTTCCAGTCGTCGACCCTCGCATGGATGGCGACGGCGATGCCGGTCAGTGCCAGGGCGATGAACACCCAGCGCAGGGTGTCGAGGTAGGGCACCAGCGGCTGGATAGCAGATTGGGTCTCGGCAAGGACCAGCTGCGCCACCTCCACCCCGGTGGCGCCGACGGTGGCCGCTCCCGCCGCACCGCCACCGCGCAAAGTGCGGCTGTCGGCCAGCACCTCGCGGGCAGGGGCCAGCTCCGGCACGAAGGGTGTGGCGCGGGGCGGGAAGGGATCGCCCCAGCTGCGCGCGGGCCCGAGATCGATATGCATGAAGCCCGAGCGGGGATAATAGCCGAAGCCGAGGAAGCCCACGGCCCGTGCTGCCGCCTCGAAGGCAACGGGATCGTGGTTCGACATGGCGATATCAAACGCCGTGCCCTGCATGTGTTTGTAGGCAGGCGCACCGCCGACCGCGCGGTTATGCGCCGGGCTGCGATAGGCCGAGCGGACAATCAGCGGCTTGCCGAGGCGGTTGCGCAGCGATTGCAGCTTGTCCATGGCCTCTGTGTTGATCCTGATCGCGCCCTCCCCGCGCGACGCGATCTCTGCGGGCGAAAAGCTGGGCCAGCGCCAGTCAGAGTCTGGCACGTCGCGGTAATGGGCATAGGTGGTGGTCGGCATGATGGTCTCCAGATATGCAAAACCCGCCTGCAGAGGGCGGGTCGGGTGGGGTGGCTTGGTGATGGGCGCGATCGTCAGTCGGTGCGGCCGCGCTGGAAGGCTTCAAACATCAGATCTCGCATCGCGCGGATGTCGGCCTCGATGCGCTCCAGCCGGTCGGCGTCGCCCTTGCGATCCTCTGCGCGCTGGCGATCCACGCGGTCGCGCTCGGCGAGCAACTCGCGGTCCAGCCGCAGCAGCATCGCGTCATTGGTGAAGGCGCGGCGCGTGACGGCGGCGAGGAGGGCTATGAAGCCGCCGATCAGCGCAGTGATGGCGGCGGTCAGGCCATTGTCGCGCAAGGCCGCGCCGACCTCCTGCAGCAATGAGGTGCGCTCTGTCATGATGATATCCTTTGGTCGGGGGTTGGTGTTGGTGTGCAACAGGGGTGTGCCGGGGGCCCTCAGCCAACCTTGCAGCCCCAGAATGAGGTGTGATTGGCCGCGAAGAACCCGTCCGCAGCCCGGAAATACCCCTGCAGTTCGACGGTATCGCCTGCGGTCAGTGGCACCATGGTTTGCAGCCAGAGGGCGGTGGCGAGAGAGACGTGACCGCCGCTGATTTCGCCGAAGGAGCCGCGGATTTCGGTGGTGCCGTTCAGCACGAGCCGCCCGCGCATGCGCGCCGAGGTGCTGGCATTGACCTTGTAGAGGAGCGTCGCGCCGAAGAGGTAGGTGCCAGAGGCGGGGGCCACGAAGTGGTTGTTGGCGGCGTCGAATGCGCCCTGATCGTTATAGTCGGTGTTGTTGATGCCGATCTTCGTCCAGGTCCCGACGCCCACGTAATTGTCGAAGTTGGTCCATGCCTTGAAGCGCGGCAGCCGGGGCTGATCGACGATACCGGTGGTGTTGTCGACGCTGAGGCCATCGAAGAAGGTGCTGCCATCGGGCGAGACCGCGAGGCGCAACCTGTCGGAGCCGAAGAGGCCGACCAGCGCTCTTGTCACGAAGCCGGTCTGCAGCGTCAGGCCGAGATCGTCGCCTGCAGCCTCCTTGTTCATCGTGTAGAACAGATCGCCTGTGCCGCCCTCGGCCACGGTCTTTGCCGTCCAGAGAGCGGCGTTCAGCTTGGCCGAGAACGGATTGGCGGCGTCCGCCGTGGTGCCCAGCCCCAGCAGCGCCATGTTTTGCAGCGCGTCCGGGGTGGACCCGATCCAGCCCGCGCCGTCAAAGACCAGCAGCAGGCGTTCTCCGGGCAAACTCTCCCCCGGAGAGTTTGCTGATCCGTCGAACTCCTCGACCCATGCCCGCCAGCCGGGCCGCGGGGGAAGCTGCATCCACGCCCCGTCGACCCAATAGGCGATGCTGTTGTCCCACCCCGCCCAGTCGCCCGTTGCGCCGGAGGCTACGAGGAATCGGTCGCCATCGTTCGGGTCAGGCGGCGGCGCGGTACGGCGAAGGAGGCAAAGTAGAGAAACTCGGTGGTGGTGACCCTTGGCCCGCCGCCCTTGCCGCCGCCCTGACGGCTGGTTTTGGTCTCCTCGCGGAAATCCGTGGCCCAGATGATGTTGCCGCCGATGCGCATCCGGCCAAAGAGACGCGGGATCACCGCCCCTTCGGTCGAGGAGGTGATGCGCAGACTGTCGAGGCGCTGGCCTTCGATCCGCTGGGCCGGGGCGAGCGACGAGACGATCCAGGTGTCGACCACCGACCCGATGGATGAGCCGACAAAACCGCCGATGGTGGCGGCGCTCACGCCGAGGAGGCTGCCGCCGATGCTGCCGCCAATGGCGGTGCCGACGGCGCCGAGGACAAGGGTTGCCATGGGGGAGGTCTCAGCTTCTGGGGAAGAGGAAGGCGATGCGCCGCCGCCAGCTTGGGGTGAGCCCTTGCTCGATCACACCCAGCCGTTCATAGGCGTGGATAAACCGGTCAGGTCCGGTCAGGATCCCGACATGTTTGGCGATGGCGCGCGGGGCCATGCGGAAGAGCACCAACGCGCCGGGCGGTGCGTCGGCGGGTGCGGCTTCCATCATCATGCGGCGCGCGCCCTCGGCTAGCCCTATCGGGCCTTCTCCGCCTCCAATCGCTCCACTGGAGCGATTGGCCCCTTGCGGGACCGGCTCCGAAGCCTCACGCGGGCCCATCTCGCCCCAATCCCGGCTGTAGGGCGGGATCGGGAAGGACTCGTCGCCCACCACCTCGCGCCAGACGCCGCGCGCGAGGCCAAGGCAATCGCAACCGACCCCATGCAGACTTGCCTGGTCGTGATAGGGCGTGCCGAGCCAGCGGCGGGCGGTGGCGATGACAAGGGCGGGATCGGCGGTCATCACAGAACTTCTCCGTCATGGCTGCCATCTTGCGATGCATATCTGAGGACCGCGTCCTGCCCCGGGATATGCGGGAAGCCCCGGAAGTTGGGGGTGTTGGCGAACTTGCCCGTGCAGGTGGCGATGCGCTTGTCGCAGCCCGCGCGCGAGATGAAACTGTCGCCCTCGGCGATGGCGCGGATGGGCGCTTCCAGCAGGGTCAGGGTGGCGATGGTAGCGGTCAGGCCATGGGACAGGACTTCTGTGATCCGCCCGGCATTGGTGCCACTGGTCCAGGTGAGGGTCCCGGCGGCAAACCAGCCCGCGTCAAACCCCGCCAGCCCCGAGGCCCGGAAGGCGCGGTCGCGCAGCAGGTCGGTCACCATGCCATTCCCCTTGTAAACGGCGTTTTCCAGATCGATGCCGCAGCGCGCATCGCCAAGCTCCGCATCGCACCCCGCCTGAAACGTCCGCCCGACGGTCTGGCCGAGGAGATGTGCCAGACTGCGGACCTCGGCCACGAAGGCGATCCGCCCGCGCCGGATTTGACCCACCGCACCCCGGCGCAGGAGCACACGCTGGTTGGCGTCGGCCCAATTGACCCGCCACAGCTCGACCGCCGCGTTGTCCCAGCGCCCGTCGAGAATGTCGCTCTCGGTGATCCGATCCGAAGTCAGAACGCCACTTGCGTCCTGTGCATCGACGGCCAAGTCTGACCCGGCGCGGATCTCCGAGGCGGCAAAGCCGCTTTCCGGTTCAAACGCGGTGCCATCGAAAACCAGAGCGCGATCATGATCGGTGAAGCCCAGCGCCACACCATCGCTGCGCGAAATCCGCCAGCACCAGGCGAGCGTGGTGGTGCCTTCATCGAGATGGGCCTGCAGGTCTGGGCAGAGCGATTTCATGATTGGTCCGTTCCGCAGTTGAAATGTAAAGCTACTGTCTTTACATATGAGATCAAATCATCACAGGAGTGCGTGCCATGGTTGCCGTGACCCCCAACGACGACGCCCAGCGCCGGTCGCTGATCAATCTTCGCGTCACCCCGCGTGACCGCGAACTGATCGACCGTGCCGCAGCGACCCTCGGCAAGAACCGCTCTGAATTCATGATGGAAGCCAGTCGGCAGGCCGCCGAGGATGCCCTGATGGATCGCACGGCGTTCCGGCTGGACGCCGAACAGTTCAGCGCCTTCATGGCTCAGCTTGATGCGCCTCCTGCACCGAACGCGCGCCTGCGCAAGCTGCTGGCCACGCCCGCGCCATGGGACAAGTGACGCCGGGTGACGGACCCCTGCGCGCGCCGGAACCCTTGGCTGACGATCATCTGACCGATGGTTTTGCGTCCGGTGCGCCGACTCTGGACGGCTGGCTGAAGCGCAAGGCGCGCGCCAATCAGGCCTCGGGCGCGTCGCGCACCTATGTGCTGTGCCGGGGCCTGCGCGTGGTTGGCTTTTACGCGCTGGCCGCCGGATCAGTCAGCCATGATCTGGCGCCGCGCAAGCTGCGGCAGAACATGCCCGATCCGGTGCCGGTCATCGTGCTGGGCCGATTGGCGATTGATGCCACCGAACAGGGAAATGGCCTTGGCCGGGCGCTCTTGCGCGATGCGGTGTTGCGGATCACGGCGGCGGCGCATGAGGTCGGCATCGCGGCCATTCTGGTGCACGCGCTGAACGACCGCGCGAAGGCCTTTTACCTCGATGCGGGGTTTTCCGAGACGGCGGTGGAGCCCCTGACGCTTTTCCTGCGGATCAAGGATGCCAGGGCGCTCTTGGGCGAGGGGTGATCTTCACCGCCGGATCTCGATGAGCGGGATGGAGGTGATCGATCCGAGCCGCTCGATATCGAGGGTCACATCCAGCGTGTCGGAATCAAACCGCACCGGCACATCGAACTCGTAGCCCGCCGTGATCGCGACGCCCGCGCCGGGGGCGGTGGTGAAGGTGATGTTGCCGGTGGTGAGACCAACGCTCCAGCCCGACATCTGCTCGACGCCGTTCAGGGCAATGCGAACGCTCCCCGCGACCGGTTTGGCAATGGCGCGGGTCCAGCTTTGCGCGCCGGAAGCGTAGTGCTTCAGAAGGGCGAAGCTGGTGACGGCCCCATTGCCGGTGCCGATCAACTGATCGGTTGGGGCGACCGGCTGCGACGGCAGGCTGGATTTATAGTCCGCCCAATCCTTGAAGCGAAACCCGTGCAGGCGGCCGCCTCTCTCCTCGAAGAAGGCCACCACTGCCGCCAGATCGTCAGCGCGGCGGATGCCGTAGGCCACATCATAACGGCGGCGCGAATTGGCCCAGCTGGCATTGCGCTCTTCGTCGCCGCTGGCCAGTTCCACCACCTGCGTGCGCCGTTCCGGCCCGCCACGCGCGCCACGGCTGATGTTGTCGGGAAAGCGCACCTCGTGAAACGCCATCATATGCCCCTCTGGCCGAGTGACACCGCGCGGGCAATGTCGGCGGCGATCTGTGTTCTGGACTGCCGGAAGCTGTCGGCGTCACGCGCGTTGATCGTGACATTGACGGCGGGCGCAGACGACTGGCCCTGGCCAAAGCCAGCCGCCTCTCGACGCGACAGCACCCGTTCGCCGCGTTGCAGGATCGCCGGAACCTCGTCCGGGCCAATCGCCGGGAAAATGCTCCCCCGGAGCATTTTCTGGCCCGGCTCATATCCGGCAAAGCCACCCGCGTGCATGCGCGGCGCATTGGCAAAGGCCAGCGCTGGGACCATGCGACCGGGGCCTGGGGCACCGACGACGCCGCCCGCGTGCAGGATGCTGGCGAACAAACCGCCCGCGCCGCCCAGCGCGCTGGAGAGCGCATTGGCTATGGGTCCGAGGATAAATCGCCGCGCCGCCAGTTTGGCCAGATCGGCGATCATCGAGGAGACCAGATCGCCGAAATCGAGCTTGCCAGTCTTGACGAAATTGCCCACGGCATTCTCGGCTGAGGTGAAGGCCTCGACCAGTGCCTGGCCTATGTCCCCACCAACGTCGCGGGCCTTGGCGGCAAAGTCGGCCAGCGTGGCGGTGACGGCGGCCCAGCCGGTCAGGGCGGTTTTTGCGCCCTCAGCGGTCGCGGTCCCGGCTGCGCGACCAGCCGCCCCGGCGCGACCTGCCGCACCGCCAGTGTCATCAAGCTCCTCGCCCAGCGCGGCTGCTGCGGCTGCGGCCCCGGCCAGTTCGGCCTCGGCCTCCGCCCCGCTGCCGGTCATGGCATCGCGCAGCGCCTGCAAACTGGCGAGTGGCCGACCGGCAGCATCGGCCAGCATGCCCGCCGCGTCGCGAAACCCATCGGCGCGGGCGCGGGCGTCATCCGCCATCGCGCCGAGGCCAAGGTCGGGGGGGGCCAGGAAGCTGCGTGACAGGGCGGCAGAGAAGGCATCGGCTGCCGCAGTGCCCGCCGCTGTCGCGGCACCTTCAAACGGGTTGCCGATCCGACCCAATCCGACAGGATCCAGCGTGCCAATCCGCACACCGCCCTCGCCGGTCGCCCATTCCGGCAGCAGCGCCAGCGCCGCGTTCAAGCTTTCGATGAAGCGGTTGATGCGGGTGACGACGCCGTTCAGCATCGCCTCGACGCCGGAGATCAGCCCGTTCGCAGCCTGGAAGGCGAAATCACCGATGGCGCCGGGCAGTCCGCCCCAGATTGCGACAGCGGCATCAAAAGCCCCCTGAAAGATCGCCGCCGTCCGGTCGCCGAAGCTCACCACGCCCGCGATGGTGCCCTCAAGTGCTGAAAGACTGGACGCCTTCAGCTCCTCCCAGCCCGCCGCCATGTTGGCAAACGCGGCGTCGAGCGAAAGCCCCATCCGCGACCAGACCTCCCGGGCCAGATCACCCAGCAGCCGGAACGCCTCGCCCACGCCGCCCGCGCCCGCGACCAGCCTTGTGAACTGGAACACCAGCTCGCCCGCGCCCACAATCAGCGCGCCGATCCCGGTGCGGATCAGCGCCCCGCGCAGGACAACCAGTGCCGTGGCCAGCCCGCGTACCGACAGCGCCGCCGCTGCCAGCCCGGCCACCCAGCGCCCGGCCATGAGGCCCGCAAAGGTCGCGGCAATGGACGCCAGCCGCCCGATATTGTCGAAAAGCGCCTTGATCGCGATCCCCAGTGGCCCGGTGGTGCGCGCGACAGCGGCCAGCGCATTGGCCACCGCGTCCAGCGCCGGGGCCGCCGCCACCGCCAGCTGGTTCGAGACCCCGCGCCAGATCAGCCCCAGCCGGGAGATCGCATCATTGGTGCGCTGGATCTGGCTGGCGTCAGCCTCCGAGACCACCACCCCGAAATCCTGCACATCCGCCGTCGCTTGCCGCAGCGTCGCCGTGTCGATCCGGGTGAACACCAGCGCTGCCCGGTCGCCGAAGAGCTGCGAGGCGACAGCGGCGCGCTCGGCCTCGGGGACAAACTGGCCCAGCGCCTCCTGAATGGTGGCGATGCGTTGATCCAGCGGCAGGCGTTGCAGATCCTCGGCCGAGAGCCGCAGGCGGCGCAGGGCCTCCACGGCGGGGCCGGTCCCCGCCGCCGCCTGAGACAGCCGCCGCGTCAGCTGCACGGTGGCCTGTTCGACCTGACCCATCGACACGCCCGCCAGATCGCCTGCGCGTTCCAGCACCTGAATGCTGGCCACCGTCGTGCCGAGCGAGGCCGCGAGCTTGGCCTGCGCATCCACCGTTTGCAGCCCCGGCGGATCATCGCGGCCCCGGCGGCGGCCGCAGCCAGCGTGGCGCGGCGGGCAAAGGCGGCGACGCGCGCATTGGCCAGATCCATCTCGCGGCTGAGACGGCCAAAACCCCGCGCCCCAGCCGCGCCCACGCCCTCCAGTTCCGCACGCACCTGACGGCCGCCCTCCGCCACGAGGCGGACGGACACACGCTTTTCAGCCATCGCGGCCTCCTTCCATCTCTTCGTTCAGTTTGCGCACCATCACCGCCTCGATCTCGGGCAGCAGTTCGGCGGCGATCAGGGCGTCGATGCCCAGCGCCTGCGCCATCGCGAGGGCCGCGCCCATGTCCCAGCCCAAGACCGCGCCGGGAGCCACACGCAACTGCCCACCAAGGCGGCCGACGAGGTCCCAGATCTGCCAGCCGTCGAAGCTGTGGGGCCGGTTCAGTCTTGCGGGGCAGTCGGGGCAGGGGCCGGAACAGGCGGCGCAGTATCGGTCGCCTCCGCCGAAGGACCAGTCGGCAAGGGCGCGGAGGCGTTTTTTTCCGCGTCCAGAATGAGACCCCGCGCGACATAGGCGGTCTGGAACGCCTCAAAAACCGGCCAGATCTCCAGAAGCGCGCCGATGCCCTCAGGGCTGACCGGCACGGGATTGCCTGCGTCATCGCCCACACCTTCCCAATCCAGCACCGCACGGCGGGCGACGGCTTTGGCCATGGCCAGTGCCAGGTCTTCCTGACTGGCATCTAGGGGCAGGGCCTCGACGGCAGCATCGGCGCGGGCCGAGACCATTAGCGCGGTGGTCAGGGGGGCAACCAGCAGGCGCAGGCCCGGGGCGAGGTCCAGCCATTCGGGGCTTGCGGTCAGGTTCAGGCGGATCATCAATAGGTCTCCACATCATTGATCAGGGTTGCGGTGCACATGCGGCCAACCACGGTGTCGCGCGCGGCCTGCCAGTCGAAGGTGGCCTGCACGCCCTGCGGTCCGGAAATCTCGATCCGGGGGCGGGGCAAATAGACGGCGTGCACAGTGAAGGTGAAGCTCTCGCCCGAGGGGAGCACATAGGCGAAGCTGATCTCGGCGGGATCGCCGTTGATGGCCTGGCTCACCAGCGTGCTGTCGGCAAAGCGCACCTCGATCCGGCCGGTGAGGGCTGCGATTGACGGGTCGGCTCCGTCGATCCTGCCGTCGCTTCGAATGGTCTCGATCCGGTCGAGGTTGTTGGCGTGAACGATCTCGGCCGAGACGACATTGCCCAGCGCCGCGCCGTTGCGGCTGATTGCGCCGTTGAAATGGCCAAACCGCTTCAAACCCAATTCTGAAGGCGTGCCCGCGCTGGTCGTCGTGGCGATGACTTCACCCTGCGCCACCAGCCGCGCGGTGGCCGTCAGCAGGCCCGAGCGCTGCACCTGCCAGCTCAGCTGATCCAGCACGCAGCCGGAATACATCGCATAGCGCGGCACCTCGGGCATGGCGGTCTCGATCGACATCGAGGGCAGCGTCCAGGACCCGGACCGGAACTCGTGGGTCCATGGGCCAATCCCGGTAGTCACCGGATCGCCGAACGCGGCCTTCAGCCAGAACCCGAATCCCGCGGCATCGATCGGCACCACAACATCGCCATCGGCCGTCACCGCGTCCTTGACCGGGGCCAGCGGATCGCGGCCATAGCCCAGCACTTCGGAGTTCAGCAGCGGCTGTTCCGATCCCAGCGAGGTGCTGGCAAACGGCATTCTGGTGAAGCCCCCAACCGGCGGGGTGCCGTAAACTGTCTCAAAGCCGAGCGCCATCTGCGCCCGCGCGCCTTGCGCACGTGCCATGGGGGTCTCCTGTTGTTGGGATGGTCAGGCCAGAGGGCCGGTGGTGGTGTAGTGCAAAATGACGGTGATCACCGCCGCTTTCAGCGCCGCCGCGCCCTCGATGGGCAGATCGACCGAGGCCGGGGCTTCGGGTTCGACCCAGTCGCAGAGGCCGCGCAGCGTGCGGTCGGATTCCAGCGCCACGCCGATGGCGGCGATCAGGGTGTCGAAGGCCGTGGCGCGGCTGTTGGATGCCTGGACGACCACCTCCAACTCGGCCCGATGCTGATAATGGTAGCGCAAGGGCGACAGCGTCACCTCGGGCTCGCCCGGCTGGCCATCCCGCAGGATGATCAAGCCCGCCGCAGGGATCCGCTCGGGCAGCACCTCGTCGCGTAGGGTGAGGGCGGCAAGGGACTGAAGCCGCGCCTGCAGCGCGGCGAGGACGGTTTCACGAGGGGTGGGCATGACGGCGCACTTCCTGAATTGTGACTTCTGCTGTGATCGAAGATATGTTAAAGGTAATACCCATGAATACTCACCCGGAGCAGCACCCATGAACGCCGTCCGCCCCATTGCCGTAAAGCTCGATCAGGACACCCGCGACCGCCTCAAGCGGTTGGCGGATGCCAAGGACCGCTCCACGCATTGGATGCTGCGCGAGGCGATAGCGCAGTTCGTCGAGCGCGAAGAGAAACGCGAGGCGTTTCGCCAGGCCGGGTTGCAGGCTTGGGAGGAGTTTCAAGCGACGGGCAAGCACATCACGCATGACGAAGCCGATGCCTGGCTTGCCAAGCTGGAAGCAGGCGAAGAGGCGGCAGCACCTGAATGCCACGACTGATCTGGTCGCCCGCCGCGCTGAGGGATGTCGAACGGCTTTACCGTTTCCTCGCCGACAAGAACCCCGATGCCGCCCGGCGCGCGGCCAAGTCGATCCGCGAGGGCATGAACATCCTGCGCGATCAACCGGGTGCCGGGCGGCCGGTCGAGGACATGGAGCCGGAATTTCGCGAGTGGTTCATCACCTTTGGCGATAGCGGCTATGTGTCGCTTTATCGGTTTGATGGCGAAACGGCGGTGGTCTTGGCCGTGCGTCATCAGCGCGAGGCTGGCTACTGACGGGAAGAGGCGATCACACCTTCCCCTCAACCCACTTGGCCACGATCAACCCCGGCACACCATCTGCCGCCCGCTCCGCATCCCGCGCCAGATCCAGCCGCTTGCGCAGCTTGACCTGCGGCACCAGCAGGAAGATCGGCACTGTGGTCAGCCCGCGCCCGGTTTTCGATCTGGACGCCACCGCGCGCCCCTTGGTGTTCAACCGCCCTTCCGCGACCAGCAAGCTCGGCCTGCGACGACGGAAAACAAACCGCAGCCGCAGCCCGGTGCGGCGCTCCCATTCACCGGGCGTGATGCGGCCGCCTTTACTGCTCTTGCCTGCAGCCGGAGTGGGGATCGCCAGCCAGAACCCGTTTTTTGAGCGGATCAGCGGCCCCGTGTCATGCGCGCCGATGATCACCGGGGCATTTGACCAGACCAGCGCCGCCGCGTTCAGGCTGTCGCCGGATTTGGGGAAGCTGGCGAGGCGGATCGAGTTGCCCAGCCGGGTGCCGAGGCCCGCACCGGTGATCTGGCCACGCCATGCAGATTTGAGGGACGTGACCGGGAAGAAGGAGCTCGTCGGCTTCCAGGTCGGCGTTCGCGAGAGCGCGCAGAGCTGGCGCGAGCTCTTGGTCGACATCAAGGCCCGCGGCCTCAAAGTGCCACCCGAGATCGCTGTCGGTGACGGGGCCATGGGTTCTGGAAGGCGCTCGACGAGGTGTTCCCGGGCAGCCCTCGAAGGCCGCAGCGAAGAGCGCGGGGTTGATGCGGTTCATCAGGATCGTCAGCCAGCGCTCGCCCGGAACGCTATGCGCATAGGGCAAGTGCTTGCGCAGAAAGCCGATATGCGTGGCACCCCAAGCCGCAATGTCCTCGTAATCGTCGCAATCGGCGATGGTCCCGCAGACCACCAGAAGCAGGATCTCCGGCAGCGGATGCAAAATCCGCCGCTCATCGCGCGGGTCCTCGACCACAGAAAAGTGATCTAGCAACGCGGCCAGGCGCGAGCGGCGCGGAAGGGTCTCGGTCAAAAGGGTCATCGGCGGCTCCATGGTCGTGCCGCCGCAGAGATTCAGAAAAATCCTCGCTTGTCACTGTCACATGAGTTCGGAGCCCTGCGCGATGAGCGGGGCGTATTGCACCACCCAGCGGTTCAGGGTAGCGTGGTCGATTTGCACCCCGCGCTCGGCTAGGATCTCTTCGAGATCGCGGCAGGAGACGGCGTACCGGACATAAAATACACCGCGTAGAGGATGACATGCTTCGGATAATGGCTGCCCTTGAATCTGATCACCCCGTCCTCCGACATTCTGCTACCCTGCCGCAGCGGGCATAGCGAAAAGCTCGACACGGTGAAAGCACGGTGAAAGTCGGACAGAAAGTTTGCGACAAAGCTGCAGGCCGGATCGTGCTGGTGTCGGGCGAGGATGGGCAAGGAGCAGGCCGAGGGCAATCCCGAGAAGACCATCCGGCAGCTCTCGGCCTGGACTGCGCCATCAACGGCCTGTAAGCTTTTGATCAAGCTGCGGTAGTTCAACTTTCTTTTTCGGGTTTACTCAGTTGGGCAAGGGCGTCCCGGTTGAGGCAAAACGCGGGGGCTGACGTCGCTCCGGTTTGATGCGCCGTTAACCACTCACCGCAGGTGTCTGCATTCTTGCAATCGCTACAGCGGATCATGAGGCTGCGCAGAGAGTCCGCACCGCCCGAACTCAATCCGGTCGTTTTACCAAGATCGGCGTTCACAGCCGTCGCCATGTGCGTGAACAGTTCCGAGTGACGATCCATGCGCTTGAGCCAGCCAAACATTGACGTTTCCTTTCCAACAGAGATGCCTTCAAAAACAATAAATCTTGTATGTTTTGGCCGTCTTTGATCTGGATCAAATGCATCATGCAGCGCCCCGCTCAGCTTGGGCTGTGAGCACCATCGCAACATCCGTATTTCCACGACTGCGGTCAGGTCGGATGCAGGGTTACTCTACACTACCGCTGCGATCAGTCGGCCTTTTTGAGGCTCCACACACAAATTTTTCACAATTAGATATTTGATTTAACGTAGTTTTCGGCCAACAGGCGGTCACTGCCAGGCATGGATTGCCGGTCGCGTGACAGGCGTCACTTCGCGCATACAGTCCAGGCGAATCGTTCGTACACTCATCGTGCTCTGGATCTGAAAAAGCAATCTATACCGTCACGAATCCGCATGATGAAAGCTTCATTTTTCCAATGGTTTGTCCGAGAGCGAGCTAGTATCTATAATTATGACAAAAAATTTTGTTGCAAAATGTGATCTGCTTGTTATCACTTGTTGCGAGAAGCACCCCTCTGTCACGAAAGGAACTATTGATGGCACGAACGGCTGAAGAGTGGCGCCAGCGTCCCAATCTCGACTCGAACCTGATTGTCGACCCGCGCATCTATACTGATCCCGAGATCTTTCGGGAGGAGCAGGAGCGTATTTTTGACAAATCCTGGCTTGTCGCTTGCCATGAGAGCGAAATGCCGGAGCCCTATGACTTCCGCACCTATCAGCATCCGGGCGGGCACAACATCATCCTCGTGCGTGATGAGGACAATACCATCAACGCCATGCTCAATATCTGCCCGCATCGTGGCAACCTGCTGATCTATGAGCCCTCTGGCAGCATCAAGGGCGCGTCGCCTTCCGGCGGCCCGAAGCGCATCACCTGTCTCTTCCATGCCTGGGCGTTTGACGCCAAGGGGGACTGTGTCGACATTCCGCGCTGTGCAGAAGGCTATCAGGAGCGCGTCAAGAAAGGCGATTACGGACTTCGTGGCGTCAAGGTCGAGGTTGGCTATGGCGGTTTCGTTTGGGTCAACATGGACGAAAATGCGCCGAGCCTCAAGGAATGGCTGGGCGGATCGCTCGAGGCCATCGGCGACACGCTGACCGAGCCGCTGGAGGTGTTCCATTATCATCGCGCCGTTATCGACGGCAACTTCAAGATGTGGCACGACACTAACAGCGAGTTCTACCACGACTACATGCATTATCATAACCGGATCACCGGCATGATGCACCCGGGCTACTGGGACCGCGAGTATCGCACCTTCGAGGGCGGACATGCGCAGGTGACCGACATGCAGCTCAAATACGAATCCTTCAAGGGTCACGAGAAGCGTGAACTGGGTTGGCCGGGTCTGGCACCGGGACGCTGGGCGCTGGTCGATCTCTTCCCCGGCATCACGTTCAACATCCGCGCCCCCTCGATGCGTCTCGACACCGCAATTCCGCTTGGGCACAACAAGGTTCTGGTGGAGTTTCGGGGGCTTGGCCTCAAATCGGACACCCCCGAGGAACGCGCTATTCGCATCCGGGATCACAACAGCATCTGGGGCCCGTTCGGTCGCAACCTGCCCGAAGACCTGCTCGGCACCTACGGCCAGGGCCTCGCACTCTCTGATCGCACGGACGCGCCTTACATTCTGCAGGCGCGGCTTGAAGGTAACAAGATTCATGACGAGGTGGGGATGCGCCATTTCCTTGAACGCTGGCAGGAGCTTGTGGGGCGCGACCCGTCTGACCCTTACCACAATCAGCCGCGCGCGGCGGAATAATCCAGGCCTTGGTCGGTCCGCGAAAAGTATTGATACATCGCGGACCGATCGAACCGAACCCAGAATATCCAGGAGAAAAAGATGAAAGTTACCTATGAGGTCGAAAAAGCGGCGCGCGAATTGATCTCCGCCAGTTGCGATACGATGGACCAGGAAGATTTTGGCGCTTATCTGGCGCTCTGCGCCCCCGAGTATCAATATGCGATCCGTGTCTACAGCCCCGAAATCCGCCGGGACATGACCTGGCTGGAAAAAGACTACGAGCACATGAAGACCTTGCTCGATCTTCTGCCGAAACAGAATCGCGACCGCAACCCGATCAAGCGGCATATCAGTGTTCGCGAAGTGACGTCGGTCAATGGCAAGGACGAAGTGACGGTGCGCTCGGATCTGCAAGTTTACCGCGTGCTGCTTGACGGTGGCGAGGCGCAGATTTTCGGTGTGGGCAAGTATACCGATCGCATCGACATGAGCGGTGACGAGCCGAAGCTGCTGGAGCGTGAGGTTCGTCTCGACTCTCGCAGCCTCGGTGCCGGTTACCACATTCCGTTCTGAGTTGCACCAGATGCAAGTCACACTCAAAGCAAAGAACCACGACTGGACTTTCGCCGCAGATAGCGGCGAAAGTTTGCTACAGGCCGCGCTACGCGCCGGGCTTCATGCGCCCTATGAATGCGCGACGGGAACCTGTGGCTCCTGCCGGGTTCAGCTGGTTGCCGGCGAGGTCGCGGATGTCTGGCCCGAGGCCCCCGGCCGGGGCGATGATACCAATGCGCGCCTGATGTGCCAATGCAAGGCGATTGGCGATTGTGAGATCGTGGCAAAGGGGTATGTCTATTCCGCCGATCAGGTGTCGGCGACCGCAGACAGGGTGTCTGGTCGGATCACCGAACTACGCCAGCTCACACCGGATGTCATCGAATTTACGGTCGTGCCAGATGCGCCGCTGCGTTATCTCGCCGGTCAGTTCGTGACGCTCGAACATGCCGGTATCAAGGGGCCGCGCGGGTATTCGATGACCCGTTACGCCCCGGATGGATCATCGCTTTCGTTCGTCATCAAACGCTTCCCCGGAGGCGGATGGTCAGAGTGGATTTTTGCAAAGGGCAATGCCCTGATCGGCGACGAGCTACAGATCGTTGGCCCCTTTGGGCGGGCAACATTCTCACCGGATCTGGGAATGAATATCGCCTGTATCGCCGGGGGCAGTGGTGTGGCCGGGATGCGGGCCATAATAGAGCGTGGTGTCGAGGAGGGCTATTTCAAGCAATACCGCGGCGCACTGTTCTTTGGCGTGCGAACTCCGAAGGATGCGTTCTGGCTTGAAGAGCTTGATACACTGTCTGAACGCGGTGGAAACAAGCTTTCGATCACCGTGGCCTATTCTAACGAAGCGGTCGATCCGGCGCAGCAGGAACGTTTCCCGAACCTCGGTTTCGCCGAAGGCTTCGTGCACGAGGTGGCAGCCAAAGGATTAAAGGGCCGATTCAATAACCTGCGCGCGTATCTCGCAGGTCCGCCGCCGGCGGTAGATGGCGCACAGAGGATGCTTCTTGTGGAGGGCAAGATGCCCCCCTCGAACATTCGTTACGACAAATTCAGCTAACAGGTGAACCCAGTGAAATACGTTTGTGAAGTGTCCGAGGTCGAACCGGGCGAAATGAAGGGTTTTGAAGTCGAAGGTCGGCGTGTTCTGATCCTCAACGCCGAAGGCGAGATCAAGGCCTGTGACGGCATCTGCCCGCATCAGGAGGTGCTGCTGGAAGAGGGAATTTTCGATGGCTGTTTGCTCACCTGCCACTCGCATCTGTGGCAGTGGAACGTACAGACAGGCGAGATCGAACAAGAAGCGGAGGAGGACCTGAAGTTCTTTGACGTGAAGGTCGATGACGGAAAGGTGTTTGTCACCGGTCTATGAGGTTCTGTCGGTCGTGACCCGCGTTCCGAAGAGGAGCGGCGCGCGGAGAATGGCCGACAGTGCAAGAAGACCAAGAAACTTGGTCAAGTGACTAAAATGTCCACTTAGGGAGGAAACGCGATGAAATCCAAATACTCACGGCGTCAGTTTCTGGAGATTTCCGGAACCTACGGGTTGAAGGCGGCGCTTGGTGCGACCGTTCTCGCCGGCACGACGGGCATCTTGCCCGGCACGGAGTTTCTGGCCAGCCAGGCCCGCGCCAGCGAAGGCAAATACAAGATCCGCTTCGGTGCGGGCATCATCAGCAAGAGCAACGAGCCGCATTTGGCTACGGCGCTCTATGATTTTGTCGACAAGGCGGAAAAGATGTCTGATGGCGAGCTGGAATTCCAGGTGATTGACGCGAGCCAATCCTGCGCCGAACCGACCTGCGGTGATCGGGTTCTGTCTGGCGTGATCGACATGGGCAACGCCTCGCCCCAAAACCTTGGCGGTGTTCTGCCCTATACCATCGCGATGGATTTTCCGTTCCTGTGGCAAGGACGCGAGGGTTATATCAATTTCCTCTATTCCAAGGACTCGAACGAAATCTATCGCGATGTCCTTCGAAAGGCCTACGGGATCGAGCCTCTCTGGGTGTCGGGGGAGATGCGCAATCTGTTCCTTGGAATGCGCTATTCCGGCGAGGACGCGATCACCAGCCGGGCGGATTTCGCGAATGCCAAGATCCGGATCACGAACTCGGTCATGATCGCGAACTTTGTCAAGAGCATCGGTGCCCAACCGATTCCGCTGGCTTGGACAGAAACGCTCGAAGGGCTGAAATCTGGCGTTGTGGACGGTGCGGAAACCTGGCCCGGCGCTGCGACCGGGTTCGGGATGCACAACGTGCTGTCGCATGATGTGCCGCTTGAGTTCTGTGTCGGCTGCGAACTGTTCTTCATGTCTCGCAAAACCTTCGGCAAGCTGCCCACGAACTTGCAGGAGGTCATTCTTGAGGCGTCCTATGAGGCGATGCAGTTGGGTTATGACGGCGTTGAGGAAGCTAAAAACAAGGTCATCGGCAATGGTGCAACCCCTGCGCCCGATGCAGCCTATCAACAGGCTGGCGTGAAACTCGCACAACTATCCGAGGCCCAGCTTGCCGAGTATCACGAAGTCGCCGATGTCGAGGCGAATGCGGACATTTGGTCTGGCGCGCGCAAGATGCTCGACGGGGTGTCGGGCACCGACACCTTCGGCGCGATGAAGCAAGCGGCCGCCAAGCACAACGGCAAGCCACATACGCCGCAGCGCTGGTGGAGCTGATCCCTTCCGATCGCAAGAAAGGTGCCGGTCTCACAGGCCGGCACCGATCCAAACATTATGCAGGGAGGGACGGACATGCCTGAAGATTCGTCCGCATATGACATGACGAAAGAAGCGCTTATGCCTGATACCAAGCCATCATTCTACGAGCGTTCCGATCTCATCGTCACGCGGGTTGAAAGCTTTGTGATGATTGCCGCCTATAGCGTTCTTATGGCGATTATCGGCTTTGAGACGTTGCGGCGTGTTTTCTTTCAATCGAACTGGCTCGCCGGCCCGGATGTGGCGCTCTATGCCTTCGTCTGGCTGGCCTGGTTCGCTATGGCGCACAATATCCACAATGACACGCATCTGTCATTCACCGAGTTTCGGGAACGCATGCCTCTGAAGCTGCGCCGTGCCTTCGAGATATTCGACTGCCTTCTATGGATCGGGGCGGGGATCATCGTGATCTACACGACCTGGGGCCTGATCGAGCGTCAGTTGATGTTCAACCAGAAGATTTTCGGCACCAGCATCCCGGTCGCGGTTGGTAGCCTCGCCGTGCCCGCAGGCTGGGGATTCAGCATGTTGCGTATCCTGCAACGGCTCTACCGGATCATCTGGCGGCATGAAGATTTCCACGCGGATCACGTTGTCCGAGAGCTCGTGTAAGGAAGCAGAAAAATGTTACTCACCCTCATAAGTCTCGGCGCGATATTCCTCTTCGTCACTGGAACACCCATCTTGCTCATCATGATAAGCTGGGTTGTCGCCACATCGTATTTTGTCGCGGATCTGTCGCTCAGCAATGTCGGAATTGGAGCGATCGACACGATCACCAGTTTCGTGTTCCTTGCCGTGCCTCTCTTCATTGCCACGGGGGATTTCCTGACAGAGGGCGGCATCTCGAAACGCCTGATCGACTTTGCCCGAAGCCTCACCGCAGTTTTCCCGGGTCGAACGGCGGCCGCCTCGGTCGTGTCGAGCGGCATGTTCGCGGCTGTGAGCGGCTCGAACTCTGCCACAGCAGCAACCGTTGGGCGCATGTTGAATGAGGAAATGACTCAGACTGGGATGAAAAAACCCCTTGTCGCTGCCATCGTGGCCTCGGGCGGGATTGTAGGCGTCATCATTCCCCCGAGCGTGATCTTTGTGGTCTACGGCGTCACGATGAACGTCTCGACGATCGACCTGTTCATCGGGGGTATCATTCCGGGGCTCATCCTCGTTCTGTCCATGCTTGTGACCGTCATGTTCCTCGCCCGCAAAACCGAACCGGGCGTCGGGCTGCGCGGTTTCAGCCCCAAGACCATTGGCAAGACTGGCGCGCAGGCGTGGCTTGGCTTTATTGCGATCGGCCTGATCTTCTTTGGCGTCTATGACGGTCTGTTCAGCCCGACTGAGGCGGCCGGGATCGTGGCTCTCTTCTGTCTGTTCGCCGGATTGATCATCACGCGTCAGATCAAGGTGAAAAACGTGCCCTCGATCATGATGCGCAGTGCCGCCGTGACTGGCCTCATCGTTCCCCTCGTCGCCTTTTCAACCCAGTTCCAGCAGGTTCTCGGTGTGCTTGACGCAGCGCAGGCTGTTCAATCCTTGCTCAGCTCGATCGGGGCAAATTTTGGTGTGACAGCCGCGATTACCCTGATGCTGCTGTTGATCCTCATGGTGGGGGCGTTGACGGAATCCGTGGCTGTCGTGCTCATCCTCGGACCGATCCTCGCGCCCGTTGCTGCGGGCTTCGGGATCGACCCGATCCACTGGGGCGTGGTGTTTGTCGTCGGCACGGCGATCGGGTTTGTGACGCCGCCCTATGGGCTCAACCTCTTTGTGGTGTCGGCGGTCTGCAAGGTGCCGTTCGGGCAGGTGATGCGCGCGATCCTGATCATGCTTGTGCCGCTCTTGCTCGCCTGGCTGTTCATCACGGTCAGCCCTTGGACGACCATGCTGTTGCAGCCGACGAAGTGACCCGCCGGTTAGAGCATATCGCGTTCATTCGCATTCATGCGACATGCTCTAACCTATTGATTTCGCATGTTCGAGAAGCTCAAAACCGGGTCCCACTTTTGAGCAACATGCTCTAAATCCGAGATCGCAAAGGATAATACGATGTCAAGAACCGCAAAGGATAATACGATGTCAAGAACCGCACGAGAATGGGAAGCGGCACCTCAGGTCCCTGCCGATCACTATGTCAGTTCGGACATCTATGTCGAACAAGAGGTCTTCGACCTTGAGATCGACCGCATCTTCCGCCGCCAGTGGAAGTTTGCGTGTCATGAGAGCGAGCTTCCGGAAAAAGGTGATTTTCGCACGGTAAACCATGCCGAGTGGCCGCTCCTCATCCATCGCGGGATGGACGGGGTCGTCCGGGCCTTTCTGAACGTCTGTTCTCACCGATCCTCGCTCGTGGCGACGGCACCGCGTGGCAACGCCAAGGTGCTGACATGTTTCTTCCACCTGTGGGGGTTCGACAGCACGGGGGCCTGCACCGAAATCACCAAGCCTGACGGATATAGTCAATGTAGCGCGGTATCCAAGGGGAACATGGGCCTGCGCGAGGTGAAGTGCGCTGTCTCTTTGGGGATGGTGTTCGTCAACATGGATGACGAGGCCGAGGAGTTCGACTCCCATGTCGGCAATGCCCTCGAGCAGCTTACAGAGCCGATGGGCACAGAGGCGCTCGAAGTGTTCCACCTGCACCGAGTGCAGGTCAACGGCAACTGGAAGCAATGGCAAGAAACCAACATGGAACTTTACCATGAATGGGGTCATGTCGTGAACCGGACCACGTCGATCATGGCAAAGAAATACCATGAACGGGAATGGTCGGTTCACCCTAACGGGCACGGATGGCTTGCGCCCTTCAAAGTTGAATATACAAATTACAAAGGTTGGGACAAACGCGATGCCCTGACACTGCCGGGCCTTACACCGGGTGAATTCCGGGTCGTGGACCTGTTCCCGAACACCACTGTCATCGTACGCGGCTCGGTCATCCGTATCGACACCACCATTCCCGTGGCACCGGGCATCACAATTCTTGAGCAACGCGGCCTTGGCATCAAAGGCGAGTCTGCCGAGGATCGCCGGACCCGGCAGAAACACCACAACCAGTTCTGGGGCCCGCTCGGGCGCAACCTCTCCGAGGATGTGATCTTTGTCGATGCCGTGGCGCAGGCCAACAAGCGCCGTGCGGGGCGTTGGGGCATCTTTGCCCGGCATGAGAACATGATGAGCCAGGATGATGAAATCATGCGCGCCTATTACCGGGTCTGGTCCGAAAGGATGGGGCGCCCGGCCTCCAATCCGCTTGGTCGCGATTTCGCCCCGGCCTCGTCGGCGTTGTGAAGGAGAACAAGAAAATGACCATGACATTCGACCGGGTCCATGCCGTTCACAACCTTCTCGCTGACGTTGCGTTGTCCCTCGACCGTGAAGCCTGGGACGCGTTTCTCGGCTGCTGCTCTGATGATTTCCATTACCAGGTCACGGCCTTCAGCCCCGACCTCGGCACCGACATGGTGTGGCTGGACCATGTCGTGACAGAGCTGAAAGAGATGTTCTCGATGATCCCCAGGCACGTTCGTATGCGTGGCGGGTTGCGTCGCCACGTGTCGCAGGCGCGGATCACACCTGCCGACGGCAACACCGTCGAGGCGACCAGCACGCTGCTGCTCGTCCACACCGCCGAGAGTGGCGAGACCAAGGTTATCGCATCGGGCCTCTACATCGACCGGATCGGCTTTGACGAGGGCGAGACACCGCGCCTTGCCTCCCGCCATGTTGCTCTTGACACCATCATCTGGAATCCGGGGCTGCATGTCCCGGTCTGAGACCTGAAATCTGCAAGCTGAAAGGAACAAGATCATGCTTGATAAAACACAAGGCGGACGCAAGGTGCGCGCCGCCATCGTCGGCTCCGGCAATATCGGCACCGACCTCATGTACAAGCTCAGCAAGAAGCCCGATTTCGAGGTTGTGCTTCTCGCGGGCATCGACCCCGCCTCGGAAGGGCTGGCGCGAGCACGCGAAATGGGCATCGCCACCTCGACCGACGGGGCCGAAGCGGTGTTCGAGGATGGCAATATCGACGTCGTGTTCGAGGCCACCTCGGCCTATGTCCACCGTGTGAACGCCCCGCGCTACGAAGAGGCCGGCATCTTTGCCATCGACCTTACCCCGGCCAAGGTGGGTGCGCCGATCGTGCCGACCGTCAATCTTGCGCAGCACGACGACGTGATGAACGTGAACCTGCTGAGCTGTGCCGCACAGGCGACCGTGCCGATCGTGCATGCGGTGACATCGGTTGTGCCGGTCTCCTATGCCGAGATCGTGGCAACCGTGGCATCCAAGAGCATCGGGCCTGGTACGCGCGACAATATCGAGGAATTCACCCACACCACCAGCACCGCGCTGGCTGATGTTGGCGGTGCCGCCAAGGGCAAGTCGCTTATCATCGTCAATCCCGCTGAGCCGTCGATCCTGATGCGCAACACCATCTATTGCGTGACCGGTCCTGATGTGGATATCGAAGCGATCCGCAAATCGGTCGAGCAGCGCGTGGCAGACGTCCAGAAAGACGTCCCCGGCTACCGGATCGTGCTTGAGCCGTTCATCCGCGACGATCACGTGATGATCGGGGTCGAAGTCGAAGGCGCAGGCGATTTCCTGCCGACCTATGCCGGCAATCTCGACATCATCAACGCTGCGGCCGTCGCTGTGGCACAGCGCCGCCTCGTCGGTGTCAAAGCCTGACTTCACGGAACATGAGAGGATAAATCAATGACAGATATCACCTTTGTCGACGTCACCCTGCGGGACGGCAACCATACCTACAAGCACCAGTTCACGTCGGAAATCGTGTCCAAGACGGCGGCGGCGCTTGATGCCGCCGGTGTCGATATCATCGAGGTGGGGCATGGCGATGGCCTCGGCGGCAGCACGGTGCATATCGGACGCTCGCCCGAGCCTGCAATCAACCTGATCAAGGCCGCCTGCGACTCGGTTACGCAGGCCCGCATCGCGGTGCTTCTGTTGCCCGGTTTCGGCATTTTCCGTGACCTTGAGGAATGCAAGGATGTCGGCGTCAGCGTGGCCCGTGTCGCAAGCCACTCAACCGAAGCGGACACCACCAAACAGCACATCCGCAAGGCCGCCGATCTGGGTATGATGACGGTTGGATATCTGATTTCGGCCGGCATGGCGGATGCCAAGACGCTCGCCGACGAGGCGCGCAAGCTTGAATCCTATGGTGCCAGCTATGTGAACCTCGCCGAGAGCCAGGGGCACCTTGTCCCCACCGAGGTGGCCGAACGGGTGCGCGCGGTGCGCAATGCCGTATCGATCCCGATCGGGTTCCACCCGCATAACAACCTCGGGCTGGCCAATGGCAACATCCTCGCGGCCATCGACGAGGGGGCAACCTATATCGACGGCAGCCTCAAGGGATTTGGCGGCGGGGCCGGCAATGCGCAGACCGAGGCCACGATCGCCGCGCTCAAGCGGGCCGGCCACAATGTCAAAACTGATCTGCCGGGCATTCTCGATGCTGCACAGGTCTTTGCCGATCTTGTGGCACCGCAACCCATGCCTGTGATCGACAATGACTCGATCATGATGGGCTATGCCAACGTTTACGGCGGCTATGTCCTGCCGGTAAAACGCGCGGCCGAGAAATATGGCATCGACGCCCGAGCCCTGATCATGAAACTGGGAGAGCGCAGCGTTGTCGCAGGCCAGGAGGACGCGGTCGAACAGGAAGCTCAGGCCCTGGCCGCTGCGCAGTCAAAAGCTGTGGCGTGAACTATTGGCGAGGTCGTCCTTTCGAGCGACCTCGCCGCTATGGACAACGAGGGCCAAAAGACCCTTTGAACTTGAAGTGAACTCCCATGAAATCCATCGCGCTTTTGTCGCGCGGCTCGGTCGTGTCCGAGCTTGCGCCCGGTATCCTTTTGGCCATGGTCGTTGCGGCTGCGGCTGGCTACATCACGGACCATTACGGCGGGCCTCTCATGCTATTGACGCTCTTGCTGGGTATGGCGCTCGTGTCTCTGAGCGATGACGGGGCGAAGACCGCGCCGGGGATTAAATTCGCCTCAAAACGTATTCTCAGGGTTGGCGTTGCACTGCTTGGCCTCCGGATTTCTCTGAGCGACGTGACCGATCTGGGGATGGCCAGTCTCCTTTTGGTTGTCGCGGCTATCGGTCTGTCCATCGGCACCGGCGTCCTGCTGGCGCGGCTTGTCGGGCGCGATTCGATCTTTGGAATTCTCGCGGGTGGGGCCGTTGGTATTTGCGGTGCCTCTGCTGCTCTGGCGATCTCCTCCGTTCTGCCGCAGGGCAAGGACAGGGAAACGGACACGATTTTTACCGTTGTGTCGGTAACCTTGCTTTCCACCATCGCAATGGTGCTCTATCCCGTGATTGCGGGAAAATTCGGACTGGATGACCGCCTTACGGGTATTTTCCTCGGCGCCACGATCCATGATGTCGCGCAGGTTGTCGGTGCAGGCTACCTGGTATCCGATGAAGCCGGAGACACGGCCACGGTTATCAAGCTTATGCGTGTCATGATGCTGATGCCGGTTGTCCTGAGTCTCGCATTCTTCATGCGAAGCCGGAACGGCGAGGCGGGTCATAAGACACCGCTGCCGATTTTTGCCTTCGTTTTTGCTGCGCTGGTGTTGGCGAATTCCTTCAATCTCGTGCCTGAAGGTTTGCGGCTCGCTCTCGTCGAAGCGTCACGCTGGTGTTTGATCATCGCCATTGGGGCACTTGGCATGAGCACGCGTCTAGAGAGCTTCCTCAAGGTCGGCCCGCGCGCCGCCACGATCGTCATTGGAACGACGCTCGTGCTGCTTGTGTTCGTGATGGTGGTGTTGAATTTCACACCGTATTTCATCCAGTGAGGAAGAACTTCATCTGATGGATGGACGGCACGGAAGCGGATAGCAAGTTCGCAACATCGCGCAGTTTCGCAGCGAAAGATACATCGTCTCTTTCTGCGATATCTGCACTGGCTGCCGTGGACACCAGACAGCCCAGAACATGTCCGCGATACTGGATGGGGGCCCCGTACGCCACAATACCGTTGAAGGCTTCTTCCCGCGAAATGCAATATCCGGTTTCGCGTATTTGGGTCAAATGGCGGTCAAGCTCTTCGCGTGTTGTAGGTGTGAACTCAGTATGTTTTTGAAACGGCTCATTGCCAAGGACTTCGTTCGTAACGCCCGCTGGCAGGCTGGCGAGGAGTATTTTGCCCGACGCAGACCCATGCACCGGCGACGAAAGTTGTACATCGTAATACGAACTTAGGGTTAACTGACCATGAATGGCGTCCATCACAACACGCTGCGAGCCCAAAAACAGGATCAAGGCGGATGTTTCACGGATCTGTTCATGCAACTGTTTCAGAAACGGATAACTCTCTCGGCGAAAATTGTGAACGGGATGCCAAGGATCAAAATTATTCATCAAAAGAGGACCGACAGTATACTCAGCCCCATCGTACACGCGCGCAACCCATCCCTCGTCCTGCAAGGATTGAAGCAACCGATGAAGGTTGCCGGTGTCCACTTCAAGTGTCTTTGCGATCTTGGTTAGTGAGAGGGGCGTAGGCGTCTCGCACAACAAACGCATCAGGCGCAAAGCACGGTTAAGGGTGTTGGAGGTATTCGATTTCGAAGATTGACTTGGTGCCATACTGCCTAAAAAGCCCCGACGTTATTTTTTGATGATCCGCCCATGAGACCCTCGTCTGACAATGAGGGGTTGCGGCCTTCCAATCAAGCGTTGTTCGTATTTTTCTGTCCAGCCGTTTCGCCTTGACGATGTCCTTGCCACATTTTCTTCAGATACCGTATTGGAGCTTGGCTCAAATCGCGGTGAACAGGCATGCAATTTTGACCGGGAGTGGGGGCTTTGTGTAACGCTCCGGCGGGGGCCGTCTGACTTCGGTTGCGATCCGATGATAAGTCCGGCTTTATGTCCGATTTCATTCACCGCCCTCAAATCGAAGTTCTCTCCGCGGCCGATGGCGTTCGCCGTCGGCA
>NZ_JAGQDH010000028.1 GCF_018069895.1 Roseovarius autotrophicus | reverse complement strand
ACTCGATTTCCTGTTGTGAGCGCTCCATTCGCGTCCTCGAATTGGCATGGTCTGACCGAAGACCGGCTTCGCCTCACTCGTCTTCCGCCGGATCGGGAGAAACGTTTCTCAAAGGAAAGTGGCGGAGGGAAAGGGACTGCCGTCCAACCTTCTCTGAGCCCGATCAAACAGGCAAAGATACTACCAGACTGGCAACTATCTGACTTGCATATCATTTTCCCTGACCCCTTCACTCCCTTGCGACCATGCGGGCTGCGCGAAAGGAGACGAAGATGAGAGAAACCTGGGCGAGGTCGCGAGTCTGGTGGAAATTCGAGGGCGGCGTAATCTCCGGGTGATCTAAACCCACCCAACCGGCGGCTGGCACCGCCACAGGAGATCACGCCATGAACCAGGTTACAGACACCAGCGCGTTTTCGCTACTCGCTTGTGATGAAGGCTTCGATCCGATCGAGGATCGGCTGCGCGCCAACATCCGCAGCACGATCGAGGCGGTTTTCAACGAAGAACTGAACAGCTTTCTCGGCCGCTTGCGGTATGGCCGAGAGACCGGGGCGGCAAAGGGCTATCGCCACGGCAAACGCGCTCGCCAGATCACCGGGACCTTCGGCACCGAGACGATCAGCGTGCCGCGTGCCCGGATTGCAGACGAAACCGGCAAGGTCAGCGAATGGCGCTCGAAGGCGCTGCCGCGCTACCAGCGCCTGACCAGGACGGCCGAAGCGCTGATCGCGTCCGTCTATCTCTCGGGCACCAACACGCGGCGTGTGAAGCGCGCGCTCCATGCGCTGTTCAAGGGGGCCGTCAGCAAAGACGTGGTCAGCCGCGCCTGGCGCAAGGTGAAGGGGGACTGGGACGCCTGGTGTGTTCGCAGCCTTGCCGATGAGGACATCATCCGGCTCATTCTCGACGGCACCGTCATCAAGACGCGGATCGACAGACGCGCCACGAATATCTCGGTGCTGGCCGCCATCGGTGTGCGCCGCGATGGGCAGAAGGTCCTGCTTTCGATCATGAATATGGGCGGGGAGAGCACGGCAGCTTGGCGGCAATTCCTCGACGATCTCGACGCCCGCGGCCTGAAGCGGCCCGAATTCGTGATCGTTGACGGTGCCCCGGGCCTCGAGGCCGCTCTGGTGGCGCTGTGGGGTGACGACCTGCCGATCCAGCGCTGCACGGTTCACAAGCATCGAAACCTGCTGGCCCACGCGCCGAAGCACATGCACGAGGAGCTGGGCAACGACTACCGCGACATGATCTATGCCGACACCGCGGCCGAGGTGGAAACGCGCCGCAAGGCTTTTCTGCGCAAATGGCGACTGAAGTGCCGCGCCGTCGCCGATAGCCTGGAAGAGGCCGGGGATCGCCTCTTCACCTTCACCCGCCTCGATCCGTCGCAATGGAAGGCAGCGCGGACGACGAATGCCATAGAGCGTTTGAACGAGGAGTTCCGCCGCCGGATCAAGACCCAGGCTGTGCTGCCCTGCGCCGAAACCGTGCCGATGCTCCTCTGGGCGCTGCTCGCCTCCGGCCAGATCACCATGCGCAAGGTCGACGGATGGCAAACCCTCGACAAACCGATCAAGCCCATAACCCTTGACCTCGCCGCCTGAGCAGGCGCAAATCATCCCGCTCGGAGAACGCCGTAAGAGAATTTCCACCACTTTCGAGACACAACCGGAAACCTGCTTGAGCCAGACGGAGCTGACAGCCCGGTGAAAAATCAGAAGAGGACCCTCGAGCGGTGGCGATGGGTCGGGGACGGACCCCGGCTCCTGAAAATCGGGGACCGTGCGATCTACATAATTGTAGACGTCGAAGCGTTCGAGCGCGAAGTGTTGTGAACAGCAGGGGACGTTCTTCGTGTTCAGGCTCGCGTGTCCGAGAGATCGAAATGCCCATCTACGCCATCGCTACCTCCCCGGTGCCGGTTCATCGCCGCATTCATTCCGCAGTGCCGAGGTCAGGGTAATTTTTCGAGGTGCACCACAGTTTCGGTAGCAATGTTCGAAGCCGAGCTGCCTTTGGCACCTGCATTCGCTGGAACAAAAACGTTGAGCTCAGGGCTCATCCTTCAGGCGTGGCGGTTTCCTCTGACCACGGGCTATCACTTGCGGTGCTCATTGGCGTCTATGGCTCGTGTCACGATTGCCGACCACCTGCGAACCGCATCCCCCTTCATGCCGGCGGGTATACGAATTGGGTCTCCAATCCGAAGCGTGACGCTCGCGCCCCAATGCGGCCATTCGCGCTTGTCCCAGCGCTTTTCCATCACCCGCTTGGGCTGACTGACGACCGAAACCGGCAAGATCAGGAACCCAAGTTGCGACGCCATCTGAACCGCGCCGGGCTTGGCCTGGCGATGCGGTCCGAGCGGACCGTCGGTGGCAAAGGCGACAGTCTTGCCGTGCCGCGATTCCCGGATCATGTGCCGGTAGGCGGCACCCTGTCCGCCCGGTGGGAGGATCGACGGCACATATCCGAATTTCTGGCAGATCCGGGCGATGACATTACCGCGAAATCCTTCGCTGGTGAAGACAACCGCGTGCTGGCCTTCGAGCAACGCGAACAGCGGCAGGAATTTGCCGTGCCAGAACACCAGGATCACGCCTTTGCCCGCCGCCGACAACTCTTCCAGTCGGGCGATTTCGGCCTTGTCCACCGACCACGAGGCGCTCCAGAGATGATAGACAAACGCAATGGCATTGCCCAGAAGACGCGCCAACACTGCTTTGATGCTTGCGTTCAAGGGCATGACGGCCATGGAGCCCGGTTTCGTGATCCGGCGATTTCGGCAGTCCGGGGGCAAATCATTCATCGGTTGGCCGCTCCGGCATCAGAACCGCGTCGGTGAGCGCAAAGGCCACGCGCCCGACGGTGTGCCATTGTTCGGCAAGGCGGCGCTTGGCGGCGTTCCAGGCGCTGTCTTCAATCGACATGCGGATTGGCTGACGTTCGATCAGTACCGCGTAAAGATCGAGGGTTTTCCTGATTGTGTTTTCCTGCGAATAGCCTGCCGCAGTGTCTTTCGCATGATCGCGCATTTCGCCGACGTCCTCAGGCGAACGGGCGGCGAACCAGTCCAGAGTTTCGGCGAAGGTCTCGGTCGAGGCATCGCGCGCCAGCAGTCGGGCGTTTTCGCGGTCGACGACCACATCGCGTGCGCCGGGCGCATCGAGCGCCAGAACCGGCGCGCCGGCGGCCATTGCTTCGATCAGTACCAAGCCTTGTGTCTCCGAGACCGACGAGAACGCGAACACGTCCATGCTCGCGTAAGCCCGAGACAGCTCGGCCCCGATGAGCACCCCCGTCAAGTGAACGCGCCCCGACACGCCCGCCTCGGCAAAGGCATCGGCCATCGGCGCACTCATCTCGCCATGGCCGACGATGAGCGCATGCGCCTCGGGCGCGGCACGCAGAAACCGGATCAGCGCGTCGGTCAGGTAGCCGAGGTTCTTTTCCTGCGCCAGCCGCCCGACGTGGCCGACGACAAACGCATCCGGAGGGATCGCGTAGCGTGCGCGCAGCCCGGCGGTGTCGTTCTCGTACAGGGGCACGGTGTTCACCCCGGTGGGGATGACCACCGTCATCGTCTTCACCCCGTTCAGCGCAGCGAAGGCGGCGATGCTTTTACTCGGGGCGATCACTGCGTCGCACAGGTTGCAATAGCCGATCGAAAGCCCCAGCGCGAGGCGCCGGGTGATATCCGAGTTGTGGATCACGTAGTGGCCATAAAGGTCATAGCGCGTGTGATAGGTGTAGACGATCGGGGTTTTGTGCGCAGCGGCGAAGCGCAGCGCGGTGCCGCCCAGCAGAAACGGGTGATGTGAATGAACGATATCCGGCGCGAAAGCGTCGAGCCGCCTCGTCAGTGACGGACTAACGGGGCTGGGCACCGAAAAGTCGGTGCCGGCGAATTGCTGATAGGCGGGAATACGAACGATGTGGTCGGTTGAATCCTCATGATCCGGGAACTTCGGCGCCACCACCAGGACCTGATGCCCGCGCGCGCGCAACCCATCCGCAAGGCTGCCGACGCTGCGCGCCACGCCGCCGACATGGGGGCTGAACGTGTTGGTGAAGATGGCAACTTTCACGAAGACTGCTTCCTCATTTCCGTTGGTATCAACCTGCGGGGCGGCAATTCGATCATAGGACGCAGATCGGCCGGCACGTCGTGCGTCTTCTCTTGTCCCCTCGTCCGCTCGTGTCGGCGGTTGCGGGCCGGACCGCTCGTGTCGGCGGTTGCGGGCCGGACCGCTCTCGGTCTTGACAGTGGTGTATCGCACCTCTAGTTCCCCAAACGAACGTTCAGTTAGGAGCTCCCGGATGTCAAGCGTCGATCTGACCGCACCTCCTCTTTCCGAACGCAAGGTTTCGATTCTCGAAGCAGCGACCGTCTTGTTCGCCGAACATGGCTACGCGGCGGTTTCGATCCGCGATCTCGCGCGGGCGATCCACACGACGCCGGCGGCGCTCTACCACCATTTCCCCGACAAGGACGCGATCTATGCCGCCGCGCTTCGCCACGTCTTTTCCGACCGGGCCAAGGCCTTGGAAGCGGTCGTAAAGGGGGATGACGCTCCAGATGTGACGCTGGAGCGTCTGATCGTCTGGCTGACGCAGCAATTCTCGGACAACCCGGTACTGGCACGGTTGGTGCAACGCGAACTTCTGGCCGGTGATCGGGATCGGCTCAGGCTGTTGACCGAGGACGTGATGGCGGCGCCGTTTCAGGAGATCAAACGCTTGATGCATCGTCTCGCGCCGACCAAGGACGCGGCGCTTTCGGCCGCTACGATCATTGCCCTGGTGATGGGATACGTCCAGTTGTCGCCGGTGCTCGAGGTTCTCACCGGCGAACGCAACACGAAACAACGCCTGAGAGATTTCGCTGCGCATACGAAAGATCTTGTCCTGCACGGGCTGCTGGTGCAACCGCAGCCGGGAGCACACATCTGATGACATGCCCGATCCGGATTGCCAAGGTGACATTGGCGCTGGCCGGGCTTTGCCTGCTGGGTCTTGCCGGGTGCAAGCAAGATCCCGCCCCGAATGCAGCTCCCGACGCACGCACGCTGGAGCTGCCGGTGGTGCAGGTGCTCGCCCGGCCGGTTGACCGGCTATACAGCACCCCGGGCAGCGTCACATCCGAGGAGCGAATCGAGGTAGCGTCCCGCTCGACAGGGTACATCCAGAGGATCGGCGTCAACGAGGGCGACGTGATTTCCGCCGATGATATCCTGGTTGAGATCGACCCCACCGAAGTGGAAGGCGCAATCAGACGAGCCGAGGCGGTGCTGAGTTCGGCCAAGACCTCGCTGGAAAACGCCGAAACGGATCACGCGCGCCTGGCTGGCCTGCAGGAACGCGGAGTAGTCTCGTTGGAAGCTTTGCGCCAGGCGACAGTGGCGCGCGATCTGGCCCGCGCCGGACTGGCTGAGGCGCAAGCGGTGCTCGACACCGCTCTGGCGGGGCAGAAATATACGACCCTGCTCAGCCCGATCGACGGAATTGTCGTCGCGCGGCGAAAGCAGGTGGGCGACCTGGCCAGTCCGGGGATTCCGATCCTGACGATCGAATCGCGCAAGCGGCTGCTGTTCCGAACCTCGGTGTCGGAAAGCCAGATCGCGAATGTGCAAGTGGGCGCCCCCGCAAGGATCGAAATTGACGCGCTTGCCGAGATCGACATTCCAGGCGAAGTTCTCCGCGTGATCCCTTCGGGCGATCCTGTGACACGCCGGTACGATGTCGACCTCGCACTACCGGAGGGTCTGAACGCTTTTCCCGGAATGTTCGGGCGCGCGCATTTTGTCATCGGCTCCGACAGTGTTGTGCTGGTGCCGAACCTGGCACTAGCAACGCGCGGCGGCCTGACCGGCGTGTTCGTCGTCGGTGACGACATGGCCGCGCGGTTTCGCTGGGTGCCATGGCGGGCGGGTGTTCGGTCAGTCCACCGAGATCAGGGCTGGGCTGGAGGGCGGCGAGACCATTGTGGCGCGTGACGACGGGCGCATACGCGACGGCGACCTGATAGTCGCCGACAAGGCGGGGTCCGGCCAATGAACGAGCTGCCACGCAACCTTGCCGGGCGCCTGGCAGAGTTGTTCGTTTCGTCGAAGTTGACGGTCTTGATTATCATTTCAGTCGTTGTTTTCGGGGTCATCGCCGTGGTGTTCACCCCGCGCGAGGAGAATCCCCAGATCAACATCCCCTCAGCGCAGATCACGGTGCAATTGCCGGGCGCGTCGAGCCTGGAAGTGGAAAGCCTGATCGTGACCCCGTTGGAGGGGATCGTGAGCGAGATCACCGGTGTCGATCACACCCAGGCGGTGGCGATGAACTCGGTCGGAGTGGTGGTGGTGCAATTCAAGGCCGGCGAGAACAAGCAAGCCAGCCTGGTCAAACTGTACGACCGGGTTTTCAGCAACCTCGACCGGATGCCGTCCGGCGCCGGGACACCGCTGATCCGGGCCGTCGATGCCGACTACATCCCTGCGGTGACGGTGACGCTGGCCTCTGCCAGCTACGACGATTATGCGCTCAAACGCATAGCGGACCGGATGGCGGAGCGGCTTCACAGCCTGCCAAGCGTGTCGGTGGTCTCGGTCAAGGGTGGACGTGACCGGGAAATCCGCGTCGACCTCGACCCCGACCGGCTGGCCGCCTTTGGTGTGCCGCTGTCGCGCGTGCGCGGCACACTGGCCGGAAGCAACTTCGAAATTCCGCTCGGAAACTCAGTGCGGGCCGGCGCGGTACAGACCGTCACCCTCGAAGGTTTCTTCCGGCACGCGGACGATGTGCGCAACCTGATCGTCGGCCAACACGAGGGCCGGCCGATCTACCTGAGCGACATTGCCGACGTTCTTGACGGCCCGCCGATCGAACCCGCGCAGCTGAGCCGGTTCAACTTCGGTGCCGGCGATCCGGGGTTTTCGGAGTTCGGCGGCCAGAACATGGCGGCCGTCACGCTCGCAGTCGCCAAAAAGGCCGGGGCCAACTCGGTCTTTATGGCGCAGGACGTGATCGGACGGATCGAACGAATGCGGGCCGAGTTCGTGCCGCGCGAGGTGCAGCTCGTCGTGACCCGCAACGATGGCAAGAACGCCAATGACGCCGTCAACGTGCTGATCGAACATCTCGGCATCGCCATTGCCACGGTCTTGTTCATCCTGATCCTGTTCCTGGGATGGCGCGAGGCGTTGATCGTGGCAATCTCGGTGCCGCTGGTGCTGTTGGTGACGGTCGGCGCCGATTTTGTCGCCGGCATTACCATCAACCGGGTTAGCCTGTTTGCCCTGATCCTGTCGCTTGGCCTGCTGGTCGACGACGCCATCGTCGTAATCGAGAACATCCATCGCCGCTATGCCGACGGCGGCAAGGGCAGCGACAGCAAGAGAGACACCACCATTCGCGCCTGCGCCGAGGTTGGCGGCGCCGCCAATCTGGCGACCGCGACGGTCATTGTGGTTTTTGCCTCGCTGGCGCTGGTCGGCGGGATGCCGGGGCAATATTTCTTTCCCGTCGCCATCAACGTGCCGATCGCAATGGCAGCATCGCTGTTTTTTGCCTATTCGGTGACACCTTGGGCCGCGTATCGCTGGCTCGATCTCGGAGAGCACAAGGGGCCCGGGGCGACGGAGCAACGCCCGCGCTGGCTGGCGCGGGCCTACCGCGGACTTCTGGTGCTGGCTATGAACCGGCGGGGCGCCCGGCTGGCGCTCTACGGGGCGACTGTGGCCATCCTGTTGCTGACGGTACTGCAGCCGGCATGGCAATTCATCCGTCCCGAAGGCGTGGTCGGGCCGAAGCCGTCGTTTGGCGTCGCTATGGCCTTTCTGCCCAAGGACGATTCCAATTCTTTCAATGTGGCGTTGAACTTGCCGGAAGCAACACCGGTCGAGACCACCGACAGGTTGGTGCGCGAGGTCAATGCTGTGCTGACCCAACATCCTCTGGTTTCCAACACGCTGAGCTGGGTCGGGCAATCCGGGGTCGCGGACAAGGCGGCGATGATGCGCGGATCGGCGGATCTGGTCGGCCAGAATGTCGCCGAGATCCGTGTCAACCTGATCGACAAGCATCTGCGCACAACCGAATCCATCGAGTTGGTGCGCGACCTGCGGCCGCAGATCGTCGCAATCGTCGCCACCTACCCCGGCGCGACGGTGCTGGTGATTGAAGAGCCGCCCGGACCGGCGATGCGTGCCACAGTGCTGGCCGAGATCTACGGCGATGACCTTGAGATCCTGCGCAGCCTCTCGGATCGCGCCGAGGAGATTTTCAACGATACCTACGACATGGTCGATGTCAGCACGACGCAGCCGGAGGATGTGAAGGAATACAGGATCATCGTCGATCAGGAAAAGGCCCTGCTGTCCGGCGTCACCACGGCGCAGATCGGCGAGGTGCTTCGGGTTTTGTTCGAGGGCGAGGTTGTCGGCCGTATCCACCCCGCGGACGAGAGAAACGTCGTGCCGATCCGGGTGCGTGTGCCGCACAGCCTACGGCTCGATCCGACCCGGCTGGAGACCGTGTTCGTCGAGAACGCTGCCGGCCAACACCTTGCCCTGTCCGGGCTCGTAGAGGTCGTCCCGGGCCTGCGCGACAGGCCAATCCTACACAAGAACAACGAGCGGGTGACCTTCGTCGGCGGCGAGATGGCGCAGACCTCGCAGCTCTACGCGATTGCCGATCTCGACCGGCGGTTTTCCGGCATGGAGGTCGGAAACGGGCTCACCCTGGAAACCGGCAACCTGTCCCTGGAGCCGACAGTTCCCGATACGATCGGAAAATACCAACTGCTCTGGAACGGTGAAATCCGGCTGCTGCTCGACACCTACCGCGACATGAGCATGGTCCTGGGGCTCGCGCTTTTATGCGTGTTCCTGCTGCTTGTCGGGTACTACAAGTCGTTCATGACACCGATTGTCGCGATGGCATCGATCCCGCTCGGGATGATCGGTATTTTCCCGGGACACTGGCTCATGGGGGCGGATTTCTCGGCGACGTCGATGGTGGGCATCATCGCGCTGGCCGGCGTCGCCATTCGAAGTTCGCTGCTGATCATCGATTTCATCCGCGAAAACCGGGCCTAGGGCATGGACCTGCAAGAGGCCACCTATCAGGCCGGGGTGATCCGTGCGCGGCCGATCCTGCTGACCACTCTGGCCTTGGTTCTGGGGTCTTTGATCATGCTGACCGATCCGGTCTTCCGTGGCCTGGCGATCAGCCTGATCTTTGGCACCGCCGTCTCATCGGCGCTCTCGGTCATCATCGTGCCGCTGCTCTACTACGGTGTGGAAAAACGCCGCGCCGATCGGATCGGGCCGCAGGCGAGGTGATCGCACAGAAATGGCGCGACCGGCGCAAACGAACAAACGAAGGAGGACAAGATGGCACCGAAGATCGGCCTGGCATTGGGCAGCGGTGGCGCGCGCGGCTGGGCGCATATCGGCATTCTGCGCGCCCTGGAGGAGATCGGCATCCCGCCCGATGTCGTTTGCGGCACTTCGATGGGCGCGCTGGTCGGGGCCACCTATGTGTCCGGCGCGCTGGACGCGCTGGAAGACTTTGCGCGCGCCCTGACCCAAATACGGATGGGGCGGATGCTGGATGTCAACCTCGCCTCGGGCGGGCTGATCGAAGGCAAACACATCGTCCGGCTGCTGCGCGACTTCGGCGTGAAACCGACCTTTTCCGAGGTTTCGGTGCCCTTCGTCGCGGTGGCCACCGACATGGCCCATGGGCGAGAGATGTGGCTGCGCTCTGGCAAACTGGTGGAAGCGGTCCGCGCATCAATCGGCATTCCCGGGATCTTCTCGCCGGTTTGGATCGAGGGAAGGTGGCTGCTTGACGGCGGCATGAGCAACCCTGTGCCGGTTTCGGCCTGCCGCGCGCTCGGGGCGGAGGTGATCATCGCAGTCAACCCGAATGCACGACACTACCTGCCGCAGCACGGCAACGGCGTCGCCGAGGCTGCACCGCGCTACGGGATCGAGACCGTCTTGAGCTCCGCCCCGGTCGCGTTGCAGCCGCTGTTGCGCAAGTACCTTGGCAGCACCGGCAAACAGACCCGCACGCCGCCTGGCTATCTGACCGTGCTCTCCACTTCGATCGACGTGATGACCGACCATATCCTGCGCTCCCGCCTCGCCGGCGACCCGCCGAACGTGATGGTCGATCTGGACCTGCACGACATGACGATGCTGGATTTCGCCAAGGCCGATCAGGCGATCGCGAGCGGCTATGACGCGATAATGAACAAGGCAGATATTCTGGAGCGACTGCGTTGATCGGCCCAGCGGCGGCGCGCCAGCCCCGGCGCTCAGTCGTTGCTGCCGCGCAAGATCGACCAGATGAGCCACAGCCCGCCCGCAACCGCGCCAAAAAAGCCCGCCATGGCAAAGAACCTCAGCCCGACCGGCAAATCGCCTTCAATCACGGTCATCACGATCGACGAGCCCATGATCAGGGCCGCGATCAGAATGCCCAAAGTCACCCGCATGATCGTTTTGTCGAAACGGTCCATCAAATGGTCCAGCTTGCGGACTTCGATACCGAACGACAGCTTGCCTTGCTGAACGTCGGTCAACAGGCGGCCAAGGTCTTCGGGCAGACGGCTCATCAGGCCAGCCCCGGCCAGCAGGTTGCCACGCGCGGAATGGGCCAGGCGCGCCGGGGAAAAGCGCTCAAGCATCAACCGGCGCAGGAACGGCTGCGCGGCCGCGACCATGTCGAACTCCGGGTCGAGCTCGCGCCCCATGCCGTCAAGCGTGGTGAATGCCTTGAGCAACATCGTCAAGTCCGGCGGTAGCACCAGATTGTGTTCGCGCACCAGCGCGACCAGGTCGAGCACCAACGCCGACATATCCAGCGACTTGAGCGGCATCCCGTGCACCCGGTCGATGAACCCGTCAATGCGGGCTTCGAGGCTGGGGTTCGCGCCGGCATCGGCCCAGTCCAGCAGGATGCGTGTCACCGCCTCCGGGCGTCGGTCGACGACGCCGGTCAGCAGGTCCACCAGTTCGTCGCGCCGCCGCCGAGACAAGTGCCCGACCATGCCGAAGTCGATGAACACGATCTCGTCTCCAGGCAGGTAGAACACGTTGCCCGGGTGCGGGTCGGCATGAAAGAACCGGTCTACCAGCATCATTTGCAGCACCGCCTCGGCGCCGCGCGCCGCGATCCGGCGCAGATCGAGCCCGGCGCGGCGCGCCGCCTCCAGGTCGGTGCCCGGCGTGCCCGCCGCGACATCCTGGACATTCATGATCTTGCTGGTCCATTGCCAATGGACACATGGTACATGGATATGTGCGCAATCACGAAAATTTTCCGCGACCCGCTCGGCGTTGCGGCCTTCATTTGCCAGGTCAAGCTCGGTCCGGATCGAGCGCGCGAACTCCGCCACTACTTCATCTGGCCGAAACCGCCGGATTTCGGCGCTTTCGGCCATTGCGATATCGACCAGCCAATCCAAAAGCCGCAGATCGGCCTCGATCTTGGCACGGATGCCGGGGCGGCAGATCTTGAGAACCACCTCGTCGCCATTCTCAAGCTGCGCGCGGTGAACCTGCGCGATCGACCCAGCCCCCAGGGGAATCGGATCGATCTTGGCGAAATCATCGCGCAACGGACAGCCGCGTTCGGCCTCGATTTCCTCCAGCAGTGCCACAAAGGGCACCGGGGGCACACCGTCGCGCAGCTTCTCTAGCTCGGCGATATAGGTGGGCGGCAGTAGATCGACCCGGGTCGACAGGATCTGCCCGAGTTTAACGAAGGTCGGCCCCATTTCCTCCAACGCCATGCGCAGGCGCTGCGGCGGCGCGAGATCGGCCGTTGCGGTGGCGTCGGACGGATTCAAGACCTGCCCGGCCTTGCGGGCGACCCCGGTCAACCCAAGGCGCCCGATCAGGTCGCCAAGCCCGTGTCGGATCAGGATTCCGGCCAGTTGCGCGAGCCGCCCCAAGTCACGTTGCATGCCAATCGGGTCGCGCACGATCAGCTGTCTTCCGGCTCCGTTGGCGATGTGGGCGGCGGCTTTCCTTGGCCCGGCGCGAGACCCTCAGCCAGACCTGACAAAATACCGCTGCCGATCGCCGCGATGGTGGAAAGCCCGCCGCGTGTGGCACGGCCAACATCTTCGAGATCGGGGAGATGAGCAGCGGACGCGGCCCCAAGGCCGGAGTGCGTCGCCCTGCGCACGGCACGCGCCGTGTCGGTCCCCACGCGCTCGAAGTGGCGTGCGAGGTCTTCGACGATCCCGCGTGTCGCGCGGCTGCTGCTCTTGGCAAACGAGATCACGAGGTCCTGGAACAGGGTCTCCAGCGCGTGCAGGTCGCCAATCGCTTTCTGAAGATCTTGCTCGGTGAAATCATCCGTCCGCCCGGCCGCCTCTTCGATCGCAAGGTGCGAGGCCTGCGCGGCGCGCGCGATCGCTTCGTCGAGCCCTTCAGCGGCCTCGCGCAGACCTTGTGCCGTCTCGGCGCTGCCCTCCAGTGCGCCCGCGGCGACCCCTTCCAGAACGACGGTTGCGACCGCGCGAATATGGTCCTGCGTCAAGGACTCGCGGCTGAGCGCGCGGACCACGAGATCGCGCACTGCGTCGTGGATGTTCTCGCTCTCGACGACGGCCCGGCGCGCCGTCTCGCGAATATCGGCAGCATCAGTTTGTGACATGGTCTGCACGCCTTTGGTCATGGCAAACTCCTAGCAAGGTGATGATCGCAATCGCAGCGACTGCCGCGAACAGCGATCAACAGTTCCGAACACTGATCAGGTTCAGCTTACGGAGCACGCGCCAAAGCGCCCTGACACAGATCAATGCCCTGAGTTGGCGAGGCCCGACAAGGAAATCTTGCTGGTGAAACGCTTTGATCGGCATCTCGCCCGATCATCTGGTGTTGTCCGACATCCCGCAGTTGGCGTGCCGAATGATGACAAGATGGCGTAACCATTCCTTTTGACCAAGCATTTGCGCCCCTCGCCGACTCAGTCGCGGGCCCAAGATGCCCTGATGTGGGCCGATCGGGCTTTGAGCCGGCATCGCGCCTGCCTGGCGGCGGCGTTTTCAGCGCGGTGGGCAGACCTTTCGAGCCGCTTTCGTTCGGTTTGGTTCGGTTCGGGCTGGGCCCAATATCACGCATTTGTCGGTAGCGCGCGAAGACGAGCCTCACACAAGCGCAGCGACATCCCCCTACGAGTACATCTGTGCCCATTTTCGCCCACAACAGCCGCCGCCCGCATTCATCGCTTGACGGGAAAACCCCCGATCAGGCCTACTTCTACCAGCCAATGCCCCATGCGGCTGCGGCGTAATCGAGGCGGAAAACCACTTAGAAATCGCCCGGAACCTGTTCAGACAAACCGATCCACCTCTACTGGTTGTGTGGCGTTGAATGCGCTCGAGCAGATCGAGGGCGGTGCGCGGGCTCGCGCTGTGGCCTTTCGCCTTCAGCCGCATGCGCATGACGCGGTAAAGAACGAGAGCGAGGAAGCAGATCATGGCGTGGGCGCGGATGCGATCAGGCAAGCGGTGGTGGACCGGGGCGATCTCGATGTCGGATTTCAGCACGCGAAAGCCGCGCTCGATGTCCGCGAGGCCCTTGTAGCGCGCGACGGCGTCGGCGGGCGTGAGGTCTGGGGCGTTGGTGATCAGCGCGAGTTTGCCGTCGAAGAGTTCGGCCTCGGCAATAGCCTCTTCGTCGACGTGCCAGCTGAACCGGTCCGCATTGAGATCGGCCTTTATGAACCGCGTGAGCTCAGCCGATCGCGCAGCGCCTGCTTGTCGAGCGTGGGTTCGTTGATGAGCAGCTTGCCGGTGTCCCGGCCGGCGATTTCGGCCGGGCTAAAATTCGGCCAGCGCCAGGTGCTCTCCGGCACATCACGCCAGTGGCGGTGAAAAGTCGTGGTCATGGGGGTCTTCCAAAACGGAAAGCCCGCCTCGTGGACGGGTCATGGGGGCTGATGGTTTGGGATTTTGAGCGGCTACTGGCGGCCGCCGAAGATCTTCAGCTTGATCGCGATGCCCGCCAGAAGCGCCAGCATGACGCCGGTGGTGATCATGCCCGCTCCACCACCTCGATGAGCCGGGCAAGCGCTTCCGAGTCGACCCCGGTGGGCACGCTAAGCCGACGGCCATTGGGCAGGGCAATCTCCACCTGACAGTTGCGGGAGAGATCAGGGGGATCAACCGGCCCAAGCTGAGAGGCCGGGAAATCCTTCGTCAAGGTCACCGGGGCAAAGGATACCGGGCGGGAAGCGCCAAGCTCACCGTTCCGATACTGTCGGCGCCAGATCGTCAACAGCGACCGGCAAATGCCATGCCGCCGCGCCGTGGCTGTCATTTGCCGGTGGCCGACAAAACTTTCCTCGACGATCCGGAGCTTGTCCTCATCCGACCACTGCCAACGGCGAACCCAATCGGCCGCTGAGAGAACTTCGATTTGAGGGCGGTAAATGAGATCGGACATAGGGTCGGACTTATCATCGGATCGTAGCCGATGTCAGACGGCCCCCGCCGCAGCCTTACGCTTGAGCATGCTGGTAACACTCTGATTTTTATTGCCGGGTGGAGCAATCAACCAACGCGGAAGGCATTGTCTTCAAAGGCCCCCTCAGCCTTCCATCGTTCCGCGATATTTCCCAGTGCGTCCAGAACGCTTCGCAGGTCGTTCCCGCGTGGCGTCAAGCCATAGGTCACCGCAGGCGGAATAGTCTCCGCCTGTTCCCGCCAGATGACCCCAGCGCCTTGCAGCATCCGTAGACGCTCGGTCAGCATTCGGGTCGATATCCCAGGCACAGCGCGCTTCAGCGCCCCGAACCTTTGCGGCCCCTGATCGCTCAGGACCCAGATGATGTAGGTCGTCCACGGTCCCATGAGCAAACGCAGAATCGAGTCCATCGGGCATTGTGGCGGGGTTTTGGGCATCGCTGTGCGCTTCCTATTCAGGCAGTTACTTTATCGTCCCTACTTTAATTTTTGCCACAACTCAACTATCACACCCCCTGATACAGCAATCGAGGGTTCCCCTGGGAACCGGAAAGGACAATCGGACATGGCCCGCCAGCCCACACTCTTCATTCCCCACGGGGGCGGCCCCTGCTTCTTCATGGACTGGAACCCGCCCGATGAATGGGACCGGCATCGGCAGTTTCTGGAGGATATCCCGGGCACACTGCCCGAGCGCCCCAGGGCGATTCTGGTAATATCGGGTCACTGGGAGGAACCCGCCTTTACCGTGCAGACAAGCCCCACCCCGCCGCTTCTGTTCGACTATGGCGGTTTTCCGCCCCATACCTACGAGCTGAGCTGGCCCGCCCCTGGCGATCCGGCGCTGGCCGATCGCGTGCATGACCTGATCCGCGCCGCTAGGCTTCCAGCCGCGAAGGATGCCGCACGGGGGTTCGACCACGGCGTCTTCGTGCCGCTCAAGGTCGCCTTTCCCGAGGCTGACATTCCCTGCGTCCAGCTGTCGGTTGCCAGCGATCTGGACCCCGCGCGCCACATTGCGCTTGGCCGGGCTCTGGCGCCCCTCCGTGACGAGGGCGTGCTGATCATCGGCAGCGGCAACACCTATCACAACATGGGTGTGCTGATGCAAAGCCTGCGCGGCGGTCGGCGGGGCGACATCGTTGGCGGCGCGTTCGACGCCTGGCTGACCGAGGTGATGACCTGCCCCGATCCCGAGGACCGCAACCGCAGGCTTGTGCAATGGTCGGACGCACCGGGCGGTCGCGATGCCCATCCGCGCGAAGAACACCTTATCCCGCTGCATGTTGTGGCGGGCGCAGCGGGCAACGATATCGGTCGCAAGACGCTGGAGGATCACGTTCTTGGCGCTGTCGAAAGCGCCTTTCGCTTCGGTTGAACAGAAACATTGAAAAGGAACACAAAGCCATGTCCAATACCATCAAAGGTCCCTTCATCGTGACCGGTGCCTCCGGCCAACTCGGCAGTCAGGTGATCGAGAACCTGCTGGCGCAAGGGGCCGCCCCCCTCGTCGCGATCACTCGCACACCGGAAAAGCTCGCAGCACTTCAGGCGCGCGGTATCGATGTCAGGGCGGGCGATTTCAACGACCCGGCCACGCTTGGCGCGGCCTTCGCCGGTGGCGGGCGGCTGCTGATCATTTCGACGGACGACCTTGAGCCGGGCAAACGGCTTGCCGCTCATCGCAATGCAATCGCCGCCGCGCAGGAGGCCGGCGTGTCGCATATCGCCTACACCTCGCTCACCAATCCAGATGAAAGCAGCCCGATCACCTTTGCCGCCGATCACCGCGAGACCGAGGCGCTGATCAAGCAGACTGGCATTCCCCACACGATCCTGCGCAACTGCCTTTACGCCGATCTTTTGCTGATGAGCGGGCCGCAGGCGATTGGTGCGGGGGCGCTTTACGCGGCGGCGGGCGAGGGCAAGGCGGGCTATGTCACGCGCGCCGATTGCGCCCGCGCCGCCGCCGCGGCCCTGTTGACCGGGACGGGCTCGACGGTGCGCGATATCACCGGACCCGCGGCCGTCGGTCATGCTGACATCGCCGCAATCCTTTCGGAAGTTGCCGGCAAGGAGCTCCCCTACGTCCCGATCACGCGCGACGCCCTGGTTGAGGCGATGGTCAAGAATGGCCTGACGGAGTTCGTGGCGGATGTCTTCTCGTCCTTCGACGTCGCCATTGCCAAGGGATATATGGACGTGGCCTCGGATGACGTGGAAGCGTTGACCGGGCAGAAGGCGCAGTCGGTCCGGGATTTCCTGCTGGCCAGCAAATCCGCACTGACGGGCCAGGCGTAAACGGCACTCAAGAAGGTCCTGTCATGCTGAAGATACCGCCGCGCGAAGGGCCAAGGCCCGTCACCACGCCTTGCGCCCCGCATACCCAGATCAGTCAGAACCCGGATGCCGCGTCATATAGCGCATTCAAGCACAGGGCCTTCGATTTCCCCTTTGTCACCCGCCAGCCCTCGATGATCTCGGTTCCCGGGGCCGAGGCGCTCTGCCTCGAACATGGGCATGGTTGCGGCTGCCGCGAGGCGTTCATGATCGGCAATGAGTTCGCCCATGTCCATCCGCCGCAGGACGGCAGCCTGCACATGATGCTGCCCCTGGATGCGGTGCCGAAGATCGTCGATCTCGGCTGGGCGGAGCCGCATCCGATGGCCGCGGCCGGCATGATCCCGTCAACCGCGGTGATGGTCTACGCGCCAAGGAACAGCGCGGAAATCGAAACCGTTCTCGATCTCCTGCGACTATCTTATGATTTTGCGTGTGGGAAACTCGGACAGGTCGACAGCTTGGTTCTCTAACGTTCTGAGCTCGACTTTGTACATTTTCAGTCAAGTCCAGGTCCAGAATGTGCCTTCATTTGTGATGAATTCGAGTGCTTCGCCGAGCGGGAGGATGACGCCGCCCATGTCACCTATGTCCTCCCACCTGCGTCGGTGTGACCAATAGCCGAGCCTGACCTCGCCCCCCTTTCCAACAGGTTTCAGCCGGGCGATTGGTGCCTCGGTGTCGAGGAGATAGAGGTGGAATGCACCCTTGTCTGTGTAATAGCCAACACCGCCGCCATTGGCGGCATCAAAGGCTTCGATACGCTGCGCGATTTCAGAGTCTTCCATGACAACACGTTATCAAACTACGCCCGCAAGGTCAGGTCAGGTGATTCAATTCGCCGCAGATGACCATCTTGAATGATCCGGGTCGACGGATTCGAAACATAGGATGACACATCATCCTGTTGACCCGCCTCAATCGGGGGACGCAGTCCCCCAGATCCTGCATGTGTGGATGGGTGCATTCCGTTCCCGGTTTACTGCCCCAAGCTGGCAACATGTGCTTGTTCTGACCATGGGCTGCATTCTGGCGCCGTGCAAGCGCACCGTGACCGCCTGCTTGCGTATCACCGCGTAATCGGCGAGCATCCTGACCAGAACCGCCGCCTCGGGCAAAGCCTCGACCTCAACCGCCGCCTGCGCCTGCTCGGCCCGGCGATAGTCCACCACCGGCAGGCACGCCCCGGCGCCCCCCTCAGAAGCGCCCATCGCGCAGGCGCTGAGCGAGAGCATCCCGATCAGCGGGACGGCGCGCCACGGCATCCAACATCTGGCGTTGGGCTTCATTGACCTTCTCCATTGTGTCGAGCCGTTCGGCGAGGCGCCCGGCGCTTTCCCCGGCGCGGCGGAGGTTGAGCAGGAACAGGGCGAGGGTGATTACGGCCAGCACCAGGCCCAGTGCCCTGCGCGCCGGGCCGCTGGCGAGGAGGGCTGCGAGCCAGCGCATTAGCGCCGCCCCCGCCTCCAGTCGTCGATCCGGGCGAGGATCGCGACCGCGATGCCGCCAAGTGCCACGGCGATGAACACCCAGCGCAGCGTATCGAGATACGGGACCAGCGGCAGGACGGCGGTCTGGGTCTCGGCCAGGACGCCCTGCGCGACCTCGACCCCGGCCGCGCCCAGCGTCGCGACGCCAGCCGCGCCACCGCCTTTCAATGTGCGGCTCTCCGCCAGCGATTCGCGTGCGGGCGGCGTCTCGGCTGCAAATGCCGTCGCACGGATTGGGAACCGCTCGCCCCACTGACGCGCCGGGCCGAGGTCGACATGGATGAACCCCGAGCGCGGATAGAAGCCGAAGCCGAGGAATCCGACCTCGCGCGCCGCCGCCTCGAAGGCGGCGGGGTCGTGGTTCGCCATGGCGATGTCGAAGGCGGTGCCGTCGAGGTGCTTCGACCTCGTGGCGCCACCGACGGCGCGATTATGCTCGGGGCTGCGATAGGCCGAGCGGACGATCAGCGGCTTGCCCAGCCGCTCGCGCAGAGCCTGCAGCTTGTCGAGCGCCTCGGGGTGCAGCTTGATCTGCCCCGTGCCCCGGCAGGCGATCTCGGCTGGCGAGAAGTTGGGCCAGCGCCATAGGTGATCGGGCACCTCGCGGAAATGACGGTAGGTGCGGACGGGATCGGGCATGTCGGACTCCTGCAGAGTGGATGAGGGAATGCGAGAGAGGCCAGCCGCCGGGGTCGGCGACGGGAAGGGTCTGGTTGACGATGTGCGGGATCAGCTTTCCTGAACGAGGCAGGTGCCCGGGGGCCGCGCGTCAGCCGCCCGGTCCGAAGATCTTCAGCTTCAGCGCGATGCCCGCGAGCAGTGCGAGGATGATGCCGGTGGTGACGAGATGGACCGTGGTCTGCACGGTCGTGCGGCGCACAAAGCGGATGCAGTCAAGGAGCGCGCGCAGGTCGCGGACATCCATCGCGGCCTCCTGGCCGTCGAGCCCGACATCCGCGAGCGCGCGCTTGGCGCCCTCCTGGGCCGCGCGGGCCAGCAGTTCCTCGAACTCGGCATCGGGCATGCGAACATGGCCCTCTCCGGAGCGACGCGGGCTCATGCCGACAGGATCCCGACCTCGTTTGGCAAGGTCAGATCACTCCAGGGGCTCGCATCGGCCGGATTGACCGCCCAGCTGGAATAGACCGGAACGGGCGCAAGGCTGGGCACTGTCAACGGGGCGGCGTCATGGTTCACGCCCGCCATGCGCAGAAAACCCGCCGTGGCATCGGGTCCATCCGTGCCTGCCTGCGCGATTTGCTTGAGATGCACGCCGGCGATTGCCGAAACCGTGGCCGGGCCCGTCGGGCCAGTGAGCGAGAAGGACATGCGCTGCCCTGCCGTGGTGCTTGCGACCCGGGTGGCGATGTCGCTATCGTTGAGCGCGTCGATGCTGCCCACCATCTCGTTGAACGTTGCGATGGCATTGGGGATGCGGCGCACGAAGCGGCGTCCGATGGTCGAGACCCCGTCGAGCACGGCAATATGGGCATAGTACCAGGTGCGGCTCGAGCCGGTTCCATGCAGCCCTGTATTGGCGAAGACAACCTGTACCGGCTTGCCCTTGCCGCCGGTGTTCGCGACGGTGGCCGCGCTTTGCAGAACGCCATCGACGAAGAATTCGACGGTGATGTCGGCATCGACGCTCAGGCGCACATCGACCCATTGCGCCTGGCCGTTGGGCGCGAAGTAGCTCGAGCTTCCCTGCACGAGCGTGTCGCCATGCGCCTCGGCGTGATAGCGGTTTGTCGAGGTCAATGGCCGGATCTGCGCGATCCTGATATTCTCCGCATCGAAGAACTCCAGGAACCCGGCATTGGCCTGCGTGATGCTCTCGGAATCGAGATTGGGCGGCACGTAGCGAAAGCCCAGCCACAAGTCGCCCGCAGGCGCGGGAAAGCCCACCGCGAAGGGTGTGGCCAGCGTGCGCGCGCCGCTGAAGCGGAGGCCGTTGACATCGAGGGTGTCGTCGAAGCCGGCGGCAACGGTACTCAGCAAACCGGCAACGCCGGAGATGTCGGTGGGCTGATGGCCCAGATGCAGGATGTAACTCATGGCAGTTCCACTTCGATATAGAGGGCGGCATGGGCGGCGGAGAGCGCCGGGCCGCCGCCGTGATCAAGAATGAGCGAGACGCAGCCCGCGGTGAGGCGCGGGCCGCCGCCGAGATCGAGCCAGGCCTCGAATTCACCAACACTGAGGCGCTTGTCCCAGCCGATCTCGATGAAGGCATGGGCCTGATAGATGCGCAGGTCGGGATCCTCGAAGCCAAGCGCCTGCACGCCGGGCGGAACCGGGTAGCTGAATTGCGAGGGCAGCGAGCGCAGCGTGCCGCCGTCGCCGGGATCCCGACCCTGGATCTGGGGGTAGAAAGCGGCGCTGGGTGCGGCGGTCCATGTCGCTGCCCCGCTCACCGGATCGTCACGCCAAATGCCGTTCTTGCCGACCCAGAGACTGGCGGCGGCAGGATCAAGCACAAACATCAGTACATCGCCGGCGCCGTAGGGTGGCAAGCCGGTAATGCGCTGGGAAGACGTCGACGTATCAGATGACCAAAGAGAGCCATTGCCGCGATAGCCGATGGAGCCCAGCGTGATCGGATTGTTGCCGGTATTGAACTCCTCGCGCTGCGCGGCGGAGACGACGCCCATATAGCCGTCGAAGCTAGCGGCCCCAGCAGGGGCGCAGAGCACCTCCCAGTAACGCCTCCCGTCCGTGGGCAGGATCGCCCTGGCGGTCGGCACCCAGCGCATGTAGTTGGTCCCGCCCGAGGTGTTGACGGCGGTCTGGTTGCCATCCGACAGCGTGTAGCCCGGAGGGCGACGGGTGGCATCCAGTGCCCATGCAGACCCGATATCGACGGGAGGCGCGGTATCGCCACCCTGCGTCAGGATCGCGGCGCGCATCATCAGCAGACTCATGCGACCGCCCCCGCAAGCGCGCCCTGGATGACCCAGGCATCCGCCCCGCGTTTGACGAGCGCCGCGCCCGACCATTGGCCATCGAGCGCGACCGAGCCGCCGGTCACGCCATTAAGCGACACGCCCGGCGCCGCCGCGACCGTGGCGATCCCGGCCCCGACCTGCGTGACATTGACCAGTGTGCCGATCTCGAAAGGCACGACCGCCTCGTCCGGGATCGTGACTGTCACGGCCGACGAACCAGTTGTCTCGAGAATACTGCCCAGATCGACCAGTTCCAGCGTGTGGCTGGTTGCCGTCAGTGTCCGGATCTTCACAACGCCAGGACGCGGCACCTCGACCCATGCCCCTGCGGTGAACCGCACATGCCGCGCCTCATCGGCAAGCCAGACCTCCCAGCCCTCCTGTGGCGTGAGGTAAACCCAGTCTTCCTCACCCGGTGCGCCGTCCCAGAGCGCGAGCGCATTGGCATTGGTCAGGGCGTCTGCCGGGACGATGTAAACGTCACCGGTACTGCCGCTTCCCGGCAAAGCCGCGCTGCACGACAGCGCGCGGGCTTGCACCAGTACCGAGAGGGTGCGCAGGTCTTCGCTGACGCTGGTGCCCCAGTTGCGCTGGCCGGGGGCGTAGAAGGCGCGCAGCCCCAGTCCCGGCATGATCCGTTCAGCCATGCTTGGTCTCGCTTGTGGTGGTGGTGGTTGTGGCTTGCGTGGTCGTGAGACCGCCGTTGCGCAGGGTTCGTATCAGCTGCCCCACAGAAAACCCCAGCCGCGGTCCCATCCGGCGGCGAAGGGGGCGGTCAACTGGTACCTCCGCGCCTCGCAGTCAGTAAGCCAGGTGCCATCGACCAGCCGCCGCGCCCGGACGGCGATGTCGATTTCGGCCGTGCGCTCGGGTGCGCCACTCTCCGGCACGTCCTCGGGCGACAGCATCCAGCTTGTGCCGCTGCCAGCGTCGATGATGATGCTCGGCGGCATGAGCGCCACGCCCGTGTCGGGATCAATCCAGCGCACCTCGATCGCATACCCGACGCCCGGCTCGGGCCCGATTGAGGCAGCGGTGTGGTCGACGATCACGGGGCTGGTCTGGGTCAGCCGGTCGCGGTGCGTCCAGGTCAGTTCAACGTCGCCTGCCACCAGCGCATCGACATCCGGCGCGTAGCTGCCATTCGCCTGCACCCGCCCGGGCGGCAGGGGGCGGATCGCCCGCCTGTTCATCGTCACGCTGTCCTCGGGCGCCAGCGCAAAGGCCAGCGTGCCGCGCCCGGTCTCGGGCAGCAGCCGGATCGCCAGCGTTTCTCCCGCTGCCCATGCTTCTTCGGTGATCCTCGCTGCCTCGTCGAAGAAAATCACCGGTGTGCCTGTCGCATGCGCACGCGGCACGGTGTCGAGGCATCCCCGGCCCACAGTGATCGCCGCGGACGTGATTCCGTCAACGCGTACCAGTTCGCCGCCGATGCTGGCCAATGTGCCGATCCCGACCTCGCCGATGTCGCGCCAACCGGTGACGGGAAGGACGCGCGCCTCCGGGTGGTCCGAGACGTCCGCCGCGAGCTGCGCTGTGGGTGCGAAACCGACCACACCGGCCTCGGCGGGGCCAGTGCCGGGATCGATCCAGAGTTCCGCCGCCAGTGCGTCGGCGCTGGGGCGTTCCCCGGTGGCGACCAGCGCACCCGCATCCGGGTCGTCCGACAGGATGCGGTCGGCCTCGCTGTGGCCCAGTTCGCGGACCAGCAGCCAGTACGGGGCCTCCGCGACCATGCGCCGGGCGAGTGCCCGCGGCGGTGCGGCAACCCCGGTGCCAGTGGGCATGCGCCCGCCTGCGATGGCGGTCGCGCCCAGCGCAAAGACGTCCTCGGCGAGCTTCAGCCGGATGCCGTTGTCGCGGCCGTCGCCCTGACCGATCTCGGAGATGCGCATGACCACGTCGTTCAGTCCGAGGCGGGGCGAGTGCAGCCGGATCACATCGCCGGGCCCGAGACCCGCGCCCTCGCGGTTCACCACGATCTCGCCCGTGAGCAGCGGTACCGAGAGCGCCCGCAGGTCACGCTCGGCCACGCGGATCGCCAGTCCCTGATAGCGGATGCCCGGATAGTCGAGCGTGGTGGCGATCACCTCGCCCATGGACTGGACCCGGGCGGTGTCGGTCACGCTGACGGCGCCGGTGTCGTCCGTCCAGGCATCGGTGAAGCGCACGGTCACGCTGTTCACAAGGTCCGACGGCGCGCGGCGACCCAGCCGCCCCCAGTCCACGACATTGGTCTCGTCGAAAAGTGGCAGCGCGCTGGCGGTGTAGTCTGCCCGGATCAGCCGCAACTCCCAGAGACCGGTGCTCCGGTCGATGAACAGCGTCGCGTCGATATGGTCGAGAACGCTGGCAATGAAGTCCTCGATCGAGCTGTCCTGCTGCCAGATCAGCGATAGGCCGAAGCCCTCGCTGTAGAGCGTGTCTGCGGCCGCCGTGAAACTCGCCCCAATCTCCACGGTCGAATAGCCCAGCCCCCAGTCGCGGTTGGTCAGACACTCCCGAATGATATGGGCCGGGTTCATGTCCGGGCCGTTCCCGAAGGCTCCGCGCAGGGAGGCGACCAGTGCTTGCGGGTTCCCGGGCGGGATCACCGGCACGCCGTCCACGGGCGTGTTATCGATGCGCGCGGTATAGCTTGTGTCCGCGAGCGCGATGTTGAACCCGAATATGTCGGCAGGCGGCAGGGTAGCGATCGTAGCCAATGCAGCATCGACCGAGGACACGGGCACCGGCGCGCCGTCGGTCACGAAGATCACGATCCGTCGTTTGGACCCGCCGCCCGCGAAGAACGCACCGGCATCAGTGAAGGCCGCGTTGAAATTCGTGCCGCCCGCGGTGCTGTTCGAGAGCGCCAGCATCCAGTCTTCCAGCGCCTCGTAATCCTCGGGTTCCATGTTGCGGCGCTCGATGGACCCCGCCACGCCCGCGTTCAAGAGAACGATGCGGATGTCGTTGGGCCGATCGGGATCGGCGCTGGCCCCGATCTCGCGGATCAGGGCTGCGACGCCTGCCTTCTGGGCCGCCATGCGCGTGCCTGACATCGAGCCCGAGACATCGAGCGCGATGTAGATCGCGGCATCCGAAATATTGGCCTCGGGCACGATGGCCGCCTTCTCGGCATACCATTGCGCCGCACCCGCCTCGCCGGTCAGCACGCGGGTCACGCGCACCGCCCAAGGCTTCAGGTACGGGTTGATCCCAAGATAGACCTGCCGCAGCACGAGGCTGCAGAGGCCGCGAAACCCCGGCACATCGCCATTCATGCGCGCAGCGAGGTAATCGTTCGCGCCTTGGCCCGGCCCACCCATCAGCACATCGACATCGCCGACGATGCCGCCCTCGCGCTTCTCGCCGCCGAAGAGGTCGGGTTTGTTGATGCGGATGCGCCCGCCACCGGCGCCTGCAGCGCTGGCGGCGCTGGTCGCCTCGAAGATTTCCACGGCCTGCTCCGGAAAACTCAGGGTTTCCGGCAGAACAGTCCAGCTTGTGATCGTGAACGCCGCTTCCATGCTCACGCCTTGCAGCGTGATCGTATGGCTTGCGCCGTACGCAAGTTGCAGCCGGTACTGCTGGCCGATGCGCACGCCTTCGAGTGTGCCCGCGAAGGTGATCAAGCCACTGGTTTCACCTGCCGCTGCAGCCGTGGCGACCATGCTTCCGACCGTGCCGATGCGCGTTTCCACGGCCGCGCCTCCGCCGCTGGAGCTGCTGCCTGTCGTCACTGACCAGGCCGTGCGGCGGTCGACGAGGATCTCGCGGATGGCATCCACGGGGCCGTGGCAGAGCGCCAGATGCATGCCCAGCGAATAGCGGAAGCCGACGGTCTGGGACTTGCTACCGCCCATGCATGCGCTCCCGCATCTCCGCGATCCGGATCACCGGCTCCACCAGCGCATCACCGGTCGCACGGAGCCGATCAGCCTCGATCCCGTGGGCAAGAAACTCCGACCACGCAAACCCATGGCGGCGGAACCATGGCCGCACGCCCGCGAGGCAGTAGCGCGCATCGCGCAGGTCCTGGATCGTCACGCGGGTCACTTCTTGCCACCTTTCTTCCTGATCGGATCGACCTTCAGATCGCCTGCCCAGACGACGTTCGGCCCGGTGATCAGCACGGTGCCGAACACCACCGGGATCGGCCGCCCTTCCTCGGCGGTGGGCGGCGAAAAGTCGTCGAGGCCCGCGGCCTGCGGCTTCTCGATCTTGGGGCGTGGGCTCAGCGCATAGGAAATCGCCGAGAGCACCAGCCCGAGGACGAGCCGCGCGATGAAGGTCCAGACCATAAGGGAATGCCGATTGCGGATTGGCGCCTGTAGGGCGCGTCAGACGATGGAGCCGCCGCCCAGGGGGTTGCGGCCCGGGATCTCGGGAAAGCCCCCGAAATTGAGAAGATTGCCGAACTTGGCCGCGCAGGTGGCGGCGCGCAGATCGCAGCCCGGGGCGATGTCGACGAGGACGGGCAGCGGATCACTGGTCTCCGGGGCGATCTCTGGCGCAGCGAGCGCCGCCGCCAGTTCCGGCAAAGGGCGCGACAGCGTGAGGGTGGCCCCGATGTGGCCAGTGATGAAGCCAAGCTGCACGCCAAAGCGCAGCACGCCGCCGCGAAACCAGCCATCGGGCTGGTCAGCCGCCTCAGGGACCGTGACGGCGTTAGAGGCGACGGCGGTCACCGTTCCCGTCAGCCAGTGCAGTGCGATATCGAGTCCGCAGCCACGACAGTAAAGGGCATGGCGGCACAGCCGCTGGTACTTCGCCCGCACCCCCGCCCGGCGCAGCGTGCTGAAGATCGACTCGGCCTGAAGCAGGATACGCTGCCCCTCGACCTCGGCGCCCACTACGCGGCCTTTCCAATGCGCGACCGTCTCGCCCAGCACCTGCTCGTGACCGCGGAAGATGGTCAGCGTGACCGGCGTATTGCCCATGGGAGCGAGGAAGCGCCGCGCGAAGGGATGCGAGAGCGGCCATGTCAGTTCCAGCTGCCCGCGCTCAATGTCGCTGGTCTGCACCACATCGCCATGCGCCACGGCGGCGGGCTCCCAGGTGATCGCCGTCCCGCCGCTCCCCGCGCTGGTCCAGGCCGTGGCGCGGCTGGTGAATCGCCAGATCAGTTCGCCCTCTATGAACTGGTAGAGGAAATAAGGGCGGCCGTCGGCGGGCGAGGACTCGATGCTGGAATAGGTCATGCGGATACCTCGATGACAGGTAACGTCACCTCGCTGGCGACAGCGCCATGCTGGATCTCGACGCGGTCTGCATCCGACCGTATGGCGGTCAGGAAGTGTACCTTCGTTCCCAACTGGACTGGCTCGCCAAGGCTTGACGACAACGTCAGCCGGTGATCCGCGCCATCGGCAATGGCCGCGGTAATCGTCCGAAATCTCAGTGCACCGGGCATCTCCAGCCCGATCGGGCGGCCCACATAGGCGGCGAGGGATGCGACCGGTGCCACGCGCATCAGCACCGATCCTGACGTCATCACCGTGCGCAATTGCAGCTCGCGCCCCCAGGTCGGCAGCCAGAAGCTGGCTTGCCGCCCCCGGAGTGACCAGAGCCAGCGGCGCAGAAGTTGGCGTGTGGTCGGGCCTTTTGCCTTGAGCGTAATCGTTTCACTGCGTTCAAACACGTCGCGCATCGGCTCGACCACAACGGGCCCGAAACCGTTATCAACATACTCGACCGCGCGGCGCAGGCTGGCGGAGAGCGGGCGGCGCACGACGCTCGGGTCGGTCTGGACCGGACGACCGAGATAGGTCGGCAGCACAGGCGCGGTGAGGTCCGGCGCGTCGCGCAAGAGAAAGCTGGCCGTCACCGTGCCATCGCCCTGCCTGCGGCGGGTGATCTCGACCGCCAAGGTCAGGATCCCTGCGCGGATCGGCGCGACCGTGATGCGCGGCGCAGCAACCACCGGACTGGGCAGTTGCAGCACCAGAGGCTCTGCCAGGATCAGCCGGTCGGCCTGAACGCTGGCGATGGGTGCCGCCGCCCCCTCGCGGCCATCGACCGCGATCGCCGCGAGATACCCGGGCCGGAAATCCGAGAGGCCTGTCGGGATCAGTATCTCGGTTGCGCCGTGCGCCAGATCAGCCTCCGGCTGCAAGGCCATGTGCCAAAGCGGCACATGCCAGTCTCCGGCAAATCCGGCGCGTGCCAGTTCCGCGGCGCGCGCCATCCCCAGCGCGTCGAGCCGATGCCGGAACGTCACGATCTCGCGCGGGCGGGGCCGGAGCGCGATGCGCTGTTCGCCCGCGCGCGATGTCAGCACATCGGTGCGCCATTCCAGCACCTCGGTGATCTCCTGCGCCGCCGGGAAGGGCCAGAGCGGTGCTGGCAGGCCTTCCATTGGCAGTGGGCCTCCCACCTCAGGCATTCAGCGCACTCCGATTGCGGCGGATGACGTTCAGGATCGCCCGCTCGCCCGAGGGCGTGGCGAGATAATCGCCCACCACCGACGGGTCGAGCACGTTGATGATGCGCGTTGACATGTCTGGACCCGACGACTGACCGGTATCCCGGTTCATTTCGACCCCAAGCCGCCCGTCGCGGCCGCGCCGCAGCGGTAGGATCGCCTCGGGCCCGGCTTCGCCCATCAGCCCGATGCCGCGCGAGAAGGGAAACACCGTGGGCCGATTGACCACGCCGCCGCGCGCGAAGGCCGTCAATTCCTGACCACCAGCGAACACCCCGCCGCGCGCAAAGCCGAAGAGGCTCGCGAAAAAACCGCCGCCGCCGCCCATGCCGGAGAAGGCACGCATGATCGCGTTCTCGATAGGCTTGAAGGCAAGCTCGATCAGCCGGTTCGCGAGGTTCTGGGCGATCCGCGAGATCGCACTGGCAAAGGTCTCCCAGCTGAACTCGCCCGATTTCAGCGCTTCCTTGATCGGGCCGACGATGTCCTGCGCCAGCCCTTGGGCGATTTCGCGCGAGCGTTCTTGCGCTGCACGGACCGCCTCGGCGGTCGCCTCCCAGGCATTGCGGGCCGTGTCGGCGGCCTCGCGCAGCGCCTGACCCGCCCCGCGACCGGCACCGCCCGCGCGGCCCGCGGCCTCGCCGGTGGAATCGAGCGCCTCCTCGAGGCTCTCGGCGGCGGTCCGCGCGCCCGTGAGAGCGGTTTCCGCCTCGGCCCCCGACGCGGCTACGGCCTCGCGGAGCGCCGCAACCGACTCCAGCGGCGCGGTCGCCGCCTCGACCACGC
>NZ_JAGQDH010000027.1 GCF_018069895.1 Roseovarius autotrophicus | reverse complement strand
TTTGCCAGATCGACGCCAATGATGGTAACTTCTTTCACGGATGCCTCCTTCGATTTGCTTGGTTTCAGCGCCCAAAGCTTGGCACATTGCGATGCCGTAGGGGAGGGAGGCATCCACTCCATCACCGCGCCGGAAGCCAGCCGACGGAAGCCACCCGCCGTGAAGCCATTGAATCTGCGTGTATTTTTCGTTTGACAAAGCTGCCCCCCTTGACCTACTCCTTGATCATCGGAGATTTGCGCCCGCAGGAACCCCCTCGCGGGCGCGTCTCATTTCCCGACATCGCGGATCCCGATCCTGCCGCTGGCATCGCCCAGCGTGCATCGGCGTGCCCGCCCTTCCACACATGAAAGCCACCCCATGGACCTGGTCTTTGCGCCGAGCCAGATTGAATCCTGGCCGATTGACCGGCTGCGCCCCTATGCGCGCAATGCCAAAATCCACGGCACGGAGCAGGTCGCGAAGATTGCCGCCAGCATGGCCAAGTTCGGTTGGACCGTGCCCTGCCTGGTGGCAGACGATGGCGAACTGATCGCGGGGCATGGCCGGGTGTTGGCCGCGACCATGTTGGGGCTGACCGACGTGCCGGTGATCCGGCTCGGCCATCTCGACGAAGCCGAGCGCCGCGCCTATCGCATCGCCGACAATAAGCTCACGGAGATGGGCGAGTGGGACGAGGCGATGCTGCGCGATGAGATCGCGGGGCTGCTGGCCGAGGATTTCGACTTGTCGCTGCTCGGCATCACCGACGAGGATCTGGATGCGCTGCTGCGCGATCCGGATCAGGTCGAAGGTGGTGCTGTCGAGGGCGAGGATGACATTCCCGAACCGCCGATCACGCCAGTGTCGGTTGCGGGCGATCTCTGGCAGCTGGGCGCGCACCGGCTGATATGCGGCGACAGCACATCCGCTGATGTGATTGGTCGACTTCTGGGGGATGTTCGCCCCCTGCTGATGGTGACGGACCCGCCCTACGGCGTGGACTATGACCCAAGCTGGCGCAACCAAGCGGGCGCGGCCAAAACCAAACGAACCGGCAAGGTGCTGAACGACGACCGAGCGGATTGGCGTGAAGCATGGGCCCTGTTCCCCGGCGACGTAGCCTATGTCTGGCATGGCGCCCTGCATGCCACCACCGTCGCCGAGAGCCTTGTGGTGGCAGGTTTTGCCATTCGCTCGCAGATTATCTGGGCCAAGGACCGGCTGGTCCTCAGCCGCGGCGATTACCACTGGCAGCATGAACCCTGCTGGTATGTGGTGCGCGTTAAGGGCAAGGGGCACTGGGCGGGAGACCGCAAGCAGACGACGCTCTGGCAGATCGCCAACCGCGATCAAGATGCCGAAACCGTCCATGGCACGCAGAAGCCCGTCGAATGCATGCGCCGCCCGATCCTGAACAATTCCAGTCCAGGACAGGCAGTGTTTGAGCCGTTCATGGGATCGGGCACCACGCTGATCGCGGCGGAAACCACAGGCCGTGTCTGCCTCGGCGTAGAGTTGAACCCCGCCTATGTCGATGTGGCTATTGAGCGCTGGCAGTCCTTCACCGGCCAGGAGGCGATGCTGGCGGAAACCGGCGAGACCTTCACCGCCCTGAAGGCCAAACGGCTGGCAGCATGACCATGCATCTGCGTCCAAGCCAGATCGCGTTCTGGCCGCTGGATCGGCTCAAGCCCTATGCGCGCAATGCCAAGACGCACGACGCCGATCAGGTCGCCAAGATCGCCGCCAGCATGGCCGAGTTCGGCTGGACTGTTCCCTGCCTGGTCGCCGCCGATGGCGAGCTGATCGCGGGCCATGGGCGCATCCTGGCCGCGGCACAGCTGGGGCTGGCCGAAGCGCCGGTCATCGTGCTGGACCATCTGACCGAAGCACAGCGCCGGGCCTACCGCATCGCCGACAATAAACTGACGGAACTGGGCGGGTGGGACGACGCACTGCTGCTCGAGGAGTTGCGCGGGCTGTTGGCCGAGGATTTCGACCTCGAGCTGATCGGGATCCCCGAGGATGAGCTGGACGCGCTGCTGTACGCGGGCGACGACGACCGCCCCGCGATTTCCGACGACGCAGCGGACGCCATCCCCGAGCCGCCCGCCGAACCCATCACCAAGCCGGGCGACATCTGGGCGCTGGGCAAGCACCGGCTATGCTGCGGCGACGCCACCGACCCGGCCGCCGTCGCCAGGCTGATGCAGGGCGAACAGGCCACGCTGATGTTCACCTCGCCACCCTATGCCCAGCAGCGCGACTATGGCGCGGCCAAGGAAAAGGTCGGCGATTGGGATGCCCTGATGCAGGGCGTGTTCACCGCGACCCCGGTCACCGCCGACGCGCAGGTTCTGGTCAACCTCGGCCTCGTGCACCGGAGCGGCGAATGGCAGCCCTATTGGGAAGGATGGGTCGAATGGATGCGCGGCTCTGGCTGGCGACGCTTTGGCTGGTATGTCTGGGATCAGGGACCGGGCCTGCCGGGCGACTGGCAGGGACGCCTGGCCCCGTCGCACGAGTTCATTTTCCACTTCAACCGCGCACCCCGCAAACCGCACAAGACCGTGCGGTCCAAGCACGCGGGCGAAACGCTCGGCGGCGGTGGGCTGCGCGGGGCCGACGGCACCGTCCACGCCAAGCGAGGGGCCGGCAACGCGATACAGAGCCACCGCATCCCGGACTCCGTGTTCCGCATCATGCGCCACAAGGGCGGGCTGGGCACGGCCGGATCGCACCCGGCGGTGTTCCCGGTGGCGCTGGTCGAGGCGGTGCTGACTGCCTTCTCAGATCCGGGCGATCTGATCTACGAGCCGTTCTGCGGCTCCGGCACCCAGTTGATGGCCGCAGAACGCGCTGGGCGGCGCTGCTTCGCGATGGAGCTGGATCCGGTGTACTGCGACGTCGCCCTGCGGCGATGGGAACTGGCGACGGGGTGGAAGGCCACCAACGCATGAGCCTTGAGGTGATACCAAAATTTCGGCACAATCCTTGTATAATGATCTCGTGGAAAACATTAAATGGTGATGGACATGGCGGAGCCAGTGGCGTTGCTTGTGGATGGGGACAATATCAGCGGTAAACATGCTGCATCCATTCTGGGTATTGCCGCAAAGCACGGCGACCCTTCTGTTGTGCGCGCGTATCTGGATGCAAAACTTGCATCAGACTGGCATGCTTCAATCGGCTATCGTCTCGTTCATGCGGGTTCAGGAAAGAACGCGGCGGACATTCTTCTGGCCCTCGATGCGATGGAACTGATCCTCTCACGAGGAATGAAATGCTTCATCATTGCCACATCCGATGGCGATTTCACGCATCTTGCTCACAGATTGCGCGAACACGGCGCAAAAGTCATCGGTATCGGCGAGGTAAAGGCGCCGCAGTCTTTCAGGGCAACCTGTTCGAGTTTTGTCGAGATACAAGCGCCGCAAGCCCTTAAACTCGTTCCCCGGACACCGGCGGGTGTCACTGAAATGGATCAGAAGATTCGGGCGATCATCGCAGCACACAGCAAGAAAGGTGCCGGGATGCGTATTACTGACCTAGCTCCCAAAATGCATGTTCAACATGGCGTCCGGATCAGCACCTTTCCCGAGAAGACATGGCGCAGTTATCTTCAGGCAAGACCTGGGCTGTTTGACCTCGACCCCCGTGGCCCTGAGGCTAAGGTTCGGTTCCGGCCAGAGGGCTTTGCCCAAGTCGCCTGACATTCTGGCAGCGCGACGCCATCTGGTCACAATCGCGATGAACGCTCGGACGCGCCAAGTATCGACGGACGGCACTTTTTCGCAATCACAGCGTCACACAATCCGATACACTAACCCCCGGCCCACTTCCTTCGCCGAGTTGATCGGCAGGCCCAGCTTCTTCTTCAGCACGCCGGAAATCACACCTCTGGCGGAATGAGCCTGCCACGAAGTCGCCGCAACAATCTCGGCGATGGTTGCGCCTTCGGGGCGCTGGAGCATGGCGATGATCTGTGCCTGCTTTGTCCCAGCGCGCTGGATCGGCGGCTTCCGTGCCGGGACCTTGGCTGCATGTTGGCGGATCGCAACCACGGTTTTCACCACCACCGGCTCGATCCCGATGGCCTCCAGCCCGGCTTCGGTGGCGATCAGCGTGGTGCCGTGGCCATCGCCGGTCTCGCGCCAGAGCGGCTCGCCGCGGCGGCTGTCGGCATCGACCTCTTCGATCCAGCCATTGGTGATCATGCGCGTGACGGCCATCTTGGCGGCCGCGCCATGCAGCCCCTCGGGCAGCGGCATGGCCAGATTGCCGGGGCGGGTCGCCGCGCGGCTGAGGATGATGGTCTGCGTGTCGGTGAGTTTGGGCATGGGATGTCTCCGGTATGGTCGAGCAGCGCGAAATGCGCATTCTCCTACCGGGTGAAGCCCGCCATGGTGGCGGGCCGGGCGAGGCACAAAGCCGGGGGTCACTCGGTGAATTCACCCTCGCCAAAGGCGCTGTCGGTGATGCGCTTAAGGAGGCTGGCGTAGTGCTCGAGGGTGCCGACATGCCCCCAGCTGATCTCGTCGGGGTGGGAGTTGAAATGGTCGTCACTGAGACTTGCCAAGCGGGCGAGCATGGTGTTGATCTCCGCTTTCTTTGCAATAAATGCGCTGAGGGCCGCCTGTTGGTTGCGTGCGGCCTTCTCGGCGCGCAACTGGTGGCGGGGTGTGGTGATCGGGTTGAGGCGGGTCATGGCGTGGTTCCTTGGAGTGAGTTGCATCGTTTTTCTGTGACAACCATCGCTCGGGTCGGGCGATTGTCGTAGGAAAATCAGAGCAATTTCATGGCTTTATAATCATTCGATCCGATGCGGATCGATCAGCGCCGCCTGCTCCGCCTCGTGGCGCTGGGCGGCGTCGGGCGGATCGCGGCGAGCGTTGACCATCGCGACGAACAGCGCGCGCGCGACAGCGGCGACCTCATCGGCCCCGGCGCTGGTCAGGTTGGCATCGTGGATGGCAATGGCCTCGCCGAGGTCGGTCAGGGCATAAAGCGTGGCGAACTCCGCCTCGGTAGGATCGCAGGTTTCGGTGTCGCGGTCGTCGGGGCTGATGGCGACGCTGCGGCAGAACCGCAGGTCGAACCCGATGGCGCATTCGCGGCGGATGACGTCCGTCAGGGCCTCGCCCTCGGGCAGGCAGTTGGGGATCAGGGTCATGGGGCCGCTCCTTCGGGGGCGTGGGTTTCAGGATCGAGTTCGACCCATGTGCCGTCCTGCCAGACGTAAAGGTGGCAGAACTGACAGGTCGGGCGCGGCAGGATCACCGGGTCGCGGGGCCTCTCGAAGGCTTCGATCCCGTCGGCGCGGACCTGCCGAATTTCGAGGGCAGCGAGGATGTCCTCGGGCGTCCAAGGTGCAAGCGCGGGCAGCATGTGGGAGGGGTAGCCGTCGTAGTGAACATATGTGTGGGCCCATTCGTCGGACCCGAACTGGATGGCAATCTGTGCGCGCGTGCTCATGTGGGTCTCCTTGTTCGGGGCGGTTCAGATCAATCCGTGCTGTTGCAGGACCGGCACGACATCGGCCAGTTCAACGGTCAGGCAGTCGATCCCGATCCGGCCTGCCATCTCGAATACCTCGGCGTTCAGGCTCCGGTCATTCAGGTGTCCCTGCAGCGCGGCGGTGGTCATGGCCTGAACAAAGCGGGCGCGGTCGATGAAAATGCGGGTCGTGTCGGAAGGGATGGCGATGGTCATGGTCGTGCCCTCCCTCAGCGCTTCGCGGCCGCGAGGCCCGCGGCATAAGCCTCTTCCAGCGCGGCGCGGATCGCCCAGACGGCGACATCGTGGAAGTCGAGCCGATCGCTGTTCTGGGTCTCGAGCGTCTCGATGCTGTGGAAATGCCGGGTTGCGATCTCCAGCAGCAGGGCGTCGCTGGGGGTTTTGGCGGGGGCGGTCTTGGTGGTCATGGCGTCGTCTCCGGGGCTGAGTTGCATCGTTTCCTTGGACTCAGAATCGCTCGACGCGCGAGTGTAATCAACTGAATAAGACGATTATTTCCGTTTAATTCCAATATCTTGAGGCTCACCCAATCGCCATGGAAGGTATGTCCGAGCGGGAATATTCCGCCCATTCCGGCCTGTCGCGCGGGGCGATCCAGAAAGCGCGCAAGGCCGGGCGGCTGGTGATTTACAGCGACGGGTCGATCAACGCCGCCGCCTCCGATGTGCGCCGGGCCGAGATGACCGACCCGGATCAGCAGCGGCGATCCGTCGGCGGCGACAGCGGATTTTCAGGGCCAGCGGACAGCTCCTCCTATCTCAAGGCCCGCACCGCACTGACGGTCTATCAGGCGCAGGAACGCCAGCTGGCGATCCAAAAGCGGAAGGGAACGCTGGTCGACCGGGCGCGCGCCGAAACGCTGGTGTTTCGCCTTGCCCGCCAGGAGCGGGATACTTGGGTGACCTGGCCCAGCAGGGTGGCGGCGCTGATGGCGGCCGAGGTGGCAGCAGAGGTGGAACAGCAATCCGGCACGCCGGTGATCATCGAGGCCGCGATCCTGCAGAGGGTGCTGGAAACCCATGTCAGACAGCACCTCGACGCCCTCGCCGATCTCAGGGTCTCGCTTGGATGATGACAATGATGATCTGACCGGCGATGACCTGACCGCCGACCTCGACCTCGGGTTTGACGGGGCCGAGGACATCCTGCGCGTCTGGCGCAACGGGATGCGGCCTGATCCGGACCTGACGGTGTCGGAATGGGCGGATCAGCACCGCTGGCTGTCGTCGCGCGGTGCGGCGGAACCGGGGCGCTATCGCACCGCCCGCGCGCCTTACCTGCGCGAGATCATGGATGTGCTGTCGCCGCGCCACCCGGCGCAGCGCATCAGCTTCATGAAAGCCGCACAGGTCGGCGCGACCGAGGCGGGCAACAACTGGATCGGCTTTGTGATCCATCACGCGCCGGGGCCGATGCTGGCGGTCTTGCCATCCCTGGAACTGGCGAAGCGCACGTCGCGAGGTCGTCTCGATCCGCTGATCGCGGATAGCCCGGCGCTGCGCGAACGGGTGAACCCGGCCCGGTCACGCGACGCGGGCAATTCGATGCTGTCAAAGGAATTCCCCGGCGGCATTCTGGTGCTGACAGGGGCCAATAGCGCCACTGGTCTGCGGTCGATGCCCGCGCGCTACATCTTCCTCGACGAGGTTGATGCCTATCCACCCTCGGCTGACGAGGAAGGCGATCCGGTCACGCTGGCGGAGGCGCGGACCACCACCTTCTCGCACCGGCGCAAGGTGTTCATGGTCTCGACGCCCACCATCCGTGGGCTGAGCCGGATCGAGCGGGAGTTCGAGGCCAGCGACCAGCGTCGGTACTTCGTGCCCTGCCCGCATTGCGGCCATATGCAATGGCTGCAATTCGAACGCCTGCGCTGGGACAAGGGACGGCCCGACACGGCGGCCTATCACTGCGAGGCTTGCGAGAAAGCCATCGCTGAGCATCACAAGACGCAGATGCTGGAAAAGGGCGAATGGCGGGCGACGGCGGTGTCGGCCGACCCGCACTCGATCGGCTTCCATATCTCGGCGCTCTATTCGCCCTTGGGCTGGAAAAGCTGGCAGCAGGTCGCGCGGGAATGGCTGGCCGCGCAAGGCTCGGAGGAGATGCTGCGTGTGGCGCGCAACACGCTATTGGGCGAGACGTGGGTGGAGTCGGGCGACGCACCGGAATGGCAACGGCTGGCGGAACGGCGCGAAAGCTACGCGGGCGTGCAGGTTCCGATGGGCGGGTTGTTCCTGACCGCTGGCGTCGATGTGCAGAAGGACCGCATCGAGGTCGATGTCTGGGCTTGGGGGCGCGGTTTGGAGTCCTGGCTGGTCGATCACATCGTCATTGCCGGTGGTCCGGACGATCCGACCTGTTGGGACAAGCTGACCACCCTCTTGGGCCGCACATGGACCTGCGCAAATGGCGCGGTGATGCTGATCGGCAAGCTCGCCATCGACACCGGCTATGAGGCCGCCGCCGTTTACGCCTGGGCGCGCAAGCAGGGTTTTGAGCAGGTGGCCCCGATCAAGGGCCTCGAAGGCTTCAACCGCGCCACGCCGGTGTCGGGGCCAACCTTTGTCGATGCGACCATCGGCGGCAAACGTCTGCGCCGGGGCGCGCGGCTGTGGTCGGTGGCCACGGCGACGTTCAAGACCGAGACCTATCGCTTTCTGCGGCTGGAGCGCCCCTCTGATGAAGACAGAGCGCTGGGCGCGCTGGACGCCCCCGGCACGGTGCACCTGCCCGACTGGATCGACACCGAATGGCTGAAGCAGCTGGTGGCGGAACAGCTGGTCACCGTGCGCAACAAGCGCGGCTATGCTCACCCCGAATGGCAGAAGATGCGCGAACGCAACGAGGCGCTCGACACCCGCGTCTATGCAAGGGCTGCGGCGTGGATCATGGGCGCGGATCGCTGGGACGAGGCGACCTGGCGGCGGCTGGAAGCGCAGGCCGGGGTGGAAACCCGCCCGCCCGTCGCCCCGACTGCCGCCGAAGGTGCGGCCTCGGAACCGACCACGCCCGCCCCGCCCAAGGCGGGTACACCGACCACCCCGCGCCGCAAGCGCCGGGCTTACACACCGAACTTCATGAGGGACTGAGATGGATCTGGAACGGATGCGTGCCCTGCTGGCAGCACTTCAGGAGGCGCGTTATGCGGGCGTCCGCTCGGTCAGCTATGACAGCAAATCGATCAACTACGGCTCGGACGCGGAACTGGCGAATGCCATCAGCGACCTCGAAACCCGGATCGCCACCGCCACCACCGGCGCCCCGCGTCGTCGGCGCTGGGGCACCGTGGCCTCGAAGGGGCTGTGATGGCGTTCGAGGCTTTCCGCCAGCGGCTGGGATCGATCATCGGCGGGTTTGACGCCGCGCAATCCCATCGTCGCCTGCGCGGGTTCCGGGCCAGCCGCGCCCATGTGAACACGCTGATCGCGGCCTCGGGCGACACGATCACCGCCCGCGCCCGCTGGCTGGTCCGGAACAATGGCTATGCGGCGAACGCGGTGGAGAGCTTCGCCAGCAATGTCGTCGGCGATGGGATCAAACCGTCCAGTTCCATCGCGGATGCGGCCAGGAAGGAAGAACTGCAGGCGCTCTGGCTGGCCTGGACCGATGATGCCGACGCGGAAGGGTTGACGGATTTCTACGGGCTGCAGCGCCGGGCGGCGCGCGAGGTGTTCCTGTCGGGGGAGGTCTTCATTCGCGTCCGGCCGCGCCGGGCCGAGGATGGTCTGACCGTGCCGCTGCAATTGCAGATGCTGCCCGCAGAGATGCTGCCCCTCGACATGAACCGCACCCTGCCCGGCGCGGGGTTGATCCGTCAGGGCATCGAGTTCGATGGTATCGGCCGCCGCGTGGCCTATCACTTCCTGCGCCGCCATCCCGGTGATCTGACCGACCCCGGCCTTGCGGGCGAAACCGTCCGCGTGTCTGCTACGGATGTGATCCATGTGCTGGACCCGGTCGAGGCCGGGCAGTTGCGCGGCGTCTCACGGTTTGCCGCTGCCATCGTCAAGCTGTTCACGCTGGACCTCTATGACGACGCCGAGCTGGAGCGAAAGAAGATCGCCGCGATGTTCGCGATGTTCATCACCTCGCCTGCTCCGGAAACCCCGCTGGAGCCGACCGAGGAGGATCTCGAGGTCGAGCCCGGTCAGGTGGTGCGCCTTGACCCCGGCGAAGATGTGTCCACCCCCTCCACCCCGGACTCGGGCAGCACCTATGAGCCGTTCCAGTACCGCACCCTGCTGCAGATCGGTGCCGCGCTGGGCGTGCCCTATGGCTATCTGACCGGCGACACCGCCAAGGGCAACTTCTCGAACACGCGGATCAGCCTCATCGAATTCCGTCGCCGCATCTCGGCCTGGCAGCATGGCGTGCTGGTCTATCAGCTCTGCCGCGCCGTCTGGGTGCGCTGGATGGACGTGGCCGTGTTGTCGGGCGCGCTCGACCTGCCCGGCTATGACAGCCAGCGGCGGCAATATCAGGCCTGCGCCTGGTTACCGACCAAATGGGACTGGATCGACCCAATGAAGGACGCCTCGGCCGAGATCCTGCAGATCGAGGCGGGCCTGAAATCCCGCACGCAGGCGCTGGCGGAGCGTGGCTATGACGCCGAACAGGTCGACCGCGAAATCGCTGCAGAGCGCAAACGCGAGTTGGCGCTGGGCCTCGACTTCCGCCGCCCCGGATCCCCGGCGCAGGGGCCCGGCGAAGGTGGGGCGAAAAATGCAGATCAGGACAGCGCGAAAGACGACGAGGCTGACGACACCGGCGACGAGAAACCTGACGCATCGGAGGGCGCATGATGCACCACTCCCAGATCGCACAGCGCGCCTTCAACACGCCCTTGATGGTCGATCCGGCCAAGGCGCTGGCCTTCCTGTCCGGGCTGGGTCCGCGCATCACCGGGCAGGAGATCACGTTTGCGGGGGTCGATCTGCCGTCCAACGAGGTTGATCACGCGGCTATGCCCGCCCGCGCCTCGCTGTTTGGCAATGACCTTGCACAGCGCCACCAGCGCAACGGCACCCAGCCCTTCGCCATGATTGACGGCATCGCGGTCATCGAAATCGCGGGCACACTTGTGCACCGGGGCGCGTGGATCGGGCAATCTTCTGGTCTGACCTCCTATGAGGGCATTGCCGCCCAGCTGCAGGCGGCGCTGGCCGATCCCGGCGTGCGTGGCATTGCGCTCGACATCGACAGCTTTGGCGGCGAGGTCGCGGGGGCCTTCGATCTGGCGGACCGCATCCGCGCCGCCCGGGCGCAAAAGCCCATCCACGCTTTTGTCGCCGAACATGCGCTGTCGGCTGGCTATGTCCTGGCGTCCCAGGCCGACCGGATCATCCTGCCGCGCACCGGGGCTGTCGGCAGCATTGGTGTCGTGGCTCTGCACACGGATATGAGCGGGGCCCTCGATCAGAAGGGCATCGCCGTCACGCTGATCCATGCTGGGGCGCACAAGGTTGATGCCAACCCATACCAGCCTCTTCCGCAAGCGGTGCACGACCAGATGCAGCGCGAGTTGGAGGTCGTGCGCTTCCTCTTTGCGGAAACCGTCGCCGCCGGTCGCGGGGATCGGCTGACGCATGCAGCCGCGCTGGCCACTGAAGCAGCCGTGTTCCGCGGGGCCGATGCCATTGCCGCCGGTCTGGCCGATGAGCTGGCCGATCCCGTCACCGCCTTCCGCGCCTTCACCGCCGCCCCGCACGGCACCACTTCCCCCAGCAGAAAGGGTCTACAGATGACCACCACGCCCACTGACGCGCCCACCGACACGCCGAACCCGGCTCCTATTTCCGCCGCTCCCGCCGCGACAGCAACCGTCGCTGCCGGTCCAGAGGTTCCGGCAGCGGTGGGTGATGCAGCGCCCACCACAATGACCGTCGACGCCATTCGCGCCGAGGCCGCCGAAGTGGCGCAGGTCTGCGCGCAGGCCGCCCGGCTGGGCGTGACCATCGACGCGGCCGATGCTGTCACCAAGGGTCTCAAACCCGAAGCCCTGCGCGCTCGGGTGCTGGCCGACCTTGCCGCCCGCAGCGATGCGGCGGGGATCATCGCCACCGCCCCGGCTGCGACCGCCGCAAAAGACAGCCCGATCATCGCGGCGGCCAAGAAGGCTGCGACCGACGCCAAGCGCTGAACCAGCGCCCCTATCCCTCCCCCAAACCATGGAGACTGACCAATGCCCGTCCTGACGGAACAGCCCAGCATGGGCGATGTCCTCAAATATGAGGTCAACCCGAACTACACCCGCGAGGTGATCACCCTGCTGCAAGGCATGCCCTACCCGGTCGGCTCGGTGCTGGGGAAGATCACGGCCAGCGGCAAGTACACCCTGTCACCCGCAACCGGGACGGATGGGGCAGAGATCGCCACCGCCGTGCTGCTCTTTGCGGTGGACGCCACGCTGGCCGATGCGACAGGCATTGTCCTGGCCCGTGGCCCTTCGGTCGTTTCCCGCGCGGGCCTCGCCTATGACGGCACGGTCGATGACGGCACCAAGATCACTGCCAAACTCGGCCAGCTGGCCGCCGTCGGCATCATCGCCCGCGACGGCGTCTGACGCAGCACCGCGACAGCGCGTTCTCAGCTTTCCCCTTCATTCCCGGAGCACCCCATGACCCTTGTCCGCAACCCCTTTGATGCTGGCGGCTATTCGCTGGCCGAGATGACGCAGGCCATCAACATCCTGCCCAACCTCTACACCCGCCTCGGCCAGATCGGCCTCTTCCGCTTCGAGGGCGTCACCCAGCGGTCGGTGATCATCGAACAATACGAGGGCGTGCTGAACCTGCTGCCCTCCGTTCCTCTCGGTGGCCCCGCCACCGTCGGCACGCGCGAGGGGCGCTCGATGCGGTCCTTCGCGCTGCCATGGATCCCGCATGATGATGTGATCCTGCCCGGCGACATTCAGGGCCAGCCCGCACTGGGCGTCTTCGACGGTGCCGACCCACTGGTCGAGGTGATGAACCGCAAGCTGCAGCTGATGCGCCGCAAGCATGCCCAGACCCGCGAATACATGGAGATGAACGCGCTGCGCGGCATCGTCAAAGACGGCGCGGGCACGACGCTCTACAACTACTTCACCGAGTTTGGCCTGGCGCAGATCTCGGTGGATTTTCTTCTGGGGACGGCTGGCACCAACGTGCAGGGCAAGGTCCGCGAGGTCTTGCGCGCCATGGAGGACAACCTCTTGGGCGAAAGCATGACGGACGTCCACGCCCTCGTCAGCCGCGAGTTCTTCGACAAGCTGATCGCGCATCCCAAGACCGAGGAGGCGTACAAGTTCTACGCCGCCACCGGCGCGCAGCCCCTGCGCCAGGATGTGCGCCGCAATTTCCCCTTCGCGGGCATCGTGTTTGAGGAATACGCGGGCACGGTTACACTTTCGACCAAGGCGACCGAACGGCTGATCCCGGCCAGCGAGGGTATCGCCTTCCCGCTTGGCACCATGGACACGTTCACCACCTATGGCGGCCCCGCCAACCTGCTGGAGGCAGCGAACACCCTCGGCCTGCCGCTCTATGCCCGCCAGCATCTCGATGAGAAGGGCCGCTGGATCGACCTGATGACCGAGGCCTCGATCCTGCCGGTGAACAAGCGGCCGCGCATCGCGATCCGTATCCACAGCTCGAACTGACGCGCTATGACCGTCTTTGCTGCCGCCATGGACCGGATCTATGCCAACCCATCCATGGCGGCGGCGGCGCTGTGGATTTCCGCCACCACGTCAGAGGAACGCCCCATCCGCGTCATCCGCCGCGCCCCGGACCGCATCACCGATTTCGGTGCCGCGCGCTTTGTCAGCGACACCACAATGGTGGACGTCCGCGTATCCGACCTGCCCGATCCCCGCCCGGGCGACCTGATCGTGATCGGGACCGACAGCTTCACCATCCAGGGCGAGCCAATCCGCGACCGCGAACGCCTGATCTGGACACTGGACCTGCGGCCATCATGAAACTGAAGATCGCCTTCGATCCAGACCTTGTCGCTCTGATGCAGGCGGAAATTGCCGCCGGTGAAAAGGCAGTGTCCGCCGCCATGCGCGAAGCGGGCACCTCCCTGAAATCCGCATGGCGGGGCCAGATCACAGGCGCGGGGCTGGGCACGCGGCTCGGCAACTCGATCCGCCTCGCCAGCTTCCCCAAATCCGGCGACAGCCTGAACGCGGCGGCGCTGGTCTGGTCAAATGCCCCGGTGATCATCGGCGCGCATGACACGGGGCCGCTGATCAGGTCCATGAATGGGTTCTGGCTGGCGATCCCAACTCCGGCTGCAGGCAAGAGCAGCAAAGGCGGCCGCATCACCCCCTTTGAGTGGGAACGCCGCACCGGGTTGCGGCTGCGCTTTGTTTTCCGTCGCCGCGGGCCAAGCCTGCTGGTGGCCGAGGGGCGTCTGAATACCAAGGGTCGCGCGGTGGCGTCGCGATCAAAAACAGGTCGCGGGCTGACCACTGTGCCGATCTTCCTGCTGGTGCCGCAGGTCAGGTTGCGAAAGCGGCTGGATCTGGCGCGGGATGCGGAGCGCGCGGTGGACGGCGTGCCGGGGCTGATCGTGGCGAACTGGTTGAAGGGCAGAGTCGGTGCCAGCTAACACACGCAACCTTGCAAAGGCCGGAATGCATACGCATGGCGTCACTGGCTGAGTTGGTCCACTTAATCGATGCTGATGTACACTCGCGATCCCCTTATTTCGACAGTACCCCTGCCCACAATCGTGCAGAGATCGGAGTAAGAAACCATGAAACTTGGGTTGTCACATTCTTGTTCAATACGTTCGCGGACATCCCGCCCAGCATCAACTGTGACGCCAAACGGATCGCGATCAGCATTGTAAAATGTAAAGCTGTCATCAGAGCTATCGTACTTGATGCGTCCAGAGAACTGAACAGCCGTGCGATCCATTGAGGCAAGATATTCCTCCAAGCTGAACTCATCAGCGGAGGCCGGGCTAGCGAAGGCAATACATATTGCTGAAAGCAACACATTTCTTAGCATCATGATTATATCCCCAGTCCTTTATTTACTGATTGATAGAGGGCGCCCGAGGGGTCGACCGTTCGACGACTAAAACCTCGCGACGTCCTCCAAGACTCAAAATCAGGCCGATCAGTAGAAGAATTGCGCCTATGATCAACCCAACAAACGTTGCCACTCCGGTTACTGCCACTCCGGCGATCCCCGCTCCTACTGCCGCGAATGCCTCTGAGCCTTTTTCAGCGTTATTCACCACGTCCCCTGCTGCGCGGCCTGAAAGCAAAAAAGCTGAGATTGGAAGTGCAAAAACTGCGGAACCCAACATGAGGAAACCTCTGCCAAATGCTCTGCGGATTGTTGGAGCAAAAAAGCATATAGCCCCACACAGGAGCACCAGTGCCATCATGACAATAGGAGTAATAGTGTCTTCTGCGGTCGTGAAAGCGGCAAAAGCGGGCGAAAGGGCGACTGCAGAGCCAACCCCGAACAATACCCCAATCATGATGCGAAAAGCTGCTCGAAAAATGGCCATAAATGTTCTCCTCTTCGACTCCTACACTGCACAGCCCCCTGAAGCGCAGGCAAGCCAAAACCAAAAAAGTATTTGCAAACAGATCGAACTCGTCATGTCGTGGACGTCTTATCAAGAACCGATGGGACGGTCTAATGGCTTGTGCGTTGGCGCTATAGGGTCATTGAGCATAGGCAAATGACCCCCCGCGAAACCATCCTCACCGCACTGCACGCGCGGCTCTCGGCGCTGCCCGTCACAGTTTTGCGCGGCGACGTCCTGCCCGAACGTGTCCCGTCCGACGGCCTGCTGATCCTGCGCGACGGCGAGCCGGGGGACCCCGAGGTGACAATGTCGCCGCTCGCCTACCACTACCAGCACCGAGCCGAGGTCGAAGCTGTCGTACAGGCCCCCGACCGTGACGCCGCTTTCGACAGCCTGATCACGGCCATCGGCACGACACTGGAGGCCGACCGCACCCTCGGGGGCCTCTGCGACTAGGTTGAACCCGAAGCCCCGGCCTCGGTCGATCTGCCCATCGAAGGCGCGGCGGCGCTGAAGGCGGCAGTGATCACCGTCATTTTGCACTATTCCACCACCGGCCCCTTGGCCTGACCACCCCCACATAAAGGAGACAACCATGGCACGTGCGCAAGGCGCGCGGGCGCAGATGGCGCTCGGCTTTGAGACAGTTTACGGCACCCCGCCCGCTGGCGGCTTCACCAGGATGCCCTTCGCCAGCACCTCGCTCGGATCGGAACAACCGCTGCTGAACAGCGAACTTCTGGGCTATGGCCGCGATCCGCTGGCCCCGATCAAGGATGCGGTGACGGCGGATGGCGATGTGGTGGTGCCGATCGATGCCGCGGGCTTCGGGCTCTGGCTGAAGGCGGCGTTTGGCGATCCGGTCACCACCGGCATTGGCCCCTTCACCCATGAGTTCCGGTCGGGATCATGGACGCTACCCTCGATGTCGATCGAGACCGCCATGCCCGAGGTGCCGCGCTATGCGATGTATTCCGGCTGCGTGCTGGATCAGCTGAGCTGGCAGGTCCAGCGCTCGGGGCTGCTGACCGCCACCGCGCGGCTGGTGGCACAGGGTGAGGCGATTGCCACCACATCCGCCGCAGGCACGCCCGCCGATCTGCCCCTCCGACGCTTCGGGCATTTCAACGGCGCAATCAGCCGCAACGGCACGGCGCTGGGCAATGTCGTCTCGGCCGAGATCGCTCACGCCAACAACCTCGACCGGATCGAGACCATTCGCAGCGACGGCAGGATCGACGGGGCCGACCCAAGCATCGCCGCACTCACGGGGCGCATCGAGGTGCGCTTTGCCGACAGCACGCTGGTGGCACAAGCGATCAACGGCGATCCCGCCGAGATCAGCTTCGCTTATGTCCTGCCCTCGGGCGAAAGCTTCACCTTCACCGTGCATGCCGTCTATCTGCCGCGCCCCCGGATCGAGATTTCCGGACCGCAGGGCGTGCAGGCCACCTTTGACTGGCAGGCCGCGCGCGACACCGTGGTTGGCCGAATGTGCACCGCAACCCTGATCAATGAAGTGGAGGCCTATTGATGATCCGCCTGAACCTGACCGCCAGCCCCGAATGGCTTGAGCTTGCCCCCGGCCTGCGCCTGCTGGTCGCCCCCCTGACCACCGCGCTGATGGTCTCGGCCCGCGCCGATGCCACCATCGAGGCATTGTCCGAAGATGCCAGTCAGGAAGACCTGGCACTGGCCATGGCCAAAGCCGTCGCCCGCCGTGCGGTGCTGGATTGGGAAGGTGTGGGCGATGACGCAGGCAATCCCGTGCCAGTCACGCCCGAGGGCATCGACGCCCTGCTGGAAATCTGGCCGGTCTTTGAGGCGTTCCAGACCTCCTATGTCGCGCAGGGTCTCATTCTGGACGCGGAAAAAAACGGCTCCGCGCCCTCGCCGACTGGTCCTTCGGCGGGGGCGACCGCTATTGCGCCGCCTGTTCCGGCCCCTGCCCCGACTGCCCGGCAAGACTGAACCGGCCAAGAACGCCGGAAGGCTGGCAGGTCTGGGATCTGGTCGGTCGCCTTGGCGGCCAGCTGCGGGTGGTCCCCGGCGCGGTGCTTGGCTGGGACATGGGCGCGGCCCTCGCCATGGCGCAGGCGTTGGGCATCGACCCCCTGATCGCCGCCGAACTGCTGCCCGAGATCGAGGCGGTGATGGTGCGCAAACTCAACGAACAGATGGAAGGAGGCCGCGATGGCTGAGAGACGCGTGTCCGTCCGCCTTGTGGCGGAAGGCGGCCGCCAGGTGCGCGCCGAGTTGGAGGGTGTGGGCGCGGCTGGCGCGCGCGGCTTTGGCCGTCTGAGCCGCGAGATGGATCTGGCCAATGCGCGCGTCGCCGCCTTTGCCCGCCGCGCCACGCTGGCCGCCGCAGCTACCACCGCCGCGCTGGCCGCTGCGGGGGCCGCGATGATCCGCTCGGGGCTGCAGACGGTGGATGCGCAGGCCAAGCTCGCGGCCTCGCTCGGCACGACCGTGGCCAGCATTCAGGTGCTGGAGCGCGCGGGCGATCTGGCGGGTGTGTCGATGGGTCAGGTCGAGCAGGCCACCGTGCAGCTGACGCGGCGGCTGAGCCAGGCGGCCGCCGGGACCGGCCCAGCCGTGGAGGCCCTGCGCCGCCTGCGGCTCTCGGCCGAGGATCTGCAACGCCTGCCGCTGGATCAACGCATCGCCACCATTCAGGAGGCGCTGGGCCAGTTTGTCCCCGAAGCAGAGCGCGCCGCTGTCGCCTCGCAGCTGTTCGGCGACCGGGCGGCGCTGGTGTTCACCCGGATCGACACGGCCACCTTGCGGCAAGCCACCGCCGATGTGCAGGATTTCGGGGTGGTGGTCAGTGATCAGGATGCCGCCCAGATCGAGCGCACGAACGATGCGATCTCGCGACTGGGGCTGATCTGGCGCGGGGTCTCGAACCAGCTGGCGGTGGCAGCGGCCCCCGCACTCGAGTCTGTCGCCAATGCACTGGCCGCTATCGCACGCACCTGCGGGCCGGTCGGCATCGCAATCAAGGGGCTGTTCGACAACATCGGGCGGCTGACGACCTATGCCGCCACCTTCGCGGGCCTGATGGCCGGGCGCTGGGTGGCGGGCATGGCAATGGCGGCGCTGTCGGTGCGCGGGTTGGCCACGGCGCTGGTCGTTCTGCGCGGCGCGCTGATCCGCACCGGCATTGGCGCGCTGATCGTCGGCGCGGGCGAGTTGGTCTATCAGTTCACCCGGCTGGTCGCCGGGGCGGGCGGGGTTGGCGAGGCGGTCCGGCTGCTGGGTGATCTGGCCAAAGAGGTCTGGTCGCGGATGGGGCTTTCTCTCGACGTAGCCCTTGCCAACATGGCGGCAGGCTGGGAGGGGCTGAAGGCGTCCGGTCTGTCAGCACTTGAGGGCACCATCGCAGGCGTGGTGCGTTTTGGCGACCGGACGGCGGCGATCTTTCAGGGGGCCTTTGATGCCGCTGTCGCGATTTGGGACCGACTGCCCCGTGCCATCGGCGACTTTGCGTTTCAGGCCGCGAACGGGCTGATCTCCGGCGTCGAGGCGATGCTGAACGGCGTCGTCACCCGCATCAACCGCTTCATCAACGGCCTGAACGCGGCGCTGGCGCTGCTGCCGGAATGGGCCACCGGCGAGGGCGGCGTGCGGATCGGCACGCTGGATCCTGTCGGGCTGGGCCGGATCAGCAACCCGTTTGAAGGTGCCGCGACAGCGGCGGGCACTGCGGCAGCCGATGCCTTTTCGACCGCCCTGTCGCGCAGATTTCTGGAACCACCCGACCCTGGCCTTGGCGCGATGGCGGATGACGCCCGCGCCCGCGCCGATGGGTTTCGCGAGGCGGCGGGCATGCTGGCCGATGCCGCCGGTCGGCCGCTTGCGAGCTTGCAGGCGCTGCGCGATGCCATGACCGGCAGTGGGGCAGAGGCCGAAACCGCACTGGCCGGTGCCGTTACCGCCGCCACGGCGCTGGGCGAGGAACTTGACGACACCGGAAATGCCGCAGGTCGTGCCGGGGCGGCTGGTCGCGCAGCCGGGACAGCGACCGCTGAGGGCGCAAAAACCGCCCTGACCGGCTGGGCCGCCATCACCGCCACGCTGGCCGACTATGCCGCCAAGGCCCGCGAGATCGGTAGCGATATCGGACAGGCGCTGGTCGGGGCCTTCCAGAGTGCCGAGAACGCCGTGGCCACATTCGTCAAAACCGGCAAATTGGATTTCCGCGATCTCGTCACCTCGATGATCGCCGATCTGGCAAGGCTGGCGGCGCGGCGCTTCATCCTCGGGCCGATCGCAAATGCGCTCTCCGGCGCGCTGGGCGGCGCGGGTGGATTGTTCGCCAACATCCTGCACGCAGGCGGCGTGGTCGGCGCGCCCGGCCCCGGTCGCATGGTGCCAGCGCTGGCCTTCGCCAATGCGCCGCGCATGCATTCGGGTGGCTTTGTCGGGCTGCGCCCCGACGAGGTGCCCGCGATCCTGCAACGCGGCGAACGGGTGCTCTCGCGTCGAGAGGCGGCTGGCTTTGGCCAGGGACAGTCCTCCGTGCCCGCCGTCAATGTCACGATCAACGCGCGTGACGCCGACAGCTTCCGGCAGTCCAGAACACAGGTCGCCGCCGACATTGCCCGCGCGGTGTCGCTGGGCCAGAGAGGCATATGATGGCGTTTCATGAGGTGCGGTTTCCCGACAATATCAGCCGCGGGGCGCGCGGCGGGCCGGAACGGCGCACACAGGTGGTGGAACTGGCCTCAGGCGACGAGGAACGCAACGCCAGTTGGGCCAATTCGCGCCGCCGCTATGATGTGGCCTACGGCATCCGCCGTGCCGATGATCTGGCAGCGGTGGTGGCCTTCTTTGAAGCCCGCAACGGCCGCCTGCACGGGTTTCGTTTCAAGGACTGGGCGGACTACAAATCGAGCCAGCCGTCGCAGCCGGTCGCCCCAACCGATCAGTTGATCGGCACCGGCAATGGGGCCGTCACCAGCTTCACCCTTCTGAAGCACTACGCCTCCGGTGCCCAAAACTGGACCCGCGCCATTGCAAAGCCGGTCGCGGGCAGCGTTCGCCTTGCCCTGAACGGGGTGGAGCAGATGTCGGGCTGGAGCGTTGATACCACCAACGGCGTTGTGACCTTCACCATCGCCCCCGGCGCAGGCGTTCCGATCACCGCTGGGTTTGAGTTCGATGTGCCCGTTCGCTTCGACAGTGACACGTTGGACGTCACCCTCGGTCTTGAGCGGCTCGGGTCGATCACCTCTATCCCGCTCGTGGAGATCCGCAGATGAAGACCCTCTCCCCCGACCTGCAGGCCCATCTCGACGATGGCACGACCACGCTCGCCTGGTGCTGGCGGATCACCCGCGCCGATGGCGTGGCGTTGGGGTTCACCGATCATGATCGCACCCTCAGTTTTGACGGCACGGAGTTTGAACCCGAAAGCGGGTTTGCCGCCTCTGAGATCCGCGCGGGCTCCGATCTGGCGGTGGATGCACAGGATGCCACCGGCGTTCTGACCTCGGATCGGATCACGGAGAGCGACATTCTCGACGGGCGCTGGGACAACGCGGCGGTCGAGCTGTGGCGGGTCAATTGGGCCGACGCCAACCAGCGTGTGCTCCTGCGCCGCGGCGCGGTGGGTCAAATCCGGCGCGGCCGGATGGCCTTTGTCGCCGAGGTGCGCAGTCTGGCACATCTCCTCGGCCAGACCGTCGGGCGGACGTTTCAGGCGGGATGCGATGCGGAACTTGGCGATGCGCGCTGCGGCATCGATCTGGAAAACGCGATCTACAAGGGCACAGGCGTGGTGACCGACCTGCTGCGCGACCGCGCCTTCCGGGCCTCGGGCCTCGCCGGTTTCGAAGCTGGGTGGTTTGCTGCCGGAACCCTCACCTGGACCAGCGGGGCGAATGCCGGGCGCATCACCGAGGTTCTGGCGCATGAGCTGGCGGGTGGCATCGCCACCCTGACCCTGCTGGAAGCGCCGGTCCGCGCCATTGCTGAAGGCGACAGTTTCATCGCGCGGGCAGGCTGCGACAAGCGCATCGCCACCTGCACGGGCAAGTTCGCCAACACCCCCAACTTCCGGGGCTTCCCGCATATCCCGGGGCAAGACGCGGTCCTCAGATATGCGTCGCAAGATGGCAGCCATGAGGGAGAAGTCCTGTGATGACCGCCGATCCCGCCCGTGTCATCGCCACCGCCCGCCGCTGGCTCGGCACGCCCTATCACGAACAGGCGAGCCTTTGCGGCGTCGGCTGTGATTGCCTCGGCCTCGCGCGCGGCGTCTGGCGCGAGGTGGTGGGCGACGAGCCCTTCCCGATCCCACCCTACAGCCGGGACTGGGGTGAGATGGGCCCGCGTGAAGTGCTGGCCGAGGGGGCGCGCCGCATGATGATGGAAACAGTACCCGCCGACGCGCCGCCCGGCGCGCTGGTGCTCTTTCGCATGGTCCCGCGCGCCATCGCCAAACATGTCGGGATCCTGACCGGACCCCAGAGCTTCATCCACGCCTATGAGCACCTTGGCGTGATCGAGCAACCGCTCACCCCCGGCTGGCGGCGGCGGATCGCCTTCGCCTTCCTGTTCCCGCGCTCTGGCAACATCTGAGTGCTTCATCATGGCGACCCTTGTTCTCGGTGCCGTCGGCACCGCCATTGGCGGCTCGATCGGCGGCAGCCTCCTTGGTGTCAGCGCCGCCACCATCGGCGGCTTTGTCGGCTCATCCATCGGGTCGGTGGTCGACAACTGGATCGTCTCGTCGCTCGCCCCCGCGCAACGCATCGAAGGCCAGCGCCTCGACAGTCTGCGCATCACCTCCTCGACCGAAGGGGCGGTGATCCCGCGCCTCTTTGGCCGGATGCGCATCGGCGGCAACATCATCTGGGCCACGGATTTCCGCGAGGAGACCAAAACCAGCCGTCAGGGCGGTGGCAAGGGCGGCGGGCCAAAGGTCACCACGACCGAGTTTCTCTACTTTGCCTCCTTCGCCGTGGCACTCTCGGAGGGCGAAGTGACCGGTGTGGGGCGCATCTGGGCCGATGGCAAGCCGATGGATCTCTCGGGCGTGACCTGGCGCTGGTATCCCGGCGATGAGGCGCAGGAACCCGATCCGTTCATTGCCGCCAGGATGGGGGCAGGTCAAACCCCCGCCTATCGCGGCACCGCCTATGTGGTGTTCGAAGAACTCGCGCTCTCCGCCTTTGGCAACCGCCTGCCGCAGCTCTCCTTCGAGGTGTTTCGCCCGTTGGCCGATCCCGACACCGCTGAAGGGCTGGTCAAGGCCGTCACGATGATCCCCGCCTCGGGCGAGTTCATCTACGCCACGCAGCCCGTCCGGCGGCTCTCCGGCCCGAGCGGGGCCACCCGCGCCGAGAACCTGAACGCGATTTCCGACACAGCCGATCTCGTCGTGGCGCTCGACCGGCTGCAAGCCTCGGTTCCGGGCATCGAAAGCGTCAGCCTCGTGGTGGCCTGGTTCGGCGATGACCTGCGGGCCGGACACTGCAGGATCCGGCCCGGTGTGGAACTGCCCGTCAAGATCACCTCGCCCGTCGCCTGGTCCGTGAATGGCGTGGTGCGGGCAGGCGCGCTGCTGGTCAGCCGCGACAGTGAAGACCGCCCGGTCTTTGGCGGCACACCGGCGGATTTTGCGGTGGTTCAGGCCATCCGGGAGATCAGGGCGCGCGGGCTGCGGGTTACCTTTTACCCCTTCCTTCTGATGGATGTGCCGCCCGGCAACAGCCTGCCCGACCCCTGGTCCGACAATGAAGCGGTGACAGGCCAGCCAGCTTTCCCTTGGCGCGGGCGGATCACCGCTTCGCCTGCGGCGGGGGTCGCGGGATCGGTGGATAAGACCAGCGCCGCCGCGGCACAGGTCGCGGCCTTCTTCGGGGGCGCGACGCCCGCCAGTTTCAGCATCTCCGGGGATGCTGTCAGCTGGGCCGGATCTCTGGACGACTGGGGCCTGCGCCGGATGGTGTTGCATTACGCGCATCTCTGCGCCGTGGCGGGCGGGGTCGACGCCTTTCTGATCGGCTCGGAGATGCCCGGCCTCACCACGATCCGCTCAGGGCCCGACACCTATCCGGCGGTCGCGGCCTACCGCGATCTGGCGGGCGATGTGCGCAGCATTCTGGGCGCGGGCACCGCGATCAGCTATGCCGCCGACTGGTCGGAATACTTCGGGCACCATCCCAGCGATGGATCGGGCGATGTGTATTTCCACCTCGATCCGCTCTGGGCGGACGCCAGCATCACCTTCATCGGCATCGATAACTACATGCCACTGTCGGACTGGCGCGACGGATTTGATCATGCCGATGCAGCACTTGCCCCCGCGATCTACGACCGGACCTATCTGCAATCCAACATCACCGGCGGCGAAGGGTTTGACTGGTTCTATGCGAGCGCCGCCGACCGCGCGGCGCAGACCCGGACGCCCATTACCGATGGCGGCGAGGGCAAGCCATGGGTGTTCCGCTTCAAGGACCTGCGCGCCTGGTGGCAAAATGCGCATTTCAACCGTGCAGGCGGTGTAGAGAGCGGGACACCGACCGCGTGGGTGCCACAATCGAAACCGATCTGGTTCACCGAACTGGGCTGCCCGGCGATTGATCGCGGCACCAACCAGCCGAACGTGTTCTTCGACCCGAAGTCCTCGGAAAGCCAGGTGCCCTACTTCTCGCGCGGCTGGCGCGATGATGCGATCCAGCGGGCGTATCTGGAAGCCATTTATCTCTGGTGGGGTAAGGCCGGGAACAATCCGGTGTCTTCCGCCTATGGCGCGCCGATGGTCCATCTGCCCGACAGCGCCGCCTGGACCTGGGATGCGCGCCCCTATCCGTTCTTTCCGGAACTGATTGATGTCTGGAGCGATGGCCCGAACTGGCGGCTCGGGCACTGGCTCACCGGGCGACTGGGGGCGGTGTCGCTGGCGGCATTGGTCCGCCATCTCTGCCTGCGCGCCGGGCTGCCCGAGGCACAGATCGACGTCTCCACCCTCTGGGGCGCGGTCGAGGGCTATGTGATTTCAGCTCTGGAAGCGCCGCGCGCCTCGCTCGGGACTTTGGCGCGGCATTTCGGGTTCGATGCGGTGGAAAGCGAGGGCCGTATCAAGTTCTTGATGCGCGGCCGGATCGCCAGCGTGACTATCACCCCCGACAGCATGGTCGCGCCATCGTCAGGATCGGGCGATGTGATGGAGCTGACCCGCGCGCAGGAAACGGAACTGCCCCAGGCCCTGAAGTGGCAGGTCGCCCGCGCCGACGAGGATTATGACGCGGCTCAGGTCGAGGCCCGGCGTATCACGGTGGACACGGCCCGCATCGCCTCCGAGGCCTTCCCGATAGCAGTGCCGCCCGAAGAGGCCGAGCGCCGCTGCCGTCGTGCGCTGATGGAGGCGTGGGTTGGCCGCGAAACTGCGGCCTTCCGTCTGCCGCCCTCGCGTCTGGCGCTGGATCCGGCTGACGTGATCCTGCTCGATCACGATGGCCGCCTGACGGAAATGCGCCTCGTGTCCATCGCCGACTCCGACCTGCGCAGCATTGACGCCGTGCGCCAGGACCGCGCCGTCTATGATCTGCCACCCGGCGAGCGACGCCCGACCACGCTCGCGACGCCCACGGTGTTTGGCGCGCCGGAGATCACACTCATGGACTTGCCGCAGCTGCGCGACGACCAGCCAGCGCACCGGCCCTTGGTCGCGGCCCATGCCAGGCCATGGCCGGGTGAGATCGCCGTCTACCGCAGTGCGGCGACAGACGGATTTGCGCTGCTGACCACATTTGGCACGCGGGCCCGCATGGGCGTGCTGGCGGCGGATTTCCATGCCGGGCCGGTGTCGCGCTTCGATCTGGGCAATGCGCTGGTCATCGATCTCTATTCCGGCACGCTGGAGAGCGTCACCGATCTAGTCCTCTTTGGCGGGGCCAATGCGCTGGCCGTCGAGACCGGCGCTGGGCAATGGGAGATCGTTCAGGCCGGGGCCGCGGAATTGATAGCGCCGGGCCGGTACCGCCTGGCCCGGTTGCTGCGGGGCCAGCGCGGCACGGAAAGTGCCATCGCCAATGTTGTGCCAACTGGCGCGCGCGTCGTGGTGCTGGATACGGCGCTGGCCGCGCTACCAATCAGCGAGGCCGATCTTGGCCTGCCATGGAACTGGCGCATTGGCCCGGCCTCGAAGCCGGTCAGCGACGAGACCTACACCGCAGTGGAGTTCACGCCCGAGGGGGTTGGACTGCGCCCCTTCCCGGTTGCCCATGTCGAACAGCCGTGGCGATTTGCCCGCAGCCCCGGCGATCTGACGATCCGCTGGGTGCGGCGGTCGCGCGCGCTGGCCGCCGACAACTGGGGCGCGGGCGATGTGCCTCTCGCCGAAGAGAGCGAGACCTATGAGGTCGACATTCTGGACGGGTCAGTTGTCAAGCGATCCTTGACGACTGCCACGACCAGCGCCCTCTACACCGCCACCCAACAGACCGCCGATTGGGGCGCGCCGCTTGGCCCCGGCGACACCCTCGCTATCCGCATCTATCAGCTTTCGGCCCTGATCGGCCGGGGCAGTGGGCGATCCGTCACCCTCACCTTCTGAAAGCGTTTCCATGTCCGACAATACAACCCATCTCCTGCTGCCCTATATTCTGGCATCGCAGGCGCAGAAGCATGTCACCCATAACGAGGCGCTGCGCCTGCTGGATGCGATGGTCCAGCTGTCGGTGCTGGATCGGGATCTGACCGCGCCCCCAGACAGCCCCGCCGACGGCGACCGGCACATCGTCGCCTCGGGCGCGACAGGCCTGTGGGCAGGCTGGGACCTGAACGTCGCGCTCTGGACCGACGGCGCCTGGCTGCGGCTGGTGCCGCGCCCCGGCTGGCTGGCCTGGATCGCGGATGAGGGTGCGCTGCTGGTTTACGACGGCGCGGGCTGGATCGGCACGACCCCGACCGCGCTGCAGAACCTCGCACTGCTGGGGCTTGGCACCACCGCCGACCCCGCCAATCCGTTCTCGGCCAAGCTGAACGCCGCGCTCTGGACCGCGAAGACCGTCGCCGAGGGCGGCACAGGCGATCTGTTCTACACGATGAACAAGGAGAGCAGCACCGATGATCTGGGTCTCGCGCTGCAGACCGGCTTCGTGACCAGGGCACTGGTCGGGCTCTTTGGCTCGGACAGGCTCCGCCTCGCCGTCTCCGCCGATGGCAGCACCTTCTTCGATGGCCTCATCGTCGACAACACCACCGGCATCGTCGATCAGCCCCGGCTGCCGCGCTTCAAGGCCTGGACCAACTTTGACAATTACGTGGGCGTCGGGACCTGGACGAAGATCGGCATCAACAACACCGACTATAACGATCAGGGCGCGTTCGACGCCGCCACCAACCTTTTTACCGCGCCCGTCTCCGGCACCTACCTCCTCGGCGCGACGCTGCTCTACAAGATCAACGCCAGCGCCACGGCGCGAATGCGCGGGCGGCTGGTGCTGAACGGCACGACGGAAATTCGCGGCTCCTTCGGTGAGATTTCCGCCACCCATGTCTCGCTCGCCACTGCGATCTGGCTGCAGACCATGGTGCCGCTTGAGCAAGGCGATACCGTCGAGTTGCAGGGGAATTTCCGGGGCGCGGATGGCTTCTTCGCCGCCAATCACACCTCATTCTGGGGCTGCAAGGTCGGCTGAGGCACACCGGCAGGCCCCTGTTGCACACCAACACCAGCCCCCGACCAAAGGAACACCATGACCGAACGAATGCCCCTGCTGCAGGAGGTCGGCGCGGCCTTGCGCGACAATGGCCTGACCGCCGCCATCACTGCGCTGATCGGCGGTTTCATCGCTCTTTTGGCCGCCGTCACGCGCCGCGCCTTCACCAATGACGCGATGCTGGTTCGGCTTGAGCGTGAGCTGCTGGCCGAGCGCGACCGCGTGGACCGCCAGCGCGCCGAGGACCGCAAGGGCGATGCCGACCGGTTGGAGCGCATCGAGACCGATATCCGCGCCATGCGGGATCTGATGTTTGAAGCCTTCCAGCGCGGCCACAACGACTGACCGGTCGCACTGATTACGCCCTCATTCACCAGACCCCATGAAACCGACCCGCCCTCTTGGCGGTTTTTTTGTCAGGAGACCATCATGCCGACCACGACCTATGCCCATTTCCGCGACGTTCCCGACAGCGCCTGGCGCTGGCCCAGCTTTTCGCCCGCAGAAATCGCGTCGCGCGGGGAGGGCGCGATCAGGATCAACACGGAGGCCATGGACAAGCTGCAATTGCTGCGCAACCGCCTCGGCAAGCCGCTCATCGTCCGCTCCGCCTATCGCAGCCCCGCGCATAACCGCGCCGTCGGCGGCGCGCCCGCGTCCAAACACATGCAGGGCACCGCGTTTGATATCGCCATGTCGAACCACGACCCTGTGGCCTTTGAGGCCGCAGCGCGGGCGGTGGGGTTCCTCGGCTTCGGATATTACCCGCGCTCAGGCTTCATGCATATCGACCTCGGCCCCGCGCGCAGCTGGGGCGATCCCTTCCCGCCCCGCGCCACACCCTTCGTGCCGGAGGTGGCCCCCGCCCGCGAGGTGCTGGCCGACAGTCGCACCTTGAAAGGTGGCGGCGCGGCCGGGGTGGCCACAGTCGGCGCGGCTGGGGTGGAGGTGGCGCAGGAGGTGCTCGCGGAAACTCAATCCGCAATTCTGCCCCTGGTGCCTTACCTCGACACCCTGCGCTGGGTCTTCATCGCCCTGGCGCTGATCGGTATCGCCGTCGCCATCCACGCCCGGATCGACGACTGGAAGCGAGGGCAGCGTTGATGGGCTGGATCACCGTCATCCTCGCCAGCGGCCCGGCGCGCACAGTGCTGGGCCTGCTGCTGGCAGCAATCACCACCGTCCTGTTCCTCCTGAACCTCCGCCGCGCCGGGGAACGCGCCGGGCGGCTGGCCGAACGCCTTTCAACATCGGAGAAAACCCATGACATTCAACGCCAGATGCTGGACGCCGCCAGCCGTCGTCCCGCTGATCGCAGTGATCTTGCTCAGCGGATGCGCGATGGGCGATTCTGACGTTCGGGCGCCCTGCCCGCCGGTGGTGGAATACAGCGCCGCCGATCAGGCGCGGGCGGCGGCCGAGGTGGATGCGCTGCCGGAGGGCACCGTCGTCTTGCAAATGCTCAGCGACTACGCCGTCCTGCGCGATCAGGCGCGGGCGTGCCGGTGAAAGACAGGCCGGGCAATCGCCCTGCGGAAAGCGCCAGACGCCTCGACCGCACAATCACGCCCGGCCCGTTTCACGGGTTTACGGTTTAAAAGAGCGGCGATAAATTCCCTGACTAATGGCACGCCGAGGCAAAAATTGTCCTGCACCAAAAAGTGCACGATTGTCCACCTTGGGACCCGTCTGCCGCTGGACCGAACGATTTTGGGCGCGGGCCGAAACCAACAGTTCGGCGGATGGTGCGAATTTCCGAAGCTTCCCAAATCAGTCGGGCTGATCTACTGTTATTTGAAAACGAAAACCGGTAGGGGTCGCGCGGTGTCAAATGCAAAACAGATACTGGCGATGCTGAGGAGCCAAGCCGAGGGCGATCAGGAACAGTTTTACTCCATTGCGCTACAGGTTGCTGCGGGAGAAGCGCGTCAGGGCCATCGCGCAACCGCCGAAGAAATTCGCGCTGCCGTCGACGCGGCGCGATTCCAACTGGGCGCAAAGTCCTCTGTGCCGATTTCCTTCTCACGGCCGCGCGGCGATCTTGACAGCCTGTTGGATTTGAGAGAGCCGGGGATCCGGCTAGCGGATGTTGTACTGAACACTTCCATCAAGGGGCACCTTGATGCCGTTGTCCTTCAGCAGCAGCGGAGAGACTGGCTGAGGGAACACGGCAAAACCCCAAGCCGCCGTCTGCTGTTTGCTGGGCCACCCGGCTCGGGCAAAACAATGACTGCAGAGGCGCTGGCGGGTGAACTGCGATTGCCTCTGTTCGTCATCCGTCTCGAAACCCTCATCACCCGCTTTATGGGCGAAACGGCAGCGAAGTTGCGGCTCGTGTTCGATGAGGCACAGAAACGCAGAGGCGTGTATCTGTTCGATGAGTTCGACGCCGTTGGCAGCAACAGGTTGGCGACGAACGACGTGGCCGAGATGCGGCGCGTGCTGAACAGCTTCCTTCAGTTCATGGAGGAACCTTCTGCCACTGACAGTTTGCTTGTTGCTGCGACAAACCATCCATCGCTCCTCGACCGCGCCCTGCTGCGGCGCTTCGACGAGGTGTTGCGGTTCGAGATGCCCAGGCCAGAAGAAGTTCGGGCGATCATCAAGACCCACCTATCGCCAATGAAATATCCCAAGCTTATCTGGAAGGCGATTGAACTGTCGGCGGATGGGCTCAGCCAGGCGGAGATTGCCCACGCTGCTGGCGAAGCGGTCAAGGAAGCCATTCTTTCAGAGCGCAATCAGATTTCTACGGCCGACCTGACCCGCCAACTGCAGAAGCGGCAAGGCATGAGAACGGTATTCACCGAGGAAAAGGGGCACCTTGGCTGAGTACGAGCATCGCCACATTGATCTCAGTGGACTTGCCGTGGTCCGCGACTACAAATCCCCCGGAAGCAATGCGCGGCAGAGAACACTCCAGCGAATCCGCGAGGAACACGGCCGCCAGATCTTCGCCGAACTTGGTTCAGCGTTCGACTTGGCAGATCGCGGACGGCAGGCCTTGGAACTTCCAATTGGCGCACTGCCGCCAGATGGCGTCTATCTCGAGGTTGAACTGGCACCGTCTGTGGGGCCAACGACGCTTGAAAAGAAAAAAGAAGGCACTCGCCAAGGCGCAGTGACGATTTCGGCGACTGGCGCACGCCGCATAGCGCTCTTCGTGCCGGATAATAGTCGTGATGTATTTGAAGCGGTCTTTCGAGACTATGCGTTCAAAGAGGTCGAAGCGGGTGCGGCGGCACCGAAAAAATCGCGCGTTGAACCGGTAGAGCATATTCGTACCGCTCGCCTTCAGACCTTCTGGCGAGATGACCCTTCTGCACTGCCGGAAGACCCGCAGGTGGAAATGTGGTGGGCACTTTGGTGCTTCAAAGATCACCTCCAGCGTGTCGAGGATCTCGCATTTCGGCTCGGGTTGACCATTGGCCCCGATGACACGCGCCTGCAATTTCCGGAGGTTATTGTCTTGCCCGTCTACGGTCGGCGCGCAGCCATTGAGCTGCTCCTCTTTTCTACGGGAGGCATTGCAGAGATCCGGCGGGCGACCGACACACCCACGGTTTTCACCGACGAACTTTCAGGGATGGCCAACGCTTTTGTTGATGATCTGGCCGAACGGATTACCTGGCCCGGCCGAGAGGTTCCTGCCGTCTGCTTGCTCGATACGGGCATCAATCGGGGACATCCGCTAATCGAACCCGCCCTGACGCCGGGCGACATGCACGCCGTGGTTTCTTCCTGGGGTGTCGATGACCACAGTGAAATTGGCCATGGATCGGGCATGGCAGGTGTGGCACTGCATGGTGATCTGACAGCGCCGTTGGGCGACACATCCCGGCCGACTATGGCGCACCGCCTTGAATCCGTGAAAATACTTCCTCCAGATGGCTTCGAGCCGAACGACCCGTTTTCCTATGGTGCCATCACGACCTCGGCCGCTGCGCTGCCGGAGATTGCGGCTCCAGACCGCGCAAGGGTCTATTGCATGGCTGTCACGAACGAGAACCGGTCGGGCGCAGAACCGACGGGTTGGAGCGCCGCGCTCGATCAAATCAGTTCCGGTGCCGATGCGGTTGACGAGGGGCCCGACCACGTTCGGCGGCTGTTTGTTCAGGCAATCGGCAATATCGGAGACAATTCGCGGGCCGAGAAAATCGCTGATGGCGATGCCTTCCCAGGGGAAGATCCCGCACAAGCTTGGAATGTGCTGACGGTGGGCGGCACCACTCTGAAATCCGACATCGCCGAACGTGCTTACCGGGATTGGTCCGGGTGGTCGCGGCCAGGAGATCGCAGCCCTTACAGTCGGACGACCGCGCTCTGGCGTTCAAGCCAGTCTCCGATTAAGCCGGAGATCGTGTTGGAGGCAGGGAACCGTGCACTCAGCCGATCTGGGGCAGAGGCCTTGTCGGGCCTTCCCTCGCTCTCCCTGCTGACGACTTCCAAAGCCGTCGGAATTCATCCCGTCGCGCCTTTCTGGGCGACGAGTGCCGCAACAGCGCAAGCCGCAAGAATGGCTGCGCGCGTCATGGCTGAATATCCGGGGTACTGGCCCGAAATGGTCCGTGCGCTGATGGTGCACAGCGCGCGTTGGACACCACATATGCTTGCCGAGTTCGATGGGACGTCGGCAAAGCTTGAACGGAAAAACTTGGCCAGAAAATACGGCTATGGAGTACCCGAGCTTCGTAGAGCGCTGGCATCGGCGAGAGACGATCTTGCCTTGGTCGCGCAACGGCATATCCAGCCTTTCCGGACCGAGAACAGCAATGTGCGGTTTGGCGACGCCCACGTTTATCGTCTGCCTTGGCCTCGGTCCATCCTTGAAAGTCTTGGAGATGAACGAGTCCGTCTGAAGGTTACCCGTTCGTACTTCGTCGAACCCAATCCGAGCTTCGCGAGCGCCATCGACCCGGCCAGGTACCAGGCGTTCGGCCTACGCTTCGATCTGAAACGGGCACGGGAAACGGACGGGAATTTTCTGCGTCGGGTTAACAAAGACGACCGCGTTGAAGACGATCCACGCCCGATCAACGAAGACAACGACGGCTGGTTTTTTGGGCCGAAGTCAATTTCAGCAGGTTCAATCCATACAGACATCTGGGAGGGGAGTGCCGTCGAACTCGTCGAACGCGACCTGCTCTACGTCTACCCTATCTCTGGTTGGTGGCGGGAACGCAAAGCGCTTGGGAGAGTCGAAAGCAAGGCGCGTTATGCGCTGGTTGTGGGGATCGAGACACCCGACGTTGACGTCGATCTGATTACCCCGATCGCCATTGAGGCCGCTGCGCTTGTGGCGAGTGGCGTCAGTATCGAGGTGTAGCAGCTTTGGGCTCAACGAATGTCGCTCGGGGACTTCGGATGCGTAGAACCAGATCAGCAGGGCACCAGGTTTTCGACTGTTAGTGTGATCGGGAGCCCCCAATGCAAAAAGCCCCCGCTTTTCAAGGGGGGACTCGCCAAACGTTGAGGTGGCGTTGAGGTAAAACGCGCGTGTCTATACACAAGTGTTTTTGTCGGGTTCTAACCATTTGGAAAGGTTAGGGAATTTGGTTGCGGGGACAGGATTTGAACCTGTGACCTTCAGGTTATGAGCCTGACGAGCTACCTGGCTGCTCCACCCCGCGGTATCTGTATTTTGGATCGTTTGAGAGAGATACGCTGGGTATTTTACAGGTTTGGCGGTGACCTACTCTCCCACGTCT
>NZ_JAGQDH010000026.1 GCF_018069895.1 Roseovarius autotrophicus | reverse complement strand
AGAGGGATCGCATTGGGAAGAAAGTCGTGGCTTTTTGCGGGGTCTGAACGCGGCGGCGACAGGGCGGCCTTCATGTATACCCTGATCGTCAGCTGCAAGATGAACGACATTGACCCGCAGGCCTGGATGGCAGATGTCCTGGCGCGCCTGCCCGATATCACCGTGTCACGCTTGCCTGAATTGCTCCCATGGAACTGGAACGCCGAGCAGAAAGCTGTCAAGGCCGCGTGACCGCGTCCCTCGCCGGATGCTTACACACAGCCGTCGCCCCAACCGTCTGCACACTTTCCCCATAGGTCTATCCAAGACCCCCGCGGCTTCCTCCTTGGGAGGTTTTCCAACGCGGGTCGTGGTCGCGCCAGTCCCCAACGTTCCGCCGCGACCCGCATCAGAAAACCTTCACCTTTCAAGACATTCGCATCGCCGTCAGCGAACGTCCGCTTGGTGAGGTCGAGGCCAAGAGCTGGAAGCGCCATCGTCTGTCAGGCGTGTTGTTCCCGAAAATGTATCGATAGGCATTATTCTAGCCCGGGATATCCGAGGGTTCTTAGAGCAGCGATAAGTCGTAACTCGAATGATTTGAAGGACGGAAGTAGCATCAAACGGCTCAAGTCCTGTATCTGCCCCAAGTTCGCGTAGGGGATCGGAGGATTTTTCCGCCTTCTCCCTCCTGGGAGACTATTATGGATTTGTCTTAATACATCTTTGGGGTCTTGGATGGATTCGATAACATTGGCAGCATCTGGAATAAACGACAGATCAAATCCGTTACCAACACCATATGCTGAGCGGATGGCGGCCTTGTCTACCAAGCACCACGCCTCAGTTTCCTGTCTTGGGGCAACAACAACGCATCGATCTCGCAATATCCCGCATCTACTTTCGACCCGCCCACAAAGGGCACATGTACGGTTTTCGAGGTGCTGTTCTTGGGCAGGGGACCCGGTGTCTCCATGTACAAAAAGCAATTGGAAAGCCTCACTGGCCGTGCAGATCTTCACGGCTGCTGTGTCTAGATCACGACAATCCACCCCGAAGACATCAACTGGAAAATCCGGGACCATGGCTTCTGGGCCAACAGCTCGTTGTATTAGATGCAGAACAACCCGAGGGAGCAGCGTTTCAAGATAACGTATGTCAGTCCGCCCTTCAGCAAAAAGTGCCCACGCCAAGTAATTCATGCAGCGTCAAACTTTCTGTGCAGAAGGCTTTCGATTTCATAGCGCGTAAGGCTTATCTCGGGATCAATCAAATCACCCATTTCTAATGGTGAGCCACGCATTCTCGTTTTCTTCGTCACACCATCTTGGGTGACAACATTAACAATGTCTGCTGCGACGATCTCTGTATCTTGCAAAGCCTTCATGACAGCTGGCGAGTGAGTGTTAACAACGACTTGAAAGTAGTCAGCTACAACATCCGCAGTCGATGACCGTATGAGTTCGATGAGCGCTGGGATCCTACCTTCATGTATCCCATTCTCTGGCTCTTCGAAACACAAAAGACCTTTGCGATCTGGGTCGTTCAATAGAGTGACGAGAGCTAGGATCCGCAGCGTTCCATCAGAAATCACCCTAGAGCTAAAACGCAGACCGTCAGCCATCTCTATTTCGTAAGTGTACTCTTTTTGGTCTCTGGACGTGACGCTATGTACTTTTCGAACAGCAGGAATAAGCTGAGATATTTGGTTTGAAATGTCATTCAGAATGCCATCGGGTTGGTCGAGCGTTCCCGTCTCAGATTTCAGCCGGTCAAGTACGGCGGCTAAGTTTGAAGCTGAAGGCAATAGTTCTTTCTCAACGAAACGATCATTCTCGCGCCGCGCTTCAGTTGGACTGATCTCAAGAAAACTTGGATGACCCAAAAAATTTTTAACCGCATAAAGGTGTGGAAACTCTGCCGTTTGAACGGTTGAGATACCGGTCCTGGAAGCGTCTATTGCTGGAATTCGAGTGGGGCGACCTTTTTTATTTGGACCATCTTGCCGAATGAGGAAGGATTTTTGCCCGTCACTATTTGTTTCTGTATCGAGGAATGGCGTATCTCGCATATTCCCTCCATACGCAATTTTATGCTCTCTCTTGATAAAGGCGCTTTGCTCGTTTTTCTTTCTAATTCGTTCACACTTTTCGTTCGCAACGATGACTTTCTCGATATTGCCGATGGCATCGGTTTCTGCTCTGAGAGAAACCTCATATCTGATGCGTTGAGTCTTCAAATGGAACTTCGTGCCAAACTGGTCAATGCCGGAAATGGGAAGAAGAACTTCGACAGCGAGCGTCATCATTTTAGCGCTTCGGTAGGGGGTTCGTCTGAACAACTCGAGCGGCTCACCCCGTAACTTGGTCATGGCCGAGCGCACATCTTCGGTAACAAGTTCAGCAAGAAGCCTAATTACATCAAATAGATTGGATTTTCCACTGGCATTGGGGCCCACAATTGCGGTGAAGGGCATTAAATCAATGGAAAAATTCTCGAAAGTCTTAAAGCCATCAATCTCAAGCCTAGTGATCATCAGTGCGTTCCATTCTTCGCATAAGCAGTTTGTCGCCATGAATTTTGTTCTGCGCTTGGCGAACAGGAGTCTACACGAACCTGGCCCAAGGTGCGAGCCAGCTCTCGTATTGGTAATCTTGGCGTTCGGACGGGGGGCCGCGGCGAACGTCTCCTCCCCGCCTTTTTCATCATATCCCTCCCAACCCGTCATCAAACGTCGCGACCAACCCCAGCAGCTTGTCGATGATCCGCTCGGTAATCTTCTTGCGTTCCAGAATCTTTGGCTTTTGCTCCAGTGCGTCGATGACAGCCTCGCGCAGGGGCGGTTTGCCAGTGAACTGGTATTCCTCGACCAGGCGCTGGAACGCCGCCGGTGGGATGCCCTCCTCAGCGCAAACCGCCTCCATCGCCTTGACCCGCTCGTCGTTCCAGAAGGCGAAAAAGGTCTCTTCGACACTGGCGCCGCTGTCCTGTGCCTTCGGCATATGCTGTTCGATGAACCGCTCGATCAGCTCCCGCTTGCTGCGCAGCTGGGCCTCCGACCCAAGCATGTCCATCACCAGCTTGCGCTTGCGTGCGCTTTCATCGCGCTGGGTGGCATCCAGGCTGTTGGCATCCCGCGACACCTCGGCGAGCAGGCCAAGGATGTAGGCGACGTTGATTTCGTCACGCTGGATCAGCTCCAGTTCGAAATCGACCTCGTCGATGATCGACACCGCCTCGTTTTCGTTGGTCCGTTTTGTCCGGTCATAGATGTCGAGGTACTTGCTCTTGTAGTCCTCGAACTTCTGCGGATCGAGGGTCAGGTCGTCTGGGCTGAACTGCGTGAAGCTGCCCAGCACGTTGCGGACGCGGATCAACTCGCGGAACGCCTGCACGAAGGCGAGCATTTCGCCCTCGGTTTGCAGATCGTTCACGCTGTCCACGTCCGGTGCGATTTCCAGCAGATTGGCGACGGCCGCGTTGAACTGTGCAACATATTCTTCATAGGGCGCCATCAGGACGGTCTCAAGGGCATCCTTGTTGGAAAACAGGGTGATCGCCTCGTCGGTTTTGGCCTTCAGGTTCCGGAAGCAGACGATGTTGCCTTGGGATTTGACTTGGCCAAGGACACGGTTGGTCCGCGAAAATGCCTGGATCAGCCCGTGATACCGCAGGTTCTTGTCGACGTAGAGCGTGTTGAGCTTCTTGGCATCGAACCCGGTCAGGAACATGTTGACGACCAGCAGGATGTCGACGCGGTCCTTGTCCTGGAAATCGCGCCGCTCGCGCTCTTTCATGCGCTTCGCGATATCCTTGTAATAGTTGTAGAAACTGTTGCTGTCCTTGGTCGAGTAGGCGGTCTGGTACATCGCGTTGTAGTCGGCGATGAACCGATCCAGCTTTTCGCGGGTGTGCACGTTGATCGGCCTGTCCACGCCGATGTTGAAATCGGGATCGCCGATCAGACCGTCGGCATCGGCATCTTCTTCGTTGGCCGTGTAGGTGAAGATGGTGGCAACGCGCAGATCGTGCTCGCCCGCATCGCGCCGCCGCTTGAGGGCCTCGTAATAGGTGATCAGCGCATCGACCGAACTGACGCAAAGCATCGCGCTGAACTGACGGTTGTGGGTCTTGCGATCATGGTTCTGGATGATCCAGTCCACCACACCGTCGATCCGGTCGGGGTGGTCGAAGAACTCCTTGATGTTGATGCCCGCGACCTCTTCGTCGATCAGGCTGCCATCTTTGCGCTTCAGCTTGCCCCAGTATTCGACCGAGAACCGCAGAACATTTTCATCGCTGATCGCGTCGGTGATGACGTATTTATGCAGGCACTCCCCGAACAGATCCTTCGTCGTCCGCTTGGCCATCGCGTTTTCGGCAAAGATCGGGGTGCCGGTGAAGCCGAACATCTGGGCGCGGGCAAAGAACGCCACGATGCGCTTGTGGGTCTCGCCGAACTGCGAGCGATGGCATTCGTCGAAGATGAACACCACCCGTTCGTCTTTCACCGCCTGCAGCGGCCCCTCGAACTTATCGCGGGATATGGCCGTGTTCAGCTTCTGGATCGTCGTGACGATCAGCTTGTGATCGCCCGCCAGCTGCTTGACCAGCGCCCGGGTGTTGTCGGTGCCATCAACTGAGCCGTCGCTGAAATGGTTGAATTCCTTGGTGGTCTGATAGTCGAGGTCGCTGCGGTCGACGACAAAGACGACCTTGTGCACCTTGGGGTTTTCGATCAGCACTTGTGCTGCCTTGAAGCTGGTCAGCGTCTTGCCGGAGCCTGTCGTGTGCCAGATGTAGCCATTCTTCCGCCCGGCCTTCACCCGCTCGACAATCGCCTCGACCGCGAAATACTGATAGGGCCGTAGCACCATCAGCACCTTGTTGCTCTCGTGCAGGACGATGTATTTGCTGATCATCTTTGACGCATGGCACTTTTCAAGAAAGGCGTCGGCAAAAGCGTCAAGCTGGGTGATCAGGCGGTTCTCGACATCGGCCCAGAAAAAGGTCTGGTTGAAATCCTGGTCGCGGTTGTTGGCATAGTATTTGGTGTTCACGCCATTCGAGATCACGAACAGCTGCACATACTGAAACAGCCCGTGGTCCGACCAATAGGAATGGCGCTGGTAGCGGTTGACCTGATTGAAGGCCTCCTTCAGCTCCATGCCGCGGCGCTTCAGCTCGACCTGGATCAAGGGCAGGCCGTTGATCAGCAGCGTCACGTCATAGCGGTTCTTGTAGCTGCCGACTTGGGTGACCTGCGAGGTGACCTGATACCGGTTGCGGCACCATTCTTCGGAATTCAGGAACTGGATGTAGACGGTCGTGCCGTCGTCGCGGGGCAGGGCCATGCGGTCGCGCAGGATCTTGGCCTTGTCAAAGACGTTGCCCTTGTCGAGGTGGTTCAGCACGCGGGTGAACTCTGCATCCGACAGGCTGACGCCGTTATGCGCCTCCAACTGCGCCTTCAGGTTCGCGCGCAGCCCAGCGCCGTCGGTGATGGTCACAGGCTCCCAGCCCAGAGAGTGCAGCCGTTTGACCAGACCTGTTTCAAGCTGTGCTTCGGATTGGATCATGAAAATTGCCTCAGGGCGAGATCGAGTAAACGGCAGACGCGGCCAGATCCTTGATCATGTCGATCCGGGTGCCGTCCCAGTGATAGCTGATGTGCCGCCCCTGAACAGGCACACCCATGACATCCGGGTAAAAGGCGGCGAAACAGGTGCCGCCGGGATTGCGAACCGAAGGGTAAACGATCCCGTTCGACCCGGCAGCCTTCATGCGGCGCGCGAACGCCTGTGGCGCTGTATAGTCGTCGGGGTCCAGCAGCGCGGGAAACCCCGTGCGAATGTCGGTCAGCGTGGCGTCGATGCGCCCGACCAATTCGCGCTTGTCGGCGATCCAGCCGGGGGCCTCTGCCGTCATGGCACAGAATATCTGCGTGTGATGCACGGTCTCGAACAGCGCGGTCTCGAAACTGTCGCCCGCGTAGAACGCGCCATGGTTGCCATCGTGAAACCGCCCGTGATGGTCGGGGCTGACATGGGTGAAGGGTGCCATGACATAAGACGCGCCCGGCCCGCCGACCCGCCGCGCCGGTGGCACCAGATCAAGGTTGCCGATGGTGGCGGCAAGCCGTGGGTTGGTCCTGCCCTCGCCCGCGCCGATCAGCAGCCAGTCGGCGGGGTCCGCGATATCCTCGAACAGGTCAATCGGCGGCCAGGCGGAATTGATCAGCCGGTGATACCGCTCCCATGTCAGCCGGATTTCGGGGGCGTCGGGCGGCGCTGCTACCACGGGGCGCGCATCGCATCGAGATAACGGCGCACGCGCATGAGGTCGGTCAACTGCCCGCCCAGCATCACCTCAAGCGCCGAGGCCCCGCCAAAAGCGTCATTGGGCCGCTTGATCCAGCCATAGCCGCGCGCGGGGTCCTTGAACAGCAGGCGCAGCGCCTTGTGGATGCCCATCAGGTTTGACAGCCGCGCGGCGCAATCGACACCGGCGCGGCCCAGATCGCCCGCCTTCCAGCGCCGGAAGGTGCGGACCGAGATATCGCCCATCAGCACCGCCGCCTGATCGTCGGTGATCTGCCATCGCGCGGCGAGGTTGACAAAGGCGCGCTGCATCGCCTGCACTTCGGCCGGGGTGAACTGCGGCACGGGTGGCACCGTGGGTTGTTCGATCAAATGAAGTTGTGGCATGGCACGCCCTCCTGCGGCATATGGCAGTTATATGGCGAAATCCTGCAAAATGTCAAGCCAATGTCAAGACCGCGCCGCACGGTGCCGCTGCTACACGAACATCTGCTGCAACAGACCCTTCTTGAAGGTCTGGAGTTTGGTCACCTGTTCCGCCACCGCCTGAATTTTGGCATCCATTGCCGAGAGCGCGCTGGCGATTTTCTGTTGTTCGTCGGGATGGGGCATGGGAATCTCGAAGTCACGTATTTGCTTGAGGCTAATATGTGGAATGCCGGAACTTGTGTTCACAACATCAACATACTGTCGAAAGCGTGGTGATGTTACATGATGATAAACGTACCGAAGATCATTCTTCTGATCGGTTCGTAGACGTGTCACACGCTGAATTAAAAAGCTGCCAGCGTCTTGCTGATCAATAGTGGCAACATTCTTCCCAACCTTTGAACCATCCATGCCAATCACAACATCGCCAACTTTCAAAATAAATCGAGCTAATCTACTATTGAAGCCACCAAAAAATCGATCAAGCTCCTTTGAGTGCCTGATACTTCCTTCTGAAATATTGGCGCCCCTCAGGAGGCGGAAATCTGTCTCAATTTCGAGAATGTCTTCACCCGAAACTGGGTGCCCTGAAAGAACATTGCAGAAGTCCCCCAGCCGCTTTTCCTGCCAATCCGGAAAAGCCCCGCCATCCTCTCGGGTAAACCGAAGCTGCTGGCTGAACAGCTTTTGCATCAGCCCGGCCTTGAACCGCCCCAGCGCCGCCTGCCTGGCCGCCAGCGCCGCAAGCCTGGCATCCACCGCCCCCAAAAACGCCGCGATTTTCTGCTGTTCGGGGAGGGAGGGAACATGAACGGGCACAGAGGCGAGGGAATCTTGCCCGATATTATACCGAGTGCTTCCACCGCTCCGACTGGTCATGTCGTCCCGAACTTTGTCGGTTTTGAGCAACGCATGAAAGAACATCGGATCGAATTCGGTAGTTGCATGGCCTCGAATTACAAAGCCACCAAAAGTTGCCGTCTTGTCTTTGTCGAGATAGACGTTGCTTTGCCCAACCTCTACACGGGTTTCTGAACTTCTTTGAAACAATATGTCGCCATATTGCACTTCGTTCTTTGCGAATTCTTTGTCCGAAACTGTCACACTTCCAATGATGCGATCATGAGTGATTGGGGCTGGCGCAATGACATCAAGAACATTTATGAACTTGCGGCCAGAGCCATACATTGATTTGTCGGCATTGACCCCGTTTTTGAAGGTCATGAAGTCACCCAAGGTCTTCTTCTGCCACCGTTGGCTGAAACCCGAAAACCTCAAGTTGGGGGCAATCACGCTCATACCGGCGCCTCCAGCCCCAACTCGGCGCAAAAGCCGCGAATGGTTTCGTCCAGCGCCGCCATGCCCTCGTCAATGGCGCGCAACTCTGCCGCAACGGCGGCCAGATCAACCTCGGCCTCTGCCTCGAACGTGTCCACATAGCGGGGGATGTTCAGGTTATAGTCGTTTTCCTCGATCTCGGCCCGTGCGGCGCGGTGGCTGAACCGCGCCTCAACCGCCCGCCCGCGAAAGGCGGCAACGATGCGGTCCACATCGCTGTTGCGCAGCACGTTCTGGTTCTTGGCCTTCTCGAAACAGCCGGACGCATCGACAAACAGCACATCCTCGGTCTCGCGGCATTTCCGGAACACCAGAATGCAGGTGGGAATGGTGGTGCCGTAAAAGATGTTGGCAGGCAGGCCGATGACAGCATCCAGCCAGTTGCGATCCTTGATCAGGTATTGCCGGATATGCCCCTCGGCCCCGCCCCGGAACAGCGCGCCATGCGGCAGGATCACCGCCATGGTGCCGTTATCGTCCAGGTGGTGCAGCATGTGCTGGACAAAGGCAAAGTCGGCCTTGGATGCCGGGGCCAGCCGCCCATATTGGCTGAACCGGTCATCCGACAGCAGAATGGGGTTGGACGACCACTTGGCGCTGAACGGCGGGTTGGCCACGACTGCCTCAAACCGCAGGCCGTCATGCTGGGGGTGTTCCAGCGTGTCTTCCTGTTTCAGATCGAAATTGCGGTAATGCACGCCGTGCAGGATCATGTTCATGCGCGCGAGGTTGTAGGTGGTGCGGTTCATCTCTTGCCCGAAGAACTCGGACACGTCCGCCTCCTTGGCCACGCGCAAGAGCAGCGACCCCGACCCACAGGCCGGATCATAGACCGATTTCAGCCGTGTCTTGCCGGTGGTGACGATGCGCGCAAGGATGGTGGACACCTGCTGCGGCGTATAAAACTCGCCCGCTTTCTTGCCCGCGCCGCTGGCAAACTGCCCGATCAGGTATTCATAGGCGTCGCCCAGAACATCGCTGTCGGCCTGATCGAGCTGGAAATCAATCTCGTCCAGATGCGTCAGGACGCGCGCGATAAGGGTATTCTTGGCCTCTTCGGTGCGGCCGAGTTTGGTGGATGTCAGGTCGAGGTCTTCGAACAGGTTGTCAAAATCATCCTCGGATTCCGTGCCCATAGTCGAGCGCTGGATGTTGTTCAGGATCTTGGTCAGGTCGGCCAGGATGAACTGGCCCGGCTTTGATCCGCGTTTGGCAATCTGGCTGAACAGCTCGGACGGGCGCAGGAAATAGCCCAGCGCATCGACGGACGCCTCGCTGACCGCGGCAAGGATTGTCTGGCCGTCCGGGGTAGCCTCATTGACCGACAGGTAATCGATGCCGTCCTGCTTGAGCACATCGTTGGCATATAGGTGCATGCGCTCGGACAGGTATTTGAAGAAGATGAACCCCAGGATGTAATCGCGAAATTCATCGGCGTTCATCTTGCCGCGCAGGGTATTGGCAATATCCCAGAGCTTTTGTTCAAGTTTCTTCTTTTGCTCTTCGGTCATCCCACACGTCCCTGACTGGTTTATAGGCAAGTTTGCGCGACAAGCCCGCAAGGGGAAGGCGAAAATTGCAATGCTTCGTCTATGCTTACAACGCCGTGTGCGGTCGCGCCAGCCATGGCCGCTTCTTCGGCATTGCCGCGGTCACTTCGACATCCCGCAACATCCCGCCCGCGATCAGCCCATCCCGCACCCAATCCAGCGCCTGCCGCCAATCCTCATAACCGCGCCGGGCGGATGCGATCTGTTCCGGATGTGGCCGCCAGGTGACCGGGCAGGCTAGCACCTCGACTGTGCGCCATTTGCCTCGGGTCAGCAGGCGCTCGGTGCCAACCACCACGGTCACCGCGCGCACGCCGTGCTGGTTCTCGCGCGTGTCACGTGGCAGGCAGCGCGGCACGACACTCGGCATCCAGTCAGGGGTGAGGCCAGCCCGCGCCAGTTCCGCAACGCGGATCGCCATGCGGATGCCGCCGAGACTGTCGGGCATTCCGGCGACGGTGGCGGCGATCACCTCGGCGTCCGCATGGGTGTAGCTGCCCATCTTGTGTTGTCCGCCGTCGACCTTGCAGCCCAGCGCTGCGCGCTGCATGAGGACGTATTCGAGGCCAAAACCAAAGCCTTCCTCGGCCACGTCCTTTGGCGGCGGCAGTTCCAGTTGTGCCCTTTCAACCCGAAACGCCCATTCCAGCGCCGCCTGCACGCCCAGCGCGCGTTTGACCTTGCTGCCGCCAATGCGGCCAATCCGTCCCTGCATGCTCATGGCTGCAATCTTTCAAGGAAGTCCATCTGCGACGGGCGCTGGGCATCGTCCGTCGGCCGCCAGATCCACGGGCCCGAGGCCATGGGCAGCTGCGAGAGCGCGCCACGCATGTGCTGCTGCCAGAGGGTGAACTCCATTGCCGAGCAGGCGCAGAGCGCGTGCCCGATGGGCCAGCCCATCAGCCATCCGACGAAGAGCGGGTTCAGCCGCCGCCGCGCGCGGCCCTTCAGGATCCGCCGACACGCGGCGCGCCCATGCGAGGCAATCATCGAAGCCCAGAGCGGGCGCGAGATCGGGGCGTGATGCGAGCACCGCGCGCCATGCATCGTGATCGCCGGGGCCGGGCGGGTGAAGCCCTGCTCCGCCCGGTAGTGCAGGATATCCATCCGGGATTTGCCATCGGCCCGGGTGACGCTGGCCTCGGAACTGCCCTTCCAGTTCTGCGCGGCCGGTGTCGGCCATCGCGCAGCTTGCGCTGGGAGTGGCGGCGTCCCGCCCGAGCCATAGCTCTGACCCGGACCACCCTTCGCGCCGTCCGTCGCTTTCGGCGTGGACCAGTTGGTGATGCCCAGCGCCAGTGCTTCCGCCTTGCGGGTGAAGTCGCTGTTCCCGGCTGGGTTGTAGCTGGCCGTGCCCGGATGCAGGCTCATCGGTGTGGGCCAGGATGAAGATTCGCAGCCGCTGGTGCGGCGCGCCGACTTCTGCCGCGCTGAACAGACCCGCCGCAGGCGTGTAGCCCATGCCCCAAAGCTCTCGCAGGACAGTCTCGAGCCCGAGGGTGACGTGCCCGGCGACGTTTTCGAGAAAGACCCATTCGGGTCGGCATTCTCCGATGACCCGTGCGACATCGGGCCAGAGGTGACGGGGGTCATCGGCACCGCCGCGCTTTCCGGCCGCGCTGAAGGGCTGGCAGGGATATCCCGCGAGGACGGTATCGAAAGCACCGCAGAAGGGCCGGGCATCGAAGCTGCGCAGATCATCCCAGATCGGGGCCGGGGCAAAGTATCCGGCGCGCTGGGCCGCGATGAGCACAGTTCGGGGCCAGTCCTCCCATTCGACGAAGCACCGGGTGTGATAGCCGGGTTCGGCGAGCATGAGGCCCATATCCAGGCCTCCGCCGCCTGCGCAGAGGGACAATCCGTGCCGGGGACGTGACACCATGCCATTCACCGCACCACGCGCTGGCTGAGGCGTTCGCGGGTCACCAGCCCGCGCGCCAGCATCAATCCGCACATGGCGGTGCTGATCATGCCCGTGGGCAGATATTCGTCGGAGTTGACCTTGGCCGCGTAGAAGGCCGCCAGCTCATCCTCGCTGGGCGGGGGCGCTGCATCTGCTTTGCGCCGCCGCTTGGCCTTTGTGCCCTTCGAAGTCGCGATGGCCGCCTGCGCATCGCGCGCTGCTGCCCGTTCCATGAACCGGTTCAGCGCTTTGGGGCCATCAGGCGGGTTGGGATGATCGGTCCGGGTCTCTCTGGCGACCTCGATGATCCGATCCACGGTCAACCCGAGATCGTCGATCCAGCGGCGAACATGGGTGCGGGCTGGCCAGCCCTGCCACCAGGCGGGGAGGATCGCGTTTGCATCGAAGCCCAGCGCTTGCAGTAGCTCTGCGAAGAACCGATCAAAATCGGCCTCGCGCGCAGCCGCGCCCTCCTCCTCCTTTACTGGTTTCCTTAAAGGTTCTCTTACAAGGTTAGTCTCCGGATTCCGGAGATGGCTTTGGCCAAAATCCGGAGATGGCTTTGCCGGAAATCCGGAGATGGCTCCATGTCCGGAATCCGGAATTGGCGCGTCGTCCTGTTCCTTGTTCGTTCCCGAAATCCCGTCTCCGGTTTCCGGAGTTGGCACTTGTGGGAAGCTGTCCTCGAACCCCAGGATGTAGCGCGTGGCCTGGCGCTTGTGGGTGCGCGGATCATGGGTGCGGACCCGGTGGATCAGCCTCAGCTCTTCCAGCTTTGCGAGATGACCATTGAGCGCCGAAATCGACATCTCCGCATCGTCGGCCAACCGCGCCTGCGTCGGGAAACACCCGAAATCCGGGTTGTGCCGATCGCAGAGGAACCAGAGCACGATCTTGGTGGCGGGCTTCAGCCCGCGTTGCTGGATTGCCCAGACGGTTGCCTTGTGGCTCATGGCGCAGCCCTCCGCGACGGGAGCTGCGCGCGACTGGTGAAGCCATGATCCGCCAGCGCGCCCAGCGCATCGTCGACCGAGCGCACCAGCGCCCAGCCAAAGCCCTGCGCGAGCACCGCCTCGCGAAAGCTCTCCTGCGTCGGGCGAAGGCGACCCTTCGGGGCCTTCAGCTCGAGGAACAGCACGCGGCCATCGCACATCACCATCAGATCGGCGAAACCGGCATGAACGCCCATGCCGACCAGGATCGCCTGGCGTTTCGCACCGCGCGGTCCCGGCTCAGACACCTCGTTGGCGCAGTGATGCACGATGGCATCGCGGGGCAGGGCAAAGCGCAGCGCCTGCACAACGGCGCGCTGCAGATCGGCCTCGGGGGTACCACGACGGGTCATCGCGCCACCTCCGGATTTCGCTGGTCATCGCCGCCCCGCCCTGGGGTCTTGGCATCAAGCACGACCAGCAGGATGCGCGCGTCCTCGCGTTCCTCGGGGGTTTCGCCATGCTGGACGAGTACGTTGCAGGCGAGCCGGATCAGGTGGTCGGAGTGATGCACCACATCGGCCACGACCAACCGTGCCTCGCGCCGCCGCTCGTCGAGCCAGTCGGCGCGCGCCTGATCGCGCGCCTGGCGCTTGCGGAAGGGAAAGGACGCGGTCATCGCCGACCCCGCGACGGTGTCTTGCGTGTCTGTTCTCTGGCCTCAAGCCAGCTGCGCACGGTGCTGCGCCGGTAATAGACCTTCCGCCCCAGCTTGATGCTCTGCGGGCCGGTGCGCCTCATGTCCCACCGCCACAGCGTGTCCTCCGACACCCCGAGGCTGATCGCCAGATCATGCCGACTGATCCAGTCCTCCAATAGGCCCATGTCGGGCCCTTCATGGCGGCTGTCCTGTGTATCCAACATCTGTGATTCCTTTCCCTTTGCGCCCGATTGCGGGCGGTTGCGTCACGGGGTGCAGGGGAGCAGAGGACGGGGGGAGGCAGGGTGGCATAAACCGGCGTATTCATCGCGCCCTTTGTGCCACCCCTTGTTTTATTGAAGCTTTCTGGAATGCCCCATTTTTTATGGGCGAGTTCAGTCGCTACGTTAACAACCGAAAGTTGCGGGTTCAGGGTGGCGTCGGGGTTCTCTCGGCACGTCTGTGACCAACGCCGCGCGCGCCCTCATGCAAACTTCGAAAAGGACGAAGCGATGGCTTTACCACCACGTGTTTTCTGGGCTTTGGAGGATTTGGCTGTGCGTTGGGGATGCGCGCCTGCCGATATTGTTGGATGGGCGACCGAGGGAATCATTGAAATTGTCGTCAGCATTGGCTTGGTCCATTGCTGCGGAACCGAACCGCTGGTTGGACTCGTAGCGGTCTGTGCTGAGGACATTATGCCTCTGTTTCGGCGCAACCGCCCCGGTCCCAAGGCCTGCCTGGTCTGGCGCATCCGGCAGCAGGGCACTGGCGCATGGAAAGTCATCACCGATCCCGCCCAAGGGGTAGCTATCGAAGTGGACGACCTTCTGGTGACGGCCAAAACGGCACAGCGCTTTGAAGACGAGTACGATCCGTTGCACCGGGTTCATGTCAGCCCCGGGCGGTCGTCCCGCCACGATTGGGAGGGGATGCTTCAAGCCCTTATGATCAGGCTGTTTGAGCATGGATTGCCGGAATCGCAGGCCGAGCTTGTCGCGGAAGGTCAGGAATGGTTCGTGGCGCATGCCAAGGATGGGTCTGTTCCGGATGAAAGCCAGATCCGGCGCAAGCTCAGCCCGATCTGGCGGGCCCTGAAGAAGCCGCAATAGACCGACGATCCTCATTGACCCGTGGCGTTGATGCCCGTTCAGGGCGAGATCAGCGCCCGCCCTGAACAATGCGCAGCTGCGGCTTCATCATCTCCGCGACCGCATTGACCCCGTCCCGCAAGGGCGAGTCCATCATATGCGCATAGCGTTGCGTGGTGCGCATCTGGGAATGCCCCAGCAGCTTGCCGATCATCTCCAGCGACGCGCCCCCGCTGACCAGCAGGGAAGCGAAGGTATGCCGCAGGTCATGGATGCGCACGCCCGCAATCCCGGCCTCGGTCTGGATCTGACGCCAGAACCGGCGGATTTCCTTGACCGGCTGGCCGGGCACATCGCCGGGAAAAAGCCATGGACAATCCCGATGCACCGCCGTCATCCGTTGGCGCACGATGGCCGCCACATCCGGCGAAATCGGCAGACGGTGGATCTTGCGCTGCTTGGTGGTGGTCGCGGGCTTCGACCACGTGGCAAATTCCAGATTGAACTGCTCAAACCGCGCGCAACGCACCTCGCCGAGGCGGGCGCCTGTCAACATGCACATGCGGATGATGTTGGCGGCGCGCTGGTCCTCGGCCGTGCCCAGCGCGATTGCCAGACGATCAATCTCATCCATGCTCAGATAGCGTTCGCGTTCCGTCTCGATGCGCCGGTGAAACCCCATCGCCGGATTGTCGGGGCGCATTTTCCACTGGACGGCGAGGTTGAACATCTTGCGCAAGACCTCGCCGGTTCGGTTGGCACGGATCGGGGTCGGTTTCGAACCCTGCAATTTCCGCGCGCGATTGTTGGGTTTGGCCTTGGAAGGGCGGGAGCGGCCCTTGGCCACTTGGGCAAGCAGTCGGTCGACATCATCCAGCGTGACCTCCTCGACCAGCTTGTGCTTCCAGACCGGCTGGACCAGTTTGCGCAGCATGGAAATCTGGTCGGTGCGATTGGTCGGGGCCAGATTGGGCAGGTGGGTTTCGATATAGCGGTCAATCAGATCGGGGATGCGGGGGGCCGTCATCCCGCATTCCCGTTCACCAAGCGGGTCGCCACCATCGTCGATGATGCGGCGCAGCGCCTTGGCCTGTTCGCGCGCGGCGGTGACCGTCCATTCAGGCCACCTGCCGATGGTGAAGCGACGCTGGCGGCCTTTGATCCGGTAATCCAGCGTGAAATTCCTGCTGCCAGATGTGAAGACGCGCAGCGAAAACCCCCGCACGTCCTCGTCGAAGACCTGGTAAATCCCCGCGCGAGGCTCGGCCGCCCTGACCAGTTTTTCGGTCAGTTTTTCCCTTTGCGCCATGATGAACCACCTCCGTGCTGACGTGACACAGGCGTGATCCGCGCTGCAGATCAACTCAAACATCGACCGAAGGGGTGGCAGGGTGGCATAAACCGGCAGATAGAAATGAGGGTTGGTGCCGGTCCCTTTTTGTTCTGCGGTGGGGGGAGGAGTTCGGCGACAATATCCCAGACTGGCCAAGGACTGCTTCGAGCCCTTTGTGAAGGTAGCCTCGCATTGAACCAACGGCAGCTCGGGAAATGTGGTCGCGCCCCAATACTAGCAGCATGGTGCCTCAGGGGATAGTGTTCTAGGGGTAACGAGTGAAAGGAGCAGCCGGTGGAGAGAACGTGCGCATTCTGCGGTAAACAGGCCGAGTTGATGCAGAGCCATGTGTTACCCGCCTTCGTTTTCCGGTGGCTACGCAAGCGCTCCGGGAAAGGCCACTTACGCCACACGGACAAGCCGAATGTCCGGGTTCAGGATGGCATCAAACAACCGTGGTTGTGTGGTACTTGCGAGGGTCATTTCGGGCAGTATGAGACGGCTTTCGCGACCAAGGTGTTTCATCCCTGGCACGGTGGCGACTACCGCATCCCGTATCGGGAATGGATGCTCAAGTTCGCGGTGTCGGTTTCGTGGCGCGTCCTGAAGTATGCGCGCGGCAGAAACCCAGACGCCACCTACAGCGAGGAGCAGAATCGCCTCATGGACGAAGCGGAGGCGCGTTGGCGAGCGTTCCTGGACGGAGAAGTGCCGCACCCTGACAAGTTCGAGCAGCATCTGCTGATCTTTGACTTTGTCGAGAAGACCTCATTCGACGATCTGCCGAACAATTTCAATCGCTTTATGACAGGCGCTGTTACCTTGGACATTGTTGGTTCGGGCGAGTCACTGATGACCTTCGCGAAGATGGGCCGGTTCATGATCTTCGGCATAATCCAGAAGGGACCGAACCGATGGGAAGGGACCAAGCTGCATGTCAGGGACGGGTTGCTGAAACCGGGCAAGTTTGTTCTTCCTGCCGGTTTGATTGATCTGTTCCGTCAAAAGGCCAGCTTCGTCAGCGCCGCCATGGCAGAAATGTCCGACACTCAGCGCGCCAAGATCGACAAAAGGGTACAAGAAAACTTGGACGAATTTGCCGCCTCGGATCAGTTCGCCGCAATCATGGCGGACGCCGACATGTTTGGCGTGGACGCGGTGATTTCCAAGTACTTGATGGATAAGTCATAGCGCACCGCACGCGTGCCCTGATGCCTATGGACGGCCCAGAAACAATCCAAGTTTCCATCGGAAAATCCCTTCTCATGTGCAACTCATGGCGCGGTCTGGGGGCAGGGTGTTGAGCGACAACCACCATGGCCGGTGCCGATAGCCACCTTGGCCGGTGGGGCTGAACGGAAGACGGGCATGCCCGTCTGGCGGACGGCCCCACCGGCCTGATTGATTTCGGGGGTAGGTGCTGGTCGCTGCGGGTTGGTAAGCCGGAAGCCTCTGCGTTCAAACGGAGGATCCGGGTTGGCCTACAAACCCATCACCGACCAGCAAGTGAGAATATACATGACCGACCTCCAGAAACACAGCCAACGCACCGCGGCTGCCCGTGCCGGGTTCAGCGAACGGACCGCCCGGCGTTTCAATGCCGACCCGACACCGCCCTCGAAGCGCAAGATCCTTCTTGGGCGCACGGTGACCGACCCTCTGGAAGGCTATTGGGAGAATGACCTCAAATTGTGCGCTTTTTACGCCATGAACCAATCAGGATCGATTATAATCGTGCCGGTCCGAGTCAACGCTGAGTCAACGGAGATATGCGATTTTGGGCACATCTAGCGCGGTCGAGTGCCGGGGAATGTTACTGGACGCAGTGCAATAAAATGCGCGAGAACAAAGGCTTATCGGCTAAGCCGTTGAAATCTATAAGCCATTGGAATCGCTTGGATTTTGGCTCATAACCTGAAGGTCACAGGTTCAAATCCTGTCCCCGCAACCAAAAAACCAAAGCATATCAAATAGATAGAATCCGACTTAACCAGTCGGGTTTTTGGCGTTGCAGTTCTGGTCAACACCTGGTCAACATTTCCACAGTCCCCCTGCGCGGCACGCCCAGCGCGTCAGACTTTCAGCAGATCAAGCAGCGGATCAAAGGCGTACAGTAAGCCTACGGGGAGGGCCGTGGTAATCTCCCCCTTTTTAACGGGGTGCAGCCGTAGAATTCACGCAGCCATTTTCAGTTTCATGGCGGGTGTGATGCCGCCGATGCCCATGTTGGGGCGGTCGTTGTTGTAAGTCCATAGCCATTGCGTGGCCTGATCCTGTGCCTCCTCTATGCTTTCGATGATATATTGGTCCAGCCATTCGTGCCGGACCGTCCGGTTGTATCGCTCGACATAGGCGTTCTGCTGGGGCTGGCCGGGTTGGATATGCTGGATGGTGATCTTGTTCTTCTCAGCCCACTTTCTCAGCGTTTCGCTGATGTATTCGGGGCCATTATCGACCCTGATCGTGCCCGGTTTTCCCCGCCATTCTATGATCCTGTCGAGGCTTCGTATTACCCGCTCGGCGGGCAGCGAGAAATCGACCTCGATCCCCAGCCCCTCGCGGTTGAAGTCATCCAGCACGTTCAAAAGCCGAAACGCACGGCCATCGCCGAGGCGATCTGCCATGAAATCCATCGACCATGTCACATTTGGCCCGTCCGGGACCGCCAGAACGTCAGGCTTCTCCCGTTTCAACCGCTTGCGGGGCTTGATGCGCAGGTTCAGTTCCAGCTCGCAGTAGATCCGATAGACGCGTTTATGGTTCCATGGGTGCCCCTTCACGTTGCGCAGATGCAGGAAACACAGGCCAAACCCCCAGGTCTTTCGCGCATCGGTCAGACCGGTCAGCAGATCGGCGATCACCTCGTTCTCGTCCTTCAGCTTTGGGCTGTAGCGATAGCAAGTCTCGCTGACCCCGAAGGCCCGGCACGCCAGCGCGATGCTGACGCCCCGTCGTTCCACCGCCGTTTCGGCCATCTCGCGGCGCTGAGATGGCCGATCTACTTTTTTCCAAGGGCTTCCTTGAGCAAATCGTTCTGCATGCTCAGGTCCGCATACATGCGCTTGAGGCGGCGGTTCTCGTCCTCGATCGCCTTCATCTGGCTGACCATCGACGCATCCATCCCGCCATACTTCGCCCGCCACTTGTAGAACGACGCATCGCTCATGCCATGCTCACGGCACAGCTGCGACACCGGCACACCGCCTTCGGCTTGCCGCAGGATCGCGATGATCTGCGCTTCAGTGTATCTGCTTGTCTTCATTCGAAATCTCCTCGTTCATCTTGCCGAGAAAATTCTACTTTTGCAGCCCCTTAATTTCGGGGGAGATTACCCCCCGGCGGATAGCCCGGAACAGGTGGGCGCATGTTGTCGGAATGGGTGGGCGGATGTTCCGGAATACGCAATCGACTTGCGGATCACGCGGTTCGCCGACCTCGATTGAAGCACAGACGCGGCGCGCCGAAGACCAGCGCTAGAACATCTTTAATCCCCATTCTAGCTCAATTCATCCCGTTCTTTCAGGGAGTAAGCAAAGGAGCGGCACCGCACGAGGCCGACGAAATGGCATGGTGACGGAAAGCAGGGCTTCGCGCAGTAAATCGAGCATTGCCTGCGTCTCGGCGCGTTCTGCATGCGTCAGTGGGGCGGCCTGATCTTCTCCGGCGAGACACGCGTTGAGGCGGTCAAGCGCTTGCCAATCGGCGAGCGCCGGCCGCCCGTCGGCTCCGGGTCCCTCCACCGCCAGAACTACGCGGTGCACGGTGCCACCTGTTCCCGTAACCTCGTCTTCGACAGCAGCAAGAAGCATGGATTGGGCAAGGTTGCGAACTCGGCCGATCAGCACGGGGCGCCCCGCCGCCTCGGCGAGCGCATGGTCCAGAAGCGCGTGCCCGACCCCCAAAAGGCGATTCATCCGCTCGTTTCCCGGCAGATTCCGGTCAAAGACGAGCCCATCGTAGCGCGGCTGCAGGTCGAGGCTGCGCTTCCAGTCCTCCGGGGTCGCGACGGAGAGCCCCTCTTCGCCCCGCGTGACACGTCGGCCCATTAGCACCATGACGTTGCGGAAAAACGGCTCGAGCGCCGGAAGATCGATCCGGGGAATGCTGCCTCCGATTGTGCCGAAGTCGAACCGGGCGACCTGACCGAGCATCGCTCGGACGGTCTCGAGCGCATCACGTCCACCGAATGTGGCTGTGCGCGCGTCGAACCAGTCGGTTAGCCGCTCTCGCGCGTTATCTGGGACTGCGATAGCCCCTTCGGCGAAGAGTTCGTCGAAGAACCGCCCGCCCTGCATGCCTATTACGAGCTGGGCGATGTCTTCGGCCTCTTCCATGGATGCTGAGAGCGCGGCCTGGATGCGCGCGAGCTTCGCTTCGAGCAGCGCCCAGATGCGAGCCTCGACAGTGGCGGGGTTACGGAGCAAGAACACCCGCACCGCCCGCTTCTGCCCGTAGCGATTGAGCCGGCCAACACGCTGGTGCAGGCGCATCGGGTTCCACGGGAGGTCCACATGCACGAGGGTCGCACAGCGGTCTTGCAGGTCGATCCCCTCTCCTCCCGCCTCGGTCGAAACAAGAAAGCGGATGCGGCCAGCATTAAAGTCATCCGCGGCGGCGTCGCGAGAAAGGCTTCGTACCCGGATCGCGCCATCCGGTTCCTGCACAGCCAGCCGTTCGTCTCCGTTGATGAAACCCACGCAGCCCTTGCCGAAGCGCGCCTCAAGCGCGGCAATGACGAGGGCCTGAGTGGCCTTGTATTCGGTGAACAGGAGAAGTGGTTCGCCCGAGGGCAGCTGTTCGTCGATAAGCGCGATCAGACGGGCGATCTTCGCCTCCGCTGTGATCCCGCGAGCCAACGCTACTAAGTCGTCGAGCCGCTCAATTTCGCCCTGCATAAGGAACAAAGCCACTTGGTCGGGCAGCGCCTCATCTTGCTCGACCGCTTCGTCGAGTGTCTCAGCTTCTTCGGGCAAATCTGCTGTCACCCGCTGCACCGCCTCGGCCAGCATCGCGCGCCGGCGTTCGAGTGCGCTGCGGATCGCCGCGATCGAACTCGCCGCCAGCTTCTGCAGCGCGATGAGCAACAGCATCCGGGCCGACTGCTCGCGTCCCGTCAGATTCAAAGCATAGGCCCGGCCATCGAGGATGAAGGCGCTCATGGTCTGGTAGAACGCAGCCTCGGCTGGCGCGTAGTCATAGTCTACGGTTTCGGTGCTTACGGGTTGAAAGAGTCGCTTGCCCTCCAGATCGGTCACAAGTGCCTTGTTGTTTCGGATCATTGCCTCGCGGAGTTTCGGAAGCTGATCGCCCACAGGTTGCCGGGGATCGAAAAGATCAGGCCGGATGAGCCGCATGAGCGCGAGGAAGCCGAAATCCTTGCCGCGGTGCGGCGTTCCCGTAAACAGGACGAGTGACTGTATCCGATTCTTGTCCTGAAGTTCGCGAAGCAGATCGTAAGTCTGTGTCGAGATGCGTTCTTGAGCTTGGAAATGGTGCGCTTCGTCAACCATGACCATGTCCCATGGCTCGGCAGCCAAAAGACGGTCGCGAGCTGCAGGCTGACGCAGCGTGTGGAACGAAGCAACGACTTGCGAAGCTGTGTCCCAGAAGCTGATCTTCCCGCGGTCCTGCTCGCGTGTGTATTCCTGAAGGCGAATGTCGAACATGGACTTCATGCGCGCGCGCCATTGCGGAACTAGGCGCGCCGGGGCCAAGATCAGGAGCCGCTGGATACGGCCACCTGCCAATAGAGGCGTCAGGATCAGCCCAGCCTCAATCGTCTTTCCAAGGCCCACGTCGTCCGCCACCAGCCATCGCGCGGGCCAATGCTGGGTGACCTGGCGACACACCCAAAGCTGATGCGGCAGAAGCTGCACCCGCGAACGTGAAAACACCCCCCATTGGTCGTTGATAGAGCGGATCAGCAGCGCCTGCGCACGTGCGAGCGCGGCGAGGGGATCATCGGAGACGCCCTCGGTCAGGGCATCGGCGAGCGATCGGACCACCTCAAGCTCTCCACGCTCGACCTGTTCGAGCGCTGCGCCAAAGCGGACGATAATGGTATCGCCTAGATCGTGGACAACACGGCCTTCACCGTGGCGCGGATGGCGAACGGGACGGTCTGGGGCAAGCGCGGTCATTCCTCGTTCTCGTCGTTGTATTCCGACACGCCGACATGTTCGTGGTCGTCGCCATTCCAGAGCTGAAGCGGAAGGTCCAGATCGCCCAGGAAGGCGGCGTCCGGGCCAAGATGGTCCGCGACGAAGCCGTGGATATCTGGTGAAAGGTCCATGTGCCCACGCTCTCCAATGGGATATCCAAGCCGTTCCGCAAACAGTCGGCGCAGACGCCCGGTGGCTGCCCATGCGTAAGGCTGCATGCAGATCGCCTCATCGTCGAGCCAGAGGCCATGCCGGATCGCCTCGCGGATCATCCAGTTGGCCCCGAGCCCGAGGCTTTGCGTAAGTGGCGCGCCCTCGAGCCCGCGTCGCTGCCAAATCGGCTCGTAGGAGATGCGCCAGAGCTTGCTCAACGACACCAGACCTTCTCGGTCGACCGCCACCGGCAGTAGACGGAAGGCGTCGGCATAGTCCGGCAACCAGCGCGCGAGTGCGTAGAGATCGGAAATTGTCCGTCGCCATTGTGGGAAGTCAATCTGCCAAACGTCGGGGCGAGCAAAGTCTTCGAGGCGCTTCAGCCAAGGCATGGCAGCCTCGCTCAACTCTGCTTCAGAGAGCGCGTTGTTCGAAAACCTTGCCTCGGCCATTTCCTGCCACCAGCCCTCTCGGACGGCGGCCTCAACGAAACTTTTGTGGGCACCCTGATTGTTCCAACCCAACGTACGGAATATGCCAAGTGCAAAGAAAGTGAACCAGCCGAGCCGGTCATCTGTGGCCTCGCCGTCGCGAAGGCGTCCCGGACTGAACCCGTCGGGCCAGATGCGGGTGTCGTAGTCGTGACGCTGGACGATGTGCTCCCGTCGCCACCAGTCCCGGATGCGGGCGAGTTCTTCGGCCGGATCTGGCGGCGCGTCCCAAGGCTCTGCGGTCCCTAGGTCGAAGAGTGAAAACCGGCCTGAACCGATGGTACGAGCGAACGATGAATAGAGCATGGTCATGAGGCGACCGCGCGCGTCGTCATCGAAGCCTTCCAGCAGCGCGCTATGGAGCAACTCCTCTGGCCCGTCGGGTAGCCAGTACGGTCGCGCGCGCGCCAGCAGCGCGCCCAACTCCGGCCCCTGTTCCCCTTCGACCACATATGATAACAGCGCGCGCCGCGCTTCAGGAGCCTCCATATCCCGCGCCCATTGCGCAAAGACATCTGCCCTCTGCTGAAAGCCAATCCACCGTGCTGCCAAGCGATAGAATTGGAGCGCGTCACCAGTGTAGCCCTCATCGGCCACAGCAGTGTCGGGCGCAAAAGCGAGGACGCGCTTAAGTTCCGGCTTTGCATCCGCCGTAGCGCGCGGTACCAAACGTGCCTCGCTCCAGTTGCCGTCGGCCGTTCGGAATTTCGCACTAGCCGCCGCTTTTAGCAGCTCCTGCTGCTCGGACCCAGTTAGAGCATTAACGAAGTCCTCATCGAGAACCGCACCAAGCTTTGCGGCGCTTTCGGGATCAACCTGCTTGCTCTCACCCAATTCTGCATTGACGAGCTTTGCCGCATCGAAGGTTTGCGGGGTGTCGAACCCGAGCCGCTGGAGCAGCATCGCTGCCTTTAGACTCACCGCCGAGTGCGCGATGTCCGCAATCCCCCGCCAGCCCGTGAGTCTCCTCAGCCGCCCCTGCTCAGCAAGCGGCCCGACGATCTGCCAGCGTACCTGATCCGCGCGCAAGAAGGGTGCGAAGGGAGCCGGCAGCCCGGTCGGTAGTGCCTCACGCTCGCGGAACAGGTGCGTTAGGCCACCTTCGCGGTGGAGGTGCGTCTCGAGCCGTTCGTCACCGTCATCGCGGGACACATCTGCCGTTAGGAGACGTATAAGGCGTTCCAGGAACACTGCGCGCCCCGAGGCGGCGTTCCGGTCAGCAAGCCCAGCGTCATCTGCAAAGCCCGTCCAGTCACGTTCGATGAGGTCGTAGAGTTCGACCAGCCTCTGCCCTAGCGCCCGGCCCAGACGGTCGAAGATAGCCGCGCGCTCATCGACGCTGCCCGCAAGCCGCCCGCGTCCAGGATCGACGCGAAAACTATAGGAGTTGAGAAGCCAGCCAGCGCGGCACTCCTCTTCAAGTGGCGCAAGCAACCACAGCCTCGGCAGGGTCTCGGGCAGCGCTTGAGGACCGTCGGAACTGACGGGCAGAAACAGTGTCGTATTCCCGTCCAGTGTAAGCGCAAGCGCCCGGCCGGGTTCCGCCCCTTCGAAGACGACATGCCCAATCCCCGCCGCGCCTGTCTCGGCGAAGCGGGCCTTAAAACGGCGGCCATTAAGCTCGATCTCGCGGATTGCCCGCGCCGTGGCTGGCAACCACCGCACGCAGCTGGCGAAGGCCGCTCGTGCCTCTTCAGCCTCAGCATCGCGATCAGGGTCGATCTCAAGCTCAATAAGTGTTGCGCGCCTGCCATCTCGGCTTTCGTCCAGGGAGAGTGTCCGTCCGCCCTCCCACACCTCAGGCAACATGCCTCCCTTCACTCGGCAAGATGCCTCGAAACCGGAGGCGATCCCCACCTCGCGGGCAATTAGATGCACGCTCTTGAACCCCAGCCCGAATCGCCCCGTCACCTCCTCGCGCTTTTCGGAAAGGTTCATGAGAAGCATGTTGAAGAGGTCTCGCTGGCAGCCCTCACGTTCGCCGTCGGCCGGACGCCCGGGACGATTGATGAGACGACCCCAGTGCTGCAGGCGCAAACGCTCGGTCTGGAACACAACACGGCACAATTGCGCCCCCTCGGGCGGGTGTTGAAACGTAGCGTCGTCGGCGTTCTGGAAGAGTTCGAACACCACGCGCGCAGGGCCATAGCCGTAGCTCCCGATGCCATGACGGATCAGCGCGAGCAGTTCGGTAGCCGTCTCTTGCGATGCAACCTCCTCCCAAAGCAAGCGCTTGGCTGAGGGTAATTGGTCTGCACGCCGGTTTGGCGGGATGGACTGCTCCTTCGTCTCATACCGGTTCAGAACGTCCCGGAGCCTCGATCCCCGGACTGGCTTCAGTTCTGCCAAAATCTGCGGCAGACGATCCTCGAGGCGGGCGCGCGTATCCTCGACCGTCGCTTGTTCAGCACGGAATGCTTGCCGGAATTCCTCAAGAACATCTTCCTCACAATGACGGAAATGCCATAGAGTGAGCCGTCCAACGGTTGCGATTAATTCCTCCAGTGTGGCCGGTGCGATCAGGCCATCACTTTCAGCGAGCGTAATCTCATGGGCCATCGTGCCAAGTCCGGCAGGGGCACCTTCCGCTTTCAGCCTGCGTTGCTGCTGATGTCCCGCTCCAAGAACCTCGAATGGTGCCATTATTGCGATAGGAGCGTTTCTAAAGCTTCCGTCAAGCGCAAGTATCGGGACAGCTCCGCCGGTAGTCAGCTTGAAGTACAGGTGAACGTCTTTGCGGATCGACGAGAGATCATGGGTTCTTTCTGTCTGATCGGGATCGAGGTAGCCAACGATTTCGCTCAGCCTGTTCTGGATCGCAAGAATCCGTGCCTGCGGCAGCGCCAGATGATCGCGCGCCAGCCTCTCGAAGAGATCACGATCAGCGACTAGCGCGGCGAACAGTGCGAGTGCCTGCTCCGGAACCTGCGCCCGAAGTCGCGTCAGAACCGCCACCAAGCTTTGCGAACAGTCTTGCTCTGACCAAACTGCCTCCTCGAAATCGGAGGATTCAGATGTGGCACCATCCTCGGCGGCGGCTGGATCCTCATGTACCGGCAAAAGCTCGGCGAGTTCCGCCTGGAGGAGGACATCCGGCGCAACCCCCGTGCATCGGACAGTGACATCGCAACCTTGCTTCCAGGTGCCTGCCGCGGTGGGCACCAACACTTTGCCCATGATCACCCGGAAACTCGAGATGGGCCATGCAGTCATCGCCCGGAAGCTCGCCTCGTAGGCGACGCGCGCAGAACTATTCGCAGCGTGGGTCGTGCTTTTCCCCTCCTGCGCCATCCTCGCCAAGGCATTGAGCCAACCGTCAACGTCCAAGGACGATACACTGTCGGCGGTCCCAAATTGCATGAGGACCTCGCACACCCGCCTTGCGTTCTTCTCGTTGTCGTTGGCAAGCGCTCGCAGCACGGCGGCGAGAAGGGGCCAGCCAGCGAGCGGGAGGACGGTGCCAGCAGCAGCGAGGTCGGTAAGCGCCCCTGCCAACTCCTCGTTGACCTCGCCCATATAGGCGACAGGTCTCTCGGTCTCGACTATGAGCAGAAGCCCGTCGAGAGAGCCAGCCCCGTCGGAAAGCACGTCCCTGTATCGCAAAGCGGCGAAGCCTGGGTGATCGCGGAGCGTCGGAGTGATGTCGCTTACCGGCAGGAAAGGCAGATCGTCACCAAGCGCCTGCCGCGCCGCCGTGAGGATCTCGTCGGACAGGTCGAGCACATCCTCGGGCTTCCAGGCGCTGCCGCGAAGGTCAAGAAGCCAAGGGACCCGGCCGATCTGGTCCGGGTCAGGCCGGTCGGCCCTTGCGAGTGCCTCGATAATCTCGACGGCGAAGCGCGAGGGTTCAGGTTGGCCGAGGCAGACTGCGATCTGCGCCTCGGGTGACCAGAGACGCACGAGCTCCTCTGCGCGTTTCTTGGCCTTCTGCTCGATGGTGCCACCAAGCATAGGCACAAGGGCAGTAATGCTCGCCGGGACAGGCCAGTCTGGGTTCGATTGGTAAAGGTCGTTCGGTGACGCCCAGCCGCCCTGCGTCGTGGGCAGAATCGGAAGCTTTCGGAGCAATTCCTCGGGGATGCCAGCGCACAGGATCGACTCGGCCGCCTTTAGGTCTAGGCCGCGCTCGGGCAACTCCTCAGCGTGACGGTAGAGCAGATCACCAAGGTCCGCTCCCTCTATCGTAGCGATCGACAGTTTGTTCGAATTGGCCCGACCGAGCGTGTCGATAACCTCAGACGGTACCAGAGCATCTTGCGCCGAAGTTGCGATAAGCTGCGTGATGAGCGCGTCTAGCGCCGGGGCTGTCTCGCGCAGCGCCTCAAGTTTGACACTAGGATCAAGCGCACGGCGATCCCCGGCTGCAAGCGCCCGCAGGGCGTCGCGCTTATCCGCATCATCCGTGAAGATGCTGTTTAGCAGCGCGGCGCGGGCCTGAGGCGGACCGAACGCCTCGGCTCTTCGTGCCAAGGAGCAGACGGCTCCGACATCGAGGCTAGCCAAGCGGAAAGTGGGCCGAACGGATGGGCTATGGCTCACATCTTGCAGTGCCGCGGCAACTGCATTTGGCAAGATGAACGCATTCGAACCGGGCAGCGCATCTGCCAGCAGCCCGAGGAGTTTTTTCTCTGGCGGTGTATCCCGGAACAGCAGCCCTTCGCGCGCGGTGGCGTCGAGTTCGGCAAGGCTCAGCAGGCGGCTGCCACTTCCATAGAGCGCCCGCACCACAGGAAGTTGGCGAAGCTCCGGGTCGGCAAGTGCCGTTTCCAGGTTCTTCAGTCGTCGCACGATCGCGAGGGATGCCGCACCTGCGGCCTCGCCCCGCGCTTCGTTCGCAAACAGTGGCTGTAACGCTGCGATGAGAGGTCGTGCCTTGTCGGCGTCGAGCGTCGGGCTGTCGGTCGTCCCCTCCGGTAGCCATGCTCGGGGCAGACAAAGCGGCGCGTTCTGCGCCTGCGCAATTGCGCGCAACACGTAGCGCTCTGAGGCAGAGGGTGGCAACGGCACGATGTCCGCACAATTTACGGCGGCCAGAACCTCGGCGATCCGGGCATGCGGTGCAAGCGCGCGCGCCGAGGCAATCGCCTTCCTCAGCCGGTTGATGACCGGCTCGGCCGCAGCCCCGCGCAGGTCATCGTTGGCGCATGCGACAAGTAGAAAATCGGTCAGAACGCGCGTGTGTCTTTCGCTTGCAAAGCACTCGGGCTTGAGCACCGCCAGAAACTCCGTCAGCTCCTCGGGGTCCCAGCTTGGCACTTCGGGCGCAAGCAGTGCGTCTGCGCCACAGACCAGAGTTAGGTTGCGCGCCGCAGCCCATTCGGCGACATCGGGCAATAGCTCAACGAGCGCGACGCGCCCGCGCTCGTCGGGTGCCGGCAAGGGCCGCAGGGTCGTCCCGGCCGGAACGAGGTGCCAGCGCGCCAACGTGCTGTCCCGAGTGACGTCAACGCAGCGGGCCAGCACATGTTCGGCCGCGATGGCTTCGCGGTGAGTCCGGCCGAAGTCGCTGGTCGCCAGCGCTCTCACCGCATTGGCCAGTGCATCGCTCGAGAGTACCTGTTGTGCCAGAGCGTCGTGGAAGACGGCTGGAATCAGCGGCAGGACGAGCCTGTCGCGGATGTTACGGTTCCAATCGGCACGTAGCGCGGCCTCGTTCGAAGGCCTCTGCTCGGATTGCTTCGAGCCGGCATCGTCAAGCCCGATGACAGACTTACGTCCGCTGTCGACGAAAAAGCATCCGTGGAGGAGCAACTTCAGGCGCCCCTTGCCGTCATGGTGGAGGACGCGAAAAGCCTCAGTTACCGGCAGGAGCACCGACCAGTCAGCAAGGAGCCGCCCACGGCTGTCGGGCTCAATCACAAGGATCGCAGCGCCGTGTGGCGTGGCCTTTTGCTTTTTCTCCTCATCGGTGTCCGGGTTACGGCTGAGGGGCCAGTTGTCAGAATCCCTTAGGTGGCTACAGAAGGTGTTGGGCGCGCGCCTCTCGCGGCCGAGGCTGACCATTCCAGGGCCAAGCGTGCCTCCGAAACTGCGATCGCCCGGGTCAAGGCCGTACCCGACCAGGCCGGGGGCCTCACCACGGTCGAGTTCAACGCGTACGCCGTTGATCTCGACCGACACGCGGCGCACATCGCGTAGCGATGCCAGCATTTCAGCGAGACGCTGTCGGTTTGCAAGGGGCACAAGGCTCTCTGGTGCGATATCCGTGGCGACGACGCCCTTGCTCGTCGGCTTCGGGCGCAGCCCAGGGCGTCGCAAGGGGAACCACAAATTCAGTCTGCGACTAGAGGAAATGTAGCGCTCCCCAGCCGAAACGATAAGCGAGGCATCGCTTTCATCGATCGTGTCCCAGCGAAGGCAATCATCGCCTTCGCGTCCGAGCGTCTCGAAAGGGTTCACGACAAAGGGAAGGTGTTCTGTCCCGTAACCGCATGGAACAACGACAAAAGCATCGCAAAGGTGAAAGACCGATTTCTGCCCGAGGCCGAACCGCCCCACGGCTGCTTCGTCGAGCGCCTTCACGCTTCCCCCGAAGGTTTGCATGCCTGTCGCTGAGCCAGCATCGAAACCACCGTCGTTGACCAGCAAAAGGCCCGGCCCACGGAGCAGCGGATTGGCAGCATCCGGCCATCCGCTGAGGAGGCATACGGCTACGCTTTCAGCTTCAGCTTTCGGGTCATCGGCATTCTGCAGAAGCTCGCGAAGGACAGGGAACCCGTCAGCATAGGGATAACGCTCAAGGTTGTGGCGCAGATGCTCGACGACGTCCTTTGGGTCGAATCTCATGACGCCTCTTTGATTTCAGCCAGTGCGGTCACAAATCATGTTCTCAAATCGTTGTCGAGGCGGGACTATTTCAGCAGCCTGTTAATGCTCCAATACTTGCGACACTCGACCCCCGAGGGAATCGCCTCGACAGACCGCAAGTTGATCAATAGCTTATGATGGTGTCAATTTCTGGCATAGAGGTCAAATGTCTTTCTCCAAGGCTCAGGATCTGCTCCGTCTCGCCCAGATGGCAGCCTCCCGTCGTGGCGGCGTTAGCCTTGAGGACATCTGCACCGAGTTCGGCGTCTCACACCGCACGGCACAACGGATGACCGAAGCACTGGACGCAGCATTCGCCAATGTCACGACCACGGATGCGGAGGATCGCCGAAGGTACTGGCGACTGGACGCGCCCCCGCCCGAGCGGCTGCAGCCGCGACAGGAAACCACCATCGAGGCCTTGGAAATCGCAGCCCGCACCGCCCGCGACCAGGCGCGACTGCGCCATGCCCGCGCGCTCGAAGATCTGCGTGATGGTCTGATGGCTCGGCTGACCCCACGCGATGCAACGCGTTCCGAGGCCGATGCCGAGGCGGTGTTGGCTGGTCTTGGCCAAGTCATGCGTCCCGGTCCGACCGTCGCCCTGCGTCCTGAGGTGACGGATGCAGTCATGGAGGCTCTGCGAGGCCCGTTTCGGCTGCGCGTCATCTATGGACCTGTTGATGCCGCGCCTAGGGTGATCGAACCCCACGGACTTCTGCTGGGCCACCGCAGCTACCTTGTGGCGCGGCAACCATCGCGCAGCGAAACGATCCTGAACTTCCGCATGGACCGGATTCATATTGCCGAGGTGCTCGACGAAAGCTTCGCCTTCGCACCGGGATTCACACTGGTGGACTATGCCGCCAAGGCCTTCGGCGTCTATCAGGACCCGGCGCAATACGGCGAGGTGACTTGGCGCTTCGCGCCTCGAGCCGCTGAGCGTGCTGCAGAATTCCGTTTTCACCCGACGCAGGTCCTGGAGCCACAGGAAGATGGAAGCCTGCTTGTCCGGTTCACTGCGGCCGGCTGGCTCGAGATGGCTTGGCACCTCTATCAGTGGGGCGACACGGTCGAGGTGATCGCGCCTGACGGGTTGCGGGCCCTAGTCGAAGGATACCGAAGGCCAGATTTTGCGGCCTTGCCGTGATAGGATTTTCAGAGGGGATTGTGAATGAAGGATATTCTTGACCACGCTGCGTTGAAAACCAAGCAGCGCGCCATTCGCAGTGGCTTTCCCGAGACAATGGGTCTGCGCGCGCATCGCGCCATCAGCTGGATCGGACGCGCCGAGGCGTGTGGTGACGACGATGACGCCCGCTTTATCTTCCTCTGGATCGCTTTCAATGCCGCCTACGCGGACGAGCGGGAATTCCAGTCGGTAGCCCCTGGCGAACGGGCTGCCTTCGTCGACTATTTCGGCAGGCTGGTGGCGCGCGACGAAGGTCGGCGCATCTACAAGGCGCTGTGGCAGCGCTTCTCAGGCCCTGTGCGAATGCTCATGGAAAATCGCTACGTCTTCAATCCGTTCTGGCAGCACCACAACGGGATCGACGGCTTCGAGGACTGGGAGGAGAAGTTCAGGGCATCGTCCCGCAGCTTCGCGCATGCATTCCAGGCGGCCGACAGCGTTCGCGTTCTGAGCTTCGTTTTTGACCGGCTTTACGTCTTGCGCAACCAGCTAGTCCATGGCGGATCAACCTGGAACAGTGGGGTCAACCGGGCGCAGGTCCGCGACGGCGCTGCAATACTTGCCTTCCTGATGCCGGTATTCGTCGACCTGATGATGGAAAATCCCCACGAGGATTGGGGGCGGCCGTTCTATCCGGTCGTCGAGTAAGAGCGGCAGACGATCGATGCCGAGCGTTTCATCTGCTGCAACTGCGTGTCTGATCTCGCAGCACGGCGTAGTCGCTTAGCATCTCGGCAATGGTCGAACCATCCGGCAATGAGTTCAGTTCCTCGGCTGCGCGCGCCTGAGTCTCGCGGCTGGCCGCGCGCATCATCAGCAGACTCATGCGCGCCCTGTATAACCCAGGCATCCGCACCGCGCTTCACGAGTGCTGCGCCCGACCATGGACCATCGAGCGCGACCGAGCCGCCGGTGACGCCATTGAGCGAAACGCCCGTATCGGCCTGCACCGTCGCCACCCCGGTCCCGACCTGCGTGACGTTGATCAGAGTGCCGATCTCGAAGGGCACCGCTGCCTCGGGCGGGATCGTGATGGTGACGCCGGACGAGCCGGTGGTCTCGAGGATGCTGCCCAGATCGACGGCTTCCAGCGTATGCGCTGTGACCGTGAGTGTGCGGACCGGCACGATACCGGGGCGCGGCACCTCGACCCAAGCCCCTCCCGTGAAACGCAGATGCCGCGCCTCGTCCGACACCCAGACCTGCCAGCCCTCCTGCGGGGTGAGGAAAACCCAATCCTCCGCACCCGCTTCTCCGTTCCAGAGCGCCAGCGCATTGGCATTGGTCGGGTCACCTGCCGGGACGATGTAAACGTCTCCGGTACCGCCGCTTCCCGGCAGAGCCGTGCCTCGCGACAGCGCGCGCGCCTGCACCAGCACCGAGAGGGCGCGCAGATCCTCGCTGACGCTGGTGCCCCAATTACGCTGGCCGGGGTCATAGAAGGCGCGCAGCCCCAGTCCCGGCATGATCCGTTCCGGCATGCTTGGTCTCGCTTGTCATTGTGAAGGTGGTGGTGATGCTGGTGCTCGCGACAGCGTCGAGCCGAATGGTCTCGGTCAGCTGCCCCAGAGGAAGCCCCAGCCGCGATCCCATCCAGCGGCGAAGGGGGCCGTGAGGCGGAACCGGCGGGCTTCCCGGTCTGTGAGAAAGATGTCTCCGCGCTGCCGACGCGACCGGACGGCGAGGTCGATCTCGGCCGTGCGCGCCGGCGTTCCGGTCTCGGGGATGTCCTCGGGCGCCAGCGTCCAGCTCGTGCCGGTGCCCGCGTCGATGGTGATACCGGGCGGCATGAGCGCCACGCCGGTGTCGGGATCGATCCAGCGCACCTCGATCGCATAGGTGACGCCCGGCTCCGGCCCGATGGATGCGCCGGTGTGATCGACGATGACAGGGCTGGTTTGGGTCAGCCGGTCGCGATGGGACCAGGTCAGTTCAACATTGCCTGCCACCAGCACATCGACGTCTGGGGCATAGCTGCCATCGACCTGCACTCGCCCGGGCGGCAGGGGCCGGATGGCGCGGCGGTCCAGTGTGACGATGTCCTCGGGCGCGAGCGCAAAGGAAAGCGTCCCGCGACCGGTCTCGGGTAGCAGCCGGACCGCCAGCGTCTCGCCCGCCGCCCAGGAGTCCTCGGTGATCCGCGCGGCGTCATCGAAGAAGATCACCGGCGTTCCCGCCACATGCGCGCGCGGCACCGTATCGAGGGATCCCCGGC
>NZ_JAGQDH010000025.1 GCF_018069895.1 Roseovarius autotrophicus | reverse complement strand
TGCCGACGGCGAACGCCATCGGCCGCGGAGAGAACTTCGATTTGAGGGCGGTGAATGAAATCGGACATAAAGCCGGACTTATCATCGGATCGCAACCGAAGTCAGACGGCCCCCGCCGGAGCGTTACTTTCGAACCGAATTGATCGGAGCGATCCAGAGCTGCTCGGAAACGGAAAAGCAACTTCGGATCAAGTTTCAACGCGGAGCAACGGACGAAGGGAGAAGGTATTCTCGGTTCTTCAAAAAGAATGCTTTTCCTGTCGATGACATTCACGATCATGACAAAATTGCAATCGTTGTCCAAGGAGCACTGAAATCATTCAGACCGGAGTTTGAGGCCATATCCAAAGTTCTGCCACCGTTTCTCAGTCATGGGAAAGAGGAGGAGATGCATTGACCAAGTCGATTCCCTCCGTCTCCGTGACCTATGCGCAGAACGGCAGCTCGACCAAGTCGAACGAGTTGGGCATGCGCGCGATGCAGGTGAAAGCCTATGAGAAGCGGGGCGAGCAATACCTGCTGATCAAATCGCCCCCGGCCTCGGGCAAATCCCGCGCTCTGATGTTCATCGCGCTCGACAAGCTGCACAATCAGGGCCTGCGCCAGGCGATCGTCGTGGTGCCGGAAAAGTCCATCGGGTCCAGCTTCAACGACGAGCCGCTCAGCAAGTATGGCTTCTGGGCTGACTGGACCGTCCAGCCGCAATGGAACCTGTGCAACGCCCCCGGTGGGGATGACGGCAAGGTCGGGGCCGTCGGCAAGTTTTTGGCGAGCCACGACAAGGTGCTGGTCTGCACCCATGCGACCTTCCGTTTCGCCGTGGACAAGTTCGGGATCGAGGCTTTTGATGATCGCCTCATCGCGGTGGACGAATTCCACCACGTCTCGGCCAACCCTGACAACAAGCTGGGCAAGCATCTGGGCGCGCTGGTCGCCCGCGATAAGGTGCATCTGGTGGCGATGACCGGATCGTACTTCCGCGGCGATGCCGAGGCCGTTCTGTCGCCCGAGGATGAGGCGAGGTTCGACACCGTCACCTACACCTATTACGAGCAGCTGAACGGCTACAAATACCTCAAGTCGCTCGACATCGGGTATTTCTTCTATTCCGGATCCTATGCGGACGACATCCTCAAGGTGCTGGACCCGACCGAGAAGACCATCCTGCACATCCCGAACGTGAACTCGCGCGAGAGCACCAAGGACAAGCATCGCGAGGTCGAGCACATCATCGATGCCTTGGGTGATTGGCAGGGCACGGACTCCGCCACCGGTTTTCAGCTGGTCAAGACGCCGGAGGGACGCGTGCTGCGCATCGCCGATCTGGTGGATGACGAACCTGCCAAGCGGGATAAGGTTTCAGCCGCCCTGAAAGACCCCACGCAGAAGAACAATCGTGACCATGTGGACATCATCATCGCCCTGGGGATGGCCAAGGAGGGTTTTGACTGGATCTGGTGCGAACACGCCCTGACGGTCGGCTATCGCGCCAGCCTGACCGAGATCGTGCAGATCATCGGCCGCGCCACCCGCGACGCCGAGGGAAAGACCCGTGCGCGGTTCACCAACCTGATCGCCGAGCCTGATGCCGCGGCCGAGGCGGTGACAGAGGCGGTCAACGATACGCTGAAGGCAATCGCGGCCAGCCTGCTGATGGAGCAGGTGCTGGCCCCGCGTTTCAACTTCACGCCCAAGACCCCCAAAAGTGGCCCTGTCGAAGGGTTCGATTACGGGATCGGCGGCTATGATCCCGCCAAGGAAAACGTTGGCTTCAACGAGGCCAGCGGTCAGTTCCAGGTCGAGATCAAGGGGCTGGTTGAACCCAAAAGCAAAGAGGCCAAGCGTATCTGCCAGGAGGACCTCAATGAAGTGATTACCGCCTTCGTCCAGGACAAGACCACGATCGAACGCGGGCTCTTCGATGAGGAACTGGTGCCGGAGGAACTGACGCAGGTCCGCATGGGCAAGATCGTCGGTGCGAGGTTCCCAGAGCTGGACGCCGAGGATCAGGAAGCGGTGCGCCAACACGCGGTGGCCGCGCTGAACCTGACGCAGAAGGCGAAAGAGGTTGCGCTGTCAGGCGGCGATGAAACGCAGACCAACGGCAACACCGCCCTGATCGATGGGGTGCGCAAATTCGCGATGGACGTGCGCGAGCTTGATATAGACCTGATCGACCGGATCAACCCGTTCGGCGAAGCCTATGCGATCCTGGCAAAATCGATGAGCGAAGAAAGCCTTCGGCAGGTTCAGGCCGTGATCTCGGCCAAGAAGGTGCAGCTATCGCCGGATGAGGCGCGCGATCTTGCGAAGCGCGCCGTCAAGTTCAAGCAAGAGCGTGGCCGCCTGCCCTCGATCACGTCACCAGATCCCTGGGAAAAGAAAATGGCCGAAGGCGTGGCCTATCTCGCGCGCATGAAGCAGGAGGCCGCGAATGGCTAAGGCGTTCACCGAGGAAGACGATGCTCTCCTCAGCGAACTCGGGGTCGAGGTCACCCCGAAGAAGGCCGCGAGTCGCACGCTGCGGGAAGAGCGCATCATCGCCGGGTTCGAAGACATCCAGCGTTTCTTCGATGAGCATGGCCATGCGCCCCGGCACGGGGAAGGGCACGATATTTTCGAACGGCTCTACGCGGTTCGGCTCGATCGACTGCGCGAACTGGAAGAGTGCCGCACCCTCCTGGAACCGCTCGATCATCAGGGCCTTCTGGCAGATGCCGTCGCTCGCATCCCGACCGCAGCCGATGATCTCGATGACGAGGCCCTGCTGGCCGAACTGGGCATTGACGCGGAGCCGGCAGGACTCACCGAACTGCGCCATGTGAGGTCGAGCGCCGAAAAGCGTGCGGCAGAGGAAGTTGCCAATCGGGAGCGCTGCGAAGATTTCGCCAAGTTCAAGCCGCTCTTCGACGCCGTTCAGCGAGATCTGGATGCCGGCATCAGGACAGCGCGGCCATTTGAGTTGAAGGCAGAAATCCGCCCTGGCCGTTTCTTCATCGTGGGAGGGCAGAAGGCCTATGTCGCCGAGATGGGGGAGCTCGAATTGACCCCTCAGGGCCGCACGGATGCGCGCCTGCGGGTGATTTTCGACAACGGCACCGAGAGCAACATGCTGATGCGGTCCCTTCAGCGCGCTCTCAACAAGGACGACGCGGGGCGCAGGATCACCGAACCCACGGCGGGCCCCTTGTTCTCGGGCGAAGCGGGGGAAGACGACGAAGCTAGCGGCACGATCTATGTGCTGCGCAGCCAGTCCGATCACCCGATAGTCGCGCAGAACCGGGAACTGGTTCACAAGATCGGCGTGACCAATATGAGCGTGAAACAGCGGATTGCGGGAGCACATTTGCAGCCGACTTTTCTGATGGCTGGCGTTGACGTCGTTGCGACCTACGAGCTCTACAACATCAGCCGGACCAAGCTCGAAAACCTGATCCACCGCATCTTTAACCCGGCGCGACTGGAAATCGAGATCGCCGATCGGTTCGGACGACCATTTGTGCCAAAGGAATGGTTCCTCGTGCCGCTCTTCGTGATCGATGAGGCGGTCGAAAGGATCAAGGACGGAACGATTGCTGAGTACGGTTACGATCCCATGCAGGCAAAACTGGTTCGCGGCGTAGCCGCCCAAGCCACCAATAGCCGCGAGTAAACATGCCCTTCCGCTTCTGGCGCCGCATCCGTCTGGCCCCCGGGGTCACGCTGAACCTGTCGAAATCGACCGCCTCGCTGTCGTTGGGCCCGCGCGGCGCGAAATACACCATCAGCCCACGCGGCAACCGGGCCACGGCGGGCTTACCCGGTACGGGGCTGTTCTACACCGTTCATGACCGCAAGCGCACGGGGCGCGGCGGGGCGGCCCCGGCGCCGTGCGTGCCGCAGCGCGACCGGCTGAAGCTCGGGTTCTTCCAGCGGCTGATGACCCCGGCCGAAGAGCGTCGTTTCATCGATGGCATCCGCGCGCTCAATGACGGCGATCAGAGCGCGGCAGTCGAAGCGCTGGAGGAAGCGCGCGATCTGCCCGATGCCGCCTGGATGGCCGGGATGATCCGGCTGCGCCGCGAGGAACTCAATGCTGCGAAGGCCCATTTCCACGATGCGCTGGGCCGACTGGACGAGCTCGGCACGCTGTTCGGCAAATACGAGATCGCCGCGCAGGCCAGCCTGCCGATCACCTCCGACATCTTCGCCCATGTCTTCCCGCGCGAGCGCGGCACACGGCTGGCGCTGGTGGAAATCGCGCAGCTTCAGGGCCGCCTTGATGACGCCATGGCGCATGTCGAGCGGCTGCTGGAGATTGACCCGACCGACCCGGTGGTTCTGCTGTCCTTCGCCGAGCTGGCGCTCGACACGCCCCAGGACCGCGCGCTGATGGACCGCGTGGCGCGCGCCACGGCGCATGTCAAGAACGAAACTCCGGTTGATACGGCGATCCTGCTCTATCGCGGCAAAGCGCTGGCGGCACTGGACCTGCCCGATGCCGCCATCGATGTGTTCACGCTCGCCAACCGCCGCCGCAAGGACCGGCCCGATGCGCTCATGCAACAGATCCGCTATGACCGCGCCGTGCTCTATTTTGAGACCGGCCAGCGCGGCCGCGCGAGACGCGAATTCGAGCGACTCTATGCCGCCGATCCGGGATTTGAGGATGTGGCCGAGAGGCTGGGGGTTGGCGGATGACCGACACCGCCCTTGCCAGACGCATCCGCGAAACCCTCACCGGGCGAACCGCAAGCGATCCGTTCATAACCTATCAAGCACTGGCCAGCGAACTCAGCCTGCAACCACCGGGCACCATCCGGCACGTCGCCGCCGCGCTCGAGCAGACCATGCGCGAGGGTGTTGCCGACGGTCGCCCGATGATTGCCGCGCTGGTGATCAGCCGCGCGGGCGATATGCCGCGGCAAGGTTTCTTCGATCTCGCGGTGGCGCTGGGCCGGTTTCCGGAGGATCCAGCACAGCACCGCGCGGCATGGTCGGCCGAATGCACGGCGGTGAACGGGACGCTGGATGGTGCTTGAAGCGGATAGCCTCAGATCACCTGATCCCGAACCAGCGCATGGCGGTCTGCAGCAGATGATCGTAATCGCCCGCCATGGCCTCGTCCATGAAGGCGGCGACTTCCGCGTCCGAGAGGCCAGCTCCCAGCGCGGCTTCGCGACATCTGCCGAGCACGGCAAAGGCGTTGCCGTCCTGGCCGGTCAGCGTGACGGTGATGTCGGGATATTTCGGGGTCATTCCGTGCGGCTCCATCGACGTAGCACCACGACATCAGGCGTGGCCTGCGCGCATAGTCCAGTTGAATGTGAAAGCTGTAGGAGTGGGGGCGATGCAGGGCACTTGCCTGAAGGTCCGTCTACGCTCGCATAGGTCGTGGTCCGTCCGTCGCAGCGTTACTCCGGGCCGCGACTGATCATCTTTGGGTCGATTTCCGGCTCGTCCCATTTCATCGCGGTGCCCATCCAGCGCTCGATGGTTGCCTGAAGCTTGGGATCGTCGGCCTCGAGATGGAAGGTGTAGAGGCGGTTGACGATCTCCTGCATCAATTCGCGCATCTCGGCGTCATCGATGCGCGAGACCTCCGACCAGGGAATGCGCCTGCCGTCGGCGTCCACCACGAACACATCCGAATAGTCGCCGGTCCGGGTGACGGGCGTCAGACCAACATGCAGCGTTTCCAGTTGCGTGTTGCGCACGCACAGCATGGCCATGATTCTGGCCAACTTCGCCGCGATGTGTTTTTCGTCGTCCCTGTTCATCGCCCGAGAATAGCGGCATCCGCGTGGACGCGCCACGAGTCAGAACGGCAGCTCCAGCTTACTGACCTGCACAGGCCCGCGCCTGGTCGCGTAGGACGGCGTAATCAGCGAGCAAGCCCAGTATCAGCGCCCCGTCTGGCAGCGCCGCCACCTCCTCCGCCACGCGCGTCTGCTCGACCCGGCTGTACTCCACCACCGGCGGACAAGCGCCGGGCGGGGCGTCAGAACCCGCCGTCGCGCAGCCGGTCAACAAGATCGTCACGGCTGCGAGGGCGGCGGCTGGCCGCAAGCAGCATATGGCTGTGGATGACATTATGACGCTCCAGTCGGTCGAGCCGCTCGGCGGCGCGGCCTGCGCGCTCGCCCACACCGCGGAGATTGAGGATGAACAGGGTAATGGTGAGCACGACGAGGGCGAGAGCCGCTACCCGCCGCGCCCAAGGCCGGGCAAGGATGCCGGCCAGCAAGCTCGCCCACATCAGCGCAATCCCCTCTCCCAGTCGTCGAGCCGGGCCCAGACAGCCACCGCGATCCCGCTCAGCGCGAGAGCAATGAACACCCAGCGCAGCGTGTCGAGATAGGGCACGAGCGGCAGGATGGCCGACTGCGTTTCGGCGAGGACGTTCTGCGCGACCTCGACCCCGGCGGCACCGACAGTCGCGACACCGGCCGCGCCCGTGCCGCGCAGCGTGCGGCTCTCGGCCAGCGCCTCGCGCGCGGGTGGGGTCTCGGCCGCGAAGGGGACGACACGGGGCGGGAACCGTTCTCCCCACTGCCGCGCGGGGCCGAGGTCGATATGGATGAAGCCCGAGCGCGGATAGAAGCCGAACCCCAGAAACCCGACGTCCCGCGCCGCCGCCTCGAAGGTCATCGGATCGTGGTTCGACATGGCGATATCAAACGCCGTGCCGTCCATGTGCTTCGACGCCTTCGCTCCGCCCACCGCACGGTTGTGCTCGGGGCTGCGATAGGCCGAGCGCACGATCAGCGGCTTGCCCAGCCGGTCGCGCAGGGCCTGAAGCTTGTCGAGCGCTTCCGGGTGCAGCTTCAGCTGGCCGGTGCCCCGGCAGGCGATCTCGGTGGGCGAGAAGTTGGGCCAGCGCCAGAGCTGCTCGGGCACGTCGCGGAAGTGGCGGTAGGTGCGGATGGGATCGGACATGGTGGTCTCCTATGAGGACAGGCAATGCGGGAAAGCCCCGCCGCCCTGGAGAGGCGGCCGGAAGGGGTTCGTTTGGTTGGGACGGGGGCAGGATGCCGACGCCGGGTTGCCGCCCGGTGCCTCCAGCGCACGCTGCGTTGCGCGGTGCGGTGGCGTCAGTCGCCGTTCCGGCGCTGGAAGGCGGCGAAGATCAGGTTGCGCATGTCGTGGATGTCGCGCTCGATGCGCGCGAGCCGGTCGTGATCGACCTTGCGGTCCTCGTCGCGGCGCTTCTCGATACGGGCGCGTTCTTCGGCCAGTTCCTGCTCGAGCTTGTGCAGCAGCGCCTCGTTGGTGAAGGCTTTCCTGGTCACGGCCGTGGCCAACCCCGCGATGAAGGTGAACCAGACGCCGATGGCGGCCGCGATGCCATGATCGCGGAAGGCCTGCGTGATCTGCTCGAAGAGGGAGGACTGCTGCGTCATGCCGAGAGGATCCCGACTTCCGTGGGCAGGCTCAGATCGCTCCACGGGCTCGCATCGGCCGGGTTCACCGCCCAGCTCGAATAGACGGGTTTGGGCGCGAGGTCCGGCACGGTCTCGGGGGCGGCATCGTGGTTGACCCCGCCTATGCGCAGGAAGCCAGCGGTGGCTTGCGGCCCATTGGTGCCCGCTTGCGCGATCTGCTTGAGATGCACGCCTGCGATGGCGGAGACCGATGCCGGACCGGTCGGGCCGGTGAGCGAAAACGACATGCGCTGCCCCGCTGCCGTACTGGCGACCCGCGTGGCGATATCGCCATCGCTGAGCGCGTCGATGCTGCCCACCATCTGGTTGAAGCTGGCGATGGCGTTTGGGCTGCGGCGCACGAAGCGCCGCCCGATGGTCGAGACCCCGTCGAGGACAGCGATATGGGCGTAGTACCAGGTGCGGCTCGAGCTGGTCCCATGCAGCCCTGTATTGGTGAAGACGACCTGCACCGGCTTGCCCTTGCCGCCCGTGTTCGCGGCGGTGGCGGTGCTGTGCAGCACGCCGTCGATGTGGAAGTCGACGGCGATCTCGGCGCCGACAGCGACGCGCAGATCGACCCATTGCGCCTGGCCGTTGGCTGCTGTGTAGCTGGAGCTTCCCTGCTCGACCGTGTCGCCATGCGCCTCGGCGTGATAACGGTTGGTCGAGGTCAATGGCCGGACCTGGGCGATCCTGACATTGTCGGCGTCGAAGAACTCGAGGAACCCGGCGTTGCTCTGGGTGATGCTCTCGGAATCGGCGTTGGGCGGCACGTAGCGGAAGCCCAGCCACATGTCGCCGACCGGCGCCGGAAACCCGACCGCGAAGGGGGCGGCCAGCGTGCGCGCGCCGGAGAAGCGGAGGCCGTTGACATCGAGCGTGTCGTCGAAGCCGGTGGCAACGGTGCTCAACAGCCCCGAGATGCCGGAGATGTCGGTGGGCTGATGGCCCAGATGCAGGATGTAACTCATGGCAGGTCCAGTTCGATGTAGAGGGCGGCATGGGCGGCGGAGAACGCGGTGCCCCCGCCGTGATCGAGAAAGAGCGAGGTGTCTGCGCAGGTGAGGCGCGCGCCGCCGCCGAGGTCGAGCCAGGTCTCGACTTCTCCGGTGCTGAGATCCGTGTCCCAGCCGAACTCGATGAAGGCATGGGCCTGATAGATGCGCAGGTCGGGGTCTTGATACCCCAGCGCCTGCACGCCGGGCGGAACGGGATAGCTGAACTGCGAGGGCAGCGAGCGCAGCGTGCCGCCGTCGCCCGGATCGCGCCCCTGGATCTGGGGGTGGAAGGCGGCGCTGGGCGCGGCGGTCCATGTCGGCGCGCCGCTCACCGGATCGTCCCGCCAGATACCGTTCAGCCCGATCCAGAGGCTCGCCGCGGCCGGATCGAAGGCAAACATCAGCACGTCGCCCGCCCCATAGGGAGCCAGCCCGGTCAGCCGCTGGGTGGAGTTTGCGGAGGGCGCGTCGTCGGTCGACCAGAGCGTGCCATTGCCACGGTAGCCGATGCTGCCCCCGGAGATCGGGTTCCAGCCGGTGTCGTAATGGGGTCGCATGGCGTCGCTGACCACGCCCAGATAGCCATCGAACTGGCTCGATCCGCCGGGGGTGCAGAGCACCTCCCAATAGCGCCGCCCGTCCGTGGGCCGGATCGCCCTGGCGCTCGGCACCCAGCGGCGGTAATCGCTGCCGCCGGAGGTGTTGATCGCGGTCCGGTTGCCGTCCGAGAGCGTGTAGCCTGCGGGGCGGCGGGTGGTGTCGAGTTGCCACGCCGACCCGATATCAACCGGCGGCCCGGTATCCGCACCGCCTTGCGCCAGGATGGCCGCGCGCATCATCAGCAGGCTCATGCGACGGCCCCCGCCAGCGCGCCCTGAATGACCCAGGCATCCGCCCCGCGCTTCACGAGTGCTGCGCCCGACCATGGACCATCGAGCGTGACCGAGCCGCCGGTGACGCCATTGAGCGAGACGTCGGCTGCCGCCGCGATGGTGGCAATCCCGGTCCCGACCTGCGTGACGTTGATCAGAGTGCCGATCTCGAAGGGCACCGCTGCCTCGGGCGGGATCGTGATGGTGACGCCGGACGAGCCGGTGGTCTCGAGAATGTGGCCGGGGTCGGTGAGCTCCAGCGTGTGCGCTGTGACCGTGAGTGTGCGGACCGGCACGATACCGGGGCGCGGGACCTCGACCCATGCCCCGCCCGTAAACCGCACATGCTGCCCCTCGTCGGCGACCCAGACCTGCCAACCCTCCTGCGGAGTGAGAAACGCCCAGCCCTCCGAGAGCGGCTCCCCGTCCCAGAGCGCCAGTGCATTGGCATTGATCAGGGCGTCTGCCGGGACGATGTAAACGTCTCCGACACTGCCGATTCCCGGCAGAGCCGTGCTTCGCGACAGCGCGCGCGCCTGCACCAGCACCGAGAGGGCGCGCAGATCCTCGCTGACGCTGGTGCCCCAGTTGCGTTGGCCAGGATCGTAGAAGGCGCGCAGCCCCAGTCCCGGCATGATCCGTTCCGGCATGCTTGGTCTCGCTTGTCGTTGTGAAGGTGGTGGTGATGCTGGTGCTCGCGACAGCGTCGAGCCGAATGGTCTCGGTCAGCTGCCCCAGAGGAAGCCCCAGCCGCGATCCCATCCAGCGGCGAAGGGCGCGGTCAGCCGGAACCGGCGGGCTTCCCGGTCTGTGAGAAAGATGTCTCCGACCTGCCGACGCGCCCGGACGACGAGGTCGATCTCGGCGGCACGTTCGGGTGCGCCACTCTCGGGCACGTCCTCGGGCGCGAGGATCCAGCTGGTGCCGCTGCCTGCGTCGATGGTGATACCGGGCGGCATGAGCGCCACGCCGGTGTCGGGATCGATCCAGCGCACCTCGATCGCATAGCTGACGCCCGGCTCCGGCCCGATGGAGGCGCCCGTGTGATCGACGATGACAGGGCTGGTCTGGGTCAGCCGGTCGCGATGGGACCAGGTCAGCTCAACATCGCCCACGACCAGCGCATCGACGTCCGGCGCATAGCTGCCATCGACCTGCACCCGACCGGGCGGCAGGGGCCGGATGGCGCGGCGGTCAAGCGTCACGCTATCCTCGGGTGCCAGCGCGAAGGCGAGCGTGCCGCGCCCGGTCTCGGGCAGCAGCCGGATCGCGATGGTTTCGCCTGCCGCCCAAGTATTCTCGGTGATCTGCGCGACGTCATCGAAGAAGATCACCGGCGTTCCCGCCGCATGAGCGCGCGGCACCGTGTCCAGACTGCCCCGGCCCACGGTGATGGCGGCGGCAGTGATTCCGTCGACGCGGACCAGCTCGCCGCCGAGGCTGGCCAGCGTGCCGATCCCGACCTCGCCGATGTCGCGCCAGTCGGTGACGGGGAGAACGCGCTCTTCCGGATTGTCGGAGACGTCTTCCGCCAGCTGCGCCGTGGGTGCGAAGGCGACCACGCCATCCTGCGCGGGGCCGGTGCCGGGGTCGATCCAGAGTTCGGCCGCCAGCGCATCCGCACTGGGGCGCTCGCCCGTGGCCAGCAGAGTGCCCGCGTCGGGATCCTCACCGAGCAGGCGGTCGGCCTCGCTGTGCCCAAGCTCGCGGACCAGCAGCCAGTAGGGTGCCTCCTCGACCATGCGCCGGGACAGTGCCCGTGGCGGCGCGGCAACGCCGGTGCCGGTCGGCATGCGTCCGCCCGTGATGGCCGTCGCGCCAAGGGCAAACACGTCCTCGGCGATCTTCAGCCGGATGCCATTGTCGCGCCCGTCGCCCTGACCGATCTCGGAGATGCGCATCACGACATCGTCGAGCGCGAGGCGCGGCGAGCGCAGCCGGATCACATCGCCGGGGCCGAGATCGGCGCCTTGGCGGTTCACACCTATCTCGCCCGTGAGCAGCGGCACGGAAAGCGCTCGAAGGTCGCGCTCGGCCACGCGGATCGCAAGCCCCTGGGTGCGGATTCCCGGATAATCGAGCGTGGTCGCGATCACCTCGCCCATCGACTGCACGCGCGCGGTGTCGATCACGCTGACCGCCCCGTTCTCGTCGGTCAAGGCGTCGCTGAACCTCACGGTGACGCTGTTCACCAGGTCCGAGGGCGCGCGTCGCCCCAACCGCCCCCAATCCACGACATTGGTCTCGTCGAAGATTGGCAGCGCGCTGGCGTCATAATCTGCCCGGATGAGTCTGATCTCCCACAGTCCGCTGCGCCGGTCGATGAAGAGCGATGCGTCGATATGGTCGAGAACGCTGGCGATGAACTCCTCGATGGAGCTGTCCTGCTGCCAGATCAGCGAGAGGCCGAACCCCTCGGTGTGGAGCGTGTCCGCAGCAGCGGTGAAGCTCGCCCCGATCTCGAAGGCGGAATAGCCCAGACCCCAGTCGCGGTTGGTCAGGCATTCCCGGATGATATGGGCCGGGTTCATGTCGGGGCCGTTGCCAAAGGCCCCGCGCAGGGAGGCCACCAGTGCCTGGCTGTCGCCGGGCGGGACAACCGGCACGCCGTCCACGGGCGTGTTGTCGAGGCGCGCGGTATGGCTCGTGTCCGCCAGCGCGATGTTGAAGCCGAAGATGTCTACAGGCGGCAGGGTGGCGATCGTGGCCAATGCGGCGTCGACCGAGGAGACTGGCGAGGGCGCGCCGTCGGTCACAAAGATCACGATCCGGCGTTTGTCCCCGCCGCCTGCAAGGAAGACGCCGGCCTCAGCGAAGGCCGCGTTGAAGTTGGTCCCACCCGATGTGCTGTTCGAGAGCGCCAGCATCCAGGCCTCGAGCGCGGCATAGTCGTCCGGGCCCATCTCGCGGCGAAGGGTCGAGCCCGCGACGGAGGCGTTCCAGAGCACGATGGCCATGTCATTGGGGCGGTCGGGATCGACGCTGGTGCCGATCTCACGGATCAGTGCGGCCACACCCGCCTTCTGGGCGGCCATGCGCGTGCCCGACATAGAGCCCGAGACGTCAAGCGCGATATAGATCGCGGCGTCCGAGATATTGGCCTCGGGCACGATGGGGGCCTTCTCGGGATACCATTGCGCCGCGCCCGCCTCGCCGGTCAGCACGCGGGTCACGCGCACCGCCCATGGCTTGAGATAGGGATTGACGCCGAGGTAGACCTGCCGCAGCACGAGGCTGCAAAGCCCGCGATAGCCCGGAACGTCGCCATTTATGGCTGCTGCAAGATAGTCGTTCTGCCCCTGACCCGGCCCACCCATCAGCACATCAATATCGCCGACAATCCCGCCCTCGCGCTTCTCGCCGCCGAAGAGGTCGGGCGCCTCAATGCGGATGCGCCCGCCACCGGCACCGGCATTGCTGGCGTCGCTGGTGGCTATGAGGACCTCGACCGCCTGAGCGGCAAAGCTCAGCGCCTCGGGCAGGACGGACCAGGAGGTCACATCGCTGGCGGCGTCGAAGGTCACGCCGCGCAGCGTGATGGCCTGGCTGATGCCATTCGCGAGGCGCAAGCGGTAATCCCGCCCCACCCGCACGCCCGCGAGCGTGCCGGGCAAGGTGATCGTGGCGCTGCTCTCCCCGGCCTGCGCCGCCATGGCCGCCATGCCCGCCACCGCGCCGAGGGGCGTCTCCACGGCAGCGCCGCCGCCCGAGACACCGCCGCCGGTGGTGACCGACCAGGCGGTGCGGCCATCGACGAGGATCTCGCGGATGGCGTCCACCGGGCCGTGGCAGAGCGCCAGATGCATGCCCAGCGAATAGCGGAAGCCGACGGTCTGCTTCTTGCTACGCCCGCCCATCGGTGCCCTCCCGTTCCCGCGCCTCGCGCGCTTCCCGGGCCTCGGCGGCGGCGATCACCGGCCCGACCAGCGCATCGCCCGTGGCGCGCATCCGCTCGGCGGAGATGCCGTGATCGAGAAACGCCTGCCACTCAAAACCCTGGCGGCGAAACCAGGGACGCGCGCCGGCAAGGCAATAGCGCGCCGTGCGCAGGTCCTGAATCGTCACGCGGAGAGGGCGGGCCGTGCTGTGGTCTGGATCGGTCACTTCTTGCCGCCTTTCTTGCGGATGGGATCGACCTTGAGATCGCCCGCCCAGACCACATTGGGCCCGGTGATCAGCACCGTCCCGAAGACCACCGGGATCGGCCGGCCCTCCTCGGCGGTGGGGAGCGAGAAATCGTCGAGCCCGGCCGCTGTTGGCTTCTCGACCTTGGGCCGCGGGCTCAGGACGAAGGAAACCGCCGAGAGCACCAGCCCGATGGCGAGTTGCGCGATGAAGTTGAAGACCATTGCGATGTCTCAGACGATGGACCCGCCGCCGAGCGGGTTGCGGCCGGGAATTTCGGGAAACCCCCCGAAGTTGGGAAGATTGCCGAACTTGTTCACGCAGGTGGACGCGCGCAGGTCGCAGCCCGGCGCGATGTTGGCCAGAACCGGCAGGGGATCGCCCGTCTCCGGGTCGATCTCGGGGGCGGCGAGCGCGACCGCGAGCTCTGGTATCGGGCGCGAGAGCATCACCACCGCGCCCGCATGGCCCGTGATGAAGCCGAGTTCTGGCCCGAACCGCAGCACGCCAGCCCGGAACCAGCCGTCCGGATACTCCGCAGCCTCGGAGATGGTCACGAGCACCCCCGCGACCGCTGTCACCGTCCCGGCCCGCCAGTGCAGCGCGATGTCCAGCGTGCAGCCGCGTCCGTAATGCGCGTGACGGCAAAGCCGCTGATACTTCGCCCGCACGCCAGCGCGGCGCAGCGTGCTGAAGATCGACTCCGCCTGCAGAATGATCCGCTGCCCCTCGACCTCGGCACCCATCACGCGGCCCTTCCAATGCGCCACCGTCTCGCCCGGCACCTGCTCATGCCCGCGGAAGATGGTCAGCGTCACCGGCGTGTTGCCCAAGGGACCGAGGAATCGCCGTGCGAAAGGATGCGAGAGCGGCCAGGTCAGTTCCAGCCGCCCGCGCTCGATCTCGCTGGTCTGTACCACATCACCATGGGCCACGGCAGCAGGCTCCCAGATGATCGTCTCCCCGCCGCTCCCCGCACTGGTCCAGGCCGTGGCCCGGCTGGTGAAACGCCAGACCTGATCGCCCTCGACGAACTGGTAGAGGAAATAGGGTCGGCCCTCAGCGGTCGAGGACTCGATGCTGGCATAGGTCATTCGGGCACCTCGATGACAGGGAGGGTCACTTCGCTCGCCACAGCGCCATGCTGGATCTCGACGCGGTCGGCATCCGCGCGCATCGCGGTCAGAAAATGCACCTTGGTCGTGAGCGGAACTGGCTCCCCGAGGTTCGAGGACAGCGTCAAGCGGTGATCGTCCCCGTCCTCTATCGCCGCCGTGATGGTCCGGAAGCGCAGCGCGGTCGGCATCTCCAGCAGGATCGCGCGACCGACATAGGCCGCGAGTGGGGCGACCGGCGCCACGCGCATCAGCACCGATCCTGACGTCATGGCCGTGCGCAATTGCAGCTCATGGCCCCAGGTAGGCACCCAAAAGCTGGCTTGCCGCCCCCGGAGAGACCAGAGCCAGCGGCGCAGGGCGTGACGCGCGGTTGGGCCTTGTGCCTTGAGCGTGATCGTCTCGCTCCGCTCGAAGACATCGCGCATAGGCTCGACTTTGAGCGGGCCGAAGCCGTTGTCGACATATTCCACCGCGCGGCGCAAGCTGGCGCTGAGCGGGCGTCGCAGAAGGCTCGGGTCGGTCTGGACCGGGCGTCCGAGATAGGTCGGCAACACGGGCGCGGCGATGTCCGGTGCATCGCGCAACAGGAAACTGGCTGTGACCGTACCATCTCCCTGCCTGCGGCGGGTGACCTCGATGGCGGAAGTCAGCACCCCTGCGCGGATCGGCGCGATGGTGATGCGCCGCGCCGCCACCGTCGGGCCGGGCAGTTGCAGAACCAATGGCTCGGTCAGGATCAGCCGGTCGGCCTGAACGCTGGCGATGGCCACCGCCACCGCTTCACGGCCATCGACCGCTATCGCCGCCAGATCGCCGCTGCGGAAATCCGAGAGCCCCGTGTCGAGCAGGATCTCGGTCGCGCCTTGCACCAGATCTGCACCGGGCTGCAGCGCCATATGCCAGAGCGGGACCAGCCAGTCTCCGGCGAACCCGAAGCGGGCGAGTTCCGCGGCGCGCGCCATGCCCGGCGCATCCAGCCTGTGCCGGAACGTGACGATCTCGCGTGGCCGGGGTCGAAGCGCGATGCGCTGTTCGCCCGCGCGCGATGTCAGCACATCGGTGCGCCATTCCAGCACTTCGTTGATCTCCTGTGCCGCCGGGAAAGCCCAGAACAGCAGCGGCAGTGGGCCTCCCACCTCAGGCATTCAAGGCATTCCGGTTGCGGCGGATGACATTCAGGATCGCCCGCTCGCCCGAGGGCGTGGCGAGATAGTCGCCCACGACGGAGGGGTCGAGCACGTTGATGATGCGCGTCGATAGGTCCTGTGCAGGCTGTGACGATTCCCCGCCATTCATCTCGACCCCGAGCCTCCCGTCGCGTCCACGCCGCAGCGGCAGGATTGCCTCGGGCCCAGCCTCGCCCATCAGCCCGATGCCGCGCGAGAACGGGAACACCGTGGGACGGTTCACGACGCCACCGCGCGCGAACGCCGTCAGGTCCTGTCCACCCGCGAAAACACCACCGCGCGCGAAGCCGAAGAGGCTGGCGAGAAAACCGCCGCCACCGCCGCCGCCAAAGCCCGAGAAAGCATTGAGCAACGCGTTCTCGATCGGCTTGAAGGCCTGCTCGATCAGCCGGTTCGCGAGGTTCTGAGCAATACGGGAAACAGCGCCAGCGAAACTCTCCCACGCGAGTTCCCCAGACTGGAGCGCTTCCTTGATTGGCCCGGTGATATCGTCCGCCAGACCCTGCGCGATCTCGCGCGATCGTTCCTGCGCTTTCCGAATTTCATCGGCCGCTGCTTTCCAGGCTTCGCGAGCAGCATCGGCACCCTCGCGCATCGCTTTGCCAGCGGCACCACCAGCGCTGCCGGTCTTTTTCGTTGTGTCAGTTGTTTTCTCCAGCTCCGCGTTCAGCTTGGTAGCTGCGCGATCCGCCGCGTCTAAACTTGCCTCGGTATCGGCACCGGATGCTGCGACAGCCTCGCGCAGCGCAGCCACCGATTCCAGAGGTGCCATTGCAGCAGCAGTCACGCCGGCCATCACCTCGCGCAGTTCTTCCGCCTGTCCACGTGCTTCCTCAGCCGCGGCACCAAGCCCGAGTTCCGGCATGGTGATCGGCTCGGACGTGAACGCGGCCTGAAACGCCGCGCGTGCATCGGCCCCGGCCTCGGTCGCCGACCCCGCAAAGGGATTGTCGATCCGGCCCAGTTCCAGATCGCCGATCAGCGCGACCCGCCGCTCGATCCCCAGCGCCTCGAGCCCGGCATTGATCCCGTCCAGAAACCCGTTGATGCGCTGGCCGACGCCGTTCAGCATGGCCTCGATGCCCGCAATCAGCGCATTCGCTGCCTGGAAGGCAAAATCCCCGATGGCACCCGGCAGCGCGCGCCAGAGCACCTTGATCGCGTCCAGCGCCCCCTGGAAGGTGTTCAGCGCCCCGTTCCCGAAACCAACCACGGCTTCCAGAGATGTCTGCAGCGCCTCCGCAATCGCTGCCTTGATGTCGGCCCAACTGGCCATGATCGAGAGCCCCATGGCGACGGTGCCAAGCTTCATGCGCTCCCAGACCTCTTTCGCGAAATCGCCCAGCAGCGAGAGCGCAGTGCCAAAGCCACCGGCTCCGCGCACGAGACGGGTGAACTGGAAGACGAGTTCGCCTGCACCGACAATCAACGCGCCGATCCCGATGCGGATCAGCGCGCCGCGCAGCACCACGAGCGCGGTGGCAAGGCCGCGAACGGAGAGCGCCGCGGCGGCCATCCCGGCGACCCAGCGCCCTGCCATGAAAGCAGCGAATGTGGTGGCGATGGTGGCCAGACGGCCGAGGTTGTCGAAAAGGCCACGGATCGCGCGCCCGAGCGGTCCAGTGGTGCGCGCCACTGCTGCCATCGCATCCGCGACAGCTTCCAAAGCGGGGGCAGCAGCCACGGCGAGCTGGTTCGAGAGCCCGCGCCAGATCAGACCCAACCGCGAGATCGCGTCATTCGTGCGCTCGATCTGGGCCGCGTCCTGATCGGACACCACGACCCCGAAATCCCGCACATCCTGTGTGGCCTGCTGAAGCGTGGCGGTATCGATGCGGGTGAACACCAGGGCAGCGCGATCGCCGAAGAGCTGGGAGGCGACGGCGGCGCGCTCAGCCTCTGGCACGAACTCGGCCAGCCGGTCCTGGATGAGCGCGATGCGCTGGTCGAGCGGCAGGGCCTGCAGTTCGCTGGCAGTAAGGCGCAGTTGATCAAGCGCCTTGACGGCTGGACCGGTCCCGGCAGCGGCCTGTGACAGGCGACGGGTCAGCTGCATCGCGGCCTGCTCGACCTGCCCCATCGACACGCCGGCCAGATCGCCCGCGCGCTCGAGCACCTGGATGCTCTCGACCGTGGTGCCCAACGAAGCGGCGAGCTTGGCCTGGCTGTCGATGACCGAGAGCCCCGACCGGATCATCGCCGTGGCGGCCACCGCAATCGCGGCCGCCGCCGCTGCCGTCGCCACCCGCGCGCGCCGGGCAAAGGCCGCAAGCCGGGCATTCGCGCCCTCCATCTCGCGCGAGAGGCGCCCGAAGCCACGTTTTCCAGCTTCGCCGACACCCTCCAGCTCGGCCTTCACCTGTCTGCCGCCGCTGGCCGCGAGGCGGACGGAGACGCGTTTTTCTGTCATTGATCAGTTCCTGCGCTTGCGCGCCATTGACATATGCGCCATTGGCGCACATATGGAGGCATGAGCATTGTCACCGTTGTCGAGACCCCGGAGTTCCAGCGCCGCGCGGACCGTCTCATGTCAGAGGACGAGCGCCTTGCGCTGATCGATTTCGTGGCGCGCAATCCGATGACCGGGGTCTCGATTGGCGGCGGGGTGCGGAAGTTTCGCTTCGCCCGCGAGGGCGGCGGCAAGAGCGGCGGCTATCGGGTGATCCACTTCTTCAGCCCCGAGGGGGACACGCCGATCTTTCTGATCACGGTCTTCGCGAAGAACGAGAAGGCCAACCTGACCCCGCGCGAGACGGAAATGGTGAAGCAGCTGGGGGCTGCTCTTGCGGCCAGCTACAGGAGGACAACATGACCGACGCGTTCACAAGCATCGAGAAAGGCCTGAAGGAGGCGCTGGCCCATGCCAGTGGCGAGGCACAGGCCACGATCCATGAGATCGACCTGCCTGAACCCGATGTGCAGGCGATCCGGGCGCGCACCGGGCTTTCGCAGACCGAGTTTGCCCGCAGCATCGGGGTAAAGAAGGGCACGCTTCTGAACTGGGAACAGCGCCGCCGCAGCCCCGAGGGACCGGCGCGTGTGTTGCTGGCGCTGATCGACAAGGATCCGAAGATCGTCCAGCGCACATTGGCGGGCTGAGCCGCGTTTCACCCGTTCAGCCCCCCGGTCTCCGCGTCCATCTTATCATTGAGATGCCGCACCATCATCGCCTCGATCACGGGCAGGAGCTCGGCCGCGGCGCGGGGATCGACGCCCAGCGCATCGGCCATGGCGAGCGCTGCGCTCATGTCCCATCCCAGCACGACCCCGGGCACGGCGCGGATCTGGCCACCCAGTCGCCCGGCCAGGTCCCAGACCTGCCAGCCTTCCCATGTGTGCGGCGCGTTCAGGGTTTGCGGGCAGTCCGGGCACGCGCCTTCGCAGGCCGCGCAGTAGCCTTCGCCCCCGCCCCAGATCCAGTCTGCGAGGGCGCGGAGGCGTTTTTTTCCAGCTCGATCTCCAACCCGCTGGCGACATAGTTCATCTGGAACTTCTCGAAGATCGGCCAGATATCGAGAAGTGCGGTGATCCCTTCGGGTGTGACCGGTGTGGGATTGCCCTCCGCATCGCCCACACCCTCCCAATCAAGGATGGCGCGCTCAGCCAGCGTCTTGCCGAAAATCACGGCGATCTCGTCGTCGTTCGCGCCCTCAGGCAGGCCGCGCATCGCCGGATCGCTGCGCGCGGCGACCATCAGCGCGGTGGTCAGCGGTTCGACCTGGACGCTGACGCCAAGGCCAAGATCGAGCCAGTAAGGCTCACGGACGAGGTTCAGACGCAGCATGAATCAATACTCCTCAATGCCGTTGATCAGGGTGACGGTGCACATCCGGCCCGAGCCGCCATCGCGCGCCGCCTGCCAGTCGAAGGTCGCTTGCACTCCCTGGGGCCCGGCAATCTCGATTCGCGGGCGCGGCAGATAGACGGCATGGGCGGTGAGCGTCAGGCTTTCGCCCGAGGGCAGCGTGTAGCCGAAGGAGAGTTCGCTGGGCTCGCCATTGATCGCCTGCGTCACCAGCAGCTGATCGGCAAAGCGCACTTCAATCCGGCCTGTCAGCGCAGCGATGGACGGGTCCGCGCCGTCGATGCGGCCATCGCTCCGGATCGTCTCGATCCGGTCGAGGTTGTTGGCATAGGTGATCTCGGCCGAGACTACGTTGCCGAGCGCCACGCCATTCCTGCTGACCGCTCCGTTGAAATGACCGAAGCGCTGCAGGCCGATCTCCGCCAGTGTACCGGCGGCGGAGACCGCCGCCACCGTTTCGCCCTGCGCCACCAGACTCGCGGTCGCGGTCAGCAGCCCTGAGCGCTGCATCTGCCAGCTGAGCGTGTCGAGCACGCAGCCCGAATACATGGCGAAACGCGGCACCTCCGGCATGCCGGTCTCGATCGACAGCGACGGCAGGGTCCAGTTTCCCGAACGGAACTCGTGAGTATAGGGGGCGGCTGCGCCAGTGGTCGTCGGCTCCCCGAACGCCGCCTTCAGCCAGAAGCCGAATGCCTGCGCGTCGATGGGCACGACGACATTGCCATCCGCCGTGACCGCATCCTTGATCGGCGCCAGCGGATCGCGGCCATAGCCCAGCAGCTCGCTGTTCAGCAGCGGCTGCTCGGCCCCCAGCGTCGCGCTGGCAAACGGTATTCGGGTGTAGCCGCCTATAGGGGGCGTTCCATAGGTGGTCTCGAACGCCAGCGCCATCTGCGCCCGCGCCCCTTGGGCTCGTGCCATAGTGTTCTCCTCGGGTTGTCGGGTGGGGTCAGGCCAACGGGTCGGCCGTGCTGTAGTGCAGGATCACCGGGATCACGGCCGCCTTCAGACCAGTCGCGCCCTCGACGGGCAGATCAACCGGACGCGGGGCCTCGGCTTCGATCCAGTCGCACCGGCCGCCCAGCGTGCGGTCGGCAGAAATTGCCTCGCCCACGCTGGCGCAGAGCGCGGCGAAGGTCGTGTCGCGATCATTGCCCTGCACGACCGCCTCGATCTCGGCCCGATGCTGGTAGTGGTAGCGCAGCGGCGAGAGCGTCACGCCGGGCTCGCCCGGCTCGCCATCGCGCAGGATCATCAGACCGGCGGGGGGAACGCGCTCGGGCAGGACCTCGCCGCGCAGCACCGGCACATGCGGCACCGTGCGCAACAGGTCCGCCAGGGCGGAGAGGATGGTCTCGCGGGGTGTCATCCGATCTTTCCTTCCACCCAGTTTGCAACGATCGCGCCTGGCAGCGCCTCCTGCGCCCTGGCGGCATCTCGAGCGAGGTCCAGCCGCTTGCGCAGTTGCACCTGCGGCACGAGCAGGAAGATCGGGACCGTGGTCACGCCTCGGCCGGTTTTTGAGCGCGATGCCACAGCACGGCCCCTGGTATTCAGACGCCCTTCGGCCACCAGAAGGCTTGGCCCCGTCCTCCGATAGACGAAGCGGAGGCGCAGCCCCGCGCGGCGTTCCCACTCCCCAGGGGTAATCCGGCCGCCACGGGAGGACTTGCCTGCGGCAGGCGTGGGGATCGCCAGCCAGAATCCGTTGCGCGAGCGGATCAGCGGCCCGGTGTCATGCGCCCCGATGATGACCGGGGCCTTGGACCAGACCACGGCGGCTGCGCTGAGGCTGGGTCGACCTTTCGGGAACTGCTCGGATCGGATGGTGTTGGCGAGGCGCTGACCGAGACCCGCGCCGGTGATCTGCCCGCGCCAGGCGGATTTCACGCTGTTGCCCGCTTCGCTGACGGCTTGGCTGACGGCCCTCTCGCCCGCCTTGATCTCGGCAGCCATCATGGCGACCAGATTGGGGGTGATATCCAGTTGCAACTTCATGCCGGCCTCAGATTTACGGTCCAGATGAGCCGCTCGCGGTCGCGCACCGGCTCGCCCTGGACGAGAAAGGCATCGCCCTCGATCTCGACCCGGTCGCCGGGGCGGGGCTCGGGCACCTCTGCCACGCGCAGGTCGATGCGGGTGGTCTCCGACCATAGCCGCGCCTCGCCGAAGCCGGTAACCTCATCCGCGCGGCGTGCGACCATGCGGATGAGCTGGGGCTGGCCACCGTCCGCGATGTATGTGGCCTCAAAGGCGATGTTCGGATCGGCGAAGAGATTGTCGATGGCGGCTGCGAAGACCGACATCGGCATCAGTTCGAGCTGTGCAGGCGGATCGCGAGGCGCGGCCGCTTGTTCACCGGCAGGATCGAGGCCTCGGTCATGAGGTCAATCCAGCGGCCCTTCTCATCGAGATGCTGGCGGGCGTAGAGCGCCAGGCCGACGGTATTGGCCGCTTCGAGCAGATTGGCAGGCCCGCCATAGGTGGTGAAGGTGTCGAACGTGCCCAGAGGGAAGGCGATACCCTCGCCTGCCGGGATGAAGCGCTCTGTTCCACCCCCCGAGAGGGTCGCTGAGCCCGTATATTCCTCGAAGAGGATGCCCGCGAAGGGGAAGGCGCGGCGCATGTCCTCGCGCAAGGGCTGGCCGCCGGTCGCCGAGAAGAACTTGTAGGCTTCTTCCGTCCTGGGGTGACTGATCAGCTTGTCGAAGAACTCGGAGCTGACCAGCGCATGGGCGGTGGTCATCGTCTCGCCGAGCAGGTTGTCCTCGATCGCGCGCAGCGTGGTGCGCACCTTGCCCTGGATGTTGGTGCCCGCCGTGCCGAAGACGAAGTCGACCGAGATCTGCTCGAGGCCGAACTCGGTGAAGTAGTTGTAGAGCGTGGTGCCCGCGCCGTCCTTCACGATGCCGCGCAGCGCGTTCATCTCCATGTATTCGCGGGTCTGGGCATGCTTGCGGCGCATGAGCGTGAGTTTTTCCGTCATGACTTCGGCCAGACGGTCGGGGGCATCGGATCGGCCCAGCGCCGGCATGCCCTGAATATCCGAGGGCAGGATCACATCATCATGCGGGATCCAGGGCAGGGCAAAGCTGCGCATGGAGCGCGCCTCGCGGCTGCCGACGGTCGCGGGCGCACCCAGCGGCACCGAGGGCAGGAGGCTCAGCACCCCCTCGCGTTGCTCGATGACGATGGAGCGCTGGGTGACGCCCTGAAAGCGGAAGAGGCCGATCTGGCCCAGCCGGGTGTAGAGATTGGGCAGGATGTTGATCGCCTGCGTCATCTCGGCGAGCGAATAGCCGCCCGCGTCGAAAGGATTGCGGGTGATGGTCATGGGGAACTCCGGGGAAAGAGGGACAGGGAGGAAAGGGCTTGAGGTGCGCGCGAACCCGTCAGGCCGTATCGCGGGGCTCGATGCCGAGGCTCGCGAGCTGGCCATGCTTGGTGGCGGTCTTGGGCGCGTCATCGACGGTGGCATCGAACACGAGTGCCGCTTTCGAGACGATGGCGGGGCCGCGCGCGACGACCACGCCGACCGCGTCGGCCAGCGTTGCATCGACGCCGTAGAGCAGCACGGCCGCGGCGGTCTCCGATCCGTCGGTGCCGGTGTCGGGGGAGAGCGTGTGCTTGCCGCTTGCGGTGATGCGCCCGAGCACGGCGCCGACCGGATAGGTCATCCCGGCAAGCAGCGTGACGGTCTCGCGGGTGTAGTTCGGGTTGACCTCGTACTTGAGGACATCGCCCGTCGTGGCGGGCTGGTGAAGGACGGTCATGGCGGGGTGCCTTTCTCAGGGATGCGAAGGAGCAGCCCCCGCCGCGGCGACGCGGCGGGGGTGAGGGACGGTGCGGTTTCAGGGTGAGGGCGGTGTGTTGCCGCCGGTCGTCAGGCCCGGTGGCCCGACGCCGCCGCGCGTTTCGCGGCGGCCACGATCGGGCTTTCACTGGCTTTCGGCAGGACGGGCGAGGGGGCTGCGGCGACAACATCGCGCGCATCCGAGGCATCGGCGGCACGCTGCAGCACCTGTTTGCGCAGGGCCTCCGGGGTGGTGCCCTCGCGGAGCGCCTTCGCCGCGTCGATGGCGATGCCGAGGCGGCCCGCCTGCGCCGCGATCTCGGTGATCTCCGCCGCCGCCTCGCGCAGCCGCAGTGAGATCTCGGCCAGATTGCCAGCCTGCGGGGCGGTTGGCGCGGGAGCAGGGGCCGTCGCACCGGGCAGATCAGGTGCTGCGGGGGATGGCTCGGCAAGGGCAGGCGGATCAGCGGTGGGATCGGGTTCAGCATCGTCGATGTCGGTCACACCGGTCCCGGTGTCCTGCGGGCTGTCTTCGGGGTCGGTCTCCTTGGTCATCATTGCCTCCTGTCTGGGCTGGGGAAGGGATGCGCGGTGGGTGCGCGCGAGGGAGAGGGTCGGGGTGCGCGCCAGCAACTGCCGGAAGGACGCAAAGCCCCGTGCCAGGTCGGTGACCTCATCGGCGAGGCCTGCGGTGACGGCATCCGCCCCGCGATAGGTCGCGGCCTCGGTGGCCATGGCGGCCTCCTGGCTGAGCCGCCCGGCGCGTCCGGCGGCGACGGTCTCGGCGAAGAGGAAGCGCAGCACGTCGATCTCGCGCTGGATGTCGCCCTGCACGCTCTCGGGCAGGGGCTGATAGGGATTGCCATCGACCTTGTGGCGGCCGGAATGGATCAGCGTCACCCGCACCCCGTCCTGATCCAGCTGGCCGCTGAGATCGGCGTGGAGCACCACGACCCCGATGCTGCCCAGCGCACCGGTGCGCGGCAGCAGGATGCGGTCGGCCTGGGAGGCCAGCGCATAGCCCGCCGAGAAGGCGTGCTCGGCAACAAAGGCCCAGACGGGCTTGCTGCCCCGGATGGCACGAATGCGATCTGCGAGATCGAATACCCCCGCCACCTCGCCCCCGAAACTGTCGATTTCCAATGCCAGACCGCGCACGGCTGGATCGCTCGCCGCCGCCTCGATCTGCGCCGAGATCCCCTCGTAGCTGGTCTGGCCCGAGGATTGGCCGATCCAGCCGCCACGATGGATCAGCACGCCCGCGATCTCGATCACGGCGATGCCGTCGACGACCGGGTAGGGCGCATCGCCGTGTCGGTGCCCGTCCTCGAGCAGCCCACCGGCCAGAATGCTGGCACGGGCGAGCGGGGCGGCGGTGCCGGGTGCATCTGCCACCTCACTGTCCACCATCTCGACCCGCCGTCCGAGGATGCGCGGCCCGAGGCCAGACAGGAAGGCCATGGCCTTGGAGGGCTCCACCAGCAGCGGCGTGTTGAAGGCGCGCGCGGCAATGCGAGCATGAAGCATCAGGGCTGGTCCTCGTCTGTGCGCGGGCGGTCTTCCGCGTCATCGGTTGTGTAGGTGTCGTCGTCGCTTTGCGGCAGCGCCTGCACGCCCTGTGCGGGCGAGCCGGGGCGGCGGAAGTCGAGGCCCAGCGCGCGCTCGCGTTGCCGTTCCGCCGCGATCTCGCGGTCGACCTGTTCGGCGTCGTAGCCGCGTTCGGCGATAGCCTGCGTGCGGGATTTCAGCCCGGCCTCGATCTGGGCGATCTCGGCATTGGCGTCCTTCAGCGGATCGACCCAGTCCCATTTCGTGGGCAACCAGTCTGCGGTCAGGAGCCGCGCGCGGTTGGCCTCGTAGCCGGGCAGGGTGAGCGCCCCCGACAGGACAGCGGCATCCATCCAGCGCGCATAGACGGGGCGGCAGAGCTGCCAGACCATGACCGAATGCTGCCAGGCCGAGACACGGCGGCGGAACTCGATGAGCGCGAGGCGCGAGTTTGAGAAGTTCCCCTTCACCATGTCATTGGCGAGGTACGGGTAGGGAATGCCGAGTGCTGCCGAGATCTGCAGCAGGGTGCGGTACTGGAACGGCTCGTAGGTCGCGCCGCTGTCAGCGGGCTGGCCCACGGTCACGTCCTCGCCGGGATCGAGGCGAACGATCTGGCCGGGGCTGATCTCGACCCCGTCTGGCACCTCCTCGTCTTCCGCAGGCGCCAGCGGGTTCTCGGGCGCAGGCGAGGTCACGAACATCGCGTACATCGCCGCGACCTTCTTCCGGTCGAGCTCGGCGTCATCATACTGATCGAGCAGGAACAGCTTCACGATGGCCGGAGCCAGTTTCGACACCCCGCGCAGCTGCCCGCCCTCGACCGGGTCGATCACATGGATCACCTCGCTGGCCGGCACCCGGACGATCTCGCCCGCGAGCCCCGGATCGGTGCTGTCGCCGGGATGGCGGCGAAAAAAATGATAGGCCACGCGCCGCCCGATGCGGTCGAACTCGATGCCCTGACGAATGGCATTGCCATTGGCCGCTGTCCCGGTCTGCTCGAGCGGCAGCATCTCGGCGGGCAGCATCTGCAACTGCAGCGGCACGCTCAAGCCGTCACCCGCGCGGCGCATCCGGATCCGGAAGAATACCTCGCCCGCCATGAACACTTCGCGGGCGGCGCGGCGCTGGAGACCATAGAAATCCGTCAGCCCCTCGGTATCCGCCTCGTCGGTCCAGGCAAGCCACAGGCGCTGCAGCTCCTCCTTGCGTGCGGCATCTCCGATCTTGGAGATCGGCTTGATCCCGTCGCCCACGGTATTGGCGGCCCAGCTTTCCACCGCGTTCACGGCGTAGCCGTTGTTGCGCACCAGCCAGCGGGCGCGGGCGGTGATGTCGGGGCCCGAGGCCGCGATCAGCGCGTTGACATGGGCCCGCGTCGCGCGGAAGCCGCGCAGGCGGCGATGATGCTGGCCGGCATCGAACCCGCCGATGAAGGCGCCGAGGCGCTGTCGCCAGTTCATCAGAGATCCTTCACGGCATAGGGGCGAAGGATGCGTCCGGCGCCGCGCTCGGCTTGCGCGATCCGCCGCTCGAGATCGGAAATCGCAGCGGCCAGCTCAGCATCCGTGCCGTAATTCACGGTCTTGCCGTCATAGCTGACCGAGCGCGTACCGCTGTAGCGCGCGGCCAGCAGCGCGCTGTGGCGGGATTTCAGCTCGTCGAGGGTCATCGGGCTTCCGGTCATTCCATGTATCGAGGCGTGCTGATCTTCCAGCCGCGCCGCCGGGGCGCGGTGATGCGACCGGCTTCGGGCGCATCAGGTTTGCTATGTTCTGCCGGGGCAGCAGCGACGGCCGTGCTGTCGACGCCTGCCTGTTTCTCCAGCTGCCGCCACATGCGCTCATCGAAACGGTCGCCCCCGAGGATCCACGCCGCGGCGCGGGCATAGACGCGCGCATCCAGCGCCTCGTTGCGCTCGCGCATCTTCTGCCATTCCTGGCGGGCGTAGCCGCGCCGGTCGCGGATGGTGACCAGCTGTTCGGCGACCAGCTGCTTGAGCCATTCGCTGTCGGCCCAGTCGGGCAGATGGATCGTGCCTGCTGGAATGGGGGCGTCCGGCTCGGATGGTCGCTCGATGCGCAGATAGCGATAGGTCTCCGCCTTGAAGGTGGCCGTGGCTACGGTCCAGAGCCGCGCCCCGCGCTTGAGCTTGCGGCCATTCACCGTGGCATCAACGAAGGTTGGCCCAGAGACGGGTGTCGCCCGGTTGAACCCTTCGAGCCCTTTCACGGGTACCACCTGTGCAATCCCCTGCTTGCGCGCCCAGGCATAGACGGCAGCGGACTCGTAGCCCGTGTCGATGGCGAGCCTGGCCAGCGTCATGAAGGCGCCGTTATCATGGGCCCATGTCTGACCCAGCAGCGCGGTCAGCCTGTCCCAGCAGGCCGGATCGTCCGGTCCGCCCGGGATCACGATGTGATCGACCAGCCAGCTCTCGAGCCCGCGGCCCCAGGCCCAGACATCGACCTCGATGCGGTCCTTCTGCACATCGGCCCCAGCCGTCAGGAACAGCCCGCCCGCCGGGATCTGCGCTGGGAACACCTCGCGCCGATCCGCCAGCCGCTGCCATTCCGGGGCCTCGCCGCTTTCGATCCATGTCTCGCCAAGCAGCGTGTTGCGCGCCGCGCGCAGCATCTCGTCTGACCCTTGGGCGGCCAGCCAGTCGCGTGCGATCTGCTCCCAGCTCTTCCAGCCGATCGGCGAATAGAGCGCCGAGAGGTGGAAGCCGATGGCGGTCGGGTCGGCCGACACGGCGGTCGCCCGCCATTCGCCCCGCGCCAGCATCTGCGTCTTGTGGTGCTCGGCGATGGGGCGTTCGCAGCTCGCGCAGTGATAGGCCGCGGTGTCCGGCCGACCCTTCGCCCAGCGCAGCCGCTCGAACTGCAGCCATTGCCTGTGGCCGCAATGCGGGCAGGGCACGAAGTAGCGCCGCTGGTCGCTGGCCTCGAACTCCCGCTCGATCCGGCTCAGCCCCCTTATGGTGGGCGTCGAGACCATGAACACCTTCCGCCTGTGCGCGAAGGTGGTGGTGCGCGCCTCGGCCAGCGTGACCGGATCGCCTTCCTCGTCGGCTGAGGCGGGATAGGCATCCACCTCGTCGAGAAACACATAGCGTGCAGGCATGGACCGCAGGCCCGTGGCCGAGTTGGCACCAGTCAGCACCAGAATACCGCCCGGGAACTCTTTTGAGAGCATCGAGTTGCCCGCATCGCGCGAGCGGGCGGGGCTGACCCGTTCCTTCAGCGCCGGGCTGTCCTCGATCAGCGGGTCGATCCGGCCCCGCGAGGTGCGCTTGGCCATCTCGACCGTTGGCAGCACCGCCAGCATCGGGCCCGGCGCGTGGTGGATCACGAACCCGATCCAGTTTGCCCGCTTCCGTGGCCCCGACCTGCGCAGCCTTCATGAAGCTGATGCGTTGCGCCGGGTGGCTCGGGGACAGCGCATCCATGATGGCGCGCAGATAGGGCGTGCGTGCCGTGCGATACCGCCCGGGCTCGGCCGAGGCGCGCGACGACAGCCAGCGATGTACATCGGCCCATTCCGACACCGTCAGATCGGCGTCCGGCCGCATGCCGCGCCGCCAGGCGCGCAGGACGTCCTTGGCTCCGTCGAACCCGAGGTCGAGCCCCTCGGTCAGGTCGTTGTCGGTCAGGCTGTGATCAGTGTCTCCTTCATGCAAGCGAGACCCGGAGGTCTGCGAGGGCGTCGAGCTGCTCTCGGACATGGGTTTCCAGCACCCTCTGCAGGATCGCAGTCTCGATCGTCACGGGCTCGCCCTGCGCCTTCTCCATCTCTGCGGATAATTGCGCGGCCATGAGTGCTGCCACGCGGATGGGCCAGGTGACCCAGCTATCGCGTGCCTCACGCGCGAGGCGAAAGACCAGCGTCTCGGCGCGCGCGCGGTCGACCAGCACGCCCTTCTTTTTCTGGATCGCCAGCTGGCGATCCTGCGCCTGATAGACGGTCAGCGCCGTCCGGGCCTTCAGATAGGACGTGCTATCGCCGGGACCGGATACGGCACCTTCGCCGACGCCACCCCGAGACCGCATCTGCTGGTCCGGATCGGTCATCGCGCCGCGCCGCGCATCCGAGGCCGCCGCGTTGATCGAGCCATCGGCAAAGAGCACCAGCCGACCGTTCTTGCGTACCTTCTGCACTGCCCCGCGCGAGAGGCCGGAATGGGCGGCATAGGCGCGCTCGGACATACCCTCCATTTTGGTGTGCTCCGTTTCAGGTGTCTGCTGCAGGCTCTGCCATCCAGGCCGGGATGTCGCGCTTGCTGTGCAGAACACGCCACACATCAACGTGGGCCTCGGTGTCGATGTAAAATATCAGCCAGGGGAAGTCCCGAAGCGGCCATGTTCGCAAACCCGGCAGCTCCAGCTCATACGCGTAGCGGAGGGAGCCGCTCGCGGGGTGCGCTGCAAGATGTGCAAACGCTGCCTCCAGCGCGTCGATGAAACGCAGCGCGACGACTTCGCCAGCGTCCGCAAGGTAGTGCGCGATAGCATCGTCGATATCGTCCCGCGCTCTCGCGCGCGGGAGAACCGGTTTGACCATCACGCCTTGCCGCGCCCGGAGATATCCGCACGGAGGCTGGCAAAGTAATCCGCGTCCGCCGGGGTGCCGATCGAGGACGTCGCGCCCTCGAGCAGCAGGCCGCGCAGGGCCTGACGGTCCTGATCCTTGCGGATCAGCTCGCGCACATATTCGCTTGAGGTGCCGTAGCCACGGCCAGCCACCTGTTCATCGACATAGGATTTCAGGGTCTCGGGCAGAGAGATGTTCATGGTGCTCATGCTTCTGATATAGCCTCTTTGCCAAATTTTGCCAAGCCGCGTTTTCGCGTCCTTTGGCGACCGGCATAGGCGCGCTCGGACATGCCTTCCATGGTGCTGTGATGATCCTCAATAGATTGGAATTAAACAGAAATACGCTTCATCATCAGTTGATTGCTCTCCCCGTTAGAGCGATTCATTGTGACAGGAAAAGGGTGCATCGCACCCCTTGGACAAGGATCGGAGAGAACCATGCGCGCACAGGAAAGAATGGGACACAGCTCGATGAGCGAGGGGTGGCGGGATCACACCAGCCCGGCGCAGGAGCGCGTCAACCGGGTGATGGACGAGGTGATGTCGGGGCGGATGAGCCAGGCCGACGGGATGGTCGAGATGGCCAAGGCCCACGAGATGATGCGCGAGGACGCCCGCGCGCGCACCACCCACCCTGAGCACGTCTGGGAGGAGTGACCATGGCAAAGCGCAAGCCCGCTGATCCGAATGCCGCGCGCGATGCCCTGCTGTTGCAAATCGCCGAGCGTCACCTCTTCCTTGAAACCCTCGAGACCTGGAACTGGGACCGGCTCGATTTCCACGAACATGCCGTCTGGGCCGTGCGCTCGGCGCTGGAGGCCGCTTTTGAGGCGGGCCGCAGCGCCGGGGCGGAAACCCCCACCACCCAATCTTGAAAGGACCAGATCATGGCCATCGCCACCACTTCCGACACGACCCGCATCTTCATCGACCGCACCCGCTTCGTTCAGGCCATGAGCACCGCCGCGCTGCAGGGCCATCTCAATGACCGGAGCCTGAACGCTGAGGTTTTCGAGATGGCCGGGCGGATCGGCATCGACTGCCAGACCGTTGAGCTGGCCGATGTCGTGCCGGTCCTGCAGCAGCACGGGCTGATCTGAGACGCCCCCGAAACGGAGACCAACATGAGCACACGCGCGCAAATCGCGATCCAGATCGGGCCAGATGAATGGGCACAGATCTATTGCCATTATGACGGCTATCCCGAGCACATGCTGCCAGCGCTGGCCCCGTGGACGCCCGAGGACATCCTCGAGGCCCGCGAAATCCGACAGGTCCGGGCCGACGAACTCGACTGCTTCGACCCGCCCCGCGAGCCCCCGATCCTGCCGCGCCCGACTTGCCAGTTCGGCCATCTCTACATCTGGCGGGACGGGAAATGGGTGGAATTTGATCCCGAAACCCACGCGCCCGAAGGATCCGCCCAATGACCAATCCCTCCCTGAACTGCCTGCCCGAGGGCGTGTCCCTCGACGACCTGATCCGCCGCGAATGCGCCATCGGCATCGACCTGCGCTTCTGCGGCAGCATGGCGGTCAGCCCGGATGACCGTGAGACCGAAACCTGCGACCCGAGTGAGGCGGAGTTCGCGACGCTCTATGCGCTCACCGATCTGGGCGAGGCCATTGCCATCCACGATGCCGACCTGACCAGCGCCGGGGCCGACGAGGTGGCGGCCGTCGCCCGGGCGCTCTTCGTGGCCCTCGTCAATTCCCGCCGCGATCCGCCAGATGCCGCTCAGCGCCACGCGGAGGAACAGGCCGCGCTGATCGATTATCATCGGATCGAATGATCAGAAAGCACTGAAATTGCTCATAATTGCCTACGATAACCGGGGCACTGGAGTGATGGTTGTCTCACGGAAACGATGCAACTCACCATACGGAGCCCCTGCCATGACCACGCCTGCCATCCTGCCCAGCCGCAACGAGGATTTCGGTTTCTTCGGCACCATCACGGTCTGCCCCCTGCGCGACCGGCGCAGCGCGGAAGTCTGGGCGCTGGCCTCCGGCATGATCGCCGAGGCCATCCGCGCCGACAGCGAAGACGAGATGATCGGCATCCGCGACTTTCTTGACAGCCGGATGGGCCGCCATTTCGCCGACGACGTCGTCAGCAACATGACCGGCTGCAACATCGCGCCCGAGCCCGCCATCGCCTCTGCGATCCGCCGCTGGCAGGACTGGCGCATCAGCCGAAAGACCGAGCGAGAGGACGGGATCCCCGCAGGCCTGCCCTACTTGACCGGCTGGGTTCAGCATTTTTCGGTCGCCGCAAGCATGGCTGAGAGCGACTGACCCAGACCCTTTCTCCCCATCACGACAGGAGGCCACGATGCCCAAACTCACAGACACCCAGATCCTCATTCTCAGCCGCGCCGCCAGCCGCCCCGGCAATCTGGCCATGCCGCTGCCCGAAGGCTTGCATGGCGCCGCCGCGCAGAAGGCGGTCGCCGCGATGATCACGCGCGGCTGGTTGGAAGAGGTCGATGCCGACCTCCGCCGCCGCGAGCCGCTCTGGCGCGAGACCGGAGATGGCTTTGGGACCACGCTGATCGCCACAGAAGCCGGTCTGGAGGCCATCGGGATCGAGCCGGTGGCGGTCAGCGCCGTCGCCAGCGCGCGGAAGGCGAAGCCGCAGACGGACGCAAACCCTGCGCCGACGACCGGGGAGACCGAGGCGCCGAAGCCGGTCGCCATCCGCGTCGGCACCAAGCAGGCGGAGATTATCGCACTCATTCAGCGACCCGAGGGTGCGTCCATCGCCGAGATCGTCGAGGCAACGTCGTGGCAACCACACACCGCGAGGGGCATGATTTCAGGGGCGCTGAAGAAGAAGCTGGGCCTGCCTGTCACCGCCGAGAAAGTCGAGGGCAGGGGGACCGTCTACTCTCTCCGCTGATCATGGCCGCAGCGGCACGCCCCGTTGGAGCTTCGCGCACGGGCCGACCGATGCGCTGATCTGTTTCAACTGCGCGGCCAGCCATTTCCCTTGTGCCATTCTTTCCTGGACGCGCGCGCGATGGACGTCCGGGGAGGGTGGCGCCTTCCTGTGATGGCGCCTTGTGTTGCAGTACCAGCATGCCGCGACAATGTTGCCCGGCGTGTCAGCACCGCCCTCGGATCGAGGGTGCAGATGCTCGGCGGTGCAGCGGAGATATCTCCGCATGGCGGGTGCCCGGCAGATTTCCGGCACGGCATGACCCAGTTCCGGATCCCACATCGGCAGGTCGCAGTAGTAGCACCGCCCCTCCTGCGCCAGCATCATGGTTCGACGAATATTCGAAAGCTTTCCCATCTACAGGGCCTCCATTCAACTTCGTGAGAAGCGAATGCGCGGCGCCCAAGGCGGGCGCTCCCCGGCGGGAAGCTCATGCTCGCGCGAGACCCGATTGATCGTGGTTCCGCAGTCCGTACAACGATGTCGTCAGGGATGATCCTGCCAACCTGAGGGAACTTTTGCTCCGTCAAAGCCTTTGTCGGGGCCTTCGTTTGAAGGAAAGGTAGAGAACTGCGAACGCGACGTCAACGAAATCGCTCGAACAGCCTGCGCAGCGCGTAGCCCCGGATCAGGGAGATCGCGGTGAAGACCCCGCCCAGCGCCAGGTTCTCGCCAAGGCTCGGATGCAGGCCAAACCATGGGAACACCACGATCTGCGTCACGACGGCCAGCGCATAGCCCACGGCGACATTGGTGATGGCCTCGATCAGCGACATGCGGCGCGACTGCGTCATGACCGCTTCCTCGACCGGCGCGCAGGCTTCCGTGCTTCCTCCTCCATGACGATGCGATTGGCTGCTCGCCCCGTCGCTATCTCCCATCGCCGCACGGCGACGTCGCAATAGACAGGATCCAGTTCCACCGCGCAGCAGCGCCGTCCGGTACGTTCGGCGGCGATCAGCTGGGTACCGGAGCCGCAGAACGGTTCGAACACCAGACCGCCGGGATCGGTGAAGGCCTCCAGCACCGCCTCGACCAGCGCCACGGGGAACACGGCCGGATGCGAACCGGCAGCGCCCAGCCCGCCCTTGTGGCGCATGATGCGGAACACGCTGTCGGGAATGCGATGGCTCTGGATCGCATTGCCGAAGCCGGTCTTGCGATGGACCGTGCCGTCGGCCCCGCGCAGCCCACCGCCGCCGAGGGTTTCGCCTGCGTGCTTGCTCTCGACTGTCTTGTTCGGCTTCCGCGGCTGGCGGTTGAAGTGGAAGATGAACTCGTGCGACGGGGCGAGCCGCCCGTTCCAGTCTCCGGGTAGGCCCGGCCCCTGGTCCCAGACATACCAGCCGAACCGCCGCCAGCCCTGCGCACGCATCCAGTCAAGCCAGTGCTCCCAATAAGGGATCCACTCGCCATCGCGATGCACGAGGCCGAGGTTGACCAGCAGCTGGGCATCGGTGGTGACGGGCGCCGCGGCGAAGACGTCTTGCATCAGTGCATCCCAATCGCCGAGTTTCTCCTTCGCCGCGCCATAGTCGCGCTGCTGCGCATAGGGTGGCGAGGTAAACATCAGCGTGGCTTGCGCCCCGTCCATCAGCCGCGCCACCACGGCCGGATCAGTGGCATCGCCGCAGATCAGCCGGTGATGCCCGAGCCGCCAGATGTCGCCGGGGCAGGTGATCGGGTCGTCCGGGGCCTCGGGGATGGTGTCGGCGGTGTCATCGTCGATGGGCGCGCGGTCGTCGTCAGCATCGTGCAGCAGGGCGTCCAGCTCGTCTTCGGGGATCCCGATCAGCCCGAGGTCGAAATCCTCGGCTAGCAGTGCCTGCAATTCCTGCAGCAGCAGGGCCTCGTCCCAGCCGCCCAACTCGGTCAATTTGTTGTCGGCGATGCGGTAGGCCCGGCGCTGTGCTTCGGTCAGATGGTCCAGCACGATGACCGGCGCTTCGGCCAGCCCCAGCTGTGCCGCGGCCAGGATGCGCCCATGGCCCGCGATCAGCTTGCCATCGGCCGCGACAAGGCAGGGAACAGTCCAGCCGAACTCGGCCATGCTGGCGGCGATCTTGGCGACCTGATCGGCGTCGTGGGTCTTGGCATTGCGCGCATAGGGTTTGAGGCGGTCCAGCGGCCAGAACGCGATCTGGCTTGGACGCAGATGCATGGTCATGCTGCCAGCCGTTTGGCCTTCAGGGCGGTGAAGGTCTCGCCGGTTTCCGCCAGCATCGCCTCCTGGCCGGTGAAGGACTGCCAGCGCTTGATGGCGACATCGACATAGGCGGGGTTCAACTCGACGCCGAGGCAGATACGGCCGGTGGTTTCGGCCGCGATCAGCGTCGTGCCGGATCCCATGAAGGGTTCATAGACCGCCTGGCCGGGGGACGAGTTGTTCAGGATCGGCCGCCGCATGCATTCGACCGGCTTCTGCGTGCCATGCACCGTGTCGGCATCCTGATCGCGGTTGGCGATGGCCCATAGCGTGGTCTGCTTGCGGTCGCCCGCCCAATGGCCCTTGCCCCTGGCGCGCACGGCATACCAGCAGGGTTCATGCTGCCAGTGGTAATCGCCGCGGCTGAGCACCAGCCGATCCTTGGCCCAGATGATCTGCGAGCGGATGGCAAAGCCGGAGTTCACCAGACTATCCGCCACGGTCGCCGCGTGCAGCGCCCCGTGCCAGACATAGGCGACATCACCGGGGAACAGCGCCCAAGCCTCGCGCCAGTCGGCGCGGTGGTCGTTGAGCACCTTGCCGGTGCGCTTCGTCTTGGCCGCGCCGGCCTGGTTGCGCCAGGACGGGTCGTACTCGACGCCATAGGGCGGGTCGGTGACCATCAGCAGTGGCTTCACATCACCCAACAGCCGCCCAACGACATCAGCGGATGTGCTGTCGCCGCAGATCAGCCGGTGCCGCCCGAGCTGCCAGAGCTCGCCCGGCTCTGAGGTCGGCGTGACCGGCAGGTCCGGGACTTCGTCCTCGCCCTCGACCGGGCCATCGCCGCCCAGCGCCTCCGGGTCCCGCAGCAGCGCGTCGAGGTCATCCTCGCTGATGCCCAGAAGCGACAGATCGAAATCCTCGGCCAGCAGCCCCGCGATCTCGTCGCGCAGCATGGCCTCGTCCCATTCGCCCAGTTCCGTGAGCTTATTGTCCGCGATGCGATAGGCCCGGCGCTCGGTCTCGTCGAGATGGCCGAGCCGGATGACGGGCACGTCCTTCAGCCCCAGCATCGTGGCGGCCAGCACCCGGCCATGGCCTGCGATCAACTCGCCGTCGTCGGCGACCATACAGGGCACGGTCCAGCCGAACCTGGCCATGCTGGCGGCGATCTTCGCCACCTGGTCGTCGCCATGCATCTTGGCATTGCGGGCATAGGGGCGCAGCCGGGCAATCGGCCAGGTTTCGATCTGGCTCGGCGCGAAGACGAGGTCCATGGGGCGGGGCTCGGGATGTGGGGGAGGAAAACGAAAGCGCCCGCGAGGGGGTTCCTCCGGGCGCAAAACTTCGATGATCAAGGGATATGTCAAGGGGGCTAGAAATGTCAATCCATTTTTGCGCCCGGAATCAATGCCTTCTGACGAGTCGCTGCGCGGGTGGCTTCCCGAGGTGGCTTTGGTGGCCAGTGGCTTCCGCGAAGTGGATTCCCTGGCTTCCCGAAGGAATCCAGCTTGGCCATCAAGGCGGTCACGTAAGATTTTGATATTGAGTAAGAATTTCCAGAGATGCCGCTGGGGTGATGGAGTGGATGCCTCCCTCCCCTACGGCATCGCAATGTGCCAAGCTTTGGGCGCTGAAACCAAGCAAATCGAAGGAGGCATCCGTGAAAGAAGTTACCATCATTGGCGTCGATCTGGCAAAG
>NZ_JAGQDH010000024.1 GCF_018069895.1 Roseovarius autotrophicus | reverse complement strand
GGGAGGGGGGGGGGGGGGGCGGGGGCGGGCGGGGGGGAGGCGGGGGGGGCGGCGGGCGGGTGGGGGAGGAGGGGGGGGGGGGGGGGGGGGGGGGGGGGGGGGGGGGGGGGGGGGGGGGGGGGGGGGGGGGGGGGGGGGGGGGGGGGGCGGGGGGGGGGCGGGGGGGGGGGCGGGGGGGGGGGGGGGGGGGGGGGGGGGTGGGGGGGGGGGGGGGGGTTCGGAGCGCGCCCCCCATGGCCCCTGGCCTGCCAACTGCTGCGCCATGGCCATGCCCATTCCCATGCCAAGCCCGGCGCCGATGCCGCCGCCGCCAGAGGGGTTCCTGGCCGCTGCCGTCATCGCCTCGGCGGTGGAATATTGCGTGAAACGCCCCAGATCGCCCGCGATCCCCATCGAGGTGCGCTTGTCCAGCGCCTCTTCGACGGCTGGGGGCAGTGAGATGTTCTCGATATAGAATTCGGGGATCTCAAGCCCGTAGTCGGCCACCACGCCGGTGATCTCGCCTGCGACCAACTTGCCCAGATCGGCGGTATTCGCCGCCATGTCGAGCACCGGGATGCCGGAGCCTGCGATGATCCGCGAAAACGCCTGCACGATGATGTTGCGGATCTGGAAACTGATCTCGTCCATGGTGAATTCGCCATCGGTGCCGACGATCTCGCCCATGAATCTTGCGGGGTCGCTGATGCGCACCGCATAGGTGCCGAAGGCGCGGATGCGGGTGGGGCCGAATTCGGGGTCGCGCAGCATCACCGGGTTTTTAGTGCCCCATTTGAGGTTGGTGAAGCGCGTGGTGGCGACAAAGTAGATTTCTGACTTGAACGGCGAACGGAACCCGTGATCCCAGTGTTGCAGGCTGGTCATCACCGGCATGTTGTTGGTCTCGAGCATGTAGAGACCGGGGGTAAACACATCGGCCAGTTGCCCCTCATGGACAAACACCGCCGCCTGCCCCTCGCGCACGGTGAGTTTCGCACCATACTTGATCTCGTGGCCCTCACGCTCGAAGCGCCAGACCATCGTGTCGCGGGTGTCGTCGGTCCAGTGAATGACGTCGATGAACTGGCCTGAGAGGAAATCGAAGATGGGCATGGGAAAACTCCTTGATTGGGCGTCAGACCGGGCCGCCCGCGCGCGCGTCAAGCAGGCGGCGGATGATCGGGCGGGCCTCGTCGGGGGTCATGCCGGGTTTGAGGTCGGGATGATAGAGCAGCCACAAAAGCTCTTCATCGTGGCGGGTCAGAAGCGCGAATTCCTCATCGTCATTGAAGATCGAGGGGCGTGCGCGGGGGCTGTCATTGGCCAGCCCCATCCCCTGTGCCAGTTCCTCGTGGATGCAGGCGGCGCGCATGAGCGGCGGATGCTCGGCCCGGATCCAGGCAATTGCGCGGTCATAGGAATGCGGATTGCCCTTGTGCGAGAACGCCACCACCAGACAGTGAATCGAGCGCGGCATGTTCTGAAAAACGCCCAGGGTGGCCTGGTCTATATCCGGGACGATCTGGCGGACCCGGGCAAGGCCATGGCTGCGGTCATCTTCGCTCATGATCAGCACATGAAAATTCGAAGCGCGCGTCGTGGCGCTGACCGGGTGGCGTGCGGCGCGTGACAGACGTGCGGCATAACCCTCGACCGAGGCGCGGTCGGCGGCGCGCTGATCGCGGGGAACGGAGGGGCCGAACTCGACGCCAAGGCGCACCGGCGCCGTCCATTTACGCAAGGCGCCCGGTTGCCCGGCCGAGGGGCGATAGCCTGCGCCGGGCATGTATTCGTCGAAGAACACGATCGCCTCGAAATTGCGCAGCAGGTCGGTGTCGGTCCAGGGCGTGTCCGGCCCGCCGCCGTCGCTGCGCAGGAGGCCCCGGCTCAGCAGGTCGCGCTCGATGCGGGCGTAATGGTCTGCAAGCGCGGCGCTCGCGGCCGAAGGTGTGCTCGGCGCGGGCGGGCGCGTCATCGCCGGGGGTGGGGCAGGCGGTGTCGGCGCGGGCATCTCGCAGCCCGCCAGTGCCAGAATCGCCGCGCCCCAGAGCGCCAGCCTGTGCCGGGCCCGCATCCTCATTCAGCCCTTCGGCACGGCGCTGCCGGCATTCTCGCCGACACCGTCCTTGCGCGCCTTGGCCGAGGCGAGCGTATCGCGCAACTCGGCCTCCATCTTCTTCAACTCCTCCTCGGCGCGGGCGCGCTTGGCCTTGCCTTCGTCGGCGATTGCCAAGCTCTCCTGAATGGTGCCGATCAGATCGGCATTGGCCTTCTTGACCGCTTCGATGTCGAACACGCCGCGCTCCATTTCCTGACGGATCATCTTGTTGCTGTCGCGCAGGTTCTTGGCGTTGGCGGTCAGCAACTCGTTGGTCAGGTCATTGGCGTCGCGCACCGCCGCCGCCGCCTCGGCGCTGCGCTGGATCGTCACCGCCTGCGCCAGTTGGGTTTCCCACAGCGGCACGGTGTTGACGAGGGTCGAGTTGATCTTGGTCACAAGCGATTTGTCATTTTCCTGCACCAGCCGGATAGAGGGCAGCGATTGCATCGTCACCTGACGGGTGAGTTTCAGATCATGCACCCGGCGTTCCAGATCGTCGCGCGCGGCGCGCATATCGCGCAATTCCTGCGCTTTCATCACCTGATCGCCCTCGGGTGCTGCCTGAACGTCGGCCTCCTTGGCGGGAATGTCGTTTGCGTCGAGATCCTTCAGCTTGGCCTCGCCCGCCGCGATGTAGAGCGCCAGCTCGTCGTAAAAGGCCAGCGTCTTTTGATAGAGCATGTCGAGGGATTTGATGTCCTTGAGCAGCGTGTGTTCATGCGACAGAAGGTCATCGGTGATCTTGTCGATCTGGCCCTGCACCTGCTCGAACCGGGCGGTGAACTTGGCAAAGGGCGCGGCCCGACCCAAGAGTTTTTCCCACCACGACCGCTCGCGCCGCACATCAAGCTCCGACACCGCAAACCCGCGAATAGTGGTCACGATCCCGCGCAGGCTATCGCCCGCCGGTCCCACATCCTTGTTGCGCACGCCTTGCAGCATCGCCTGACTGATTTCCTGCAACTCCGCCTGCGCGGCAGAGCCGAAAAAGACGATGGATTGCGTATCGCCCATGTCGATCTCGGCCATGCGGCGGGTGATCTCGGCGCTTTGTGGCGCGTCGGCCTGCTCGAGCGGCACGATGGCGTCGGCCTCTGTGGGGACCGGAAGGACGGCGCGGCTCACGGCCTCGACATCGGCAAGCACGGCCTCGGCCTTCTGGCGGGTGGTCTCTGACATGGGGGCCTCTTACGCTAGATCACGGGTTTCAAGATGAATGCCCTCGCGCTCCAGCCGGTCGCGCAGCACCTCGATTTCCACATCGAGATCGGTGCTGTTGCTGGCCATGAGCGCACGGGTCTTGGCGGTGAAATTCCGTTCCAGATCGGCCAGCAGCGCAAGATAGTTCTCGCGCGCCTGCGGGTTCGGTGCACGGGCGGCGAGATCGGCGTATTTCACCGTCGCGTCGCGCGCGCCCATCAGATAGACGCCAAGAAACCTGCGTGCCGCTGTCAGGTCGCGCGGGTCGTTCTCGACCGTGCGCAGCATGTCGCGCACCGTCACCTGAAAGCCGTCCAGGCGGCGTTCCAACTGCCGGTCGCCCGCGCGGCGCAGCGCGTCCGACATGGATTTGAGATAATCCTCGGCCTGATCGACCACGCGCGCCACGCGGTCGCTTTGAAAACTGTCGATGCCCTCTGCGCCCTTGTCGCGCAGCGGGTCAAGGCCGAAGGCAAAACCGTGCAGGGCCGCGCCCGCAATGGCGTAGATGAAAGCCTCCGCGATGCCGCCCTGTGCGGCAAAGGCGGCCACGAAAAGCCCCGTGCCGGTGAGCAGGGAGGCGAAGATCTTGCGCGGGATGGCGGGGCGCCTGGCGATCTTGCGCGCGTCATAGGCCTCTTGCGCGAGGATGCCCTCGCGCGTGAGCCATGCCGCCAGCAGCAGCAGGCCGAGTGCCGAGAGGTTGAGCGCAAGGCCAAGCGCCCCGTCGCCGAAGGCACGCACCGCGAGCGGCAACGGCGCGAGGAACAGCATGTTGACGCGCCCGCCCGCCCGCGTGCGCCGCGCGCCGCGATAGCCGCCGCGCGGCGGCTCATTGCCCGAAGGACCGCCGGGGCTGAACTTGCCGCCAAAGCGTTCGGCCATCACACGCCCCCCGTCGCCGCCACGAAGACGATGAGTGCCACCAACAGGAAAAACGCCAGTTTCCGAAGTCCTGTATCCCTCATACGCCCACCGTTCCGACCAAACCTGTCAGGAACTTAGGCGAAGGGGGCAGGTGGCGCTAGGGGGAAGATCGAGCGCGCGGGATCAGCCGGTTGCACCGGTGGCTTTTTTCTTCTCGGCGCGGAGTTTTTCCGCCAGATCGCGGGCGATGGCGAAGGCACCTTTCACACGGTCGGCCTCGCCCTTCCAGTCGCGGCGCACGACGATTCTGTTGTCGCGAACCTTGGCGAGGCCACGTTGATCCTGAAGGAATTCCACAAGGCCCTGCGGCGAAGCGAACTTGTCGTTGTGAAACTGGATCGTTGCGCCCTTTGGCCCGGCGTCGAGCTTGGCGATGCCTGCGCGTTTGCACATCGCCTTGATGCGCATGACCAGCATCAGCATGTTGACCTCGCGGGGCAGGGGGCCGAAGCGGTCGATCATCTCGGCGGCAAGGCCCTCAAGCTCGACCTTGCTTTCCAGCCCGCTGAGGCGGCGATAAAGGCCAAGGCGCACATCGAGATCGGGCACATAGGCCTCGGGGATAAGGACCGGCACGCCGAGATTGATCTGCGGCGCCCATTGCTCGTCCATCTCGGTCACGGTGGCAATCTCGCCCGAGCGGATGCGCGCGATGGTTTCTTCCAGCATGGATTGGTAAAGTTCGAACCCCACATCGCGCATCTGGCCGGATTGTTCCTCGCCCAGAAGGTTGCCCGCGCCGCGAATGTCGAGATCCTGGCTTGCCAGCGTGAAGCCCGCGCCAAGCGTGTCGAGACTGCCCAGAACGCGCAGCCGCTTTTCCGCCCCCGGCGTCAGTGGCACGCGCGGCTTGGTGGTGAGATAGGCATAGGCGCGCGCCTTGGAGCGGCCCACGCGGCCCCGGATCTGGTAAAGCTGCGCCAGCCCGAACATGTCGGCGCGGTGGATGATCATGGTGTTGGCGGTGGGAATGTCGAGGCCCGATTCCACGATGGTCGTGGCCAGAAGCACGTCATATCTGCCATCGTAAAAGGCGTTCATCCGTTGGTCCAGCTCGCCTGCCGCCATCTGGCCATGGGCCACGACGTAAGTGACCTCTGGCACCTGATTTTTCAGGAAATCCTCGATCTCGGGCAGATCCTTGATGCGGGGCACGACAAAGAAGGACTGCCCGCCCCGGTAATGTTCGCGCAAGAGCGCCTCGCGCACGGTGACGGTGTCGAACTCGCTGACATAGGTGCGGATCGAGAGGCGATCGACGGGCGGCGTGCCGATGATCGACAGATCCCGCACCCCCGACAGTGACAGTTGCAGCGTGCGTGGGATGGGCGTGGCGGTCAGCGTCAGAACGTGGATGTCGCTGCGCATCTCCTTGAGCCGTTCCTTGTGCGCGACGCCGAAGCGCTGTTCCTCGTCGATGATCAGAAGGCCCAGGTTCCTGAACCGCACGCCCTTTGCCAGAAGCGCATGCGTGCCCACGACGATATCGGTCTCGCCCTTCGACATGGCCTCGCGGGTGAGGGTGGCGTCGCGCGCTGACACAAAGCGCGAAAGCGCATGGACGGAGAGGGGGAAGCCCCGGAAGCGTTCGGAAAATTCCTTGTAATGCTGGCGCGCAAGCAGGGTTGTGGGGGCGATCACCGCCACCTGTAGCCCCGCCATGGCGGCGGCAAAGGCCGCGCGCATGGCGACCTCGGTCTTGCCGAAACCCACATCGCCGCAGATGAGCCGGTCCATCGGGCGGCCCGCTTCCAGATCGGCGAGCACATCGTCGATGGCTCGCTGCTGATCCTCGGTTTCCTGATAGGGAAAGCGGGCGGAAAACGCCTCCCATGCGTGATGTTCCGGGATCACGACCGGCGCGCGGCGCAATTCGCGCTCGGCGGCGACGCGGATGAGGCGTTCGGCCATCTCGCGGATGCGCTGCTTGAGCTTGGCCTTCTTGGCCTGCCACGCGCCGCCGCCCAACCGGTCAAGAAGCCCCTCCTCATGGCCGTAGCGCGACAAGAGTTCGATATTTTCGACCGGCAGGTAAAGTTTCGAGCTTTCGGCATATTCCAGCACGAGACATTCATGTGCTGCCCCCGCCGCCGTCACCACCTCGAGCCCCAGATAGCGGCCGATGCCGTGATCGACATGCACCACCAGATCCCCCTGACTGAGGGCCTGCGCCTCGGTCAGGAAATTCTCGGCCCGCCGCTTGCGCCTGGCGCCGCGAATGAGCCGGTCGCCCAGCACGTCCTGTTCCGCGATGACGGTGATACCGGGCGCTGTGAACCCCTGTTCAAGCGGCCAGATTGCCAGATGCAGCCCGTGCCTGCCCACGCCTCGCATGCTTGAGACAGAAACCGGGCCGACAAGCCCTTCATCGGCCAGAAGCCCCTCGATGCGTTCGCGCGCGCCTTGGGAGTAGGAGGCGACAAGAACCGGACCAAAGGCCTGTCTTTCCTCAATATGGTCTTTCAGAACACTGAAAAGATTTATGTTTTCCTGTTGGCGTTCGGGGGCGAAGTTGCGCCCGATGCGTCCGCCTGCATCCACCACCCCCGGTCCGGTGGGGCGCGGCAGGGTCGAGAACTGCACCACGCGGCGGGGCCCGAGCGCCGCGCGCCAGTCCGCATCGTCGAGATAGAGCAAATCGGGCGCGATCGGCTGATAGACCGTGTCGCCGTGTCCCCTCTGCCCGAGCGCATGGCGTCGGGCCTCGTATTGGTCACGCACGCTCTCCCACCGCGCATTGCGGGCGGCATCGGCCTGATCGTCAAGCGTGACAGGGGCATCGGGGAGGTAGTCAAAGAGCGTCTCCAGCCGCTCGTGGAAGAAGGGCAGCCAGTGCTCTACCCCCGCCTGCTTGCGTCCTGCGCTCACGGCCTCGTAAAGCGGGTCATCGGCCCCGCCCGTGCCGAACGCGATGCGGTAATTCTGGCGAAAGCGGCGGATCGAAGCCTCGTCGAGGATCACTTCGGAGACGGGGGCAAGCTCGACCCGGTCAAGTTTCTCGGTGGTGCGCTGCGTGGCCGGGTCGAACCGGCGCACCCCGTCAAGCACGTCGCCGAAAAGATCGAGCCGCACCGGCCCGCCCTCTCCCGGCGGGTAGATGTCGATGATCCCGCCGCGCAGCGCATAATCGCCCGGTTCGGTCACGGTGGGGGCCTGCGTGAACCCCATGCGGACAAGGAAATCGCGCAAGGCGGCCTCGTCGATGCGCTCGCCCACGGTGGCGGCAAAGGCCGCGCCGCGCAGCACGTCGCGGGCGGGCAGGCGCTGGGTTGCGGCGTTGAGCGTGGTCAAGAGCACGAATTGCGGCGGCATCCCGTGCACCAGGCCCGCCAGCGTCGCCATCCGCGTGGCCGAAATCTCGGCATTGGGCGAGATGCGGTCATAGGGCAGGCAGTCCCAGCCCGGAAACCGGATCACCGGCATGTCGGGCGCGAAGAAGCGCAGCGCCTCGGCCATCGCGGCCATGCGCTTGTCGTCGCGCGCGACATGGATGACCGGGCCGTCCGCCTTGTCGATTTCGGCCAGAACCAGCCGCGCGTCAAACCCTTCGGGTGCGCCGCCCATCACGATATGGCGCCTGTTGCTCATCTCTCTCGTGCCCCCGCTCAGCCCAGAACGCCGAGATTCATGTTCTGATACATGCCCCACATGGCGGTGACGAAGATCGACACCATGCCGATGATCTGCACCACCAGACGGTGCCGCCCCAGTCGCGCGATCAGCGCCTCCCCGTTCGGGGCTTCGCGTCTGATGGCCCGCGCCGTGCGCAGGGATACAAGCCCGACCCCCGTCAGCGGAAAGCCCAGCAGGAACAGCGCCTGCGAGAATTCGTTGTCGTAGACGAACCCCATCAGCAGCAGCGAGGTCAGCGTAAAGCCCACCAGCCCCGCCATTATCAGCCCCGATTCCCGCACCACGAAAAGGATGCGGTTGGTGTTGATGCGCACCATGTCTTCAAAATCGGACACCGCCTCGGGGCTTGCGCTGCGGCGGGCGCGCAGCGCCATGTCCCAGGGCACGCCCAGCACCCAGTGGCTGGCGGTTGACCAGGTCACGGCAAGCGCGATCCAGAACCAGAGATTGCTGAACGAACGCAGGTCGATCAGTTCGAAAACATTGTCGAGAAAGGTCAAGGACGCGCCTCTGTCACTGGTATTGACCGCCGTCTTAGCGCCCGCGCGCGGCAATTCCTACCCTTGAGATGGCTGAATTTCCGTGCCAGTGAGGATGTGATCACGCCACAGCCCGCGACGAGCCAGCCCATGACCCCATTTCAGGCCGCCTTTCCCGCCACCCGCACGCGTCGCACCCGCATGAGCCCCGCGCTGCGCGCCATGGTGGCCGAGAGCACGCTTTCACCCGCCGATTTCATATGGCCCTTGTTCGTGCGCGACGGCGAGGGGGTGCAAGAGCCGGTGCCGTCCATGCCCGGCGTCTTTCGCCGCTCCATCGACAAGGTGGTGGAGGCGGCGCAAGAGGCTGCGGATCTGGGCATTCCTGCGGTCTGTCTCTTTCCCTATACTTCGGTTGCCAACCGCACCGCCGATTGCGCCGAGGCGTGGAACCCCGAGAACCTGAGCAATCGCGCCACGCGTGCGATCAAGGCCGCCGTGCCGGGCATTGCGGTGATGACCGATGTGGCGCTCGATCCCTATTCGGACACCGGCCATGACGGTTATGTGGTGGCGGGTGAGATCGTCAATGACGCCACCGTCGAGGCGCTGGTGAAACAGGCGCTGTCGCAGGCCGAGGCGGGGGTCGATATCATCGGCCCGTCGGACATGATGGACGGGCGCATTGGCGCCATTCGCGCGGCGCTTGAGGGCGCGGGCCATCACAATGTGGCGATCATGGCTTATTCGGCCAAATATGCCTCGGCATTCTACGGGCCATTCCGCGAGGCGGTTGGCGCGGGCGACGCGCTCAAGGGCGACAAGAAGACCTATCAGATGGACGCGGCCAATACCGACGAGGCGTTGCGCCTCATTGCGCGGGACCTCAGCGAGGGGGCCGATATGGTGATGGTCAAGCCGGGAATGCCCTATCTCGATATCTGCCGCCGGGCAAAAGAGAAATTCGGAGCGCCGACCTTCGCCTATCAGGTCTCGGGCGAATATGCGATGATCATGGCGGCGGCTCAGAATGGCTGGATCGATGGCGAGCGGGCGATGATGGAAAGCCTGCTGTGCTTCAAGAGGGCGGGCTGCGACGGGGTGCTGAGCTATTTCGCGCCCGCCGCCGCTCGGCTTCTTGCCGGGGCCTGAACAGGGCGGGAAACCGCCCGGACACGCAATCCTTAGTGACACAGGCACCACGCGACACTATAGTCGGTTCAGGACCGGCGGGCACATGTCGGCATTTCAGAGGCTAAGGATGGGCTTGAACATGAGCATTCTCACACGACGCGGTTTCACTCTTGGTGTTCTGACGGGCGTGCCGCTTCTGGCGGCCTGCAACAACGGTGTCGGCAGTCCGGGGGCCGCGCGCATCGACGCGCGGGTGAATGCCACGCTCGAACACATGTATGCCACCTATCCCGGCACGCGCTCGCTTGCGGACAAATCCGCGGGCATGCTGGTCATGCCGGTGGTGACGCAGGCGGGATTCGTGGTTGGTGGCGGATTCGGGCGTGGTGCGCTGCGGATCAACAACGTAACAGTGGATTACTATTCCGCCACCAAGGGCAGCGTCGGGCTTCAGATCGGGGCGCAGCAATTTGCCCATGTTCTGTTCTTCATGACCGAAGAGGCGCTTCAGGGTTTCCGCCGCTCCTCGGGCTGGGCGGCAGGGGCTGATATCCAGTATGCCTTCAATGACCGGGGCGAGAACCTGCGCGCCGAGACGACGACAGCGACAGCGCCCGTGGTGGCGGTGATCTTCGGGCAGGCAGGGCTGATGGCCGGGGTCTCGCTCGAGGGCATGAAATATACCCGCATTATCCCGTGAACGACCGGCTGGTACAGGCGCTGGCGGCGATAGACGCCGCCAATGCCCACGACCCGGACCGCGCCGAAGGTGTGCCCGCCGCGTTGCTTTATGGTCAGCGGATGAGCGCGGAACTGGCGCGGCTTTTCCCCGGTGCATCAGAGCCGTTGCAGATCGCCGCGCGCGGGCAGCATATCGAACGCTGGACCTCACCGCGCAGCGCCTATCCCGAGGGGCGGGCGGGCTATCTTGCGTGGCGCAGCGATCTTGCGAGACATCACGCCGCGTGCGTCTCGGAGATCATGCGCAGGGTCGGTTATCGCGAGGCAGAGGCCGCCCGCGCCGCCACCATGCTGCGCAAGGAGGGCATCAAGCGCGACGCCGAGGTTCAGGCGCTCGAGGATGTGATCTGCTTTGTCTTTCTCAAGTGGTATTTCGCTCCATTCGCCCCCACGCAGGACGACGGCAAACTTGACCGGATCGTGCAGAAAACCGCACGCAAGATGTCGGTGGGCGCGCGTGGTCGTGCGCTGAGCGAATTCGCCCTGCCGGAAAACCTTGCCCGGCATTTTCGCGACTGAGGGTGAAGGGACCAACGGGGTGACGGCTCTGGTCATCGCCGCCGCGCACCGCTATCTGTGGCCCGCGCAAGCGAGAAGGCCAGCAATGCACGACGACCCCCATCCAAGCGAAACCACCGCGAGCGGCTGGCGCACGATCCGGCGCGTCGCGCCCTATCTCTGGCCCGCGGGTCAGGGATGGGTGAAACGGCGCGTCGTGGTGTCGCTGGTGCTGCTGGTGGCGGCCAAGCTCGTCTCGGTGATCACGCCCTTCTTCTACAAGGGCGCGGTCGATGCGCTGGCGGGCGAGGGGCAGGAAGCGGCCTGGATGCTGGGGGCGGGCGCGATCGGCCTGACCGTCGCCTATGGTATGGCACGGCTGATGAATGTGGGCTTTCAGCAGTTGCGCGACGCGGTCTTTGCCAAGGTGGGACAACGCGCGCTGCGCCGTCTGGCCTTGCAAACCTTTCGCCATATCCACGCGCTCTCGCTGTCCTATCACCTGACGCGCAAGACCGGGGGCTTGAGCCGGATCATCGAGCGCGGGGTAAAGGGCGTCGATTTTCTGTTGCGGTTCCTGATCTTCTCCATCGGCCCGCTGATCCTTGAATTGCTGATGGTGGGCATCATCCTCTGGGTGCTTTTCGACATCTGGTATCTGGTGGTGGTCGCAGGTGTTATCGCGGCCTATGTGGCCTTTACCTTCAAGGTCACCGAATGGCGCGTGCGCCTGCGCCGCGAGATGAACGATCAGGACACCGACGCCAATCAAAAGGCGATCGACAGCCTGCTGAACTATGAGACCGTCAAGTATTTCGGCGCCGAGGCGCGCGAGGCCGCGCGCTATGACCGCGCGATGGAGGGCTATGAGCGCGCGGCCCTGCTGACGGCCTATTCGCTGTCTTTCCTCAATTTCGGCCAGTCCTTCCTCATCACCGGCGGGCTGGTGGCGGTGATGGTGATGGCCGCCATGGGCGTGCAGGCGGGCACGATGACGGTGGGCGATTTCGTCATGGTCAATGCCTACATGATCCAGATCACCATGCCGCTCAATTTCCTCGGCACGGTCTACCGCGAGATACGGCAGGCGCTGGTGGATATGGGCGAGATGTTCGGCCTGCTTGAGCAGCCCCCCGATGTGAGCGACGGGCCCGGCGCGGCCGCGCTCAGGGTCTCGGGCGCGCATGTCCGCTTTGACGCGGTGGAGTTCGGCTATGATCCGGCGCGGCCCATCCTCAGGGGCGTCTCGCTTGATGTGCCCGCCGGGCAGACCGTGGCGGTGGTGGGGCCGTCGGGCTCGGGGAAATCGACCATCGGGCGGCTCTTGTTCCGCTTTTACGATGTGCAGGGCGGGGCGGTCACGATCGACGGGCAGGACATCCGCGAGGTGACGCTTGACAGCCTGCACGCCGCGATTGGCGTGGTGCCGCAGGATACGGTGCTGTTCAACGACACGATCGGCTACAACATTGCCTATGGACGCGGCGACGTGACCCAGACCGAGATCGAGGCGGCGGCGCGCGCGGCGCAGATCCACGATTTCATCGCCTCGCTGCCCAAGGGCTATGACACGCAGGTGGGCGAGCGTGGCCTCAAGCTCTCGGGCGGCGAGAAACAGAGGGTGGGCATCGCGCGCACGCTACTCAAGAACCCGCCCATCCTGTTGCTGGACGAGGCGACAAGCGCGCTCGACACCGAGACCGAGCGCGACATCCAGAACGCGCTGGCGCGCGCGGCCCAGGGGCGCACGGTGATCATGATCGCGCATCGCCTCTCGACGGTGGCGGGCGCTGATCGCATCGTGGTGCTGGAAGAGGGGCGTGTGGTGGAAGAGGGGGGCCATGCCGATCTTCTGGCGCGACAGGGCCGCTATGCCGCGCTGTGGCAAAGACAATCGCGCGAAGAGGCCGGGGCCGCCGCCTGAGCTTGTCACATCGGTTTTACCAAAGCGGGCTAAACCGCGCCTAGATGTGCCGCGATATCGAGGGCTTGTCAGCTAGACGCCACGATATATAGTAGCATGTGAGAGGTTGGCCGGAGGCCGCGAAAGAGGCGTGTGACGCGATGGACGGAGACTTCAGAACCGAGTTCGTGAGAGAGCCCGCCGCGCTGCGGCATTTCCCGGCGCTGGTGCTCAATGCCGATTACCGCCCGCTTTCCTACTACCCGCTCTCGCTTTGGACGTGGCAGGAGGCGATCAAGGCGGTCTGTTCCGACAGGGTCGATATCGTCGCCGAATACGATCACTTCGTGCACAGTCCGAGCACGGTGATACAGATACCCTCGGTGATCGTTCTGCGGGACTTTGTAAAACCTCAAAAGCGCGTGGCCTTCACGCGCTTTAATTTATTTCTGCGCGACGAATTCCGCTGCCAGTATTGCGGGGCGAAGGGCGATCTGACCTTTGATCATGTCGTGCCGCGCGCGCGCGGCGGGCGCACAAGCTGGGAAAACGTGGTGGCGGCGTGTTCGCCTTGCAACCTGCGCAAGGGGTCGCGCAGCCTGCGGCAGGTGGGAATGAGCCTGCGCAAGCCGCCGCGCGCGCCGGGGGCCGAGGAACTGCGCAACATGGGGCGCAAGTTTCCCCCCAATCACCTGCACGAAAGCTGGCTCGATTTCCTGTACTGGGATGCGGAACTTGAGGCGTAAGGGCGAATTCGTCTGGACGTGACGGAATGCCGGGTTATCTTCCGGATCGGTAGTGCAACCAGCGCCGTTACGAGGGCTGAAGGGGTTAGGAATGTGTCAGGTCTGTAATGCCGCGCTCGCGCGGGGAACCCTCGATTTCTGTCTATGCAGCGCGCCGGTCACGCGGGCGGCCTTTGCGCGGATCGAGGCCGATTTGCGCCGCCGCGAGTTCCTTGGCGGGACGGCAGCCGTTCTGGGGCTTTTCGCGGGCTTTGGCCTTGCTCCCGAACCTGCGCATGGGCAGGGCGCCGGCCAGCCTATTCTTCTGACCAATCTGCGCCATTTCGACGGTCATACCCTCACCATGCAGGGGGGGCAGGATATCCTGATCGAAGGCGGGCGCATCGCCGCGCTGATCCCCGCAGGGCAGGGGCCAGAGGGCGCGCGGCGCATGGATTGCGGCGGGCGCGCGGTCATCCCTGGCCTCATCGACGCGCATTGGCACGCCACGCTTGTCGGCGTGACGCAGCTTCAGGCGATGACCGGCGACATCGGTTTTGTGCATTTGATGGCAGGGCGCGAGGCGGGCGCGACGCTGTTGCGCGGGTTTACCACGGTGCGCGACACAGGAGGGCCCGCCTTTGGCCTCAAGCTGGCGATAGACAGGGGTGTCCTGCCCGGCCCGCGCATCCTTGCCTCGGGCGCCATGCTGTCGCAGACCTCGGGGCATGGCGATTTTCGAATGACCTCGGAATTGCCCCGCGCCGATGGCGATCTGAGCTACAGCGAGCGGGTTGGCGTGGTGGCCCTTGCCGACGGGCGCGCCGAGGTGCTGCGGCGCACGCGCGAGCAGTTGATGAAGGGTGCGAGCCAGATCAAAATCATGGCCGGGGGCGGCGTTACCTCGCTCTACGATCCGCTCGAAAGCCTGCAATTCACCGAGGACGAGATGCGCGCGGCGGTCGAGGCGGCGGCCGATTGGGGCACCTATGTCTGTGCGCATGTCTACACGCCCCAAGGAATTCAGCGGTGCCTGCGCGCGGGTGTCCGGTGCATCGAGCACGGACAACTGGCGGATGAGAATACCGTGCGGATGATGCGTGACATGGGGGCGTGGTGGTCGATCCAACCATTCCTGATGGATGAGGACGCCAATCCCCGCACGGACCCCAAGCAACGTACCAAGCAGGAAATGGTTTCGGGCGGCACAGTGCAGGCGTTCGAGATGGGCCGCGCCGAGGGCGTCAACATGGCCTTTGGCACCGATGTCCTGATGAACCCCGAAGGTGCCGCGTCGCAGGGCCGCCAACTGGCCAAGCTCACGCGCTTCATGGCCCCGCTCGAGGCGCTGCGCATGGCGACGGGGGCGGCGGGTGAGCTGCTGGCCCTGTCCGGTGCGCGCGCCGGCTATGACGGGCGGCTTGGCGTGATCGAGGCGGGGGCGATGGCCGACCTTCTGGTGGTGACCGGTGAGCCTGAGGAGGGGCTTGACTGGCTCGACCGGCCGGAGGAGAGCCTTGCCCTGATCATGAAGGGCGGGACGATCGTTAAGGAGGCGCTGTGATGTTGTCACGGTTTGCCATCACGCTGGCGCTTGGCCTGCTTGCCCTGCCTGCGGTGGCGCAGGATCGGGTGTTTCAACTGACGCCCTATGTCTGGGGCAGCGGTGTTGGCGGCACGGTGCGGCCTGTGGCGGGTGGCCCGTCGCTCAGCTTCAGCGAGGGCCTGAGGGATGTGCTCGAAGACCTGGACAGCGCGTTCTTTGTCTCGGGCCTGTTCCGGCAAGGCCGATTTGTGATGCTGGGTGATTACTCCACGTCGCGCAGCTCGCGTGACGGTACGGTGCCAAACCTCGGTCTGCCGGTGACCGGGCGGCTGGAACAGAGCTCTTTCACCCTTGCAGCGGGCTATCGCGCTCTTGCCTCGGAGAGGGCGACGGTGGATTATCTCATCGGTCTGCGCCATTGGGATATCGAGGGGCGCGCGAGAACGCCGGTACCGGGACTGGCGGCAGATCTGTCGGTTGATTTCACCGATCCCATCCTCGTCGCGCGCACCAATATTCGCCTTTCCGAGCGCTGGTCTGTCATCGGCTATGTTGATCTGGGCGGTTTCGGCGTTGGCTCTGACCTGACATCGCAACTCATGGCGACGGTCAACTGGCAGGCGCGTGACCGGCTGTTCCTGTCGGCCGGCTATCGCCATCTTTATGTGGATTACGACAAGGACGGGGCAGGTTTCGACGGCAGTTTCTCGGGGCCGATCCTGGGGCTCAGCCTGCAATTCTGAGCGCGTCGGCATGAAAAAGGCGCCGCTGCCGGGGCAGGGCGCCTCTGACGTCATTCGGCGTGACTCAGCCCTGCGTGGGCTTCGGCTCTGCCGGTTTAGGCGCGGGGGCGGAGGCAGCGGCCTGCGACGCGGGCTTCTGGCCGCCCTTGTTGCTTGAGAGGGGGTCGTCCTGACGCTGTACCGAACCTTCGAAATGCGCGCCTGATTCGATTGCGATGGTCTTGTGGATGATGTCGCCCTCGACCCGCGCGGTCGAGGTGAGGCGCACCTTGAGTCCGCGCACGCGCCCCACGACGCGGCCATTGATCACAACATCGTCTGCGATCACCTCGCCCTTGATGGTGGCGCCTTCGCCGACGGTCAGCAGATGCGCGCGGATATCGCCTTCGATCGTGCCTTCGACCTGGATATCGCCGGTGGTGCGCAGGTTGCCCTGAACGTGCAGGTCGGACGAAAGCACCGACGCCGGCGGCTTGGTCTTGGGGGCCGTGGCGCGATAGTCGCTGCTCGTTTCGGGGCGAGCCGTGTCGAGACGGTTCTCTGTGGCCGGTTTCGGCTCGGCGGGTTTTTGCGCAGGTTCGTTGATCTTGCTCTTAGAAAACATCTCTCGCAGCCTTGATATAGGTCATGGGGTTGATCGGGTTGCCGTCCACGCGCACCTCATAGTGCAGATGGGTGCCGGTGGAACGTCCTGTATTGCCCATATCACCAATCCTGTCCCCGCGCGAGACCCTTTGGCCGGCGCTTACGCGGATTCTGGAAAGATGGGCATAGCGGGTCTCGATGCCGAAGGCGTGGCGGATCTTCACCAGCTGTCCGTAGCCAGCCAGCCAGCCTGCATGGGTCACGACACCTTCGGCTGTGGCGTGGATCGGCGTGCCGTGCGCGGCAGCGAAATCGGTGCCGGCATGGAGGCGTCCCCAGCGGCTGCCAAAGCCCGATGTATAGCGAAAGCCACCTTTGATGGGCAGCGCAAGCGGCACCTTGTCGGCGGCCAGACGGTAGAGGTTCAGTTCATCCAGCCGGTTGAGGATGCGGTTGGCGCGCTCAAGCTCTGGCGTCACTTCGCCCCGCGTCGAGAACGAGATCGGTGTAAGTGGACCGCCGCGCCCGGAATAACCCCGCCGCACCGTGCTGATCAGCCGGTCGGGATCGAGCCCGGCATTACGGAACATCTTTTCCAGAGGTTCGACCGAAATGGTCATGGCATCTTCGAGCTGGCCGAAGATATCGGCGTTGCGTTCGTTGATCAGGCGCAGCTCATAGGCCATGTCCTCTGCCTGACGCAGCGCCTCCTCGGCATCGGCGAGGGTCTGGTCTCGTTCGCGCGCGGCATCCGCCAGCGCGACCGACAGGAAATCGACCGTCGCATCCCCCGCGCCATTTCCGTTGCCGTCCGACAGGGCGCCATTGTCATCCTCGAGCGCGCTGACAAGTCGCGCGACTTCTTTCGAGGCAGCCTCGCGCTCGGTCATGGTGCGGCGCAGCGTCGCCTGGATCACCTCGATCCCGGTTTCCAGCTCACGCCGGCGGATCTCGGACCCGAGAAGTTCGGATTGCATGTCGGAGATTTGTGCCAGCGCCGAAGCAAAGCGTTCCTGTGCCGCCAGCGCCTCTTGCGCGCGCTTGTCACGCTCGGCGGCCAGCGCGTTGAGCCGCGTCTCGTAGGTCTGCATGTCGCGCTTGGCCTGCTCGCGGAAATTGCCGGCGCCGATGGAATCCATCAACAGCACCGAGGTCGCAATGATCGCCCAGGCAACGATTGCCGAGGCCCCGGCGGCGGCGATCAGCTGTGTGGCCGGGTGCAGCCGGATGAAGCGTGTATCGGTGTCGGAACGCAAAAAGACCCGGCGTTCGGGAAAGTGGCGTTCAAGGATGTCATGCAGTCTTATGGCCAGTCGAGTGCGCACGCGGATCGGTTTCCTTCATGTCCTTCCCTTGCGACGCTCTTTGCGCTGCAGCGGGCGTCTTGGCGAATGGCTTAGCCAGAGTGCGCCGGGTGGGCAAGAATTTTGACCAGTCCGGCCGGCCTTATCGGTCAATTCCCGCCGCTGCGGCGGAATCCCGCCGATCCGGTCGTTGAATTCTCAACCCGGAAAGGCGCGACCTTCGGCCAGCGGCCAGTAGAAATCGGGCGGCAGGCCCGCTTCGGCGCGTTTCTCCTCGTTGAAGGGTGGCTTGAGGATTCCGTGAAAATAGCGCCGCACCAGATCGTGAAACACCTCCTTGGGATCGAGAGCGTGCCGGCCGCAGAGGAAGTGAAACCACTTCGAGCCGTAGGCCACGTGGTGCACCTCCTCGGCATAGATCACACGAAGCGCCTCGACGGCAGACCCCAAGCCCGCCCCGTCGAAAAGAGCGATCATGCCGGGCGTCACGTCCAGGCCGCGCGCCTCCAGCACCATCGGCACCACGGCGAGACGGCCCATCAGGTCGGTGGCTGTGTCCTCGGCGGCGCGCCACATGCCCGCATGGGCGGGCAGGGCACCGTAATGGCTGTCAAGTTCTTCCAGGCAATCGCATAGCATATTGAAATGGCGTGATTCTTCATCTGCGGCCTTAACCCAGTCGTCGTAGAATCCCGGCGGCATGGCTGTGTCGGTAAAGCGTGCGATGATATCCCAGTGCAGGTCCACTGCGTTCAACTCGATATGCGCCACCGCGTGCAGCATGGCAATTCGGCCCTGGGCGCTGCCGGGGCGGCGGCGGGGCACGTCGCGCGGGTCAAGAAGGTCGGGTTTGACGGGCCGCGCCGGGCGGTCGGGCGGGCAGGCCCGCCCCACAGGCAGCATCGTTCCCGCCGCCCGCGCCGCCTGCCAGGTGGCCGCGTGCCGTCGTGAAAGCGCGGTCTTCTCGCGCCCGTCGGCGGTGCAGAGCACCTCCACCGCCATCTCGGCAAGTGTCGGCTTCACAGCGCGCGCAGTGCTTCGAGCACCTCCTCGGCATGGCCTGGCACCTTGACCTTGCGCCACGCGCGCACGATGCGCCCCTCGGCGTCGATCAGAAAGGTCGAGCGTTCGATGCCCCAGAACGTCTTGCCATACATACTCTTTTCCTTCCATACGCCGAACCGTTCGCACACATCACCTGCCTCATCCGACAGCAGCGGCACGGTGAGCGCATGTTTGTCGCGGAATTTCTCGTGGCTGGCAACGCTGTCCTTGGAAAGGCCGAAAACTTGCGCTCCAAGCGCATCGAACTCGGGTTTCAGGTGTGAGAAGGCGACCGCCTCTCTGGTGCAACCGGAGGTGTCGTCGCGCGGATAGAAGAACAGCACCACCGGTGCGCCGCGCAGGGCGGCAAGGCAGACCTCGTTGCCGCCATCGCGGGGCAGGGTGACATCCGGGGCAAGGTCGGGCGTGTCGGTCATGGAAACCTCTCTCGGGCTTGTGATGCGAAATTGTGAGTTCCATATTAGGCTGCGAACGGCGAGAATAAAGCCAAGAGGCAGAACCGGGGCCAAACCGCCGCCCCCACTGGAAAAGATGACTGACACCGAAACGCCAGACCGCGAGCCGCCCGCGCCCCCGCCGGAGGCGCGAAAGGCGTGGAAACGCGGGCTGCTGCATCATCTGGGCCAGTTCTGCCTTGGCTGCACGACCTTGCTTCTGGTGGTTGTGTTGGGCCTCGTGGCGGCGCTGGCGGCGGGGGTCAGCGCGCCCGCATGGCTGCGCGACCGCGTGGCGCAGGAGATCAGCGTGGCGCTGCCCGATCACCGTCTGAGCTTTGACACGCTGGATATTGCGCTTGAGGGGGGCATGGCGCCGCGGGTGGCGCTGCGCGGGGTCACGTTGCGCGATGCGGGCGGCGCCCCGCTGATCGATCTTGACGCGCTCGAGGTCACACTGTCGCGCGCCGCCCTGCTTGGCGGCGAGGTGCGCCCTTCGGGTGTGCGGCTCGATGGCGGGCGGTTGGTCCTGAGACGGCGCGAGAGTGGCGAATTGTCGATTGCGTTCGAGACGCGGGGCGGAGAGGGGCAGCACCCCGGCAGTGACGACCCCGCGACCCGCCAGATCGGGATGATGCTGTCACAGCCGATGCTGTCGGCGCTGCGGCGGGTCAGCGCCGACAATCTCAGCCTGCGTTATGAAGACGCGCGCAGCGGGCGGGCCTGGTCGGCCGATGGCGGCCGGATGTCGCTGGCGCTGAACGCAGGCCAGATCACGTTGCGCGGGAATGTCACCGTTCTGGCCGCGCGCGAATATGCCAGCGGCATTGAGGTCAATTACTCGGGCCGTCTCGACGGGGCGGAGGCCAGCCTTGGCCTGCGCTTCGAGGATGTGCCGGCGGACGAGGTGGCGGGACAATCGCCGGCGCTGGCCTGGCTGGGCGCGCTCGAGGCGCCGATCTCCGGTGCTCTGCGTGCGGCGGTCGATGCCGATGGGCGCCTTGGCCCGCTGAGCGCCACGCTCCAGATAGGTGAGGGCGCGCTGCGCCCAAATCCAGCCACCGCCCCGATCCCGTTCCGCTCGGCACGCAGCTACCTGACCTATGATCCCGTCCGCCAGGAGATCGACTTTGACGAACTCTCGGTCGAGAGCGCCTGGGGCAGTGCCCGCGCCGAGGGCCGCGCGCGGCTGATCGGCATGGAGGATGGCTGGCCAAGCGGGCTTGAGGCGCAGATACGACTGGGCGAGATCGCCGCCAATCCGGCGGGGCTCTACTCCGAGCCGGTGATTTTCGAGGGGGCAGGGGCCGATCTGCGGCTTGATTTCGCGCCCTTCGCGCTGGATCTGGGCGATTTCCGCCTGCGCGATCAGGGGCAGGTGCTGCGCCTGTCGGGCCATGCCCGCGCCGAGACCGCGGGCTGGGCCGTTGCCGTGCAGGGGCGGATGGACGGACTTGCCCCCGATCGCCTTCTGGCACTCTGGCCGGTGACGGTGCAGGACAAGGCTCGTCAATGGATTGCCGAGAACGTGCGCAGCGCGCGGTTCGACGATATCCAGATGGCATTGCGTCTTGAGCCCGGTTCGCCCCCGGACGCATTCCTCGGCTTCGGGTTCGACGATCTGACCACGGTCTTCGTGCGCGACGTGCCCCCGATCAAGGGGGCGGCGGGGCGCGGCTCGATCCGCGACAACCGCTTTACCATCCTTGCCGAGCGCGGCCATGTCATTCCGGCGCAGGGTGGGCGGCTCGATATCGCGGGCACCTCCTTCATCATTCCCGACCTGCGGGTCAAGCAGACCCCCGCCGAGGCCCATCTGAAGGTGCAGGGCACGATTACGGCGGCGTTGGCGCTGCTTGACGCGCCCCCCTTCCGCTTTCTGACCAAGGCCGGTCGCCCGGTGACGCTGGCCGACGGGCATGCCAGCCTTGCCGGTCGGCTAGACCTGCTGCTCAAGGAAAAGCTCACCCCCGAGGAGGTTGTCTTTGACGTCGCGGGCAGTCTTCACGGGGTGCGCAGCGAAACACTGGTCGAGGGGCGGGTTCTGGCGGCCGAGGTGCTCAAGGTGGCGGCGGATAACGCAGGGATCGCGATCTCGGGGCAGGTGCGGCTTGGACGGGTGCCGTTCTCGGGCGCCTGGACCATGCCGCTTGGCCCCGGCACGGCAGGCGAAAGCCGGGTGCGCGGCACGGTGGATCTGTCGCAGGCGGTTGTCGACGAATTTGCCATCGGCCTGCCGGCGGGGGCCGTGTCCGGCCGTGCGGATGGCGTGATCGAAATCGCCCTGCCGCGAGAGGGCGCGGGGCAGTTCGCGCTGACCACGGATATGGCGGGATTGGGGTTGCGTATCCCCGAACTGAACTGGGCGCTTGCGCCGGGCACGACGGGGCGGCTTGATCTGGCGGGCACGCTCGGGGCGCCACCGCAAGTCGAGACGCTGGCGATCGACGCAGGCGGGCTTCGGGCGCGTGGCGAGGTGCGGCTGACGCCGCAGGGCACACTGGAAACCGCGCGCTTCACACGCGTCGAACTTGGCGACTGGCTCGATACGCAAGTGGTGCTGATCGGGCGCGGGCCGAATGCCACGCCGGGCGTCGAGGTGACCGGCGGGCGTGTCGATCTGCGACGCGGCTCTCTGGGCGATGGCACCGGCGAGGGCGGCCCGGTCAACCTGCGCCTTGATGAATTGCGCATCACCGACAGCATCGCACTCACCGGCTTTCGTGCCGATCTGGATACGCGCGGCGGCACAAAGGGCCGCTTCAGCGCGCAGGTCAACGGGCAGGCCGCGATCACCGGAGAGGTAATTCCGATGCGCGGGCGTAGCGCCTTTCGCATTCGATCGGACAATGCGGGCGCGCTTCTGGCCGCCGCCGACATGTTGCAGGATGCACGCGACGGGACACTTCTGCTGACGCTGGCACCGGTCCAGGGGCCGGGCAGCTATGACGGGACGCTGGCCATCGAGCAGATCCGCGTCAAGCGCGCCCCGGCGCTGGCGGCGCTCCTGAACACGGTCAGCGTGGTGGGTCTGCTCGAACAGCTCAATGGGCAGGGGCTGCATTTCGGCGAGGTCGCGGCGCGGTTCCGGCTGACGCCCGAGCGCCTTACGCTGATCGAGGGCAGTGCGATCGGTGCTTCGGTCGGCCTGTCGATGGACGGCTATTACGACCTTTCGCAAAAGCGGATGGACATGCAGGGCGTGCTCTCGCCGGTCTATGTGCTCAATGCCATCGGCGGGGCCTTCACGAACCGGCGCGGGGAGGGGCTGATCGGTTTCAGTTTCACGCTGCGCGGCCCGGTCGATACGCCGACGGTGGTGGTCAACCCGCTGTCCGCCCTCATGCCCGGATTTCTGCGCGAAGTGTTCCGCCGCCCCGCACCGCAGGTCGAGGGCGCGCCGCCCTCCCTTTCGGGCCAGAGCGTCACGCCGAAAGAGCCCCCTGCCTATGAAAGACACGACAGATGAAGCTTGCCGATTTCGATTTCGACCTGCCCGAGGCGCTGATCGCCACGCGGCCTGCCCGCCCGCGCCGCGCCGCGCGGCTTCTCGTGGCCGAGGGCGACGCGCTTGCCGACAGCACGGTGGCCAATCTCGGGGACTGGCTGCGCGCGGGCGACCGGCTGGTGCTCAACGACACGAAGGTGATTCCCGCGCGCCTCTCGGGGCACCGCCCGCGCGTGGGCGGGCAGGGTGCCCGGATTGAGGTGACCCTGCTGGAGCCGCAGGCCGACGGGACGTGGGCGGCCCTTGTGAAGCCGCTCAGAAAGCTGCGTGAGGGCGAGGTGGTGGTGTTCTCCGACACGCTCTCGGCCACGCTTGAATCGCGCGAGGCGGGGCAGGCGCGGTTGCGCTTCAACCTTTCGGGTGCGGATTTCGACGCCGCACTCAATGCCGCCGGGGCCATGCCGCTGCCGCCTTATATCGCCGCGCGCCGCCCCGCTGATGACCGTGACCGCGAGGATTATCAGACCGTCTGGGCGCGCCGTCCCGGTGCTGTGGCGGCGCCGACCGCGAGCCTGCATTTCGACGCGGTGCTGCTGGACGATCTTGCCGCGCGCGGCGTCAGCTTCAGCCATGTCACGCTCCATGTGGGGGCGGGAACCTTCCTGCCGGTGAAGGTCGAGGACATAGCCACCCATCGGATGCACGCCGAATGGGGCGAGGTGAGTGCGACCGCCGCCGCCGAGATCGCCGCGACCAAGGCCACGGGCGGGCGCGTGATCCCGGTGGGCACAACCGCGCTGCGCCTGATCGAGACGGCGGCGTGCGAGACCGAAGAGATCGCGCCGTGGCAGGGGGATACGGATATCTTCATCTATCCCGGTTTCGAGTTCCGCGTGACCGATGCGCTGATGACCAATTTCCACTTGCCGAAATCGACGCTGATGATGCTCGTCTCGGCACTGATGGGGGCGGCGCGCATCCGCGCGCTCTATGCCCATGCCATAACCGAACGCTACCGTTTCTTCTCTTACGGCGATGCCTCTCTGTTGATCCCGGCGCCAAAGCCTGACAGGGCGGGCGCGACAGCGACGGATTGAGTCGCAATTGGCCGCGCGGCGCGCGTGACCCCGCGACAGGGTGGGGCAGATAGAAAGGGTGGAACGATGCTGAAAGTCCTTTCAGGTGCATGGGCGCTGCTTCTGGGGATGATGCTTCTTCAGGTCGGTAACGGCATGCAGGGCACGCTTCTGGGTGTGCGCGGCGCGCTCGAAGGCTTTTCCACATATGAAATGTCGGTGGTCATGTCGGCCTATTTCGTGGGTTTTTTGTTCGGCTCTCGGATGGCGCCCGAGATGATCCGCCGGGTCGGGCATGTGCGGGTCTTTGCCGCCCTTGGCTCGATGATTTCGGCGGTGCTGATCCTCTATCCCACGATCACCGAACCCTGGGCCTGGGCCGTGGGCCGGGTGCTGATCGGGTTCTGTTTCTCGGGGGTCTATGTGACCGCCGAAAGCTGGCTCAACAATTCCGCCACCAATGCCACGCGCGGCAAGGCGCTGTCGCTCTACATGATCGTGCAGATGATCGGCATCGTGTCGGCGCAGGGCTTGATGGTGCTGGCGGACCCGTCAGGCTATGTGCTGTTCGTGATCCCGTCGGTTCTGGTGTCGCTGGCCTTTGCGCCCATTCTGCTGTCGGTCAGCCCGACGCCCGCCTTTGACACGACCAAGCCGCTGTCGCTGCGCCGGATCATGGAAATCTCGCCGCTGGGCTGTGTGGGCATGTTTCTGACCGGGGGCGTCTTCGCCGCGCAATTCGGCATGGCGGCGGTTTACGGCGCCGAAGCGGGGCTGAGCGTGGGGCAGATCTCGGCCTTTGTCGCGTCTTTTTATGTGGCCGCTGTGGTGGCGCAGTATCCGCTGGGGTGGCTGTCGGACCGGATGGACCGGCGCAAGCTGATTGCGGCGGTGTCGCTGGGCACCGGCATCGGGGCGGTGGTCGGGATGATTCTGGGGGATAGTTTCTGGTTCCTGCTGCTGGCGGCCTTTATCGTGGGGGGCACGTCGAACCCGCTCTATTCGCTGCTGATTGCCTATACCAACGACTTTCTCGCGCATGAGGACATGGCGGCGGCGGCGGGTGGCATGGTGTTCATCAACGGGCTGGGCGCCATTGCCGGGCCGCTGATGGTGGGCTGGATGATGGGGGTGATGGGGCCGGGGGGCTATTTCCTCTATATTGCGGTGCTGATGTTCGCGATGGTGGCCTATGCGATCTATCGGATGACGCAGCGCGCTGCCCCTGCGGTGCGCGAAACCGACCGCTATATGCCGGTTTCGCCGTCATCTTCGCCCATGGCGGTCGAATTTGCGCAGGAAATTGCCATCGAGGCGGCACAGGATGCTGAAGAGTCCGCAAAAAACGACGAAATATGATCCTTTTGAAGTAACAATTTACTAAGAAATGCCCAAGTTTAGGTTTAGGATGAAACTATTGTGACAGGGAAAGTGAGGATATCCCATGATGTCGCCTGATGATGTGTTGCGCTTCTGGCTCGATGAAGTCGGACCCAAGGGGTGGTATGAGGCCGATGACGCGCTTGATGCAGAGATCCGGGAGCGGTTTCTTGGCGCCTGGGAGAATGCCCGCGATGGCGCTTGCGCGATGTGGCTGACCTATCCCAGCGGGACGCTGGCCTATATCATCCTCACAGATCAGTTCCCGCGCAACATGTTCCGGGGCGAGGCACACGCCTTCGAGACCGACCGGGCGGCGCTGACGGCGGCGAAGGTCGCGATCAACCGGGGCTGGGATATGAAGATCGACGAGCCGGCACGGCAGTTCTTCTACCTGCCGCTCATGCATTCGGAAAATCTCTGCGATCAGGATCGCTGCGTCCGCCTCATCTGCGAACGGATGCCGGAGCACGGGGTCGGCAACCTTTTGCATGCCCGCGCGCATCGCGAGGTGATCCGCCGCTTCGGTCGCTTTCCCTATCGTAACGCCACGCTTGGCCGCGCCTCGACCGCGCCGGAACGCGCCTTCGAGGACGAAGGCGGCTATGGTGCGCTCGTCCGACGGGTCAGGCAAGCCGCCTGAACGGCCCTGCACCCCTTGCATGACAGGTTTTCAGAGCGCGCCGCGATGCGGCGTTGTGGTCTTTCGGAAAATAGTTTAACGCTGAACTAGTTTCCAGGGATGGAGGGCCATATGGCACCGCAAAGCTTTGACATGATTGTAATCGGGGCCGGGCCGGGGGGCTATGTGGCCGCCATCCGGGGCGCGCAACTGGGTCTCAAGGTGGCCATTGTCGAGCGCGAGCATATGGGCGGCATCTGCCTCAACTGGGGTTGTATCCCGACCAAGGCGATGCTGCGGTCCTCCGAGGTGTTCCACCTGATGCACCGCGCCAAGGAATTCGGTCTCAAGGCCGAAGGGATCGGCTATGATCTCGATGCCGTTGTCAAACGCTCACGCGGGGTGGCCAAGCAATTGAGCGGCGGCGTCGCGCATCTGATGAAAAAGAACAAGGTCACGGTGGTGATGGGTGCGGCGACCCTGCCCGCCAAGGGCCGCGTCAGCGTCAAGACAGACAAGGGTGTCGAGGAGTTGGAGGCCAGGCATATCGTGCTGGCCACCGGCGCGCGCGCCCGCGAATTGCCGGGGCTGGAGGCCGATGGCGATCTGGTGTGGACCTACAAGCACGCGCTGGTGCCGCCCCGGATGCCCAAGAAGCTGCTGGTCATCGGCTCGGGCGCCATCGGGATCGAATTTGCCAGCTTCTACAACACGCTGGGCGCAGAGACGACCGTGGTCGAGGTGATGGAGCGCATCCTGCCGGTGGAGGATGCCGAAATTTCCGCCTTTGCCAAGAAATCCTTTACCAAGCAGGGTATGAAGATCATGGAAAAAGCCATGGTCAAGCAGTTGGACCGGGGCAAGGGCACGGTCACCGCGCATATCGAGGTGGGCGGCAAGGTCGAGCAGCACGCGTTCGACACGGTGATTTCCGCCGTGGGCATCGTGGGCAATGTCGAGGGGCTGGGCCTTGAGGCATTGGGTGTCAAGATCGACCGCACCCATGTGGTCACGGATGAATATTGCCGCACCGGGGTGGACGGGCTTTACGCGATCGGCGACATCGCGGGCGCGCCCTGGCTGGCGCATAAGGCGAGCCATGAGGGCGTGATGGTGGCCGAGTTGATCGCGGGTGGCCATCCGCACCCCGTCAAACCCGAGAGCATCGCGGGCTGCACCTATTGCCATCCGCAGGTGGCAAGCGTCGGGCTGACCGAGGCCAAGGCGAAGGAGGCCGGGCACGAGGTCAAGGTGGGCCGCTTCCCCTTCATCGGCAATGGCAAGGCGATCGCGCTTGGCGAACCGGAAGGCATGATCAAGACCATCTTCGATGCGAAAACCGGTGAACTGCTTGGCGCGCACATGATCGGCGCGGAAGTGACCGAACTCATTCAGGGCTATGTGGTGGGCCGTCAGTTGGAGACGACCGAGGAGGATCTGATGAATACGGTCTTCCCACATCCCACCCTCAGCGAGATGATGCACGAAAGCGTGCTGGACGCTTACGGCCGTGTGATCCATATCTGAGCGGGGCGCGCGCGCGAACTGGCACAGCCCGCCCCTCGATGCGAACCGGCAAGGGGGTAGGCATGCCTCGCGCGTATTTCGATTATAACGCTACCGCACCGCTGCGTCCCGAGGCGCTGGCGGCGATGGTGGCGGCGATGGATGTCACCGGGAACCCCTCCTCGGTCCATGCCGAAGGGCGCGCCGCCAAGGCCCTCATCGAGCGGGCGCGCGCGCAGGTGGCGGCAGCCTTCGGGGCCGAGGGCGCGGATGTGATATTCACCTCCGGCGCGACAGAGGCGGCGGCGCTTGCCTGTGAGGGGCGCGGCCTTGTCGGGGCAGGTATCGAGCATGACGCCGTGCGGGCCTGGATCACCGAGGATCTGGATGTGGACGCAAACGGGCAGGTTTGCGTACCCGATCCCGCCCGCACCGCGCTGCAACTTGCCAATTCCGAGACCGGCATCATCCAGACCCTGCCCGAGGGTCTTGCCGTCAGCGACATGACGCAAGCCTTCGGCAAGCTGCCGGTGGCCTTCAACTGGACCGGGGTCGAGATGGCGCTTGTCTCGGCGCACAAGCTGGGCGGGCCAATGGGCATCGGCGCGCTGGTGGTGCGGCGCGGCACCGAAGTGGCGGCACGGATCAGGGGCGGCGGGCAGGAGATGGGCCGCCGCGCAGGCACCGAGAACATCATCGGCATCGTCGGCTTTGGGGCCGCGGCAGAGGCGGCGGCGCGCGATCTGGCCGCAGGCACATGGGCGCGCGTGGAAAAAATTAGAAACATTCTAGAATCCGCTATTGCGCAGATATCTAATGAGACTATTTTTGTCGGGAAAGACTCGCCCCGTCTGCCCAACACCAGTTGCATCCTGACACCGGGATGGAAAGGTGAGACGCAGGTCATGGCGCTCGATCTTGCGGGCTTTGCCGTATCGGCAGGGTCTGCGTGTTCCAGCGGCAAGGTGCGGGCAAGTCGGGTCTTGCAGGCCATGGGCCATGACGCTACCGCCGCCTCGTCGGTGCTGCGCGTCTCGCTCGGACCTGAGACGACAGAGGAAGATGCCCTGCGCCTTGCCGATGCCTGGGCAAGGCTATGGCAGCGACACCGGGCCAGACTGGTCTGAGATTGGAGAGAGGCGATGGCGGCGGTAGACGAAGTGCAGATCAAGGAAGGCGTCGATCAGGAAACGGTCGATGCGGTCCGGCAAGTGGGCAGCGCCTATAAATATGGCTGGGAAACCGAGATCGAGATGGATTTCGCGCCCATGGGGCTCAACGAAGATATCGTGCGCCTCATCTCGGCCAAGAACGAGGAACCCGAGTGGATGACCGAATGGCGTCTCGGGGCCTATCGCCGCTGGCTCCAGATGACGGAACCCGACTGGGCGATGGTCGATTATCCCAAGATCGACTTTCAGAACCAGTATTACTATGCCCGCCCCAAGTCCATGGAGACAAAGCCGAAATCGCTTGATGAAGTCGATCCCAAGCTGCTTGCGACCTATGCAAAGCTGGGCATTCCGCTCAAGGAACAGATGATCCTTGCGGGCGTCGAAGGGGCCGAGGGTATCCCGGCGGAGGGCCGCAAGGTGGCGGTTGATGCGGTGTTCGACAGCGTCAGCGTCGGCACCACCTTTCAGGCGGAACTGAAACAGGCGGGCGTAATCTTCTGCTCCATCTCAGAGGCGATCCGCGAGCATCCCGAACTGGTCAGGAAATATCTCGGCTCGGTCGTGCCGGTCTCGGACAATTACTATGCCACGCTCAATTCGGCGGTGTTCTCGGATGGCTCGTTCGTCTATGTGCCGCCCGGCGTGCGCTGTCCGATGGAGCTCTCTACCTATTTCCGCATCAATGCCGAAAACACCGGCCAGTTCGAGCGCACGCTGATCATCGCCGACAAGGGTGCCTATGTCAGCTATCTTGAAGGCTGCACCGCTCCGCAGCGCGACACAAGCCAGCTTCACGCGGCGGTGGTGGAGCTTGTGGCGCTCGAGGATGCCGAGATCAAATATTCCACCGTGCAGAACTGGTATCCCGGCGACGAGACCGGCAAGGGCGGTATCTACAATTTCGTCACCAAGCGCGCTGATTGTCGTGGGGATCGGTCCAAGGTGATGTGGACGCAGGTCGAGACCGGCTCGGCGGTGACGTGGAAATACCCGTCCTGCATCCTGCGCGGGGACGATTCCCAAGGCGAATTCTACTCCATCGCCATCACCAACAATTACCAGCAGGCCGATACCGGCACCAAGATGGTGCATCTGGGCCGCAATACCCGCTCGCGGATCGTGTCGAAAGGGATCAGCGCGGGCCATGCGCAGAACACCTATCGCGGGCTTGTGTCGATGCATCCCAAGGCGAAGAACAGCCGTAACTATACCCAATGCGACAGCCTGCTCATCGGCGACAAATGCGGTGCCCATACGGTGCCTTACATCGAGGTGAAGAACAATTCGTCCCGCGTCGAGCACGAGGCCACCACGTCGAAGGTGGACGATGACCAGCTTTTCTATTGCCGCGCCCGTGGCATGGACGAGGAAGAGGCGGTGGCGCTTGTCGTCAACGGCTTCTGCCGCGAGGTGCTTCAGGCTTTGCCAATGGAATTCGCCATGGAAGCGCAACAGCTTGTGGCGATCTCGCTGGAAGGGTCGGTGGGCTGAGCCCCGCCCGCGCACCGATGTCGGAGCTTGACACCATAGCCCGCCCCGAGCTGACCCTGCCCGAAGCCGAGGCCGCCCATCTGCGCGCGGCCTATGAGGACGCCTCGGCGATCCTTGAATACGGCTCGGGCGGCTCTACGGTGATGGCGTCCGAGATGCCGGGCAAGCGGGTCTGGTCGGTCGAGAGCGATGAGGCCTGGGCCGCTATGATGCGCGGCTGGTTCAAGGCCAATCCGCCCGCGACCGGCACGACGGTCGAGGTGATCTGGGCCGATATCGGCCCGACAAGGCAATGGGGGCACCCGACGGACCGCAGCGGTTATCTGCGCTATCCCCGCTACCCGCTGGGCATTTTGGAGCGCGATGACGTCTCCCCCGATCTGGTGCTGGTGGACGGGCGGTTTCGCACGGGCTGTGCGCTGGCGGCGGCGCTTCATGCGAAGGCACCGTTGCGGCTTCTGTTCGACGATTACGCCCCGCGCCGTCATTACCACCGTATCGAGGAGTTCATCGGCGCGCCGCGCCGCATGGTCGGCCGGATGGCCGAGTTCGAGGTCTTGCCGCTCGCGCTCGCGCCCCGCGACCTCGCCCCTGCAATCGAGATGATGCTGCGGCCGTGATGCCGCCAAGAATATCGAAAGGATAAAAAATGTTGGAAATCAAAAACCTGCACGTCGATCTTGAAGAAGAGGACAAGGCCATTCTCAAGGGTGTGAACCTGACCGTCGAAGCGGGCAAGGTTCATGCGATCATGGGACCGAACGGCTCTGGCAAATCGACGCTGTCCTATGTCCTTTCGGGCCGGGGCGGCTATACGGTCACCGAAGGATCGGCCACGCTCGATGGCGAGAACCTGCTGGAGATGGAACCCGAGGAGCGCGCCGCTGCCGGGCTTTTCCTTGCCTTTCAATACCCGGTGGAAATTCCCGGCGTCGGCAACATGACCTTTCTGCGCACTGCTGTGAACGCGCAGCGCAAGGCACGCGGCGAGAAAGAGATCAGCGCCGCCGATTTCCTCAAGCTGGTGCGCGAGAAGGCCAAGGCGCTCAAGATCGATGCCGACATGCTCAAACGGCCGGTGAATGTGGGCTTTTCCGGCGGTGAAAAGAAGCGCAACGAAATCCTGCAAATGGCCATGCTGGAGCCGCGCATGTGCATCCTCGACGAGACCGATTCGGGGCTTGACGTGGACGCGATGAGGTTGGTTGCCGATGGCGTGAACGCGCTGCGCGACGAGGGCCGTGGTTTTCTCGTTATCACGCATTATCAACGGCTTCTGGATCATATCGTGCCCGATGTGGTGCATATCATGTCCGATGGCCGGATCATCAGGACGGGCGGGCCCGAACTGGCGCTCGAGGTCGAGAAGAACGGCTATGCCGATATCCTGACGGAGGTGGTGTGATGGCCGCCCCGCAGGCGAAGGAGAGCGCGGCACCGCTGGCGCGCCCGTTGCCCGAGGGTGGCGTGTGGATCACCGCCGCGCGCAAGGCGGCGCAGGCGCGGCTTGCCGAAATGGGGCTGCCGCAACGGCGCGACGAATACTGGAAATTCACGAAGCCAGACAGCCTGACTGCGCCCGAGGCCCCGCACGCCGTGCTTTTTCAGGGTGAGGTGCCGGAGGTGTTCGGCACGGTGGACAGGCTGCGTATCGTTTTTGTCGATGGGGTCTTTGATGCGCAGGCAAGCGACGATCTGGCGCTCGAGGCCGTGCGGATCGAAAGGCTGGCCGATGTCGCGGTGCAGGATATCCATTGGGCGCGCGATCTCTACGGCACGCTCGAGGCGCGCGGGCAAGACCCGGTGCCGCGCCCGTTGGCCGCGCTCAACACCGCTCAGGCGTGCGATGGCGTGCTGATCCATGTGACGGGGCGAGCGTCAAGGCCAATCCATATTGTTTATGTCCATAAATCAGAGACTTCCGATGCGATCCTGCATCACTGCATCCGACTTGATGAAGGGGCCGAACTGACCCTTCTCGAAACCGGCCCGGCCGCCGCGCGATTCAACAAGGTGATCGAGGTGGACATGGCCGAGCGCGCCACGTTCCACCATCTTCGCATTCAGGGCCCTGACCATGAACGCCGCGCGATTACCCATACTTTTGCCCGTCTCGCCCGAGAGGCCGTGTTCAAGACCTTCACCCTGACCGCAAATGGTGTGCTCACGCGCAACGAATGCGTGGTCGAGATCAACGGCGATGACGCCAGCGCCCATGTCGCGGGTGCGGCGATGGGGGGGGGCGATTTTCACCATGACGACACGGTGTTTGTCACCCATGACGCGCTCCGTGGCGAAAGCCGTCAGGTGTTCAAGAAGGTGCTCGGCAACGGCGCGACAGGGGTGTTTCAGGGCAAGATCCTTGTCAAACCCGGCGCGCAGAAAACCGACGGCTATCAGATCAGCCAGGCGCTGCTTCTTGATGACGACAGCCAGTTTCTTGCCAAGCCGGAACTGGAGATCTACGCCGATGACGTCGCCTGTTCGCACGGCTCCACCTCTGGCGCGATCGACGAGGACGCGCTTTATTATCTGCGCGCGCGCGGCATCCCGCGACCGATCGCCACCGATCTGATGGTGGTTTCCTTCCTGGCCGAGGCGGTGGCCGAGATCGCCGACGAGGGGCTGCGTGACGAGATCATCGGCCATTTCGAGGTATGGCTGGAGCGGCGGCACGGCTGATGTCTGTCGCGCTCGATATCGCCGCCACCTATCGCGGTCCGCGGCGGGTGGTCAGGCGGCTGCTGGAAATGGGCACGCGGGAAGATCGCGCGCTGGCGCTGTTGATGGCGGGTTGCGCGGTGGTGTTCATCGCGCAATGGCCGCGCCTCGCGCGCGAGGCCCATCTTGCGGGCGAGGCGCTCAATCCGCGCCTCGCGGGGGCGCTTCTGGGCTGGATCGTGATTGCGCCGCTCATGTTCTACCTGCTGGCATTTCTCAGCCAGCTTGTCGCGCGCGTGATCGGTGGGCGGGTAACGGGCTTTGGCGCGCGGCTGGCGCTGTTCTGGGCGTTTCTTGCCACCTCTCCCTTGTTGCTTCTGCATGGTCTGGTGGCGGGGTTCATTGGCCCCGGCGTGGGCCTGACCATCGTCGGCGCGATCTGGTGTGGCGTTTTCCTGTGGTTCTGGATATCCGGGCTGTGTGAGACAGGATGGAGCAGGCGATGAACAGCGCGGATTTCTGGGCCCTGGTGCGGCATACCCTGTTCGAGCCGCGCACGGCAGCGGCGCGCATCCTTGCGCTGCGCCTGCCGGTCGAGGCGGCGTGGGCGGGGCTGGCGCTGATGGCGGTGCTCAACACGCTGGTCTATACGCTCTCGATCAGGATGAGTCCGCCCGCCGATCCGACGGCCATGGGCGTGATGGGGCCAGCCTTTCACACGCCGCTCATCTTCGCGGTGATGCTGTTCGGCGCGCTGGCGCTCACCGCGCTGGCGCTGACCTATGTGGGGCGATATCTGGGCGGGCAGGGCACCCTTACCGAACTCGTTCCCCTGCTTGCCTGGATGCAGGTGATGCGGTTGCTGGTGCAGATGGCCATCGTGGTGCTGGCGCTGGCCGTGCCGGTGCTCGCGGCGGCGCTGGTCCTGGTGTCGGCGGTCTGGGGCATCGTCATCCTGCTGGCCTTTGTCGCGGTGGCGCACGGATACAGCAGCCTGTTTCGTGCGGCGGGTGCGGTTGTGCTGTCCATAATGGCGCTCGCGGTGGCGCTGAGCGTGCTTCTCAGCCTTGTCGGCGTGACCATGGTCAAAGGAATGTAGGGATGTATGACGTCGAAAGGATCCGGGCCGATTTCCCAATTCTCGCGCGAGAGGTCAATGGCCAACCCCTGGTCTATCTCGACAACGGTGCCTCGGCGCAAAAGCCGCGTGCGGTGATCGAGGCCGTCACGCTGGCTTACTCCCATGAATACTCAAATGTTCACAGGGGGTTGCACTATCTTTCCAATGTGGCGACAGAGAAATACGAGGCCGTGCGCGGCATCATCGCGCGGTTTCTGGGTGTGGCGGATGAGCGGCAGATCGTGCTCAATTCAGGCACCACGGAGGGGATCAACATGGTCTCCTATGGCTGGGCCATGCCGCGCATGGAGGCGGGCGACGAGATCGTGCTCTCGGTCATGGAGCATCACGCCAACATCGTGCCGTGGCATTTCCTGCGCGAACGGCAAGGCGTGGTGCTGAAATGGGTGGATGTGGACGCGACCGGCTGGCTTGACCCGCAAAAGGTGATCGACGCGATTGGACCGAAGACGAAACTGGTCGCGATTACCCATCTTTCCAATGTTTTGGGAACCGTTGTTGATGTGAAATCCATCTGCGACGCGGCGCGTCAGCGCGGCGTGCCGGTGCTGGTCGATGGCTCTCAGGCGGCGGTGCATATGCCTGTCAATCTTGATGAGATGGGCTGCGATTTCTATACGATCACCGGGCACAAGCTCTATGGCCCGTCGGGATCGGGCGCGATCTTCGTGCGCAAGGAACGGCTGGCCGAGATGCGCCCCTTCATGGGCGGCGGCGACATGATCCGCGAGGTGACAAAGGATGCCGTCACCTATAACGATCCGCCGATGAAATTCGAGGCGGGCACGCCAGGGATCGTGCAGACGATCGGGCTTGGCGTGGCACTCGATTACATGATGGGAATCGGGATGGAGGCGATTTCCGCCCATGAGGCGGATCTGGCGCGCTATGCCGGCGAGCAGCTTTCCGGTCTCAACTGGCTCGGGCTTCAGGGCACGACCGAAGGCAAGGCTGCGATCTTCTCCTTCACCATGGAGGGGGCGGCCCATGCCCATGACATCTCGACGATCCTCGACAAGAAGGGCGTTGCGGTGCGCGCGGGCCATCATTGCGCCGGGCCGCTGATGGAGCACCTCGGGCTGTCGGCCACCTGCCGCGCCTCTTTCGCCATGTACAACACCCGCGCCGAGGTCGACACCCTGATCGAGGCACTGGACCTGGCACACGATCTTTTCGCCTGAAATAGCGATTGCGGGACCGCGCGCGCCCCGCTATACCGCCCTCGTCCGGACCCATAGCTCAGCTGGATAGAGCGCTGCCCTCCGAAGGCAGAGGCCAGAGGTTCGAATCCTCTTGGGTCCGCCATCCCGCATTTTTGGGTTAAAAAATCCGCTAACACCTTGAAAGGAAAGGTTGTTTTAGCGGTTCGATAACCTTCATTGCGGCTATACCGCAAAGGTTCTGCAAAGGCCAGTTTCAGCACTGTTCTCTTGAAGGTAAACTCGCATTTTTCGTAAATACTACAAGGGTTTGACAAAAACGCCAAGGCGTGTTCGATAAACTCCTCCATGCGCCCCCGTGGCGGCACAATCTGTTCGGCTTGCTCGCGCAATCTGATCTTCTGACGCTCCAGCTTGTCGATCCGTGCTTCATAGGCTGTGATCACCGCAGGGCTGGACGCATCAACGATCCGATCCAGCAGCGAGTCAGTCTGCTCTCCGATTCCCTGATCTGGGCATCCAGCGTCTTTCTGGCACTGTGCGCTTCTGCGAGCTTCATATCCCAGATGTCAGTTAACATCGCCTTGACCAGCGCCCCGAGCTGCTTGGCCGGTTGCAGTCGCGCAGACCTTTGTGAGTCTGCCCTGAGCTGTTTCAGTCCGAATGAACCCGAACCAGCCTGTCTTGCTCTGGGCGCGCACCAATTCCCGGCATCGGCCAGCGCTTCCTTGAGCCGCATCCGCAAAAGCGTCGGCCTGGTAAGATCGCCGTAGATGCTCGCAAGGCGGGTCAGACCGCCCTTATGCTGCACCATCACGTCATGCCCCGTGCGGTGATTGGCGAGGATCAGAACGTCTGTGATCGAGTCCCGCCTGATCCGCTTGGCAAAGCCAAACGTCCCGCGCCGCACGCTCAGATGCTCAGTATTGATGGTGAGCGTGATATGCTCGCGGTTGGTCAGCCACGTGTAGAGATCGAGCAGGCCGGAATGGCGGAAGACGAAGCCCGCACCAAGAAGGGCAGACGCGAGCATCCACCCGCGCAGACTTTCGAGCGGCACGTCGAGCGTTTGCCGTTCGACAACCTCTCCGAGCTTCTCGAAAGCATTCGCCAGCCCGACGATCATGGTGTTCGCCTGATCGAGCAGAACATTGGTTTCAGGCGGCAGCGCGGTTTCAGGGCGATAATACGCGACCAGAACGGCGGCAGCGCCGACGACGCTGACAATGCGCAGCACAGTCAGCTCTTCATGTCCGCTCGACGGCAGGCGGTCCGCGGCGGTCAGGATCATGCGATCCCCCTCGCGCTTGAGGCGCGGCTCGCCCGTGATCTTGTGCTTTGCGGTTTCAAGAATGGTCATCGTATCTCTCCATCTCATTCATTCGTCACAGTCCGACTTGCCGCGCGACGGCGCTCCAGTTCACGGGCAGCATGGCGATCACAGGGCAATTCCAGCTTTGACCCATGTGATCCCGCATCCCCTGCACCCCGAGATAGCGGCACTCGTAGCAGCGCAGCCCAGGCGTCCCGATGCCTGTGCAATTGTAAGTAATCAGTACATGCGGCGTGCCGTGTAAGCGGTCGCTGGCCCTCACCTTTTGTTCGATTGTCTGACCTGCGATGCCGTGTCCGATGGAGATTGGTGCAGGAGTTTCGCGATGGCGACTACGGTGGAGTTTCTCAGGGGCTACGGGGTGGACATACGGACCAATGGTCAGCGACGCTGGCCAGATGAGGTCAAGGCTCGGATCGTGGCTGAGAGTTTGAA
>NZ_JAGQDH010000023.1 GCF_018069895.1 Roseovarius autotrophicus | reverse complement strand
GCGTGGTCGAGGCGGCGACCGCGCCGCTGGAGTCGGTTGCGGCGCTCCGCGAGGCCGTAGCCGCGTCGGGGGCCGAGGCGGAAACCGCTCTCACGGGCGCGCGGACCGCCGCCGAGAGCCTCGAGGATGCGCTCGATTCCACCGGCGAGGCCGCGGGCCGCGCGGGCGGTGCAGGTCGCGGTGCGGGTCAGGCGCTGCGCGAGGCCGCCGACACGGCCCGCAATGCCTGGGAGGCGACCGCCGAAGCCGTTCGCGCCGCGCAGGAGCGCTCGCGCGAGATTGCTCAAGGGCTGGCGCAGGACATCGTCGGGCCGATCAAGGACGCGCTGAAGTCGGGTGAGTTCAGCTGGGAGACCTTCGCCAGCGCCATCTCGCGGATCGCGCAGAACCTCGCAAACCGGCTGATCGAACTTGCCTTCAAGCCGATCGAGAACGCGATCATGCGCGCCTTCTCGGGCATGGGCGGCGGGGGTGGGTTCTTCGCGAGCCTCTTTGGCTTCGCACGCGGCGGTGTCTTCGCCAATGGGCAGGAGCTGACCGCCTTTGCCCGCGGGGGCGTGGTGAACCGGCCTACGGTGTTCCCCTTCTCGCGCGGCATCGGGCTGATGGGCGAGGCCGGGCCGGAGGCGATCCTGCCGCTCCGGCGGGGGCGCGACGGGCGGCTCGGGGTCGAGATGAATAGCGCGCCCGCCCAACCAGCGCAGGACATGTCAACGCGCATCATCAACGTGCTCGATCCGTCGGTTGTCGGCGACTACCTCGCCACGCCTTCGGGCGAGCGGGCGATCCTGAATGTCATTCGCCGCAACCGGAATGCGCTGAATGCCTGAATTGCCTCTCTGGTCCTTCCCGGCAGCGCAGGAGACCAGCGAGGTGCTGGAATGGCGCACCGATGTGCTGACATCGCGCGCGGGCGAACAGCGCATCGCGCTCCGGCCTCGACCGCGCGAGATTGTAACGTTTCGGCACCGGCTCGACGCGCTGGGGATGGCCCGGACGGCGGAGCTGGCGCGGGCTGCGTTTGCGGGCGACTGGCAGATACCGCTCTGGCACATGGCGCTGCAGCCCGCCGCCGATCTGGCGCAAGGCGCGATCGAGATCCTGCTCGATACCGGCGTGGCGGATTTCCGGAGTGGGGGGCTCGCGGCGATTGCGGTCGATGGCCGTGAGGCGGCGGCGGTTGCCATCGCCAGCGTTCAGGCCGACCGGCTGATCCTGGCGGAGCCACTGGTGCTGCAACTGCCCAGTCCGGTGGTTGCTGCGCCGCGCATCACGGTCGCGCCGATCCGCGCAGGCGTGCTGACCTCAGCCATCGCGGTCACTCGCCGCAGGCAAAGCGATGGCACGGTGACCGCCAGCTTCATGCTGCGCAATGCACCGGATCTCGCCGCACCGGTGCTGCCGACCTATCTCGGCCGCCCGGTACAGACCGACCCGAGCGTCGTGCGCCGCCCGCTCTCCGCCAGCCTCCGCCGTGCGGTCGAGTATGTTGATAACGGTTTCGGGCCAGTCGTGGTCGAACCCATGCGCGATGTCTTCGAACGCAGTGAAACGATTACGCTCAAGGCAAAAGGCCCGACCACACGCCAACTTCTGCGCCGCTGGCTTTGGTCGCTCCGAGGGCGTCAGGCCAGCTTCTGGCTGCCGACCTGGGGGCGCGAGCTGCATTTGCGCGCGGCCATGACCTCGGGCTCGGTGCTGATGCGCGTCGCCCCGGTTGCGTCGCTCCCGGCCTATGTCGGTCGCGCGATCATCTTGGAAATGCCATCCGCGCTGCGCTTCCGGACGATCACCACAGCCATCGCCGAGGGCGCGGATCACAGGCTGACGCTGTCGTCGAACCTCGGCGATCCAGTTCCCCTCACGACGAAGGTACATTTCCTGACCGCGATGCGCGCCGACGCGGATCGCGTCGAGATCCAGCATGGCTCGGTGGCGAGCGAGGCCACGCTGCCTGTTCTCGAGGTGCCCGCATGACCTACGCCAGCTTGGAGTCCTCGGTCGCCGAGGGCCGGCCCTATTTCCTCTACCAGTTCGTGGAAGGCGATCAGGTCTGGCGTTTCACCAGCCGCTCCACGCCTTGGACCAGCGCGGGGAGCGGGGGAGATATGATCTCTTGGGAGCCCGCCGCCGTCGCCCATGGCGATGTGGTGCAGACGAGCGAGATCGAGCGCGGGCGGCTGGAACTGACCTGGCCGCTATCGCATCCCTTCGCGCGACGTTTCCTCGCCCCCTTGAGCAACACGCCCGTGACGCTGACGATCTTCCGCGGACACGAGCAGGTGTTGGGCGAGACCGTCGCGCATTGGAAGGGCCGCGTGGTGGGGGCGGAAGTCGAGGGGCAGCGCATCCTCCTGCAGGCGGAATCTATCTTCAGCACGCTGCGCCGGGCGGGTGTGCGGGCGAAGTACCAGCGGCTGTGCCGGCACGCGCTCTACGGCCGGGGCTGTGGGCTCGACATCGCACTGCACTGGCTGACGGGCACGGTGACCGCCGTCGCCGCTAACGCCGTCACGGTCCCTGAGACAGCTGACCAGCCCGATGGCTGGTTTCGCGGCGGTGTGCTGCGCTTTGGCGTGCAGCTTGGTTTCATCACCGGCCATGCCGGAGCGGTGCTGACGCTCTCACGCCCGATGCCGGAACTGGCGACAGCTTTTGCCACACCCGAGATCGACCCGGACACGGGCGAGCCACTGCCGGTCCTGCTCGACATCGCGCCCGGCTGCGATCTGCGCGCAGCCACCTGCGCGGCCAAGTTCGGCAATCTTCTCAATTTCGGGGGCTTTCCCGAGATCCCCGGCCGCAACCCCCTGGGCGGCGGCTCCATAGTCTGACGCGCCCTGCAGGCGCCAATCCGCAATCGGCATTCCCTCATGGTCTGGACCTTCATCGCGCGGCTCGTTCTCGGGCTGGTGCTCTCGGCGATTTCCTATGCACTGAGCCCGCGCCCCAAGATCGAGAAACCCCAAGCCGCAGGGCTCGACGACTTCTCGCTGCCCACCGCCGAGGAGGGCCGACCGATCCCAGTGGTGTTCGGCACCGTGCTGATCACCGGGCCCAACGTCGTCTGGGCAGGCGATCTCAAGGTCGATCCGATCAGGAAGAAAGGCGGCAAGAAGTGACCCGCGTGACGATCCAGGACCTGCGCGATGCGCGCTACTGCCTCGCGGGCGTGCGGCCATGGTTCCGCCGCCATGGGTTTGCGTGGTCGGAGTTTCTTGCCCACGGGATCGAGGCTGACCGCCTCCGTGCGACCGGGGATGCGCTGGTGGAACCCGTGATCCTGGTCGCAGAGATGCGGGAGACGGCAGTGGAGGCCAACGATGGGCGGGCGTAGCAAGGCGCAGACTGTCGGCTTTCGCTATTCGCTGGGGATGCATCTGGCGCTCTGCCACGGGCCAATCGACGCGATCCGCGAGATCCTCGTAGACCGTCGCACTGCCTGGTCAGTGACGACCGGTGGCGGCGTCTCGGGCGGCGGCGCGGCCGTGGAGACGCGAATCGGCACGGTCGCGGGCATGGCGGCAACTGCGGCGCTGGCGGGCGATACCATCGCTTTGATCACCTTTCCGGGGACGCGTGCGGGTGTGCGCATCGGCCGGGATTACCGGCTGCAGCTCGCCAATGGCACGCGCCAGACGATCACGTTGCGCGGCGTCACGTTCAACGCCGCCAGCAATGTGACCTCCTGGTCCGCTCTGCCCGAGGCGCTAAGCTTCCCCGCGCAATCGGTCGAGGTGTTCGAGGCGACCAGCGCCGCCAGCAATGCAGGCGCCGGTGGCGGACGCATCCGGATCGACAAGCCCGATCTCTTCGGCGGCGAGAAGCGCGAGGGCGGGATCACCGGTGATGTGGATGTGCTGATGGGCGGACCGGGCCAGGGGCAGAACGATTATCTTGCTGCGCGTATGAACGGCGACGTGCCCGGCTATCGCGGGCTCTGCAGCCTTGTGCTGCGGCAGGTCTATCTCGGCATCAACCCCTATCTGAAACCTTGGGCGGTGCGCGTGACCCGCGTGCTGACCGGCGAGGCAGGCGCGGCGCAATGGTATCCCGAGAAGGCCCCGATCGTGCCGGAGGCGAACATCTCGGACGCCGCGATCTACATCACGCTCGATGTCTCGGGCTCGATGTCGGGCACGCGCATGGCAGCACAGAAAGCGGGTGTCGCGGCGCTGATCCGCGAGATCGGCGCCAGCGTCGATCCGGACCGGCCCAATGACATCCGCATCGTGCTCTGGAACGCGGGCGTCGCAGGGTCCATCGAGCGGCGCAACATGGAACCCGAGGATTACACCGCGCTGGAAGACTGGATGCTGGCGCTCTCGAACAGCACTTCGGGGGGCACGAATTTCAACGCGGCCTTTGCCGAGGCCGGCGCCTACTTCGCGGGTGGCGGTTCGAAGCGGCGGATCGTCATCTTCGTGACAGATGGGGCGCCCTCGCCAGTCTCTTCGGTCGATGCCGCATTGGTCACGATCACCAGCCTGCCGCCTGCCGACATCTTTGGGTTCAACATCGCACTCGCGGACACCAGCTATACGGCGATGATCGACAACACGCCTGTTGATGGCGTGCCGGTGATCCCGGCCGGCAACCCGCAGGCGCTGGTGGCCTCACTGCGCGGGGCCTTCGGGAACGGCCCGGACATGAACCCTGCCCATATCATCCGGGAGTGTCTCACGAACCGCGACTGGGGTCTGGGGTACTCCACGGTCGAGATCGGGACGAGTTTCACCGCCGCCGCGGACACGCTTTACACTGAAGGTTTCGGCCTGTCGCTGATCTGGCAGCAGGACAGCTCGATCGAGGAGTTCATCGCCAGCGTTCTCGACCACATCGATGCCACGCTCTTCATCGACCGGCGCACCGGGCTCTGGGAGTTGCGGCTCATCCGGGCAGACTACACGGCCGCAACGCTGCCGCTCTTCAACGAGACCAATGTCGTGGACTGGGGCCGACTAGGGCGCCGCGCGCCGTCGGACCTGGTGAACAGCGTGACCGTGCGCTTCACCGATGCCTGGACGGACGACACGGGGGCGGTCTCTGTCACCGACACTGCCCGGGTCCAGGCCATGGGCGAGGTGATCGCCACCACGCTCGACTATCCCGGCATCCGCTACCAGGGGCTGGCGATCCGCGTCGCCGAGCGCGACCTGCGGGCGCTTTCCGTGCCGCTGCTCACCGGAGAGATCGTGGTGAATCGCGAAGGCGCCGATCTCGGGCCCGGCGATGTGATCCGGCTGCGATCATCGCGCCTCGGGCTCGACAACGTGGTCATGCGCATCTCCGAGATCGGCCAGGGTGACGGGCGCGACAATGGCATCAGGCTGAAGCTTGCCGAGGATGTGTTTGCCCTTGGTGCGACCGCCATCGCAGGCGGGCGCATGCCGTCTGGCACCGGGGTTGCCGCACCGCCAAGGGCGCTGGTGCGGCGCATGGTCGAGGAAGCCCCGTACTGGCTGCTGGTCCGCGAACTGGGCCACAGCGAGGCCGACCGCATCCTTTCGGAGGATCCCGATGCGGGCGCGCTGGTCGCCACCGGTGAACGCCCTAGCGCCGATGCGCTGGCGGCGGAACTCTGGATCGATCCCGGCACCGGCCCGGCACAGGAAGGCGTGGTTGCTTTCGCGCCCGCGGCGCTGCTCGCGGCGGACGTCTCGGACCACCCAGAGGTGCGTGTCCTGCCCGTCACCGGCTGGCGCGACATCGGTGAGGTCGGGATCGGCACGCTGGCGAGCATCGGCGGTGAGTTCGTGCGCGTCGACGGGATCACCGCCACGGCGATCACCGTCGGCCGCGGATGCCTCGACACCGTGCCGCGCGCGCACGCCGAGGGAACCCCGGTGATCTTCTTCGACGAGGACGCGCGGATCACCGAGGATTCTTGGGCGGCAGGCGAGACCCTTGCGATCCGGCTGCTGCCCGAGACCGGGCGCGGCACGCTTGCTTTCGCGCTGGCGCCCGAGGACAACGTGACGCTCGACCGCCGCGCCATCCGGCCCCTGCCGCCCGGGCGGGTGCAGGGCAATGGCAGCTACGCGCCGGATGTGGATTCGCTGATCGCCGATGATCTCGTCCTGACTTGGGCCCATCGCGATCGCCTCACCCAGACCAGCCCAGTCATCGTCGATCACACGGGCGGCTCCATCGGGCCGGAGCCGGGCGTTGGCTATGCGATCGAGGTGCGCTGGATCGATCCCGACACTGGCACGGCCCTCATGCCACCGGGCATCGTGATCGACGCCGGGAGTGGCACGAGCTGGACGCTGGCGCCCGAGGACGTTCCCGAGACCGGCGCGCCGGAGCGCACGGCCGAGATCGACCTCGCCGTCCGGTCGCGTCGGATGGTCGGCGGCGTCTGGCTTACTGACCGCGAGGCGCGCCGGTTCCGCCTGACCTCCCCCTTCGCCGCCGGGTGGGACCGCGGCTGGGGCTTCCTCTGGGGCAGCTGAACCGGACCATTCGCATCGGCGACGTCACGACCGCGCACGCCACAACCATCATCACCACCACAAGCGAGGACGAGCATGCCGGAACGGATCATGCCGGGACTGGGGCTGCGCGCCTTCTATGACCCCGGCCAGCGTAACTGGGGCACCAGCGTCAGTGAGGATCTGCGTGCGTTGTCGGTACTGGTGCAGGCGCGCGCGCTTTCAAGAAGCACAGGCCTGCCACCCGCGGGCAGCCCCGGCGATATCCGCATCGTTTCGGCTGGCGCCCCGGTCCATGCCAATGCGCTGGCGCTCTGGGACGGCGAACCGGGGGCGGAGGACTGGGTTTACCTCACGCCACAGGAGGGCTGGCAGGTCTGGGTGTCGGACGAGGCGCGGCATGTGCGTTTCACGGGTGGAGCATGGGTGGAAGTGCCGCGCCCCGGTATCGTGCCGATACGCACCCTGACTGCCACGGCGCACACGCTGGAACTGATCGATCTGGCCAGCATCCTCGAGACGACCGGGTCGTCCGCCGTAACCGTGACAATCCCGGATGAGGCTTCGGTGCCGTTCGAGATCGGCACGCTGGTCAATGTCACGCAGATCGGCGCCGGGATTGCCACCATCGCGGCGGCAGCCGGGGTGTCGCTTAATGGCGTGGCGGCTGGATCGGTGGCGCTCGACGGCCAGTGGTCAGGCGTGGCGCTGGTGAAACGCGGCGCGGATGCCTGGGTCATTCAGGGCGCACTGGCAGGACCCGTCACATGAGTCTGCTGATGATGCGCGCCGCGATCCTGGCGCAGGGCGGCGATACCGGACCTCCCGTCGATATCGGGGCTGCGTGGGAGCTGGATGTCACCCGCCGCCCCGCAGGCTACACGCTGTCGGATGGCAACCAGACTGCTGTGAACACCTCGGGCGGCAGCGATTACCGCCGCTGGGTTCCGGCCGCAAAGGCGATCCGGCCCACCGACGGGCGGCGTTATTGGGAGGTTCTGTGTGCCTCAGGCGGTGCTTTCGAGTTCGACGGCTATCTGGGCATCGTCTCCGATGAGCAACGCGAGGAATATGACGCGGGCAACAATCCGATCACGCTGGGCTCGATCGGGTATCGCGGCAACGGCTCGCTCTGGTCGTCGAACACAAGCAGTACCAGTCAGCGCCTGTCCGGGCTTGCCCCCTATGGGGCGGGCGATGTGGTGATGTTCGTGATTGATCCCGGCGATGCCAGCCTCTGGATCGGGCTGAACGGTATCTGGCGCGACGATCCGGTCAGCGGCGCGCCGACCTGGACCGCCGCGCCCAGCGCCGCCTGGTATCCTCAGATCCAGGGGCGCGATCCGGGCGATGGCGGTACGCTGCGCTCGCTACCCTCGCAGTTCAGCTACCCGGTTCCACCCGGCACCCAGGCGCTGGGCTATGAGGATCCCGACCTGCGCATTTACGAGGCGCATGCCTTCATCGAGTTTGGCTGGGACCGCGATCTCAGCGTTGCAGAGGTCGAAGCCTGGCTCGATCTCGGCGGCGGCCCGCGCCTCACCTCAGGCAATGTCTCGTTCTTTCTCGATCACGGCGGGGGTGTAGCCTTCTCCGCCGCCCATGCATCTCTTTACATCGAAGTGGAACTGCCATGAGTTACATCCTGCATCTGGGCCATCAGCCCACCGACATCTCCGGCGTCGCCGGTTCGCTGAGCACCGTTGCCGCCGGCTTCGACGAGACCCTCGATGTCAACGGTATCCGCTTCAACGGATCGCGCACGCTGGCCGCCCCCTTCGCCGTCGGGTTTCCTGCGCCGGTCGGTGATATGTGGCTGGGGTTTCGCTACGTGCCGCCCAACAACGATTCCGAGAGCATCACCCAGAGCAATGCCGGGTTCCTCGAGTTCTTTGACGCGGAGAATGTCAGGATCGCGCAGGTCCGCCCCCTGACCTCGACCAACCGCTACCACGCCGAGGCGCATGGCGACACGCTCGTGCAGGGAAGCTCGAGCTACTTCGCCCCGAACGGCCAGGCCCAATGGGTCGATGTGCGCCTGAACGTCGGTGCCGAGATCACCATCGAATTCTACGTCGATGGCGTACTGCAGAGCACCGCCACCGCCGCGAACACCGGCGGCAAGGGCAAGCCGGTGCAGGTCGTGTTCGCCAATTCAGGGCTGCACGGAACCAGCTCGAGCCGCACCTGGTATTATGCCCATATCGCCGTCCTCGACGGGGTGTCGACCATCGGACGTCGCTTCGTGCGCCGCATCCCCAATGCCATCGCGAGTTTCAACGAGATGGTGGGCAGCATCGACGCGCTCAGCGATAGCGACATCGCCACGCGGGTGGCCAGCTCTGCTGCGGGGCAGCGCATGTCTTTCTCGCTCACCGGCCCGACCGGCCCCGCGTCGGTCACCGCCATCGCGGGCGTGCACATAAAGCAGATCGCGCAGGCGGGAACGGACGGGCCGGACGCCACCACCGGGTTCCTACGCATGGGTGGCGTGAACCATGACGCCACCCCGGTAACAGTGCCCGACCTTGCGCCCGTTCCGGTCTATTCCAGCTGGGCGATCAACCCGGCCGATGCGAACCCCTGGAGCGATCTGACACTGCCGAACGAGGTCGGGATCCTGTCGGCATGACGCAGCAGTCCTCCCTTTTCGAGCAGATCGCGCAGGCCTTCCGCGACCATGGCATCACAGCGGCCATTGGCGTGTGGTTCACCTTCATCGCCGGGCTGGCCACTGCCGTGACGAGAAAAGCGTTCACGAACGAGGCGCTGCTGCACAAGCTCGAGCAGGAACTGGCCGAGGAACGCTCCCGCATCGAGAAGCGCCGCGACGAGGATCGCAAGATCGACCACGACCGGCTCGCCCGGATCGAGCTCGATATCCATGACATGCGCAACCTGATCTTCGCCGCGTTTCAGCGCAAGAACGGAGACTGACCGCACCGCCCAGCGCCCGCTCTGGCCACCGGTCCACAAGCCAACTCTGGCAGACTGCCCAATTCGCAACACCGACAACCCATCCGCCGCGCCCGCGCACGGCGGCCCCTTCCGCATGCCCATCACCCCAAGGAGCTCCCCCATGGCCGACCCCATCCACACCTTCCGCCATTTCAGCGATGTGCCAGACCGCCTCTGGCGCTGGCCGAACTTCTCGCCCGCCGAAATCGCCTGCCGCGGCACGGGCCAGCTGAAGCTCCATCCCGCCGCGCTCGACAGGCTGCAGGCCCTGCGCGACCGGCTGGGCAAGCCGCTGATCGTGCGCTCCGCCTATCGCTCGCCCGAACACAATCGCGCCGTCGGCGGTGCCCCACGCTCGAAGCACATGGACGGCACGGCCTTTGATATCGCCATGTCGAACCACGACCCCGCCGCCTTCGAGGCCGCCGCCCGGGAGGTGGGGTTTCTGGGCTTCGGCGCCTATCCCCGCTCCGGCTTCATGCACATCGACCTCGGCCCTGCCCGTTCCTGGGGCGATCCCTTCCCGCCGCGTGCGGTCCCCTTCGCCGCCGAGACCCCGCCCGCGCGCGAGACACTGGCCGCGAGCCGCACCCTGCGCGGGACGGGTGCAGCCGGGGTGGCGACGGTCGGTGCCGCAAGCGTCGAGGTCGCGCAGGAGGTTCTGGCGGAAGCACAGGGCGCGATCCTGCCGCTGGTGCCGTATCTGGACACCCTGCGCTGGCTGTTCATCGCGCTCGCGCTGGGCGGGATTGTTGTGGCCGTCTGGGCCCGGCTCGACGACTGGGAAAAGGGCCTGCGCTGATGTGGGCCAGCCTCCTGGCTGGGCTTCTCGCCCGGCCATGGGCGCGGCGGGTGGCGGCTCTCGCCCTCGTCGCCCTCACCGTCACCCTGTTCATCCTCAACCTTCGCCGCCAGGGCGAGCGCGCTGGCCGCGCCGCCGAGCGGCTCGAAGCCATGGAGCGCAACGATGCCATCCACCGCCAGATGCTGGACGCCGCCGCGCGCCGCCCTCGCAGCCGCGACGATCTTCTTGACCGGCTGCGCGACGGCGGGTTCTGACGCCCCGCCCGGCACTTGCCCGCCAGTGGTGGGGTACAGCCAGGCCGAGCAGGCGCGTGTGGTGGAGGAGGTCGCCGCGCTGCCCGGGGGGGCTCTGATCCCGGGCTGGCTCGCTGATTACGCTGTCCTGCGCGACCAGGCGCGGGCATGCGCAAGTAGGTAGCCTAGAATCCTTGTTCGAAATCGTGGCGCGATTGCAGGCATCCGGCTATTCTCGCCTGATGAACAAAGACGACGAAAAGCGCATTGCGGCGAAGCTGGCCAGGATCATGGCCATGCTTTGCGTGCGCAACACGCAGCTGGAGACGCTGCATGCCGGCCTGGGACCCATCACCCGGACCGGCGACTATTCGGATGTCTTCGTGGTGGACGCAGACGGCAGGCGCATCCCGTGGTCGGAGGTCTCGCGCATCGACGAGGACGAGATGCGCCAGTTGATGCAGGAGATCATCAACCGCCTCTATACATTCCATCTCGAAGCTGACGATCCTAAGCTGCAGGCAACCATCGAACGCTGGATGGGCGCCGTGACGAAATGGGACGAGCCGGAAATCGATCCGAGGATGATCGGTAGCGGTGATGAATAGCGCTGCAGCACATCGGTAGCGACCGCTATGCCCGCAGCCTAAGGCGCGGGCTTGCCATCACTCCGAAAAACTACCGACATTCAACTGGACTATGCGCGCCGGTCACGCCTCATGTCGCTGCGACGACTCTCCTGGAACGGACTCCAATGGCCTCGAAACACCCCGAAATCATCGTCACGCTCACTGGCCAGGACGGCAACGCCTTTGCAGTTCTCGGACGCTGTCGCGAGGCCGCCAAGGAAGCTGGCCTCTCTGACGACGAGATCGCCGCCTTCCTGGACGAGGCCATGGCGGGCGATTACGACCATCTCCTGCAGACCGCCATGCGCTGGTTCGAGATCAGGTGATCCGAGCCGATCCGCGTCAAGCACCATTCAGCATCCCGAATACCGCCGCGCACTCCGTCTGCCACGCCGCGCGATGCTGCGCGGGATCATCCGGAAACCGACCCAGCGCCACCGCTAGATCAAAGAACCCGCGCCGCGGCATGTCGCCTGCGCGGCTGATTACCAGCGTTGCGATTATCGGGCGGCCTGCGGCCACATCCTCGCGCATGGTCTGCTCGAGCGCGGCGGCGACGCGCTGGATGGTGCCGGGTGGTTGCATGCCGAGTTTGCTGGCCAGCGTTTGATAGGTGATGAAAGGATCTTTCGGATCACGCTGGGCGAGGGCTTCGCGGATGCGTGCGGCGAGGGCGGTGTCGGTCATCCGCCAACCCCCAGCCTCTCGGCCACATCCTCAAACCCCGGATCGGCGGCATAGATGCGCTCGAATTCGCGCCTCGCGCGGGCGCGCTGGCCGGTCTCAAAATAGAGCACGGCGCGGTCATACCGGACCTGGTGCAGCAGCGCCTCGGGCCGGTCCTTGCGGCGTCGGTTGGCAAGCGTGAAGACATCGATGGCGGCATCGGGCAGGCCCAGCGCCGCTAACGCCTTGCCGCGGTAGAGCAGGATCGCCGTATCGACCGGGGTTTCGTTCTCGACATGGACGGTGGCGCGCACGACGCGGTCCATGAGCGCGCGGTCCTGGGGCGTGTCGAGCGCAAGCTCGGCGAAGGACAGCAGCACCACCGGGTCGGTGGGGTCGATCTCCAGCAGGCGCGAGACATGCGCCATGGCATCGTCGTGGCGGCCCTGAAGCTGCGCGATTTCCACCATCGCCAGCCTTGTGCCGCGCTCGCGCGGGAAGACATGGGCGAAGATGTCGGAGGTGATCGGCAGGCTGGCCTGCGCGGCGATCTCGTACTTGCCAAACAGCGCACCCAGATCGTCCAGCCGCGCCAGCGCGTGCTGAAAATGGGCCTTCGCGGCATCGAGTTCCTCGCGGCGTAGGCGGATCATCCCGGCCATCCAGGCAGCATCGGGCAGATCGCGCGCCTCTTCCAGTGCCGCCAGTGCCGCATTAAGATCACCGTCATTGAGCGCGCGAATGCCGTCGACGAAGCGTTTCTCATCCGCCGGGGTCATCAGCCGCTGGAAAAAGCCGAGCTTCAACCGGTCGCGCTGCGGTACGCGCGGCGCCGGGGCCGCGCCGCCGCGCCCGCTGCGCTTACGATCATGGACGGTGTAGAAAAGCCCCGTGCCAGTGATCCCGGCCGTGGCCCGGTTGCCGCGCGGGCTGATCGTGTATTTCGCGCCGCGCGGGCCCAGCGACAGCGAAGCCGCCGATTTCGACAGGTTCAGCGTGACCCCGGGGGCCAGGCGGATACGGCGCCAGAAGCGGAAGGGCATGGCTCAGCGCCCGCGCGAAGCGGCGGCAATTCGTTCGAGCGTGTCGAGCGCATTCTCTAGCGTCTTCGTGGCACCGAACTTCTCTGTTTCCAAGATGTTCGGATTTGACTTGATAGCTTCAGTTCCCTGAAGCAGCGCATCGCGGATAGCAGTGCCCCGGAAAACAGCGATCACGACGATCTGTCCCATGGAGATCTGAATTGGCATGGACTGAGCTACCAACTGACCTGAGAATATTTGGGTTTCAGCGCTATTTGCTGTCATCATTCCACCCGTTGCTGCCCCTCTGACATGTTGCCAGATCGATCATTTGATTTCCTGCACTGTCGGCACGCATCTCGAGATATGGGCTTTGCGAGAAAAGATACGCACTCGATCCTTTGAGAGAGAAAGGGTAGACGATCGGGTTTGAGCCAATCCCGGCGACCGACAGTGGACGACCCGCATACCGCACGCACGCCTCCGCCAACCACGCTGCTGCAGCGGATGCATCTAGCTCGATCAATGGGGATCGGACGATGCGCTTGCCCTTGTCTACTCTCTCGATGGCTCCCCAACTCGCTTGGGACTGCAAAACCATGTTCGTCATCCGGCGAGTGCCTTCGCGCTCACCGAATATCTCGGCCATTCGCCGATGGACCTCCGCAGAAGTGCAGTCACCTTGTAACGAGGTGAGACGTCCAACAATTTCGGCCACCTTGCCGAAGAACGGGTAGGTCGCCAGGGCCATCCCCCATGTCAGTGCAGAGACTGGCGTGTCCGGTGCTCCGCGATATATTTCCACCCCGCGCTCGGCGAAATCAGCCAGATCGGGACGTGGCTCCAACCAGAGGCGGTTCAGAACCGTTCGGGTCTTTTTCTTGGCGGCGGAGCCCGGGTGCGTTGCGTCGATGAGTTCTGTCAGGTCATCGAGATTGGACACACCCGCTCTCACGCGCAGCGCAGCTGCAGCCCAGTCCAACTGTATGAAGCGATCAAATCCGATTTGCGGCCTTGTGGGGTTCATTGTTTTTCGTTCTCAACGGAAACTTTGACAAAGGGAACAATCAGCTCTTCGACGGATATCCCGCCGTGAGCGACGACTTGGTCTCCCGGCGATACGAATGCTCCTCGGGTTCCGGCGTATAGCGGCAAGAAGTCGGGCGGTAGTCCAGCGAGATCGAGGCGGAAAGCGTCGATGTTTTCCGGGACCGACGCGGCAAGGGCGGCGCTGCGGTAGGCGCGGACCCGTTCGCCCCGGAGCTCGGAAACAACGCCTTGGCTAAGCCTGCCGATCCCTTCAGCTTCGACATTCCCGTGATCTGCGGTGAGATAGACGCTGTATCCATGCTCGGCGAGCAGGAAGAACAGTCGCTCCAGGAAGCCGGTGGCGCACCACTCGGCGATCTGACCGCTGATGCCGCGCTTGCCCAACATTGCTCCGTGTACGATCTCGTCGATCATGTCCACGACGATGCCGGCGACCTTGATGGAAGGTTGCGAGAGCGCATCCGCCAGATCATCCAGCTGCCCAGTCCGCTTGAGGCTCTTCCGATAGAGGATCTCCGGCTTGCGTAGGCCGTTTTCCTGCCAGAAGCGTGTCCATAGAGCCGGCTCCTTGCTGGTTGTTTCGATAGAATCGGAGAACTCGCGCGGCTTGAGGCCGGAGAACAGAGCCTGGCGTGAAACCGAGGTCAGAGTGGGAAGCCAAGCGAAGCATGCATTTTCATCCACGATCAGATTGGGAGCGCGCGCCGCAAGATGCTCGCGGATCTGAAACCATTGATCCATCGCGAGCCCGTCGAAAACGAGAAGCGCGATGCGTTCCTCGCCCGCACTGCGGCGCATCGCTAGGTATCGCGGCACGTGGTGGACCATGACCGGTCCCCGCGCCGCCGGCAGCGACGGGAGATCGGCAAAGTGCTTAAAAACCCAATCCGTGAGGCGAGCATCGGCGTCACGCTGCAGGGCGTGGACTTGCTCGTGGACGTCGTTTGCTTGCTGTGCGCTCAAGCTATGAAAGCGAAAAATGATTTCGCCCAGACGACGGGAAAAATCACTCCAATCCCGGTGTGACGAGTCCGGCCCGGGCAGCTCTGGGCTAACCCTCCTTACGCCCTCGGCGACCAGATCTCCCAGAGCGTTCGCATCGCATTTCAGCCCGACTTTCGCCCACTCGGGAAGGTTCGATGGAGATCCCTCGATGTCGACCGGCTGGAGCGTACCATCGAAGAACATGTTGTCGACTACGACCCGAACATCGGGGTGGTCGAACGGGACTGAGAACGCGCTGATGTCGTCTCGATCCTTGTCGGTGGACCGCCGGCTGCGGACGCCGTGCTGGGCCAGGAACTGATCCCAGGAGTCCTGCAGGACCCGCAGGGTAAAGCTTTTCGACGAGAACAATTCGGCGCCTGGCAGGTCTTTGAGATGCGGGATGTCAGCCAGAATGCCACCGACATGATCGGCGAGCAGCGGAGGCAAACCTGTTCCACGGTAATGGAGACGCAGAAGCTCGCGCCAGAATTCCTCCGCCCGGCTGAGCAGGTAAGGACTGATCCGGAAGATGTGCGTGAGGATGAAATCCTTTGTCGCGCCTTCTCCCAACGGCTGCGTCGCATGCCTGTTGTGCGCCTCGAAGAGTGCCTCATGGTGTTCCGAGTCGATGTGCCGGATAACACCGTAGCTTAGCTTAGGGAAAAGGTCCGCCAGGCTCAGGCTGACCTTGCGGCCCTCGCGGACATAGTCCCATGGTAGAGCATTCATGTCGGTTCCGCGCAGCTGCAGGACCAGTGCTTTCGAGGATCCGTCCTCGCCTCGGTCCCAAGCGGCGCGGTAGCGTTCCTCGTATTCCGTTCGGAACGCGATGGAATCGTCGAATGGCAACACCTCGAAGCCGCGCTCCCGAAGGCTGTGAAGGATGCGCTCGTCCAACAGGAGATCGTCTGGGTCGCAGGCAATCCAGAAGCGGGCCAGGTCGGCGGGAAACTCCCGCAGGATGCGATCAACCCAGGCGCTCATGACGCGTCTGCCTTCTCTTCGCCGACGCGCAACATCAGGACTGCATTGAGATCGGGGGCGTAGGCTTCGGCTGCGTCGAGTTGCGCCATGCGGGTTTCTTGGTCCGCCTTAAGGCGCTTGCGACGATAGTCCCGCACATTCTGCAGCCCGATCCGGCCAATGGCCTGGTGGCGGGCGTCGTAGGCGTATTGGGCGCGCTCGCGCTCCTCCTGAATACGGGTTCTATGTTCGTCCACCAGTTCGGCAAAAACACGCTCGCCTTGAACCAGAGCGGCGGTCCTGGACCGATCGAACCAGCCGTCGGCATTTTCCGTGGCCGACGTCCCGGTCAGCTCAATTTGCTCAGTGAGAAGGAGGTCCCAGATCCGCTTAGCCGTCGGCAGGAAGGCGCGCCCTGCGTCGTTCACGAACACGGTCAAGAAACGCCGCCGGCTGTAGTCGTCGGCCGACAGGCTGATTTCCCACAGCGACCAAACCCCGCTAACGGTGTCCGGGAGTCCGGAGATCCGCACGATAGGAAGAAGCGGCAACTCGGGTACGCAGCGAGGCAGCTCGCCGATCACGGCCCGGGCACGCGGATCCTCCAAGGTGACCCATTCGACGTCCGGGTGCTCCTCGGCGGTACGGGCATCGAAGCAAACTTTGGCAGACTCACTGCCGTCCGCCCAGCGCACTCGCCATGCCTCTCCGTCTTTGCTTGCTTCGCCTCCCCGTGCGGGTAACCCGGTCGTGATTGCCCGTTCCAACCAGAACTGCGCTGGGTGATCGCGCCATTTGCGCGCTTCATCGGCATCAAGCTCATGAGCAGCAGGAAGGAGTTCCTCGCTCTTGCGGCTCTCCGCGATGGTCGAGCGAAGCTCCGATACGACGGCGTCGCACTCGGTTTCGATGGCGTCAGGGTTCTGCAGGCTCTGGACGAAGAGCTCGTCGAACAACGGTTCGGCTTCGACCGAGTCCATGATGTCGGCGGCCTTGTCGACGCCGAACTCTTCGGCGATGACCGCGAGCTTGGTTTCGAGAACCTCACGCACACGGTGCTCGACCGTATCCTCCAGAACGAAATTGATCGCGCGAACCACATGCGGCTGACCGATGCGGTCGACGCGGCCGATGCGTTGCTCGACCCGCATCGGGTTCCACGGCATGTCGAAATTGATGACGACATGACAAAACTGCAGGTTAAGGCCTTCGCCGCCAGCATCGGTGGAGACAAGAACGCGCACATCGCGCGAGAAAGCCTGCTGGGCCCGGGTGCGCGCATCGAGATCCATGCTGCCGTTGAGCGTGGCGACCGAGAAGCCGCGGCTTTCCAGAAATGCCGCGAGCATCGTCTGCGTCGGCACAAATTCAGTGAAGATCAGAACCTTCAGCTCCGGATCGTTCTCCTCCTGCTGCAGCTTGTAGATCAGCTCCAGCAGCGCTTCGGCCTTGGCGTCCGTGCCCTGGGCTTCGGTGGACCGGGCGAGTTCGAGCAGGGTGTCGACCTCCGCCTTCTCCATCTCCCAGCCGCGAGTCTGGACGGCCAGATCTACCTGTGTCTGGCCGTCGAGCTCGGCCCATTCGTCGACGTCGGCCGTCTCGAACAGGGATGGTTGGAGCTGCGGCTGATCGAGCAGCGCCTGGCGCTTTTCGAGCGTCGTGCGAATAGCCGCAGTGCTGGAGGTCACCAGCCGCTGCATCAGGATCATCAGGAAGCCGATGTGCCGTTGCTTCGCCGCCATGGCCTGGTTGTAACCGTGGCGCACATAGTCGGTGACCGCCTCGTAGAGCTTCTGCTGCGCCGCATGTCGGTCCTGCCAGGCGACGGCCTGAAGCCGGGTGATGCGCGGCTTAAAAAGGGGATTGCCTTCCGCATCGATCGCGACGCGCTTCTCCGTGCGTACCACGAACGGAGCCACACGCTCGCTCGTCACGCTGCTTTCGTCCGGGAAGGAATCGCGGTCGATAAGCTGCATCAGTCGATGAAACTGGTCAGTCTTGCCCTGATGCGGAGTCGCCGACAGGAGAAGGATGTAGGGAGCGGCCTCCGCCAGCGCCGCGCCCAGCTTGTAGCGAGCGACCTGGTCGGTGCTCCCGCCCATGCGGTGGGCTTCGTCGATGATGACCAGATCCCACGATGCCGAGATCAGGTCCTCGAAGCGCTCGCGGTTGTAGGTGCTGAGCTGTTCGATGCTCCAGCCGCGCCGCCCTTCGAGCGGCTTCACGGAGTCGAGCGAGCAGATGACCTGATCGTGCAGCCGCCACAGGTTCTCCTCGTCATTGCGCCATTGCCGGAAAGCGGAAAGTTCGGCCGGTTCGATGAACTGGAAGTGTTCCCCAAAATGCAGCCGCATCTCGGCTTGCCACTGCCGGACCAGCCCCTTCGGGGCCACCACGAGGATCCGCTTTGCCATGCCGCGCAACTTGAGCTCGCGCAGGATGAGCCCGGCTTCGATCGTCTTGCCGAGCCCTACTTCGTCGGCCAGCAGGTATCGGATCCGGTCCCGGCTCATGGCCCTGTTGAGCGCATAGAGCTGGTGCGGCAGCGGTACGACGCTCGACTGGATGGGTGCGAGGAGAAGGTTTTCCTCCAGCGCGTCGAGCAGCTTCGCCGCCGCGGCAGTGTGCAGGATGTGCTCGACCGTAGGCTCGACGGTATCGAGCGACGCTAGGTCGGCGGCACGGGCGCGAACGACGGCGTCCTTGTCCGGCAGCCAGACGCGGTAGGTCGTCTCGCCCCAAATCTCTTGCGCATCGACGACACGGCAGGGTGCGGCATGTCTCTCATGCCAGCACCACGCGCCGATACCAGGTCCGCCGTCCGCATGCGTCACGCATTGGCCTCCATGCGCGTGAGCGCCTGGTCGTACCAGAGCAGCAGCTTTTCATCCTCCTGCAGCGCTTCGTCGGGAATCTTATGGGCAATGCCGATGATCGTCTTGTAGTCCCTGGCTGCCCAGGCGGTTTTGAAACCGGCGCGCAGCACCTCGAGCCTGAACTCTTTGAGCCGTCGGCCAGGAGCGTTCTTGTATCCCTCGAACTCCTTCAGTAGAGACCGCTCGCGCTTCTGCTCCAGGTCCTTCGCCTTGCTCGGGTCGGGAACGTACCAGCGATCCTTGGCCTTCGCCTTCAGACGCGGATCATCCTTCTCCAGCCCACGCAAATCCTTGAAGTTCGTCGAAAGGTAGCTGTGGATTTGGCTGGGCACATCGGCGTTGCCTTCGCAACGGAGGAAGTTGTCTTCAAGCAACGCCGATAGCTCGGGCTTTTCTTCATGCTTTTTCCATCCGGCACCCAGAAGGCTCATGAACTCAGGATGAATCTCTTGATAAGTTGACGGTCGGTTGCGCAAGAAGTCAGTCAACCAATCAATGGCACTGCGCTCATCACTAATGAACATTTCCATCTGCGGAGCCGAGGCAACCCGCGCCCGCTTACGGTCATACTCGTTGGCCTGCTCCGACAGGAAGACCATTCCATCTCGTTCAGAAAATCTTTGAGCGAGGCCTTCTTGGAATTCCTGAGAAGAAAGTGGAACTGGCACATTGTGCCTTACGAACCAGGAGACCATTCGGTCAAAAATTATGCGAGGATCCCTCTCATTAATGAATTCCAAGGATCCCGAACGCATCTTAACTGTTGGCAAATACTCAAGATGAGTTCTGACGAAATCCCAAACTGAAGCCTCGCTGCCCCCAGCCCTTGTAAATCTTTCCTCGAGACCACCGTTTGGCTTGTATGCCGAGATTACGAGGTCCTGCTTCACCGCAGTTGTCGTTGTTACTGCCTTGAAACTTCCTTGCTTCTTGTCGAGCGCAGAGATGTTTGCAACGACGAAGCCAGCCTCTTGCAGAGCCGTCTGAATGGCGTTCCATACGGAGGCCTTCGTATTGGAGAACTCAACCGTCATCCATCGGCCCGGCTTCAGCACCCTATGCGCCTCCCGAAAGCACTGCGTCATCAGCTTTCGATATTCATCCAGTCCCTTGCCATGGGACTTATTCTCAACGGCTTCATCATGGGCGTTCGTAGTGACACCAAGCCAGCTTTCCCAGAGAAAGTTCAGCTCAGAGTAACTAATATTCGCTCCGAATGGTGGGTCGAGGAAGATGTAGTCGATAGACTGATCCGGTATTGTCAGGCTGCCACTATGCCCAGTCGAAATAAATTGATTCCGAATCTTTGGATTGTAGGATCTCGCTATCATGCGCGATTTTTCAGCAAATGCATTTAGTACGTTTTGCTCGCCCTGCAGCGACGGGACGTAAAGAGTGCCGGCCGTCCACCCCTTCATAGGTCCCGTGGATTTGTCGAACCAAGCTGGAGCCCTGAAGCGAGACATCTTCGTTAGAACAGAGAAGCAATCCATCACAGCCATTTTTAGCATAGACCGGACGGTAGGTTGGTAGGATTCTGCCTCGCGAAGAATGCTTGAGACTATCTGAAGTGTTCTGTGTGTAAAATAGTGATGAGTGTGTGTCATGCCGATAGAGTCATTTCGACGGGCTTCGCGTCCTTCCATCATGCGATTGGTTGGGATATTTTTCGGCAGCGCAATTTCACTGACCCGTCGCGCCACCTCAAGGTCGTCTTCATCGGGACGCTTCTCGAAGCGACTTGAACCAACACTGTAGTTTATGAGTACAGGCACCTGCCTTGCGTGCTGGATACTTGTGCCAAGAGCTTCATCAAAAGTACTTGTCCAGGCTCGTTCGAGAGCTCTTTTTTTCATCTCAAAGGAACAATGTGGGCAGGAAAATTCGTCCAGGACCTTCTTGCGAGCATGATCCAGTGCCACGTCCCAATAAATGACTTCTCCTGCGCATTCCGGACAGGTGAAAACGTCCGACCAGACTGTGTAGTTGATCCTTCCCGTCGTGCCGTCAATGTGCCGGGTTTGATACATCCAGCCCAGCTCGTCTTCCGTACTCCGGACTATTTGGCGGACGGCTAAGTCAAATTGATCCAACGGCGGCGGGTTGTTGTAGTTATGGGAAATGAATGTGGCTGCAGGTGAGAGGTCCGTTAGGATAGCCTGCCGTTTTCCGATAGCCGATATTGGCTGCCAGACCGTCCTCCCGTCATCCTGTCGTGCTTCCAGTACGGCTCCGCTCCCATCCACGCGATAGCCCAGAGACGCAACCACGGATGCGTCTGCACATAGTTGAGCTGCAACACCCGTCATGCCCGATCCACAGAAGCCGTCGAATATCACATCTCCGGGTTTTGTATAATGAAGGAGGTATCGAACAATAGCCTTATGCGGTACTTTTGTGTGGTATCCATGGGCGTTGTAAATTGTATCGTTCTTTCCTTCACTTACGTCGGCAACAAACGGATCTTTCAGGCGATCTTCAGTAGATTCGTACTCAGAGCCATAACATCTGACAACTTTTTCCAAGAACGGGTTTGGACAAGCCGTATAGTAGGGCGGATCCGACATCGCGAGGATCGCCTCATCCGATCCCTGCGGAAACCCCTCTTGATTTCGGAACGACGGATCCTTCAGCTTCTCGGCGAGTAACCCGAGGAAATGCTCCCGCCGCACATCCTCGCTCGGGAAGGTCATGCCTAGGCATTCGACTATATTAGCAGCGTTCTTCGTATGAAGTAAGTCGTTCATGGTTTCATCGCCTTATGGGTTCTCGGCCAGTTTTTGTTGCAGGCCAGGATATGCGTAATGTGCGGAACGATCGCCTCCCACTCGTGCAATCTGTCGATCCACGAATGCTTGCCAGTAGTCTCGTGTTTGTCCGAGAATTGGCTTTGTCAGCTCGAACGCTTGCTCCAGGATTTCCGGCGTACCGGCAGCATCCCAGATTTGCCCATTGTCAGCGACAGCCGCCAATATGGCATGCAAGTGGTCGGCAGTAAAGTAGGGCGCAAGCGGAAGAACCACCGACTGTCCGAGTTGTTCCGCATCTCGAAAACTACCGGCCCGTCCATAAAGTTCGATGCCAGCAGGCACGAGCTCTCTGCGAGCATGTTCCGAAATAATGCTGATCTTGGCGGTCGAATCGAAGCCATTGAAGCGGTCGAGGAGAATCTCCGACAGCGGCGCAATGGCGAATCCGTCGAACGCTGCATGCGTCTTCAGAGCTTCCACATCGGCTATTTCAAGAAGTCGCTGAGTACGCATGCGATCTGGCTCTGCCATCCATTCCCAGACTCGAGGATCGCTTTCGAGGAATGGACAGATGCTAAGCAGAACCTCGTCTGGTATCTGCCCAACTTTTGCGGCGACAAACGTTGGCATCATGTCGTCATAAATTGCCGTTTTCGATTTAGAGATTTCGCGAAGTACAACGGCAAGCGTTCTGACTTTTGCGGCATACTTCGGTCGTTCAGCGCCGAAAGGCGCGGCGATGATCGCTTTGATGAGATTGACGACCAGCACGTCTTTCGCTCGATCGAGATACCGGGCACGTAGGAACGTACCGATGTCTTCGGCAGTCGCAGGGAAGGCTGGGCCGAGAAGATCCGCGTCGAACCGAGCTATGGCACTCTTGCCCTGCAGTGGGGCGTGAATGAGAAGGTGCTGTAGGACGTGAACAATGTGCGCCCTAACGAGTTCAGGCGATGGCTGAAATAGCTCGTCTTCAACGACGAATGCAGGATGTGCACAGAGGTGTCGGTCCTCCTGTAGCCTTGCGAGCGCTGCATATTCATGCGGTGCCAGAAGTTGCAGATCGCTGTTGGCCTTTTCGAGCAGCTCGCTTTCGATCGCCTGAAGCTTCCGCTTATCCTTCGCCGCGATAGCGGCATCTAGGTCCGTTACCAAGGCTCGAGGGGCGGCTTCACCTTGGCCGGCCAGCTCGCGCGCCTTTGCGATGATGTCGTAGGCAACTGCGATCCAGATCGACATGATGGCCGAGCGCAATGCGCCGCCACGGTAGGCCGTTATTGCTTCACCGATGAGACGACGCGCCTCTCGGTCTCTGACCGCAAGTACAAGACTATCGATGTCAGAATGGCCAACGCTCACGCTCATGATCATTCCACCACGAAGCGCAGCTTGGTGGTGTCCTTGCCCTTGCAGCGGTCGTTCAGGAATCCCTCGAAGCGCTTGTGCAGATCCTCGGGCGTGGCCGGGGACCCGCCCTGGAGCAGCGCCTGCTTGATGTCCTCGCCGGTCACCGTGATCCGCTCCAGTCCCGAGAGCGCTTCCTGGACGGCTGCGGTGAACTCGGGCGTGACCATGTCGGGCAGCGTTCCAGTTTCTGCAAAGCCGCTCACGATCTTGCGGGACGAGGGTTTCAGCAGCTCGAAGTTGGACTGAATGATCGGGTCTTCGAGGTTGTCGACCAGCGTCTGAACCCAGCTTTCGAGTAGTCGGTCGAGCTCGTCATCGAGCTGCTTCAGCACGTTGCCGGCGGGCAGCATGTCGCCCTGTTCATTGGCCGGCCGGAAGTTGCAGTGCGGGCATACCGGGCTCGCCGCCAGCTCGGAGTCGACGAGGGCCGCGCAGCTTTTCAGCTTGTTCAGCTTCTCCTCGAAGTTCGTGAGCTGGCTCGTCGCCAACAGGGAGATGCCTGCCAAAGCACGCATCGAGACGAGCCGCGGATCCTTCTGCAGGGCGGCCTTCGTCTTGTCTTCCGCCACGCCCAGCCGGGCCTTGCTGTGCTGCGCCGTGTAGGCGGCGATGTAGTCCTTCTTTAGCTGGCGGAGCGTCTGCCGGTACTCGGCTGCGTGCTGCGCGGTTCGGTCCGCAGCCAGCTTGTCGAGGACCTGTTTTCGCGTGTCCTGCGCCTTCTTCACCCAGTCGTGGTTGGGCGAAAGCACGGTTTCGGCCAGCGAAAGATAGCTCGCCGTGCTTCCGAGCTCACCGACCAGCTCCAGCATCCGCTCGACCGCGCCCAAGACATCGAGGTTCTTCTTCTGGGCCGCGATGTCGTCGGATCCGATGCGTAGGTTCTTCAACTTGCCGACGGTGTTGTAGGGCGCAAGGCTCTCGGAGAAGCTCTTCAGCGCGTCGAGCTTGGTGCGCCAGTCGGCGATCTCCTCCTCGCGCAGAAGCGGCTGGCCCCAGAAGCTCAGCCGGCTCTGCATGTCTGTCGTGGCGCTCAGCACCCGCCGCGTAATCTTGCTGACTTCCTCCTGGAGCCGCTTGACCGGCTCATCCGAGCCTTGCGTCGCCTGCTGGGCGAGCCCGGGCGGCAGATCGAGCATTTCAAACAGCGAGCGAAGGACCGCGACGTTGATTTCCTTCGGCGCTTCGACGTGTTTGAAGTGCTTCAGGTCGTCTAGCGACCGTTCGGCCAGCAGGGTGAGCTTGCCAGAGTCGATCTTGTCGCCGGTGATGGCGAGGACGATGTCACCCGCATAGACCAACCCACCCAGCACGGTGACAAGCAGGTCCGGCTCAAGGCGGAATTTTAGCGGGGCGAAGTGCTCGACGTCACTGTCTCCGCTGAGCAGCTCTGTGCGGTTCAGCACCTGGCCATGACCCTTGCCCTTCAACCGCGACAGCACCTCCTGGGCATAGCGCGAACGTGCCGGGTCGATGCGATCGCCGTCAAGCATCTCCAGACCGTCGAGAATGACTATGGCATCCTTGGTGCGGTTTCCGCCAGCGAGCGCGCGGAGCGCGTTCCCGACGAGCTGCTTTCGGTTCGATTCCGTTACCAGCGCCGAGAAGGTGGGATAATCGGGCGCCACGTCGGCGAACTGGTTCTTGAGCGCCAGGCCAGAGATGATGTTCACCACATCCCGGAAGTTGATGCGCTCCTGGGGGCCGAGACGGGCCTTGTCGCGAAGCGAGACGCCCTTGGACCACTCCTGCAGGGTTTTGGCCTTGCCCTGATAGGTGACCTCGTAGGCTGTCATCTGCTTTTCCTGCAGCCACTTGCTCATGTCGCGCAGAGCGTCTTTGGCCTTGTCGAGGTAGATCGACTTCGCGCCACCACTGGCTGTCGACGCCAGATCTTGCGCCGCGGCGTAGAAGGAGAGGTGGCGACGGACCGCGTCGTCGATGCCCTTTAGACGGAAAAACACCTCGTCAGGCTTTTGATCATCGCGGAAGCGCGGCGGCTCGAAGGGCTGGATGAAGTAAATATAGAAGTCCCGCTCGGGCTGGGCGGTCGGCCGGTCGTTCGGAGCGCCGAAGAAAAGGTAGCCGTCTCGCTCGGCCCTGCGCTCTTGCCACTCGACCTGGTACTGCCAGATCTGGTGGCCCGTTACATAGCTGGCTTCGTCGGTGCGTTCCATGAGTTGGCGGATCGCGCTGTAGTAGGCGCGATCAAGCGCGTCGTCAGAAAGGGTTTCAGCGCGCTTCTCGATCTGCGCGTCGTAATCGACGTCTTTCTTAAGGTCGAGATAGTACTGCTCGGTATCGGGCGCCTTGGAAATGAACTGGCCGTTGACGGTCTTCAGCGTCTCTCGGAGCACGGTCTGAACCTGAGATAGAAGGTCAGCCTCAGGATCGCCGCCCATGTCCTCGATACCTGGCTGATACAAACAAAGCGCGTCGCGGAGTTCCTCCGCGGTCGGACCCACAGGCACATAGATGTCACCGCCGGTTGTCAGGCGGTGGACCGAAAGCCCCTTGATGATCCGCAGCGCCATGGGCCTGTAGGCAGGGCGGGTGAACGCCTTGGTTACGCGCTCCGTCAGCACCTCGGAAACTTTGAGCACCGGACCGATGTTCGGGTCGGCCCGCAGGACCTGGTTCGACTTCACCGTATCCCAGAACTTGTCGTAGCCGATAAGGCCCGGCCGATCCTCCGGCACCTCGTCGTCGAGGATCGCCTGGATCTGGTCGCGGAGCGTAACGAGCGCGCCGCGTTTCTCTGTGAACACCAGCCGCTCGAACGTGCCGATGTAATCGGGATGGACGGGGAACAGCCGGACATACTCGTCCATGCGCTCGTTCATGGAGCCGTAAAACTTGGCGAAAGGCGTGAGGTACGCCCGGATCTTGTTCTGTTGATCGGATGACTTTTTCAGCAGGCGTTCCGCTACCACGAAGCTCACGTCCTGACGCGCCAGGAGGACCTGAGTGAAGCGGTCCTTCACGCGGCGCAGACTGTCCGCGACATGCTGAAAGCGGCTGCTGTCGAAAATCGCTTCCTGAACGCCGGCCACGAACCGGAAGCGCAGGTGTTTGGTTACTTCGCCAATCTCGCGCAGGAAGGACAGGTCGAGCACCAGATCGTGATCACGGCGGGAGCGGAGGTAGTCGAGGAACTCGTCCACAACGAGAAGAATGCCTTGGTTCGGATGAACCTCGGCAAACGCCGCCATCATTTCCTCGAAAGCTGCTTTGTTGTTTGTGACCCTGTCGGCGGGCGGGAAGGTGTAGCTGACACCGTTCTTTTCGAGGAACAGCTCGAGCTGCTGTGTGATGATATCCCGAAGAGACATCTGGCTCGAGATCTCGATCCGATGGACCTTGAATTTGCCGGCAATGGTTTCTGCGGCCTTGGCGACTTTGGGGTGCTGAATCAGCTGAGCGTAAGCGGCGTCCTCGGCGACCAACGAGAGCACCGACATCAAGTGCGACTTACCGGTCCCGTAGTTGCCAACGACGAGAACACCGGTATGGTCGACCGCCCCGTCGAAAGATAGCTGAGGGATCATGAGGCTCGCGATCCGCTCGGCCATGTCATCGGAGATGACGTAGGTCGAAACCAGTTTCTTCGCTTCATTTGGACGATTGGCGTCCAAAAGCTGGATAACTGATTCGATTGGCTCGAACTGAATGAGATCACTATAGCGCATCGACATCACGCTTTCCCCCGTCACTTATTTCGAATGGGACTAGGCCATTGATGCCATAGTCCTGATATTCTGGATGGCCTGCCCTGCCATAGGAAAGCCGACCGTCTCGAACCTCACCCGGCCACACGCAAATGACGCGGCGCGCGTGGGCGTGTCGCTTCAGAAAGTCGAGCGGATTTAGCAGCAGAGTACGGTCGAAAAGCAGTTCAATGTTGTCTAACAATAGCAGTCCTTCGCGCGCTGTCTCGTCGGTCAGGTCCTTCATCAGGTCCACGGCATGAAGGTGACGGCGCGTGCTGGGCACCATGAGAAGCTGTTGTCCAAGCGCCGCCCCCACATTCAAGACAGGGACATTCCTGTGCTGAGATAACTGCACAAGCAAAGCAGTCTTGCCGGACCGAGGCGGACCGATCAGAAGCACCAGCTTGCTGTTCAAGCTGGTGATGTCGTCGACAAGCTTCTCAAGCCTTTCGATCATCCGCCAGCCCTACTCCCCGAAGCGCCGATGAAGGCCGCCGCTCGTGCATCGAGATCTGCGGCGTTCAGCAGCACAATCTGTTGGTCCTGCGGTCTTCTAGCGGCCGGGTCGGTGTCCAACCCAAGGCGACGGAGCGCGTAGGAGAGCAGTGCCCGCCGAACCTTGATCTTCGTCTTGCCGCCCCGCATGCCGTAGTCGAGCGCGATGACCTTGGCCTGGGTATCGGAGAGATCGGGGTGGGGGCCGACCTCGAGCGTGACTTCCGAATGCCAGTCGCTGTCGTCGACTGCCGCGATTTCGCTCTCGCGAGAGCCACGAATGCCAATGATCCGGGAGAGCAGGAAGTCCTTGAAACAGTCACCGGTCTGGCAGAATGCCCGTGTGTGCCATCTAAACCCATCGAACGCGATGGCATGGGGCGCAATCCAGCGCCATCGCGGTTCCGGGCTAGACAGGGACTGGTACTTTACCTCGAGTGCCTCAGACCGGCGGATGGCGCCGACGACTGAACGCAGCGTTGCGGGGTTTACACCGCGCACTGGCGTTGGGGCTGACGCGTATGGCGGGAGATCAGCGATCCAGCAGTCCTCGCGATCGAGGATCCCGTCTGCGACGGAGCGAAGTTGAGAGAGGTAACGGCTCGCGTCCGGCTCAAGGAACTGCGGCTTGAAGCCTGAGCCGCGGACATAGGTCCGCGCGCTTTTGTCGTAGACCATGTTGTCAGGTGCGAAACCGATGTACCGATTCAGGTCGGTGGACGCCTGGTTTACCGAAACCCCGAACTGGTCCATCAGATCGCTTCGGTTCACATGTCCCTCCCAGAACAGGCGGAACTCGATGAACTCTAGGCGCTGCTCTATGCCCCAGCGCAGTTCAGCTCTTTCTTCCCCCACGCCGCTCTCTCCGACTACCCCATGGGCATGCGAACTGTGCTCACCCACTTTCTGTGCTTACCCTAGCGGCGAGCGGCTTGATGATCAAACAGAAACGGCACTGCCGACGAGGAAGCATCGGAAGAATTGTCTCGGGTCGTCAGCATGAATTTGTCGCATAGTCGAAATATGCCGAGAAAAAGTACAAAACTCTCTAGCTGATGCCGGCCATTCGACGTTTCACAATTGCAGCAAGTAGGCCTCGATCTCGTCGACCAGCCCCTGATCGACTTCCCCATTGCCCCGCATTTCTGCCAGTGCCGCTCGGGCGCGGTGTTTACCTGTCCACTCTATCTCAGGGGCGTCTGCGGCCGACCAGCGGCCTTCCAGCCAGGCTTGGTACTGCGCGCGCTCTTCCATTGAGAGCAGCTCGGGCGCATGAAACGCCACCAGCCGCCGCCCAAGCTGGCGCAGCCGGGCGTCACTGAGGTTGGCAACTATCTCCTGACGTCGCCGCCAGTCCGCACGCTGGAACTCTGCCAGCAGCGCCTTGTCGGCGTGGCTATAGAAGCCCCCGAAGATCTGCTTCTCTACAGGTGGCGTCGGCGCGGCTGGATCCTCGGAGAAGCGCGCGGCCATTGCCTGTGCAACGCGCGCCCTGAACTCCGGAGCCTGCGCGATGACCGCGGCCCGCTCGAGGTGTTCGGCGCTGGGCGCGGGCACAGAGAGAAGCGCGGGTGACTTTTTGATGCTCAAGGAGCGGATAACCTTGGGTGATGCGTCCACCGCTGCGAAAACAGTGGCATCATCGGCAGCCAGAAGCTCTGCCGGATCCGCAGCGTCGAGATCGAAGAAGGCGGCCTGGTTCGGGTTGCTGGCCGAGGTGCCGCAGAAGCAGCCGATCGTCGCGCGGGGCGGGCCGCCCGCGAAGCGCTCAACGAGGGCCATGGGCCGGAAGCTCGCGAGGCGCGCCTGCACCGATCCCTTGTCGCGATTGGACAGGAGCTCTGCCCAGAGCTCTGGGGCGCGCTGGGCAATCTGGCGCGCAATGTGGATCGTCGCCTCTACGTCACCGAGCGCGTCATGGGCATTATGCGCCGCGAAGCCATTCATCGGCGCAATGCGATCCAGCTTGAAGCGCACGCGGCCGGTTTCATCCACGGGCCATTCGAAGAGATCAGGCTGACGATACCAGACCGCATAGAGCGCCGTCAGGATGTCAACCCGGGTGTTTCCGTTGAACTGGGTGGCGAACACATCGGGCTGCAGGTTTTGGTAGAACGCCTGGCGCAGCATCTCTTCGTCGAAATGGATGCTGTTGAACCCGGTCCAGGTGGCAGGTGACCAGCGCGCGATCAGGGCCGCGATAGCTTTGGTGAACTCGAAGAGCGAGGGCAGTTCCGGATCCAGGAGCTGCGCTGGGCGCACACCGGTGACCGCCAGCGCCCATGGCGAGGGAATGATGTGCGGCGCGATGCGGCAGCGCAAATTGACCCGCTCAATCTCCCGGAATTCGCCATCCGTCAGAATGGCCGCGAATTGCAGGGGCTGATCGAAGGCGGGCGAGATGCCGGTGGTTTCGAGGTCATAGAAGGCAAAAGTCATGGTGCACCATAACTTGGGGCAACTGGATCGTCAGCAACCATAGTTCGTTGAAGCCACCGAAGCCTCGGATGAGCGCGCGCGCGTTAACCTTTGCGTCTCGACCGACAGCGGTCTGCGTGGCAGAAGGAAGCTCGGCGCCTGGCGCTCATCCCCAAAATCAAAGACGGACCATTTCTTGCTGCGACTCACCCTGATCCTCTCCCTGCTGCTTTTGCCGCTGCCGGTTCCGGCGCAGACGATCACTGGGGTGGCCAGCGTGACGGATGGGGACAGTCTGAAAATCGGCGGCACGCGCATCCGGTCGGGCAGCTTTGTCATGCCGTGGGACTGGCGGCGCGGCGCGCGAACACCATGAAACCCCAAGCCGACAGCACCACGGAGGTTCTGGCCGGCCTGGTGGAACGGGTGACCTTCCACAATTCCGAGAACGGATTTTGCGTCCTGCGGGTGAAAGCACGCGGCCACCGGGACCTGGTAACCACGGTTGGCCACGCCGCGATGATATCGGCGGGCGAATGGATCACGGCCTCCGGTATCTGGCTGAACGACCGTACGCACGGGCTGCAGTTCAAGGCGCATTTTCTGAAGACCTCGGCCCCATCGACGCTGGACGGGATCGAGAAATACCTCGGTTCCGGCATGATCCGCGGCATCGGGCCGGTCTACGCCAAGCGGCTGGTCAAGGCGTTCGGCAAGGACGTCTTCGACATCATCGAGGCCGCGCCCGAGCGGCTGCGCGAAGTCACGGGCATCGGGCCGATGCGCGCGGCGAAGATCACGGCGGGCTGGGCGGATCAGAAGGTGATCCGCGAGATCATGGTGTTTTTGCATCAGCACGGGGTGGGCACGGCGCGCGCTGTGCGCATCTTCAAGACCTATGGCACGGATGCCGTACAGGTGATGAGCGAGAACCCCTACCGGCTGGCCAAGGACATCCGCGGCATCGGGTTCCGCACTGCCGACGTGATTGCAGAGAAACTCGGCATTGAGAAGACCGCAATGATCCGCGTGCGCGCGGGGATTTCCTTCGCACTGACCGAGGCGATGGGCGATGGCCATTGCGGACTGCCGCGCGCCGAGCTGATCGGTCTGGCGGGCAAGCTGCTCGAGGTCCCCGCGCCCTTGATCGACAGCGCGCTGCAAGAGGAACTGGCCGAGGAGACGGTGACCGCCGATCGCGTCCGAGACGCGGACTGCATCTTCCTGACTGGACTCTATCTCGCCGAGCGCGGGATCTCCGAGCATGTTAAGCGCATCCGCGCGGACGCCCTGCCCTGGCCCGAGATCGATGCGGACAAGGCGCTGCCCTGGATCGAGCAGAAGACGGGGCTCACCCTTGCCGCCAGCCAGGCTGAGGCGATCCGCCTGGCGCTGCGCTCGAAGTTGATGGTGATCACCGGCGGCCCCGGGGTGGGCAAGACCACGATCGTGAACTCGATCCTGCGTATTCTGGCAGCCAAAGGCGTGAAGCTTCTGCTCTGTGCGCCGACGGGGCGCGCGGCCAAGCGGATGACCGAAGCCACCGGCATGGAGGCCAAGACCATCCATCGGCTCCTGGAATTCGACCCGAAGGCCTTCGGCTTCAGGCGCAACGACGAAAGCCCGCTCGACTGCGACCTCCTGGTCATTGACGAGAGCTCGATGGTCGATGTGCTGCTGATGCAGTCGCTCCTGAAGGCCGTGCCCAGCACTGCAGCCCTGCTCATCGTGGGCGATATCGATCAGCTGCCTTCTGTGGGCCCCGGCCAGGTTCTGGCCGATATCATCGGCTCACGGGCGGTGCCGGTGGTGCGTCTGACCGAGGTGTTCCGGCAGGCGGCGCAGAGCAAGATCATTACCACGGCGCATGCCATCAATGCAGGGCGACTGCCCGATCTCGGCAAGCCTGATGGGGAGGCGGATTTCTATTTCGTGCCGGCCGCGGACCCGGAGCAGGCTGTGCCGCGCATCGTCGAGATGGTCGCCAAGCGCATCCCGCAGCGCTTTGGCTTCAATCCGATCAAGGACATCCAGGTTCTCTGCCCGATGAACCGCGGCGGCGTCGGTGCGCGCTCGCTCAATATCGAGTTGCAGGCCGCCCTGAACCCCGCTGGCGATAAGCGCGTGGAGCGCTTCGGCTGGACCTTCGCTCCCGGCGACAAGGTCATGCAGATCGAAAACGACTACGACAAGGACGTCTATAACGGCGACATCGGCATGATCGAGGATGTCGATCTCGACGAGGGCGAGGTCGCCGTGGATTTCGACGGGCGCACCGTGGCCTTCCTCTTCGGCGAGCTGGACACGCTGGTTCCTGCCTATGCTGCCACGATCCATAAGAGCCAGGGGTCGGAATACCCGGCGGTAGTCATCCCAGTCATGACCCAGCACTACGCAATGCTCCAGCGCAACCTGATCTACACCGGCGTCACGCGCGGCAAGAAGCTCGTCGTGCTGGTGGGGCAGAAGAAGGCGGTAGCCATCGCGGTGAAGAACGTCTCCGAACGTCAGCGCTGGTCAAAACTGGATGAATGGCTAGCATGAGAGACCCTGGAAAAGCAATCGCACCGCACGCGCTCACAGGCTTCAATCCTCGGCGCAATTTGAGTATCAGCGCGGCACGCGACAAAAGGACGGGGCATGAATAACGACGAGAAACGGCTGGATCGCCTGAGCGAACTGCTGCACGCGCTGCCGGTCGACAACTTTTCCATGACGCTCAGCGAACTCGACGGCTATGTGACTGGCATTCTGGCGTGCCCTGAGATGATCCCACCCTCGAAATGGCTCCCCGAGGTGTGGGGCGAAACCGGCGAGGCGCAGTTCGCCGATCACAAGGCGGCAGAAGAAACGATCGGCGCCGTCATGACGCATTACAATTCCGTGGCCGAAGCGATGACCCGGTCGCTCTGGATCGAGCCGATTTACGCCGTGGACCCGAACAGTGACGAGACCCTCTGGGAGCCTTGGGTGGATGGCTTTACCCGCGCGATGCGCCTGCGACCAGAGGCCTGGGAGAACCTTCTCGACCGGGCCGATGAAGAAACCAGGACGACGATAATCTTCCTGATGGCGCTGCAGGACATCAACACCGGCAACAGCAAGTTCACGGATGAGGAGATCGATGAAATCGACATTGAGGCGCCCGACTTGATCCCGAACTGTGTGGCGACGATCCTGCACCAATCGCGCCCCGAACTTGCTGGGACGGTTGCGGCCAATAATCCCGGCAAGCCGCACAAGGCCGCACCCCGCCCCGGACGGAACGACCCCTGCTCATGCGGATCGGGTCGCAAGTACAAGCAGTGCTGTGGCCGGAATTGAAAAATAATCAATTCCGGCCGCCCTGCCGCTCCGCTCGGCGCGTCGCCTCGGCCGATCCCGGCGCCGTAGGGGGACTCGTGATTTGTTGACGTGGTGTTGACGTAAAACGCAAAAATGCCTGTGGTATCAGGATACCATCAGGCAAGCCTTTGATATATTGGGTGATCTTGGTTGCGGGGGTAGGATTTGAACCTACGACCTTCAGGTTATGAGCCAAAACGCGAGCGATTCCAGTAGGTTAGGGATTTCAAAGGCTTGCGGGCCAACCGTTTGATTTCGCGCGATTTCCATGTTTGCAGCGGGCGGGATTCACCGTCTTTCGGCAGCAAACTTGGTGCGAAACATGCATTCGTGGGTTGATGTGGCGTTGATGTAAGAGGATTGTTCGTGCGCCGACCATAATCGTTTTCGGCCCTTTGCGGCCATTCATCCTGCCGAGTGCCCGTTGCATTGCGGCCTGCCAAACCGGACATTCGCCACACGTGCATGATCCAAAGTGATTTGAACTCATTGTCGCTGACGGTGATGAAATTTTCGGCCTTTTATCGACCGAGCATCTTCGCCTCTCTCAACCAGATCCGGTCCGATGGGCAAACCCAGCTAAGGAAGTCAGAAGCCAGTCGCGAATGACCGAAGAAGTGAAGGCGTGACAAGGCGGTTCCGCCGCGCACGTCCAGTGAACGAATTTGGGCACCATTGTCCATCAATGTCTTTAGCAGCCACGGGTTTCCAATTTCCGCCGCATATAAAAATGGCGTCAGCTCATCCTCTCCAACAACCGCATTCACATCCGCGCCAGAGTCCAGCAGAAACCTCACAATTAGGCGCGTTGGAGGGCTGTCGCCTTTGAGCAGGTGTTTTGCCAGTTCGGGCAGAATTGCTAATTCATTTGGTGCGTGGCTCGAAAGAGACTGTGCGCGGCCTTCTTCAGCCGGAAATGGCGAAGTGGTCTTGCGCACGAATGCAGGGAAATCAGCACCTGCTATTCCGGTTTGTATTGCCGTTTGGGCAAAAGTGTTAGGATTTGCGAACCGTCCTATCGCTTCGAAAAGAGCCGTTTGATGTTTCGATCCCCTGACTTCAGTATCAGCCCCTTGCGCAAGAAGGCCTTGAACAAGGTCTACTTTTCCGAGGGCGGCCGCCGCCAGAAGAGTGGATTTCCCGCCCTTGGTTCTTCCGTTGATCACCTCCAGGGACGTTACGGGCAGCAGTGCCCAAAAGCAGGCGTCATCACCACCCTGAAGTGCGTTCAAAAGCGCTGAGCCCCCGTTTTGATCAAGGATATCGGGGTCAGCGCCAGCCGCAAGCAGTTGCTGGACCTTGTCGACTTGTCCGAGGTGAGCAAAAAGCGCAAGTTGCGGCGTAGGGGTCGGACCATACCCTTTGATAGTTCGGTTTGGGTTTCGAAGATCGACTGCGCGGCTTTTCCAACTTGAAAGATCAATGAGATAATCTTCGACGGGATGCGATTTGAAAGCCGGGGCGGCTTCTGGAAACGGCTTAGGAAAGTCCCTTGCCACAGCCAGTTTCGCATCTGGAATATCTACTTCCAAACAAAGCCCACCACAGAAGCCTTCCCACTTCGCATAAATCCGTCGCTTCCCAAGCATCCGCGAAATGTTCAGGACGTAATGAAGGCAGCTCTTCAGCTGAACGGCGCTACGAAATTGAAACCAATAGGCAGCATATTCAAAAGCATCGAGGGCATCTTCGAGTTTTCCCAACTGGGCGAGATAGCGCCCCCTGTAGAAGCCAAGGCCTGACAGACGAGGTTGTCCATGCAGAGAGTTGTCCAAGCTCTCGAAAAGCGCATCGATCTTAGAGATATCACCTTTCGCCTTTTTGCGGCGTGGGTCCGTAAGTCGCGCAATCTCATTGACGGATTTTAGTTGTGCTTCACTGAGGTCGCAGCTTTCTCGAAGGGCCGGCGTCTTCATCGTTGAAACGATTACCGACTGAATCGCGTCCAGAGCAAGGGCGATTTCATACCCTGGAATGTGTTTCCGACAATCAACCAACCTGAGATTGCAGTACCGTTGGTATAACCTACCTACCATCAGCGCACGAGCGAACCCGCGATCCCAGTGTTTCATAAGCGCCAGGATCGTGTTGATCTGAACGTCGTGATCGCCTTTAGACCATCGGCCAATCGACACCACCCAATTTTCAACCCCTTTACGCAAACCGGGTTTACTCTCGATTTCGACTGCGAGCGGTGTAAGCCCAAAGTTTTTCACGCGAGACTGCCACAAAAGCTGTGTAGCTTTTTCAGGCTTGCCGAGTATCTCTCGTGGTGAAATCCCCGTAGGGGGCAAGATGTTTCGAAAAAGGTCTTGGAAGCAGCCGAATGCCACTCTGTCGAAAAGCGCACGCACGACCTCGGAGGGCAACGCTGAGCAATCAAGGTGGAGGCATAACTGGGTGTATACCTGAAGCATCGGCAGGAAGTCGGTTGCCCCCCAATCTTGATTGCCATTCGCGTCATGAAAATCACAAAGATGCTTTTTCAGAAGGTCATTCGACGCATCGGGGGACAACGGTTTGCCTTGTCGAAGGCGCTGTAGCTCCTTCTTGAGACCCGCCTCATTTGCATCGTCAACATGGGACATCGCACGGATCAAGAACACAACGATCTCGGAAGGTTGAGGGATAGGAGTAAGATCGTGCGCCATTATGCTTGGGCCTGTCGCCGATGCAGCCTGGCTAACTCTGCCATCACATTGCGAACAGCCCTTCGATCACTTGGTGTGCGAGAGAACACCAACAAGCCACCGTCAGCGAGAAGCAGCTTTGCGTGTTTCTTTCCATGGACGAAACGCGCCCCAGAAAAAACCTCGTCTGCAATAACTTTGTTCAACATCTTATCTTTTGAGTAGTACATGTTGCACCTCGATATCGGGATGGTGGAGTGTCCACCATCCCGAACCGCTCACTTTTTGACGCTGGAGCTGTTCGCGACTTTCGCTGCCGCACTTTGAGCACGTGCGGCGAAACTTCCTTTGGCGGTTTGACCGCCTGTCTTCGCCGCGCCTGCGGACTGAATTCGAGCGGCGGCCTTAGGGCTCATGATTTTTGCTTTGGACATCTCGGCTTCCTTTCGGCTTGAGAATGCCGGTGTTATGACGTTTTGGAGCTCACTTGCCAAAGGACAAGTTGGGGACAACGTTTGATAACTTTGCGAAAGGGCACCGAAAGCCACCGCTGGGGCATTCCCGAAACAGGCTCACGCGTCGTGCTAAGCAGTGGCCGCATCCGAAACCCACGGTGATCCCCCCATGAACCTGAAGCGTTAGCCGAATGTCTGCTTTGGCGGTTGATCCGGGTTGCGCTGGCGCCCGCAGCAATCGACTGCTCCCCACCCACAGCGTAGTTGGTTGGCGTTGAACGGGCCGCCCCTCAAGGCAACACTCCCAAATCGCCGCGTTGATGAGGCCAAACTCCGCGCTCCCCTCAACGAGGGACACACCCTTGTGCCTGGCGGCCGCAATCTCGGCATATCGCATCAGACCCACGCTCTTCCCGAAGGCTATCACGATTCTGTTTTTCTCGACGTCTGGTTCTTACGGGGGCGTATGGGGCAAAATCGCCTCAGGGACGAGTCCTTGATGATTCGACAACCCTTAGATGCAAACGCTACCCCACAAACAATCACTGCCCCTGGCGGATCATTCTGGCTGCCAAGTGCCCAATCAAGGCCCAATTGAGAACGGCGGTGCAAAATTAGGCCACGGTAGCGGCGGGATAGTCTCGCTGCGGGCGGAGTAAAATTCTGCCACTTTTCCCTTCTTGCGGCTGCAGGGAGGGTGGGGAGATCTATACCGTGGAACT
>NZ_JAGQDH010000022.1 GCF_018069895.1 Roseovarius autotrophicus | reverse complement strand
ATCTCGCCACCACCCTGCGCGCCATCCTCGACGGCCACCCGCAGAGCGGCATCGAAGACCTCATGCCATGGCGCTTCAACCAGCCGTCAAGCCTCGCCGCATAGGGTCTCGACGTCGCGCTTACGTTCGCAGGGCACCATGGACCTGGAAAACATTCTTTGCCAGATCGACTCCTATCATCATATTCTTCATCTCGCCGTCTTCCTCGTTTTGTGGCTGTTGACACCACGACCTTGGCACATTGCGATGCCGTCTGGGGAGGGCGGCAACCACTCCATCTGGGTTCACAAGACATCCAACGTTCTTGGCGCACTGCCGAAGTCGTTGCACGAAAAGGCGAAGGCCGACCTGCAGGACATCTGGATGGCCGAGACCAGGAAAGAGGCCAATGCGGCCTTCGACCTCTTCGTCGAAACCTACGGCGTGAAGTATGAGAAAGCCGTCGCCAAGCTGGTGAAGGACCGGGACGAGCTGTTGGCCTTCTACGACTTCCCAGCCGAGCATTGGAAGCACATCAGGACCACGAACCCGATCGAGAGCGTCTTTGCCACGGTCCGGAACCGCACCCGGAAAACCAAGGGCTGCCTCAACCGCAAAACCGCCCTCGCCATGGTCTTCCGGCTGATGATGTCAGCCAAGAAGAAGTGGCGGAAGATCTCCGGGCCAAACCGTCTGCCCGAGGTCATTCAAGGAGTTGAGTTCAAAGACGGGATCAAGCAACTTCAAGCCGCCGCCTGATGACGGCCATCACCAACTTTTGGGCATATCTCCTTTCTCGGCACGATGGGCGCGGCGATCGTCGCGCTGCCGCTGGCCTTTGCGGCGGCGCGCAATTTCTCTGCCGTCATGGTCCTGCGGGGTGCCGTGCGGCGGGTGTTCGATTTCCTGCGCGGGGTCGATGCGCTGATCTGGACAATCATTCTCTCATGCGCCTTCGGGCATGGACCGATGACCGGGGCGCTGGCGATCCTGATCACCGACACGGGCAGTTTCGGCAAGCTCTTCTCGGAGGTGCTTGAGAACGTGGACCGCAAGCAGATCGAGGGCGTCGCCTCGACCGGCGCCAAGCCCTTGCAACGCTATCGCTTCGGGGTGATCCCGCAGGTCATGCCGGTGCTCCTGAGCCAGGTGCTCTATTACCTCGAGTCGAACACCCGCAGCGCCACCATCATCGGCGCGATAACCGGCGGCGGCATCGGTCTTCTGCTTACACAGGCGATCATCACCCAGAAGGACTGGGAAGAGGTGAGCTATTATATCGTGCTGATCCTGATTATGGTCATGGTCATGGTCATGGTCATGGACACCGTCTCGGGCTGGTTGCGGCGGCGGCTTATCGCCTCGGATGACAGCGGCCGTTGAGGTGTCGGGATGTGAGTGTTCGAGGAAAAGTGAAGCGGGAGATTATCCGTGTCATCATCGGGAGTGCGGGATGCCGAGATTGCGGGCCGACGGGGCGGTAATCCACCCTGATTGCGAGATCACCGATTGCGAATTCGGTGCCTTTACCGAGGTCGGGCGCAGCAGCCGTCTCGCGCATGTGGCGATGGGAGAGTATTCCTATTGCGACCGGGTCTGTGACCTCGCCAATGCCGAGATCGGCAAATTCGCCAATATCGCAAGTTTCGTCCGGGTCGGGGCGACCGATCATCCGCTCGACCGCGCCTCGCTGCATCATTTTCTCTATCGCTCCGAGAGTTACTGGGAGGATGCAGAGGATGATGCCGCGTGGTTCGCGCAGCGGCGCATGCGTGTGGCGCGGATCGGGCATGATACCTGGATCGGGCATAACGCACAGGTCAAGCCCGAGGTGACGGTGGGTCATGGCGCGGTGGTGGCGGCGGGGGCGGTTGTGACGCGCGATGTCGCGCCCTACATGATCGTGGCTGGCCTGCCCGCTGTGCCGATTCGCGCCCGCCTTGCGCCGCATCTGGCCGAGCGGATGATGGCGCTTGCTTGGTGGGACTGGGATCATGCGCGGTTGCGCGCGACGCTGGGGGATTTCCGCGCGCTCTCGGCGGAAGAATTCCTGGAGAAACACGGATAAATAAGGGTGGCCCAAAGGTCACCCCTGATAGTTCGGAAAACACACCTGGAAAAGGGACTTATAATGATCGGATGGTAAGCCCTGTATGTGACAGGGACATGACGCGGGCATGATCATTCGGTATCGAGCGTCAGCGTTATCCGGTCGCCAGCGAACCACGCGCGTCCGTATTCGACCGGCTGACCATCGGAGTCCACATTGATCGCGCTGGCGCGCAGGATCGGCGCGCCGGGGGCGATATGCAGGTGATGCGCCTGGGTGGGCGTGGCGAGCTTGGCGGTGAGGCGGGTCGAGGCGCGGGTATAGTCGGGCAGGCCGCAATCGGCGAGCGCGTCGGTAATGGAGGCGCGCCGCCGCAGCGCCTCGGGCAGAGCGGGAAAGCGCAGGGCAGGAAAGAGGCTCTGAAACAGCGAGAGCGGCACCCCGTCGGCAAAGGACAGCCCGTCGCAGACATGGACCGGCGCGCCGGGAGTCAGGCGCAACGCCGCGGCCTCCCTTGGTGAGGCGGCGCGGGTCTCGATGGCGAGGAACTCACGAGTGGGCGCCCGCCCCGCCGCGCGCAGGTTCTGGTGAAAGCGCACGCGCTTGCCCAGGGGGTAATCGGTCGGCCGATGCGCGACAAAGGCCCCCGCCCCCTGCCTTGTATGGATCGTTCCTGCCTCGGCGAGCGCACCAAGCGCGCGGCGCACGGTGTGGCGATTGACGGCGAAGCGCGCTGCAAGCGCGGCTTCGGTCGGCAGCTTGTCACCGGGGCCGTATCGCCCCGCGGCGATATCGTTGCGCAGGCTGTCATGAATGGCGCGCCAGAGCGGATCGCGGGTCATGTCACGGAAGTTTCACCTTGGGCCGGCTTGTCTGGATACGGTGGATCGGCTATTGATTTGTCTAGTTGTATAGTATTTTCGACAAATCGACAAGGTGTCCATGTGAGCGAAGAACTGGGCCGGGCCGGGTGGATGGGACTTCTTGCGCGCGCGCGGGCCGGGGATCTGGCGCGGCTGGTGGCGGGCTTGGGCGATGTGCCCGCCCATGACTGGCTGCGCCCGCCCGAGACCGGCACGGTGATGGTGCGCGGTCGCGCCGGGGGCACGGGCGCGCCGTTCAACCTTGGCGAGATGACGGTGACGCGCTGCGCGTTGCGGCTCGCGGATGGCGCGGTCGGGCATGGCCATGTGCAGGGACGCGACAAGGGGCACGCGCGCGACGCGGCTCTGGTCGATGCGCTGATGCAGGGGATGCGGGCGGGAGAGGTGCGCACGAAGGTGCTTTGCCCGCTCGTCGCCGCCGAGACCGCGCGCCGCATGGCGCGTGCGCGCAGGGCGGCGGCGACAAAGGTTGAATTCTTCACCATGGTGCGGGGGGAGGAATGATGGAGGTGCAACTGCTGTCCGGCGGGTTTGCGGACGCCCCGGTCGAGGGGGCGCGGGTGTTTCGCGCGGTGATGCAGGCGATGGCGCGACCTGGCCGTATTGAACGCCTTGAGGGCGCACGGCCGCCTGCGCCCATGTCGGTGGCTGCGGGGGGCGTGGCGCTGACGCTCTGTGGCCCCGACACGCCGGTGCATCTGGCGGGGGCGCTCGACTGTGCCGAGTTGCGCGGCTGGCTCGCCTTTCACACCGGCGCGCCGGTGGTGGGGCGCGAAGCGGCGGTCTTTGCCTTTGGCACATGGGAGGCGCTTTTGCCGCTCTCGGGCTATGCCATTGGCACGCCGGATTATCCCGACCGCTCGGCCACGCTTGTCGTCGAAATGGATCGGCTGGAAGCGGCGGGTATGCGCCTGACGGGGCCGGGGATCGCGGGTATGTCGGCGCTGTCGCTCCCCGAGGTGACGGCGTTCCGGGCGAATGCGGCGCGGTTCCCGCTCGGTCTCGATTTCCTCTTCTGTTGTGGCGACCGGCTGGCGGGGCTGCCGCGCACGACGCGGGTGGAGGCGGGCTGATGTATGTGGCGGTGAAGGGTGGCGAGCGCGCGATCGACAATGCCCATGCCTGGCTTGCCGAGGAACGCCGCGGTGATCGGGACGTGCCCGAACTGAGCGTGGCGCAGATTCGCGAGCAGATGACGCTGGCGGTCAACCGGGTGATGGCCGAAGGCTCGCTCTATGATCCGGACCTTTCGGCGCTGGCGATCAAGCAGGCGCGCGGCGATCTCATCGAGGCGGTGTTCCTGATCCGGGCCTATCGCACCACGCTGCCCCGCTTTGGCGCGACGCAGCCCGTTGATACCGGCACGATGCGCTGCGAGCGGCGAATCTCGGCCACGTTCAAGGACGCGCCGGGCGGGCAGGTGCTTGGCCCGACCTTCGATTACACCCACCGGCTGCTGGATTTCGCGCTGGCCGCCGAGGGCGAAGGGCCCGCACCCGCATCCGAGGCCCCGGCGCGTGCAGGCGATGTGCCGCATGTGGCGGGGTTTCTCGGGCGTGAGGGGCTTATCCAGCCTGAGCCACCCGTTGATGGCGTGCCGCCCGACCTCACCCGGCAATCGATGGAACTGCCCGCGAGTCGCGCGCTCCGGCTTCAGGCGCTGGCGCGGGGCGACGAGGGGTTTCTGCTTGGCCTCGCCTATTCGACGCAGCGCGGCTATGCGCGCAACCATGCCTTTGTCGGCGAGTTGCGCATCGGCGCGGTGGCCGTGGAAATGGAGATCCCCGAGCTTGGATTCACCATCGAACTGGGCGAGGTCGTGCTGACCGAATGCGAGACCGTCAACCAGTTCACCGGCTCGAAAACCGAGCCGCCGCAGTTCACGCGCGGTTATGGGCTGGTCTTCGGTCAGACCGAGCGCAAGGCCATCGCCATGGCGCTGGTGGATCGCGCATTGCGCTGGAAGGACCTGGGCGAGGAGGATCGGGGCGCGCCCGCGCAGGACGAGGAATTCGTGCTGATGCATTGTGACAACATTCAGGCCACCGGGTTTCTCGAGCATATCAAGTTGCCGCATTACGTTGATTTCCAGAGCGAGCTTGAACTGATCCGCAAGCTGCGGCGGGAGGCGGGCGAGGGGCGGGAGGCGGCGGAATGAGTATTTGTGGAACGATGAAACCGGGGGCGGCGCGCGATGAGTGAGTATAATTTCGCCTATCTCGACGAAGAGACCAAGCGGATGATCCGGCGCGCGATCCTCAAGGCGCTGGCAATCCCCGGTTATCAGGTGCCCTTTGCCAGCCGCGAAATGCCGATGCCCTATGGCTGGGGCACCGGCGGTGTGCAGGTGACGGCGGCCTGTCTGATCCCGGAGGACCGCCTGAAGGTCATTGATCAGGGCGCCGATGACACCACCAACGCCGTCTCGATCCGCCAGTTCTTCGAGAAGACCGCAGGCGTGGCGGTGACCGAGGAGACGGCGCGCGCCAGCCTCATCCAGACCCGCCACCGCATTCCGGAGATGCCGCTCACCGAGGATCAGATTCTCGTCTATCAGGTGCCGATCCCGGAACCGCTCCGCTTTCTGGAGCCGCGCGAGACCGAGACGCGCAAGATGCACGCACTTGAGGAATACGGCCTCATGCATGTGAAACTCTACGAGGATATCAGCCGTCACGGCACGATCTCGACCGCCTATGCCTATCCGGTCAGGGTCGAGGGGCGCTATGTGATGGACCCGTCGCCGATTCCGAAATTCGACAATCCCAAGCTGTCGGACTGTCCGGCGATCCAGCTTTTCGGGGCTGGGCGCGAGCAGCGGATCTATGCCCTGCCGCCCTATAGTCGGGTGGTGAGCCTCGATTTCGAGGATCACCCGTTCGAGGCGAGCAAGGCGGATGCGGATTGTGCGCTCTGCGGGGCGGGCGACAGCTATCTCGACGAGGTGATTGTCGATGATGCGGGCGGGCGGATCTTCGTGTGTTCCGACACCGATCATTGCCGCGCGCGGCGCGCGGCGGGTCATCTGGGCGCGGAGGGCGCGCCCTATGAGGAGGCGGACGCATGACCCCGCTCTTGCAGGTGCGCGATGTGGCGAAATTCTATGGCCCCCGTGTGGGTTGCGAGGCGGTGAGTTTTGATCTCTGGCCCGGCGAGGTCATGGGCGTTGTAGGCGAGAGCGGCTCTGGCAAGTCTACCCTGCTGGCGTGCCTGTCGGGACAGATGGCGCCCGACCAGGGCGTGGTGATCTATGACACGCGCGACCGCGGGCCGATGGATACGCGGGCGATGTCCGAGCCGGAGCGACGGATGCTCATGCGCACCGACTGGGCGCTGGTGCATCAGAACCCGCGCGACGGGCTGCGCATGGGGGTCTCGGCGGGGGGCAATGTGGGCGAGCGGCTGATGGCCGTGGGCGCGCGGCACTATGGAGATATCCGGGCACGGGCGGTGGACTGGCTGGGCCGGGTCGAGATCGCCGCCGAGCGGGTCGATGACCGCCCCACGGCCTTTTCCGGCGGGATGCAGCAGCGGCTTCAGATCGCGCGCAATCTGGTGAGCGGGCCGCGCCTTGTTTTCATGGACGAGCCGACGGGGGGCCTTGATGTGAGTGTGCAGGCGCGGCTTCTGGATCTCTTGCGGGGGCTGGTGCGCGAGATGGGCCTTTCGGCGGTCATCGTGACGCATGATCTGGCGGTGGTGCGGCTGTTGGCGGATCGGCTGATGGTGATGAAGGATGGCCGCGTGATCGAGGCGGGCCTGACCGATCAGGTGCTTGACGATCCGCAGCACGGCTATACGCAGCTTCTCGTCAGCTCGGTCTTGCAGGTATAGGGGCGGGGTAGCGATGGCAAAGGGAGAACGACCATGATCACCGCCTATGCGCGCGAGGGCGAGGGACTGTGTGTCCTTCAGGAGGGCGAGGCGACCGCGCCGATCTGGGTGGATCTCTATCAACCCGATGCCGGGGAACTCGCGCTCATGTCCGGGCGCGTGGGCGTCGCCCTGCCCACCAAGGCCGATCAGGAGGAGATCGAGCAATCCTCGCGGCTCTATCTCGAAGAGGGCGTGCCGGTGATGACCGCGCTTTTGCCCTCGCGCAAGGGTAGCGAGATGATGCAGATGGGACCGGTGACCTTTGTCCTGAAGCCCGGTCAACTGATCACCATCCGCCACCACGCGCCGCGCCCGTTCGAGACATTTCCGACACGCGCCGGCAAGGCGTCGCATGGCTGCGCCACGGCGGACGCCGTTCTTGTGGGGCTGCTGGAAGAGATCATCGACCGGCTGGCCGATCTGACCGAGCAGGCCGGGCGCGAGATCGACGCCATCTCGCGCCGTGTCTTCGGCCCTGACAAGTTGAGCACCGAAGAACACCGCGCCGCCCTGCGCGAGATCGGCGCCGCCGACACCCGCGTGATGCATCTGCGCGAGAGCCTGATGACACTGGAACGTGTGCTGGGGTTTCTCATGCCCGTGCTTGACAAGATGCGCGCGGCCAAGCCGTTGCGCGCGATGCTCAAGACCCATTACCGCGACGCGCGCACGATCGCCGAACACGCAAGCTATCTGCAACAGAAGACGGCGCTGCTGCTCGATGCGACTTTGGGCATGATCAACATCGAGCAGAACGCCATCATCAAGATTTTCTCGGTGGCGGCGGTGGTCTTCTTGCCGCCGACGCTGGTGGCCTCGATCTATGGTATGAACTTTACCCATATGCCGGAGCTGGATTGGCCTTTGGGTTATCCGCTCGCGCTCGGGATCATGGTGCTCTCGGCGGCGGTGCCCTTGTGGTTCTTCCGGCGGCGGGGCTGGTTGTGAGGAGGACGCTATGATCGCGGTCGAGGGTGCAGCCAAGAGTTTCATGCTGCACAATCAGGGTGGTGCGGTGATTGCGGTGATGGCGGGGGCCAGGCTGCGGGTGGCACCCGGCGAATGCGTCGCGCTCACGGGGCGTTCGGGGGCGGGGAAATCCACGCTGATGCGGATGATCTACGGCAATTACCGCACAAACGCGGGCCGGATCGTGGTGGGGGGCTGTGACGTGGCCTGCGCCGCGCCGCGCGACATCATCGCGCTGCGGCGCGAGGTTCTGGGCTATGTAAGCCAGTTCCTGCGGGTGGTGCCGCGCGTGCCCACGGTCGAAGTCGTGGCCGAGCCTTTGCTTGTTCTGGGCGTGGCGCGGGACGAGGCGCGGGTGCGCGCCGAGGCGCTCTTGGCGCGGCTCAACATCCCCGAGCGGCTCTGGTCGCTCAGCCCGACGACCTTCTCGGGCGGCGAGCAGCAGCGCGTGAACATCGCGCGCGGCTTTGCCCATGACTATCCGGCGCTTTTGCTGGACGAGCCGACGGCGAGCCTAGATGCGGAAAACCGCGAGGCGGTCTTGCGGCTGATCGAAGAGGCCAAGGCGCGCGGCGCAGCGGTTCTGGGGATTTTCCACGATGAGGGCGCGCGGACGCGTGTTTGTGACAGGGAGGTGGATGTGACTGCATTTTCAGCGGAGGTGGCGGCATGAACCGGGGCCTGTTCATCGCGGTGGTCGGACCCTCGGGCGTGGGCAAGGATACGTTGATGCGTGCCATGGTCGAGACAAGGCCCGGTCTGCGGCGGCTGCGCCGGGTGATTACCCGGCCCGCCGACCCCGATGGCGAGGGGCACGAGCCGGTGAGCGAGGCGGACTTCGATGCCCGGCTCAAGGAGGGTGGTTTTGCGCTGCATTGGCGCGCGCACGGTTTGCGGTATGGCGTGCCGGTGGGGGTGTGCATGGATCTGGCGCAAGGGCGCGATCTGCTGGTCAACCTCTCGCGGAGCGTACTGGCCGAGGCGCAGGCGCGGTTCCAGCCTTTTGTCATCCTGCACCTGACCGCCGATCCGGTCGTTCTGGCTGCGCGGCTGGCGGGGCGCGGGCGCGAGAGTGCCGAGGACATCGCCGAGCGGCTGACCGGCGCGGCGCTGGCGTTGCCCGAGGGCGTGGGGCCGGTTGTGACGCTTGATACCGGCGCGCCGCCCGAGAAGCTGGCCCGCGCGGCGATCAAGGCGATCTACGCGGTCAGGGTCTGACGGTGGATCAGGTGAAAGCGCCCGTCGTCATCTTCGCCCATGAGCGAGAGTGCGTCGATCACGAAGGGACGCGGCAAAAGCGGCACAAGGAGGGGCGCGAGCGCGTCTGCTGCCGTGTCGAGCGTTTCGGGCGCGAGGTCGCCGGTGAGGGTGATGTGAAAGCGGAAGGCATCCATCACATAAGGGTAACCCCAGGTGCGCAGGTTGGCCTCGTGCCCGGGCGAAAGGCCCCTGGCCCGTCGCCGTGCGATCTCGGCCTCGGTCTGGGGCGCGCGGAACGGCTCGAACGCGCGCACCGTGGCGGCGGCCAACGCGTTGAGCGGGGTCTGATCCCCCACGGGCCGCAACGCGAGAAACCGGCCAAGACGCGCGATTTCGAGCGCGTCGAGCGTTACCGGGGCTTGAGTGGCGCAGAAGGCGGCGAGCGTCTCGTCAAGCGCGCTCTCGGTCTTGCCGGGGGCGAGGCGAAAGGGTGGCTTCATCGTCGCGTGCAGCCCGTATTTGCGCGGTGCCGCGGTGATCTCGGCCACGGGGAGGTTCAACGCGGGATGGGGGCAGGGCATGCCGGTGACCGGATCCCAGCCGAGCCAGACAGCACCGAATTCGGCCAGCGGCCCCGGCGGGGGGGTGAAATAGAGCGCGTAGCGCGTGAAGGGCATGGGGTCTCTCGTCTGTTGCGGGCCAGATGCCAGAAAGGTGTGGCAGCGACATGACAGAAGAAATCATCCTCGCCAATGCTGAAATCGTGCTGCCGGGCGAGGTGCGGCGCGGCGCGGTGATGCTGCGCGAAGGCCGCATCGCTGACGTGAGCGAAGGTGCAGGCGTGGCCAAAGGCGCAGTGGATTGCGCGGGCGATCTGGTCATGCCCGGTCTTATCGAGCTTCATACCGACAATCTGGAGCGTCATATCCAGCCCCGCCCCGCCGTGCACTGGCCGCATGATGCGGCGATCCTGGCCCATGACGCCGAGCTTGCCAGCGTCGGTATCACGACGGTTTTCGACGCGATGCGCGTGGGGTCGGTGCCTTCCGGGATCGGCAAATATGCGGAATACGCGCGCGGGCTGGCGAGCGAGCTTCTGGCGCTGCGCGAGGCGCAGGCGCTCAAGATCAGCCACTTCCTGCACCTGCGCGCCGAGGTCTGTTCCGAGACGCTGGAGGCCGAGATGGCCGCCTTTGGCCCCGAGGACCGGGTGGGCATCGTGAGCCTGATGGATCACACGCCGGGGCAGCGGCAGTTCCGCGACATCTCCAAGCTGGAAACCTATGTGAAGGGCAAGCATGGCCTCAACGACGCCGAGTTTTCGGCCCATGTGGCACAACTTCAGGCGCTGCGCGCGGCCCATGGCGTGCGACATGAGGCGGCGGCGGTGGCGCACGCGCGCCGCTATGGCGCGGCGCTCGCCAGCCATGACGACACCACAGCAGGACAGGTGGCGGTTTCGGCTGCGCATGGGGTGCGGATCGCCGAGTTTCCCACCACGGTCGAGGCCGCGCGCGCCTGTCATGCAGCGGGCATCGCCGTCATAATGGGCGCGCCGAACCTGATCCGGGGCGGCTCTCACTCGGGCAACGTTGCGGCGGGAGAGTTGGCCGATCTGGACCTGCTGGACATTCTTTCGTCGGATTATGTGCCCTCGGCGCTGCTCTATGCGGCGGTGCGGCTGGGGCGGCTCCGGGGCGATCTGGCGCGCGGGATCGCCGCAGTGACAGAGGCCCCGGCGCGCGCAGTGGGCCTGACGGATCGGGGCCGGATCGCGCCCGGCGCGCGCGCCGATGTGATCCGCGTCACGCTCCGTGGCGAGACGCCGGCGCTGCGCGGGGTCTGGTCACACGGGCGGCGCGTGGCCTGAGCGGGGGCTTTGACAAGTCCCGTGGCGGGGCGCATAACCGGCGCCAAATCACGCCGGAGGCCCCATGACCACGCCGCTTTTCGATCTGCCCGCCTCGCCGCTCGTGCCTGTCGAGGGGGGCAAGCATGGCTTTCCCGTGCGCCGCATCTTCTGCGTCGGGCGCAATTATGCGGCGCACGCCGCCGAGATGGGCAACGAGGTGGATCGCGAGGCGCCGTTCTACTTCACCAAATCAACCGATTCGCTCTGCCTGAGCGGCGCAACGATCCCCTATCCGCTTGAGACGCGCGACTGTCATTACGAGATGGAATTCGTCGTTGCGCTTGGCGGACCTGCGTTCCGGGCGGCCCCGACCGAAGCAATGGGGGCAGTCTGGGGCTATGGTTGCGGCATCGACCTGACGCGGCGCGACCTGCAAGGGCAGGCCAAGGACAAGCGACGGCCCTGGGATCTCGGCAAGGATTTCGAGAATGCCGCCATCATCGGCGCGCTGACGTCCAAGGACCGCTTTGGCGAGATCGGCGATCAGGCGATCCGCCTCAGCGTGGACGGGCGGGTCGCACAGGACGCACGGCTTTCGGATATGGTCTGGGCGGTGCCCGAGATCATCGCGCATCTGTCGCGCTTCTATCACCTCGGTGCGGGCGATGTGATCTATACCGGCACGCCTGCGGGCGTGGGGCCAGTGGTGGCTGGCAATGTGCTGCGCGGCGAGATCGACGGACTTGTGCCTCTGGATATCATCATCGGCGCGGCGGAATAGGCCATGCGGCTGGCCACGGTTCCGGTGACGCTGTTTACCATGGTGATGGGGCTATGCGGCTTTACGCTGGCCATGCGCGCGGGCGAGACGGCGGCGGGGCTGACGCATCTGGCATCCGGCGCGGCGCATCTGCTGACGCTGGCGGTCTTTGTCGTGGTGGCGTTCGCCTATCTTGCCAAGGCGCTCCGACATCCCGGCGCCGTGGCCGAGGAGTGGGCGCATCCGGTGAGTCTTGCCTTTTTTCCGGCGATTTCCATTGCGCTCCTGCTTTTCGCGGTCGTGATGTTGGAGCGCGCGCCGGGGATCGCGCATGCGCTGTGGCTGATCGCGGTGCCGGTGCAACTGATCCTGACGCTGGCGGTGGTCTCGGGCTGGATCGGGTCGCGGGCCTTTCAGCACGGGCACCTGACGCCGGCCTGGTTCATCCCCGCCGTGGGCAACGTGGTCGTGGCCGTCGCGGGCGTGCCTTTGGGATATGTCGAGGCGAGCTGGTTCTTTACCTCGATCGGTCTCATCTTCTGGCTGGTGCTCCTGGCGCTGGTGATGAACCGGCTGATTTTTCACGATCCGCTGCCCGAGCGGTTGCAACCGACGCTGGTCATCCTCATCGCGCCGCCGGCGGTGGGATATCTCGCCTGGCTCTCTCTGGTGGGTGAGGTGGACGCGTTTGCGCGGGTGCTTCTCAACGGCGCCTATCTCTTTGCGCTCATCGTGGCTGTGCAGGCGCCACGTCTTTTACGGCTGCCGTTTTCGCTCGCGCATTGGGCGCTCAGCTTTCCGTTGGCGGCGGTGACGGTGGCGAGTTTCGAGCACGCCGAGGCGGTCGGGTCTGCGGGGCACCGGCTGATCGGTTATGTGCTCATGCTGGTGCTTGTGGCGATCATCGCCGGGCTGCTGTGGCGAACGGGGCAGGGGCTGCGACGCGGGGCGCTGTTCGGCGGGTAGGAGCCTGCGCGCTTCGGCGGAAAGCCGCTGCGAACAGGTATTTGCGGCGTCGCGCGAAGACGATAACAAGAGTCTAGACAGTGAGAAGGAAGATGTAATGAAACTTGCTATGATCGGCCTTGTGGCCTGCATGACGCTGGCGGCATGTCAGACGGTCCAGGGGGCGGGGCGCGATATTGAAACCGCCGGAAAGGCGCTGGAGAAAGCGGTTCAGTGACCGCCCGGCCCCGGGCGGGCCTTTGGATGGTCTCTGGTCGGCTGATCTCGGGGGTGCAAAGGGGCGCGGGTGTGATGCGCGCGCCCCTCGCCGGGGTCAGAGGCTTGCGTCGAGAGCCGCAAGGATCGCGTCGCCCATGGCAGCGGTAGAGACCGGCGTGCCGCCCTCGGGGCCCATCAGATCGGCGGTGCGTACGCCATCGGCGAGCACCTGTTCCACGGCTTTCTCCACGCGCGCGGCCTCATCTCCCATGTCGAAGGAATAACGCAGCGCCATGGCGAAGCTGAGGATGCAGGCGATGGGATTGGCCTTGCCCTGACCCGCGATGTCGGGGGCAGAGCCGTGGACCGGCTCATAGAGCGCCTTGGGCCGGCCATTGGCCATCGGTGCGCCGAGCGAGGCCGAGGGCAGCATCCCCAGCGAACCGGTCAGCATCGCCGCGAGATCCGAGAGCAGATCGCCAAAGAGGTTGTCGGTCACGATCACGTCAAACTGCTTGGGCCAGCGGGTGAGCTGCATCGCGCCCGCATCGGCATACATGTGGCTCAACTCCACATCGGCATATTCTGCCTGATGCACTTCGGTCACGACCTCGCGCCACAGCACGCCCGATTCCATCACATTGGCCTTTTCCATCGAGCAGACCTTGTTGCTGCGCTTGCGCGCCAGTTCGAAGGCCGAGCGCGCGACGCGGGCGATCTCGGATTCGGTATAGCGCTGCGTGTTGATGCCGACGCGCTCGTTGCCTTCGCGGATCACGCCGCGCGGCTCGCCGAAATAGACGCCGGAGGTGAGTTCGCGCACGATCATGATGTCGAGCCCCGCCACCACGTCCTTCTTGAGCGAGGAAAAATCGGAAAGCGCGTCAAAGCACTGCGCGGGACGCAGGTTGGCGTAAAGGTCCATCTCCTTGCGCAGGCGCAGCAGGCCGCGCTCGGGCTTTACCGAGAAATCGAGGTTGTCGTATTGCGGCCCGCCGACCGCCCCAAGGAGGACGGCATCAACCTCCTGTGCCTTGGCCATGGTGTCGTCATGCAGGGGCGTGCCGTGCTTGTCGTAGGCGCAGCCGCCCACCAGATCCTCGCTTACGTCGAAGGTAATGCCGCGTTTGGCGCCGAACCAGTCGATGATGCGGCGCACTTCGGCCATGACTTCGGGGCCGATCCCGTCACCGGGCAGGATGAGAAGCGAGGGGTTGCTCATGGGGTCTGTCCTCTTGGGTGATTGATTGTCCGATGGCGTATAGCCCGCGCGCGGCGGGGTCAAGAAAGGGCGCGCTCAATCAAGCGACAGGTCCACCCAGATGAGGCGATGCGGCCCGGCAAGGGTCGCCACAGCGGCCCCTGCATCGCCGCCCTCGGGCCAGTATATCCCGGCGCCGCTGACGGTGAGACCCGCGGAGGGCAGGAGGTAACTGACCCGCAGGGCACCGGCCTGCGGCCAGTGGGCGGTCTCGAAGCGGAACATCGCACCAGGGCGCATCGGGCGAGGATCCTGCACACGCGAATCGCTCAGCAGCGCGCGGATCGCCTCATGTCGGCCCTCGCCGCGCTCGGGATCGAGATTGGCGACCCCGGCGATGACGAAGGGGCGGTCGGGGGCAGGGCCGAGGCCACCGTCGAGGATATGTTGCCAGAGGCGGATCTCGTCGGCGTTGCGCCGCCCGTTGCGGTCCTCCGGCCCGTCGAAGACGGGTGGGGCGGCGTGAAAGGCAAGGATCGTCAGCCGGCCCCCAGGCAGCGTGACCGGCACCGCCCAATGCCCGACGGAGGAGAGCCGTTGAATTGCCTGTGCTTCTTCCGAGGGGAAGGGCCGGCCATCCACCTCCGGCAAGAGCGCGCCGGGCAGGTCACGCCACAAAAGCGCGCTCCAGTCCCGCGCGGCACCCGTGTCGATGGGATGGCGCGACAGAAGCGCCATGCCGCCCTGCCCGGAAAACGCGCCATAGCCCTGCGCATCCCCCGGCCCCCCGCGCCGCCCGTCGCCGTCCATATCGAGCCCGGTGGGCCAGCCGCTGTTGGGCCGCAGCGCGAAGAGATGGGGATAGCGCGGCCCCTCGCGTGCGATCCGGTCGCGCAGCGCGGCAAGCGTCATGAACTCGTGGTCATGATCCACCCCTTGCAGAAGCAGGATATCGGGGGCCACCTCTGCCAGTACACCCGCTATGGCGGCGAGGCGGGGGTCGTCATCCCGCAGGACATCCCGCAGGAGAAGGCCAGGACCGGAACGTGCAAGCGCCACGTTCCATGTGGCTACGCGCAGCGTTTCGGCGCGAACCGGCAGGGCAAGCAGCCCGAGACTTAGAAGGAAGGTCGCGCTCAGGCGCGCTGCGCGCTTTCCGAGGCCGGTTCTGCCCCCTGTGCCGCATAGGTGCGCTGCCGTTTGTCGTCGATCATCGCGGCGATCCGGCTCATCGCGATCCCACGCATCAGCAGGCTTGCAGGAAGAAATGCCCATGCCGTTGTAGCCCAGATCAGGGTATGCGGATTTGTGATGGTTGCCGGGTCGAAGAAGTTGGAAGCAGCCCCGATAATAGCGGGAATGAGGAACGGCAGCAAGAATCCCAGCACCATGTTCAGGGCCGCGTCGCGTCCGAGTCGGCGGACCACGTCGCCGCCGCCGGTGGGGTCGAAGAGCGGCATGTTCACCCAGACGTTGAAACCGTCCTTGCGGCTTGGCCAGCCGTGAAAGCGCACGAGGGTCAGGAATATAAGGATCATGACCAGCGAGGTGGTATAGGACAATCCCGCCGCCCGCCGCATCTGGTCGATCAACGCCTGATCGGCTCCGGGTGGCAGGATCAGCACCATCAGTCGTATCGGCGAATAGGGGAAATCCACCGCCGCGCCCAGACCGTCCGCAAACTGCGTCAGCATGATCGTGGCCGGACTGCCCGCAACCTGCCCGCGCATCATCAGCGACAGCGTGATCAGGATCGTGGCCAGCGTGAAGAACTTGAGCCGGTTGATCGGCGGGGCGAAGCGGAATTCGATGATCGATGGATAGCGGGAATTGTATTCGATGAAGGTCAGGATCGCCGCTAGAAGCGCAAGCACCATGACCATTTGCGCCGTCTCGGGATCGGTGAACGGCAGCAACAGGGCGGGGGTCGCCACCACAATCGCGATCAGGATCGCGCGCGCGATCACGCCGGGGGTATGGGGTCCCACTGCCCGTTCCCTCTCATATCGGTCGGACGCGATACGATGCCGCGCCCTTGTCCCATTCCGATCCCGCGAATTGTGGCGGGTTGCCTCAAAGATGCCCAATTTTTGCCCTCTTTCGCGGCGCTTCGCAACCAACAGTTTAAGATAAGGAAAGATATCAGGCGATTTCAGGGCAAACCTGGTGCAGGAATACATCATTCCTCGGGCGGAATTAGGGCGAAGGGCCTGGAGAATGCATTACTCAGGGTTGCAGCGCCGATTATCCCGCAGGCGGAGGGCGCACGCGACGCCCTCCGCCAACATGTCAGACCCAGGGGCGGGACTGTGCCGCCTGCGACTCGAAGGCGGCTATCGCGGCGGCCTTCTTGAGCGTCAGGCCGATGTCGTCCAGTCCTTCCAGCAGGCAGTGCTTCTTGAATGCATCCACCTCGAAGGAAAACACCTCGCCCTCGGAGGTGGAAACGGTCTGCGCCTCCAGATCCACCTCGATGCGGGCATTGGCGCCCTTCTCGGCCTCTTTCATCAGCACATCGACCTGTTCTTGCGGCAGGGCAATCGGCAGGATGCCGTTCTTGAAGCAGTTGTTGTAGAAGATATCGGCAAAGCTCGGCGCGATGACGCAGCGGATGCCGAAATCCTTGATCGCCCAGGGCGCGTGCTCGCGGCTCGACCCGCAGCCGAAATTATCCCCCGCGATCAAAATCTGCGCCTCGCGATACTGCGGCTTGTTGAGCACGAAATCGGGGATCTCGTTGCCGTCATCATCATAGCGCATCTCGTCGAACAGGTTCACGCCCAGCCCCGACCGCTTGATCGTCTTGAGGAACTGCTTGGGGATGATCATATCGGTGTCGATATTGATCAGGGGCAGGGGGGCGGCAATGCCGCTGAGTTTTTCGAATTTTTCCATCACATCATCTCCCTTACATCCGTCAGACGCCCCGTGACCGCCGCCGCCGCCGCCATGGCGGGGCTCATCAGGTGGGTGCGGCCACCGCGGCCCTGACGACCCTCAAAGTTGCGGTTCGAGGTGGCGGCACAACGCTCGCCGGGTGACAACTGATCCGGGTTCATCGCCAGACACATGGAACAGCCCGCAAGCCGCCATTCAAACCCGGCCTCGATGAAAATATCCGCCAGCCCCTCTTCCTCGGCCTGTGCGCGCACAAGGCCAGAGCCGGGCACCACCATCGCGCGTTTCACGGCAATCTTCTTGCCCTTCAGGATCGCCGCCGCCGCGCGCAGATCCTCGATCCGGCCATTGGTGCAAGAGCCGATAAAGACCGTGTCGATCTCGACCTCGCTCAGCTTCTGCCCCGGCTTGAGGCCCATATACTCCAGCGACCGGCGCGCCGCATCGACCTTGCCGCCGGTGAAATCCGAAGGATCAGGCACGGTTGCGGTAATCGGCAACACATCCTCGGGGCTGGTGCCCCAGGTGACGACAGGGGCAATATCCTCGCCCCGCAGCGTCACCACCTTGTCCCAATGCGCGTCATCGTCGGAATAGAGCGTTTTCCACCAGTTGAGCGCGGCCTCCCATTGCGCACCCTTGGGCGCATGGGGACGGCCCATCACATACTCATATGTCTTTTCATCCGGCGCGATGAGGCCCGCACGCGCGCCGCCCTCGATCGCCATGTTGCAGACCGTCATGCGGCCTTCCATGCTGAGATCACGAATGGCCTCGCCGCAATATTCGATCACATAGCCGGTGCCGCCCGCCGTGCCGGTCTTGCCGATCACCGAGAGGGTGATGTCCTTGGCGGTCACACCGGGGCGCAGCTTGCCGGTGATCTCGACCTTCATGTTCCTGGCGCGACGCTGAATGAGCGTCTGCGTGGCCAGCACATGCTCGACCTCAGAGGTGCCGATGCCATGCGCGAGCGCCCCGAATGCCCCATGCGTCGCGGTGTGGCTGTCGCCGCAAACCACGGTCATGCCGGGCAGGGTCCAGCCCTGTTCGGGGCCGACGATATGCACGATGCCCTGCCGCACGTCCGACACCGGGTAATAATGGATGCCGAAATCCCGCGCGTTCTTGTCCAGCGCCTCGACCTGAATGCGGCTGTCCTCGGTCATGGTGGCGGCATTGGCGCGATCGAGCGTGGTGGGCACGTTGTGATCGGGCACGGCAATGGTCTTGTCGGGGGCATGCACCTTGCGCCCGGCCATCCGCAGCCCTTCAAAGGCTTGCGGGCTTGTCACCTCATGCACGAGGTGGCGGTCGATATAGAGAAGGCAGGTGCCGTCCTCGGCCTCATGGGCCACGTGGGCATCCCAGATCTTGTCATAGAGTGTCTTGGGGGACATGCGTCCTCTCCCGTTGCTGATTGGCTGCGGTCGGATGGATCAAAGGCGCGCGGCCTCAGCGACGCGCGAGCACGGAGCATTGTGCCCCGAAAAAGCGCCACGGCAGGCGCGCGCGATCGTCCATGTCGAAAACCCGTATCATCCCTTGCAAATACCGCGCGGCGGTGGCTCTCGCAAGGGTCTTGGCGGCAGGGGCATGCGTGCGCGCCCGGTTTCTTCTGGCCGCAAATATCCCGGGGGAGTCGCGCGGATGCGCGACGGGGGCAGCGCCCCCAGCCCTTCTCAGGCCGCTTCGTGCCGCAGGATCGCGGCCTCCGAGGCATTCAGGCAGCGCCGCGCGTGCCCGCCATAGAGATGCGGTTCGTGCTCCAGATTTGGGTTGAGCGCCAGAAGCCGCGCGCGATCCGCCTCGGTCAGCGTCGACAGTGCGGCGCTGGCGGGGTGAAAGCTCTCGGTCTCGACGCCATTGGCCCAGATGATCTGATGGCTGGGCAGGAGCAGGTGAATATAGGTCACCTCGCGCGAGGCGAGATCGACGGTGATGGTGTCGTTGTTGATCAGGTCGCGCGCCATCACCAGCACCTCGGGCGTGTTGAAAAGCGCGCGCGCCACATCGCCGCGCACCAGAACCCGGTGTTCTGGACTCACGAGCAACGTAACGTCGGGGCGCTCAAGGCCCAATGCGCCCGCCTTGAGGCGGATGGGCCGCAGCCGCGGCATGGCAAAAAGCCGCGCGCCGGTCATGCGGCGGCTGCCGATCCACCGGATTGCCTGCGCGCCACTGTCGCGGGTCTGCACCCGGTCGCCGTCGCGCAACTCCTCGATCAGGCGCGGGCCCTCGGGCGTTTCGATCCGCGTGCCGGGGGTAAAGCAGATCACGCCGCCGCTGGCCGGGCTCGTGGCCGCGCCGCGCAACGCGTCGAGGCTGTGATGGACCACCCACATTTCCGTGTCACGGGGTGGGATGTCGTCGAGAAACATCAAAAGCGGCGGCGCGCCCGGTCCGGTCTCGATCACCGTGACCGTATAGCTGTGCAGCCCGTCGGTGACGACGAAACCCGCATCCAGAAGCGGCTCGTTCACCTCGATGCGATCAAGGTCGCGCCGGTCGCTGAGCGCAGCGCCCACCAGCCGTCTGACCATTTTCGCCGCGCGCTTGCGTTGCGCGGCCTCGCCCTCCGCCATGTCCAGCCGCAAGAGATCGGGTGGGCCGTCCACGCGCACCACCTCTCCCCGCCAGGACCAGGTGATCCCGACAGACAGCGTCTCGGGCGGTGCCGCGCCCTGACCGTCCAGTTCCGTTTGCGTCCAGGAAATGACGAACGTGCCCCTGAAGCCCGTTCTCATGCTCTGTGCCTGCCTTGATAGTCTTCTTATGACTGGAAGGTTAGCAAAGCCGGGTCTGTCTGCAAACCCCCCTTTGCGATTTTCTCAAAACCGCAAACGGAATTGTAATGACCCCACCATCTGCCCTTCTCGTTGCTCCTCGAATTCCTCGCTGAGCCAGGTCAGTCCGTAAAAGACAGAGGCCCCGCTTCGTCCTTCCCAATGGATGCCGCCGCGCACGCGCGCACGGTAATCCTCGGGCGTGACCACTGCGCGACCGGGCAGAAATTCGCTGTCCTCGACCCAGGCGAAATCCGCCCCGACGATCAGGGCCGCGCCCGCGCCTTCGTTGTGCACGGTGCGGTAGCGTTGGCCGGAGACAGGTTCGCGAACCAGCAATTCGCCGCGCGTGAGCCTGCCGAAGCTGAGATCGGCCCCGGCGCGCACAAGTGTTTCCGCCCCGATGCGCGCCTCGGCGAAGGGGCGCAGGCGGGCGGAGCCGAGATCAAAGCTGCGCCCCAACTCGAGGACGGCGGTGGGATAAAACCCGTCATCGACCTGACTGCGGCGCGCGGCGCGGCTGATCTTGTCGCCGCCGACAAAGTCATGGATCCAGTCCTGAAAATCGTCGAGCCCGGTTTGCGGGCCGGTCACGACCAGATCGGCCCCCACCGCGTATTCCATCCGCGCGCGCTGAACATGCGTGTGCAGCCCCAGGCTGAGTGCGCCGACAAAGGGACGGTCCACCGGGGCGGGCGTAGAGAGATCGTCGGGCGCGATGATCTCGCCGTTGAACCGCAGTTCGAGCAATTCGCCAAGGCGCGACGGGGCCTGCCCCTGCCAGTCGGGCGCGTAGATGCGGCTCGAAGCCACTGACCCGGTGCGCCAGCGGTCATCACCGTCGCCGATGAGATCGTTGGTGAAGACGAGCCCATAGCCGATCTGCGATCGGCCCTCGGCTCCGGCCATCCCGGCAAGGACCACACTTACCCCGAGGGCAACGGCAAAAAGACGCGTCATCGCGCGCTCCTCTCTGAATGCCCCCCCGGGCGGAGCCTGAATAACAGTGCCAGCGGGCGATCTTCCAGCAAAATATCGGTGTTTCCGGGGCAGAGTTCTGGTCAAAGCGCGCGCATCCAGAATTGCAGGTCGTGCGGGGTCTCGTCGGTCTGTCCCACCTCTTTCCAGCGGAACTGCGCGATGGCCCCGTCAACCGGTGCATAGCCGCGCCTGCGCCAGAACGGATCGAGCGGGCGGTAGTCGGCGGGTCGTGCCGGGTGGTCCGGGGCGCGGATCACGCTGCAAAAGGCCGCGTGGCTGCGACCCATGGCACGGGCATGGTCCTCTCGCAGGTCGAAGAAGCGGTGACCGATACCCTGACCGCGATAACCGGGCAAAAGCACGCTTTCGGCGCAGTAGAAGATGTGATCGAGCGGCACGCCGCATCCTGCCACCGCTGCGCCGAAATCTCCGGCGTGATCCTCCATCGGCGTGCCGGTGGCCGCACCCACAAGACGCGCGCCGTCAAACGCCCCCACAAGGATCGCGTCCGAGCTGTCGCGGTAGACCTGAAGATAGCGCGCCTCATAGGCAGCATCGCCGTCGTAGAGATAGGGGAACGCACGAAACACCTCGATGCGCAGGCGCGCCACCTCGGGCAGGGCGGCCGAGAGCGCCGCGCCGCTGAGCCGCGCGACCCGGATCATGCCGAGACCTGTTTCACCCAGTCGGCGAGGTTGTAATAGGTCACGACCCGCGTGATCCGTCCGTCCTGCAGCGAGAAGAACGACCCGGCAGGCAGGCGGTAGGTCTGGCCGCGCGCCTCCGGCAGGCCCTCGTCGGTCTCAAGATAGGTTCCGTTCACGATATACTCTGCGGCGGCACGGGTGCCGCCCTCGGCCTCGAAAAGCACCACGTCGGTCAGGGTCTCGCGGTAGCAGCGACTCATGTGCTCGCAAAAGGCGCGGAACGCGTCCTTGCCGATGCGCACCTGACCCTCGTTGACATGGTGGTGCACATCGTCGCTCAGGCAGGCAAGCATCCCCGCCACATCGCCCCGGTTGAAGGCGTCGAAATAGATGCGGATGGTGTCAGTCATGTATCCTCCATGGGCGGGCCCCAACGCGCGGTCAGGTGGCCGATGATCTGGTCGCGGGTCTGGCGATAGGCATCGAGCCGCGCCTCGCGCGTCTGCGCAAGCCCGGTCGGGTCCATGATCGGCCAGTAAACGACATCGAGGTGATAGAACCGCGTCAGTTCAAGCGCGCGGCGCTGGCTGGCGGGGCTGAGCGAGACGATGAGATCGAAGGACGACAGGTCGTCGCCCCACTGCTCCATCTGGTCAAAGCTGCGCGAGCGGTGGCGTTCGAGCTCGACCCCGATCTCACGGCAGACGGCGATGGAAAAGCCATCGATCTCCATGTCGTTCTTGACGCCCGCCGACTGCACATATGTGTCGGTGCCGTAGAACTTCTTCATGATCCCCTCGGCCATGGGCGAGCGCACGGCATTGTGATCGCAACAGAACAGCACCGATTGCGGCAGCGGCTGGGGCATATGCTCAGCCCCCGAAATGCAGCACGCAGATGAGGGTGAACAGGCGGCGCGCGGTGGCGGTATCGATCTCGGCCTTGCCTTCGAGCCGTTCTTCGAGCACGCGCGCGCCCTCGTTGTGGATGCCGCGCCGGGCCATGTCGATGGTTTCGATCTGGGAGGGCGGCATGTTCCTGACTGCGTCGAAATAGCTTTCGCAGATGGCCCAGTAATCCTTGACCACCTGCCGGAACGGCGACAGCGAGAGGTGAAACTCGGCCGCCGGGCCGCCATCCTCGGTGCAGATGTCAAAGACGAGGCGTTTCTCGCGGATCGCAAGGCCCACACGGTATGGCCCCTCGGGCACCGCCCGCCCGTCCCGCGCGGGCAACGCAAAGCTGTTCTGCTCGATCAGGTCATACATGGCCACCTTGCGCTCCTGCTCGATTTCGGGCGTGGGCGGCGGCAGGTTGGCATCATCGAGTTCGATATGGCAGATGCGGCTCATGGGCTGTCTCGTGCGGGCTGTTCCAGTGCGTCCCTAGCCCAGAGCGGCGGCGCGGGCAATCGGGCGGGCACAATTCCCATCCGCCGTCACCTGTTGGCCACGATTTGCCCCGGGATCGTCGCGCCCGAGCCGCATTTTTTGTCCCCCAGAGCATATTATTGCCTTGATCAAATGGCATATTGTCCGCAGATCAAAAATAATAACGGCCACAACCCGCGGGATGCGCCGGGCGAGGTGGTTTGTAATCGGGGCAGCCGGATGCTGGAGTTTGAAAATGTTAGCAAGTCCTTCTGGACGGGCAGCCAGCACAAGGTAATCCTTGAGGATGTTTCGTTCCGCGTGGAACTTGGGCGCAGCCTTGGCATCCTCGCGCCCAACGGCACCGGGAAAACCACGCTTATCAACATGATGGCGGGGCTGGAGAAACCGGACGAGGGCGTGATCCGGCGCAGTTGCCGCATCTCCTTTCCGCTAGGCTTCATGGGGGGTGTCATCTCGCGCCTTTCCGCCAAGGAGAACGCGCGCTACATCGCGCGGCTCTACGGGCTCGATCCGGATTACATCGAGGCGTATTGCCGCTGGCTTTGCGGTCTGGGCGAATATTTCGACCAGCCGCTCGGCACCTATTCCTCGGGGATGCGGGCGCGGTTCAGCTTTGCGCTGATGCTGGCGCTTGATTTCGACATGTATCTGATCGACGAGGGGATGCCCGGATCGACCGATGTGGAATTCAACCGCAAGGCCGGGGAAATCCTGCGCGAGCGGTTGGCCACCACAACCATCGTGATCGTGTCGCACGATCCCAGGACGCTTGAAAAGTTCGCGAGTTCGGCAGCCGTGTTAACTGCGGGTAAACTCTTTATGTTCGATACCTTGGAAGAGGCGAAAGAGCTCTATGACTACGAAACCCAAGGTTAGCAAGTTCCGCATCCGTCGCAGCGCGTCCATGGCGGGTGCGGCCGCCCAGGCGGCGTCATGCACGCGGGACGAAGCCCCGCGCGAAGGTCAGATCGACGCCGTGCGCGCAGATGTGCCAGGCGCCAGCATCGACGACATTCGCCGAGAGGGCCTGACAGGGCGCGAACTGCGATTGGCGCGTCGTGCGGCGCAGAAACACGGGCTGGCGCCCACCTCGGATTTTGACGCGGTGCGACTTTTGCGCGCGCGCGGCATCGACCCGTTTCAGCGCTCGGGCATTCTGGAACTGGTGGCCGGCAACGAGGCGGCAGACTGGCAGCAGGCCGCGCCGCGCGTCCAGCTTCCGCAGACGGTGCCGGCGCAGGCCCACAACCTGCCCGTCCGCGACATCAGCCCGTCCGAGCGGCGCGCCTCGGAGATCGTCGCCATCCAGCGCGACATTTCCCGCCGTCGCCGCCGCAAACTGGCGCTGCTCATGTCGCGCCTGCTCGCCTTTGTGATCCTGCCCACCTTTCTCGCGGGGTATTATTTCAGTTCGATGGCGACGCCCATGTATGCCTCCAACTCGGCCTTTCTGATCCTGTCCGCCGACAGCGGTGGCGCGGGTGGCCGGGGTGGTCTTGGCGGGCTTTTGCCCAGCCAGTTCGCCACCGGGCAGGACGCGATCGCGACACAGGAATACCTCGAATCCAAGGATGCCATGCTGCGCCTCGACGAGGAGCAGGGCTTTCGCGCGCATTTCAGCGCCCCCGGCATCGATGTGATCCAGCGGCTTGACCCCAACGCCAGCAACGAGGCGGTTTACAAGCTTTATCGCCGCCATGTGAAGATCGGCTATGACCCCACAGAGGGCGTCATGCGGATGGAGGTGATCGCCGCCGATCCCGAGACCAGCCTGCGCTTTAACCAGCAGCTTATCGCCTATGCCGAAGAGCGTGTGGACGAGCTCAGCCGTGACAAGCGCAACGATGCGGTGAAGATCGCAGCCGAAAGCCTGGAGCAGGCCAAGGCCGAGCGGCGCGCCGCGCAGGAGCGGCTCGTGGCCTTGCAGGAGGGCACGATCCTCGATCCCGAAGGCGAGATCGCGGGTATCCGCAGTCTGATCAACTCGGTCGAGTTGCAGTTGCAGGAAAAGGAACTGGTGCTGAGCATCCAGTTGAACAATGCCCGCCCCAACACCGCCCGCGTGACTGCGCTGCAATCGGAGATCACCGTCCTGCGCGCCGAGCTAGAGCGGCAGAAGCGCCGTCTGACCGAGGCGACCGAGGGCGACAGCTCGCTTGCGTCGAAAACGGCGGCGATCCAGATGGCGCAGGCGGATCTTGCGACCGCCGACATGGTGCTGCAATCGGCCCTGGAATCCATGCGCATGTCCGAGACCGAGGCCAACAAGCAGGTACGCTACCTGACCGTGAGCGCGCGGCCCGTTCCACCGCAGGAGGCCAGCTATCCCAAGGTATTCGAGAATACCGTTCTGGCCTTTCTGATCTTTTCTGGTATCTACCTGATGGTGTCGCTGACTGCCTCCATTCTCAGGGAACAGGTAACCTCTTGACCATGCACGTGATTGATATTTCGGGCTGCCGTGTTGCGAATGACCGGCCGCTTACCTTCATCGCCGGGCCCTGCCAGCTCGAATCCGCTGACCATGCCCAGATGATCGCCGGCACATTGCAAGAGGCCTGCGCCGCCCATGGCGCAGGGTTGATCTTCAAGGGCAGCTTTGACAAGGCCAACCGCACCTCGCTCTCGGGCAAGCGCGGCCTCGGGCTCGACGAGGGGCTCAAGGTGCTGCAATCGGTCAAGGACGCGCTTGGGCTGCCGGTGCTCACCGACATCCACACCGCGGATCAATGCGCGCCGGTGGCTGAGGTGGCCGATGTGCTGCAAATCCCCGCCTTTCTCTGCCGCCAGACCGATCTCCTGATCGCGGCGGGCGAGACCGGCGCGGTGATCAATGTCAAGAAGGGGCAGTTTCTCGCCCCCTGGGACATGCCCAATGTCATCTCCAAGATCGAGAGCACCGGCAACACCCGTATCATGCTGACCGAACGCGGCACCTCTTTTGGTTACAACACCCTTGTTGCCGATATGCGCAGCCTGCCGCAGATGGCGGCGACCGGCTATCCGGTGGTGATGGATGCGACCCATTCGGTGCAGCAACCCGGCGGCAAGGGCGGCAGCAGCGGCGGGCAGCGCGAATTCGCCCCCGTCATGGCGCGCGCCGCCGTGGCGATCGGGGTCGCGGCCGTGTTCATCGAGACGCATGAGGATCCCGACAACGCGCCCTCGGACGGGCCGAACATGATCCCCCTCACGCAAATGCCCGCGCTCATAGCGAGCCTGATGGAGTTCGATCGCCTCGCCAAGGCAAACCCCCTGATTGTTTGAAGCAAAGAGTTATTCATGTCCAAGCCCCTGCCGACCGTCGCGCCGAACACATGGGAATTCCTGCGCGACGCGATGATCGAGCCGACGGGTTTTCGCGAATACGACGCGCGCTGGAAATATCCCGATGCGATCAACCTGCCGGGGATCACGGCGCTTGGTCTCGGTCTCGGCACCCAGATCCACGCCCGCGGCATCGCGCCGGTGATCGCGGTCGGCAATGACTACCGCGACTATTCGCTCACGATCAAGAATGCGCTCATGCTGGGCCTCATGCAGGCAGGGATCACCGTCAAGGACATCGGCCCTGCCCTCAGCCCCATGGCCTATTTCGCGCAATTCCACCTCGATGTGCCCGCCGTGGCCATGGTCACCGCCTCGCACAACCCGAACGGCTGGACCGGGGTCAAGATGGGGTTCGAGCGCCCGCTCACCCACGGCCCGGACGAGATGGCGGAACTCCGCGACATCGTGCTTGAGGGGCGCGGCGTCGCGCGCGCGGTCGGCTCTTACGAATTTGTCCCCGGCGTGCGCGAGGCCTATCTTGACGATCTCGTCGGCGATTTTCGCATGACCCGCAAGCTGCGCGTCGTCTGCGCCACCGGCAATGGCACTGCCTCTGCCTTTGCGCCGGAATTGTTCGCGCGCATCGGCGTCGAGGTGATCCCGTCGCACAACAGGCTCGACTACACCTTTCCGCATTACAACCCCAATCCCGAAGCCATGGAAATGCTGCATGACATGGCCGAAACCGTGCGCGCCACGGGCGCCGATTTCGCGCTCGGCTTTGACGGCGACGGTGACCGCTGCGGCGTTGTCGATGACGAGGGCGAGGAAATCTTTGCCGACAAGGTGGGCGTCATCATGGCGCGGGATCTGTCGAAGATTTACCCCAACGCCACCTTTGTGGCGGATGTGAAATCCACCGGGCTCTTTGCCTCTGATCCCGAACTGATCAAGAATGGCGTCACGGCGGATTACTGGAAAACCGGCCACAGCCACATGAAACGCCGGGTCAAGGAATTGGGCGCGCTCGCCGGTTTCGAGAAATCCGGCCATTACTTCCTCGCCGAACCCATCGGGCGCGGCTATGATTGTGGTCTGCGTGTGGCGGTCGAGATCTGCAAGCTGATGGACCGCAACCCTGATATGTCCATGTCCGACCTCCGCCGCGCCCTGCCGCAGACCTGGGGCACCCCCACCATGTCACCCTGGTGCGCCGATACCGAGAAATACGCTGTGCTGGATCGCATCGTCGCCAAACTCGTCGCGCGCCATGCCGCAGGAGAGCCGCTCGCCGGGCGCCCCATCAAGGAGGTCGTGACCGTCAATGGCGCCCGTGTTATTCTCGACAACGGGTCCTGGGGTCTTGTGCGGGCCTCGTCGAACACGCCCAACCTTGTGGTGGTGTGCGAGAGCAGCGCAAGCGACGCGGAAATGCGCGCCATCTTCGCCGATCTCGATGCGGTCATCCGCACCGAACCGGCGGTGGGGGATTACGACCAGTCGATCTGAGCGCTCCGCGTGCCCGGTTCGGCACCTGTGAACCGCATAATCACCCCGCCGCGCGTGGCACGGCGGGGTGCAGGTCACAGGCAACGGGCTCAGTTCGGGATCTGCCCGGTCAGGCCCTCGACATAGAAATCCATGCCCAGAAGCGTGCCGTCGTCGGCCACTTCGCCCTCGGTCAGCCACACGCTGCCGTCCTGTTTGTTGAGTGGGCCGGTGAAGGGGTGATACTCGCCGCGCGCCATGGCATCCTTCATTGCGAGTGCCTCGGCCTTGACGTCGGCGGGCACGGCGTCGGTGATCTCGCCGATCGCGACCATGCCGGGGCCGATGCCGTCCCAGGTCTCGGTTGTCTCCCAGGTGCCGTCAATCACCGCGCGGGTGCGGGCGATATAGTAGGGTGCCCAGTCATCGATGATCGACGACACGCGCGGGAAGGGCGCATATTCGGCCATGTCCGAGGCCTGCCCGAAGGTCACGACATTGCCGGCCTTCTCGGCGGCGGCCTGCGGGGCGGTGGAATCGGTATGTTGCAGGATCACATCCGCGCCCTGTTCAATGAGAGCCTGCGCGGCGTCGGCCTCTTTTGCCGGGTCGAACCATGTATAGGCCCAGATGATCTTGAACTCGACATCGGGGTTGGCTTTCTTGGCGTGGATATAGGCCGAGTTGATGCCGCGGATGACCTCGGGGATCGGATAGGAGGCGATATAGCCGATGATATTCGATTTGGTCATCTTGCCCGCGATATGGCCTTGCACCGCGCGCCCCTCGTAGAATCGGGCGGAATAGGTCGAGACATTGGGCGCGGTCTTGTAGCCGGTGGCGTGCTCGAATTTCACATTGGGGAATTTTTCGGCCACGGCAAGCGTCGGCTCCATGAAGCCGAACGAGGTGGTAAAGATCAGGTCCGCGCCCTGAAGCGCCATCTGCGTGATTGCGCGCTCGGCATCGGCGCCCTCCGGCACGCTTTCCTGATAGACGGTTTCGACCGCGTCGCCGAACTCTGCCTCGACGGCGAGACGGCCCTTGTCATGCTCATAGGTCCAGCCGCCATCGCCGATGGGGCCGACATAGATGAAGCCGACCTTGGTCTTATCCTGCGCCATGGCGGTGCTGGCCAGGCCAAGCGCAAGGGCTGCGGTGGTGAACAGGCGGGTAAGGGTCATGTGGGGTCTCCTTGTTGTGGTTATTGCGAGGCGTGAAAGCTGCGGCCCAGAGAGCCGGGTGCGCGAGAGCGGTCCGCGGACATGATGACCAGCACGAGGATGGTGATCAAGTAGGGCGACATGGAAAGATACTCGACAGGAATGGCAAGGCCCGCTGCCTGAAGATTGAGCTGAAGCACAGAGACCCCGCCGAAAAGCCAGGCACCGAGTAGAACGCGCCCGGCCTTCCACGAGGCAAAGACGACGAGGGCGAGCGCGATCCAGCCCGCGCCGGAGGTCATGCCCTCGGTCCACTGCGGCACACGGATGAGACTGATATACGCACCGCCCAGCCCCGCGCAGGCCCCGCCGAAGAGGATCGCCATCACCCGCACCCGCACCACCCGATAGCCGAGCGCATGGGCGGCGTCGTGGTTTTCGCCCACGGCGCGCAGGATCAGGCCCGCGCGGGTGAATTTCAGCAGCGCCCAGACCGCCGCCACCAGCCCGAGCGCGAGATAGACCATGGGATCGTGGGAAAAGAGCACGCGACCGAGGAAGGGGATATCGCTCAACGGGCCGAGGTCGAGCCGGGGCGTGGGCGGGGGCTTGATCCCCTGATATCCTTGGCCCAACAGCGATGAGAGGCCGAGGCCGAAAAGCGTCAGCGCCAGCCCAGAGGCGACCTGATTGGCCAGCGCCAGTTGCGTCAGCAGGGCAAAGAGCAGCGAGAGTGCTGCGCCCCCCGCCGCCGCCGCGACAAAGCCGAGCACCGGCGAGCCGGAATTGACCGCCACGGCAAAGCCGCAGATCGCACCGGTGATCATCATGCCCTCTACCCCGAGGTTGAGCACGCCCGCGCGCTCCACCACCAGTTCGCCAAGCGCGGCCAGAAGAATGGGTGTCGCCGCCACCATGATCGCGGCCAGAAGGAGGGTCGGATCGATCGCACCCATTAGGCTGCCTCCCTGAGACGGACTCGCAGGCGGAAATTGGTCAGCAGATCCACCGCCAGCAGGAAAAACAGCAGCATCCCCTGGAAAAGCTGGATCGCGGCGGCGGGCAGCCCCATGGTCGATTGCGCCATCTCGCCACCGATATAGGTGAGTGCCATCAGAAGCCCCGCAAGCGCGATGCCGACCGGGTGCAGACGCCCCAGAAACGCCACGATGATCGCGGTAAAGCCGTAGCCCACGTTGAAATCGATGCTCACCTGACCGGCGGGGCCCGCCACCTCGAACATGCCCGCCAGCCCCGCGAGCGCCCCGGCGGTACCAAGGCAGAACACCACCAGCCGACCGGGGCGCACACCGGCGAAACGCGCCGCGCGCGGGGCCTGTCCGGCAAGGCGGATGTGAAAGCCGAGGCTGTGGCGCGAGAGCAGCACATAGGCGAGGATCACCGCGATGAGCGCCGCCGCCACCCCCCAATGCATCCCCGTGCCGGGGATCAGTTCGCCATTATGGGCACTTTCGTATTGGCGCAGGTTCCGCGAACCGGGAAATCCGCGCCCGTCGGGATTGCGCATCGGCCCCAGCGCCATCGCGGCCAGAAGCTGTTCGGCCACATAGACGAGCATCAGGGAGACGAGGATTTCATTGGTGCCGAAGCGCAGCTTCAGCATGGCCGGGATCATCGCCCAGGCCCAGCCGCCAAGCGCGCCCGCCAGCACCATGAGCGGAAACACGATCCGGCTTTCGAGCGGGTACAGGGCCAGCGCCACGCCTGCGCCTGCCAGCGCACCCATGATATACTGGCCCTCGGCGCCGATATTCCAGATACCGGCCCGAAACCCGAGGCTGAGGCCGATGGCGATGAGGATGAGCGGCGCGGCCTTGATGAGGAGTTGCGGGCGGTAATAGAACGAGAATTCGCCGAAGAGCGGCTGCCAGAAGATCGTGGCGATGGCCTCGGCCGGGTCCTTGCCCAGCGCGGCAAAAAGCGCACCGCCCGCGATCATTGTGATCAGTACCGCAAGCGGCGGGGTGGCGAAGGTCCAGAGTCGCGAGGGCTGCGGGCGCTTCTCGAGCCTCAGCATGGCGCGGCCTCTGCTGTTGCAGGGGGGCGCTGCCCCCGCCGCCCTTCGGGCGCCCCCCCCGGGATATTTCGGGCCAGAAGAAACCGGGCGCAGGCATGGGGTTTCTTCTGGCGATAAATATCCCCGCCGGAGGCCTCGGTCTCTTTGTGCGACGCCTCAGACATGCGCTACCTCCATGTCATGCGCGCCGCCCATCATCAGGCCGATCTCGTCAAGGCTGAGGCTGGCCGTGGGGCGCGCGCCCGACAGCCGTCCCTCGTTGAGTGCGGCGAAGCGGTCGGCGATTTCCAGAAGTTCGTCAAGGTCCTGGCTGATGCACAAGATCGCCGCGCCTTCGGCGGCCAGATCAAGGAGCGCCTGTCTTATGGCGGCGGCGGCGGCGGCATCGACGCCCCAGGTGGGCTGATTCACCACCAGAACGCGGGGGCGTTGTAAAACCTCGCGGCCGATCACGAATTTTTGCAGATTGCCGCCCGAGAGAGAGCGCGCTGCCGTCTCTGGCCCCGGCGTGCGCACGTCGAAATCCGCGATCACGCGGGTGGCGAAGGCGCGCGCCGCCCCCCAACGGATGAAACCGTGGCGGGTGAGCCCCTCGCGCGTGGCGGCGCTGAGCAGGGCGTTTTCCGTCAGGCTCATGTCCGGGGCGGCGGCGTGGCCGAGACGTTCTTCGGGCGCGGCGAGAAGGCCGAGCGCGCGGCGCGCATTGGGGCCAAGCCGCCCGATGGGCGCGCCATCAAGACGGATCGTGTCGGGATCGGTCAACCGTTCGCCCGAGAGCGCGGCCAGTACCTCGTCCTGACCGTTGCCCGCCACCCCGCCGATGCCGAGGATCTCGCCCTGCAGCAGGGTGAGCGACACGTCGCGCAGCGCGGTGCCGAAGGCGGAAGGGGCGGACAACGAGAGGCCCCGCACCTCAAGCGCGACCGCGCCCGCCGCCTGCCCCGCGCGGCGCGGCGCATTGAAGCTTGCGCCGACCATCGCCTCGGCCATCGCGCGTGCCGAGGTCTCTCGCGGCACGCAGGTGCCCACGTTGCGGCCATGGCGCAGGATGGTGGCGGCATCACAGAGCGCACGGATTTCTTCCAGCTTGTGTGAGATGTAGAGGATCGCCACGCCTTCGGCCGTGAGTTTGCGCAGGGTCTCGAAGAGGATATCCACTTCCTGTGGGGTCAGAACAGACGTGGGTTCGTCCATGATCAAAAGGCGCGGCTCTTGCAGCAGGCAGCGGATGATCTCGACCCGCTGGCGCTCGCCCGCCGACAGATCGCCGGTGAGGCGCGCGGGATCGAGCGGCAGGCCGTAGGTCTCGGACACCTCGCGGATGCGGGCGGCAAGCCTGCGCATGGGCGGTGGCGCTTCCATCCCGAGGGCCACGTTCTCGGCCACGTTGAGCGCATCGAAGAGCGAGAAATGCTGGAACACCATCGCCACCCCTGCCGCGCGCGCCGCCGAAGGGTTGGCGGGGGCATAGGGCGCGCCGCGCAAGGACATTCCGCCGCTGTCGGGTTTCACGAGGCCATAGATCATCTTGACCAGGGTGGATTTGCCCGCGCCGTTTTCGCCCAGAAGTGCGTGGACTTCGCCCTCTTGGATGTCGAAGGACACGGAATCATTGGCGATCACGCCCGGATAGGTCCGGGTCAAGCCATTGATGCTGAGCAAAGGCGTGGTCACGCGTCTGTCCCTGCCCCTTGGCGGGGCCGCTCCCTGTGTTTTGGTCACCCTAGACCAGCCTCGGGGGTCTCGGCAATGCACTGTGGCGTGTGCAGGCTTTCGTTCCCGCAGGGTCGGGGCTAGGTTGCCTGCATGTCGAGCATTCCCCGATTCATCCACCTGCGCGTGCACACCGAATATTCGCTCCTCGAAGGGGCGGTGCGGCTCAAGAAGCTGCCTGCTCTGTGCGAGAGGGCCGGTATGCCCGCCGTGGCCGTGACCGACACCAACAACATGTTTGCGGCGTTGGAATTCTCTGTGGCGGCGCAGGCAGCGGGGGTGCAGCCGGTGATGGGTTGCCAGGTGGATCTGGCCTATCTCGAACCGGCACCGGGCGAGCGCTTGAAGCCGCCCGCGCCGGTGGTTCTGCTGGCGCAGACCGAGGCGGGTTACGGCAACCTGATGAAGCTCAATTCCTGTCTCTACCTGCGCGGCGACGGCAGCCAGCCGCATGTGACGGTGGCGGAGTTGTCGGCCCATGCCGGGGGTGTGATCTGCCTGACGGGCGGGCCGGACGGGCCGGTGGGGCGGCTCTTGCGGGCGGGGCAGCGTGGGGCGGCAGAGGCGCTGCTGGCGCGGCTCAAGGCGGCGTTCGGCGACCGGATTTATGTGGAGTTGCAGCGCCACCCCGGAGAGGGTGGCGCCCCCGAGGCCGAGCGGCTGAGCGAGCGCGGCCATGTGGAGATGGCCTATGCCATGGATCTGCCGCTGGTTGCCACCAACGATGTCTATTTTCCCGAGGCGGGGATGTATGAGGCGCATGACGCGCTCCTCTGCGTGGCCGACGGGGCCTATGTCGATCAAGGCGCGCCGCGCCGCCGCCTGACGCCGCAGCACTATTTCAAGTCGCAGGAGGAGATGGCCGCGCTTTTCGCCGATCTGCCAGAGGCGCTGGAGAACACCGTGGAGATCGCGCGCCGCTGTGCCTTTGGCGCGTACAAGCGCGACCCCATCCTGCCACGTTTCGCCGAGAACGAGGTGGAGGAGTTGCGCAGGCAGGCGCGCGAGGGGCTGGCCGCGCGGCTGGCCGTCATCCCCCATGCCGCGCCGGTTGAGGAATATGAAAAGCGGCTTGAATTCGAGTTGGGGATCATCGAGGGAATGGGGTTTCCCGGCTATTTCCTGATTGTGGCGGATTTCATCAAATGGGCCAAGGATCACGACATTCCCGTGGGGCCGGGGCGTGGTTCCGGGGCGGGCAGCCTTGTGGCCTATGCGCTCACCATCACGGACCTTGACCCGCTGCGTTACAGCCTGCTGTTCGAGCGGTTCCTGAACCCCGAGCGCGTGTCGATGCCCGATTTCGACATCGACTTCTGCATGGATCGCCGCGAGGAGGTGATCCGCTATGTGCAGGAGAAATACGGCCACGACCGGGTGGGGCAGATCATCACATTCGGCGCCCTGCTCAGCAAGGCCGCCGTGCGCGATCTGGGCCGGGTCTTGCAGATGCCCTATGGGCAGGTGGACCGGCTGTCCAAGATGATCCCGGTTGAGGGCGTCAAGCCCGTGTCCATCGAGAAGGCGCTGGCCGACGAGCCGCGCCTGCGCGAGGCGGCGCAGGCCGAGGAGGTGGTGGCGCGGCTGCTGAATTATGGCCAGCAGGTGGAGGGGCTGTTGCGCAACGCCTCGACCCATGCCGCGGGCGTGGTGATCGGGGATCGCCCACTGGACGAGTTGGTGCCGCTCTACCGCGATCCGCGCTCGGACATGCCCGCCACGCAGTTCAACATGAAATGGGTGGAGCAGGCGGGGCTGGTCAAGTTCGACTTTCTCGGCCTCAAGACGCTGACCGTCATCCAGAACGCCATTGCACAGATCCGCGCCGGGGGGCGCGATCTTCATATCGCTGCCGATGGCAGCACGATCTATCTGCCCGCGCCGGGGGCAGAGAACGATATCGGGCAGATCCCGCTCGATGATGCGCAGACCTACGAGATGTATGCCCGCGCTCGCACCGTGGCGGTGTTCCAGGTGGAAAGCTCGGGCATGATGGACGCGCTCAAGCGGATGAAGCCCACCTGCATCGAGGATATCGTGGCGCTGGTCGCGCTTTACCGTCCCGGCCCGATGGAGAACATCCCGACCTATTGCGAGGTCAAGAACGGGTTGCGCGAGATCGAGAGCATCCATCCGCTGATTGACGATATCCTTGAAGAGACCCAGGGCATCATCGTCTATCAGGAACAGGTGATGCAGATCGCGCAGGTCATGGCGGGCTACAGCCTTGGCGGTGCGGACCTGTTGCGCCGCGCCATGGGTAAGAAGATCGCCGCCGAGATGGCCAGGGAACGCCCGAAATTCGAGGCGGGCGCGATGGCCAGTGGCGTGGACAGGAAAAAGGCCAACGAGGTCTTTGACCTTTTGGAGAAATTCGCCAATTACGGCTTCAACAAGTCCCACGCCGCCGCCTATGCGGTGGTGAGCTATCAGACCGCTTGGCTAAAGGCCAATCACCCGGTGGAATTCATGGCAGGCGTCATGAACTGCGATATCCACCTCACCGACAAGCTGGCGATCTATTTCGAGGAGGTGAAGAAGGGGCTGGGCCTGCCTTGGGCGCCGCCTTGCGTGAACCGCTCGGAGGCGACATTCGTGGTGCGGGACAGGGTGCTGCATTACGCGCTGGGCGCGCTCAAGAATGTAGGTGTGGAGGCGATGAAGCTCATCGTAGAGGGGCGCGGCGCGCGGCCTTTTGCAACGCTTTATGATGTCGCACGGCGCGTCGATCTCAAGCGGGTGGGCAAGCGCCCGCTCGAGATGCTGGCGCGCGCGGGCGCCTTCGACGCGCTTGACCGCAACCGGCGGCGCGTGTTCGAGAGCATCGAGGCGCTGACGGGCTATTCGGCGGCGATCTTTGAGCAGAAGGCGTCAAATCAGGTCTCGCTTTTCGGTGAGGCGGGGGACGATCTGCCCGAGCCGCGGCTTGCGCCCGTCGAGGACTGGTTGCCCGCCGAGCGGCTGACCGAGGAGTTCAAGGCGGTGGGTTTCTACCTCTCGGGCCACCCGCTTGACGATTACATGACGGTGCTCAAGCGGCAGGACGTGCGCACGCTCGACGAGGTCATGGCGCGGGCGGCGCAAGGCCCCTGCATCGTCAAGATGGCCGGGGTCGTCGCCGGGCGGCAAGAGCGCAAATCGGCGCGCGGCAACCGGTTTGCCTTTGCGCAACTGAGTGATCCGACAGGCGGTTACGAGATCACGCTGTTTTCCGAGGTGCTCGAGAAGTCACGCGAATTTCTGGAGACCGGGTTGCAGGTGGTGATCCAGGCCGAGGCGACCATGGAGGCCGATCAGTTGAAACTGCTCTGCCGCTCGGTGCAGCCGGTCGATGGATTGGTGCAGGACGCGGGCGCGGTGGGGCTGCGCATCTTCGTCGATCAGGCCGAGGCCGTGGCTTCGGTCGCGGCGGTGCTTGGTGGCGCGGTCAAATCCGTGCGCGGCGCGCGCCCCGGCCCGATCCATTTCCGCCTTCTGGGCGCGGGGCTGCCCGGTGAGGTCGAGATCGACAGCGGCACCGAGTTTCCCGTCACTCCGCAGATCAAGGGCGCGATCCGAAGCCTTTCGGGCGTGGTCATGGTCGAGGAAATCTGACGGCGGTGGTTAAGCCGCAGTTAACCTAAACCGTGCTTCACTCGGAGGATGCGCTGGCCTGTTCTTGCCTGTCTCTTTCTGGCTGTTGCCTGCAACGTGCCGAGTCCGGCCTTTCGAGGGATTGCGCCGACGCGGATCAGTGTCGAGCAAAGCACGTTTGACGTGCGCATCACCGGGCGGCACGCGCAGGCGATCCGGGTCAATGCCGAATGGGCGCCACGCATGGCCGCAGTCGCGCCGCGTGCTGCGGCGGCGATTGCGGCGGTAAGCGGCTGTGACGCGCCGCGCCTCTGGGGCGATCAGGCGATGATCGAGGCGGTGCTTGTCTGCACGCCTGCGGCGCGCGCGGCCAAGGGCGTGGCGCGGCCCCATGTCTGCCGCGCGGTGCCGACGCGGCAGCGATGGACCGAAATGGCCTGTCAGCCGGTGGCCGGAGAGGGGCCAAGAGATTTTTCCATGAAGATCGAACTGGGCGCGTCGGGGTAATCGCCAAACGGCCCGCGCGGGGCAAAGCCGTGGCGCGCATAGAGCCGGTGCGCGTCATGCAGCACGTTGCCGGTTTCAAGCCGCAGGCAGGGCAGACCAAGCGCATGCGCCTCGGCCTCGATCCGGGCAAGCAGCGCCGCGGCCACGCCTTGCCCGCGCGCGGCCTCGGCCACGAACATGGATTTCACTTCGCCATGATCGGCGCGGATGGCAAGCGCGCCGGTGCCGAGCGTCTCCGCCCCCCGCTTTGCCTCGAAAAAACGGATGTCGGGGGCGCAAAGCGCGTCGATGTCGAGAAAGAAATTGTCTTCGGGCGGGAAGAGCGCGCGCATCAGGGCATGGGATTGGCGCAGGAGCGCGCTGGCACCGGGTGCACGGGGGTCGGCGGGGAAGATGGTCAGGGCGGGGCATGGCATGGCGGGCCTCTGTCCGGGGCTGGGCCAAGGCTAGAGTGAGCGGGGCGCCGCCGCAATCCCGCAATATACTGTGGATAAGGATGCGGGCCTGCCCATATCCTGTGGTTCCATGTTGACAGCTCCGCCTCCACCCCCGCACAATTCCCATTCAACGGAATCACCCAACCCGGACCCGCGCGTGCAGTTCAACAGGCTCAGACTGACCGGCTTCAAGAGCTTCGTCGATCCCACCGACCTTGTCATCGCCGAGGGGCTGACGGGGGTGGTGGGGCCGAATGGCTGTGGCAAGTCGAACCTCCTGGAGGCGCTGCGCTGGGTAATGGGCGAGAACCGCCCCTCGGCCATGCGCGGCGACGGGATGGAAGACGTGATCTTTGCCGGGGCGGCCACGCGGCCCGCGCGCAACTTTGCCGAAGTCGTCATGCAGATCGACAATTCAGAGCGGCTGGCCCCGGCGGGGTTCAACGATGCCGATCATCTGGAGATCACCCGGCGCATCACCCGCGACGTGGGCAGCGCCTACAAGGTCAACGGCCGCGAGGTGCGCGCGCGTGATGTGCAGATGCTTTTCGCCGATGCGTCCACGGGCGCGCATTCGCCGGCGCTGGTGCGGCAGGGGCAGATTGCGGAGATGATCAACGCGCGGCCCAAGTCGCGGCGCCGGATACTGGAGGAGGCGGCGGGAATCTCCGGCCTCTATCAGCGGCGTCACGAGGCCGAGTTGAAGCTGCGCGGGGCGGAGGCGAACCTGACCCGTGTCGATGACGTGATCGAGCAACTGGCCACGCAACTGGCGCAACTGGCGCGGCAGGCGAAACAGGCGGGCCGCTATCGCCAGATCGGCGAAGAACTGCGACTGGCTGAAGGATTGCTGCTTTGGCGGCGCTGGCGCGAGGCGGAGGAGGCGCGCGTGCAGGCGGCAGATGCCTTGCGCACCCGCACGCTGGAGGCGTCGCGCGCGGAAGGGGCCGCGCGAGAGGCGGTGCGTGCGCGGGTGGCCGCCGAGGATGCGCTGCCTGCCAAGCGCGAGGAGGAGGCGATCGCAGGCGCGATCCTGCAACGGCTGACGGTGCAGCGCGACACGTTGGCGGAACAGGAGGCAGGCGCGCGCGACCGGATCGCGACGCTGGAGGCGCGCATCGCGCAGCTTGAGCGCGACATGGAGCGCGAGGCGGGCCTCAACCGCGACGCGGGCGAGACCATCGCGCGGCTTGACTGGGAAGCGGCGGAACTGGCCAAGGGGGCCGAGGGGCACGAGGCGCGGCTGGGCGCGGCACAGGAGGAGGCGCGCGACGCGGCCACGGTCTTGCAGGCGCGCGAGAGCGATCTGGGGCAGATGACCGAGGATCTGGCGCGGCTTTCGGCGCGGCACCAATCGGCGCAACGCCTGATCGAGGATTATCGCAAGACGCTGGCCCGCAGCGAGGCCGAGGCCGAGCGCGCCCGCGCCGCGCGCGCGCAGGCGCAAGAGGCGCTGCGCCGTGCCGATGCGGATCACGAGGCCGCGCAGGTGGCCGAGACGGCGGCGCAGGCGGCGGCGGCGGGCCAGTCGCCAGGGGTTCCCCGTCTTGCGGTTGTGGGGGGGCGGGGGGGGGGG
>NZ_JAGQDH010000021.1 GCF_018069895.1 Roseovarius autotrophicus | reverse complement strand
CAGTCACCCGCCAGCTACATGGAGAGCGCGGCTGACTGGCCGCCGCCCGCCACGCGCGCCCCGCAGAAACCCCAGGTGGCCTAGTTTTGCGCCGCCCCGTGGCCCAATTTTACTCCGGCGTTGACATGTTCGCCTACACGCTGTTCAACTGCACGCCGATGGTGCGGGCCGACAGCGACATCCGCACGATCGAGGATCTGGTCGGGCGGCGCGTCATGCCCTCGCCGTCGGGGTCGTCCACCGCGGTCCTGTTCGAGGTGCTGTTCGAGGCCGCCGGCATCCTCGACGGGATCGACTGGACCTATGGCTCCTGGCGCGAGAGCTATGACGCGCTGCGCGCGGGCGCGGTGGACTGCATCCCGTCGCTGCTGACCAACGGGCGCCCGTCGCCGCTCATGACCGAGCTGATGGCGCTGCAGGAGGTCCGCATCCTGCCGATCTCGGAGGAGCTGATGGCGGCCGCGGCCGCGATTAACGGCGGCGCGCGGCCCGGCCTGATCCCGGCCGCGGCGGTGGGCGCCGAGGGCGAGGACATCCTGACCACGTCGTTCTCGGGTGTGCTGGCCGTTGCCCCGGAGGTCACCGAGGAGGTCGCCTATACCGTGATGACCGCGATCTTCGACAACCTCGACGAGGTCCACGCGCTGGGCGTGCAGTTCGCCGACATCGCGCCCGACTTCGGCGCGGCGAACCTGGTGTCCGGATACCCCGTCCACAAGGGCGCCGCGCGGTTCTTCAAGGAACGCGGACTGTGGCAGGACGGCATGGTCGAGGCGGACTGACCCGCCGCGACGACGGACGATCCGCAATCCGCACCGCCGTCGATGACGGCGGTGCACCTCCATCGGGAGCCACCATGCACTCTTGGGCCAAGCGCGCCGCGGGCTATTTCACCACCAGCGAGGGCAACCCCTGGCTGATCCTGCTTGCGGGCATGGTGAGCATCATTTTCGTCTGGGCCCATGTGAACCAGATCTTGACATTTTTCTGGCCGTCGGGGCTGTTCAAGATCGTGCATGTGGGCGGCACGGTCGTGGTGCTGATGCTCGCGGCCGCGGCGATGGCGCGGCGGCTGCCATCGCGGGTGATCCATCTGCTGCTTGCGCTCGTGACCGCCGCCATCATCGGCTATGTCTTTGCCGAATACCGCGCGCTGACGCGGCAACGCTCGTTCCTGCCCAACGACACCGACATGGTCGTGGCGCTCGTGTTCCTGGGCCTTGCGCTCTATGCCTCGATGCGCGAATGGGGCTGGGTGGTTTCGGCCATCGCGGTGGTGGGGCTGCTTTACGGCTATTTCGGCCCGTCGATGCCCGAGGGGTTGCTGTACCACGGCGGGCTGAACCTCAAGCGGCTGATCGGCTACACCTCGATCCCGTATTTCCACGGCCTGCTGGGCGGGCTGTCCGAGCTGTCGGCGGGCACGATCTTTCCGTTCATGCTGTTTGCGGCAGCCTTGCAGGCCACGGGCTGCGTGAGCTTCATCATGCAGCTGGCCTATCGCATCGGCGGGCGCACGCGGGCGGGGCCGGCGCAGATCGCCATCATCTCCTCGGGATTCATGGGGATGGTGTCGGGGTCCAGCGTGGCCAACGTCGCCTCCACCGGGGCGCTGACGATTCCGTTGATGAAGAAGGTGGGCTTCAAGCCCGAATTCGCTGGCGCGGTGGAAAGCGTCGCCTCCACCGCGGGGCAGATCACACCGCCGGTGATGGGGCTGGCTGCGTTCCTGATCGTTGGCATGACCGGCATCCCCTATGGCGAGATCGTGCTGGCGGCGGTGTTCCCGGCGCTGATTTTCTATGTCTACCTGATGTTCGCAGTGCATTTGCGGGCGGTGCGCTTTAACCTCGACGCCACCGCGCAGGTCGAGCTGACCCGCGAGTTCGAAAGCCCCGAGCCGGTCTGGCTGGCCTGCCTGAAGCATCTGCATTTCTTCATCGCCACCGCCTATCTGGTGATCATCCTGATCGTGGTGAACATGCCCGGCCGCGCGGCGCTGCAGGCCACCGCGATCCTGGCGGTGCTCTACATCCTGCGCGAGATGGCGCTGTCGTGGCGCGGGATCGCGGCCATTGCGTCGAACACGCTGCGGCTGGTGTGCTCCATCGCCTATGACGGGGCGCTGCGGGGCGCGCAGGTGGCGGTGGTGGTGGCGGTGATCGGGGTGCTGGTGGATATCCTCGCCGTCACCGGGTTCTCGCAGAAGCTGTCGTTCTTCATGCTGGAGCTGGCGGGCGGCAACTTGGCGCTGCTGCTGGTGGTGGCGGCGTTCGCGTGTCTGGCGTTCGGGCTGGGGCTGCCGACCTCGGCAGCCTATATCCTGGTGGCGTTGCTGGGGGCACCGGCGCTCGTGGAACTGGGCGTGCCGCTGATCGCGGCGCATATGTTCGTGTTCTTCTTCGCCAACATCTCGGCCATCACGCCGCCGGTGGCGATCTGCTGCCTGGTGGCGGCCAAGATCGCGCAGGCGTCGTTCTTCCGCACCAGCTTCATCGCGGTGCGGCTGGGGCTGCCGGGGTTCATCCTACCGTTCATGTTCGTGATCCACCCCGAGATCCTGGGCGTGGACGCCAACATCCTGACGACGGCGTTCGCGGCGCTGCTGGCGCTGATCGGCGTCATCACGCTGAACGTGATCCTGGAGGGGTATCTGCTGCGGCCGCTGTCGATGGTGGAACGGGTGCTGCTGCTGCCGGCGGCGTTTGGACTGCTGTATCCCAGCCTGTGGGCGTCGTTCTTCGGGATCAGCCTGCTGGGGTTGGTGACGGTGCGCCAGTGGTTGCAGCGCCCGGCGATGGCCTGAGTGACCTCAGCGCGCGAACGCAGGGCGCTGGCCGGGGCACACGAGCGCCACGTGCCCCCCGATCGCATCGGGCAGCGCCAGCACCGGCGCGCCCGCCTCCCCTTGCAGCCGGTGCGCGCCACCCGCGCACAGGATCCCGGCCGTGGCCTCAGGATCGGCGGTCCCCAGCGCGTACCCGGCGATCCAGGGACGCGGCCCACCAGTGCCGCCGCCAAGATGCGAGGCATCGGGCGCGAACACCAGCGTGCCGCGGTCCAGCGCCAGCAGGTACCGACCACCCTCCAGCGGCGCGGGCGTGCGGCCCAGGAACCGGCCGTAGCGCGCGGCGGCCTCCGAAGGATCGGAGATGGCGACCAGCGCCGCCTCCAGCGAGACGACGCCGTTGCGGTGGCGCGTCCAGCGGTCCTGCCACACCAGATCCGGGGTGTGGTGCGTCAGAAGCTGGATGCGCCCCTCGGGCATCGTTCCGGGCGACACCCGCACGACCGAGAACCGGCCCAGCGCCTCCTGCCCGTCGGCGGTCTCGATCGACCGGGTCAGGTGGACCACGGGGTTCGGCGCGAAGCCCTCGCGCGCCAGCCGCGCCGTCACCGCTTCGGCGTCCGCGGCGGCCATCGCCAGCAGATGCACCCCGGTATACCGCGCCAGCGCCGCCTCCAGCTGGCGCGCCAGCGCCGTGTCGGAGGCCCGCGTCAGGAATTCCAGATACCCATTGTCCAGCATGGCACAGCGGTTGGCGGTGCCGGAAGGGATATACCCGTCCGGCGTCTGGTTGCGCTGCACCGTGAACGGCGTCAGCGTGAAGCCCAGCCCCTCCAGCACCGTTTCGGCCACCGCCATGTCGGGCAGGAAATGGGCCAGGTGGTCCAGAAAGACCTCGGCGTTTTCGGGGGTCTGGCGCGGATGTGTCATGGTGCGAGCGTAGCAAGCAACGCGCGCCTTGACCACAGGCGTTGGCGCCCGGGTCCGCCGTGCTTGAATACGCCGGGGCGCTGTGAAAACCTGTCCTCCAACGGCCTGCCGCCCGTCGGCGATCGGCCCCCCAGTCATCCGACCCCAATCATCCGAGGATCCTGCCCATGATCACCCTGACCCGACCCGAGGTTGCGGGCACCCGCCATGCCGTATCGGCCGGGCATTACTTGGCCACCGTCGCCGCGCATGACGTGCTGGCCGCGGGCGGCAATGCGGTGGATGCCGGAGTTGCCGCGGGCATCACGCTGGGGGTGGTGCAGCCCGATCTGGTCAATGTGGCCGGGGTGGCGCCGATCATGATCCGGATGGCCGGGATGGAGGTCCCGATCACCATCGACGGGCTGGGCGTGTGGCCCGCCTTGATCCCGCCGAGCCACTTCATGGACCGCCACAACGGCACCATCCCCGACGGGGTGGAGCGGATCGTCGTCCCCGGGGCGCCCGCGGCGTGGCTGGACGCGCTGGCGCGCTTCGGCACGATGTCGTTTCGCGATGTCGCCAATGCGGCCGCGCGCCATGCCCGCGACGGGTTCGCCGTCCACCCGCTGCTGGTGGACACGATCACCGAGTACGAGGACGGCTACCGCGCCTTCCCCTCCAGCGCCGAGGTCTATCTGCCGCACGGCCGCGTGCCCCGAGTGGGCGAGCGGTTCGTACAGAGCGACCTCGCCACCACCTTCGAGCGGCTTTTCGCGGCCGAGCGGACGGCGGACGGCAACCGTGCGGCAGGCCTGCAGGCGGTGCGCGACGCCTTCTATCGCGGCGATCTGGCGGCCGAGATCGTGGACTTCGTGCAGGCCGAGGGTGGCTTCTTGACGCGCGAGGACATGGCCAGCTATCGCTGCCGGATGGAGCCTGCACTGGGGATGGAGACGCTGGGCGGGCAGCTTTTCGTCTGCGGGGCGTGGTGCCAGGGGCCGGTGCTGGCGATGGCGCTGCGCCAGCTGGAGGAGGCCCGGCTGGAGGGGCTGGCCCACAACAGCCCGGACTATATCCACTTGCTGGTGGAGGTCCTCGACAATGCGTTCGCTGACCGCGAATACCATTTCGGCGACCCCGCGTCCGTCGATGTCCCGCTCGAGCGGCTGCTGTCGCCTGACCACGCCCGCGCGCGTCTGGCGCAGATCAACCGGCTATGTGCCCGGGGCGGGATGCCGGGGCGGTTGCTGGAGGGGGACAGCCCCCACGCGCAGGTTCCCGCCGGGGATGACGACCCGCGCCCGGAACCCGACACCTCCTATGTCGCGGTGATCGACGCGGCGGGCAACGCCTTCTCGGCGACGCCCAGCGACGGGTCGTGGTCGGTGCCGGTGGTGCCGGGCACCGGCCTCGTGCCGTCCTCGCGCGGGAGCCAGTCGCGCCCGGATCCGCGCCACCCCTCGGGGGTGTATCCCGGCAAGCGGCCGCGGCTGACGCCGAACCCCGCGATGTTCGCGCGCGACGGAGATGTGATGCCCTTCGGCACGCCGGGCGGGGACGTGCAAAGCCAGGCGATGCTGCAGTTCCTGCTCAACCGTGTGCATTTCGGCATGGGCCTGCAGGAAGCCATCGAGGCGCCGCGTTTTGCCACCTACAATTTCCCCGGCTCGTTCGCGCCGTTCACCCATCATCACGGGCTGGTCAAGCTGGAGCCGGGCATCGCGGACACTACGGCCGAGGCGCTGGCCGCGCAGGGTCACGAGATTTCGCGCTGGCCGGACAACGACTGGCGCGCAGGCGGGCTGTGCGCGGTGCAGTCGGTGGCTGGCGAAGGGCTGATCCTCGGAGGCGCGGATCCCCGCCGGCCGTCCTATGCCATCGCGACCTGAGGGCCGCCCCGTCGGGCCCGTTCGGGTCGCCGTTGCAAGGGACGCCAGCCGCCGGGCCGTCCCGTCCCACAGCCGCCTTGTCACGCACGCCGGGCTTTCACGCAGCATCGGTCGGTGGACCTCGGCCAACGGCATGTGATCGCCCAGGGTTGGTCGAAAGCGTCACCGTGCCCGCATACTCCTCGAAGACGATACCTGCGAAGGGGAAGTTGCGGCGCACATCCTGGCGCAGGGGTTGCGCGCCGGTGGCGGCGTAGAACTTGTAGGCCTCCTCGGTCTTGGGATGCGCGATCAGCTTGTCGAAGAATTCCCGGCTGCCGAGGGGGCATGCACATGCGTCATGCTTTCGTCCAGCAGGTTGTCCTCCATGGCGCGAAGCACCTCGCGGACCCAACCCGGACAGGAAGGCCAGCGCCTTGGCCGGATCGACCATCAAGGGCGTGTTGAAGGCGCGTTGGGCGATCTGGGTGAGAACGGCAATGCAAAAGTTGGCCACGGAAGTGGCGTGATAATCTCGCTGCGGGCAGCGTAAAATGTTGCCACTTTGGCCCTTTCTGTTTGCAGGGAGGGCGGGAGATTTTAGTCGTGGATTTATATTTGAAGGTCCGCCTCGCGCGTCGGGGCGGTATGAGCGAACGAGAGGCCGCCAGCCACTTTGGGATTTCGCGTGCCAGCGTGAAGAAAATGATGATGTTTTCGGTCCCGCCTGGGTATCAGCGAACGGCGCAGATCAAGCGGCCCAAGCTGGACGGGCTCACTGGCTTCATCGACCAATGGATGCAAGACGATCTGAACCGTCCCCGTAAACAGCGCCACACCGCCAAGCGCATCTTTGAACGGCTACGCGACGAGCACCAGTTTCGCGGCGGCTACACGACGGTCAAGAACTATGTCCGCGAACATGGGCGGCGCAGTCGGGAGATGTTTGTGCCGTTGGCACATGCCCTCGGCCACGCCCAGGCGGATTTCGGCGAAGCTATGGTCGTGATCGGCGGGGTGGAGCAAAAGGCGCATTTCTTTGCGCTGGATTTACCATTCAGTGATGCCTGCTTTGTGCGGGCCTATCCAGCAGCAGTCTCCGAGGCCTGGGTCGATGGCCATGTCCACGCCTTTGCCTTCTTTGGCCGTGTCCCGCTGTCGGTTCTCTACGACAACGGCCGATGCCTTGTTGCGAAGATCCTGCCGGACGGTTCGCGCAAGCGGACCAAGCTGTTCAGCGGATTCCTGTCGCATTACTTCATCCATGATCGCTATGGACGTCCGGGAAAAGGCAACGATAAAGGCGCCGTTGAGGGTCTGGTCGGATATGCTCGGCGTAACTTCATGGTGCCCATCCCCCATTTTGCCACGTGGGAAGCCTTCAACCTTTGGCTTGAAGAGCAATGCCGCAAGCGTCAGGCGGATGTCTTGCGCGGCCATAGCGAGAGCATTGGGCAACGTCTGGCCCGTGACCTTGATGCCATGATGGATCTGCCAGCGTCTCAATTTGACGCCTGTGATCAGGCGACTGGCCAAGTGGATTCGCAGTCCTTGGTGCGCTACAAAACCAACGATTACTCTGTTCCCGTCGCCTATGGGCACCGCGATGTGTGGGTGCGTGGCTATGTCGATCAGGTTGTCATTGGCTGTGCTGGCAATGTGATCGCCCGCCACCCCAGATGCTGGGACCGAGAGGATATGGTCTTTGACCCGGTGCATTATCTCCCCCTTTTGGAGCAGAAGGTGGGGGCCCTTGATCAGGCGGCCCCGTTGGTGGAATGGGATCTGCCCGAAGAGTTTGCGACCCTGCGCCGCCTGATGAAAGCCCGGATGATCAAGGCGGGGCGGCGTGAGTATGTGCAGGTCTTGCGGTTGTTGGAGACGTTCGAGATGACAGATCTGCAGGTCGCCGTTAAGAATGCGCTGCGTCTAGGCGCGATTGGGTTTGATGCCGTCAAACACCTCGTGCTGTGCCAGATCGAGAAGCGGCCGCCCAAGCTGGATCTGGATGTCTATCCCTATCTGCCAAAGGCCAATGTCGGCACGACGCCGGCGGCCAGTTATATGTCCCTGATGAAGCGGGGGCAGGCTGCATGAGCGACGCTCCCCAAATCCTTCTGAACCACCGCCTCAAATCGCTGCGGCTGCCGACCGTTCTGCGGGAATACAGCAAGCTGGCCAAGCAAGCCGCGGCTGAGGGACTGGACCATGTGCAATTCCTCGTACGTCTGATCGAACTGGAGATGATTGACCGGGAACGCAGGATGATCGAGCGCAGGATCAAAGCCGCAAAGTTCCCGGCCGTCAAAAGCCTGGACAGCTTCGACTTCAAGGCGATCCCGGCCTTGAACAAGATGCAGGTGCTGGAACTGGCGCGTTGCGAATGGATTGATCGCCGCGAGAATGTCATAGCGCTTGGTCCGTCCGGCACCGGCAAGACCCATGTCGCCTTGGGCCTTGGCCTATCAGCATGCCAGAAAGGCCTGTCCGTTGGATTTGTCACTGCCGCCGCACTCGTCCATGAGCTGATGGAGGCCAGAGACGAACGCAGGCTCTTGCGGCTTCAAAAGCAGATGGTGGGTTACAAGCTGCTCATCATCGACGAGTTGGGCTTTGTGCCACTGAGCAAAACTGGGGCCGAGCTGCTGTTCGAGTTAATCTCCCAACGCTACGAGCGCGGCTCCACGCTGATCACCAGCAACCTGCCATTCGACGAATGGACCGAGACCTTTGGGTCAGAACGCCTGACAGGCGCACTCCTCGACCGCCTGACCCATCACGTCAACATCCTTGAGATGAATGGCGAAAGCTACCGCCTTGGCCAGAGCAAGGCGCGTCAGGCACCCCCAAAAGCCTAAACCCCAATCAGCACAGATTGGCCCTGACAGGCCAAAGCATCCGGGCAACCGCCAGCTATATGACAAGCGCGGCCGCCCGGATGCTGGCGCTCGTCTACACGCTGATTATCCCAACCCCAAAGTGGCAACATTTTGCGCTGCCCTTTGGCCCACTTTTACTCTGCCGTTGACACCAGCTATTTGGCAAGCGCGGCTGACTGGCCGCCGCCACGTGGCGCGCGTTACGCCCAAATCCAATGTGGCCGGGTTTTGCGCCGCCCAATGGCCGGATTTTACTCCGCCGTTGACAATCACATGCCAAGAAGGTCAAAATTTTCCTTGCACAACGGGAGGCATCCACACATGGATTCCCTGGCTTCCGCAAAAGAATCCAGCACGCCACGATCGTGATTCCGCAAGCCTTTGATAATGAGTCGCTTTTTCCAAGATCACCCGGCAGGTGGATTCCGCCTGGATTCCCCGGTGAAACTGCCTGTCGCTAGCGAAATGCCGCGCTCAGCCCCCCCGTATACGGATGGCGCTGGGGAGGAACCATTGGGAGGGGGGCGACGCACCCGGCCCAAAGCCGACGGTCAGCTCAACGCGCGGCATTCTCTGCAGCGGCCACCGGGGCTTGGCGTAGCGATCGCATGCATCCAGCCTCAACGCTTGTTGGGGAGCAAAACCCACTCCTCTTGTGGCTCCCATTTTCACAACGGTTGTCGTCGAGCGATACCACGATGCCGTTTGCCGTAGGTCATGCAATGCAGTTCTACGAGCGCAACGGCCTCATCGGCGGTGTCGGCGCCGTAAACCCGATCGCTCTCGATCTCTGGATAGCGTCTCCTTCCATCAATCCGCTGATCGGCAAGACGACCGCTCCATCCGTCGCACCGTAGTGCGATCAGGAGACGACGATGGATCCAGGCGAGGGCAATTTCGGAAAGGGTGCCAGCTCCGCCGCCGACAGCGATCACGCCATCGGACTGTGCCACGATGAGGTTCCTTGCGTGATCCAGTCCTGTCGGTATGATCAGGTCAGCGGCTTCAGAAACACTGCCGTCATCGGGATCAGTTCCTGGGATCATCCCAATACAGCACCCTGGAACCCAAGCTGCGGAGGTTCTTCCGCCCTGGAGCGCTGCGTGCATCACGCCCCCCATGCCTCCGGTCATCACCGTAAAGCCCCGATCGACAAGCAAACGTCCGATCTGGTGGGCCAACTGCAGACGCACATCGTCGGGTGCAAGATTGGAGTCGCCGATGACCGAGATGACCTTGCGGCGCTGCGAATACTTCATCCAGTGCCCTCCTGTTTGATCATTCGCTGATCGATCAGTCGAGCGATCACATCCTCTCTTGCTTTTGCCCGTGATGGATTCCGCGTGTCGCCGGGTTCGTGAAGGTAGAGCGGCTCACGGATCCAGATTGGCTTCTGGGCGAGTTCGACCATCGGCAGCATGAAGGCCCAGTCTGACGCAAGCTCGACATATGCACCATCTAGACGAAGCAGGTCATCCGGCACACTGTCGAACAGAGATTTCCGAAAACTCCGCAAGTGCTGCCAGACGTTTCCCCCACGATGCCGACGTAGGTCGTCCAGTCGCACGGGATAGTCGGAGCACTTGTCCGTCCTCAGCATCGATCCAACAGTAAGGTCCGCCCCGCTGTCGTATTCCGAGGCCAGTCTATCCAGGACATCTGCACCTATCAGATGATCATCCGCGTCAAGGGTGATGATGATCTGATCTGGCCGGGCACACAGGTATCGGATTGCATGGACGAGGTTTGCCAACTGCCCCGCACGACGACCACGTCGCAGAAAACTGACACTTTGCGCGTGGGGCATCAAGATGTGGGCGATCTCGGAGGAGATGAAGGGCGTCGAGGCATCATCGACAACGATCGCACCCCAGTCGCCCCGGTTCTGCCGAAGGACTGAGTCCCAGCAACGACGGAACCGTTCAGGCAGAACATTGCGGCCGCAGATGACGAACACGAAAGGTTCATTGCGCTCCGGACGTCGCCACTCGGAAAGGGTGCCTGTCCACTCGATGAATCCTTCCTGAACCGCTGGAAAATTGCCGCGTGCGACTGCAAGACGAGCCTCCTCCCACTCGACGAGGTTCTGCTTGCGAAAGTTCGGTGGATGAACACAGAAGTATCCACCTCCGCCACCCCGCCAGGATGTGCCTCGGCCCTCGCGAACCGCTTGGTCAAGTGCGCGATGCCAAGACAACTGAACCGCGTCACGGTCCAGTCGCGTGGGTAAGGGCAGTACCCGACGCATCCGCTGCAAATCGACGAGTCCAAGTCGGCTTTCGACGCGCCAGGGCCCATCGGGTCCCTCGGATGTCCATGCAAGGCCGGTGTTCCGCGCCACAGGAAAGCTTGCCGTAATGGCGTCTGGATGCCTGTCCAGCACGGATGACAGGTCAGCGACGGGATTGCTGGCCGGATCTTTGCGACCAATCATCATGTCCAGATCGGCATGGAGCACGCGCGGCGCGGTGCAAGCTTCAAATCCCGACAAGAGGGCGGCCGTCGCGGCTCCTCCTGCGCTGTGAGCGACTGCTAAATCCAGACCGAACCAGCGGCGGTTGAGGTCTCGCAGCTTGGACGGTTCGGAAGGAGTCTCAACAATCCGGTCAACGTCGCCTGCACTCAGCAGGCGGTGCGCCGCCGCGCGCATGGCCTCAAGGTCCCCCGTCGTATGTTGGCGGGGGAAGCCGACGGTGCGTGTGTCAAGCGCCAAGATAGTCTCTTGAAACGTCTCTACGCCGTCGAGCGCCGACAGCATGTCCTGAACATGTATCTCCAGCGCTTCGGCATCCATGGCGCAGGCCTTGATCAACAAAGACACGGCTGGCACCGGCGCGGGCTCGAGTTCAAGGACCAATAGGTCGGCAACCGTCTCGAACCTCTCGAACTCGGTGCAATGGCGCTCATATCGGCTGACAACTCGTAACCCCGCTCGTGCGAGGTGGCGCCGCAGTTCTGGTTCGCTTCGATGGACCTCATGCAAGATCCGTCCTGTGAGTCTTGACCGCTTCTTCCAAGGCGCGGCGCGGCATCCACAAGGATGTGAGATTGGCTCGCCTTCGGCGACCCGCGTTCTGTGTGCGTAGGCGGGGTGACAAAGCGACAACAGCACCCTTCCTCCGGGTTTCACCGAGGACCGCAGGTCCTTCAAGGCGCAGGCGAGATCATCGTCATCCAGCAGGCAGACGACGCGCCGACAGATCACCAGATCATATGGACCAGCAGAGACCGCTTCGGTTGCCGTGGCAGCCCGATGCACGCCGTGTTCACGCAGACCTTCCAAGCGATGCGAAAGGCTCTCATCGGGATCCCATGCAACAACCTGAGCGCCCGCCTTGGCCATCAGTCTGGCCTGCTTGCCCTTTCCCGCCCCATAATCAAGCACGGACGCTGGCCGGAGCTCCTGTGCTCTCGTCAGGGTAGGGTCCGGTGGTCGACAAACACCCAAGCGTTCGCGGACGGCGCGAACGAGGCCCTCGTGTCCATCAAGCTCAGGCATGTCTACTTCCCGGAGTGACCGACGCATCAGTTCGTCCAGGTCCCCGCGCCACCACCACCGCCAGCAGAGCCACGCGCGGCGACACATGCGACGGAACTCGAGGCCGTCGGCTTCCGGATCATAATTCGGGACCAGATCCGCGCCGTAGTCGATTAGTAGCACTGCATCCCCATCTATCCTCAGGTTCTTGGGATGCAGGTTTCGACAGGCCAGTTTCATGCGGTGAAGATCAGCGAGTAGTTCCACAAGTCCCGGGCCTCGCCCACCCTCCCAAGGATCGGACGGGATGAACGGCATTTCCAGCAGCCAGCCGACGGCAGTGCGCGACATTGCCGAGGGGCGAAGAAGGGTTGTGGACTCTGAACCCTGCGTGATGAGCCGCTCGATGATCGGTGCCGCGCTGGCTGCCTGCTCGGGTCGCCACCGATCGAAAAGCTTCCAAAGCGTCTGCCCATCGGTAAGGGCGACGCCTTCGTCTCCCTGACCCAGCAGGTGCAGCTTCGCCCTGGGGTCAGCGAGTGCAATGACTGCATCCCGGGCGGCACATGCACGTTGTTCACTCAGAAGCCGCGGTATCCGTTCAGACTTTCGAACTCTCTCGGCATGCACAGAAATCCGATCAGGAAGCCCCGACAGAAAAGACCGGATTTCTGTGGGCCCAAGTGCGCGGACCGCACGGTCAATCTCCTGAAACGACTCGTCGGAGAACATCCGAAGCAAGTCCTCGGCTTGGGTTCTGAAGGCCTGTGATTGCGCCGGCGACAGGAAAGCGGATTCACTCAATCCCATAAGCTCGCGCGCGATACCGCGAACTCGATAAAATGAGAGTCGGAGTGCCGCGAGGCGTTCCGCTTCGAATTTTTCAACGCGTAATGTGATCACATCCGGATCTTCGGAGTCCTTCATCGCACTGAAGATCGCGAAGCCGCGAATGTCATCGGCGATACCTGTGTGATCCAGTGCGGTAGGTGCTGGCAGATCTCCCCTGTCATGACGAACCGGAACTGGAACCGAGCCCACCGTCCGTCCACAATGTCTCACCTGAAGCAGCGCCCAGATCATGTCCGACCTTCGGGTGGGACGGCCTCCGACCGTCGGCGACAGGTTTGGAAGATCTGCGAGCGCCTCAGGATCAAAGACAAAGGTGTTTCCGCCACGGTGGAACGCGTCGTTCGCCCTGAACTCGGCCATTTCTTGGGGGTCTGCCAGCAGCGGCCGAAGTGGCGCTTCACCAGCAAGGATCCGCGGAATCATTCCGGCAAGCCGGTTCAATGCCTCGCCGCAGGTCTCGGCAGAGTAGGCGGGCTCCAACGCAAAAGGTGTTTCGAGACGGTCGGTCTCTATTCGGGACAGGTCGTAATAGTAATCGCGTCGACCTTCACGCAGGCGATCGTTACGCGGCTCTGATGCAGGCACGGGCGAATGCGCCGGAAGAGCGGAGAGCCTTCGCAGGTTCCACATCAGATCGACCAGTTGTCCCCTCACCGAAGCGAGAGATGGCAGCGGAGGTGCCCCGGTGTAGCATCCGATGCAGATATCAGCGCCAAGCGCACGCATCTGACTAAGCGACGTTCGCAATGACAGTTGAGTGGGCCGGGCACCTTCGGGCGTGGCGACCAGCGGATACAGCCGCATATCGTCGTCGAGGATCCATATCGCACAGTCCTTGCGTTCGCGAGCCATGTGGTAGAGCGCGGACTGCAGCACGGTTCTTGCGTCGGTTATGGTCAACCGGCCGTCATGATCGTCACTAGCCAGCTGCAGATCGCCCAATAAGATGAGTGATCGGACAGCCGCACGATCAACGACGCTGATCCGCAGCTTCGGGCGAAGCCGCTCGACCAGTCGGGTCAACGCCTCTCCCGAGGAGGTTTCGGGCCGGTTCTCCAGGAGTAGAACATCGAAGGCCTCAAGTTCCTCCTCCTCAATCCTGTTGGCAAGGTCGTCCAGCAGTCGTCCGGCTGAAGGAATTCGGCGGTCGTCCACGATGATCCCAACCACAAGCGATGGCGTGTCGACTTCTGTCAGCGCCTCACAGGCGCGTAGGGACCGGCGGCTTCCCTTTCGAGACTTGGGCTTCCAGCCAAAACGCTCACGAGCCCGTCGGAGATGTTCTCTTCTGGTCCCTTCCGTCATCAAGGGCCCGTGAATGAGGTCGAACATCTGAAGACCGCTCGACTTCTCCGGTGAGCCTGGAAGGGAGAGCCGCTGACGGTCGTCGCAAGCATGATGTTCGACGGTTGCATTGGCCGTGGCGACATAACGCACCTCGGGCCGACGGCTCAGACGTATCAGCAGATCGCGGTCGGTGCATGACGGCAGCGCTTCATTGAAGCCTCCCGCCTCAAGAAGGACATCCAGCCGAACCACGAGGTTGGAGCCCTGGATTCCGGGGTTGCCCGCCATGAATTCATCGGGACAGAGCGAGGTCGGCGGATTTATCTGGCGTGGATCTCGATCCCGCTCGATCCGCAAGAACGGCGCTGCGATGACTTCTGCCCCGGCACGGATGGAGTCTTCAACCTTCGCCAGGTGGTCGGGACTCCAACAATCATCGTCATCCAGAAAAGCGACGAAGACATGTGAAGGATCCGGGACATCTCGAGCGAGATGATCAAGTCCCGTGTTCAACGCACCGGACAGCCCCTTCGTTCGACGGTTCTCCAGAAGCTCCGCGATGGGTGCAGCTTCGGCAAGCTGATCCCGCAGATGCTGATCCTTGCCATCGTCGATGACAACGATACGGTCAGCCATCCTGAACTGCCTGAGAACAGATGGCAGTGAGCGTTGCAGCAGTAGATCGATACGCTTGTGAGTCGCCACCATGGCGACGAGGACACGTGTATGCATTTTCTTCCCCGATGAAAGGATCGTTTTCCGCACCGTCCTCGTGGGGGGAGCATGGCGCCCTTAGGGAACAGTGAGATCTTTCATCGAAGATCCCAACTGGCCGATACGCCACGTCCCGATCACGGGGATCGGAAGCGCGTCCATGCTACAGCCTTCTGGTTCCCCTCGGAAGCAGAACCTGGGAGAAAGTCGAAGTCAGAAACGGAAACAGCGGGGTAAAGCATCGAGCCGTGGCGCTGCATCGACTGAGTAATCGGCATTTGCCGCACCACGGTCTCAGGCGGCGCATCTTGCCGCCCCCGGGGCGCGGCGCGAACGGCGGCTATCGCAGATTGCCGCGGGTGCGATGCTGCAACGTCACAGGCCGCTCGCCGCCCAGACCAACTGCATTCACTTCGGCTCCCACGGCGCCACCTTCGGCATCAAGTTGGTCACCTTGATCTCGCGCAACATCCTACCATCGATCAACCCGTCGCGCACCCAGCTCAGCGCCTGCCACCAGTCATCATAGGCGCGTCGCGCGGCTTCGATCTTATGGGGATGCGGGGAGAAGGTCACCGGACAGGCGCGAACCTCGAGCGTGCGCCACTTGCCGCGGACGAGAACCCGTTCGGTCCCGACCACAATACTGGTTGCGCGATCACCATGCCGATTGCGCTTCACCTCGACCGGCACGCAGCGGGGCACCGCGCCCGGCATCCAGTCCGGCGTCAGCCCGGCGCGCGCGAGTTCCGCCACGCGGATCGCCATGCGGATGCCGCCGAGGCTGTCGGGCATTCCGGCGACGGTGGCGGCGATCGCCTCGGCGTCGGGATGGGTGTAGCTGCCCATCTTGTGCTGGCCGCCGTCGATCTTGCAGCCCAGCGCCGCGCGCTGCAGCAGGACGTATTCCAGGCCAAAGCCGAAGCCTTCCTCGGTCACGTTCTGGGGCGGGGGCAGCTCCAACTGAGCTTTCTCGACCTGGAACGCCCATTCCAGCGCCGCCTGCACGCCCAGCGCGCGCTTGACCTTCGTGCCGCCTGCACGGCCGATCCTGCTGTGAAAACTCATGGCTGCAATCCTTCAAACAGGTTCATCTGCGCCGGGCGCTGGGCGGCCTTCGTCGGCCGCCAGATCCACGGGCCCGAGGCCATGGGCAGCTGCGAGAGAGCGCCACGCATGTGCTGCTGCCAGAGGGTGAACTCCGTTGCCGAGCAGGCGCAGAGCGCGTGCCCGATGGGCCAGCCCATCAGCCATCCGACGAAGAGCGGGTTCAGCCGCCGCCGTGCGCGGCTCTTCAGGATCCGCTTTGATGCGACGCGCCCATGCGAGGCAATCATCGAAGCCCAGAGCGGGCGCGAGATCGGGGCGTGTCGCGAGGACCGCTGCCCATCTGGGATGATCGCCGGGGCCGGGCGGGTGAAGCCCTGTTCCGCCCGGTAATGCAGGATGTCCATCCGGCTTTTGCCATCGGCGCGGGTCACGCTGGCCGGGCTGCTGCCCTTCCAGTTCTGCGCCGCCGGTGTGGGCCATTGCAGGGCCTGTGCCGACAGTTTCGGCTCGCCCCGGCTGTTGATCTTGCCGCGGAGCCGGTCCATCTGGTCGTCGGCTACCGGGGTCTGCCATTGTGCTGCCTGCGCTGGCAGGGGCGGCATCCCTCCCGAACCATAACTCTGGCCCGGTCCACCCTTCGCCCCATCGGTCGCCTTGGGTGTCGACCAACTGGTGATGCCCAGCGCCAGTGCTTCCGCCTTGCGGGTGAAGTCGCTGTTCCCGGCCGGGTTGTAGCTGGCTGTGCCGGGATGCAGGCTCATCGGTGTGGGCCAGGATGAAGATGCGCAGCCGCTGGTGCGGCGCGCCAACCTCTGCCGCGCTGAACAGACCCGCCGCAGGCGTGTAGCCCAGTCCCCAAAGCTCTCGCAGGACGGTTTCAAGGCCGAGGGTGACGTGACCGGCGACGTTTTCGAGGAAGACCCATTCGGGGAAACATTCGCCGATGACACGGGCGACCTCGGGCCAGAGGTGGCGCGGGTCGTCGGCCCCTCCGCGCTTTCCGGCCGCGCTGAAGGGCTGGCAGGGATATCCGGCAAGGACGAGGTCGAATGCCCCCCGGAAGGGCCGAGCATCGAAGCTGCGCAGATCATCCCAGATTGGGGCCGGGGCGAAATACCCTGCGCGCTGGGCGGCGATGAGCACAGTTCGGGGCCAGTCCTCCCACTCGACGAAGCATCGGGTGTGGTAGCCGGGCTCGGCGAGCATGAGGCCCATATCCAGGCCTCCGCCGCCTGCGCAGAGGGACAATCCGTGCCGGGGACGTGACACCATGGCATTCACCGCACCCCCCGCGCCCGCAAACGCTCGACCGTCACGAGGCCGCGTTCCAGCATGGCGTGGCACATGGCGGTGCTGATCATGCTGGGGGGCAGGAACCGATCGGAGTTCACCAGATCGGCGTAGAACGCGGCCAGTTCGTCGTCGCTGGGCCTGGGGCCATCGTCGCGCTTCCGGCGTCGGGTCTCGCCGTTGCTTGGCGCAGCGCCCTTCTTCGCGACCGCCGCGCCGGTCTGCTTCAGGCGCTGGGCGGCGCGCTGCATGGCACGATCGAGCGCCTTGGGCCCGTCCGGCGGCTCTGGATGGTCCCGCCGCGAGGCCTCGGCCACGGCAAGGATTGCATCCTCGTCGAGACCCAGATCGTCGCGCCAGCGGCGGACATGCTCCCGCGGCGGCCAGCCTTGCCACCAGCCGGGCAGGGCGGTGGGGTCCAGGCCCAGCGCCCGGACCAACTCCCCGAAATACTCCTCGGAGATGGCCTCGCGCGCTTGCGCGCCCTCCTCCTCCTTTACTGGTTTATTTAGAGGTTCCCTTACAGGGTTAGTGTCTCGTTTTGAGACACGGGGATCGCCATTTTTGAGACACGGGATTGCGCCAGAATGAGACACGGGGCCATGTCCGGAAATGAGACACGGGCTTGATCCGGATTCTGACGGCAAGCGATTGTCTGTGCTTGGCTTTTCATCATCAGGGCCGTGTCTCAAATCCGGACATGGATCGCCCGCCGCATCGAGGTCGAAAGGGGCGCTCTGATCGGCATCAGGCGGGTTTGACCGGGGCGGCAGAAAGCCCTGCTCGAAGCCCAGAAGATAGCGGGTGGGCTTTTGCTGTCCGGTGCGACGATCGACCATGCGGATGCGGCGGATCAGGCCGCAGGCTTCGAGAACATCGAGATGGCGGTTCAGCGTGGCGCGGCTGATTTCGCAATCATGCGCCAGTTGGACCTGCGACGGGAAACAACCGTAATCCGGGTTGAACCGGTCGCAGAGATGCCAGAGCACGATCTTGGTCGTGGGCTTCAGCCCGCGCTGCTGAATGGCCCAGTTGGTGGCGGTATGGCTCATTGCGTAGCCCTCCGCGCAGGGGTGGCAACGCTGTTTACGGTATCAGGCTGCACGACACGCGTGATGAAGCCATGATCCGCCAGCGCGCCCAGCGCATCGTCGAGCGAGCGCACCAGCGCCCAGCCATGGCCCTGCGTCAGCACGGCCTCGCGAAACGCCTCCTGGCTCGGGCTGAGCCGCCCCTTGAGGGATTTCAGCTTGAGGAACAGCACACGCCCCTCGCAAAGGATCATCAGATCAGCAAAGCCCGGATGGACGCCCATGCCGACCAGGATCGCCTGGCGTTTAGCGCCGCGCGGGCCCGCCTCGGTCACCTCGTTGGCGCAGTGGTGGATGATGGCCGTGCGGGGCAGGGCAAAGCGCAGCGCCTGCACCACCGCGCGTTGCAGATCGGCCTCGGGTGTGCCGCGGCGCTTCATCGGCGCACCTCCGGGTCAGGCCGGGGACGCCCAGCGCGACCGGGCGATCGCGCATCGAGGACGACAAGCAGGATCCGCGCGTCCTCGCGCTCGGCCGGTGTCTCGCCGTGCTGGATCAGCACAGTGCAGGCGAGCCGGATCAGATGGTCGGAATGATGCGCGACATCGGCGACGACGATCCGCGCCTCGCGCAGCCGCTCGTCGATCCAGTCTTGGCGCACCTGATCACGCTGGGCGCGCTTGCGGAAGGGAAGGGGAAGGCTCACCGGCGACCCCTCCCTTTGCGCACGGGTTGGCCCTGCTCACGGCTCAGGAGCCACTCCCGTACACTACTTTGGCGATAGTAGACTTTCCGGCCAATGCGCATGCACGGAGGCCCCTCGCGCCGGGCTTCCCATCGCGCCAGCGTGTCGGGTTTGACCATCAGCTCTTCGGCCAGGTCCTCGCGGCTGATCCAGTCCGCCAATAGGTTGAGGGGCGCGGCCCCTGGCTCACATGCCATCGTCTCTGACATCTGCTCTCTCCTCAGTTTGAAGCCCGACTGGTTCGGGCTGCGCAGATCAGAGCAGAGGCCGAGGGGAGGAAACGAGGCGGAAGGTGGAATTGAAACGCTTCCTCAATTCCACCCCATGTTTTATTGGGTTTGGAGCGTCTTGACCCCTTCGGGCGGGGCCACCGGCTGCGAGTTTCCGGCGCTTGCCCCGCCCGTTCCGGAAAGGCCGGTTCCGCTTCCGGTGACATTCACCGGAGCACCCCGCGCGAGAACGGATTCCGGGTGCGTTCCGTCAGGATGGCCGGGGCGGATTTGGGCTGAATCCGCGTTCCGGTGGGACGTGAGAAAAAGAACAAAAGATAAACAATGGTTTGTGCCGAGGGCCCCGGATGTCCGCCAGTTCGCGGTCAGTTTCGGGGTGACAGGGCACGTTTGAGGCGAGTAGTTTTTCCCCGAGCAGTCTGGAAGAATCGCAAACGGCCCACGGGACCGGTGCATGATGCACCGTCCACGACAGGTATTGTCAAAGCCACGCTTCGCTTTTGCTCGTCCCCGACAGCGCCTCCTGGCGCTGAACAGATGTCTGTTGCCCGATCATTTCCCGGCCCTGGCCGAACAATGCCCTATGCCTGAAAGGAGACCCCGATGCCGCTTCCTGCTGTTGCCTTCTACTCCATCTACGAGGTTTCTGCGCGCTGGGGCTGCTCAGCCGCCGATGTGGCAGGCTGGGCGGCCTCGGGCCATCTCAGGGCGATGATCGGGATCGAGCCCGTGCAGTGCGGTGATGATCTGCACGGTGGTCTGGTCGAAGTGTCGCTTGCGGAACTGATGCCGCTGTTTCGCCGTTTCGGCCCCAGCGACGAAACCTGCCGCCTGAGGCGCATCCTGCCCGCCGGCAGCGAGACCTGGCTGCGCGTGACCGAGCCCTCGGAGGGTATTCTGGTGCGCGCCACCGATCTGATGTTTCCGGCCGAAGCCCTGCACCGATTCGAGGAAGAGCGCGAGCTCTTGCGGCGGTCTTCCCATGGCACAGGCGCAGGGTCACGCTATGACTGGGAGGCCATGACGATCTGGCTGTTCAAGCGGCTCAACGAGATGGGGTTTCCCGCCTCGCAGGCGGCGCTGATTGCCGAGGTGCAGGACTGGTTCATCGCCGGTTCCACCTCCGGCGATGTGCCCGAGGAAAGCACCATCCGCAAACGCATTGCACCGATCTGGCGCGCCGTGCGCGGGGGCGATTGACAAGCAGCGCGTGCAAGGCTGCGAAGGGGATGGCATCGCCCGGCGGCCAGCGCCCAGCGCGGCGTGACAGGTCAGTGGTCAGGGCAACCGCGCGACCGTGATCCGGTTACGCGGACTTCTGCTGCCCGTCCGCATCATGAACAAGCTGGGGCCGTGGGCGGAAGATGCTCGCCACGCTGTCCACGCCCGCCCGCAGCGGCGATTCCATCAGATGGGCGTAGCGTTGCGTCGTCTGCATCTGGCTGTGGCCCAGCAGCCGCCCGATGATCTCGAGCGAGGCGCCACCCGAGACCAACAGCGAGGCGAAGGTGTGGCGCAGGTCGTGGATGCGCACATCCGGCAGGTCGGCCTCTTTCTGCACCCTGATCCAGAAGCGGCGGATTTCGCGGACGGGCTTGCCCACGGCATCGCCGGGGAAGAGCCATGGGTTTCCGCGCGGCACCACCAGCTGGCGCTGGCGCACGATCGCGACCACGTCTTGCGAGATCGGCACGCGGTGGATCTTGCGCTGCTTGGTGGTCGAGGCCGGTTTCGACCAGATGGCGTAGTCGAGGTTGAACTGCTCGAAACGGGCGGTGCGCACCTCGCCCACGCGCGCGCCGGTCAGCATGCACATGCGGATGATGGAAGCCGCGCGCTGGTCCTCGGCCGTGTCGAGGACAGCGGCGAGGCGGGTCAGCTCCTCGGGGGATAGAAACCGCTCGCGGGCATGTTCGATGTGCCGGTGAAACCCCTGCGCCGGATTGTCGGCGCGCCATTCCCATTCCACGGCCAGCGTGAACATCTTGCGCAGGATTTCCCCGACGCGGTTGGCGCGCACCGGCGTGGGCTTGTGACCCTGCAGCTTGCGGGCCCGGTTATTCGGCTTCTGCTTGCAGGGGCGGGGGCGGCCTTCGGCCACGAAGTCGAGGAACTTTGCGACGTCGGATTTGGTGATGTCGATGACCAGCCGGTTACCCCAGGCAGGTTCCACCATCTTCTTCAGCATGGAGATCTGATCGCCGGCATTCGCGGGCGCGAGCTTGGGCAGGTGCTCGCGGATGTAGCGGTCGATCATGTCCTTGATGCGGGGCGCCTCGCGCAGATTCGCCCTCGCCGACAGCGGGTCCTGCCCCTCGTCGATCATCCGGCGAAGTTCCCGGGCGCGCTCGCGCGCGGCCGTGGCGCTCCACTCCGGCCAGCGGCCGATGGTCATGCGCCGCTGGCGGCCGGCGAAGCGATAGTCCAGCGTGAAGGTGCGCGTGCCCGAACACTGGACCTTGGCGGCCAGGCCGAGGATCTCGGTGTCGAAAATCTGGTAGCTCTTGCCATCCAAGGGCTCGGCATCCCGCAGCGCCTTCTCGCTCAGTTTCACCCGTCTGGCCATGCGTTCGGCCCTCCTTTCCCGATGGACACAGGCGTGGATCCGCGCCTCTATCAAGTCAGATCACGGCGCCGGGGGTGGAAAACAGGCGGAAGGTGGAATTGAAGAGGGAGGCGAATTCCGGGCATCGTCGTCAACGGGTTAGAGGGTGTGCCCGGCGCGCAAGATGCGCGAATCGCGGAAGTGTCGAGGGCAAAACCCGCGGCGGTGGGGTCTTCATGTTTTGTGCGCCGGGCGTTGTGTCTTGAGGCTTGCTGGTGCGCGATCGGCCCAGAGCCGCCGGTCGAGACGAACACGACGCCGCGGTGCAGCTTCCCCGAACCGGTCACTCGTGCATCGCGCAGCATTTATTGGTATTGAGTGTCGGCTATGCGGACGATAACGACATAGATCAGCAACCTTGGATAGAAATGCCTGCCGACAGAGATCACGCGCCAAACCTCGACGAGATTAACCGCCTTGTGGCGCTTGGCTTAAGCTTCAATACGGCCATAGCGGTGGCGGATGGGAGACTGGACGAAGCCTTCCATATCGCCCGCGCGATTGAAGGACGGAAGGTCAAAAACTGGTGCAAAGGACGAAAAAACATCCCGCATGCCCTAACCGCAAAATGGGACCTTAACCCGGAGAATTTCTACCTGGCCTTAGACGGCAAGTATCCTGGAGATCACGACTCAGCTGAATTTGCTTTCATCGGGGCCAATGTTGATGACGTCAATTGCAGGCTCACCCAAGCCTCAAGTAGGGACAAGGATCCGTGGCACAGGCGGTACAAGTGGAAGAGCTGCGGAATTGCTTGCCGCTGGCTCCATGGAAATGGTGTCACACCGCCATTACTCGCTGAGTTCCAAGGCCAAATTCACATTGCTGGAGGGATGCATCGATTCCATCTTGCAAAACACTATGGAACGACATGCATGCCGTTCCTCGTACGAAAGGCCGATTTAGCCACAGTGTTGGCGTTGCTACCCTCGGGGACTTCTGGCCCCGATCACATCAATAAATAGATGCGGCAAGAACGATTTTTTATGACCTGACCTCCAAGCAGACGTGCGGCACCACGGCGGTGGGAGAGGTCACCCATGAAGAGGCACTCATCGCTCACAGCCGACGTCACTCCCGGCCGGTTGCTGACGGCATTTCCGGTTTTGCGCTGCGCTGCAGCATTCTCTAGAGCTGCCACACATGCGTGCCGCAGAAAAATTTTGGTCGGCAAGGTGGCAATACGGGACCTCCTGCTGGTCGCAGCATTGGCGGCCATAGGACGTAGCGGCAGTTACAAAATATCAATGTAAAGCAACCACTACACCTTGTGTGGGTGGTCGATGTGGTCAAACTGCGCTGCGCGATGGCAAAGGCGGATTGCATGGGACTTTACGAGAGGTGGTGCAATGCCACCAAAGAAGAGAATAAGCGGAAGCATTACTGGACCTATGTCGAGAAGGACACGGGCCGAGATGAGATTCGCGATGACCTCGCCGAGACCATCCGCTCGCACTACGATCGACTTGAACGCATCGCCGAAGACGTCGAGCGGCTCGGGTTCAAAGTCGCCGCCAGTATCCTCAGAGAGGCTATGCCCCAAACACCGAAAGGCCGCTCCGGCGACCTCGGCGAAATTCTCGCGACCGAGCTGGTCGAGGAAGAGATCGGCCTGCGCGTCCCGGTGCGCCGCCTCCGCTACAAGGACGGCCGCAACATGGCCATGCGTGGCGACGACTTCATCGGCGCCGGATACGATGGGGCTGGCGAGAAGCTCTGGCTCCTGAAAGGCGAAGCTAAGAGCAATAAGGTGCTCGGCAAGGCCACGGTTACGAGCGCGCGCAAGGTGCTCAACCGCGACAACGGCCGCTGCACGCCCGATTCCCTGTTGTTCGTCGCCAACCGCCTGCTGGAGAGCAACGACCCGGACGACAACGCGCTGGGCCGCAGCCTCCGTGACGAGGTAGGCCTGAAGTCCCTTCGCGCCGATCGCATCGACCACATGCTCTTCACTGTGTCGGGCAACGGCCCCCACCCCTCGCTGAAGGGTGATCTCGACGCTACAGGGACCAACCGGGACCACTACGTCGTGAACATCCACGTCGAAGATCACCAGGACTTCATTGCGGCCATGTATCAGGAGGCGGAAGACCTTGGAGACGATTGACGAACTGACGGTATTCTTGGCGACCGCTACCGCCGACGGTATCCTTGGGCGTCTCCTCTATCGCGGTGCGGCCTGGTCGCTGATGCGCGAAGAGGGCGTGCTGCCACCAAATGCGCCACCCCTAGGTGCGACAATCGAAACCGATCTTGCCGAACACGGCTTCGCCCTGCTTCGGGGCGCGATGGCCCTGCGTGCCCAGGCTGGCGCTTCGGAACTGACCAGCAAGGCGTTCGAGCGCGCGGCCAATGCGTTCGAAGCCCTGGTGCGCAACGGCGACCCAGAGGCGCCCGACCGCGGCTTCCGTCGCATGATCACCGCTGCCGCCTACCATCTGGCCGGCTTTTCGGCGGTTGCCTATTCGCTCTTCAACGAGACGGCAGGCGACCTCAACGCCTCGCCGGGTGAAACAGCGATCCGACACCTCATCCTGCGCGATCTCGGGCAACTGCGTGGCTTCGTTCGCGAATGGCTGGACGACGACGTTCATGGCGATGAGCAGATCGCCGAGGCGCTACGAGGGGAAGAACCAGACGTCGACGAGGTGCTGGCGACCATCCTCAACACAACGATCTGCCGAGCTCTGGCGCATTTTGACTTCGCTCTCGAGACCGGCGAGCCCGAGCCGATCGAGACCGCACGGGCGTTGCTCGCCACTGCGGTCAGACTGGCGGACAATGCGGAGAATGTGCCGCTTTGGTGGATTTCGAACCTCTGCCGCCACCTGATCGACGACCTCTGGCTGCATTCGCTGCATCAGACGCTGCCGACCGAGCCGCCTGAGGGGACAGAAGAGAAATACCCCGATTTGCGGCGCCTGTTCATCTCGTCGCTTTTTGCCCGCAAGACCTCCGAGGTGGAGCTATGGCCATCACAGCGCGAAGCGGCCAGGCGTTCAACCGATGTCACCGACGATCTGGTCGTGGCCTTGCCTACTAGCGCCGGTAAGACGCGGGTGGCTGAGATCGCCGCATTGATGACCCTGTCATCGGCGCGCAGGGTGTTGATCGTTACGCCATTGCGCGCCTTGTCCGCCCAGACCGAGCGATCTTTCAGAAAAACCTTCGCGCCGCTCGGTTTCAGCGTCTCCTCGCTTTATGGCGCCAGCGGCCTTTCGGCTGGTGATGAAGACGCTTTGCGCACCCGCGAGATCATCATCGCGACGCCCGAGAAGCTCGACTTCGCGTTGAGAAGCGACTCGTCGGTGATTGATGATGTCGGCCTGATCGTCCTCGACGAAGGCCACATGATCGGCCCTAGCGAGCGCGAAATCCGCTACGAGACGTTGGTGCAACGTCTGCTTCGGCGCGCGGATGCGGACGAACGCAGAATTGTCTGTCTCTCCGCGATCCTGCCCAGCGGCGACGAGTTGAACGATCTCACCGCATGGATCCGCTCGGACGAACCGGGCGAGCCGGTGCGTTCCGACTGGCGCCCCACGCGACAGCGGTTCGGCGCACTCACCTGGCGGGGTAATGACGGGCTGCTCCGGCTCGATCTCGACGATGATGGTCCCTTTCTCGACAAGTTCGTTGTCGAGAAAGCGGCGCTGGGGAAAGAGAAGAAGCCCTATCCGCGCAAGAACTCGCACCTCGCCTTGTTCGCGGCGTGGGAGTTTGCAAGCCAGGGCAAGCGGACCCTGATCTTCTCTACCCAGGCCAATTGGGTCGAGAGCTACGGCAAACAAGTCGTGGACCTTTGCAAGCGTGGCTATCTGGACTCGCTGCTGGAAGACGAAGCGCCGATCGCGCGTGCCTTGGAGGTGGGCAAGGAATGGTTGGGCGAGGACCATCCCGCCGTCGCCTGCTTGAAAGCAGGCGTCGCCATCCACCATGGCCGGCTGCCGAGCCCGTTCCTGCGTGAGCTGGAAGCCCTCCTGTCCGAGGGGGTCCTGAAAGTCATCGTCGCGTCGCCGACCTTGTCGCAAGGCCTCAACCTAAACGCCGCCGTCTTGTTGGTGCCAGCGTTGTATCGGGCGTCCGAGAAGATCAAAGGCGAGGAGTTCGCGAACGTCGCTGGCCGCGCCGGGCGCGCCTTCGTGGACGTCGAAGGCCTCATTGTGCACGTCATGTTCGACAAGATTGATTGGCGAAAGAAGGAGTGGCGAAAGCTTGTCGCCTCCGCCAGGGTACGCACGCTGAAAAGCGGCCTTATCCAGATCGTCGCCGAGATCCTTGATCGCTTGTCACGTGAAGGCGTCCTGGATCGCGACGATGCTTGGGAATATCTCGCCAATGCCCGCGAAGCATGGAGATCGCCGAAGGAAGAAGCTGCGGTCGCCGAGCGCCTCGCTGCAGGCGCGGAATACGATACCGATGTCGATGGCGGCGATGAGGATGAGGGCGGTGGCGGCGACGAGGAAGAAAGCGTCGATGAGGAGCCGCTATCGCAAATCGTCGAGCGCCTCGACGCGACCGTGTTTGGCTTGATCGAAGCGCTGGATGCCGATCGCGCTGACCTGCCGAAGCTGTTGGATGAAGCGCTCAAAGGATCGCTCTGGGCACGTCAGATCGCCCGCGAAGACGAGGACGTCGCCCCATTGCACAAGAAAGTGTTTGAAGCGCGTGCCGATCTTATTTGGAAAACCACCACTGCGCCGGCGCGGCGAGGGCATTTTGCCATGGGCGTTGGACTTGAGGCAGGCCTCTCGATCGACGCAATGGCCGACGAGTTGGCTGCACTGCTCGACCGTGCAGACGCAGCATCGCTGAGCGGTGACATCGACGAGCTTGTCGATGCGCTCGGTGGCCTTGGAGAGCGCCTGCTGTTCATGCGGCCGTTCATCCCCGATAAGGCGAACGCGCTGCCGGCGAACTGGAAAGTCATCCTGCGAAGCTGGGTTTCTGGCGAGGATGTCGCCAAGATTGGGCCGCAGAACATGCGCGCGGTCGAGGAGGCCTTCACCTATCGCCTGGTCTGGGCGCTGGAAGCCGTCCGCACCCGCCGAATGTCGCTCGGCTGGTCGCCGGACACGGTGGCGGGCGGTGCGGCGGGATCGGTCGAAACTGGCGTCCCGCAGTTCATGATGGCGATGCTGATCCGCGCGGGCCTGCCGTCACGGCGTGCGGCTATGGCCGCGATCGAAGATGCCAAACCGATCTTCGTCACGCCCGCCGAGATGCGGGCCTGGCTCGAATCCGACGAGATTACGGCCTATACAGACGCCGGCGACTGGCCGACGCCCGACACCGCTGCGCTATGGGCACGCTTCCGTACGGAGGCCCTCAGCGGCGGCATCCAGAAGTGGTCGGTCGAACACTACAAACGTCTGCTCGACATCGCCACCGCACCGCCTGCCGGCCTTTATCGGGTTGTAACCGACGTGGGCGATGGGCGCACCTGGCTGACGACGCCCGACTACCAAAGAGTCGCCGCATTCAAGAAGTCGGCAGTCGATCCGAAGCCCAGCCTCTTCTCGGGTCGATTGCCGGGTAACACCAGGCTTGTGGAAGCCTTGCGCATCGGTCGCGGAAAACTGCGCTGGCCGACAGCCGACGCGTAAGAAGGGAATAGGGCGTGGCTGGTGATCTTCGCGGGCTTATCGCAGCTGTTTTACCTGCTCGATCTGAAATGGCGGTAGCCCGTGGTGAAGTCCCATGCCGGCCCCAAAGGCAAGCTGTGTGTGCCTGACCTGCCACAGGACGCAGAAATGACCTTCTCACTGCGGGGCGGCCTATGCAGGATTGCCTCGATCTCCATGCTGCGCTGCATTCAGTCGGCTTTCAGCCCGCCACCGGCTGCCGGCCAGGGCGATTGCTGCACCGCTCGTGAACGACCGCTTTGTCAGAGTTGCCGCGATCTACCTGCCGCGCCTGCATTCGTCGGCTCCCCGCCCATTGCGTCATGATCGTTTGAATGCTTTGGTCAACGTCTGGTCAACCCGTGAACGCGGTTTTGCGCACATCTGATTCCGTCTGCATACGCTGAAATCCGATCAAAAGCGGCGAATAGCGTCGTGCTTACAAAGGCTTGTTAGCTAATCGCTTGAAATTAAAAGTATCATTAGAATCAATATGTTGTGGCTCATAACCTGAAGGTCGTAGGTTCAAATCCGAGACGACCTCGGCACAGCATCGGCGTTCACTTCAAAGACGGTCAATGGCGCGTACTGCCCCCCGGACCAGTTCAAACAAATACGTGACGGACCAGTATCTACATTCTTCCTTTTCACATCATCAAAGCCGGGGATTACCCCCTTCAGAGCCGATGCGCGGCTCGGGGCTTGCCCTTGACGCGCCTGCGCGCGACACTCGTACAAACGGACGGGAGGCGGGAGATGGCCGGGCTGGAAGAGCGGATCGCGCAAGGGCGGGGGGATGTGCCCGCCGATCTGGTCCTGCGGGGGGGTGAGGTATTCGACCTCATCACCGGGGCGATGATCGCGGGGGATGTGGCGATCTGTGGCGATACCATCGTGGGCATCGGGGCGGCGTATGAGGGCACGCGGGTGATCGACGTGGCGGGCCTGATCCTTGTGCCCGGTTTCATCGATACGCACCTGCATGTGGAAAGCTCATTGGTCACGCCGCTGGAGTTCGACCGCTGCGTGACGCCCCATGGCGTGACCACGGCGATCTGTGACCCGCATGAAATTGCCAATGTGCTGGGGGTGGCGGGTATCCGCTATTTCCAGGAGGCGAGCGCGCAGACGGTGATGGATCTGCGGGTGCAGTTGTCGTCCTGTGTGCCCTCGACGGATATGGAGACCTCTGGCGCGGCGATCGGGGCCGACGATCTGCGTGCGCTGATGGGGCACCCGTCGGGGATCGGGCTGGCGGAGGTGATGAACTATCCCGGCGTGATTCATCGTGATCCGGGGATGATGGCCAAGCTGCGGCTTTTCGAGGGGGGGCATGTGGATGGGCATTGTCCGCAGCTTACGGGGCGCGACCTCAACGCCTATTGCGCGGCGGGTATCCGCACCGAACATGAGGCGACCACGGAGGCGGAGGCGCGCGAGAAGCTGCAAAAGGGGATGCGGGTGCTGATCCGGGAGGGATCGGTCAGCAAGGATCTGGACGCGCTGAGCGGGCTGCTTACGGAGGTGACGGCACCATATATGTGCCTGTGCACCGATGACCGCAACCCGCTCGATATCGCCGAGGAGGGGCATCTCGATCACATGATCCGGGCGTTGATTGCGACGGGCGTGGCCCCGCTTGCCACCTATCGTGCGGCGTCCTTGTCGGGGGCGGAGGCGTTCGGGCTGCGCGACCGGGGGCTGATCGCGCCGGGGCGGCGGGCGGATATCGTGGCGGTGGGGTCGCTGGAGGCATGCGACGTGCGGCTGGTGATCTGCGGTGGCGTGATGGCCGATGCGGCGGCCTTCGCCGCGCGCGGGGGCGTGGCGCCGGTGGGGCGGCACTCGGTTCGTGCGCCGCACGTCGGCGCGGCGGATTTCCGGGCGGCGGGCAACCGCGAGGCGACGGATGTCATCGGCATCATCGAGGGCAAGATCATCACCGCGCACCTGCATGAGGATGTGCCGATCGTGGATGGCGACAAGCGGCCCGATCCGGCGCGCGATCTGGCCCGCATCACGGTGATCGAGCGGCACGGGAAGAACGGCAATATCGCCAACGGCCTTGTGCGCGGCTTTGGGTTGCAGGCCGGGGCGATTGCCTCGACCGTCTGTCACGATCACCACAATATCGCCTGCGTGGGGGTGGATTACGACGACATGGCGCTGGCGGCCAATCGCCTGTCGGAGATCGAGGGCGGTTTCGTGGTGGTGCGGGACGGTGCGGTGCTGGCGGAATTGCCGCTGCCGGTCGCCGGGTTGATGAGCCTTGCGCCCTTCGAGGAGGTGCGCGACCGGCTCGTGGACTTGCGCGCGGCGGCGGCGTCGCTTGGCGTCACGCTGCGCGAGCCGTTCCTGCAACTGGCGTTTCTCGCGCTGCCGGTGATTCCCGCGCTCAAGATCACCGACCGGGGGTTGGTGGATGTGACCCGGTTCGAACTGATCGGCTGATGTCGGGGAACGACCGGCCGCCGCCAGGGCGCCGCCGCATCAGTCAAGGCCGATGCGGGCGCGCATGGCGGGGTCGCGCAGCGAAATCTCCTGTCCGAGAAGATCATCCGCCTCGGCGCTGCACATCCACAAGAGCGCCCTGGCGGGCCAGTCGGCGGGGATATGGTCGGACCAGTCCAGACGGCTGATGGCGTTGACGCCGCTTGCCTTGATCTCGCGCTGCATGTCGGTGGCGACCGTGCCGGGCGAAAGGCCCATGGCGCGCACGCCTGCGGGCCGCGCTTCCAGATCCGCGCTGCGGGTGAGCATGGCCGCGCCCGCCTTGGAGGCGCAATAGGCGCTCCAGCCTTCAAGCGCATTATGCGCCGCGCCCGAACTGACGGTCAGGATCGTGCCTGCGCCGCGCGCGATCATGCCCGGAAGCGCCGCGCGCATCCCGTTGAACACGCCCTTGAGGTTGACGTCGATGGTGTGGCCCCATGCTTCGGGATCGGCCTCGGAAAGCGCAGCGATGGGGGCGATCAAACCGGCATTGTTGATCAGCACGTCAAGCTGGCCGAAGGCCGTATGGCAGGCCTCGACCGCGGCGGCCATTTCCCAGAAGCGGCTGACGTCGCAGGGAATGGCGATGGCGCTTGGCCCGATCTCGCCTGCAAGCTCCGCGATTGCCTCGCCATTGCGCGCGACAAGCGCCACATTCGCACCCGCCTGCGCAAAGACCCGCGCGGCCGCGGCCCCGATTCCCTTGCTTGCGCCGGTGATGAGAACGCATTTTCCGGTCATGCTCATGGTGCAGCCCCCTTTGCCTGTCTCTCTTTCCTACCCGGCGCCATCGACGAATTCCAGTCGTGTCATGGCTTGACCCCGCACCATGCAGGCCCGAAGTTGGGACGGAGATTTCCACACGAGAGGTTTTCGCCATGCGCCGTTTGTCCGTTTCCGTCCTTGTTCTCGGCGCCATGGCCGGGGGTGCCTTTGCCGATGTCACCGCCGAGGATATCTGGCGGGACTGGCAGGCCACTCTTGCCGGTTTCGGTTTTGAGGTGACGGGCATACCGCAGCGCAGCGCCGGCGGTATCGTCATTGCCGATCTGGGGCTGACGCAAGACATCCCCGAGGACGGCGGGCGCATCGAGATGCGTCTTGGGCGGATCGAACTCGCCGAGCGCGGCGATGGCTCGGTCACGGTGATCTATCCCGAAACAATGCCCATGGCCCTTGCCGTGTCGCCCGAGGAGGGAGAGCCGGTCACCGTCATCCTGACGCTTGCGCAAACGGGGCTGGAGATCATCGCCTCCGGCACACCCGAGGCGCTGCGTTATGCCTATTCCGCCGACGAACTGAGGCTTGCGCTTGGTGAAGTGACCATCGGTGGCGAGCCGCAGGAGACACTTGAGGGGGTTATCCGCCTCACTGGCGTGGCGGGGGAGAGTGTGACGCAACCCGAGGGCACGGGGCGGCAGATGGTTCAGAATCTAACCTCGGGGCCGGTCAGCTATGCGCTGCGTTTCGAGATGCCCGAGGAGGACAACAGTTTCGACTACGCGGGTGCTGCCGAGTGGATGACCTATGACACCCGGATGCACTTGCCCGACGATATCGACATGGCGCGGATGGGGGATGCGCTCAACGCCGGGCTGGAAATGGAGGGCCGGATGCGCTTTGGTGCGGGTGAAGGGCGGTATGTCGTGACCGAAGCGGGCGAGACCACCCGCGTCGCCTCGGGAAATGCCCGCAGCAGTCTGCATTTCGCTTTGTCCGCTGAGGGCGTGTCCTACGGCGGCGAGGCTGAGGACTCGCGGACCGAGGCGCACTTGCCGATCCTGCCGATGCCGCTTGCCTATGAGGTGGCGCGGATGGCGGGCAGGTTCACGATGCCGCTGGCTCCGAGCGAGGCGATGCAGGATTTCGGAGTGGCGCTTGAGATGAACGCGATCAGGCTGTCCGAGACGATATGGGCGCTCTTGGACCCCGCCGCCAATCTGCCGCGCGATCCGATGGACCTTGTGCTCGATCTGTCGGGCAAGGGGCGGCTGACCGTTGATCTGTTTGATCCGGCGATGATCGAAATGCTGGAGGAGACCGGGCGTGAACCGGGCGTGATTGAACGGATCGACCTTAACCGGTTGTTGGTATCGGCGCTCGGGGCGAGGCTGACCGGGGCCGGTAGCGTCGAGATGGATGCGCCCTCTGGAACGGGGCTGCCTGCCGTCGAGGGAGCGGTTGACCTGCGGCTTGAGGGGGGCAATGCGCTGCTGGATCGGCTGATTGGCATGGGGATCGTGCCCGAGGAGCAGGCGATGATGGTGCGGATGATGGCGGGCCTGTTCGCGCGCGCGGTCGAGGGTGAGGATACGCTAACCTCGCGGGTGGAGGTCGCGAAGGACGGTGCGCTCACCGTCAACGGACAGCGGCTGCGCTGAGGTCTTGCGCGGGGCGGCGGGGCGGTCTACCTGCGAGGCGATAAGCAGGAGGGGCCGATGTTGCAACCGCTTGAGGAACTGACCGCCGCCCTGATCGGGGCGGCCAGGAAGGCCGGGGCCGAGGCCGCCGACGCGATGGCGGTGCGGGGCCGGGCGGTCACGGTGGACATGCGCGGCGGCGCGTTGGAACAGGCGGAACGCGCCGAGGGCGTGGATATCGGGCTGCGTGTGCTGATCGGCGGGCGGCAGGCGAATGTTTCGGCCTCCGACACCGCGCCCGAGACCATTTCAACGCTGGCCGAGCGCGCCGTGGCCATGGCGCGCGAGGCGCCCGAGGATCCCTATGCGGGGCTTGCGGACCCGTCGCAACTGGCGCGAGGCTGGGATCTGGCGGGGCTGGAATTGTGCGACCCCGCGCCCGAGCCTGCCCCCGAGGCGCTGATGGCGTGGGCGCAGACGGCCGAAGCGGCGGCGTTCTCGGTCGCGGGCGTGACGCAGGTGCAATCGGCCTCGGCTGCCTGGTCCCTGCGCGAAGTGCAGATTGCGGGCACGAACGGCTTTGCCGGTGGCTATGCGCGCTCCGAGGCGGGGATCTCCTGCGTGGCGATCGCCGGGACCGGAACGGGGATGGAGCGCGATTACGATGGCGATTCCCGCGTATTTGCCGCCGACCTGCGCGCACCCGAGCAGATCGGTCAGTGCGCGGGGGCGCGGGCGGTGGAACGCCTGGGTGCGCGCAAGCCGCCCACGGGCGCCTACCCGGTGCTTTATGACGAGCGGGTGGCGGCGTCGCTGATCGGGCATCTGCTGGCGGCGGCCTCGGGTGGCGCGGTGGCGCGCGGGGCGTCCTGGCTGCGCGACAGGCTGGGCGAGCCGGTGTTGCCCGAGGCGCTCGATCTGCGCGAGGATCCGCACCGCCCGCGCGTCTCCGGCTCTCGGCCTTTTGACGCCGAGGGCCTGCCGACAGCAAAGCGCCTTATTGTGGAGCGGGGCATCTTGCGCGGCTATACGCTTGATCTGGCCAATGCGCGCAAGCTGGGGATGACCCCCACGGGCAATGCCGCGCGCGGGGTCTCGGGGCCACCTTCGCCTTCGGTCTGGAACGTGGCGCTGACGCAAGGCGACAGAAGCCGCGACGATCTGATCCGCGAGATGGGCAAGGGCCTTCTGGTGACGTCGCTCATCGGGGCGACGATTAACCCCAATACCGGCGATTATTCGCGCGGCGCGGCGGGTTTCTGGATCGAGGGAGGCGAGATTGCGTATCCTGTCAATGAATGCACCATCGCCGGAATCCTGCCCGAGATGCTGCGCCGGATAGTCCCGGCCAATGACGCGCGTGCGCATCTGAGCCGGGTGGTGCCGTCGCTTCTGGTCGAGGGGCTGATGCTTGCCGGGGAATGATCTCGCCCTTCTGATCGCGGCGGCGCGCGAGGCGGGCGAGGTGGCGCGTTCGGCGCTCGCGCGTCCGCTGGATGTCATCGACAAGGCTGGTGGCGCGGGGCCGGTGACGGCAGTCGATCTGGCGGTGAACGCCCATCTGGCCGAGCGTTTGCGCGGGGCTCGGCCCGGCTATGGCTGGCTCTCGGAGGAGACCGAGGACGATGCCGCGCGGTTGGGGGCCGAGCGGGTGTTCATCGTCGATCCCATCGACGGCACGCGCAGCCTGATCGAAGGCACCAACCTCTGGGCGCACGCGCTTGCCGTGGCCGAGCGCGGGGTTGTGCGCGCCGCCGTCATTTACCTGCCGATGCGCGACAAGCTTTATGCCGCAGCAGCGGGGCAGGGGGCTACGCTGAACGGTGTCACGATCCGGGCGGGCGACAGGCGGGCCCTTGTTGGCGCGACGGTGCTGGCGTCAAGTCCGGCGCTTGCCCCCGAACACTGGCGGGGCGGGCGTGTGCCGATGATGCGGCGCGGCTTTCGCCCTTCGCTTGCTTATCGGCTGAGCCTTGTGGCCGAGGGGAAATACGACGCGATGCTGACCTTGCGCGCGACATGGGAATGGGATGTGGCGGCGGGCGATCTGATTCTGCGCGAGGCGGGGGCGGCCACATCGGACCGCGCGGGTGGCGTCTTGCGCTTCAACAACCCGCATCCGCAGGTGGCGGGCGTGATTGCCGCCAACCCGGTGCTGCACGGCGCGATGCGCGCGGCGCTGGCTGACTGAAATGCGCCTTGCGGCGGCGCGCGATCCGCGTCTAAGTCAGGGCATACTCTGATCAAAAGGCGGCTCATGGCCCGTTCCGACAATCTGACTGGCGCGCTCCTGATGATGGGGTCGATGGCGGCGTTCACCTTCAATGACGCGATGATCAAGGGGCTGGCGGGCAGTCTGCCGGTGTTTCAGGTGATGTTCCTGCGCGGCATCCTCACCACGCTGATGGTGGGGGCGGTGGCGTGGTGGATGGGTGCGCTGGCGCGCCGCCTGCCGCGCGAGGATTGGGGGCCGGTGTTCTGGCGGATGGTGGGCGAGATCGGATCGGCCTATTTCTTCGTCACGGCCCTGTATCACATGCCGATCGCCAATATCAGCGCGATCATGCAGGCGCTGCCGCTCACGATCACGCTGGCTGCCGCGCTGTTCTTCCGAGAGCCGGTGGGCTGGCGGCGGATGGCGGCGATCCTTGTGGGGTTCATTGGCGTCATGCTGATCGTGCGGCCCGGCACGGAGGGGTTCACCATCTATTCGGTCTATGGTCTGGCGGCGGTGGCCTTTGTCACGCTGCGCGATCTGGCAACGCGGCGGTTGTCGCGGGATGTGCCGTCTATGCTGGTGACGCTGATCACCTCGGCCTCGATCATGGCGGCCTTTGGCGTGGCGAGCCTGACCGAGCCTTGGGTGCCGGTGGACGGGCGGTCGGCGCTTCTGATCCTCGGCGCCTCGGTGATGATCATCGGCGGCTATCTGTGCTCCATCATGGTCATGCGGGTGGGGGAAATCTCGTTTGTCGCGCCGTTCCGCTACACCAGCCTTGTCTGGGCGCTGCTCCTGGGATGGGTGGTATTCGGCGACTGGCCACGGACGATCACCCTGATCGGCGCGGCGATTGTGGTGGCTTCGGGCCTGTTCACCCTCTACCGCGAGGCGCAGGTCAACCGGCGCGCGCGCATGGCGCGGCAAAGAGAGCTTTCACTCGGTCCTCGTCCACGTTGAAATCCCGCAGAAAGCGCGCGCGCGTGGCCGCGTCGAGCGGCGCAAGGCCGGTGGGCGCCTGCGTCTCGCCGGTGTCGTTGTCGCCGTGATGGGCGCGCAGATACATCGGCGGCGCCGGGTTGATGAGCGTGGGCATCTCGTGGTGCAGCTTGTGATGGCCGAAATTCATCACCGTGCGCGGATCGCCGGGGCGAAACAGCACGGCGAGCCCACAAGCCCAGAAATGGGTTGTCACCTCCTCGGCCTCGATCCCCTGCGCCGAAAGCCGCACCGAATAGCCGCGATTGTACTCGAAGGCCACATGACGCCATTTGCGCCGCATCTTCGCGGTGACGCGCGCGAACCATCGCAACCCCTGCACAAATCCAAGCCCGACCGCATCATCGTCATCGAGCCGGAATTGCAGCGACTCGGTCGTGTCCTCGCCCAGTTCTTCCTTGATGGCCGTCTGCATGGCGATGCGATGGCGCATCGGCGGGCAGGGAATGATCCTAACCTGCGGCACGTCGGCGGTGATGTCATGGAGTCGGTCTCGCCAAGGCGGTGGCAGGCTCTCGCCCGTGATGATCAGGAAGGTGAAGTCGCCATCGCTCTGCGCGGCGATGGAGGGCAGGGTCAGCGCCTCGAAATGGCGAAAGCGCAACGCCATCCGGGCGTCGTCATAGAGATAGGCCTCGCGCTCCTCGATGGTGTCGTGCATACGCTTGAACCCGCCGAGGGCAGGGTAGGAAAAACGGCAGATTCCGATCGCGCGCATAGGCAGGGCCTTGGGCTGTGCGCGCAGAGCATCGCACCGGGAGCGGCTGTTGACAAGGCACGCGACTCTGCCTATACGCGCCCCATCCATGGCAGGTGGCAGGGCCCCTGTCTGATCCAGAACTGAGTGGTCAAGATCCGGGCCCATTTGCCCCGATCCTCTGGAAACCCGCCGCGTCGCACCCGAAAAGAGGGGTGCGGGTGCGGCATTTGCGTATTGCGGACGCGCGATTCGCCTTCGATGAACCGCAGGGGCTGGCCCTTGCAGACACATGTGTTGAGAGACGGGGAAAGAACCGGAATGCCAACGATCCAGCAGCTGATCCGCAAGCCGCGGCAGCCGAAAGTCAGAACCACGAAATCGCAGCACCTTCAGGGCTGCCCGCAGAAGCGTGGCGTCTGCACGCGCGTCTACACCACGACGCCGAAGAAACCGAACTCGGCCATGCGCAAGGTTGCCAAGGTGCGCCTGACCAATGGCTTCGAGGTCATCAGCTATATCCCCGGCGAGAGCCATAACCTTCAGGAGCACTCGGTGGTCCTGATCCGTGGTGGCCGGGTAAAAGACCTTCCCGGCGTGCGCTATCACATCCTGCGCGGCGTTCTTGACACGCAGGGCGTCAAGAACCGCAAGCAGCGCCGCTCGAAATACGGGGCGAAACGCCCGAAATAAGTTTCGACCCGCCCCGGACCTGATCCGGGGCCTCGTCCAGTCAAGAGGTCCCGGGTCAAGCCCGGGACGTGTGAACCAAGAGATCGAAGGATAACCACATGTCCCGTCGTCATGCCGCAGAAAAACGCGAAGTTCTCCCCGACGCCAAATATGGCGACCGGGTTCTGACGAAATTCATGAACAACCTGATGATCGACGGCAAAAAATCCGTCGCCGAGACCATCGTATACAATGCGCTTGAGCGCATCGAGAGCAAGATCAAGCGCGCGCCCGTCGAAGTGTTCCACGAGGCGCTCGAAAACATCAAGCCCTCGGTCGAGGTCCGCTCGCGCCGTGTGGGCGGGGCCACCTATCAGGTGCCCGTCGAGGTTCGGGTCGAGCGCCGCGAGGCGCTGGCGATCCGCTGGCTGATCAACGCCTCGCGCGCCCGCAACGAAAAGACCATGGAAGAGCGTCTGGCCGGCGAGTTGCTCGATGCCGTTCAGAGCCGCGGTTCGGCTGTGAAGAAACGCGAAGACACCCACAAGATGGCCGACGCCAACAAAGCGTTCAGCCACTACCGCTGGTAACCCGAGAGAGGCATTTCATAATGGCACGCGATTATCCGCTTGAGCGCTACCGCAACTTCGGGATCATGGCCCATATCGACGCGGGCAAGACCACGACGACCGAACGCATCCTGTTCTACACCGGCAAGTCCCACAAGATCGGCGAAGTCCATGACGGCGCCGCAACGATGGACTGGATGGAGCAGGAACAGGAACGCGGCATCACCATCACCTCGGCTGCGACCACGACGTTCTGGCAGCGCCAGGAGGATCCGGGCACCGAGGGCGACGCCGACACCAAGGTGCGTTTCAACATCATCGACACCCCCGGCCACGTCGATTTCACCATCGAAGTGGAGCGCAGCCTTGCCGTTCTCGACGGCGCGATCTGCCTGCTTGATGGCAATGCCGGGGTCGAGCCGCAGACCGAAACCGTGTGGCGTCAGGCCGACCGCTACAAGGTGCCGCGTCTGGTGTTCGTCAACAAGATGGACAAGATCGGCGCGGATTTCTTCAACTGCGTCAAGATGATCAAGGACCGGACCGGGGCCATCCCGGCGCCTGTCGCTCTGCCCATCGGGGCCGAGGACAAGCTTGAAGGCATCATCGACCTGATCAAGATGGAAGAATGGGTCTGGAAGGGCGAGGATCTGGGCGCGTCCTGGGTTCGCCAGCCGATCCGCGACGACCTCAAGGATCTCGCCGACGAGTGGCGCGCCAACCTGATCGAGGTTGCCGTCGAGATGGACGATGCCGCGATGGAAGCCTATCTCGAAGGCGAAGAGCCTGACGAGGCGACGCTGCGCACGCTCATCCGCAAGGGCACGCTGTCGCTCAGCTTCGTGCCGGTTCTGGCCGGGTCGTCCTTCAAGAACAAGGGCGTGCAGCCCCTGCTCAACGCGGTGATCGACTTCCTGCCCTCGCCGCTGGACGTTCCGCCCTATATGGGTTTCTCGCCCGATGATGAGACCGAAACCCGCAACATCGCGCGTCATGCCGATGACTCCGAGCCCTTCTCGGCGCTGGCATTCAAGATCATGAACGATCCCTTCGTCGGCTCGCTCACCTTCACACGCATCTATTCGGGCGTGATGAAGAAGGGCGACGCGATGCTCAATGCCACCAAAGGCAAGAAAGAGCGCGTCGGCCGGATGATGATGATGCACGCGATCAACCGCGAGGAAATCGACGAAGCCTTTGCCGGCGACATCATCGCGCTTGCCGGTCTCAAGGAAACCACGACCGGTGACACGCTGTGCGATCCGAGCAAGCCCGTCGTGCTTGAAACCATGACCTTCCCCGATCCTGTGATCGAGATCGCGGTCGAACCCAAGACCAAGAATGACCAGGAAAAGATGGCCGCGGCGCTTGCGCGTCTGGCCGCCGAGGATCCGTCCTTCCGCGTCGAGACCGATATCGAATCGGGCCAGACCATCATGAAGGGCATGGGCGAATTGCATCTCGACATTCTGGTGGACCGCATGAAGCGCGAGTTCAAGGTCGAGGCCAATATCGGCGCGCCGCAGGTGGCCTATCGCGAGACCATCAGCCACGAGGTCGAGCACACCTATACCCACAAGAAACAGTCGGGTGGTTCGGGTCAGTTCGCCGAAGTCAAGCTGGTGATCACGCCGACAGAACCGGGCGAAGGCTTCTCCTTCGAAAGCCGGATCGTCGGCGGCTCGGTGCCAAAGGAATACATTCCTGGCGTCGAGAAGGGCATCCGTTCGGTCATGGACAGCGGTCCGCTTGCCGGTTTCCCGGTGATCGACTTCAAGGTCGCGCTGATCGACGGCAAGTTCCACGATGTCGACTCTTCGGTCATGGCGTTTGAAATCGCCGGCCGGATGGGCATGCGCGAAGGTCTGCGAAAGGCCGGTGCCAAGCTGCTCGAGCCGATCATGAAGGTTGAGGTCGTCACGCCCGAGGAATATACTGGTGGCATCATCGGCGATCTTACCTCGCGGCGCGGTCAGGTGTCGGGCCAGGATACGCGCGGCAACGCCATCGCGATCAACGCCAATGTGCCGCTCGCCAACATGTTCGGCTATATCAACACGCTGCGCTCGATGTCCTCGGGACGCGCCCAGTTCACGATGCAGTTCTCGCATTATGATCCGGTGCCGCAGAACATTTCGGACGAGATCCAGAAGAAATTCGCCTGATCCGGGTGGCGGGGCAACCCGCCCTACCCAAACCGTAGGGTGGGCCCCGGCCCACCATCCGCAAAGAAAAAGGAGCCAAGACCATGGCAAAGGAAAAGTTTGACCGTTCGAAACCGCATGTGAACATCGGCACGATTGGTCACGTTGACCACGGCAAGACGACGCTGACGGCGGCGATCACGAAGTATTTCGGCGAGTTCCGGGCCTATG
>NZ_JAGQDH010000020.1 GCF_018069895.1 Roseovarius autotrophicus | reverse complement strand
AAGGCTCGCCATCATTGTCTAAGAAGCACAGGCCGGAGAGGTGGCCGAGTGGTCGAAGGCGCACGCCTGGAACGCGTGTAGGCGGGTAACCGTCTCCAGGGTTCGAATCCCTGTCTCTCCGCCACTTGCCCTCGCGAAAGCGTTCTCCCGATCCGGCTGCAGCCGGATTTTCTCGTTGTTTTCGAGGGTTATGCGGGAGGGGCTGAGCACTGGCCCCGGCTCCAGGAGGCCCGGAAGCGGTCTCTCAGGACCGATATTCTCCGGACCTCATGACTGCGCGCAATCGGTAAATTCTTCTCAAGCCTCTGGAAATATGGGTCTTTTTCGAGCTCGTGGCTGAGCACTTCGATTCCAGAGGCGTTTGGTAGATGGCACTGGGATCGAAAACCAAGAGCTCACCTCCGAACACCTGGCGAAATCGGGACGCATAGGTTTGGAGCAGGAAAATACGCGGGCGTTGACCGCACAAAAACCCAGAACTGCATCGTCGACAAAAGTGATCGGTCTGGTACGTTTGAGACGACCTGCCATTCACTCTTTGCCCTAACGACGAAACGTCGAAACTCTCAACTGGTACCGCTCGTCTCATCAGAATGCCCATCTTCAGTCACAGCAGAGGTTGGCGAACCGTCGGGTGCGCTGGGGATGTTCTCATGCAATAGCTCCGCCGATTGTGGATAATCGCGCTCCCGAAGGTTCTTATAGTTTCGGCGAGCCTCTTTCACAAATTGCTTGCTCGGCGGTGCAATGTTGCAGATAAGCAAATCGACAAGTACTTTCGAAAAGTCAGTTCCGCTGAGGATCTTGCTGCCCTCTGAAGACCAGATCGCAGTCCATGGCGCTGCGGTCAGTTTCCAATCGAGCTTGGAAAGTTGCTTCATGGCGCCGCTCCAATCGATAAGCTCCTGCTGGATGCACTGAGCGACTGCTTTAGCGAGGGCCTCTTGAACAATTGGCCTCATGAACGGATGCCCAGCTCCCTCGTTGTCCTTCGGCGCCCTGACGTCCCGCGCGCTATCAGACTTCAGAAGACGATCCTTAATTGCGCCGCAATTGGAGAGAAGGTCGTCAACTCTTGTGGCGAGAACCTCATACGAAGCATCGAGCAAGTCGTTGCTGGGTCGGGCCTTCTCGTCACGGATCTCCTTTGGCTGGTCAAATGCCAAGCTCCTAAGGACATTATACAGAGTCATTATGCTCGTGATTGCAGACCTGTCCGCTTTTGGAATGCTCTTGCCGGCAATCTTTAGTTTTCCCTCGCTATCCTGACCAAGGATGACGCGAACCTTTCCTTCTTGCCTGAGGAATTCATGCTCTTGAATTAGCCGCCGCGTAAGAATCGCTATGCCATCATCTTCATCAAGAACAATGTTCTCGGCACCAGAAGTGACTTTTGCGTTCCTGTTTATGTTCGTGAAAAGTCGTCGAGTTCTCTGCCGGCCTTCTTGGGTGTCAAAATGCGACACCATTATGACGCAGATATCTTCCGTAAGGAGATCTTGATTTTTCATGACCGCCTCTTTGATTGCTTTTAGGCGATGCTGTCCGTCAAGTGCAAAATATTGCTGGTTCCCATCAAACGTTAAAACTCCGAAGCCCTTGTCAAGGCCCTCAGTGAGTGAGTCGGAATCAGTTATCTCGACAGGTGTGTAATGCGGCTCACCTCCCCATGCGGCAATGATCAACGCACCGAGAAAGCGATGAGGCGAGTTAATCAAATACTCTGTAATGTCTTTCGTTCGATCAGAAAGGCCTCGTTGAATTAATTGGTTGAGCTCCTTGTTGCCCGCCAGTTCGTGCGCGAAATTCACCTCTCGCGCCACTTGGCCATAGCTCATATGGCAAATGTAGTAATTCCAGTCACCAACTTTCGCTTTGAAGGCTGGTATGAGTGTCTTGTTGCCCACGAGTGCTCCTTTCGATCTAGAACGCAGTTTCTGCCTCGAGGTACCGACCTCGAATTGATTTCTGCTTGTTTAGGGGTGGATTTAGAAGATCAATAAGTTTGTCTTCTAGGTCTGGGATTGAGAGCTTGTCATCAACCACAAGAAACCAAATACTTAATGGCTGAAGACAGAGGTATTTCGATAGTCTCTGCTCTCTCGTCATATTTTCTTTCGTTTCGTACAGGAGCCGCGGGTCGCCCATTATGTACTTTTTGTACTCGCCCTCGAATCGTTTCCGTATGGTGGTATCGAACGCTTTTCCTACATAAAGACACCAGTCAAAACGGTTCTCACCGGCCTCCGTTTGAAACGCGAGCGGTGGCTCCCAACAGAACATATAGATCCCGTGCCTGTCTGGTAGCATCTGGCCAACATCAGGATTGGCGCGAAGTTTCTGCCATTTTTGCGAGCCGCCATTCATCGCGGAGCTCACCTGTATACAGAATTCTTCGTCTATCAGCGCCTGGATGGGAATTTCACTGACCAATCGCTTGATTGACCGGTTCCGATTTAACGCTAGAATACTCTTTAAACGAGTGGAGTACTCGGTGCCATTCATGTTGCTAGCCTACTTGTGACAAATAACACATGAAGCCGCGACCTCTGCCGTGCCGTAGGCTTCGTCAATCTCGACCTCACTGAGATTGGCGCGCAGTGGGTTCTTTGGCCGACGTGCTTTCGCGCGCGCGAGGCGCCGTTCGTAATCCTCTTCGATTTGCTTGATGCGCTTCGGCTGCTCTAGTTCAGAGAGAGACTCCCGGTCGCTCCAGGTAAACGGCGAGCCATGTTCAAGTGCCGTCTTTTCGTATGCCTTGGCCTCTTCGAAGGCCTCTGGATGGGTCCGTTTCAGTCGCACCCATTCGATCTTTTGCTGATAAAAGCAGAAGGTGCAGCCACTACGGGAGCGCCAGTCATAATAGGTGGGAAGGCCAAGGCCTGACGATTCCAGCAACTCGACCACAGCTGCTTTGTCGAGGCCATGTTCGCGCAACGGAAGGGTAATCTTCAAATTGGGATGGGTGGCTAGCATACCTGTGCGTGCAGGCTCATCTGCTCGGATCGCGACATAGCTGATGATTTCAATTCCGGCGTCGAGGTCGCTCTTCACCCATTTCTCGAAGGGACGCAGCTTAAGCTGGCGTGTGCACCAACGTGTGCGCGGAGAAGGGAGGAAGTTACCATACTCCTTGAGCCAAAAATCGAAGTCCCGGTCGGGATTGAGATACGCAATAGGTCGTCCGAGAAAGCCCTCCAAGCGCCCTAAGAATTCGTAGACCTCTGGCAACTCCTTACCCGTGTCGGTGAAGAAATACTCGATCGGCAGGTCCGGGTAGGTTTGGCGCATAAACACAGCCAACGCCGCGCTGTCACGCCCGCCAGACAAGCCCAGAACATGGCGCACACTCATACGGCTTGGCTCCTTGTTTCGTCATTGGGATCGCTCATGCGCTGCATGCCAGCCTCTGCCAGAGCGGCGAGCGCCACAGCGTCACTTACGCCGGCTTGGGCAAAGATATCCTGCAGGCTTTCCGCGATCGCCTTGGCGGCGTCTTGCTCTTTGGCAGATAACTCAACAGCCCAAAGCGCCGTCTTGCCATGTTCACCCGTACCGACCACCACCCCAAGGGCATGACGGCTTGGATCGCGCCCCTGGACTTTCGCCAGCATTTCGGCTTGGCGGAATGCCAGAGCGAGCTGGCCGGCTTCCATCGCCGCCCGGCTGGGCTCCAGATCACTCCAATTGCGGGGCGGTTTGCTGACGAGCAATCCGGCCAAGGATTCCATATCTGGAAGGGTGCCTGAGAAGCTCTGAAGGCGTGAGGCAAACGCGTCCAAGCGAAGATCACCTGAGATCCCCTTGATTGTCTCAGCGCGGCGCTGCAGCTCCTTTAGCAGGCTGCCATCATGGCCAAGCGCATCCAGCATCTTGTCCCTTAGGCGGGTCAGCATGGCTTCGTACGCTTGATGCAGCTCACGCAGCATCCCGCCGATTTCACCCGCTATCGCTGCCGGAGTGTCGCGGCCGCTTAACTGCACAAGATCGACGAAGATGGTGCGGTGAGGATCATTGGCAGCGCGCATGATCCGGCACAGCTCCTGGGATTCCTTGGATAGAGAGGACGTGCGCCGGGTCCAGTCCGGCAAGCGCATCACAAACTCCACCAAGGCTTGTGCGATATCCAAAGGTTTGGACTCGGGCGCACGTCCCATCACGGTTTCTATTTCTGCACTGAGTGCTTTGAGCAGAGCTTTTCCATCCGTCTTGGGATCAACATGCCGGAGGGACAAATCGCGCGGGTCCTGCAGCAACCGATCAATCACGTAGTCATTGATCTCAGGCTGGAAGATGCCCTCGACATAGACAGCCATTGAAGAGCGATGGGCTAGGACAAAGGCGGCGGCGAGCAAAGGCAGCAAGCCAGAGCGCACCCCAAACGGCGGCTGCTGCCATAGGCTATAGACGTCCAACAAGGGGAACTCGCCATCCCTATTCTGGGCATGCTCCTTGGCTGCATCCCACATGGGGATTAGGCTCTGACCGGTTGCCTTGGTCGGTGCACGGAAGTCGAAGGCACTGTTGTATTTGCGGTGCAGTCCGTTGGCTTTGAGGACGCTGCGATAGAGACCCATCTCAGCCGGGAACCCTTCCATGCCAAGATCATCCTCGTCCGAGTGATTGACCATGGCATGCAACAGCGCACGTACGGCGGCTTGGCTGTTGCTGGAGGGCTGCTCGCGGTTCACCAGCTCACTGCGGATATGCGGAGTCAGAGGAAAAGTTTCGTCCGCCAGGGTTGAGGCGATCTGTGCGATCGCTTTGGTGGTACCGGCCTCGTAGCTAGCACCGCGCACATACCAGGTCGCTTCAACAAAGCCTCGGCGGAGGGTGTCCTCTAACTCTGCGCTGACCACGGCAAGCCGAGCCTCGACCTCACGGCGCGCAACCGCATCGCCCTCTAACGCCGGGTGCCCTTGGCGAATGGCCTCCAAAGCCAACAGGGCCGAGCCAGCTCGACGGATATGCTGCGCATTGGGAGGCACGCCGATTGCCACAGGATAGCAGCCCGCTCTGAGGGACGCGTCACAGCAGCTCTGCGCCAGCTGGGCGACTGGCACCACATCATCGGGGATCACCAAGAGAAACTGGCCTGCAGCCCCATTGGTCGGCTGATAACGTTCAACCAGTTTCGGCGCGGCCTGCGGCGAGGTGAGCGCCGTCGTGAACCAACGCAGAGTGCCCGTGGTGAAGTAATGCTTCTTGGCAAGGACCGGCTGCAAATCAGCGAAGGCTGACAACCGATCCAGGTTGAGTTCTCCGAGCTGTGCCTGTGCTTCACTCAGAGCAGTCTCGATGTCGAAGTCACTGCCGGCAAATAGAGCGAAAGCATTTAGATGGCCCCTGAACGCCGCAACAGACCAATCCTGAAGCTGCTGTAGCGCCTGATCAATTTCCTCAGATGTGGCCTCCGGCGCGCAACTTTCGAGTATGCTGCGCTCTGGAAGGACGCCGCTGCCGCCATGGAATAGTTCGATTACCGCAATGCTCTTGGCCAGTTTCAGATGCAGTGGCCCACCCCGGTGCTCGCAGCGCTGGAGTGCTTCGACCGCCTGCGACCAGCGATGGGAATCCGGCGAGGCCAGGATGGCTGGCTCTAGGTTCGCCCGAAGATAGTCCCAAAGCTGTGACGGTTCATAGAGCGTCCCGCCGGCCTCATGAGTTTTCAGGAATTCCTGAAACCCGCCCGGTTCGGCAGAATTGAGGAAGCCGAACACGCTGCGCTCGTTCTGGCCGAAGCGCCGGCGCGACAAGGGGCCGATCAACGACGCCGTGACTGGATGCAGCGGCCAGCAGGCAGCCAAGCGCGTGGAAAGATCCTCAGGGCTACCAGGTCTGCGTCGGCGAATGGCGCCGGCCACAGTCTCGATGATAGTGGCGGGGACCTCAACCTCATCCGAATGGATCAGGGCGCGGCCAATCAGATCGAGCACCTCATCAGTCGCAGTGACAATCGGGATATCCACATAGCGGCCCTGAATCTTAGCCCAGTCTTCCTGCATCTCGGCACCGAAACGGCGCGCATACTGGTCGAAGGATTGGTGCAGGACGCCAACGATCAGCAGCCGACCCTCGCAGCGCGCGGCAGCCTCAGCAAGATCTTGAAAGAAGTGTATGTCAGCAGTGCCGTCAGCCGCTGCTTCGAGGTATTTGCCGAGTTCATCAATGACGAGCAGCACGCCAGCGTTTGGCCGTGCAGAGGCTTCCTTTACGAGTCGTTCGATTACATCCCGACCTGCCGGATCAATCTGGCGGCGCTTGGTGCGCGCTGGCTTAGCCTCCTTTGCTACGGCATCCGCCAAGGCCCCGCGAAGATCAGATACTGGATCAGCGCGGCGTCCAACGAGGGGCACGACAAGCCACGGTTCTTCCTCCTGCGGGAAGGCGTCATGAAAGCAGGGGATATCTCCAAGTAGCTCGAGGCCGTCTTGGTTCTGCTGGAAGCTGCCGCCGAGTATTTGGCAGAGCAACAGCGCCAGGCTCGACTTGCCGCCACCATAGGGACCGGTCCAGGTGAAGGCACGCTGGCCGGTTTCCTGGAATAGTCGCGCCATAGTCTCCATCGCCTGCCGGCTGGAGCCATGGCACACATAACCCTGCAAGGCGCCATCGATTGCGTGATCTGTGTCGAGCCGGACCGAACGCTGGAACCGGCGAGAAACTGTTACGATGTCGGACAGCTTGCTCATGCGGCGCTCCTCTGCGTGGCGGTCTCGTAGGCGGAGGCCAGGAACATCATGGGATCAGGGTTGTGGGAGCGGCGCGCGACGTTTCGGACCCCGGCCGTGTCGGACCAGAGGTAAGCTCGGGCCGAGCTTTCCTCGATGCGCGCCAAGCGCTCGACCAACGCATCCTCATCAAGCTTAAAAACACGCCCAGGCGAGCCTGGCTCGAAAGTCAACGCCTCGACCGAAAGCGTTTGCTGGTCTGGCGCATGCCGCATCCAAAACTCGTGAAGCGCATAAAGGAAGACGCCATCTGGCAGGGTCGGCTTAGCCCCGCGCCGGAACTGGTAGGATTTGCTGCTCACTGCCCGGATCAGTCCAAGTGGCACCAAGGCCGGCTCAAAAAGATCATCGCTGAACTTTCCCTGACGGGTTGGCACATAGCTGCGCAAGAAACACTCGACGTCCCGCTTGATGGTCGCATCAGATGCTCGGATCTTGTTTTTCAAGCGCGCATTCTGCTGATCGCGATAGTCGCGGAGCGGCGCTGCAATCGCGTCGTGGTCGAAGGTCTGAACGGTGAGGTGATTGAAGACGTAGAACCATGTCGTGCACCGCTCAGGCGTACCCGCCATCATCCAATGGAGCAGCCATAGCGTTGCGGGAGCCTCGAGAAACGGATCGACGCCGGTTTCATCGGAAAACAGATAATCGCCAATATTCGTGGTGCGGAAGACATCGCCGTCTTCCTTCAAGATTCCGCAGGTTAGCGCCCAATGGCGGATAGCGCCGACCATATTCTTGCCAACCCCGAAGGTAACAATGGCCTCAGCATCGTTGAACAGAGATTTTGGCGCGACGCCGCCCTTGGAAGCGGCAACCTGATCGTAAGCCTTCTTCAGCCAGAGATGGCGAAGCGGGAAGGTTTCATGGCCAGAGAACTGGGCCCGGAAAGCAGGGTTGGCGAGTGGACCTCTGATCATGAAATGCTCCTCCTGGACGTGGCATCCAGTCTGTGAGGCAGAAGGAGTTTTGCGAGGGTTTGGCGATCCATCTTCGTCTTACTCCGCAGCGACGGCGTGAGACAGGCGGATTGCCTTTTCGCAGATCAGCTCTACCGCCTGATCAATATCATCGAGTGTGGTGAAGCGCCCGAAGCCGAGGCGCAGTGACGCGCGGGCCTCGTCGGGTGTAAGGCCAATCGCGCCGAGCACATACGAGGGCTCGATCAGGCCAGCATTGCAGGCAGATCCCACTGATGCGGCAAGGTCTGCCTGCAACATCATCAGCAAAGCATGAGCGTCGATGCCGGGAATGCGAATATTTAGACAGCCACTGAGGCTACTCTCTTCTGAGCCATTGACCCGAACACTGGGGATCCTTTCGCGCAGGTGGGTTAGCAACCGCGCCCTGAGTGCTATCGAATGCTGCTCATCTATATCATGCTGGACAAGCGCCTTCTCCGCGGCGGCCGCAAGGCCCGCACAGAGCATCGGTGCAAGTGTGCCGGGTCGCATCCCGTCCTGCTGACCGCCGCCATACATGATTGGAGCAATCCGTGAACGCGCATTGCTGGCGATGTAGAGCGCGCCGATACCCTTCGGTCCATAGAATTTATGCGCTGACAGGCTGACTAGATCGATGTTGAGGGCGAGCACATCAAGCGGCTGCTTTCCCGCGAGCTGCGCAGCGTCACTGTGGAAAAGGGCTCCCATTTCGGAGCAGAGCGCGCTTATCTCCTCCAAAGGCTGCAGCGTGCCAATTTCATTATTGGCTGCCATCACAGAGACTAAAGCCGTGTCGGGCCGGATCAGCTGCGCCAAACGCTCCAGATCGATGATCCCATCCGCGTCGACGGGGATTATCTGAACTTCAAAGCCCTGTTTCGAGAGGGCCGCGGCCGGAGCAAGCACGCATTTATGCTCAATGGCGGACACCAGAATATGCCGGCGCTTCGTACGCTGCGCGACGCCCATCACGCTGAGGTTATTTGCCTCAGTTGCGCCTGCAGTGAGAATGATCTCGCCAGGTGCGGCACCGATAAGGTCAGCCACGGCGCGGCGAGCATCTTCCACTGCCCCGGCAGCCTCCCAGCCAAACCGGTGCTCAGAATGCGGGTTGCCGAACCGGTCATCAAGGAAGGGCAGCATTGCGGTGCGCACTTCTGGATCAAGCGGCGTAGTTGCTTGATAATCCAGATATATCGGTTTTCTAATGCTCATCTCAGTCCTTCGGAGCCGACTGCGAGAAGGGCAGCTCGGCCTGCTTGGTTTCGTCTTGCCGCTCCACGAACTCGGCTACTGCGCGGCGCACAGCCCATGACAACGAGAGATCGTTGCTCTCTGCTATGCGCACCAACTTCGCGTGGAGCTGAGGGTCCAAGCTCACTGTGAAGCGGACAGCGTCCTTCTTACTTTTGGGTCGGGGCATGTTCCTGAAGGCCTGTTTTGTGCACCATCATTCACCAAATTAGCATTACCTTCAACCCCAGACTGGAGGATTCGTCCAGCTTCGACGTCTGAATTGCATGCATACACTAGACGACGGCCGATGTTCATGCAACGTTCTGCCGTCGCGTTCACCCGAAAAGCGCCTGTGGTGTATCAAGCAGAACATCCCTCACTTGGGTCTAAAGGTCTGACATATCAGGGGTTTTTAAGAATTTTGCTGACCACTCGGCTGGGACCGACTCCATCACTCGCGCCAGCGTGACCTCCGGCCCCTGCTTTCCGTCAAGGATCGCCTCGACGATATCCGGCGCGAGAAGCGTCAGACGCAGCACGCGGGTCATGTAGGAGGAGGTGATCACCTCGCGCTCGGCAAGCTCCGCGATGGTGGTGAACTCGCCGGACTCCAGCATGCGCTTCCATCTAAACGCGCGCGCCAGCGCCTTGACGAGGGCGCTGTCCTTCCGGTGCGGCGGAGCGGCGCCTTCCGGCAACTGCGTCTCCTTACGCCCGCCGCGCTTCACGAGGCGGAACGGGACATGCAGCGTCACCGTGTCGGGGATCGGAGCCCCGCGGGTCACGCGGCTTCTCCGATTCCGCCGGCCAGCATCTCGCGCGCGAGGCTGCCAAGGCCGCCCACGCGCAGCCGGACGTTGAGCCCATCCGTGCCGATGTCCACGCGCTCGACCATCAGCGCCACGATACGCGCCTGCTCGGCGGGGAAAAGCTCGTCCCAAAGTGGATCGAGTTGCTGCAGGGCCGCACGGGCGTCGGCTTCGGTGATGCCGTCGGCGTGGGTGCGCGCCGCCTTCCACGTCCCTGCAACGATCTCAGGCTGGCGGAACACGGCGCGGAGTTGGTCGATAACGGCGGCCTCGATCTCGCCTGCTGGGACTCGCCCGACCGGACAAGCTCCCGCCCCGTGCTTCAGCACCGTCTGGCTGACATAGTAGCGATAGAGTTTCCCGCCCTTGCGGGTGTGCGTTGGCGAGAAGGCCGCGCCATCTGGGCCGAACAGCAGCCCCTTCAGCAGCGCGGGCGTCTCGGCCCGGGTGCGCGCGGCGCGCTTGCGCGGGCTCTCCTGCAGGATGGCGTGGACGCGGTCCCACGTCTCGCGGTCGATGATCGCGTCGTGCTCGCCTGGATAGCTGTCGCCCTTGTGGACCGCCTCGCCGATGTAGGCGCGGTTGCTGAGCATCCGATAGATGTACTTCTTGTCGATCCGGTTGCCGCGCGGGGTGCGGATGCCGCGCGTGCCGACCTCCCGCGCCAGTTCCGTGCAGGACCCGATCTCGAGGAAGCGCGCGAAGATCCAGCGCACCTGCGCGGCGCTCTCGTCGTCGATGACCAGCTTGCGGTTCTCGACGCGGTAGCCGTAGGGCGGCACCCCGCCCATCCACATGCCCTTCTTGCGGCTGGCGGCGACCTTGTCGCGAATGCGCTCGGCCGTCACCTCGCGCTCGAACTGGGCGAAGGACAGCAGGATGTTCAGCGTCAGCCGCCCCATGGAGGTCGTCGTGTTGAACGACTGCGTCACCGAGACGAAGGTCACCCCGTTCCGGTCGAACACCTCGACCAGCTTGGCGAAATCTGCCAGCGAGCGGCTGAGGCGGTCGATCTTGTAGACCACGACCACGTCGACCAGCCCGTCCTCGATGTCCTCCAGCAGCCGCTGCAGACCGGGCCGTTCCAGCGTGCCGCCCGAGATGCCGCCGTCGTCATACTGATCGCGGACGAGCACCCAGCCCTCGGAGCGCTGGCTGGCGATGTAGGACTCGCATGCCTCACGCTGGGCGTGGAGGCTGTTGAACTCCTGTTCCAGCCCTTCCTCGGAGGATTTTCGGGTGTAGACCGCACAGCGCAGCTTGCGGACGACCTTCGATTTCTCGGGCGGCTTCGTCATGTCCGCCCCCTGTGGTTCTTGAGCCCGAAGAATACCCAGCCGTTCCAGCGCGTGCCGGTGATCGCGCGGGCGATGGCGGACAGCGACTTGTACGGCCGACCTTGCCACTCGAAGCCGTCGGTGGTGACGGTGACGACCTGCTCGACACCCTGCCATTCGCGCAGCAGCCGCGTGCCGGTGATCGGGCGGTCACGGTCGGCGCGCATGCCACGCTTCTTCCTGTCGCCGCCGTCCAGTTCCTCGCCGAGCCGTTCGAGGCGCCGGATCGTCTCGGGTTTGAGCCCGCCATAGGCAAGTTCCTGGATGCGGTAGGCCAGGCGGCTTTCCAGGTACCGGCGATTGAACGGCGGCGGCTCGCTATCGAACAGGTCGCGCCAATGTATCTTCAGGTCGGGCGTCGACGTGGTCTTGAGCGCGGCCAGGCGCGCGGGGATGGGATCGGGCTTGTTCATGCATTTCTCCGGTGAGTTGGAGTTGCATGACGGCATTGGTCGGGCGGATAGTGTAGGCAACGTTCTCCAGTATCGTCAGATACTTCGCCCCCATCCCGCATCCGTAGCCGAGCCAGCCCGAGCGCCAACAGACCGCATAATTCGGCACGGCGCTCTGCGGGCGTCATCGCCGAAGGGGCGAGTGGGTTCGGGCGTTTCATGCGGGCCTCGGAGTGGTCGTCTCCTCTGGCCTCTACTCATCGCGATCGCGAACCGTCCCATGGCCGCTGTCAGTGCACGGATCGCGCCCATCCGGACTCGACTCAGGGTTGTTCGGAATGATAGAACATAGAGTGAACAACCAGGTCTGAAAGGAAGGGGTTCCATGGGTTCCGACATCAAGAAATTTGTAAATCCGAAGTTTCTCAACAGCATTGACGTTGTGCTCATGCACGACCTCTTCGCGCGCCATTTCAAGGACGAAGGCCTCCCCGTCGCGTTCGAGGGGGACGACGCCGAAGTCCGCAAACGGATGACCGACTATTTCGCGACCCCGATCACCGACTGGTCCGAGGGGCTGATCGCCGATCTGCATCGGGTCGCCGAGCTTGGAACCGGCGAAGGAATGCAGCTCATTCTGAACGAGGCCAGGCGCCAACGCGTTGTCCTCTATTCCGAGCCAGACGACCAAGAGGCCGACTCGGCACCGGCAAAACACGAGCCCAAGCATGTGGCGCTGCACGCCTATCTGCATCATCACCGGATCTTCGAGGCGGCGGCCGATTTCCAGGCGCTGCGGGCGCCGACCGCGATGGCGGAGTTTCGCGGGCCGCAGCGCGATGTCGGAGCCGATCTGACGGAGGAGGCGTCGGCGGCATTCAAGGCCGCCATCGTGAAGCTGTTCGCGCAGGACTTGCAGGGCGATTACTGCCGTCTCGGCCCCTACGAGGAGGATGGCGAAATCAACCTCGTCGTCAGCCATGGCGCGCCGGTGACGACCACACCCATCGTGGCGGGCGACCGCGAACAGATCATCACCCTGCGCGCGGTGAAATATGCGGCGCTCCGCTATTCATCGAACGAAGGGCTCTTGCGCATCGGCGGCGTTCCGAGGGCGCAGCAGGCTGAAGTGGCGGGCATCTTTGCCGAGCATATTCTGGGGCGCCCCGGTTTCTTCGCGGGCAAGGACGCGCGCGATCTCTACACGCTCGATTCCATCACAGCGTTCGGTCCAGATTTTGCGTTCCAGCATGCGTTCGACGAGAGAATCCTCGAAGTGCGGATCGTCGCGGCAGCGGCCGATTTCTTCGCCGAGGATGAGGATGGCGAGTGGCGCTATGTACGCAGTTGGGAATCGAAGGACGCATCCGGCGCGGCGCTCCGGCATTTCAAGGCCAGCGAGGTGCGGTTCGGCCGCGGGTGGCGTCTGGGAGAAATCACGTTCCGGGTGTTTTTCAAGAGCGATGCGAAACAGCCCGCCAAGGTGACCGTGCGTTTGAAGCCGCCCGGCACGCTCGCCTTCCGTCGCACCCGGTTCGAAAAGGCGATCCACGCACTGGTCGCGCGCAACGGACTCGAGAAGGATCGCGATGCTGATCTGGTTGTGGAAGCGGCTGAGTAACGGCGGGGCGGAGGCCAGTGTCTCCGGCCGAGCGCTGCGCCGCTTCCCCGAGCGGGAGATCGAAGGTCTGCTTCGGGCGCGGGTTCTGATCGAGCAGCGGAAGGCCGACAGTTGGTCCGTCTGCCTGCATTGCGACTGCGGGCTCGATGCACGCCCGATCCGCGCCGTAGGAGATCAGCTACTCGCCTGCTGTCCGCGTGACGTTGGGGCGGACGTGGTGCTGGAGCCGGACGACCTCCGCCGGTTCGGGATCGACGCCGACAAACTGATCTCGGCCATAGCAGCATCCGGCGGATTGCTGGCGGCGGCCACCGTCGTTTCGGACGGGCTTTGGCTGCTGGGACGGCTGCCGACGGGTATGTGCGTCTTTCTCTGCCGCGACACGCATGTGCTGATGGCTCCTGCCACCATCCTCGCGACCAGGATGGCCGCCGGATCGGCTCCCATCACCGTCATCACCATCGACCTCGACCCGGCAACCGAACTGCACTTGCGTGCGGCCGGTATCGAAGCCCGCTCGCTCGCCGACTGCGTCCAGGTGGACGATCACGGCACGGAGAACATCGCGTTTGACCGACTTTCGCCGATCGCCGTGACCGCGCCCCGCCTCGTCCTGAGCCGGAGCCGCCAGTCGGCAATGTTCGACGGACGCCGCCTTGATCTCACGCCGCAGATGTCCGCACTGCTCCGACTTTTCGCGGAACAGGGCGGGCAGCGCGACACCGTGCTGCGCAAGGAGACCATCGATGCGCAGACCGGGCGTCCGGCGAACGAGATCGTGCGGGATCTGCGCAAGGCTCTGGTCGGATGCGGCCTGTCGCGGGCGACCGCCGATGCCCTGATCGTGACCGTGCGTGGCTACGGCTATCGCCTCGGCATCGCTCCCGCAGAGGTGGCCGTCGAGGACTGAGTCCTCCGCACACAATCCACACACAACAAGCACACGCCAATCACACCGAAAGCGTCGGCGGGTCCGGCAGTCTTGGAACAACAGCAATGATGTTCCGAGGCACCACGACATGTACCCCCCGATTACCCCCGCCGACCTTACCACGCTGATCGACGAAGCAGATGCCGCTGCACGCCGTCTGCGCCGCAAGCTGGTCTTGCCTGCCGCCGATCATGACGATCTCCGCCAGGACCTTCTGGTTGATCTGATCTGCCGCCTGCCTGGCTTCGACGCGCGGCGTGGCAGCATCGGCGCCTTCGCCAACATCGTCCTGCGCAACCAGTCCTCGCGGATCGCGATGCGCCATCACCGCCAGCGCCGTGCGCAGGGTGGATCGATCCTGTCGCTCGCGGTGCCGCTGGCCGGAACCCGCGAGCCGGTCGGCGACACGCTGACCGAGGACGACGGGCTTGCCGCCTGGCACGGCCAGACCTGCTGCGCCGCGGCCGTCACCGAACTGCACCACACCCTGCAGGCAGCTCTCGCGCGGCTTCCGGCCGAGGATCGCCGGTTCTGCGCGGCGCTGGCCCATCGCCCCGTCACCGCGCTCGCGGCCGAGGGCTTCGGGAGCCGGTCCGCGCTCTACCGCCGCCTCGCCGATCTCCGTCACGTGCTCACCGCCCACGGTCTCGGTCCCGCCTGGGACGATCTCGCGGCGGCCTGAGTAGAGGCGAAAGGAGGAGATCATGTTCATGGGCACCACCCCCTTCATCACTGTCCGCGCCCGCCAACCGCTCACCGAGATCGAGTTCTGCGCCTGGGTGGCGCAGGCCTTGCCGGGCGACCGGCTCGAATACCATCGCGGTTTTCTGGTTCTCGACATCTTCCCGATGTTCGCCCGGCTCCCGGATCAGCAGCGCGCGGAACTGGCACGGCTCGGGTCGCGCGCCTTCTGGGCCGCCGAACAGGGCCTCGTGCACCTGGTGCAGGAGCGCACGGGCCCCGATCAGTTCGCCTACATCGCCGTCGCCCGCCCCAAACCGAAGGCCGCGGCCGTCTCGCTGTCCGCGCTCCTGCTGGCTGAGCAGGAGGCCGCGTGATGACCGCCTTCCAAACCCTTTTTGCCGATCATGGAGACCCTTACATGCCGTTCCCCGCGAACACCCCCACCGTCGACGACCTGCCGGGCCTCGGCCTGCAGGACATCGCCCAGCTGCCCGTCGAGTTGCTGGCCATCCTGCAGCGCGATGTCGACGAGCGCATCAAGCGCGACAAGGCCGCGAAGGCCCGCCTCGATGGCGCGCTGACGGTCCGCTACGCCACCCGCGCCGCCGAGGAACGGCAGGCGGCGGGCAAGGACACCGGCACGATCCGCTTCGACGACGGGGATTTCACCGTGGTCGCCGATCTGCCGAAACGGGTCGATTGGGATCAGGATCGCCTCGCCGCCATGGTCGAGCGCATCCGCGCCGCCGGGGACGACCCCGCCCAGTATGTCGACATCGCCTTCAAGGTGCCCGAGCGCAAATACGCCGCTTGGCCCGATGCGATCCGTGCCGGTTTCGAGCCCGCGCGCACCGTCCGGCCCGGCACGCTGAAGATCGAGATCGTCCCGCAGGGGGGCGATCAATGACGGCGCTCGCCCCGATATCGACCCAATCTCAGGATCTGCCCAGCCTGATCGACCGCGCGGCCAGCATGCTCTCGGGCGCGAAGACCGCCGCTGAGGTGCTCGAGGCGCGCGAGGTCGCCGGGCTGGCCTACGATGTGGCGAAACGCGCGGCGCGGCTGCAGCGCGCCAAGAGCGCCCATGACGATCTCGTCGCGGCGGCCCACCGCGCGCAGGCCCATGCGCTCGAGATCGAGGCGCGTGCCAAGCGGCGGCTGGCTGATGAATACGATGCGGCGCAGGCGCGTGGCGAGGTGAAGCGCAACGGTGGCGACAGGAGCAGTGTTGAAGACCACAACACTGCCTCCACCGCCGATCTTGGTCTGCGCCGCGACCAGATCCACGAGGCCCGCCAGATCCGCGACGCCGAAGCCGCCGACCCGGGCGTCGTTCGCCGCGCCCTCGACGATCGTCTGGAGCGCGGCGAGGAACCGACCCGTGCGGCGCTGCGCAAGATGGTGGTGGACGCCGCCATGCGCGGCCTCCGCCCGCAGCGGTCCGCCAGCCGCCGCAACCCTCTCTACGTTCCGCCCACACCCGAGCAGGCGGCCTGGCGGCATGTGACAGGGATCTTCCGCGCCTTTGCCGAATGGGCCTCGGACGAAAACCTCGCCCTTGCCCGCAAGGGCATGCGTGAGGCCAGGAACACCCCGTTTCACGATCTCGATGCCACGGCCATCGCCGAGGGGTCTGCAGCTTTCACGACAATCAAGGAGTGGTTCGATGCTCGATAGCCAATCGGCGGCATTTGCCGAACGTGTCTGGGAGGGTGCCTCGCAGCTTGGCAACAACGCCCCGAAAATCGCCGATGACATGATGGAGGATGCCTTCCCGCTGACCTGCAGCCAGGCGCGGCAGGAAGGTGCGCTGCGGATGCTGCGGACCGGCATCATCACCGAGGTGAAGCGGATCCTGCGCACGCAGGACGATGCTGTGGGTCAGGCCGATTTCGCGGACGTGTGCGAGTCCTTCGCGCCACTGGTGAAGGATCTGCGCTCGAAGTCTTACTTTGTTGAGTCCGCCGCGGAATACGTCGCCATCCCGAACCTCATCGCCGAGCCCGAGCTGCTCGATGACGCGCGGCGTTTCATGCGCCGCAAGGGCAAGGAATGCCTCGACGAGGCGGATCGTCTCGATGCGCTTTTCGCGGCCGTGACCAGCAACGACCCGGATGCAGCGCGGGCGCGTCAGGAGGTGCTGGCATGACCGGCGGCCTTCCGATCATCAGCGCCGATCAGCGGCTGGCCGAGCCGCGCGGGATCAAGGGCTGCATCTTCGGCAAGTCCGGAATCGGGAAAACCTCGCTCCTCTGGACCCTGAACGCGTCGACGACGCTTTTCATGGACCTCGAGGCGGGCGATCTCGCCATCGAAGGCTGGGCGGGCGACAGCATCCGGCCGCGAACCTGGACGGAATGCCGGGATTTCGCGGTGTTCATCGGCGGGCCGAACCCGGCGCTGCGCGACGAGCAGCCCTACAGCCCGGCGCATTACAAGGCGGTCTCCGACCGCTTCGGCGATCCGACAGCACTCGACCGCTACGACACGATCTTCGTGGACTCGATCACCGTAGCCGGGCGGCTGTGCTTCGGCTGGTGCAAGGGCCAGCCCGAGGCGCTGTCGGAGAAGACCGGCAAGCCGGATGTGCGCGGGGCCTACGGGCTGCACGGCCGCGAGATGATCGGCTGGCTCACGCATCTCCAGCACACGCGGGCGAAGAACGTCTGGTTCGTCGGGATCCTCGACGAGAAGCTCGACGACTTCAATCGCAAGGTTTTCCAGCCCCAGATCGACGGCTCGAAGACCGGGTTGGAGCTGCCGGGGATCGTCGACGAGGTGATCACCATGGCCGAGCTTAAGGCCGATGGCGATCCCTATCGCGCCTTCGTCTGCCATACGATCAACCCCTGGGGCTTTCCGGCCAAGGACCGCTCCGGCCGTCTGGATCAGGTCGAGGAGCCCCACCTCGGCCGCCTGATGACGAAGATCCGCGCCCCTGTCGCGCCAGCGCCCAAGCGCCTGACCTACACCCCGCCACCCGCCGATCCGGCGACTGACGCCCAATCCCAACCGCAATCCTGATCAGAAAAGGAGGTTCCCCATGGGTTCCTGGAACGATTTCAACGACGCGCAGAGCAACACCAACCTGATCCCCAAGGGCACGCTGGCCAAGGTGCGCCTGACCATCCGCCCGGGCGGTTTCGACGATCCGTCGCAAGGCTGGACCGGCGGCTACGCCACGCGCGGCTCGACCGGGGCTGTCTACCTCAACGGCGAGTTCACGGTCACCGAGGGCCAGTATGCCCGGCGCAAGATCTTCACCCTGATCGGTCTCTACAGCCCGAAGGGGCCGGACTGGGCGAACATGGGCCGCAGCCTTGTGCGCGGCATGCTGAACTCGGCCCGCGGGATTTCCGACAAGGACATGTCGGCCGAGGCGCAGGCGGCGCGGCGGATCAACGGCTTTGCCGATCTCGACGGAATCGAGTTCATCGCCCGCATCGACATCGGCACCGACACCAACGGCGACGACAAGAACGAGATCCGCAGCGCGGTCACGCCCGATCATCGCGATTACGCGCAGGTCATGGGCGCGGCACCGATCCCGCCGACGCCAGCGCAAGCACCGAACTTTGCCTCGGCTGCGCACCAAACCGCGAACGGAGCGCAAGCGCCGGCCCCGCATGGGCGTCCTTCGTGGGCGGACTGATCATGCCGATGCCTGCGATCAACATGACAGGCCGGAAGTTTGGCCTTTTGACAGTGGTGGAGCGCTTCGGCGCTTCACCGAGACCGAAGTGGGTGTGCCGCTGCAGATGCGGACAGCTGACCATCAAGGATGGCAGTCGTTTGCGCAGAGGGACCGTCAAGAGTTGCGGTTGCGCGACCCGGGCCTTTATTTCCGCGGCCCGGCTAACCCATGGGATGACCGGACACCGGCTCGAGAACATACGCCGTGGCATGCTGGCACGATGCCACAATCCCGGCAGCAAGGATTTTCCGCGCTACGGCGCGCGGGGCATTCATGTTTGTCGCCAGTGGCGGGATAGGCCAGTCCAATTCTACGACTGGGCTTGGGCACACGGCTATGCCGATGATCTCAGCATAGACCGGATTAATCCGCAAAGTGGCTATTCGCCAGACAATTGTCGTTGGATCCCGCTCTCTGAGAATGTCGCGCGCGCCAACCGATCGAGGCGGCGGAGGGCCGCGTGAGCCATGTCGCGCAAGTCCCACCCCCGTCCGCAGCGGCTGCGGATCGACCGGGCCGTGATCGCCTCTGGCATCCGCGGCGTTCGCCGGGAAAACGGTCCCCCGGACCGTTTTCTGGCCCGGCTCACCTCTGCGCCGTCTGCACATCCCGTGCGCGCGGCTTTGGCTGGTTCGATCCGCACCGACCGCGCCCAACCCGCACCCGCCGCTGGTTCTGCTCCATGGGCTGCCAGACGGCCTTCACCCGCAAAGCGAAAAGAGGACTGAGAATGGTCGATTTCACCGAAGAGGAAACCATGGCGCTGCCCGCCGTGATGCGCGCGCTTGCGCCCGAGATGGAGCGCATCGGCTGGGACCGGCCGCTGGGCCAGCTGACCCAGAACGACATGCACCGGCTGATCGTCCTGACCGTCGAGGCGTTCCGCGCCGAGATGGCGGAGATCGCCGCCGAGGCGGAGATCCCTTTCTGATGCTGGATTTCAACACGCGCCCCTCCATGGCCGAGCGGATCAACGCGCTGGTCGACGCCGCGCTGATCGCCGAGCGGGAGGCCACGCCGCCCCGGACCTATCTCGGCGCGTCCCGCCTGGGGCATGCTTGCGAACGCGCGCTGCAGTTCGAGTTCGCAGGCGCGCCCAAGGATGAGGGCGCGGATTTCAGCGGCCAGACGCTGCGCATCTTCGCCATCGGCCATCAGCTTGAGGATCTGGCGATCCGCTGGCTGCGGGCGGCGGGGCTCGACCTCTATACCCGCAAGGGCAATCGGCCCGATGGGGATCAGTTCGGATTCTCCGTCGCGGGCGGCCGCATCCGTGGCCATGTCGACGGGATCGTGGCCGCAGCCCCGGCCGCACTCGGTCTGCGCACCCCGGCGCTCTGGGAATGCAAGACGATGAACGCGAAGAACTGGCGGGCCTGCGTCAAGGACGGGGTCGCCGTCTCCAAGCCCATCTATGCCGCCCAGATCGCGATCTATCAGGCTTACATGGAGCCTTCGGTGCCGGGCATTTCCGCAGCCCCGGCGCTGTTCACGGCGATCAACAAGGATACGGCCGAACTGCACCACGAGCAGGTGCCCTTCGATGCCGATCTGGCGCAGCGCATGTCCGACCGCGCGGTGCGGATCCTGCAGGCCACCGACGCCGGCGAGCTGCTGCCCCGCATCGCCACAAGCCGCGACTTCTTCGAATGCCGGTTCTGCGCTCATGCCGAGCGGTGCTGGAGCCTGGCTGCATGACCGACGAGCCCACCGAGCCATCCGATCCCGACCAGGAGCCAGCCATGCGCGACGACACCACGCCCGACGAGCCCAAGGAAAACATCGTCCATTTCAACCCATGGCGCGACTTCAACGATGCCGCGCCGCAGATCGACGTCTTCGGCGACGAGCCCGACCCTGCGCAGATCGCGCAATTCATGCAGGTCGTCTTCGGGTATTGCGACGGTCTGGTCCCTGTCCGCAGCTTCATCGACAAGGGTCAGGGCATCGATGGCCGCCCGCACAACATCTGGCTGGAAGCCGATCAGGCCGCCCCCGAAAAGATGGCGACCTTCGCGGCATGGGCCTCGCGCGAGGGGGCGGCAGTCTATGTGATCCCCGGCACCGTCGCCGCGCCCGGCCAGGCCAAGGCCACCGATATTCTGCAGATGCAGACCGTGGTGGTCGATCTCGACACCGGTGACATCGCCGCCAAGCGCGCGCACCTCGAGCGCCACCTCGGCGCAGCCAGCATGGTGGTGGAAAGCGGCGGCGTGACGTCCGAGGGGCAGCGCAAGTGCCACGTCTGGTGGGCGCTGACCGAACCCGCCGAGGGTGACGATATAGCGCGCGTCTGCCGTCTGCGCGGCGACATCGCAGCAAAGGTCGGCGGCGACATGCATTTCCGCTCGGCGCATCAGCCGATCCGGGTGGCGGGCTCGGTCTACTACAAGAACAACCTCAAGACGCAGGTGCGCATCGTCGAACTGAACGCCGACCGCGAACGCGATCTGGCCGAGTTCATCGAAGCCGTGACCGACATGCCGCCGGCGCCGGTTGTGTCCCTGCAGCCCGCGTTCACCCATCCCGACAAGCCCGCCATGGACGAGGTGCTGGTCACGCCGGTGCGGGAGGGGGCGCAGGACGACTGGTCCCGCTTCGAGGGTGCGTCGGCCGCGATCGGGCATTTCATCCGCATGGTCCACGAGGGCCGGATGACAAAGGACGAGGGCTGGATCGGCATCTGCGGCTACAACGCCGCGATGCTGCGGCCCCAGTGGCCGGTCGAACGGCTCAAGCGCGAGTCCGAGCGGCTTTGGGAACGGCATGTCGAGAAATACGGCCCGCCGCTGATCCGGCTGGACTCCGGCGCACCGGGACCGGTCGAGATGCCCGCCTTCACGTTGGGCGCGCTGCTGGACGATCAGAGCCCGATGCCGGAGGACATCATCGCGCCCCGGGTGCTGACGCCGGGCGGACTGCTGGTGCTGGGCGGTGCGCCCAAGGTCGGCAAGAGCGACCTGCTGATCTCCTGGCTTGTCCACATGGCCGCCGGTGTGCCCTTCCTCGGCTTCACGCCGCCACGGCCGCTGCGGATCTTCTACCTGCAGGCCGAGATCCAGTATCACTATCTGCGCGAGCGGCTGAAGCAGATCGCCCTGCCGCCCGACGTGCTGGCCGCCGCGCGCGACACCTTCGTCGCCACACCCAAGCTGAAAATGCTGCTCGACAACGAGGGCAGCGTGCGGGTTGCCCGTGCGATCCGGACGGCATTCCCGGATGCGCCGCCCGACATCCTCTGCGTCGATCCGATCCGGAACCTCTTCGATGGCGGACCCGATGGCGGTGGCGAGAACGACAACACCGCCATGATGTTCTTCCTCAAGGAGCGGGTCGAGGTTCTGCGCGACCACATCGACCCGGACTGCGGGGTCATCCTGATCCACCACACCAAGAAGCTCAGCAAGCACCAGGTGAAGGAGGATCCGTTCCTCGCGCTTTCGGGCGCCAGCGCGCTGCGTGGGTTCTACACCTCCGGCCTGATCCTTCACCGGCCGGACGAGGATGCGTCAGAGCGCAAGCTGGAGATCGAGCTGCGCAACGGCCCCGCGCTGTCGCCAAAGGTGATCGACAAGGTCGGCGGCCAATGGGTCGAGATCAACCCGATGAACGAGCGTCTGGTGCGCCAGGACGTCGGCGCGAAGCACGATGCGGAGCGGGATCGCAAGGGCGAGGTGATCTGCGGCCTGCTTTATGAAGAGGCCCTTCAGGGTCGGATGTACACGATGACCCATTTCGCTGAGACCTTCGAGAACACAGGGGGTCTTGGCGGGCAATCGATCATCCGCGAACGGCTGAACGTGCTGACCACCAAAGGGTATGTGAAGTTCGTCCGCGGGGCCGCTGCGACAGCGCTGGATCTGGCGACCGAGCGGAGCAAATACGGCTATCTCTGCGTGGAAACCATGCGCCTTGCGACCAACCGGGAGCGGGTAGAACCCGACACCGGAGAGGTCACGCCGGAGCTGATCGACGTCCTGCCCAGCCACTACAAATGTCCACAGACCGGTGCCGTCCTGCCCGTCGAAAACCCCTCCGTCTGGGTCTATCGGGAGGTGGATGACGCATGATGAAACAGGCCGTTTTTCCTTCCAAAATCTGCGGTTCAAAGTCCGAAATCTGGCCAGATTTTGCAAAATCTGAAATCCTGGCGAAATCTGGAATCTGGCTTTTTCCATTTTGTTTCAGGGGCTTGGGAGGTCCTTTCCAGATTTCGGAAGGGCGTTTCCGAAATCTGCTCCGCAATCTGGATTTGGCCAATAAAATCAGTGGCCTACGCCAGATTTCAGATTTCGGAAAAGTCCCCCCTAAAGGGGTAGGTGTCCTCCCCGCTACAGGCGGGGAGAGCCACCACCTACCCCTGGGCAATTTCTCGGGTCGCAGTCTGACCCGTTCCACCCCTCGAGCAGCCAATCACAAAAGGAGAAAGCCCATGGCGGACCAGACCATGACCAACCCCAATCAGAACGCCGTCCGAAATGTGCCGCCCGCGTTTACCGGCCAGCGCACATTGCTGGCGCTCGATCTTGGCACAACCACGGGCTGGGCGCTGCATGGCTCCGACGGGCTGATCACCAGCGGCACAGCATCGTTCCGCAATGGACGGTTCGATGGCGGTGGGATGCGATACCTGCGCTTCACGAATTGGCTGGGCGAGTTGAAGCGGTTGTCCGGGCCTATCGCTGCCATCTGGTTCGAAGAGGTCCGTCGCCACGCGGGCACGGATGCGGCCCACGTCTATGGCGGTCTGATGGCCACGCTGACGGCATGGGCCGAGCTGCGCGGCGTGCCATACGAGGGCGTGCCAGTCGGTACGATTAAGCGCCACGCCACCGGCAAGGGCAACGCCAACAAGGACGCCATGATCGCCGCCGCCCGGGCGCGCGGGTTCAGCCCAGTTGATGACAATGAGGCCGATGCCATCGCGATCCTGCTCTGGGCGTTGGAGACCCGGGGAGGTGTGCAATGAGCGGCATGCGATTCACGCCCAAGGGCTATGGCGGTCACCGCCGCAACCCTGACGAGGTCAAGCGCGATGGCTGGAAGGAGCAGGGCCTGTTCGCCGTCGCCATCGACGACGACCGTCTGACCTGGCCCGAGCGCGAACTGGTGCGACAGCTCGGCGAGCGGCTCTACGGCAAGCGGGAACGGGAGGCGCGTCATGGGTGAGTGGACCACGGCGCAGGTGCAGGACCGGCTGGAACTTGCGGCCGGCGTGATGCGGCAGATGCCGGGCGTGATGCCGCAGGGCTTCTTCAACGCCTGGCCGGAGTATTTCCACAGCTTCGCCGACAGGGTCGGTCAGGAGCCGCAGATGCGTCGCCCGAGGCCCAGCCCGCGACAGATCACGCAGGCGGAGGAAGCGATGCTTTGGCTGCGCTGGCTCGAGCCAGAGGATGGGCGCCTTGTCTGGGCCCGCGCAGACGGCATGGCGTGGAAGCCGATCTGCTGGCAGTTCGGTCTGTCACGCACGGCCGCGACCAAGCGCTGGCAATACGGCCTTGCTGTGATCACCTGGCGGCTGAGCGGTCGCGTGCCGTCGCCCCGTCGCTCGCAGCAGTTCGTCATCGAAAACGCCAATCGGCTGTCAAGAAAAATCGTCCTCTGAGGAAATTTTCGGGTGTACATCGCAGGGCCTTACACATTTCGACGAGGCCGTTAGAAAACGAATATGCTCGGGAGAGGAGCGCGCAGGCAGACGCCGCGCCGCTGGCTTCCGGGGTCCAGCGAGGGGTCCAGCCGGGGTCCGATGGGCTAACCCATTGAGTTCTTGGTTCCTTCCTGGCGACATTCGTATGCTGGGGGGCTGAGCGCGCAATTTCGCTAGCGTCAGGGCGTTTTTTTTGGGAGTCCACCCCCGCTCGGAATCCACCCCATATCGTCTGAAAACGACGTAAAATCAAAGGCCTGACTGGACTCCGCAGGTGGATACCTGCTGGACCCCGGAGTCCATCTGCAGAAGCCACTGGACCCCACGCTGGCGGAGTCCACCCGGTGTCGCAGCAACCAATCGAACAGGATATCCGACATGACCCTCGCCTTCGCCCCTGAGCGGATCGAGCAATGGCCGCTTGCGCGCCTGCAGCCTTATGCCAAAAACGCCAAGATGCACGGCGCGGACCAGGTCGCCAAACTTGCCGCCAGCATGGCGGAGTTCGGCTGGACCGTTCCCTGCCTCGTCGCGGAGGACGGCGAGCTGATCGCGGGCCATGGCCGGGTGCTGGCCGCCACGCAGCTCGGGCTGACGGAAGCGCCGGTGATCGTGCTGGGGCATCTCACCGAGGCGCAGCGTCGGGCCTATCGGCTGGCTGACAATAAATTGACCGAGCTCGGGACCTGGGATGAGGCGCTGCTGTCGGCGGAACTGAACGCGTTGCTGGCCGAAGATTTTGACCTGTCGCTGGTCGGCTTCTCCGACGGCGAGTTGGACAAGCTGCTGGCCTATGTGCCAGAGGGCGAAGGTAAAGATGGTGTTGGCGCTGATGGCACCGTGCCGCCAGTGGTTATTCCCGAGCCGCCGCGCAATCCCGCCTCTCGCACGGGCGACCTGTGGATTCTCGGTGACCATCGGCTGCTGTGCGGCGACAGCACGAACCATGATCATGTGCGTCGCCTGATGAATGGAGAGCGGGCGATCCTGTTTGCAACCGACCCGCCGTATCTTGTCGATTACGACGGCTCGAACCACCCGACGCGGAACAAAGATTGGTCGCAATCCTACGGCGTGACCTGGGACGACAGCAGCCAGGGGGCGGAACTCTATGACGGCTTCATCGCGGCGGCCGTCGCCGAGGCCATTACTGACGATGCAGCGTGGTATTGCTGGCACGCCTCCCGCCGCCAGGCAATGCTGGAAGCCTGCTGGGAAAAAGCCGGGGCGTTCGTGCATCAGCAGATCATCTGGGTGAAGGACCGCGGTGTTCTGACCCGGTCGCACTACCTCTGGAAACACGAGCCCTGCTTCATGGGCTGGCGCCGCCCGAACCGCCCGCCGAAGGTGGCCGAGGAAACGCTGCCTTCGACATGGGCGCTGCCCAGCTTCGCCAAGGACGAGCGCCCCGACCACCCGACCCCGAAACCGCTCGACGCTTTCGGGATCCCGATGCGCCAGCATGTGGCGCGCGGCGGGCTCTGTTACGAGCCGTTCTGCGGCTCCGGCTCGCAGATCATGGCGGGCGAGGCCAACGGCCGCCGCGTCTTCGCGATGGAGATCAGCCCGGCCTACATCGACGTGGCTGTCGAACGCTGGCAGGCGGACACAGGGCGTGAAGCGATCCTCGACGGCGATGGCCGGACCTTCGCGCAGGTGAGAACCGAGCGGCTGGGCGACGACGCCGCACCCCCGGTCGATCCCCCGGCAACGGACTCCGCCCCCGAACCCGCGCGAAAGCGCAAGACCTCCGCGTGACATGCATGACCTGGCTTTACCTTCCTCCGGACGCGCTTCCGGAGCCGCAGACGCATGCCTCTTCGGCCTCTCCCTCTGTTCCGGCGCGGGCGGGCTCGACCTCGGGCTCGTCCTCGCCATCCCCGGCTATCGTGCTGTGGGCCATGTCGAACGGGAAACCTACGCCGCAGCCACTCTCGTGGCGCGGATGGAAGACGCGTCCCTGGATCGCGCACCTGTCTGGGACGATATTGGAACCTTCGACGGCCGCCCGTGGCGCGGCGCGGTGGATATCGTCACTGCGGGCTATCCGTGCCAGCCGTTCTCCGTCGCGGGCAAGCGCAGGGGCGCGGACGACCCGCGCCACCTCTGGCCGCATGTCGCTCGGATCATCGGCGAGGTCGCGCCGCCCTTCGTGTTCCTCGAGAATGTCGCCCATCATCTCCGCCTCGGCTTCCCCGACGTCGCTGCAGGACTGGTCGGCATGGGCTACAAGCTTGCGGCTGGCCTCTTCACGGCGGCGGAAGTCGGCGCGCCGCACAAGCGCGAGCGGCTGTTCATCCTCGCCATCCGTGAAGGGGACGAACTGGCCGACCCCGCGCGCCTGCTCTGGGACCCGGTCGAGTGGCGGCAACCGGACGGAGCTGCTGCGACTGTGGCCGACGCCGATGGCCAACGACGGATGCAAACCGAGCGCGGGCAACCGCAAGACGGCCGACTTGACTCATTCGGCGGGGATGTGGATGACCCCGACGGCACGCGATCACAAGGATGGGGCGACGACACTGGCGAACACGCCGGTGAACGGCCTGCTTGGCCGCCAGGTCCTCGTGACGCCGATGGCTGGAAGCGATACCTGCGATGCGCGCCGGACCTTGAACCCGCTGTTCGTCGAGGCGCTGATGGGCTGGCCCACCGGGTGGACCGGCTTCGCCTCTGTGGCAATGGAGTGGTCCCGCTGGTTGCAGCGCATGCGCTGCGAACTCTGGCAGTTGAGCTGCTGGCGGATGGTTGAGGGGGCGACATGAAGCAATCCCGCCTCATGTCGCTGGTCGAATCCGTCACCAACGTGATCGTCGGCTACGGCGTCGCGGTCGTCACGCAGGTCCTGATCTTCCCGGTCTTCGGGCTGCACGCGACGCTGGCTCAGAACCTGAAGATGGGCGCGCTGTTCACAGGGATCAGCATCATCAGATCCTTCGCCTTGCGGCGACTGTTCGAACGGATCAGGGTTGCCAATCGTTCCGGCGACCGTGGCGGACATGCAGAACCTGAACCGCCCCGTCGATGACGGTGTAGTAGATGCGCCAGCGCGTCGCCTTGCCGTAAAGCGCGCGGCGGACGGCCAAGTCGAAATCACGCGATTCCGGGGCAATGGGATTCGCCTCGGGCATCGTGCCAAGGGCAAGGATGGTATCGCGGATGCCAGCCAGCCATTCATCCGCTGCCCTTGGGTTGCGATCCTGCAGGTAGTTCCATGACGCTGTCAGATCATCCGCCGCGTTCGGCGTGATGATCACCGGCAGAGATGTGGTCATCTGGTCTGGGCGAGGCCATCGAAGAACTGGCCCGCCTCGACACCTTCACCCGCACAGGCCTGCGTCAGACCCTTGCGGATTCCGGCGACGGTTTCGGCATAGTCGAGCTGGTCCTGCATCTCCTGCCATGCGGCGGCGTCCATCACGACGACCGAGGGCTTGCCATTTACGGTGAGGATCTGCGGCCGACCGGTCTCCTTGATCTGCGCGATCATGCGCGCCGAGTCCCGCTTGAACTCGGTCAACGGGCTGATGTCCTTGGTGATGTTCATGGTGGGCCTCCCGAAGCGCATCTAATTAGGTGCGAGTATAGCGCTGTTTTCGATGCGCGTCGAGGTATTCTGCGCCTACTTCAAGGCATAGACTCGCCCGCGCGCCTCAACCCTCTCGGACGTGATGGCGAGTCCGAGTTTTTTCTTCAGCGCGCCGGAGAGAAATCCCCTCGCTGTGTGCGGCGCCCACTGTGTCGCTGCAGCGATTTCATCGATAGTTGCGCCTTCTGCGCGGCGGAGCATGGCGATCACCGCCTCCTGCTTGGTGCCGCTGCGGCGGCGGGCGGGTGCAGCCGCGGTGGCGGCGTCGTGCTGCCCGTCCAGCTGCTCCTCCGGATCGTCCGCGATCCCGAGGGAGCTGTAGGCCCGCGCCGTCGCGCGCAGGGTGATGGGCCCGCGCACATCGTCATGGCGCCAGACAGTGTCGTGGTCGGTCGAGGGCACTTCCTCGATCAGCCCTCGTTTGAGGAGGCTCTTGCACACGTTGCCGACCGCACCGCCCTTCAGACTGGCGGTGACGGGAAACACCATCCCGTCCTCGCGCGCACAGGCGGCGGACAGAATGACGGCTTGGGCGTCGGATAGCTGGATCTGGGTCATGGGATCGTCTCCGGTTTTGGTCTGCACGACATGCGCAGGCTTCTACCGGGTGAAGCCCGCCATCAGGCGGGCCGTCCTGACCGGGCAGTGTGGGATCAGTCGCTTGCCGCCATGCTTGCGGCGATGGCGAAATGCTGCGCCCAGCCGGTCAGATATGGCAGGCCTTCGGGGATGCCCTCGTCACGCTCAAGCTGGCGCGAGATGCGCCAGTCCTGCCATGTGCGGATCGCGGATCTGATCGCTGTCTCGCTGTCGATCTTGCAGCCCACCATGTTGCCCACGACATCATCGGCGAAATGGCGACCCATGCGGCTGTCGAGAAAGTCGCGGATGCCGATCATCTCTTCCTCGGTGGTGGCGCGGATGGTCTTGGCGATCAGGGTCGAGGCCAGTACCCAGACCTCCACGCTGCGGCGGTCGCGTTCCGGGCAGGTGGTCAGGGTGCCGAAAAATCCGTGATCGGGGTTGCGGCTGGGCAGGATGGCAGGCGTGGTCATGGCAGGGGCTCCGTGGGCTGGGTTGCATCGTCTTTGCGTAATCAGAATCGTTCGAGCGTGCTGGAAAGTGTAGGTAAATCAGAGCCATAAAGTTGCTATCTGATCATTCGATCCGGTCCGGATCGATCAGCGCGGCCTGTTCGGCCTCGTGCCGCTGGGCGGCGTCAGGCGGATCACGGCGAGCGTTGACGATCGCGACAAACAGCGCGCGGGCGACGGTTGCGACCTCGTCGGCCCCCGCGCTGGTCAGGCTGGCATCATGGATCGCGATGGCCTCGCCCAGATCAGTCAGCGCATAGAGCGTGGCAAACTCGGCCTCGGGTGGATCACATGTGATGGTGTCGCGGTCATGCTCCGACACGGCCATACTGCGGCAGAAGCGCAGATCGAAGCCGATGGCGCAGTTGCGGCGCACGACATCCTCGAGGGTTTCACCTTCGGACAGGCAGTTGAGGGACAGATCAGGCATGGCAGCAACCTTTCAGCTTTGGAGGATCACTCGGCATCGGGATTGGCCTCGACCCATGCACCAGCAATCCAGAGGTAAAGATGACAGAACTGGCGCGTCGGGTGCGGCAGGAGGATCGGGTCGCGGGGATTGTCGAAAGCTTCGATCTCATCGGACGGACCTGCCGGATCTCAATGGCGGCGAGAATGTCCTCTGGCGTCCACGGTGCCAGCGCAGGCAGCATGTGCGAGGGGTAACCGTCATAATGCACATAGGTGTGCGCCCATTCCTCGGGCCCGAGCTGGATGGCGATCTGTGCGCGTGTGCTCATGGGCCGGTCCTTTCAGGATTGGGCATCGATATGGCCCGTGCGGCGGCCCGCTTCAAAGGCAGCCTCCAGCGCGGATCGGATCGCCCAGACAGCAGTTTCGTGGAAATCGAGACTGTCGGAGTTCCGGGTCTTGAGGGTTTCAAGGAACAGGTGCCGCTCGGCGATTTTCATCAGCAGGGCGTCGCGGGCGGCGTTGGGGTCAGTGGGCTTGCGGCGCGGCATGGTCGTTCCTCCAGATGGGTCAGGGTCTGTGTTGGCGGCGCGGGCTCAGATGAGCCCGTGCTGTTTCAGGACCGGGACAACATCGGCCAGCTCGATCGTCAGGCAGTCGATGCCCACCCGGCCAGCCATCTCGAAGACCTCGGCATTCAGGTTGATGTCGTTGAGGTGACCCTGCAGCGCGGCGGTGCTCATGGCCTGCACAAAACGGCTGCGGTCTATGAAGATGCGCGTCGTGTCGGAGGGAATTGCGATGGTCATTGTCAGTGCTCCTTGCGGTGGTTTGGGGCGGTGCGATGCACCCGTTTCCTTCATCCACAGAATCGCTCCGGTGCGGAGTGTAATCAACTGAAATCGAAGCAATATCATTGCTATAGCAGGTGCCGGAACATGCCATGCAGGGCCTGAGCGAACGCCAGTATGCCGCCCGCGTGGGCCTGTCGCGCGGGGCGATCCAGAAGGCCAAGGAAGCTGGCCGGCTTGTCCTGTACGCGGACGGCAGCATCGACGCCGAGGCGTCCGATCAGCGCCGCGCGACGATGACCGATCCGTCGAAATCACGCGCAGCGCCTAACGCAACTCGAGCACCCAAGGCGAAGCTGAAACCCGTCCCCGAAGCGGCCGTTGCGTCGGTGGGCGAGACCCTGCGCGAAGAAGGACTCGCCGCCCCTGTCACCAGCGGTGGCACGACCTTCCTGCAGGCCAAGACCGCCAATGAGGTGCTGAAAGCGCAAGAACGCCGCATCCGGCTCTCAAGGCTGAAAGGCGAGCTGGTCGACCGGGCGCGCGCCGAAACCCTGATGTTTCGCCTTGCGCGCGAGGAACGCGATGCCTGGGTGACATGGCCCGCGCGGGTGGCCGCGCTGATGGCCTCGGAATTGGCGGCGGCTCTGGGAGAGGAGGTCACAGTGGAGGCGGCGTTGATGCAGAAAGTCTTGGAAGCCCATGTCCGCGCCCAACTCGACAGCCTTGCCGATATCCGTAGCGGCCTTGGATGAGAATGTCCTTGCTTTCGACGGCGCGCAGGACCTGCTGCGCGCCTGGTCGCGCGGGATCCGGCCTGATCCGGACCTGACGGTGTCGGAATGGGCGGACCGGCATCGCTGGCTGTCGTCGCGGGCCTCGGCGGAACCGGGGCGGTATCGCACGGCGCGCACGCCCTATATGCGCGAGATCATGGATGCGCTCTCGCCCGCGAGCCCGGTGCAGCGGGTCGTGTTCATGAAGGCAGCTCAGGTGGGCGCGACAGAAGCGGGAAACTGTTTCATCGGGTTCGTGATGCACCACGCACCAGGGCCGATGCTGGCGGTTCAGCCGACGGTGGAACTCGCGAAGCGCAACTCACGCCAGCGGATCGACCCGCTGATCGAGGAAAGCCCGGAGCTGCGCGAACGGATCAAACCTGCGCGCTCACGCGATGCGGGCAACACGATGCTGTCAAAGGAATTCGCAGGCGGCATCCTGATCATGACGGGGGCCAACTCGGCCGTGGGCCTGCGCTCGACGCCGGCGCGGTATCTGTTTCTCGATGAGGTCGATGCCTATCCGGCCTCAGCCGACGAGGAAGGCGATCCGGTTTCGCTGGCAGAGGCGCGGTCACTGACCTTCGCGCATCGGCGCAAGTCGCTGTTGATCTCGACGCCCACCATCCGGGGGCTGAGCCGGATCGAGCGGGAATTTGAGGCCAGCGACCAGCGGCGCTATGTCGTACCCTGTCCGCATTGCGGGCATCGCCAATGGCTGCGGTTCGAGCGCCTGCGCTGGGACAAGGGCCAGCCAGAGACGGCGGAATACCACTGCGAGGGCTGTGAGAAACCCATCGCGGAACACCACAAGACGCAGATGCTTGCCAATGGCAAATGGCGGGCAACAGCAACATCGGCGGACCCGCACACGGTCGGCTACCATCTCTCGGCACTTTATTCGCCCATCGGCTGGCTCAGTTGGGGTCGGATTGCCCGCGCCTGGGAGGCGGCACAGGGCAATGACGAGGCCATGCGCGCGTTTCGCAATACCATTCTGGGCGAGACATGGTTTGAGACCGGTGAAGCCCCGGACTGGCAGCGGCTGGCCGAGCGGCGGGAGACATGGAAACCCGGCACAGTCCCCGCGGGTGGGTTGTTTCTGACGGCTGGTGCCGATGTGCAGAAGGACCGGATCGAGGTAGATATCTGGGCGTGGGGCAAGGGTCTGGAAAGCTGGCTGATCGACCATATCGTCATCGAAGGCGGCCCAGCCGATCCAGACTGCTGGCAAACACTGACCGATCTGCTGGGACGGACATGGCAGCATGAAAGCAGCCAGCATCTGACCATCGCGCGGCTTGCCATCGACACCGGCTATGAAACCAGCGCCGTCTACGCATGGGCGCGGCAAGTGGGCTTTGCGCAAGTGGCTCCGGTCAAGGGTCTGGAAGGGTTCAACCGGTCCAGCCCGGTGACGGGCCCGACCTATGTCGATGCCACCATCGGTGGCAAGCGGCTGCGGCGCGGTGCGCGGCTCTGGTCGGTGGCAACCTCGACTTTCAAGGCCGAGACCTATCGCTTCCTGCGCCAGGACCGGCCAACGCCGGAAGAAATCGCTGCCGGTGCCTCGTTCCCGGCGGGAACGGTGCATCTGCCGACATGGGCCGACGGGGAATGGCTGAAACAGTTGACGGCGGAACAGCTGATAACCGTCAAGAGCAAGCGCGGCTTCTCGAAGCTCGAATGGCAGAAACTGCGCGAGCGCAACGAGGCGCTGGATTGCCGGGTCTACGCCCGCGCTGCTGCGTGGATTGCGGGTGCGGACCGCTGGTCGGACGCGCGGTGGGCAGAGTTGGCGCGGCAGTTGGCGGTGGAAACCGGCACATCCGCGCTCGACTCAGCGTCGGGTGCGGCGACGTCAGCGCGCCCATCCGCACGGCGGCGAACAGTGCGGTCGAGCTACATGAGTTGATGAGCTCTCCGGAATCGCGCAAGGAGGGGGAGAGAGCCATTGCCGTGCGGCTGATGTTTCCTATGTCTTTCGTGAAGCAATGTAACCCAGAGGAACCGCATGTCAGAGCCAATCATCGCACAGAAAGCCCCGTTCGCCGTGGAGGTTGAAGAGGCCAAGAATTATTTCTGGTGTGCCTGCGGCAAGAGCAGCAAGCAGCCTTTCTGCGATGGTAGCCATAAGGGCACCGAGTTCACGCCTGTGAGATACACAGCCGAGAAGACAGGCCGCGTGTTCTTTTGCGGGTGCAAGAATACCGCCAACGCACCGCTCTGCGACGGCACGCATTCAAAGCTGTGAGCATCCCCGCTTTCACTCTGCCGATCATACCGTGCAACGTCACTGCAAGCAGCATTTCTTGAACTTCTTGCCGCTCCCGCAGGGGCAAGGATCATTGCGCCCCGCAGTCGGCGCGAGGTTGCGCACGAAATTGGCCATGGGGATCACGCGCGGATCAGGGTTTTCCTTCAGGGCTTTCTGCTTCTCGAAATAGGCATCGCTGTAGCAGTACCAGCGCGACAGCTCCTCGATGGCGTCTTCGATCAAGCCATGGCGATAGCGGGGGCTGGCGGGCATGCCCCCTTCCGCGCGTGTGGCCTCCAGATCGCCAAGAAAATGCGAAAAGTCGCAGTAATCCTTTGGGATCAGCCCTTTATCAAAGACCGCCCGCACGGTTTCAGTCATATCCTCCAGCCCAAGGTCAGCGACAACATCTGCCCAGCTGATCAAGAGGTCTTCCGGGGCCTTGGGCTGACGGGTGAGGAAGCTGCGGATGAAGCTCTCGATCTCGGGCCGCAGCGTCGGGTGCAATTGAGCGATCACAACAAGGGAGCACATCATCGAGCCGCGCGCGAAATCATCGGCGCGCAGGTCCATGATTGACTCGAACAGCGGATCGAGGTCGCCATCGAAAGTGCCCGCGACCATGCGAAACACGCTTTCGGTGACCGCATCGCCCAGCGTCAAATCAAGCGTCCGTGTCGAGCGGCGCAGCAAACGCAACAGCGGGCGATAAGCGCGTGTCTCGCGCCATTGCGCAAGCAGATAGGTGGCCGGGATCAAGGCCATCAGATCGTCATCGGACATGGCACCGGATCGTTGCCGACTGATCCGGTCCAGCAGCGCGATGAAAGCCGGTGCCATCACGTCGCTTTGCACGGTGGCAGCGGCCATGGCGTCCTTCGGGAAAATATCATGCCGCGCGAGTTCGCGCATAATCACGTCTGGGGTCATGGATTCTCTCTTCCGGTTCAATGGGAATGAAAGACCCTTTTTGCCCAAGCAGGTCAACTCACATGCCGACAATCTTTGACCTTCGCGCCCGCCGCGACGCGCTCTCGGCGCAGCGTGCCTCCGGCGTGGCCCGCGTAAGCTATGATGGCAAGACGGTCGACTACCGATCTGTGGCGGAGATCGACCGCGCGCTCGAGGCGCTGGATCGCGAAATCGCTGTGCTCGAGGGGCGGCGGATCGTGCGGCAAGTGCGCATCACCACGACCAAGGGGCTGTAAACATGGGGCTGTTCGACAGGTTTCGCCGCCCTCAGCCGGGCGGCCCGGCAGCCGTTCGCGCGCGTCTGGAAGGGGCGATGTCAAAACGCCGGCTGCGTGGCTGGAACCCGCCATTGGAGAACATCAACGCGCTGGTCGCCTCGGGCGGCCCGCGTCTGCTGGCCCGCGCCCGCGAACTGGTGGTCACCAATGGCTATGCGGCCAATGCTTGCGAGGCCTTCGCGTCCAACATGGTGGGCGACGGCATCAAGCCGTCGTCGTTGATTGAGGATGCAGGATTGCGCGATCAGGTCCAACGGCTTTGGCTGGCTTGGACAGATGAGGCGGACGCCGACGGGCTGACCGATTTCTACGGCCTGCAGGCCATGGTGGCACGGGAGATGTTTGTCGCAGGCGAGTGTTTTGTGCGGCTGCGGCCACGCCGGGCGGAAGATGGGCTCTTGGTGCCGCTGCAGATGCAGCTGCTGCAATCGGAGATGCTGCCCTTCGAGAAGACCGAAACAGCCGCCAACGGCAACCGCATCCGCTGCGGGATTGAATTCGACCTGATCGGGCGGCGCGTCGCCTATCATTTCCGCCGCAGCCATCCCGGCGACAGCACTGATCTGCGGGTCGCTGTGCCGGAGACGGTGCGCGTACCAGCCGAAGATGTGCTCCATATCTATCGCCCGCTAGACGCAGGCCAGATCAGGGGGCTGCCGCATGTGGCACCGGCCATGGTGCGGCTGTTTCTACTGGACCAGTATGATGATGCGGAACTCGATCGCAAAAAGACCGCCGCGATGTTTGTGGGCTTCATCACCAAGACTGCGCCGGAAGATCCGATGATGGGCGAAGGTGCCGCCGATCTCGACGGGGCGGCCATCGCCAGCCTTGAGCCTGGCACCATGCAGGTGCTGCTGCCAGGGGAGGATGTGAAGTTCTCCAGCCCCGCCGATGTCGGCGGTGGCTATGAAGCGTTCCAGTACCGCACGCTGCTGGCGGTCTCGGCCTCGCTGGGGCTGCCGTATCATTTGGTGACCGGCGATGTGCGGCAGGCCAACTATTCGAGCCTGCGCGCAGAGCTGGTCGAGTTCCGCCGCCGCGTGCAGCAGCTGCAGCACGGGGTGATCGCCCATCAGCTCTGCCGCCCGATCTGGGCGCGCTGGCTGGAGACCGCGCAACTGGCAGGCAGGCTGGACCTGTCCGATCCCGCGAGCGCGCGGATGGTGCAATGGATTCCGCCGCGCTGGGACTGGGTCGACCCATTGAAGGATATCCAGGCGCAGGTGCTGGCGATGGAAGCGGGCATCACCTCTCGGCGCAAGGTGGTCGAGGCCACGGGCTATGATGTCGAAGAGGTCGACCGCGAGAACGCAGCCGATGCCGCACGCACCAAGCAGTTGGGGCTCGTGTACAGAACCAGCCCCGGAGAGACGCAGGGTGCCCGCGCGACGCCCGCCCGCAAGCCGGAACCGGATGCCGCAGATGATGGGTCCGACGACCAATCCGAACAGGAGTAACACCATGAAGAGTTGGTACACGATCCGCGCCCGCGCCAGCGGGGCGGAAGTGCTGATCTATGACGAAATCGGCGCCTACGGCGTTTCGGCCAAGGGGTTTCTGGCAGAGCTGAGCGGGCTGCCGGATGACGCGCCGATTGATCTTCGTCTCAACAGCCCCGGCGGCTCGGTCTTTGATGCGGTCGCAATTTATAACGCACTGACGCGGCACGCAGGCACGATCACGGTTTGGGTCGATGGCATCGCGGCCTCGGCGGCAAGCTACATTGCCATGGCGGGCGACGAGATCGTCATGCCAGAAAATGCCTTCCTGATGATCCATGACCCCTCTGGCATCGTCATGGGTACTGCCACCGATATGCGCGACATGGCAGGAACGCTGGACAAGATCGCGGCCAGCATGACGCGCGGCTATGCGGCCAGATCGGGCAAGCCCGAGGAGGAGATCGCCGCGCTTATGGCGTCTGAGACCTGGTTCGACGCGACAGATGCACTGGATTTGGGGCTTGCCACACGTCTGGCAGAGCCGGTGCGGATTGCGGCCAGTTTTGATATCGCGCGGTTCCGCAATGCCCCGCCTTCGCTGGCGGAGCTGGTTAATGCAGAAAGTGCGGCCACTGGAGACGACATCGTTCCAGAAGGGAACGAAGTGGCTGCGGGTGGTGATCCAGCGACCGCACCCGATCCTGCGGGCAAGGTTCCCGCCGGGAACGTTGATCAAGTGGATGCAAACGACGATCCGTCGCGTTCAAATGGGCAGAGCGAGGGTGTTGCAGACGGGAACACCCTATCGAGCGGGGCGGAGAGCTGCGTTGCAGCCACCAACGCAGCACCCGGCGCCAGCGCCATCCGCGCCGAGGTGATTGCCCATGCTCGCGCCGTGATCGACCTGTGCCGTCTCGCGGGCCAGCCGCAGATGGCAGGGCGGTTTTTGGAAGAAGACGCCGGTCTGGATGCGGTCCGCGCGCAGCTTCTGGCCGCCAAGGCCGAGACCGAGCCGCAGATCAACCCGCATCATCCACAACCCGGGCGCAGTTCCAACACGCGCCCTTGGGGCGATGTCATCGCCCGCACTTTCCGCCAAAAAGGATAAACCACAATGACCACGCTCACAGAAGGCAAACACGCGGGCGGCTTCCTGATCTGGGAAGTCCTGCGGGATTATACCCGCGAAACTGTCACCATTGCGTCGGGCGCAGGCAAGCTCGCGCCCGGCACTGTGCTGGGCAAGATCACCACCGGCGGCAAGTTCACCGTGCTGACGCCGGGTGCCACCAACGGCAGCCAGAATGTAGCCGGAATCCTCTGGGGCCAGGCCGATGCCACTGATGCTGATGCACCTGCTGTGGTGCTGCTACGCGGTCCAGCTATCGTCAACCGCCACGAGATCAGCTTTCCCGATGGTGCCACCGAGGCCCAGATCACCACCGCCACCACGGCGCTTGCTGCACTCGGCATCATCCTGCGCTGAGCCAAGGCGCAATTCCCCATCAATTACAGATCAGAAGGAGGCACGCCGTGGCCACCATGGACATCTTTGAAGGCGACGCCTTCTCCATTATCGAGCTGACCCGCGCACTCGAAAACATTCCCTTCAAGCCCGCGATCCTGTCCGGCGCGGGGTTATTTGGCAGCCGTGGCGTGCGCACGCGCACCGTGATGATTGAGAGCCGCGACGGTACGCTGCAGCTCATTCCGTTCTCGGAACGCGGCTCGGCTTACGAGTCCCAGATCCCCGAGCGGCGCGACATGCGCGCCTTTGTCGTGCGCCAGTTCAAGAAGCAGGACGTGCTTTGGGCCTCAGAAATCCAGGGCATCCGCGACTTCGGCTCGGAAACCGCCGTGCAGCAGGTGCAGACCGAGGTCGCGCGCAAGCTCGGGCGGCTGCGCAATGATGCAGAGGCTACTTTCGAGTTCCACCTCTTCAACGGGATCCAGGGCGTGGTGAAGGATCCGCGCGACGGGGCTACGGTGATCAACTACTACACCGAGTTCAATATCACCCCGGCCGCTGAGGTCGACTTCGATCTCGACAATGCCACACCGGGTTCGGGCGCTTTGCGCAAGCGCTGCCAGGCGATGATCGAAAGCGTCGAGGATACGCTGGGCGGGCTCGCCGCCGGGCAGGTGCAGTTGCGCGCCGAATGCGGTTCGGCCTTTTTCGCCGATCTGGTGGCGCATAAGGAGGTGCGTGAGACCTATCTCAACACCGCCGCCGCCGCCGATCTTCGCGGCCGCGTGGGCGAGGAGGTCAGTTTTGGCGGCATCACCTTCCGTCGCTATCGGGGCGGGCTGGGATTTGGCGTGCCGACCGACAAGGCGTATTTCTACCCTGAAGGCGTCGAGGGGCTGTTCGAGATCTACTACGCGCCTGCCGATACCTTCGAGACGGTCAATACTGTCGGCCTGCCGCTTTATGCACGCATGATCCCCGATCGCGACCGCGATGAATGGGTGCGGCTTGAGATCGAGAGCAACCCGCTGCCGATCTGCACCCGCCCGCAGGTGCTGCGCAGCGCGCGGCGGACGTGATGAGCGCCGTCGGCTTGGCGCTGGATGCGCTGTTTCTGGACGGCAACATCGCGCGCGATGCCGTCTATATTGCTGAAGGCGGCGCACCCCAACTTATCCGCGTGGTTGCGCGCCGCGCGGATGACGTCACCAGCTTCGGCGATGCCCGGCTCTGGTCGGAGACCACGCGCGTTGATCTGCGTGTGGCGGAAGTGCCAGCCCCGCGCCCCGGCGACCGCATCGAGATCGAGGACGAGGCCTTCATCATTCAGGGCGAGCCAGTGCGCGACCGCGAGCGGCTCATCTGGACCGTCGATCTGCGCCCGGCTTGATCACCATGCAGCTGAAACTCGATATCACCCCCGATCTGGTCGCAATGATGGCTGCCGAAATCAAGGCGGGCGAACGCGCAGTTTCCACTGCCACGCGCGAGGCAGGCAACAGCCTCAAGTCCGCCTGGCGCGCGCAGATCACCGGCGCAGGCCTCGGTCAGCGCCTGGCCAACACCATCCGCTCCGAGCGGTTCCCGAAAAGCAGACCCAGCCTCAGCGCGGCAGCTGTCGTCTGGTCGAAGGCCCCGGTCATCATCGGCGCGCATGACACCGGACCGCTGATCCGCTCGAAAGACGGATTCTGGCTGGCGATCCCTACGCCCGCCGCCGGACGCGGGTTGCGCGGCGGCAAAATCACCCCCGGCGAATGGGAACGCCGCGCGGGGCTGCGCCTGCGCTTTGTCTATCGCCCGGCGGGCCCCAGCCTGCTGGTCGCCGAAGGGAGGCTGAATGCTCGCGGGCGGGCCGTGGCGAGCAGATCGAGGACGGGTCGCGGAGTGACCACGGTGCCGATCTTCCTGCTGGTGCCGCAGGTCAAGCTGCGCAAGCGGCTGGATCTCGCGCGGGATGCCGAGCGGGCGCAGGATGCGCTGCCAGGCGCGATTGTCGCCACGTGGGTCTCAAGCAGGGTAGTTTGATCCGAAGCATGACGCATCAAAACTGCAAGCGATGATGATCATCCGGATCGAACTGATCAACGACTGGCCCATCCAGCGTCATCCTGTCACCGGCTCTTGCAAAAACGATTGGGCCAGATAGGGTCGAGAGGTGGTCATCAGCTTCGTTCAAACTATCGGGAGGTATCCATGCCAGACGGATCCATCATGGCGCCACGCCGCAGTGTCGTCGTTTCAGAATTCACCAATAGCCTTCTTGATCCCACGGCACCAATGTTGGGGCCAGTCGAAAACGGCGGCACGATCATCTCCAATACCGCGCCGGGTTGCTGGGGACCTATGATCACACCCCGCCTGCGCGGCGGGCATGAGGTGACGAAGCCGGTTTTTGTGGATAGCGCCGAGATCGGCGACGCGGTTGCGATCCGAATTCGGGACATCACCGTCACTTCCATTGCCACAGCATCGGGGCATGACAGTTCACCCGAAGGTTTCTGCCTTGGCGACCCCTATGTTGCAGCACGCTGCCCGGTCTGCGATACGCTTTGGCCCGAAACCCATATCGAAGGGATCGGACAGGATGCCGTGAAATGCGACAGCTGCGGGAATGCGGTCAAACCTTTTGAAATCGTTCATGGCTACACGGTCACATTCGACGACACGCGCACTGTCGGTCTTACACTGCCCAAGGAGGCAGCAGAGCGAATAGCACATGAAGCCGACCACTTTGCTGCACTTCCAGATGGGAGTCGACAGCACTCGATTCTGACGTTCGCGCCCTCGGATATGCCCGGCACATTGGTGCGGATGCGGCCGTTCCTCGGGCAGCTTGGAACCTGTCCGTCGATCGCGATGCCTGACAGTCATAATGCCGGGGATTTCGGCGCGTTCCTGGTTGGCGCTCCGCATGCCTATGCGATCACCGCCGAGCAGCTGGCAGAACACAAGACCGACGGGCACATGGATATTGACGCCGTGCGCGCCGGTGCGATCCTTGTCTGTCCGGTCAAGGTCAAGGGAGCGGGTGTTTATATGGGCGACATGCATGCTGGCCAGGGGGATGGTGAAATTGCAGGGCATACGATGGATGTTGCAGGTAGCGTGACCCTTCAGGTCGAGGTGGTGAAAGATTACCCGATCGACGGCCCTGTGCTGTTTCCACTGGAGGAGGACTTGCCTCCCTTGGCGCGCCCCTTCAGCGCCGCCGAGAAAGCCAAGGGCAAGCGTCTGGCAGAAAAATGGGGGGTGTCGGAAATTGATGACCTCGCCCCGATCAGCGTGATCGGAACGGCAGCGAACCTGAACGCCGCAATTGACAACGGCCTCGACAGGGCGGCGAAACTGCTTGGCATGACCGTGGCGGAAGTGCGCAACCGTGCAACTGTGAACGGCGCCATCGAAATCGGGCGCGCACCAGGTGTGATCCAGGTAACGTTCCTTGCGCCGCTGTCACGTCTGGACGCAGTCGGCCTTGGCGAATACGCACGCGAGCAATACGGTCTCTGAGCACCGCAAGGGGCAATCCATAAGACTGTCCGAGCATGCGCCCCGATCATACGATGGGCGCATGCTACTCCATCGAAACCCAGCCTTTCTGCTTGAATTCACTCTATTGCCGCCGACAATGGCGACGGCAGAAATATTTGTCTGGTCTGCATGCCCACCCCTCGAGAAACCATCCTCACCGCCATGGCGGACCTGTTGCGCACGGTACTGCATGTGCCGGTGCTGCGCGGCGCGGTACTGCCTGAACGCATCCCCGCTGCTGGGTTGATTATCTTGCGCGACGGCGATCCGGGGGATCCTGCGGTGACCTTGTCGCCGCTGGCCTACCACTATCAGCACCGCGCCGAGCTGGAGGTCTTGGTTCAGGCCAGCGATGGTCGCGACGCGCTCTTCGATGATCTCTGCGCCAGCATTGGCGCGGTGATTGGCGCTGACCGCACGCTCGGCGGCCGATGCGACTGGGTCGAGGCCGAAGCCCCGCGCCCGGTCGATCTGCCGGTCGAGGGCGCGGCCAGCCTGAAAGCGGGCGTGATCACCATCGTCCTGCACTATTCCACGGCCGATCCCTTGGCCTGACCCCACCCCACATCCTGAGGAGACCCCCATGGCACGTGCGCAAGGCGCGCGGGCGCAGATGGCGCTTGCGTTCGAGACCACCTATGGAACCCCGCCTGCGAGCGGCTTCACCCGCATGCCCTTTGCCAGTGCGACGCTGGGGGCGGAGCAACCGCTGCTGAACAGCGAGCTTCTGGGCTATGGCCGCGATCCGCTGCCGCCGATCAAGGATGCGGTGACCGCCGATGGCAATGTCGTCGTGCCCATCGACGCGCAGGGTTTCGGCTTCTGGCTGAAGGCGGCGTTCGGGCAGCCGATCACGACTGGCGCGGATGCGCCCTACACGCACGAGTTCCGCTCGGGAAACTGGACCCTGCCCTCGATGGCCATCGAGACCGGCATGCCGGAAGTGCCGCGCTTTGCGCTGTATTCCGGCTGCGTGCTCGATACACTCTCTTGGCAAATGCAGCGCTCGGGACTACTGACTGCGACCGCCAGCCTGGTGGCTCAGGGCGAAATCACCGCGGCGAGTTCGGCCGCCGGGACACTCGCCGACCTCGCCCTGCAGCGCTTCGGCCATTTCAACGGCGCGATCACGCGCAACGGTACGGCGCTGGGTAACATCGTCTCGGCCGAGATCACCTATGCCAACAATCTCGACCGGGTGGAAACCATCCGCTCGGACGGGCGCATCGATGGCGCGGACCCTTCCATCGCCGCGCTGACCGGCCGGATCGAGGTGCGCTTCGCCGATCAGGTGCTGGTGACCCAGGCGATCAATGGCGATCCCTGCGAGATGAATTTTGGCTACACGCTGCCTTCGGGCGAGAGCCTCACGCTGGTGGCGCATGCCGTCTATCTGCCTCGCCCGCGCATCGAGATTGCCGGGCCGCAGGGCGTGCAGGCGACCTTCGACTGGCAAGCGGCACGCGACACGGCGTTGGGCCGCATGTGCACCGTCACCCTGATCAACGGCATCGAGGACTATTGAGCATGTTGCGCCTGAACCTCGCCCGCGAGCCGTACTGGCTCGATCTCGGCCTTGGCGTGCGCGTGCGCGTCGAGCCGCTGACGACCGCGCTGATGGTGGCCGCGCGCAGCGATCCCGGCGTGCGCAGTTTGCCCGAGGGCACGACCGACGACGAGATCGCCGTCATATTTGGCAAGGTGCTGGCTGAACGCGCCATCCTCGATTGGGAGGGCGTGGGAGATGCCGACGGCAACCCTACGTCGGTAACGCCGGAAGGGATCGCCGCCCTTCTCGACATCTGGCCGATCTTCGAGAAGTTCCAGATGGGTTATGTCGCCAAGGGTCTGGAGCTGGAAGCGGAAAAAAACGCCTCCGCGCCCTCGCAGACTGGGTCTGGGGCGGGGGCGAAGGTTACTGCGCAGCGTGCACGCAAAGCTGCAAAGACTGCCCGCAAATCCTGAATGCGCCGCGCACGCTCGAGGGCTGGCAGGTCTGGGACCTGTCCGGGCGGCTGAACGGACAGATCCGCGCTGTGCCCAGCGTCGTGCTGGGCTGGGACATGAGCGCGGCCTTGTCGATGGCCGAGGCGCTGGGCGTGGACGCCCGCGCCACAGCCGAGTTCCTGCCCGTGATCGAGGCGGTGATGGCACGGCATCTCAACGACCAGATGGACGGCAGCAGGGAGGCTGAGCCATGACGGAAAAACGCGTCAGCGTGCGCCTCTCTGCCACCGGCGGGCGGCAGGTGAAGGCGGAGCTTGAGGGCGTCGGCGAGGCCGGTGCCCGCGGCTTTGGGCGCCTGTCGCGCGAGATGGAGGGCGCCAATGCGCGGCTGGCAGCCTTTGCCCGGCGCGCGCGGGTGGCGATGGCCGCAGCCGCAGCGGCGATTGCGGCGGCGGCGACTGCGATGATTCGCTCTGGCCTGCAGGTCATCGACGGTCAGGCCAAGCTGGCGGCCTCCTTGAACACCACGGTCGAGAGTATCCAGGTCCTCGAGCGCGCGGGCGATCTGGCGGGCGTCTCGATGGGACAGGTCGAACAGGCCGCCATGCAGCTGACCCGGCGGCTGAGCCAGGCCGCTGCTGGCACGGGGCCCGCCGTCGATGCGCTGACCCGGCTGCGCCTCTCGGCCGCAGAGCTTCAGGCGCTGCCGCTCGACCAGCGGATTGCGCTGA